>DAHUZB010000009.1 GCA_027306785.1 Vulcanimicrobiota bacterium
ATCACCGGCGACGTCACCAACTACGTGCGTGCCGCACTGTCCAACGTCGAGCTCGACCTGTTCTTGGGGATCCTGTTCGCGGCCCTCGTGCTAGCGGTGTTCCTGCACCGGCTGGCCAACACGATGATCGTGTTGTTCGCCATCCCCGTCTCGTTGGTCGCGACCTTCGCCGTGATGTACTTCTTGCACTTCAGCCGGGACCTGATCTCGCTGAGGGCACTGTCGCTCCTGATCGGGATCTTGGTCGACGACTCGATCGTGGTGCTCGAAAATATCACGCGCCATCGAGACTTGGGCGAAGATCCGGTCTCGGCGGCGATCAACGGGCGCACCGAGATCGGCTCGGCCGCGATCGCGATCACGCTCGTCGACGTCATCGTCTTTCTGCCGATCGCGTTTCTGCCGGGAATCGTGGGCGCGTATCTCAAGGAGTTCGGCGCGGTGGTCGTCATCGCGACGCTCTTCTCGCTGCTCGTCTCGTTCACGCTCACCCCGCTGCTCGCGGCGAAGTGGAGCGTCATCCGGCGTTCCGAGGCCAAGCCCGCGTGGCTGACCGCACTCGATAATCGCGTGCTCGACATCGCGGTGCTGATCGTCTGCGCCGTGCTCTTCGCGATCGGGCAGCTGACCGGGTGGTACGGGCTCAACGTCGTCGCGATCTTCGTCGCCGCCGCGCTCGTGCTCAACGCGGTCGTGCAGCGCTTCGACTGGATTCTCGATACGTACAAGACGAAGCTGCTGCCCTTCGGCCTGCGCCACGGAAAGTTCGTGGTCTACGTCTGCACGCTGCTCTTCGTGAACGCGATCACGCTCGTCGCGGGCGGCGGCATGGCGACGGTCACGATCGACGCGGTCGCGCTCGTGCTGCTCGCGTTCTTCCATGCGGTCGGTTTCGTCTTGCGCGCGGCGAAGCGCAACGGCTTCGCCGCGCCGCGCGGGCGCGGCTTGGGGGCACGCCTGCGCGCTCCGTTCGTCGCGGCCGGAAACGGGCTGCGCAGCATCGGCAATCATCGCGGTACCACGATCGCGGCCTTCGCGTTGCCGGTCGTCGTCGGGCTGCTGCTCTTTCCGCTCGCGGTCAGCACCGACTTCGTTCCGCAGCAGCAAGACGGTTCGATCAACATGACCGTCACCTATCCGGCGGGCACGCCGATCGCCGTGACCAACGGATACGTCGTCCGGCTCGAAAAGGCGATTATGAAGCTGCCCGGCGTGAAATCGGTGAGCTCGACCGTCGGCCGCAAGCCCTCGGGACACGGCAGCGTGACCGGCGGAAACTACGCGCAATTGAACGCGACGATGCGCGACGATCGCATCAAAGATACGAACGCGACCGCCGCCGCGATCCGCAAGCTCGCCTATCTCGTGCCCGGCGGCGAGCTGGACGTCGCGGGCGACAGCGGCAACGGCTCGGCGATCTTCTACGCGTTGACCGGACCCGACAACGAGATCGGCCCGGCCGCCGAGAAGGTCGCGCAGTATCTGCGCAGCATTCCCGGCACCGTCAACGTGCAGACGAGCGCCGAATCGGGGGCGCCGCGCCTGAACGTCGACATCGACCGCGAGCGCTGCGCGCTCCTGGGCATCAATCCGTCCGACGCGGCGAACGTCGCGCGCATCGCGGTCGACGGCGCCGTTGCGACGCGCGTGCGCACCGATACGGGATTGGTGGACGTGCGCGTGCAGTTTCCGTTGCGGGATCGTACGCACGTCGAACAGTTGAAAGACGTACGCGTGCGCGCCGCCGACGGAACGCTCGTGCCGCTCGGCAGCATCGCGACCTTCACCTGGACGACCGCGCCGACCCGAATCGAGCGCATGAATCGACAGCGCGTGGTGAACGTGCTCGGCGACCTGCTGCCCGGCTACTCGCTCGGACAAGTCGCGGGACCGCTGAACAAGAAGCTGCGCGAGCCGGGCTTCCTGCCCGAGGGCGTCGGCCTCAAGCCCGAAGGCAACTCGCAATTCATGGTGGAGACCTTCACCAACATGGGCATCGCGCTCGTGACCTCGTTCATGCTCGTCTACATGCTGATGGTGATTCTCTACGGCTCGTTCTTGGAACCGCTGATCGTGATGTTCTCGGTTCCGCTCGCGGTGATCGGCGCGCTCACGTTCCTCGGCTTGCTCGGCAAACTGCCCGGCGGCGCGGGACAGTCGCTCAACATCATCTCGATGCTCGGGATCGTGATGCTCTTCGGGCTCGTCGCGAAGAACGGCATCCTGCTCGTCGACTACTCGAACACGCTCTGCAAGCGCGGGATGCGCGTGCGCGAAGCGGTGGTACAGGCGGCGGGGACGCGCTTCCGTCCGATCGTCATGACGACCGCGGCGATGATTTTCGGCATGCTGCCGCTTGCGATGGGATACGACGCCGGTTCGGAATGGCGTCAGGCGATCGGTACCGTGATCATCGGCGGTCTCTTGAGCTCGCTCGTCCTCACGCTCTTCCTCGTGCCGATGATCTACAATACGTGGATGGGCGCGTTCGAGCGCCGCGCCGACCGCCGCGCGGTCACCGCGGAGCTGGAGGGCGCCGCGGTACCCACGCACGCCTGAAGATAAACGGTGTTCGCAGCCCCGTTTTCGGGTAGAAACGGGGCGATGAACAGCATGTTTGCTCGCCGGACGGCCGTCGCGGCCGTCGCTTCCGTCGCTCTCTGCGCCGCGGTTGCCGCCCCGACCGTCGTGCGCGCGGCTGCCATCACGGTCGTCGTCAACGGCGCCCCGTTGCAGTTCGATCAACCGCCGATCGAGCGCGCGGGGCGTGTCTTCGTTCCGCTGCGAGGCGTCTTCGAGCGCCTCGGAGCGAGCGTCGTCTACCAAAACGGACTGATCAATGCGACCGGCGACGGCCATACCGTCTCGCTGCATATCGGTTCGACGCAGGCGCTCGTCGACGGGCGCACGCAGGCGCTCGACGTGGCTCCGTTCGTGATCGGCGCGCGCACGCTCGTGCCGCTACGCTTCGTCGCGCAGGCGCTCGGCGCGTACGTGGGCTGGAACAATGCCGACGCGACCGTAACGATCACGGGTGCCGGTGCCTCGGGCGCGACGCCCGCGCCTCCCGCCAACCGATCGTTCCACGTGGTCGGTCAGCGGCCGCGCGGCGCGGTCGGAACGCTCCAACCGGCGCTGCACGCGGGATTCAGCGAACCGATCGATCAGAGCACGCTGCACGTGGCGATCGACGGACGCGACGTCACCGCGGATGTCTCTTCGAATGCGAACGGCTTCGACGTGACGGCGCCGTTCCAACTGCAAGCGGGCGAACACCACGTGACACTTACCGGCACGACGCAGGCCGGAGCGCAGTTCTCGACCGGCTGGAGCTTTGCGACCGGCGGCGCGGCCGGCACGAACTATCTCGGCTCGATCGTCCCGGCTCCGGGAGCGCGCGTGGGCGCGAACTTCAACCTGTCGGGGCGCACGATTCCGGGTTCGCAGGTGAAGATCGTCGCGAGCGGGGAGGCAAGCGCGCTCGGCGGTATCCTGCAGATCGGCACCGGTACCTATCAGACCTCGACGCAAGCCGACGGCAACGGCGTCTTCAACGCGAACATCGTCTTGACCAACGTCAACGGATCGGTCGTGCGCGTGCTCATCCAGTCGATCGCGCCGAACGGCTCCTCGACGGAACGCTCGTTTACGTACACGATGTAGGCGCGTCCCGCGCCGGGCAACGCAGTTGAAGCGGGGCTCGGCGCGGAAGAAGGGCGCGTGCGAATCGATATTTGGAGCGACGTCGTCTGTCCGTGGTGCTACATCGGCGTCACGCGCTTCGAGCGCGCGCTCGAAGGTTTCGAGGGAGAGGTCGAGATTCGACTTCACCCGTTTCAGTTGGATCCCGAAGCGCCGATTCCGGGTGTTCCGGCGCGCGAACGCTACGCGGCGAAGTTCGGCGACGAAGCCGAGGCGATTCTCGCGCGCGTGACGGCCGCCGCCGCCGAGGACGGCCTGCATTTCGATTTCGATCGTGCCCTCACGGCCAACACGTTCGATGCACATCGCGCGATCGCGTTCGCGCGCCGCAGCGGTAAGGATCGCGAACTCGAGCAGTCGCTCTTTCGCGCGTACTTCGAAGAAGGGCTCGATGTCAGCGATCGCGCGGTGCTCGCGGATCGCGCCGCGACGCTCGGCATCGAACGCGACGGGCTCGCGGCATATCTGGAGAGCGACGACGGCGTAGACGATCTGCGTCGCGCGTTCGGCGAAGCGTTCGACCGCGGCATCACCGCGGTGCCGACCTTCGTCTTCGAAGACGAGTTCGCCGTGCCGGGCGCGGTGGATACGGCGACCTTCCGACGCATCCTCGAACAGATGCGCGCGATGAGCGGCGGATGACGCGGCGCGCGCTCGTGACCGGCGCGGCAAGCGGGCTCGCCGCGGGTATCGCGGCGGCGCTCGCGCGCGACGGCTTCTCGCACGTCGCGATCACCTATCGCGAGACGCCGCCCGATGCGACCCTGCGCGCGATCGAGGCGGCGGGAGCGCGCGCGAGCGCGACGCGCATCGATTTTCTCGACGACCCCGCCGCGATCGACGCGGCGCTGCGCGCGGCAAGCGATGCGACGGGCCCGTTCGACACGCTCGTGCACGCGGTCGGACCGCTCGTCGTCAAGCGTTTCGCGCGGCTCGACCTCGACGATTACCGCGCGATGTTCGACGGGAACGTGCGCAGCGCCGTGCTCGCCACGCGCGCCGTGCTGCCCGCCATGCGTGAGACCGCCTTCGGGCGCATCGTGCTCTTCGGGATGAACGGATCGAGCGCGACGCAGGGCTTTCGGGGGTTCACGCTGCACGGTGCCGCGAAGAGCGCGGTCGTGGCCTTCGGCAAAGCGCTCGCGATCGAAGAAGCGCCGCACGGCATCACCGTGAACCTGATCGAGCCCGGACACATTCGCGACAAGGAGATTTCGCGCGCCGAGGCCGCACGCGTGTCGAGCCCGTCACCGCGCGGCCGCGCCGGGAGCTACGAAGACGTCGCCGACGTCGTACGCTTTCTCGCGGCGGCCGAGCGAGACTACGTCACCGGAGCGGTGATCGCGGTCACCGGGGGGTTGACGCAGGCCGACGAGCGAAACGCGACCTAATCCATGATCATCGCCGACGATTCCGATGGGCACCGCGCCTTCGCGCTGCCGGGTGCCCGCTTGCAGTACGGGCCGGACAAGCTCGTCGAGGTCGAGCACATCGACCTCTTCCTCGAACCCGATCTCGACGCGCGCCGCCTCGACGGCGTCTGCACGACGACGGTTCGCGCCTACGATGAGCCGGTTACCAGGCTCGAACTGAGTGCCGTCGATCTGCACGTCACGCGCGTCGAACACGACGGCACGCCGCTCGCATTCGTCTCGCGCGACGGGACGCTCGAGATCGCGTTCGATCCCGCGATCGCACCGGGCGAGCGCTGCACGTTCGCGGTGACCTACCGCACCACCGATCCGCGGCACGGCCTATTCTTCATCGCGCCGACGCCCGAGTATCCGGAGAAGATCGCGCACGCGTGGACCCAGAGCCAGGACGAGAACGCGCGCTATTGGTTTCCGTGCTTCGACTACCCGCATGCGAAGCAAAGCACGTCGACCACCGTGCGCGTGCCGAAGGGTCTCTTCGCGCTTGCGAACGGGGCGCTTATCGAGCGCAAGGACGACGGCGACCGCACGCTTTACACCTATCGCCAGGAGGTGCCGCACAGCACCTATCTGATGACGCTCGTGGTCGGTCCGTTCGTCGAGATCGAGCAGGGAACGGCGGGCGCGCGCAAGGTGCCCGTACTCTACTACGTGTTGCCGGGCCGCGAAGCCGACGGCGAACGCGCCTTCGGCAACACGCCGCGCATGATCGAGCTCTTCGAGGAGCGCATCGGGACGCCGTATCCGTACGCGCGCTACTCGCAGATCGCGGTGAGCGACTTCATCTTCGGCGGCATGGAGAACACGTCGGCCACGACGCAGACCGATCGCACGCTGCACGACGCGGTCGCGCACCTTGACTTCTCGAGCGATCCGCTCGTCTCGCACGAACTCGCGCACCAGTGGTTCGGAGATCTGCTCACCTGTCGCGACTGGGCGCACGCGTGGCTGAACGAAGGCTTCGCGACCTATTTCGAATGCGTGTGGCGCGAAGCCGATCTCGGCTATGACGAGTATCTCTACGATGTCTTCGGATGCGTCGCGCGCTACCTGGACGAAGACGGCAGTCGGTATCGGCGGCCGATCGTCTGCAATCGCTTTCGCGATCCGATCGAGCTCTTCGACCGGCACCTCTACGAAAAGGGCGGCGCGGTGCTGCACATGCTGCGCGGCACGCTCGGCGAAGCGCGCTTCTGGCGTTCGATCCGTCACTACGTCGCGCAGAACGCGCGGCGCAACGTGGAGACGATCGACCTCGTGCGTGCGATCGAAGAGGCGACGGGGCGCAATCTGCGCGGTTTCTTCGATCAATGGGTGCTGCGCGGCGGTCATCCCGAGCTCGAGATCGGTGTATCGTGGGATGCCGCGCGCAAAGCGGCGACCGTGACGATCGATCAGAAGCAGAAGATCGACGACGAGCATCCGGCCTACGCATTCGACCTCGAACTCGGATTCGTCGATCGCGTCGATGCCGCGCCGCGCTCCGATTTCGGCGCGGGCCCGCTCGAAGGCGAGCGCCGCATGCGCGTGCGCATCGAGCGCGCGCACGAGACGATCACGGTGCCGCTCGATTCGGAACCGAAGCTCGTGCGTGTCGATCCGGGCGCGGTGATCCTCGGGAGCGTCGTCTACAAGCTCGGCGTCGATTTCGCGGCGGCGACCTTGCAGGGCGATCCCGATCCGGTCGCGCGAATCCGTGCGGCGCGGGAGCTCGCGAAAGACGGTGCGCCCCGTGCGCGCGCGGCGCTGCGCGAGGCCTTCGCGCACGATCCGTTCTGGGGCGTGCTCGAAGACGCGGCCTCGGCGCTCGCCCGTACCAAGGCGCCGTGGGCGCGCGAGATGCTCGTCGGTGCGCTCGGTCACACGCACCCGAAGGTGCGGCGCGCGGTTGCCGCCGCGCTCGGCGGTTTCCGCGATGCCGAGACGGCGAGCGCGCTGCTCGAATCCGCGCAGCACGACGCATCGTATTTCGTTCGCGCGGCTGCGCTCGCGTCGCTCGGACGCACGCGCGACCCGCGCGCCTTCGAGGTGCTGCACCGCGTGGTGCAGGCGCATTCCTGGAACGGCATCGTGGAAGGCGGCGCCGCGCGCGGCCTCGCCGAGCTCGCCGATCCGCGCGCGCTCGATCCGTTGATCGAAGCGACGCGCCTCGGTCGCGACGAGGGTCTGCGCCGCGTCGCCGTCGTCGCGCTCGCACGCTGCGGCGAGTTGCTCGTCGAGGCACGCACGCGCGTCGTCGATCGGCTCGTCGAACTGCTCGACGATCCGATGTTTCTCGTGCAGCTTGCCGCGATTTCGGCGACCGAGTCGCTCGAGGATCCTCGCGTGCTTCCGACGCTCGACCGCCTCTCGGCGAGCGGATTCGACGGCCGCGTACGCCGCGATGCGATGGAAGCGGCACTTCGCGTACGCGAATCCCAAAAAGTTCCCGCCCAAGTGAGCGCACTGCGCACGGATCTCGATGCCCTACGTGAAGACCAACGTAAACTCCAAGAGAAGATCGAAGCGCTCTCGCGTCCGTAAGCGCCGCGCGCTTGCGGGGCTCGGCGCTCTGCTCCTCGTCCTCTTTGCGGGGTGGCTCGCGCTGCATCGCTTCTTCGAACGGCCGCCGCGTGTCGCGACGGTCGCGGAGACGCCGACGCCCGCGCCCGCACCGACCCCGCCGTCGCGCCCGTGGACGCCGAGCGAGCTCGCGCGTCTGCGCGGCGAGCTGCGTGCGATCTTCGCGCCGGTCAAAGGTGACGCCGATCGCTACAGTCTGGCCGTCATCGACGCGAGCGGACGCGTGGTTTACCAAGATCACGCGGATCGTGCGGTCGCACCCGCGTCGGTCCAAAAACTGATCGTCTCGTTCTGCTCGCTCAATTTGCTCGGACCGAGCTATCGCTTCCACACGATCCTCGCGGCCTCGCACGGGATCGACGGCGGCGCGCTCGACGGTCCGCTGTGGCTTGCCGGATCGGGCGATCCGTCGCTGCGCAGCAGCGACCTGCGCGCGGGCGTCGCCTCGCTTGCGGCGGCGGGTCTGCGCTCGGTCGGGCGCGTCGTCGTCGATGCAAGCGAGATGAGCGGGCCCGAAATCAATCCGCTCTGGAATCCCGCCGATGCGAACGAGGATTACCAGACCGCGACGAGCGCCGTCTCGCTCGACCGCGATACCGCCGAGTTTCGCGTGTACGGAACGACGCCGGGCGCGCCCGCGCGCGTCGTCGTCGTCCCGAAGAGCAACGCGCTGCACGTGAGCGGAACGATCGAGACCAGCAGCGGCTCCGACGACGTCATTATCGCCGCCATGGCCGCGCCGAACACGTTTTACCTGCACGGTACGATTCCGGCGGGCGTGGAAGAGAAGTACTGGCTTCCGGTACACGATATTCCGCGCTACGACGGTGCCGTGCTCGATGCGATGCTGCACGACGCGGGGATCACGACGGCGCAGCCGCCGACCGTCGGAACGACGCCGCTCGAAAGCGTGGTGCTCTGGGATCATCGCTCGAAGCCGTTGCCGGTGCTGCTCACGCACATGCTCTACATCTCGGACAATCACTATGCGGAGCAACTGATGCGCACGCTCGGAGGCGTGGTCTCCGGTACCGCCGACGACGTCACCGGTCTCGCCGCCGAGCAAAAGTTTCTGCGCTCGCGCGGCGTGCCGATGCCGGGGCTGCATATCGTCGACGGAAGCGGCCTCGCGGAGAGCAATCGCGTCGCGGCGATCACGCTCGCGCGTATTCTCAGCGACGCCGAACTCAGCGGCGACGGGACGCAGCTCTATCCGCTGCTCCCCGAGGGCGGCAAGAACGGTACGCTCAAGTACTACGACTTCAGCGTCTCGCCCACGCGGATTCACGCGAAGACGGGGCATTTGAGCGACGCCGCGTCGCTCGCGGGCTACATCGATACCGCACACCACGGACGCATGGTCTTTGCGTTCATGATCAACGACTCGCCGGGAGATCCGGACGCGGCCTACGTGCGTGCCGTCGACCGGCTCGCGGCGTGGTGAGGAGAACGATGCTCGATACGGAGAGCTTGAACCGCCTGCTCGCGCGCGCGCTTCGACGCGGGGGCGACTACGCCGACATTTTCTGCGAACGCAGACGAAGCTATGCCTTTCGTCTGCAGGAGGGCGCGATTCACGACGGCTCGACCGTGGTGACGCAAGGGGTCGGCATTCGCGTCGTCATCGGCGAATCGGCCGGTTACGCCTACTCCGACGATCTCTCGCTCGACGCCTTGTTGCAGGCGGCGGATGCCGCGTCGCTGATCGCGCGCGGTACTCCGAGCGGGGAGCGGCGCTCGATCGATCTCACCGAGATGCGGGCGCCCGCGCTCTACGATCAGCTGCGCACGGAGCATGCGCCGGCGGCGCAGTACGTCGCGTTGCTCGAGCGCGCCGACGTTGCGGCGCGCGCGTACGACACGCGCATCGCGGCGGTCAACGCGCACGTAACCGACGAACTGCAGGACGTATGGATTGCGACGAGCGACGGTCGCTACGCGCACGATCATCGTCCGATGATCACACTCGGCGTGCAGGCGGTCGCGAGCGCGAAGCGCGAACGCGCCTCCGGCTACGTCGGCGACGGCGGCCGGACCTCGATCGCCTACTTCGCCGAGCACACGCCCGAAGAGCTTGCGCGCGACGCGGCGCGGATCGCCGCGATCAACGTGGACGCGCGTCCGGCGCCGGCGGGCGAGATGGAGATGGTCGTCGGCGCGGGCGGCGGCGGCGTGCTCCTGCACGAAGCGGTCGGGCACGGCCTCGAGAGCGATTTCAACCGGCGCGGGACATCGCTCTACGCCGGACGCGTGGGCGAACGCGTCGCAAGCGAACTCGTGACGATCTACGACGACGGCAACCTTCCCGAAGAGCGCGGCAGCATCACCGTCGACGACGAAGGCGTGCCGGGAGCGCACAAGGTGCTCGTGGAGAAGGGCGTGCTGCGCGGCTACATGCAAGACACGCTCAACGCGCGCTTGATGGGCGTCGAATCGACGGGCAGCGGACGCCGCCAGTCGTTTCGCTTCATGCCGCAGCCGCGCATGTGCAACACCTACATGCCGAACGGCGACGCGAGCGTGGAGGAGATCATCGCCTCGACCAAGCGCGGCATCTACGCGAAGTCGTTCTCGGGCGGACAAGTGGAGATCAGCAAAGGCGACTTCGTCTTCATGATCGCCGAAGGTTATTTGATCGAGAACGGCGCGATCACGGCGCCCGTGAAGAACGCCACGATCGTCGGGAACGGTCCCGACGCGATGACGAAGGTGACGGCGGTCGCGAACGATAGCCGCCTCGCGCGTCGGCATTACACGTGCGGGAAGGGCGGCCAGCACGTGCCGGTCGGCGTGGGAATGCCGACGGTCAAGATCAGCTCGATCACGGTCGGAGGGACGCAGGAGTGACGCAGGACGAAGCACTCGTGCTCGCGCGCGCGGCGGTTGCAAGCGCGCAGCGGGCCGGTGCGCGCGATGCCGAAGCGACGCTGCACGTGACGCGTCGCTTTCACGCGGAGGCGCGCGATCGCACGATCAGCAAGCTCGAACAGAGCACGGGCCGCTCGCTGCATCTCCGCATCTTCGATGACGGCCGTCGTGTGGCCGTCACGACCTCGGATCTCACGGCCGAGGGGATCGATCGTGTCGCGCGCGAGGCGGTCGCGCAGGCCGCGTTCATCGCGCAGGATCGCTATGCAGCGCTGCCCGATGCGTGCGGGCGCTTTGCGGGCGAGCTCGATCTTTACGATCGCGCGCTCGCCGAGCGCAACGACGCGGAGAAGGTCGACGACGTGCTCGCGCTCGAGCGGTTGATTCGCGCCGCCGATCCGCGCATCGTCAATTCGAGCGGATCGAATTACGCCGACACGCTCTCGATCGTCGCGCTCGCGAATTCGCTCGGCTTCGCCGACGCGTACACCTCGACGCGGGCTTCGCGTTCGTCGAGCCCGGTAGCCGAGGACGGAGGCGTGAAACGCACGGCACACTACGGAACCGCCGCCCGACGTCTGCGCGAACTCGAACCGAACGACGTGGTCGCGGCGCTTGCCGCGCGGCGCACGGTCGAGATGTTCGGGGCACGCAAGCCCGCGACGATGCGCGTTCCGGTGATCTTCGAGCGCGACGTGGCCGCCGCCGTCCTGAGCGATCTTTTCTCCGCGATTAGTGCCTCGAACGTGGCCGTCGGAAACTCGTTTCTCGCCGATCGCATCGGCGAGCGCATCGGCAGCGAGCAATTGACGATCGTCGACGACGGCACGCTCGCGGGACGACTCGGCAGTTCGCCGTTCGACGGCGAAGGGGTGCCGACGCGTCGCACCTCGGTCTTCGAAGCGGGCGTGCTGCGTACGTTTCTCTACGACAGCTACTACGCGCGTAAGCTGGGAGCGCAGACCACCGGGAACTCCACCGGCGGCGGCATCGGCGCGAACAATTTCTACCTCGAGGCCGGGCCGCACGCGCTCGAGGAGCTGATCGCGAGCACCGCGCGCGGCGTCTTGGTGCTCGATACGATCGGTTTCGCCACCGAGCACGCGACCGGAACCTACAGCCGAGGCGCGCGCGGCTTCATGATCGAAGACGGTGCCTTGGCCTACCCGATCGACGAATTCACCGTCGCCGGGCACTTCGGCGAGATGCTCGCCGCCGTCGATGCGGTTGGAAACGACTTGCGATTCGACGGCTCGATCGTCTCACCGTCGTTCCGCGTCGCGGAGATGACGATCAGCGGCAACTAACTCGACGGAGGTGGCGATGGCCCAGGTCGCGATCAGCGTAACGCTTATCATGCGCATCGAAATGCCGAACGAGGACGGTGCCTTCGGCACGCTCGCGACCGCGATCGGCGATGCGGGCGGACAGGTCGCCGCGGTCGATATGCGCTCGGTCACCCGCACGCGCGTCGTACGCGACGTGACGATCAACGTGTCGAGCGACGTGATCGGCAACGAGGTGCGTCGGTCGATCGAGCGGCTCGAAGGCGTGCGCATCCTCTCGGTCTCCGACTCCACCTTTCTCGCGCATCTGGGCGGCAAGATCCGCGTGGAGCCGAAGATCCCCGTGAAGACGCGCAAGGATCTCGCGACCGTCTACACGCCCGGCGTCGCGCGCGTCTCGATGGCGATCGCGGCCGACCCGAACAAAGCCTTTTCGCTCACGATCAAACGCAACACCGTCGCCGTCGTTTCCGACGGAACCGCGGTGCTCGGGCTCGGCGACATCGGACCGCTCGGCGCGCTCCCGGTGATGGAGGGCAAGGCGATGCTCTTCAAACAGTTCGCCGACATCGACGCCTTCCCGATCTGCCTCGACACCAAGGATGTGGACGAGATCGTCGAGACCGTGGTGCGCATCGCGCCGGTCTTCGGCGGGATCAACCTCGAGGATATCTCGGCGCCGCGCTGCTTCGAGGTGGAGCGGCGGTTGATCGAGCGGCTCGACGTGCCGGTGATGCACGACGATCAGCACGGGACGGCGGTGGTGATTCTCGCGGCGCTCATCAACGCGGCGAAGGTGGTCGACAAGGATCTGCACGATCTGCAGGTCGTGGTCTCCGGCAGCGGCGCCGCGGGCACCGCGACCATCAAGATGCTGCTCGAAGCGGGCGTTCGCGACGTGATTCCGGTCGATCGCAACGGTGCCCTCAACCGCGACGATCGCTACGAGAATTCGCATTGGAGCTGGCTCGCCGAACATACGAATCGCGAGAACCGTCACGGCGGACTCGCCCAGGTGCTGGCGGGCGCCGACGTCTTCATCGGGGTCTCGGCGCCGGGCATCCTCCAGCCCGAGCACATCGCGACGATGGGGCGCGACCCGATCGTCTTCGCCATGGCGAATCCGACCCCGGAGATCATGCCCGACGTCGCCGCGCCGGTCGCCGCGGTCGTGGCGACCGGGCGATCGGACTTTCCCAATCAGGTGAACAATCTGCTCGCCTTCCCGGGCATCTTCCGCGGGGCGCTCGACGTGCGGGCGAGCCGGATCACCGAGCGTATGAAGCTGGCCGCGGCCTACGCGATCGCCGCCATGGTGACCGACGACGAGCGCAGCTCCGAGTACATCATCCCGAGCGTCTTCGACCCGCGCGTGGTCGACGCGGTCGCCAAGGCCGTGGCCGCCGCGGCGATCGACGAAGGCGTCGCGCGCCGGTCGATTGTAAAGAATGACGACGAAGAGCACGACATAAGGGTGTAGAGGATTTGCCGCCAAGGATAGGAGCGCACCCCGGATGGCCTTAGCCCGGATACTCGTGATCGAGGACGACGACGACGTCGCCCGGCTCGAGCAGACCGTCTTGGAACGAGCCGGATACGAGATCCGCGTCACCGGAAGCGGCGCGGAGGGCTTGGAGCTCGCCGACAGCTACAAGCCCGATGTCGTGATCCTCGATGTCGGGTTGCCCGACATCTCGGGGCTCGACGTCTGCACCTCGCTCTCGAACTCGAACAATTGCTACATCCTGATGGTGAGCGGTCACTCGCGCGAACAGGATATTCTGCTCGGTCTCGGTCTCGGCGCGGACGACTACATCACGAAGCCGTTCTCCGGCAACGAGCTCGTGGCGCGCGTGGCGTCGTTTCTCCGTCGCCGCGAGAAGAGCCAGCAGCGGCGCGAGGGCGCGAACATCCTCAACCTCGGCGCGGCCTATCTGGATCGCGATTTTCACACGCTCGTCCACGACGATGAGACGATCACGCTCACCGCGCTCGAATTTCGTCTGCTGTGGTTCCTCGGTGAGGCCGAAGGACGACTGCTCACGCGCGCGCAGATTCTCGAACACGTGTGGAACGATACCTCGGGCGTGCCGACCCGCGTGGTCGACGTGCACGTCGCCGCGCTGCGCAAAAAGCTCTCCGAGGTCGAAGCGCCGCTCGAGATCTCGAGCGTGCGCGGCATCGGCTACCGTCTCGACAAGAAGTAGTAACGCGCGAACTCGCCCGTCGACAGGCTCAGGGTGACACACGTGAGGGTCGATCTGGGATTGCGGCTGGAGGCGGGCGACGCGCGGCCGCTCTACGTGCAACTCGCCGATCAGCTCGTCGAAGCGATCGCTTCCGAGCGGCTCGCGCCCGGTGCGCGGCTGCCCGCGATGCGCGAGCTCGCGCGCGAGTTGAACTGCGCGCTCGTCACCGTCTCGCAAGCCTACGAGTTGCTCGCGGCGCGCGGGCGCGTGATCGCGCGCGTCGGTAAGGGCACCTTCGTCGCGCCGCCGCCCGAATCGACCACGCCCTTCGCGCGGCGCTGGGAGCCCGACGCGACACGCTTCGCGCGCGCGCAGCGTCTGGAAGGCGTGATGGAGCAGCTCACGCGCGCGACCGCGCCGGGGGCGATCTCGCTCGCCGCGGGACATCCGGCGCCGGAGACCTTTCCGCTGCACGATTTCGGGCGCGCGCTGCATCGCACGCTGCTCGACGATCCGCCCGAAGCGATGCAGTATCGCTCGTCGACGGGCGACGCCGATCTCTGCGAGACGCTGGCGGGTTTTCTGCGCGGACGCGGCTGCGCGAGCGCCGAGGCGGGCGACGTGATCGTCTGCAGCGGCGCGCAGCAAGCCGTCGATCTCGTCGCCCATCTGCTGCTCAACGAAGGCGATGTCGTCGCGAGCGAGAGTCCCGCCTTCACCGGAACGCTCGGCGTCTTCGACGCGCGCAACGTCACCTACGTCGAAGTGCGCAGCGACGCCGACGGCGTGCGTCCCGACGACGTGGAGCGCGTCTTCGCGGAGCATCGGCCGCGGCTGTTCTACGTGAATCCGATCGCCCAAAATCCCACCGGCGCCGTGCTGCCCAAGCGACGCGCCAAGCAGATCGTCGCGCTCGCGCGCCGCTACGACGTCGTGATTCTCGAAGATCAGACCGGCTGGCAACTCACCTACGACGCGACCGCGCCGCCGCCGCTTGCCGCTTTCGATACCGACGGGCGCGTGCTCGTGATGGAGAGCCTCTCGAAATCGATCTTTCCGGCGCTGCGCATCGGCTATCTCTACGCCAAAGGCGCGATCGCGGAGGCGCTCGAGGTGGCGAAGGTACGGGCCGATGTCTTCACGTCGACGCTTACGCAGCGCGCGCTCTGGCGCTTCATGAACTCGCCCGCGTACGCGCGCCATTGGCGCAGCGCCCGCGCGCTCTACCGCGCGCGGCGCGATGCGTTTCTCGAGGCACTCGCCGAGTTCGTACCGTGGGCCGACGTACAGGCGCCCGCCGCGGGCGTGAACGTGTGGCTCGCGCTGCCGCCGCGCCTATCGACGCAGGCGGCGTTCGATGCATGCGCGCGCGAAGGCGTGCTCGTGATGCCTGCCGAGCCGTTCTACCCCACGCGCACGGGGCCGCCCGCGATCCGTCTTTCGTTCGGGCATCTCGACGAGGCGACCGCGCGCGAAGGCGTGCGCCGCGTGGGCAGAGCGCTGCCGTTCGAGCGCATCAAGGCGTCGCGGAATTCGTGAAGCGGTAGTCGCTGTAGACTTCGCGCACGTGCTCTTGCAGCCAAAACATGAAACCGCTGCCGGTGATGTCGATGCGGATCGATGCGGGTAGCCAGCGTCCGTCGAATCCCGCGTAGCGCTGATCGAACGTGACCGTGACGATCTTCGCGTCGTCGCCGTCACCGTGCGTCGTACCGCTCGCATCGAGCGGCCGAAACGATGCCGCATCGGCGATCAGCGATGAGAAAGCGCCGTCGTGATGCGCGTCGCAGCGCGATGCTAGCGTGAACCGCACCGCCGCGATGCCCTGGTAGGTCGTCGGCTGCTCGCTCGTCGCGCGGTAGCATTTCGGATCGAAGAGCGGATGCGAGATCGGATTGGTATCCTTGACGTCGCCGTTGCCGCCGCTGCTGCTTTGGATATCGAGGTGCGTTCGGCCGGAGATCACCTTGCCGTCGGCGACGCGGACGACCACGCGCGCGTCGCGGTTCTCCGCATGGATACCGCTGATCCGGTCGCGGGCCGCGTAGGACACGTAGGGAGCGAGCTGCTGCTTGGCGAGCAGGTCGACGACCCGCTGATAATCGGCTTGCGCATTCATGCCCCATCTACGCCCCGGCCCGCGCTCAGGTTTCGAAGAGGGAAGGTCCCACGGGAGGCGCGTCCGTAGCCTACGGGTCGTGAAGATGCGAGAACCCTTGGCGGCGGCGTTGGCCGCCGTTTTGTTGGCAGCCGTGCCGCGCCCGGCACCGTTGACCGTGTACTCCTCCCCCGTCGGCAACCGTCCGGCCGGAGCAAACGCCGTGCATCGTACCGATGCCGTGCTGCCCGACGGGCGGATCGCGGCGCCGCTCGGGCTCTCCACCTTCGTCGGCACCAATCCGCTCGGCGTCGCCGTGACCCCCGACGGCCGCTACGCGATCGTGAGCAACGACGAGCAACTGCGCAACGCGCCGAGCACGGCGCCTCTGCCCGAACTCGTGCCCGGCTACTCGCTCGCGGTCGTCAATGCGAAGACGATGCACGTGGCGAGCGTCTTCCAGTCCGACGGCGATGCCTTCTTCGTGGGACTCGCCGCGGTGCACGACCCGGCGAATCCCGCGCAGACGATCGTCCTCGCCTCCGACGGTCCGAACGGCTGCGTGCGCGTCTTCGACCTCGCCGCCGACGGTTCGCTCACGGCCGAGCCCGCGACGATTCCGGTTGCCGGGTTTCCCGCCACGATCGATATCTCGCCGAACGGGCGCATCGCCTACGTTACGAGCAATCTCGGCGATCGCGTCACCGCGATCGATATCGCCGCCCGCCGCGTGCTGCGCTCCGCGCCCACCGGCTACGCCCCGTACGGCACGGCGGTGAGCGCCGATCGCGCGTATGTCACGAACGGCGGCTTGAGCACCTATGCGCCGCTTCCGCGTCCGACCGATGCGCCGCGCTTCGGCGCGCCGAACGCGGACATCGACAAATCGTCCTCGCTCTCGGTCGTCACCCTCGATAGCGACGGCAACATCGCGGCCGACGCGAACGCCGCGAGCATCGTGCGCATGGATCCGATTCCCGACGGCACCGAGATCATCGGCGGGGCACGCCCGGGAGCGATCGTGGTGCGTCGCGACGGCGCCTACGCGTACGTCGCGCTCTCGAACGTCGACCGCGTCGCGACCGTCGCGCTGCGCCCCGAGC
This sequence comes from Vulcanimicrobiota bacterium, assembly GCA_027306785.1. GTDB lineage: Bacteria > Vulcanimicrobiota > Vulcanimicrobiia > Vulcanimicrobiales > Vulcanimicrobiaceae > REEB354. Next base: position 17,242 of record DAHUZB010000009.1, read on the forward strand.
CGCGCGTGATCAGCGGGCTCGATCTCCGACTCTTCGTAAACGCGCCCTACGGCACGCAGCCGAGCGCCGAAGCGCTCTCCGCCGACGGCAAACGGCTCTATGTCGCGCTTGCCGGACTCAACGCGGTCGCCGTGCTCGACGCGCGCAATCCCGCCCAGTTGCATCGGCTCGGGCTGATCCCGACCGGCGCTTATCCCTCGGCGCTCGCGCTCTCGCACGACGGCCGGTTTCTCTACATCGCAAGCGCGCACGGCGTCGACGGGTGGGGCATCCTGCAGCGCGTCGATACCAAGACGGTGCCGCTGATGAAGGCGACGCTCTCGGCGCTGCGGTACACGCGTTCGGTCAAGGTCGCGCGCCCGAATCCGGTGGTGCCGCCGCTGCGCTCGAAGCGCCGCAGTAGCGCGATCGACCACGTCGTCTATATCTCGATGGGCGTCGGCACGTACGACATGTTCTTCGGACCGTCGCCCGCTTTCTCGACGCCGAACCTGCAGGCGCTCGCCGCGCAGTACGGTCTCGCCCGGAACTTCTACGCAAACGAGCTCAACCTCGATGCGAACGCGCAGGTCGCCTTCGGCGGCTCGGCCACGCTCTACGCGCAGCAGACGCTCCACGTGAGCGGCGGCCGCGGCGGGTTCGATGCGCACGCGCAGGACCCCGAGGAGTACCCTCGTCTCGGCTACATCTTCAACGCGCTCGCCCGCGCCGGGCTCAGCTATCGCGACTACGGCGCGCTTTTGAATCTCTCGGGCTACGAACCGCGGGCGAAGGCGCCGCTCGGCGGCGTCTACACCCGCGACGTGCCCGCGCTCGCCGCGCTCGACGGACACGTGGACCTGCGCTATCCCGGCTGGAACCCCGAGATCACCGACGCCTCGCGGGCCGCCGACTTCGAGGCCGACATGGGCCGGTTGATCGACGCGGATCGGGAGCCCGATTTCACCTACGTCTGGCTGCCGACCACCGGGACCCCCGCGAGCACGGCCGACGCCGACCGCGCGCTCGGGCAGATCGTGGCCTTCCTCTCGCGCTCGCCGCACTGGTCCTCGACCGCGATCTTCGTGGTCGGCGACGGGGTGACCGGGGGCATGGTCGACCGGGTCAATCCGGCTCGGAGCTTTGCGCTCGTCGTCTCGCCGCTCGCCAAACCCGGCTATCGCGGCAAGGCGCACCTCTCGGTCGCGAGCGTGGTGAAGACCGAAGAGGAGCTGTTGGGGCTCGAACCGCTCGCGCTCGGGGACCTTCTCTCGACCGACATGGCGGATTTTTTCGGTGACGTCCCGTATCCGACACCGTACCAACCCTTGCCATAGCTAGGAATCATGACGACCAAGGACGCGATCCACTTCGGCCCGCGCCTCGTGGGAACACCCACGGGTAAGCTGCGTGCCGCCGTACTGGTGAAGCCCACCGCGAGCATCGAGAAGGCCGCACCGCTGCCGGGCGAACCCGGCGCCGTCTTTGCGCGCACGCTCGAACAGCACGAGATCCTGCGCAAGACGCTTGCCTACTTCGGCGTCGAGACGATCGTGCTCGACGCGCAGGGTGAGGATCCGTACGAAGCGTCGATCGCCGATGCGGCCGTCGCATTCGAAGACGGGGCGACGATCATGCGCCCGAGCGCGATGTCGCGCCGTGCCGAGGCGGATCGCGTGCAGAGCGAGTTCGGGCGGCTCGACGTTCCGCTCGCCGGTCACATCGCGGCGCCCGGCCTGCTCGACGGCGGTGACGTGCTGCTGATCGGCGGTACCGCGTTCGTCGGTGTCGGCGCGCGCGGCAACGCGATCGGTCGCGCCGGATTCGCGGCGGTCGCGCAGGCGCACGGCTATCGCGTCGTCGAGGTGACGCTCGCGTCGGATGCGCCGTCGCTGCGCGCGGTGGCGAGCGCGGTCTCGAAGGACACGCTCGTGCTCGCGCACGACAAACTCGATCACGCGGCGTTCGCGGGCTTCAAGACGATCGTGCTGGAACGCGGTGAAGATATGGCCGCGGGCGTGCTCTGCCTCGGCGAGCACCACGTGATCGCCGACGTACGCTACCGCACCTCGCTCGGCGTTATGCGTAAAGCGGGACTGGTGGTGGAGGGCATCGACCTCTACGATTTCGAGAAGATCGGACTCACGCCGTCGATGCTGGCGCTCGCGCTCAAGCGCGACTAAGTGCGGATCGCGGTCCTTTCGGACGTCCATGGGAATCTCACGGGACTCGATGCGTGTCTCGCCGATCTGCACGCGCAGGGCGGCGCCGACGTGATCGTGGCGGCGGGCGATCTCTGCGCCGACGGGCCGAAGCCGAAGAAGGTACTGCAGCGTCTCGAAGAGGTCGGCGCTCAGGCGCTACGCGGCAACACCGACCGCTATCTGAGCGATCCGTCGGATGAACTCTTCGAACCGCTCGAAGCGGCGCAGTTGGAGTGGACGCGGCGCGAACTCGGCGAGAAGTGGCTCGAGTGGCTGCGCGCGCTCCCGTTCGCGCTGCGCATCGGCGAGCCCGAAAATCAACTGCTCGTGGTGCACGCGAATCCGAGCAACGACGTGGAGCACCTGTGGCCCGACGCCGACGACGCGCTGCTCGAGCGCGTGATCGGCAACGAGCCTGCAAGCGCGATCGCGTTCGGGCACCTGCACCTGCCCTACGTGCGCGTCTGGCGGGGCAAGCTGCTCGTCGACGTCGCGTCGGCCGGACTGCCGAAAGACGGCGACGCGCGCGCCGCGTACGCGATGTTCTCCGAGCGGCCCGGCGGCTGGGAGGTCAAGCATCGCCGCGTCGAGTTCGATGTGAAGCGCGTTGCAACCCAACTGAGCGACTGCGGGATTCCCGGGAGTGACGAGTTGATCGCCACGCTGCGCCGACATCGCTACAAACGTCTCAAAGGATACGTGCCGTAACCCCCGTGACCCCCGCAATCGAAATCGACCATCTAGTCAAACGCTACGGCGACTTCACCGCCGTGCACGACGTCTCGCTGCGTGTCGAATCCGGCGAGTTCTTCGGCTTTCTCGGGCCGAACGGCGCCGGGAAGACGACGACGATCAATGCGATCGTCAGCCTTTCGCACGCCGACAGCGGCCGCATCCGCGTCTTCGGCCACGATAATCGCGAGGAGTGGCGGCAAGCGCGCCGTCTGATCGGCCTCGCGCCGCAGGAGTACAACTTCGACCGCTATCTCTCGATCCGCGACGTGCTGATCTTCCAGGCGGGATATTTCGGACTGAAGGGGCCCGCGGTACGAGCGCGCGCCGACATGCTGCTCGAACGCTTCGGCCTCGCGTCGAAGGCGAATCAGGAATACACGCGGCTCTCGGGCGGCATGAAACGACGCCTGACGCTCGCGCGCGCGCTCATCCACGAGCCGCGCCTGGTCATTCTCGACGAACCGACCGCGGGCGTCGACGTGGAGCTGCGCTTGGAACTCTGGGCGTTGTTGCGCGAACTCAACCGCGACGGGCTCACGATCTTCCTCACCACGCACTACCTCGAAGAGGCCGAGGAGCTCTGCAAGACGATTGCGATCATCCGCGACGGTCGCATCGTCACGCAGCAGCCGACGACCGAGCTGATCGCGCGCGGCGCGAGCCTGCAAGAGGTCTTTTTGGAGCTCACCCGCGCATGATCGCCGCCGAACGTTACAATACCGTCGCGCTCTTCACGCTCGTGCGTCGCGAGCTGATTCGCACGATGAAGGTCATCAACCAGGTGATCTGGCCGCCGATCATCTCGACGCTGCTCTACGTCTTCGTCTTCGGGCTCGCACTCGGCAACCGCATTCAGAGCGTGCAGGGCGTGAGCTACGCGCAGTTCCTGATACCCGGGCTCATCATGCTGCAGGTGATCGATTCCTCGTACGGCGAGTCGTCGAGCTCGATCTTCCAAGCGCGCTTCATGAACTTCATTCAGGAGATGCTGATCGCGCCGATGTCGGCCTTCGAGATCGTGAGCGGGTACGTGCTCGGCAGCTTGGTACGCGCGCTGCTCATCGCGGCGCTGATCACGATCATGGGCGCGCTGCTCGTGCACACGTGGCCGGTGAACTGGGCGCTCTATCTCGGCGTTCTCTGTTTGGTGTCGCTCCTGTTCTCGTCGCTCGGATTGATCTTCGGCCTGATGGCCGAGAAGTTCGATCACCTCGCCGCTCTTACGACCTTCGTGATCACGCCGCTCACCTTCGTCGGCGGCGTCTTTACCTCGGCGCAGATGCTGCCGGCGGCGCTGCGTAATCTCGAACTCTTCAATCCGATCTTCTACACGATCGACGCGTTCCGTCACAGTTACACCGGCGTCAGCTATCTGCCGCTTCCGTTCTCCGTCTCGATGATCGCGCTGCTCGCCGTCGCATCCTATGCGATCGCGCTGCGAATGTTCGCGAGCGGCTACAAACTGCGCACCTAAGGAGACCCGCATGCTCTCGATCCTCGCGCTCGCCGCGCTCGCCATCTCGCCGTGGAGCGGTCACGATCTGCCGACCGCGACGCAGGCCGCGGCCAAGTACCGGCTGCAAGTCTCCGGCGCGCCGGGCACGACGGTCGAGCTGCAGGCCACCGGCGTGGCGAACGGCTGGATCGCGGCGTTCTGCAACGATCGCGTCTGTTCGCCGATGCGCGTCGCCGAGAAGATTCCGAAATCCGGCTCCGCGGTGCTGCAATTCGAGTTGATTCGCGAGACCGACGATGCGCCGCACGCGAGCGGCGCGGTCATTCATGCCGCGGGCGGCGGCGTCGTTATCGTGCCTCGCGCCACGCGATAACCGTCTGCAGCACGAATCCGCCGAACCAGCTCCAGCCGATCGCGGCGGCGGCGCGGTGCGGCGCGAACGCCGCGATCGTCGTGCCGATCACGAAGCAGGCGGTAAGCAGTTCGGAGCGGAGACCGTAAGCGAATGACGGCGTCGCGCGCGCCGCGCCCGCGATGCGCGCGGGGGTGAATCGCGGCACGAGCGCGGGTACCGCGCGCCGGTAGGCATCGTACACGGGGCCGAACCGTTCGTGCATCCCACGCGCTTCGTACGCGGAGAGCAGCGCGCCGAATGCCGCGGTGCCGATGACCGCAAACGCGAAGCCGTAGGGCGTCGCAAAAATGCCGACCGCCGCCGCGAGGAAGATGTTGCCCAAGTAGAGCGGGTTGCGCACGAAGCGAAACGGCCCGTCCACGTAGAGCGTATCGGCGTGCGCGTCGGGGCTCCAGACGATCGCGGGGCTGAGATATGCGGAGCCCCATGCCCGTAGCACCCAGCAGATCAGCGCCGCTAGCGGTGAAAGTGCGAGCAGCACGCGCGGCGCGCTGACGCTCGCGCCGGGCAGGCGCGAACCGAGCGCGAACGCCGTGAGGAAGATCGCGAGAAAGACGATGCCGCGCGCTCGGTACCACCAGGGCGACGAATTAGAAGAACGGATTGTGCGCGCGCTCCTGGGCGACGGTGGAGGGCGGTCCGTGCCCCGGCATCAGGATCGTCTCGTCGGGCAAGGTGAAGATCTTCGAGCGGATGCTGTTGAGGATATCCGCATAGCCGCTCACGTCGCCGTAGGCGCCGCCGACGCTGCCCGCAAAGAGCGTGTCGCCGGTGAAGAGCGTCGATTTGAAGAGATACGACGACGATCCGTCGGTGTGGCCGGGCGTGTGCAACATGCGAATGCGCACGTCGTCGCCGAAGGGCAGCTCTTCGCCGTCGCGTACGCGCAACGCCGCGTTCGCAAGCTCGCCGATCGCATGCAGATCGAGTTCGTGCATCACGATCTTCGCATCCGGGAACGCCGCCGCGACCTCGGCGGTCGCGTCGCAATGGTCGGCGTGCTTGTGCGTGATGAGGATGTACTCCAAGCCGTACGCGCCGTCGCGCAGCATGCGCACCAGACGTTCGGGTACGCCCGCCGGATCGACGAGCGCCGCGCGTTTACCGCCTTCGAGAAAGAAGACGTAGCCGTTGCTCGGATGCGGATCGTGCGGGTGATGGCGCACGTCCTCGGCATGCGGAATCTCGGGATACCATGCATCGAGCGCGCGCGCGGCGAGTCGCTGCGGATCGAGGCGCAGCACGCGCGCGATCGCGCGGGCCTGATCGGCCGACGCGGCGCCTTCGTCGCGCAGCCAGTGCGCGATCTCGTGCCCGTCGATCCCGGTGCGCGCCGCAAGCGCATCGGGCTCGACACCGCCGCCGCGCAGCGCTTTTCGCAGCACGTCGCCGAACGTGTCCTCGAGCGGAATCCGCGGCCAATCGCTCATGCAGCGCGGGTTCGACGCGTGGCGACCCGTAACTGCCCCGGCGCTGAAACCGGGAGCGCCCGTGGTCGGGTCGAAGCTCTCGCACATCATGGAACGAGTCATCATCATCGGTTCCGGCCCGGCCGGACTCACCGCCGCCATCTACGCCGCGCGCGCCAATCTCGACCCCCTGGTCTTCGCGGGCGGCCTCTACGGCGGCCAGCTGATGCTCACGACCGAGGTCGAGAACTTCCCCGGCTTCCCCGAGGGGATCATGGGCCCCGACCTGATGATCAAGTTCCGCGAGCAGGCCGAGCGCTTCGGCGCCCGCATCGAGAACGTCGACGTGACGAGCGTCGATTTCACGCGGCAGCCCTTCACCGTGCGCACCGGCGACGGCGAGTATCACGCGAAGACGGTGATCGTCGCCACCGGAGCGAGCGCCCGCTGGCTCGAGATTCCGGGCGAGGAGAAGCTGCGCGGACGCGGTGTCTCGACCTGCGCCACCTGCGACGGCGCGTTCTTCCGCGACCGCCACATCGTCGTGGTCGGCGGGGGCGACTCCGCGATGGAAGAGGCGCTCTTCCTCACGCGCTTCGGTAGCAAGGTGACGGTGATTCATCGCCGCGATCACCTACGCGCGAGCAAGATCATGGCCGAGCGCGCGACGGCGCACGAGAAGATCTCGTTCATCTGGAACACCGTCGTCGACGAAGTGCTCGGCGATCCGGTGATGACGGGCCTGAAACTGCGCAACATCGAGACCGGCGAGACGAGCGAGTTCGCCGCCGACGCACTCTTCATCGCAATCGGCCATACCCCGAACACCGGCGTCTTTCAAGGCCAGCTCGATCTCGACGAGGCCGGATACATCGTCTCGCCCGACGGCACTGCGACGAGCGTCGAGGGCGTCTTCGTGGCGGGCGACGTGAGCGATTTGCGCTACAAGCAGGCGATCACGGCGGCGGGTGCCGGCTGTAAAGCCGCGATGGATGCCGAGAAGCATCTCGAAGCGCTCGAATTCCGCATGCACGAGACGGCGACCGCGTAGGTCGCCGTGCGCGGTTAATACAGCCGCGTTCCGTTCGGAACGGCGAATTGCGGCCGTACGAGCACGACGGCGCCCTCGGCATCGTTCATGCCGAGCACCAGCACCTCGCTCGTGAAGCCGGCGATGCGTTTGGGCGGAAAATTCACGACCGCGCAGATCTGCGTGCCGACGAGCTCTTCGATCGAATACCGCACCGTGATCTGTGCCGACGATCCGCGTACACCGAGGTCGGGACCGAAGTCGATGCGTAGCCGATAGGCGGGTTTACGCGCGCCTTCGAGCGGCTGCGCATCGAGGATCGTCCCGGCGCGAATGTCGACGGCGAGAAAGGCGTCGAACTCGATCATGCTGCGGCGTCAGCGCGCGAGCAGATCGCGCAGCGCTTCGGGAAGCGACTCGAAGCGGAACCGGAAGCCGAGCTCCTGCGTGCGCTTCGGCAGCACGCGCTGACCGTAGACCAGGATGTCGGCGCCTTCACCGAAGAGCAGGCGCAGCGCGAAGACCGGCACCGGGAAGATCGTGGGGCGATGGAGTGTCGCGCCGAGCGTGCGGGTGAACTCCGCGTTGGTCACAGGGTTCGGCGCGGTCGCGTTGAGCACGCCGTCGGCGCCGTCGATCGCAGCCAGATAGACGCGCACGAGATCGTCGAGGTGAATCCAGGACATCCACTGGCGGCCGCTGCCGATGACGCCGCCCGCGCCCAGGCGGAACGGGGGCAGCATCTGCTGCAGTGCGCCGCCGTCGGTGCCGAGCACGATCCCGGTGCGTACGAGCGCCACCCGCATGCCGAGCGTGCGCGCGCGTTCGGCGGCACCCTCCCAGCGCACGCAGAGCTGTCCGAGGAAATCCTCGCCGGGTGCGCTCGATTCGTCGAACGTGGCGCTCTCCGATGTGCCGTAGTAGCCGACGGCCGAGGCCGAGACGTACGCGCGCGGACGGCGGTCCATGCGGCCGAGCGCATCGAGCAGCGCGTTCGTCGCATCGACGCGGCTCGTCGCCAGGCGCTCTTTGACCGCGGGTGTCCAACGCTGCGCGATCGGCTCGCCCGCGAGATTGACGACGACGTCGCACGCGGCGACGGCGCTTGCCGCGGCCTGCGGATCGCGTGCCGATGCGGCCACCACCTCGTCGCCGCGCGCGTGCAGCGCCGCGCTCAGGTGGCGTCCGATGAATCCCGACGCGCCGATGATTCCGACTCGCATGCTCCGTCCTCTCGCTAACGGACGGCGGTTACGGCCTCGCTGCCGACGATCGCTTCGATCTCGTCGATGCGCTTGGGCGCCGCCGCGGTGAGATTCTCATGGCCGTCATTCGTGACCAGAAGATCGTCCTCGATGCGTACGCCGATGCCTTTGAACCGCTCGTCACAAGGTAGATCTCGGTGCACGTAGATCCCCGGCTCGACCGTCGTGACCATGCCCGGCGCAAGCGCGATCGGGCGGTCCTGCGCATCCCGCGTGCGACCCACGTCGTGCACGTCGAGTCCGAGCCAATGGCCCGTGCCGTGCATGTAGTAGTCGCGATAGCGTTCGCGCTCGACGTTCTCGTCTACGCCGCCCTGCAGCAAGCCGAGATCGATCAAGCCTTCGGTGATCGTGCGCACCGCTGCCTCGTGAAACGCGCGCTGCGGGCGCCCGGGTTGCACCTGGGCGATCGCGGCTTCCTGCGCCGCGAGTACGATCTCGTAGATCGCCCGCTGCTCGGGCGAGAAACGCCCGTTGACCGGCCACGTGCGGGTGACGTCGGCGGCGTAGTAGTCCACCTCGCAGGCCGCGTCGACGAGCAACAGGGTGCCGTCGAGCAGAACGTCGCGGTTCTCGCGATAGTGCAGGATCGTCGCGTTATCCGCACCGGCCACGATCGACTGGTAGGCCATGTGCTGGGCGCCCGCGCGCCGCGTCTCGAACTCGATGCGAGCCGCGATCTCGTATTCGTGGGCGCCGGGTCGCGTGGCGCGCATCGCGAGGGTATGCGCCTGCGCGGTCAGGGCGCCCGCGCGCCGCATCGCGGCGATCTCGTGTGCGTCTTTGACGAGGCGCATCGCATGCAGCGCATCGGCGGGATCGGTCACACTGTGCGGCGCGCGACCCGCGCGGCGTGTCTTCGCATGTGCGGCGCGCATCGCTCCGCGCACGCGCGCCTCGAACGCCGGGTGCGTCTCGGGATCGAAGTAGAGCGTCTGCGCGCCGACGAGCAACTCGGGGAGCTTCGCATCGAGATCGCCGATCGCAAGGGCGAGCTCGACGCCGAGCACGTCACGCGCCGCCTCGACGCCGAGGCGCCGGCCGTTCCAGATTTCCATCGTACGATCGCGTTCGCGCAGAAAGAGCACGCACGTGTGTTCCGGGTGTTCGGGCGCGAGTACCAGCACCGCGTCGGGCTCATCGAATCCGGTGAGATACCAAAAGTCGGAGTTCTGACGAAACGGATACTCGCTGTCGTTGCTGCGAATGATCTCGCGCGCGCTCGGGATCACGGCCACGCCGCCGCCGAAAGCGGCGAGTGCGCGCGCGCGGCGCTCCGCGTAGACGCTCATCGGTGCGTCGCCTTCGCGATCGTCGTGCTCAGCGCGTCGAGTTCGTGCGCGGTGCGCCCGGCCGCCGCGGAGATCGCCGCGGCGTTGCCCGAAGCGATCGCCTGCGAGAGATCGGGGAACGGAACCGCCGCGTAGCCGCTGCGCCCGTAGAAGAGCCGATCCAGCCGCTGCGTCGCGACGATGAGCACGTTGCCGTCGATGCCGTGCTCGTCGGCGTTCGTGGCGACGTAGCCGAAACGTCGCAGCGCCGCGGTAACGGGCGTGAGATCGCCCGCATGCGCGCCCGCGCCGATCCGCGCGAGCGCCGAGCGCATGCGCGGCGGATAGGCGGAGAGGCTGTAGGGCACCGTTCCGCTCGCGAGACGCATCGTGAGCAGCGCCACGAGCTGCGCCATGACGCGGTGGTTCACGAAGCCCGGATCGGCTTGCGTGCGCGCGTACATCAGATCGTCGAACGACGAATGATAGACGCCGAAGACGCCGCCGAAGCCCATGTCGAGGGTCGGGATCCCGAGCTCGTAGAGGAACGACTCGAAATCGGAGCCGCCGCCGGGACCCGCGATACGAGCGCCGCGCGGCTGCGCTTGCCAGCGATCGAAGAGCGTGCGCGTCGCCTCCATCGGATCTTTGATCGCCATCGTCGCGGGTGCGAGCAGGTGATCGAGCGCCGCCGCGCCGCTCGCGTGAAAGATCTGTCCCGTCGTATCCTCGTCGGCGTTGATGTAGGCGATGCAGCCGTTCTTCAATTCGCCGTAGTGCGCGCGGACGTAGGCGGCGCTGCCGAGCTCGCCCACCTCTTCACCGTCGAATCCGACGACGACGATCGAAAACTGCGGCCGCCAGCCGCTGCGATAGAGATAGCCGAGCGCGCGCGCCGCGTTGAGCACGGTGCTCACGCCGGAGCCGTTGTCGGTAACGCCGTACACCCAAGCGTCGCGATGTGCGCCGATCACCACCATGTGCGTCGGATCCTTGCCGGGCAGTACGCCGACGGTATTCCACAACGTCGCGTCGTGCTTCATCGTCATCTCGACGGTGAGTCGCACGGGGCGGCGCGTGATGCCGTCGTGCATATCGTCGAGCAGTCGGCGCGCGTTGATCGCGGTGATCGGCAGCGTGGGGATCGCGAGCTGCGGTTCGTTCAGGCTGCCGCGCTGCAGCGATCCGAGCGGGCGGTACGGGCCGTCGGGATAGGCGGGGCCGCGCAACGAGCCGCCGCGATCGGCGGGATCGGAAAAGAAGAGCACGCCGCGCGCGCCCTTGGCCTGCGCCCGCCGCGCGAGGATGCCGCGGAACTGCGCGCCGTAGCGAATCAGCAGGATGCGCGTGCGCACGTCGAGCCCGCGTTTGGCGAGCGCCGCGTAGTCGGCCTCGGTACCGTGCCCCGCGTCGATGACGTTTGCGACCACGATGCCGTTGCCGCTAAAGGCGTTGAACGGCGGCCCGGCATCGCGGCGCGTGCCGTCGGGATCTTGCGGGATCGGTTGCTCGTCGAGCGGCAGGCTGATGTTCTTGCGCCCGCCGGTGAGGATTTCGAGTCCCAGCTTCTTCGAGAAGGGTACGTCGTGCCGGAATGGTTCGAGCTTGGCATCGAAGCCGGCCTCGGTGAGTTGATCGCGCATCCAGGTCGCGATGTGGTAGTCGCCCGGCGTGCTCGCGTAGTGCGACTCCGCGTTGATGCGCTCCGCATCGTGAAGCGCGGCGGAGACGGTCGGAAGATCGAGCAGCGTCTGTTCGAGCGCGCTCTCCTGCGCGCGGGCGGGGGCGAGCGATCCGAAGAGCAGCGTGGCACCGAGCAGTGCGGCGAGCGAGCGATTCAGCGGCGGACCCTCCTTCAGCTGTTATCGGGCGTTCGCGCGCAGCAGCGTACGGGCCTCGCGTTCGTGGCCGCCCCGGGCCACCTTGGGGTGGCTCAGGTAGAAGAGCGTCATCACCTCGAGGACGAAGCGATGGTGTCGCGCGTGCGGCAGTCGTGCGAATCGCGCGAGCGCGGCGTCGCGCAAAAAACGAACCCGTTCGCGCAGCGCGCGTTCGTTCGGATAGACGTCGGCGAAGTTGAGCTCGCCGTGCTCGGCGTCTTCGACGCGATCGATGAACGAGTCGAGCAGCACGTGCAACGCCGAGACGTACGGAAAGTAGGCGTCGTACACCGGCGCGATCGTGGCGGGCTCGTCGGTGAACGCGGCGTAGAGCGGACCGTACACCTGAAACTGCGAGCCCGCCGCGCAGACGAACTCGTGCCAATCGAGCGCGGCGAAGCGCGCGCGATGGCGTTCGTACCATGCCACGCAGCGCAGTTCGCGCTCGCCGCGCGGGTAGTGCTTCTCGGTCTGCATCTCGGCGTAGAACGCGGCCGCTTCGGCGAAGAAGGGCAGCAGCGCGTCGAGGTGCGGCACGCTGCGTAGCGCGGTCTGCGTGCGGAGCACGAGTTCGCGCAGATATCCGCCGTCGTCGCCCGAGGGACCGAGCGCGTAGTAGTCGCGCGGTGCCGCGGCGGGATCGAGCGCGTCGGCGATCGCTTGATGCAGCACCGGATAGGCTTCGACGCGCACTTCGGGATGACGGTCGCAGAGGTTGTCGAGATAGTCGTAGATCGTCTCGAGCGGCGCGACGACTTCGATGTACGAACGCGCCTGCGCATCGGGCAAAAAGGTCGCGAGGATGCAGGCGCCCGCGACGTGATAGGCCTTGCCGTCCACGCTCGCGAGCGCTTCGCGCCGCAAGCGTTCGTCGGGAATCGCCGCCGCCCGCACCCGAATCGCGGCGAGCGCGGCGGCGCTACGCGGTACGATCGTGCGCAGGAAGCGCAGCAGGTCGCGCGGCGTGCTCCAGCCGGGAGCGACGAGTGCCCGCAGGCGTTCACGGCTCGTGAGGACGCTGCCGAGGGCGCCCGCGATATCGTCGAGCATCATGGGGTTAGAGACCGCCCACGAAGCGCCCGGGATTCAATATCCCGTGCGGATCGAAGCGCGCCTTGAGCGCGCGCATGCGTTCGAGCGCGGCGGGGGCCGCGCCCCATACCTGCAGCAGTGCGCGGCTCGGATGCGCGCCCGCGATCACGAATGCCGACGGCGCGAGATCGTGCAGGGCGTCGTCGAACATCTCGATCTTCGCGCCGAGCGCGCGTGCGTCGAGATCGCTCACGCGCAGGATCACGTCGCCGTTCATCGCGTCCACGATCGTGTCCGCGCGCAGCTCGAATTGCCGTGCGAGCGCGATCGCGCCGAGCGCCCGCGCCTCGGCCTCGTCGACGAACCCGTGCATACGATAGGTGATGGAACGTTCGCCGACGTTCGCCACATACGCATCGATCGCGCGCTCGAAGCTCTCGCGCGTCCCCGTATCGATCACGCGCGTCTCGGGAACCCCCGCGCGCCCGAGCGCGGAGCGCAACTCGCGCGTGGCGCCCTCGAGCACCGCGTCGCTGCACTCGAGAAAGACGAGCATGCGTCCCTCGGCGCCGTCGTCGCCGTCGATCTGCGCTTTGTATCCCTGCACCCACCACGCGGCGGCGGGAACGACGCGCAGGCTCGCGAGCACCGCGAACGCGCGCGCCCGCGTGTGCTCCGGCAGGCGGATCGCGAAGAGGCGCGTGCGCTCGGGGGCGGCGATTGTTTTGAGGTTGATGCGCGCAAGCACGCCGAGGGTGCCGAACGAGCCGATGTAGAGGCGGCTCATATCGTAGCCCGACACGTTTTTCACCACCATGCCGCCCGCGCGGGCGACGGTGCCGTCGGCGAGCACGATCGTCGATCCGATCGCGACATCGCGCGGACGTCCGTAGAGGTGGCGGCGCGGTCCGAGCCAACCGGCGGCGAGCGTGCCCCCGACCGTTGCCTCGCCGGGGAGCGGCGCATCGAACGGAACCTGCGTGCCGTGGCGCGCGAGCGTTTGCGCGAGCGCGCGCAGCGTGACGCCACCCTGCACCGCGATCGTGAGATCGGCGGGTGCATCTTCGACGATCGCGTCGAGTCCGCGCACGGAGAGCGGGATCGCGTCGGCAAGCGGCGGGCGGCCCATGCCGCGGAGCGTATCGCCGCCGACGATCGTGACGGGCGTGCGATCGCGATGTGCGTCGGCGAGCGAAGCGGAGAGTTCGTCGATCGTCACGGCCGTTGAGGCTTCACTTCCGGGCAGGCCGCGCCCGACGGAAAGATCTTTTCGGGATTGAGCGCGCGCGCGGGATCGAAGACGTCGCGCACGCGTGCCATCGTCGCGAGGTCCGCGGTGGAATACACCTCGGTCATCGCCTCACGTTTTTCGAATCCGATGCCGTGCTCGCCGGAGACGGTTCCGCCGAGCGCGATCGCGGCGCGCAGGATCTCGTTCCCGGATTCGATCACCGCCTGCACCTGCGTGCGATCGCGCTTGTCATAACAGAGCATCGGATGCAGATTTCCGTCGCCCGCGTGAAAGACGTTGGCGACGGTGATACCGTAGGTGCGCGCGATCTCGTCGACCGCGTGCAGCGCCTTCGGCAAGGTGCTGCGGCGCACGCAGACGTCTTGCAGATAGTAGTTCGGCGAGATGCGTCCCATCGCGCCCGCCGCGCCTTTGCGCCCGGCCCAGAGCGCGTCGCGCTCGGCTTGCGTGCGCGCGGTGCGCCACGAGGTAGCGCCGCGCTCGCGCGCGATCCGAGCGAGCGCGCTCTCGCAGGCGTTCATGTCGTCCTCGAAGCCCGCGTTTTCGATGAGCAGCACCGCACCGCAATCGGTGGGATAGCCCGCGTGGAAAGCGGCCTCCACCGCCTGCGCGGCGATACGATCCATCATCTCGAGCGCGGTCGGGACGATGCCCGCCGCCACGATCGCCGAGACCGCATCCGAGGCCGATTCCACGTCGGGAAAGGTGGCGAGCCACACGCGCACCGCTTCGGGCACGCGCATCAAGCGCACCCACGCCGCGGTGACGATGCCGAGCGTGCCTTCGCTGCCGACGAGGGCGGCGGTGAGATCGTAGCCGAGTTCGTCGACGTCGGTGTGAAAGACGTCGCCGCGCTCGTCGACCACTTCGAGCCCGAGCACGTGGTTGACGGTCGTTCCGTAGGAGAGGCAGTGCGGACCACCCGCGTTCGTCGCGACGTTACCGCCGATGGTGGAGATTTTTTGCGACGACGGATCGGGTGCGTAGAAGAGCCCGCTCGCCGCGACGTGGCGCGAGAGATCGAGGTTGATGAGGCCGGGCTGCACGCGCGCGCGCCGTCGCGCGGGATCGAAGGCGAGCACGCGATTCATCCGCGCGAACGAGATCACCACGCCGCCCTCGGTGGGCACGGCGCCGCCGCAGAGGCCGGTCCCCGCGCCGCGCGGGACGATCGGTTCGCCGCAGTCGCGCGCGATGCGCACCGCCGCGCTGACCTCCTGCGTGGAGCGCGGGAGTACCACGGCAGCGGGCAGTCGGCCGGTCGTATAGGCATCGAAGGCGTAGACGGCCAGGTCTTCCGGCGCGGTTTTGACCGCGTCGGCGCCCAGTGCGTCGATCAGTCGCTCGTGGAGCATGCTGTGCGTAGGGGTTTGGGTGTGCAGGAAGCGGCGCCTGCTCGCCTTAACGCCACCGAGCCGTGTTTTTCTTCGGAAAAAAGAAGGCCGACAAAAAACGCCCGGTCACAGCGCAGCCGAGCAGCGCGCAGAAGCGCTCGTCGTTTCGCATGCCCGTCGAGTTCGACGTGTTTTACACGCTCCGGGGGCGCGACGGTCGCCGCTTCGGCCGCGCGAGCGATCTTTCGGCGGGCGGCCTGCGGCTGACGACCGATGAGGATTTTCTCCCCGACTCGCTGCTCGATTTCGATTTCGAACTGCCCGCCGATTTTCTCGAAGGGCTCACCGTCGAAAAAGAGGTCTTCGAGCAGACGCCCTTCGGCCTGCGTCCCGAATCGGTAAAGAGCACGCCGCCGCCCTTCGCGCCCATGCACATGCGCGCGGTCGTGCTCTCGTCGTTCTACCTGCCGGGGCCGCGCACGCTCGCGCACGGCACGAAGTTCATCGAGATCGATCCCGAAACGAAAGAAGAGCTGCAGCGCTTCATCCACCTCTGGCAGCTCCACCAAATCCGCCTGCGCGCCGAAGCGAATCGCTGATCTCCGTTCGGCGATTAGTAGAGCAGAAAGCGTTCGCGTAGCGTGCGGAATGCGGGCAGGCTCGCGTCGAGCGAGGCGAGGATCGCATCCGCGCTTTCCCCTCGCAGCAATCCCGTGCGGAGTTTGTCGGTGCCCCAGTCGCGGTCGAGCGAGGCCGGCTCTTTGACACGGATCACGTGCGGCGCGATCTCGCGCACCGCGACCAGAATCTCGACCGCGGTGCGAATCGCGGCGAAGCGGCGATACTCGAAGATCGCGAGCTCGACGCCGCTCAGTTCTTTGTCTTTCCAGAAGCCCGCGATCGGCGACCACGACGACGGGCGGAAGTAGACGCCGGGAAGATCGCGCGCGTTGAGTCGCTCGGCGAGCGCTTGCGCGTCGAGTCCGGCCATTCCGGCGTAGAAGAACGGCAGCGTCGTGCCGACGCCGTTGTTCACGTTCGCATTGTCGATCAACCCGGTGCAGAGGTACGGAAAGCACGTCTCCCAGGTGGGAATGTTCGGTGAGCTCTGCACCCACTGCAAGCCCGTATCGGGCCAAATCATCTCGCGCGTGTAGCCGTGCATCGGAATCACGCGCAGCTTGGCGCCGATGCCGAAGTGTTCGTTGAACATGCGCGCGAGTTCGCCGATCGTCATGCCGTGGCGCATGGCGATCGGGTAGAGGCCGATGAACGACGCGTCGTGCGGTTCGAGCACGGGGCCTTCGACCGCGGAGCCGACCGGGTTGGGACGATCGAGCACCCAGAACTCGCGGTCGTGCGCCGCCGCGGTCTGCATCGCGTAGGCCATGGTGGAGATGAACGTGTACGCGCGCGAGCCGACATCCTGAATGTCGAAGAGCAGCACGTCGACGCCCTCGAGCATTGCGGGGCTCGGGTGACGCGTCGGCCCGTAAAGGCTGTAGACCGGCAGTCTCGTCTCGGGATCGGTGTACGATGGAACGTAGGCGCCCGCGGTACGATCGCCGCGGAAGCCGTGTTCCGGCGCGTAGATCGCGCGCAGTCGGATCGCGCGATTGCGCCGGATCGCATCGACGATCGATTCCAAACGTGAGGTGACACCGGTTTGATTGGTGATCACGCCGACGCCGCGTCCCCGCAGCTCGCGCCACGCTTCCCCGAGAAACGTCTCGTTCCCGAGTGCGATCTTGGCGCGCGGAAGCGGCTCGGCGCGCAGCGGTCCCGCGGCAAGCGTCGCGACCGCCGCGGCGCCGCTAGCGAAGAAAGCGCGGCGCTGCATCGCGTTCCAAGATTCCGGCGGCGTGCGCGCGGGCGAAGAGTTCGCGTACGGCGGCGATGCCGTCGTCGCGTACGTCGTCGCTGTACTCGTTCACGTAGAGGTCGATGTGTTTTCGCATCACGTCGTCACTCATTTCGAAGGCGTGTTCGCGAACGTACGGCATGATCGCCGCTTCGTCGCGTCGGGCAAAGGAGAGGCTCGCGCGAATCGCCGCGTCGATCGCCTGCGCATCGGCGTCGGGGACGTCGTCGCGCACGAGGATCGCGCCGAGCGGAATCGGCATCCCCGATGCGCGCTCCCACCACGCGCCGAGATCGGCGACCGAACGCAGGCCGTGCGCCTGATAGGTAAAACGCGATTCGTGGATGATGAGGCCCGCGTCGATCTCGCCCGCCGCAACCGCTGGAATGATGCGGTCGAAGCGCATCTGCACCGCGTCGGGGCGACCGCCGAGCGCGAGCTGCAGCAGCATGAAGGCCGTGGTGCGCTCGCCCGGGATCGCGAAGCGAGCTCCGCGCAGATCGTCGAGCGATGCGGCGGTTTCGGGGCGCGTGACGACAAGCGGTCCGCAGCCGCGGCCGAGCGCGCCGCCCGAGCGCAGGATGCGATAGTCCCGCATCAAGTAGGGAATCGCGCCGTAACTCACCTTGGTGAGTTCGTGGCGCGCGGCGGCGGCCGCGTTGTTCAGCTCCTCGATATCGCCGAGTTCCACCCGAACGCGCGGCGCATCGGGGAGCAGGCCGTTCGTAAGCGCGGCGAAGATGTAGGTATCGTTCGGGCAGGGCGAATAGGCGAGCGTGCGGTCGTTCATCGGCGGCGTTAGGTCGGGGTTCGGAGCAGGTCGATCGTGGCGTTCAGGACGCCTTTGAGGCCTTCGACGCCGGAGCTGAAGCTCCAACGGCTGCGCTCGCGGTTGCCGACGATGTTCGAAATGCCGCGCACTTCGATGGCGGGAACACCGAGCAACTCGGCCGCGCGCAGCACGGCGAAGCCTTCCATCGATTCTACCTGCGCGCCGAGCGCGCTCAGGCGGTGCGCGGTCGAATCGCTCGCGGTCACGCGGGAGACGGTGACGCCGCGCACCGGGCGATAGCCGACGCGCGTGACCGCGGCCACGAGCGTGCGATCGCTGCGCGCCGTGTCGGGCACGCGCATGCGGTCGGGGAGCGAGATCGGCTCACCCGTCTCGACGTCGAGCTCCATGAACTCGTCGCGTACCACGACCGCTTCGCCCACGTCCGCCACGCCGGGCAGCGCGCCCGCGATACCCGCGTTGACGACCGCGGTATAGGGCTCGTGCGAGAGCGCGCGGGTGACGTTGATCGCCGCTTCGACCGGGCCCACACCCGCAACGAGCACCTTGAAGCCGTCGGGCACCTCGAGCCACGAGAGTTCGCGAGCGACGGCGCAGACCAGCAGGATCATCGAACTCCGATCATCTTGTGCGTTTGGAGCGAGAGGCGGAAGCGTCGCGGATGCGACTTGGCATAGGTGAGAGCACGTTCGATGTTGGCGGGTTTGTTGCCCTCGGGCTGCAGCAGGATCGTCGCTTTCTCCGCAAAGAGCGCGAGGTGTTCTTCGGGGATGCGTTCGTCGACGATCAGCTTCACCTCGTCGGCGCGCGCGGCCATGCGCGGATCGACGCGCTCCTTGGGCGAGACGCAGAGCCACACGTCGGCGGGGAGTTCGGTGTAGATGGTCCCGTTCGACTCGATGTGCACGCGGCGTCCGTCGCGTCGCAGCGCCTCGATCAGCGCGGGCGTCTCGGCCTGCGCGAGCGGCTCGCCGCCGGTGAGAATCACCATCGGGCAGTCACCACCGCAGGCGCCTACCAGTCGCGCGACCTCGTCGACCGAGGCGAGCGATTTCAGCGCGTAGTCGGTATCGCAGAAGGTGCAGGCGAGATTGCAGCCGGCGAGACGCACGAAGACGGCGGGCGTGCCGCTCCACGTTCCCTCACCTTGAATGCTGTAGAAGATCTCCGCGAGTTGCAGCATCGCGCGGCCGCTAGCGCGCCGGGGCGCCGAAATCGGAGGCGCGCAGCACCGCGCAACTGTTCGCGGTCTCCCAGAGCACGAGTTCGTCGAGTCCGCGCAGGTGCGGCTCGAGCGCGTGCCACGCCCACATGATGATGTGCTCGGCGGTCGGATTCTCGATCAGTTCGTTGAGATGGCGATGGTCGAGCACGTCGACCACGCGTTCGCGCACGATGCTCTTGATCGTATCGAAGTCCTCGATCATCCCGCGCGCCGGTCCCTCGGTCTGCAGCGGGCCGCGGACGGCGACCTCCAGGCGATACGAATGACCGTGGACCCGGGAACATTTACCCAGGTGATGCGGGAGTACGTGCGCGGCTTCGAAGCGAAAGTGTTTACGAATCTGCATGATGTGTCGGGATCCGCTCCGAGCGTTCGCGTCGGGGGCGGGTAAGTCCGTCCCATCGCGTTCGCATGCGACAGGAGTCTGGAAGCCGCCCCATGGCCGTTCGAATCAATCGTGAGGAACTCGTGGTCACCGCCGTGACGGGCGACGCCGCGCCGATGCTCGCCAACAGCGGGCTCTACGACGTCAGCTTCGACGGGCAGCCCTTCATCCTGCCCTCGGTCGGCGGCATCAATCCCAACGTGCGCGTGGGGGATTCGGCCTTCGCCTTCATGGCCGATCACATCGAGCCCGGGGTGAGCCTGCGCAATCCCGACGAGCGGCAGAACACCTCGCTCAACGTCTTCGCCTGCATCGGCAACGAGGCGGTGGTGATCTCGGGCGAGGCCAAGGGCGAGCGCGGCCGGGTGACCGGCAAGCACGGCGGCGTCGAGCACGTGATGGTCGATTTCAGCGAAGAGACGATGCGCCGCATGACGATCGGCGACAAGGTGCAGATTTGGGCCTGCGGTCTCGGCATGCGCTTGCTCGATGCGCCCGGCGTGAAAGCGTTCAACGCCGATCCCGATCTGCTCGAGAAGATGGGCGTCGAGATCGTCGACGGCCGCGTGAAAGTACGCGTCGCCAAGGTTGCTCCTGCGACGGTGATGGGCTCGGGTCTCGGTCGTGCGACCGTCGTCCGCGGTGACTACGACATTCAGACGTTCGACGACGCGGTCGCCGAAAAGTACGGCCTGCGTGAACTGCGCTTGGGCGATATCGTGGCGATCGTCGATGCCGACCACTCGTTCGGGCGCATCTATCGCGGCGGCGCGATCTCGGTCGGCGTGGTGGTGCACGGTCGCTCGTTCGTGGCCGGTCACGGCCCCGGCGTCACCACGCTCCTGACATCCGCAACGGGCGCAATCGACGTCGAGCTCGACGCAAACGCGAACCTCGCGACTATTCTGAAGCTGCGGTAAACGCGAGCCCGCGCTCGACGGCGCGGGCGAGTCGTATGTCGCCGATGCGGCGCGCATAGTCGAGCGTATACTGTGCGTGGTGACGCGCACGCAGGCGTGCGAAGCGAAGCACGCGCGGAGCGACCTCGCCGTAGATCGCAAAGAAACGCGCGTGGAGCGCGGGCGGCAGCAGAAGGTAGACCGCGGCGAGATCGACGGCGGGCGAGGCGTAGTGCAGGTCGCCCCAATCGATGACGCCGCACAGGCGGTCATCGTCGTCGATCAGCAGGTGACGCGCATAGAGATCGCCGTGCACCACGCGCGGCGCGTCTTCGAGCGGCGGCTCGTCGATGCCGAGGCGTTCCGGTGAGATCTTGGCGATCGTGTCGCCGAGCAATCCGCGCGCGAGCAGCGGTGACGCATCGAGATCGTGCAGCGCACGCAAGAAGCGAGCAAGGGCATCGGCAAGCGCGGCCAGTGCGGATTCGGGAAGCACGCGCGTGCACGACGTGACGCCTGCGAGCCGCTCGTAACCGGCGAAGCGCCAGGGAAAGCGCGCGCTCGCGGCCCCCGCATACTGCGGATTCGGAACCGGCAACGGAAGATGCGGCGCGATCAGGGGCAGCAGCGCGATCTCCCGTTCTATGAGGGGCGCCGCGACGGCGCGCTGCGGAAAGCGAAAGACGATGCGTCCGTCGACGAGGAACGCGGCGTTGTCCCAGCCGCTGCCGAACGGCGCGACCGACGCCTCGGCAAAGGCGGGAAACTGCGCGGTGATGAGCGCTCGCGCGAGTGCGGCGTCGACCGCGATCTCGGGCACCCACGGACCGCTCATCGCAGCGCGCGTTCGAAATCGTCGAGCAAATCCTCGATTCGCTCAAGGCCGACCGAGAGACGCAACAGCGACGGGATCACGCCCATTGCACGCGCTTGCGGCGACGAGCGATCGCCGGGCCACATCGCGGCGGGCTGCGCGATCAGGGATTCGACGCCGCCCAGGCTCACCGCCGAATGCACGAGCCGAAGCTCTCGCATCACCCGATGCGCGTCGTCGAATCCGCCGTCGATCTCAAAGCTGAGCAGCCCGCCGAAGCCGCGCATCTGCGCGACGGCGACCGCGTGCCCCGGATGATCCGGCAGGCCGGGATAGTAGACCCGTCGCACGCGCGGATGCGATGCGAGGAACTCGGCGACACGTTGCGCGTTCGCGTTGTGGCGCTCGACGCGCAGCGCGAGCGTGCGCAGACCGCGCAGCAGCAGCCACGCATCGAACGGGCCGAGCGTCGCGCCGAGCAGATGATGTGCGTCCCACACGCGTTCCACGAGCGCGCGCGAACCGACGACGGCGCCTGCAAGCAGATCGGAGTGCCCGCCCAGGTACTTCGTCGCGCTGTGCAGCACGAGATCGGCGCCGTGCTCGAGCGGGCGCTGATTGACCGGCGTCGCGATCGTGCTGTCCACCGTGACGAGCGCCCCGCGCTCGTGCGCGATGCGCGCGACCGCGGCGAGGTCGGTGATGCCGAGCAGCGGATTGCTCGGCGTCTCGAGCATCACGAGTGTCGTCTGCGGTCGCATCGCGGCGGCGAACGCCTGCGTATCGTGCTGATCGACGAAGCTCACCTCCACGTCGAAGCGCGCGAGCAGCGTGGTGAGCAGCGCGCGCGTGCCCGCGTAGATGACCGTCTGCGCGACGATATGATCGCCGCTCCTCGTGAGCGCGAGCGCGGCCGCGGCGATCGCGCCCATGCCGGATGCGCTCACCATGGCGGCTTCCCCGCCTTCGACGCGGGCGAGGACGCGTTCGACCTGCGCGTGATTCGGATTGCCGTGGCGCGTGTAGAACGTGGGATATCCGGGTGTCGCGGCGGCGCGGGCCATCGCGTCGGGATCGGCGATCGCGAAAGTGGATGTTTGGTAGATCGGCGGCGTCACATCGGCGCCTAAGGTGCCCATGCGGTCGGCGTGCAGCAGTTCGGTTTCGAAATCGAAGTCGCGATCGTCCATCCGCGTCGCGTTCGCGCCGCGCACGCGCTATTCCGTTCGCAGCGCAACCACGGGATCGAGCGCCACCGCGAGAATCACGTGCGGGGTTACGGCACGACGGTGATAGACGTGGGGCCGTTGAGGTTCGGGAAGGTTCCGGAGAGCGTTTGCGGGTTGCCGTTCTGATCGTACGCGGTCACGGTGTTGCTCGTGTTGTTCGCCACTAAGAGAAAGCCGTTGCTCGGATCGTACGCGATGCCCATGGGGTTGTTGAGATACGGGAACGGGCCGGTGAACGGCGGCGGCACGCCGTTCTGATCGTAATACATCACGCTGTCAGCCACAACATTCCCCACGTAGAGGAAGTTGTTGCCCGGATCGTAGGCGATGGCATAGGGCGTCATGAGAGCCGGAAAGTTTCCGGGGGTGAGCGCCTGCGCGCCGGTCTCATCGTACGCGGTTACCGTGTTGTTTGCGTAGTTTGCTACGTAGAGGAAGCCGTCGATCGAATCGTACGTGATGCCCTGGGGGTTGTTGAGATTCGGGAATGTGCCGGTGAGCGTCTGCTGCGCGCCGTTCTGATTGTATGCCGTCACGGTGTTGTTGTTAGCATTCGCAACGTAGAGGAAGCCGTTGCCGGGATTGTACGCGATGCCGGAGGGGCTGAAAAGATTCGGGAAGGTGCCGGAGAGCGTTTGCTGCACGCCGTTCTGATCATACGCCGTCACGGTATTGTTGCCGGCGTTCGTTACGTAAAGGAAGCCGTTGCTCGGGTCGTACGCGATGCCCTTGGGGTTGTTGAGATTCGGGAAGGGGGTTCCGGAGAGCGTCTGCTGCACGCCGTTACCATCATACGCCGTCACGGAGTTGTTGCCGCCGTTCCCCACGTAGATGAGGGGATCCATCGCGACGCTGACCGTGACCGCCGCGCAGTTCGCTCCGGTTTGCGTGCAGCCGTCGGTGGCCTGACCGGCGAAGGTCGGGGTCACCGTGAACGCGGCCGTGCCGCTGCCGTACGCGGTTGGCGGCGTCACGCTGAAGCGATTGGGCGCGGAGGTGGTCGGCGCCGCGACCGTTACGCCTGAGAGCGTTCCCGAGACCGTGCCGACGGTATAGGTCGGCGCGCCCGGGCCGACGATGATGTTGCCGTCGGCATCGAGCGACTCGACGAGAAACGTGCGCGCGCCTTGCCCGAGGAGATCGTAGCTGTTGCTTCCGCTTGCCGCCGAGATGAAGGAACTCACCGGATGCACGGCCGTGCTCGCCGGAACGCCCGAGAGCGTGAGATTCACCGTATTGCTTTCTTCGGCCGTCACGGTGAACGCAATGGACTGCGCGGTGGAAAGCACATTGCCCGTGCCGTTCGCGCCGTCATAGGTGGTGAGTGTTGCCGTGTAGGTTCCCGGTGCGAGCCCCGGAACGGTGAGCGTGCACGTCGTCGAGGCGAGCGTGCTCGTGCAGCCGCTGCTTCCCACCGTGAGGTTTGCCGTCCCGTGGTAGGCCGTCGGGCCGCTCAGCGTAATGGTGATGGACTGCGTTGCGGGAGAGACGTACTGTGCATGCGCATCCGAGCGCGAAACGCTTGCCGATGGCTTCGGCACCGCGATCATGAAGCGTGCGGTGCCGGTGCCGTGTGCCGTCGGGATGATCGGCGCCCCCGCTCCCGCGGGTGCGCCCGCCTGCCCGCCGCAACCGGCCAGCAGGCTCCCCGCGAGCGCAACCGCGAGAAAAGGCGAAGAAAAGGTACGCATGCGAAATACTCCTGAATGCATATACGGTGATCTAGGGCTGCCGTAGCGTTTACTGAACGCCGATGCCGAACGTAGAGTAGGTTGCGGTCGGCGTCGACGCCGTAGGAGGACCGTACGCCGTCGAAGTTAGCACCTGGTAGCATCCGACCATGCCAATGACAGTCACGGATGCACAAAAGAAAAGGCCCATGCGCGCATTCGAAGCTCCTTCGTAGGGAATGCCCAATAGCGTCGACTCTTTAAAGGCGCTGCGGGATGGTCCCGACTGCTTTCCGGATGTTCCGCGTAATGGGACCGTTGATTCCGAGGGTAAGTACATCCTGCATCTGCCCATGTGGACGCTCCAACATCGGTTAATCGGGTATCATGCATCATTGACACAGAAGGGATTCGAGAGACGCCGCGTGCGACGGGATCACACCCGTCGCGCGCGCTATTCCGTTCGCAGCGCGACGATGGGATCGAGCGTCGCGGCGCGTCGCGCGGGATTGTAGCCGAAGAAGATGCCGACCGCCGCCGAGAAGAGCAGCGCGCCGAAGATCGCGGGCAGCGACGGCTCGTAGCCGAACTTGCCGATCGCGCTTGCGATCAGCGAGCCCGCGATGCCGAGGATCACGCCGATCGCACCGCCCACCGTGGCAAGCGCGGCGGATTCCACCAGAAACTGCATCAGGATCGCGCGCGCGGGCGCGCCGACCGCCATGCGCAGGCCGATCTCGCGCGTGCGCTCGGTGACGGAGACCAGCATGATGTTCATGATGCCGATGCCGCCGACGATCAGCGAGACGGTGGCGACCGAGGCGAGCAGAATCTGCAGCGTCAGCGCGGTCGAGGCGGCGACCGACGCGATGTCCTGCGTGTTGCGAATACTGAAATCCGACGTGGCGCCGGGCGCGATACGGTGGCGCGCACGCAGCAATTGCGTCACGGCGGAGATCGCGTTCGGCATATTCGCTTGCTCGTCGACCGAGAACATCAGCACGTTCACGACGTTCGCACCCGAACTCGAACTCTGCAGACGCTGCATCACCGCGGAGTACGGAGCGACGATGACGTCGTCCTGATCCATGCCGAAGGTGTTGTTTCCGCGGGATTCGAGCACGCCGATTACGCGGAACGGCACGTTGCGGATCGTCAGCGTGGCACCGAGGGGATCCTGATTCGGAAAGAGCTCGCTTGCGACGGTTGCGCCGATGATGCAGACCTTTGCGCTCGTCGCCACGTCGGCGTCGGAGAAGAAGAGGCCTTCGTGCAGCCCCCAATTGCGGACGTACGGCCACGCGGGTGAGGCGCCCTGAACTTGCGTCTGCCAGTTGCCGTACTGCGAGATTACCTGCGTGCGTACGCTCACGATCGGCGTAACCGCGGCGACGTGCGGCACGTGCGCGATCGCGAGGCCGTCATCGAGGGTCAACGTCGATGCGGCGCCGAGCCCGACGTTCGCGCCTTGCGAGACGGTGGAGCCCGGAATGATGATGACGACGTTGCTGCCCAAATTCGCGATCTGTCGATCGATCGACGCGCGCGCCCCGGCGCCGATCGAGACCGTCACGATCACCGCCGCGACGCCGATCACGATGCCGAGCACGGTAAGCAGCGAACGCTCCTTGTTGCGTAGGATCGCCGCGAACGCGAGACGGACGGCGACGGCGACGTTCATTCCACCGTGCTCCCGCTTACGTAGCGATCCGCGGGGAGATCGCTTACGATCTTGCCGTCCAGAAACGAGACGATGCGCTGCGAGTAGCGCGCCACGGCGGCTTCGTGCGTGACCATCAGGACCGACAGGTTGCGGCTGCGGTTGAGCGATTGAAAGAGCGTCATGATGTCGCCCGAGGTCTTGGTATCGAGCGCACCGGTCGGTTCGTCCGCGAGGATCAGTTCGGGTTCGTTGACGAGCGCGCGCGCGATCGCCACGCGTTGCTGCTGGCCGCCCGAGAGCGCGCTCGGCGGTCGCCCGTGGTGGCGCGCTTCGAGCCCGGCGTCGAGCAGCGCGCGCACGGCGCGCTCGCGGCGCTCGCGCGAGGGCACGCCCGCGTAGATCATCGGCAATTCCGCGTTCTCGATCGCCGAGGTACGTGCGAGCAGATTGTAATTCTGAAAGACGAAGCCCAGTTTGGCTCGGCGCAGCGCCGCGCGGGCATCGGCGTCGATCCGAGAGATATCGGTGCCGTCGAATTCGTAGGTGCCGCCGGTCGGGCGATCGAGGCAGCCGATGATGTTCATGAAGGTCGACTTGCCCGATCCCGACGGCCCCATGATCGAGACGAATTCACCGCGTGCGAGCGTGAAATCGACGCGATCCACCGCGACGACCTGCTGCTCGCCCGCGGCGAAGATCTTGCTGAGCGCGACCGTGCGCACGAGCGGCGTCTGCCCGTTCACGGCGTGGCCGTCACCGCCGCGTCCCCGTCGTGCAGATCGCCGTTCGGCGCGACGACGCCGACCGTCGTTCCGCTTACCGCGAGGATGCGCACGCGCACGGGAATGAGGCGCCGATCGCGCAGTACCCAGAGGCGTGCGCTTGCGTTCGGCGCGATCGCGTAGGCGCCCGCGCCGCCAGTCGCTCCCCATTGCGAGCGCCGCGCGGCGCGCGAGGGCGCGGGGCTCGGCGAGGCGACGCCGTAGGCACGCGCGATCGCCGCGTTCGGCTGCCACTGCAGCGCATCGAGCGGAACCTGCAGCGCGTTCGGATAGTGCGCGACGACGATGCTTGCGTTCGCCGTCATGCCCGGGCGCAGACGCCCGTCGGGATTTGCCACGTATGCGACGGTATCGTACGTCGTGACGTTCGAGACGACGGTCGGATTCTGCCGCACCTGCACCACGCTGCCGCGATAGACGACGCCGGGATAGGCGAGCACGGTGAATCGCACCGTCTCACCGCTGCGTACCGCGCCGACGTCGGGTTCGCCGACGGCGATGTCGACCTGCATCTTTTTTAAGTCGCGCGCGATGGTGAAGAGGGTCGGCGCCTGCAGCGCGGCGGCGACGGTCTGACCGACCGAGACATTGCGCGCGATCACCGTGCCGTCGACGGGCGAGGCGATCGTCGCGCGCGCGAGCGTGATGCGGGCTTGCTGCACGCTCGCGAGATCCGCCGCGACGGCGCGCCGATTCGCTTCGAACGTCGCCGCCGCCGCGGCAGCCGCCGCTTGGGCGTAGGCACGCTGCGAGCGCGCGGTGCGCAGTTGCGCGCTTGCGGCGGCGGTGGCGTTCTCGTCGGCGTCGAGGGTGCTCTGCGCGGTGAAGCCGCGCGCGAGAAGGGCGCCGTCGCGCGCCTGCGTTTTCTCGGCGAGTGCGAAGGCGCTCGCGGCCTGCGCGATCGCGGCGTCGGCGGTGGTGACGTTCTGCCCGGCGGCGCGCGCTTGGTCGCCCGCCGCCGCCGTTGCCGCGCGGGCTTGGCCGTAGGCCGCCTCCGCCTGCGCGAGCTGGGCCTGCATCGTCGAGGGATCGATGGTCGCGAGCACCTGGCCGCGCCGCACCACACTGTTGTAGTCCACGAAGATGCGCGCGATCGTCCCGGAGACCTGGCTGCCCACGAGCACCGTGTCCTGCGCGTTGAGCGTTCCGGTGGCGGTGACGGTCTGGTCGATCTCACCGGTTGCGACCGGCTGCGTCGTGAGGGCGTTGCCGCGGGTCGAACAGGCGGCGAGCAGGGCGAGGGTGAGCAGCCGCTTCATGTGCCACGAGCGTAGCGCGCGGCTCTCTCCGGGGCGGTGAAGGCGCGGGGAACGCGGCGGGAAGGTCAGTCGCCCTTGCGGATGCGCACCTCGCCGGTCGTCGTACGGAGCGTCACGTGCGCGCTCCCGTTCCCGAGATGCGTGCTGCCGAAGGCGTTATGGACGCCGCCGATCGTCGCCGATGCGTCGATCGCGGCATTCGCGTTTGCCGGAAGCGAGAGTGTGATCTCGCCGGTCGTCGCGTCGAGGTCGATGCGCTGCGCACCGCCCACGGCCGACATCTTCGCGTCGATCTTTCCGGCGGCGGTACTCGCCTTCACGTCGCCGCGCAGTCCGTCGAGCGCGATGCGGCCCGCGGCGGTGTGCACGTCGACCGCGTCGGCGGCGGGCACGTGGATCGTGTACTCCACCGCGCCGTTTCCGAATCCCATCCCGCCGTACCGCGTCTCGATCGTGACCACCGACGGATCGTTCGTTACCGCCACGCGCATGCGATCGAGGTCACTTTGCGAGTTGGCCCGCATGAGCGCGTCGATGCGGATGCGCGGCTGATCCCAGCCGACGACCCGAATCTCCCCGGCGGGTTCGGAGACCGAGACGCGCAGCGGCCGCGTCGCCGCGAGCGTGTGATGAAACTCGGCTCGGAAGCGATTGCCCCCGACCTCGCAGCCGGCGAGCGGCATCAGCGCAAAGAGCGAGAGCGCGAGGTAGGCGGGGATGAGACGCGGCGAACTCAGCATGCCCGATCTACGGCTCCCTGCCACGCGGAGTTTCGGGTGTGGCCGAAAATGTCCGAGGAGCGTCGCAGAGAGGGTTGACGCGGCCTAAGAATAACCGTATGGTTATATAACCGTATGGTTAACGAATCCGAACGCCTCGATCTCCTGTTTGCGGCTCTTGCCGACCCGACCCGTCGGCTGATGGTCGAGCGCTTGGCGCGCGGCGGGCGCAGCATCGGCGAGATCGCCGCCGACTTCGATATCTCGCAACCCGCCGTCTCCAAGCACGTCAAGGTGCTGGAGCGATCGGGCCTGCTCAAGCGCCGCATCGAGGGACGCGTGCATCATTGCACGCTCGATCCGCGCGCGATGCAGCATGCGATGCAATGGATCGAGGAGCAGCGCCGTTTCTGGAATGCGAGCCTCGATCGTTTGGAGACCCTTCTCACACCCGCTCCGCAACGAAAGAAACGCTCATGACCGACACCGTGACCTCGGTGCCCGCGCTCTATCTGCGCCGTACCTACTCCGCCTCGCCGGCGCGCGTCTACGAGGCCTGGACCACCTCCGAACTCCTGGCACGCTTTCTCGGTCCCGGCGACGTGCAGGCGCGCGTTCCCGAGTTCGACGCGCGCATCGGCGGCCGATTCCGCATCGAGATGCACCGACCCGACGCCGAGGCGTATGTTGCGTACGGCGAGATTCGCGAACTCGTTCCAAACGCGCGTATCGTAATGACCTGGACCTGGGAAGAAGATGATCCCGCCGACGAACGCGAGACGATGCTGACGATCGAACTCACGCCGAACGGGACGGGAACGGATCTCGAGCTCACGCATACGCAGCTCGCAAGCCTGGATTCGCGCGAGCGTCACGCCGAAGGGTGGAACGCGATTCTCGATCAGTTTGCCGAGCTCGCCTAAGAAGCGAAGGAGCCGCATCGGACTCTCGATGCGGCTCCTTCGCTTCGGGGATGGTTCGGCTTACGGTTTTGCGAACGCGACGATTTCGTTGTTGTCGCGATGGCTCGTCCAGAAGCGCGTGCCGTCGTAGGCGAGGCCGCGCGCGGCAAACGGAACCGCTGCAAGAACGGTGATCACCGGCTGCTCGCCGTGCGCGTCGATCTTGGTGAATTGGACGTGCTCGAAGTCGTCGTCGGCGTCGATCACATAGAAGCAACGATCCGCGATCACCATGCCGACCGGACGGCGCGGGAGATCGATCGCGCGTACAATCGCGCCTTGACCGTCGAGTGCCACGATGCGTTTGTTGGTCGCTTGGCTCAAAAAGAGCGTGTCGCCGTCGAACGCGAGGTGGGCGCCCGTGAACTCGGGGCAGGCGAACTTCTCGCTCTTGAAGCCGTGGCCGGGAATGAAGCGGTGGATGTAGCGATCGTCCTCGTCGCCGTGGCCGAGTACCATGCGCAGCTCGTCGCCGATGACGGCGATGCCGAACGGGCTGCCCGGCACTTCGCCTTCGTCGTTCGCGGTCCACTGTGCGATGTCGATCGCGTAGAGGCGGTTCGTCTCGCGGCTGGCCATCCAGAGCGTATTGCCGTCGGCCGCGAGCCCGAGCGGCTTCGGCGCGGGCGCGGGCAGGCGCAGCAGTTCGGTGATTGCGTTGAGCGTTTCCATACTTAGAGAGCCCCTCCCGGACTCATCGCTTCGAGGCGTTTCTTGAGGTCGGCGAGGAAACCGGATGCGTTGTAGCCGTCAACGACGCGGTGATCGAGCGAGAGGCACGAGTTCATCACGAAGCGCGGCGCGAACGAATCATCGTCGCGCACGAGGAGTTTCTTTTCGACCGTCTCCATCGTGACGATGCCCGCTTGGCCGCCGTTGATGATCGGTGCCGAGGCCCACGAGCCGTTCGCACCGTTGTTGTTCACCGTGAAGGTGCCGCCCGCGAGATCGTCGGCCGTGAGTTTGCCGCGCCGTGCTTTATCGATCAGCTCGCCCGCGGCGATCGCAAGGCCTTTGATCGAGAGCTGGTCGGCGTTCTTGACGACCGGCACGACGAGCGTCGTCGGCAGGCCGATCGCGATGCCGACGTTCACGTCCTTGTTCACGTAGATGCCTTCGGCGGTGAACTTGGCGTTCATCAGCGGGAACGCGGCGAGCGATTCCACCACCGCGCGCATGAAGAAGGGCAGCAGCGTGAGCTTGTAGCCCGTCTCGCGCTCGAAGCGCTCTTTCTCTTTTGCTCGCCACTTCCACACGTTGGTGACATCGATCGAGACCATCGACCACGCGTGCGGTGCGGTGTGCTTGGATTCCACCATACGCTCGGCGATGATGCGGCGCGCCTGGTTGAGCGGAATCACCGTGCCCGGCAGCGGTTCACCGTAGCTCGAGGTACCGACGCCCGCGGGAGCGCTCGGCGGCGTGTAGGCCGGAGCCGCCGGTGCGGCTGCGGGGGCGAAGCTCGGCGGCGGCGTCGCACCGAAGTTGGTTCCCGTCGCGATCGCCTGACCGACGGCCGCGGCCGGGCCCATCGAGGCGGCGGTCAGCACGTCGTCCGCGGTCACGCGGCCGTTCGCACCGCTGCCGCGCAGTGTGCGGATGTCGATGTGGTGTTCACGCGCGAGCTTGCGCACCGCGGGCGAGGCCTTGCGCAGCGCATCCTCGGCGCCGACATCGCTCGTCGGTGCATGCGCCGCGTGTCCGTTCGACGATGCGCCGTTGCTCGCAGCCGCCACTTGCGCGGCGGGCGAGAACGTATCGTGCGCCGCCGCGGGTTGCGCGGCGGGAGCTGCCGGAGCCGCGGGCTCGGCGGCGCTCGCCGCGCCCACTTCTTCGATCACCGCGATGGCGGTGCCGATCGGCACGGTATCGCCCTCTTTGACGAGCACTTCTTTGATGACGCCGGTGACGGGCGAGGGAACTTCCGCGTTCACCTTGTCGGTCGAGACTTCGAGGAACGCCTCGTACTTTTCAACCGGATCGCCGACCTTTTTCAGCCACGTCGCGACCGTGCCTTCGGTGACGGTCTCGCCGAGCTGCGGCATCGTAATCGTGGTTGCCATTTAGAACTTCACCATCTCCCGCATCGCCTCGGCCATCTTGGCGGGCGACGACATGTATTCGTGTTCGAGCGGCTCAGCGTAGCCCATCGCCGGAACGTCGGGCGCGCAGAGACGGCGGATCGGTGCGTCGAGCGAGAAGAGCGCCTCTTCCGCGACCATCGCCGAAATCTCGGCGCCGATACCGCCGAACTTGTTGTCCTCGTGGATGATCAGCAGCTTGCGCGTCTTCTCCACGCTCTGCAGGATCGTGGTGCGATCCATCGGGCGGATCGAGCGCAGATCGATCACTTCGACCGACAGACCTTCGGCTTCGAGCTGCTTGGCCGCATCGAGCGCCCAGTGCACGTAGAGCCCGTACGAGACGACGGTGAGCTGCGTGCCGGCCTTCTTTACGTCGGCCTTGCCGAGCGGAATCGTGTAGTGGCCTTCGGGCACCTCGCCCTTGATCAGACGATAGGTCTTCTTGTGCTCGAGGAAGAGCACGGGGTCGGGATCGTCGATCGCGGCGTTGAGCAAGCCCTTGATGTCGGCCGGAAACGCGGGCGCGACGATCTTCAAGCCGGGAACGTGGTAGAAGAGCGCTTCGATCGAGACCGAGTGCGAGAGCGCGCCGCGCACGCCGCCGCCGTAAGGCGTGCGGATCACGAGCGGACACGTGTACTCGCCGTTGGAGCGATAGCGCGTCTTCGCCGCTTCGCCCACGATCTGGTTGAACGCCGGATAGATGAAGTCGGCGAACTGGATCTCGGCGATCGGACGCAGACCTTCCATCGCCATGCCGACCGCGATACCGACGATCGAGGCTTCGGCGATCGGCGTGTCGATCACGCGCTGCGCACCGAACTCGTTGATGAAGTCCTTGGTGATGAGGAAGACGTTGCCGCGCGCACCGACGTCCTCGCCGAGGATCACCGTGCGGTCGTCGTTCTTCATCGCTTCATAGAGCGTCTCGCGAACCGCTTCGACGTTGTTGAGAATCTTCGATCCGGTGGTGCTCACTGCCACGGCTGCCAGGCTCCTTCGTACAGGTGCGTATAGAGATCCGAAGCCTGCGGATAGGGCATCGCTTCGGCTTTGTCGGTCGCCTCGTTCGTCTCGCGGAGCACGTCTTTGCGCAGCGCTTCCACGTCGGCGGCGTTCATCACGCCCGCCTCGATCAGACGATGCTCGAACGCCGGAACCGGATCGTTCTTGCGCGCCTCCGCGACGAGCTCTTTCGTGCGGTAGGTCATGTCGTTGTCGTCGGTCGAGTGCGCGAGGAAGCGGTAGCAGTGGCCCTCGATGATCGAGGGGCCGCCGCCCGAACGCGCGCGATCGAGCGCCTCTTTCACCGCTTCGTAGGTTTCGATCGGATCGAAGCCGTTGAAGCGCTTGCCCGGCATACCGTAGCCCGCGGCGCGCTTCCAAATCTCGGGTTGGCCCATCTGCTTATCGAGCGGCGTGGAGATGGCCCACTCGTTGTTCTCGACGAGCATCACGAGCGGCAGCTTGTGGACGGCCGCGAAGTTCATCGACTCGTGCCACTCGCCTTCGCTGGTCGTGCCGTCGCCGCAGGTGACGAGCACCGCGCGTCCGGCCTCGCCGCGATACTTGATCGCGTACGCCGCGCCGACCGCGTGCGGAATGTGCGCCGCGAGGATCGACGAGAACGACATCAGGCCCGCGGCCTTCGACGAGTAATGGTTCGGGAACTGACGCCCGCCGTTGTGGTCGGCCGCGCGCGCGAAGATCGAAAGCATGATCTCGTACGGCGTGAGGCCGATCCCGAGCGCGAGCCCTAAATCGCGATAGTACGGCGCGAGGATATCTTTACCGCGCTCGAACGCCATCGCGGCGCCGGCCTGGAGCGCTTCGTGGCCTTCGGAGCCGAGCGCAAACGGGACCTTGCCTTGACGGTTGAGTTGGAAACCGCGGTTGTCGAGTTGCCGCTGAAGCAGCATGTTGCGGAACATCTGCCGCAACTGCTCGTCGGTCAGCCCGCGACGATCTAAGGCTTTCGCCTTGGTGTCAGTCTTCGCCATGTTGTCCTTGTAACAGAGACGGGTCGAAAAAGGACGCGGATCAGCGCCAGGGCTGATACGAGTCTGCGTACACGTGCGTGTAGAGGTCTTCGGGGGCCGGGTACGGCATCGCTTCCGCCCGGTCCGTGGCATCGTTCGCCTCGGCGAGCACGGAACGCTTCAACGACTCGAGACCTTCCGGGCTCAAGACCCCCTGCTCGACGAGCAGGCGCTCGAAATTCGGGACAGGATCGTCCTGTCGACGGCGCTCCACCTCTTCGCGAGAGCGGTAGGTACGGTCGTCGTCGTCGGTGGTGTGGGCGAGGAAGCGGTAGCACTTCGCCTCGACCAGGGTGGGGCCGCCGCCCGAGCGGGCGCGCTCCATGGCCTCCTTGACCGCCGCGTAGACCGCGATCGGATCGAAGCCGTTGACGACGACGCCCGGCATGCCGTAGCCCACCGCGCGATCGGCGACGTTGGGGTTGGCCATCTGCTTGTCGGCGGGCGTGGAGATCGCCCACTCGTTGTTCTCGCAGAGGAAGACGATCGGCAGCTTGTGGACGGCCGCGAAGTTCATGCCCTCGTGCCACTCGCCTTCGGAGGTGGAGCCTTCGCCGAAGGTGACGAGCACGGCCCGGCCGCTCTCGTTGCGGTACTTCATCGCGTAGGCGGCGCCCACGGCGTGCGGCACCTGCGCCGCGAGCACCGAGCTGATCGAGTGGAGGCCCAGGCGCTTGGAGGCGTAGTGGTGCGGAAACTGGCGCCCGCCCGAGTGGTCGGCCTTGCGCGCGAAGAGCGAGAGCAGCACCTCGTAGGGCGTGAGACCGATGCCGAGATCGAGCCCGAGATCGCGGTAGTAGGGCACGAGCACGTCGCTGCCGCGCTTGAAGGCAAGCGCCGCACCCGCCTGCACGCCTTCGTGTCCTTCGCCCGCGGAGGCGAAGGGAATCTTGCCTTGCCGGTTGAGCTGAAAGCCGCGCGCTTCGAGCGTGCGGTGCATCAGCATGATGCGCA
Organism: Vulcanimicrobiota bacterium; assembly: GCA_027306785.1. Lineage (GTDB taxonomy): Bacteria > Vulcanimicrobiota > Vulcanimicrobiia > Vulcanimicrobiales > Vulcanimicrobiaceae > REEB354. The sequence goes on from DAHUZB010000009.1 coordinate 51,842, forward strand.
GGATCTCGACGAGTTGCTCGTCGGTGAGTCCGTGCCGCTCGAACGGCGCCTTCGCGGGGGCTTTGCCTTTGGTTGCCACAGTGCGGAATAGTGCTATCGGATCAAGGGAAATCCTCCGCAGCGGTCGCACCGACGAACGCAATGAAACGATTAGCGCCGGGTGTTTGCTTTGCAGTCATTGCGATGTTCGCATGGGCGTTAGCCGCGTCGGCGCCCGCGAGCGCCGAAACGGAGTTTTGTCCGGCCAGCGTCGGCGTGCTTCATCCGCTCGACGGAGACTGGACCGCAAGCCTGTATTCCTTCGCGCTCGATGCGCAAGGCGCACGCCATGTCACGGCCGACGTGATGGTGCTCACGGATGCCGGATGGTTCGATATTGCCGTGCCTTCCACGCAGATCGCGGAACGGGACAAGCGGTTCCGCGATCCATACCAGGTGTTCACCTATCCGACGTTCACGTCGGCTCCCGTCTACGTACGTTTTCCGAGCGCCGTTCACGTCGCCGCCGCCTTCGTTGCGGACGCGGCGGCGCCCGACGACGGAGCGTCCGGATGGGCCGCGCGCGGGAAGGTCGTTTGCCAGGCGCCGGCGGGCTTCGGCCTCCCGTCCGAGCCGCGGGCGAGCGGCGACATGGGCGTCCCGGGTTATCCGATCAAGTTGCTCAATCCGCGTACCGACCTTACCGCGCCGCCGCCCGCCGGTGCGCCGCTACTCCACGCGGTTGCGGCGAGCGCACCCGGATCGACTGCATGCGCGGTGCCTGCGAAAAATGCCACGGTGACGGCGGTCGTAAACATTTCGAGTCCGCCTGACGAGATGCCGTCGGAACGTATGATCGCCATGGCCGAGATCGCAATCGGTGCCGATGGAAAAATCGCTGACGAGCACATCGTCGTTCCCTCCGGCAACGCGATGTTCGACAATCATGTGCTCGCGACGGCGAGGCTTTCCACGTACGCCGCGGGCCGTTCATTCTGCCGAAGCGCGCCCGGCTATTATTTGTTTCGCGTAGACTATCACCCATGAACGTTATCGCGACGTCACGGCGCAACACGTAAGCATGTGCGACTCCTTCTACTTCGAACGCCGTAGCGTGCGGCTTTCGAGGAATCCCTCGTCGGCGCAAGAAAACAGCGGGCTCGCAAGGGTAAGGAGCACGCCGTGACCGCATCCGTTGAGATTCCCGTCGACGAACTCGTACGATATCGTCGCCATTTTCACGCGCATCCCGAGCTCTCGCTCGAAGAGCACGAGACGCTCGCCTTTATCGAGGGCGAGTTGCGCGACTGCGGCTTCGACGAGATTCGTTCCGGCGTCGGCGGAACCGGACTGCTTGCCACGTTACGCGGCGGAAAACCCGGCCCGGTCACCCTGCTGCGCGCCGATATGGACGCGCTGCCGATGCAGGAGACGGCCGACGTGCCGTACCGCTCCACGCGCGACGGCGCGATGCACGCGTGCGGCCACGACGGGCACATGGCGATTCTGCTGAGCGCGGCGCGTTCGCTCGCGCGCATGCGTGCGGAAATCCCCGGCACGCTCGTCTTCTGCTTTCAGCCGGGCGAAGAGGGCCCCGCGGGCAACAAGCTCATGATCGACGACGGCGCGCTCGAGCATCCGCACGTCGATCGCTGCTTCGCGTTGCACCTGTACAGCGGGCTCGACGTTGGGACCGTCGGCATCCGCGATCACGCCTTCTTCGCATCCTCCGACCGCTTCGAGCTAACGCTCACCGGAAAAGGCGGTCACGGAGCGATGCCGCACGCATCGGTCGATCCGATCGTCGCCGCATCGCACCTGGTCACGATGCTGCAGACGATTCCGAGCCGCGAGATCGCCCCCAAGGATCCGGTCGTCGTGACGGTCGGCAAACTCGAATCGGGCACCACGTTCAACGTGATTCCCGATCACGCGACGATGCTCGGCACGGTGCGCGCGATGAGCGACGAGGTGCGCCGCTCGATCCCCGAGCGCATGGAGCGCATGGTCGAAGGGCTCTGCGACGCGATGCGCCTGGATTACGCGTTCGAGTACCACTGGGGCTATCCGCCGACCGTGAACGATCCGGCGATGGACGACGTCGTGCGCGACGTTGCGCGCGAGGTCGTCGGGTCGGAGAACGTCGTCGATCCGCACGACATCGTGATGTGGGCCGAGGATATGTCGTACATGATGAACGAGCGGCCCGGGGCCTACTTCATCGTGGGCGTGCGCGGCCCCGAGCGCGGCGTCGAACCGCAGCACAGCGCGCGCTACGACATCGACGAACGCGCGCTCGAGGTGGGCTTCAAGATGATGGTCGGGATCGCGCTGCACGGCTGAGCCGCGCGGGCGTTACCCGTTGCCGCGAAGGAAGCGCTGCAGCGTCTCCGCGCCCGATTTCATCGCGGCTTCCAGATCGTCGAGCGCCGCCTTGGTCTGTTCGTGGGTGGCGTCGGCGCTGCGCCGCGCCTGCTCCATCAGCGCCGCGCGCAGTTTGTCGCTCTCACCGAGCGTCTGCGCCAGTTTCTCTTGCAGGTCGCGTGCGTGCTCCATCGCCTGCTTCATGGAGTCGTCGTTCATCGGCTATCCTCACTCTCGGTAACGGTGAGCACCCAGCGGATCGCGCGCGCGTATTGATCGAGCTCGCGTAGGCTGCGCTGGAGGGCATTGAAGGCCGGGTCCTCACGGTAGATGCTACGCTTCTTCCCGGCCAGAAGTTTCCCGTACCGCACCGCGCTCTCGAGCTGTCGTTCGATCTCGGGCCATTCGACCTGTAGCGCGCGCTCCGAGGCGTCGCTGAGGCGGCCGATCACGGGCGCCGCGGCGAGTTCGGGCGCGTGCATCGCGCACTCCAGCCGCAGCAGCGCGTACTCGCTGCGCGCCGTGATGAACGATCCGAGCAATTGCACGAGACGAACGTCCATAGCTCCCGTTTCCCGCCTGTGCCGGGCTCGTCCCTTCGCGTGAAGGTCCCGACCGGCGCTCTCGCCTACTATGCTCTTTCTAACGAGTCGGCATCGCGGAAGGATGCACGGGGGCGGCGCAACGTGGCGGACGACGTTCGCAGGTATGTGATCGTAGGCAACGGTTTCGCGGGGACCACGGCGGCCGAGCAGTTGCGCAAGCACGACGCGGCCTGCGAGATCACGCTCTTCGGCGACGAACCCTATCCGCTCTACAACCGCATCTCGCTGCCGCCGATGCTGCGCGGACAACTGCCGGAAGAGAAAGTCATGATGCGCGACCTCGCGTGGCACGAGGAGCATCGCATCGCGCTCAAACTCCGTACGCCGGTCGAAAGCATCGACGTGCACGATCGAACCGTGCTCGCGGACGGTCGCACGTATCCATTCGATGCGCTGCTGCTCGCGACGGGCGGACGCCCGAACGCCGCGCCCGCGCCCGGTGCGACGGGCGCGCACAACGTCTTCAATTTTCAGTATCTCGACGACACCCGCGCGATCTCCGAGCAGATCGATCGCTCGAAAGCGGCGGTTGCGGTGGGCGGTTCATTCATCGCCTACGAGCTCGCCGAAGCGTTCGCCGCGCGCAAGATCGAGACGCATTGGGTGCTACGCGGCCCGCGCGTGCTGCATCGCCTGCTCGACGACGTGGCGGGCGAGTTCGTCGACGATGCGGCGCGCGCCGAGGGCGTGCATCTGCACTACGGCGACGAAGTTACGGAGTTCGTCCGTTCGAACGGCGCCGTCACCAAAGTGCGTACGAAGAAGGGCATGGAGATCGAGGCGCAGTGCTACGGCGTGGGTTTCGGACTCACGATGAACGTAGAACTCACCGTGGGGACGCCGATCGAAGCGGGCGCGAGCGGTATTCTGTGCAACGATCGTCTGGAGACGAGCGTGCCGGGCATCTTCGCGGCGGGCGACGTCGCCGATTTCTACGATCCGATCCTCGAGATGCGCTACCGCATGGGCACGTGGAACAACGCGGGCGCGCACGGCAAGGTCGCCGCGCAGAACATGATGGGCGGCAGCGTCGCCTATCACGACGTGCCCGAATATTCATCGCTGCTCTTCAAAGGGCAGACGATCACGCAGTTCGGGCTCTCGCCCGACCTGCAGCCCGCGCTCGAAGTCGCGCGCACGATCGACCGCGAGAAGAAGTGGTATCGCGCGCTCTTTTTCTGGGATGAACGCTTGGTCGGCGGAATCATGCTCGGTAAGGGGAACCGCGCGGGCAAACGGAAGTACATCGACGCGATCAAAGCCAAAGAGCGCTTTCCGAAACCGCAATGGGAGGGTCTGCTGGAATGGACCGCATGATGGGCGCCGAGCGCGTCGACCGGTCACGATTGATCGCGGGGACCGCGATCTTTCTGGTCACGCTCGCCGCCGGGCTGCTCTACGTCAAGTGGCTGCCCTATTACGCCAAGAGTTTTATCGCGCTCTCGCATCACACGATCGGCGCCTCGATCGTGAGCGGCAAAGCGGCGGCGCCGCCCGCCGTCGGCCTCGCGGCCGCGTGGTCGTACGCGGTGACCTACTACTCGTTGATCTGGCAGGCGCTCGCGCTTGCACTCGTCGCGGGCGCCACGATCCAGGTACTCGTGCCGCGACGTTGGATCCATCGCATCTTCTCCGGCAAGGATTTCCGCTCCGTGGCGATAGCAGGGACGCTCTCGCTCGGCGGGATGATGTGAACATGCTGCACCGGTCCACTGGCAGTGGGCCTTCGCAAACAGAGCGCGTCAACGGGATCCGCCCTCGCGTTTCTGCTCGGTAACCCGGTTCTCAATCCCGCAGTTCTGATCTTCATCACGGGCGTACTCGGCTGGCAGTTCATGCTGGTGCGCCTGATCCTGGGAGCGGCGCTCGTGCTCGGCACGGCGACGCTTGCCAATCGTCTCGTCGCCGACCGCGTCGACGTGGAAGTCGAGGACGCGCCGATCGAAGACGCTCGCAAGGGCGGACTCGATCTCTTCGTCGACTGGCTGAAGCTGCTCTGGTGGGAGATCTACACGATCGTTCCCGGCTACTTCGTGCTCGTGCTGCTGCTCGGTGCGGCGCGCGCGTGGCTGTTCCATCCCGGCCTCACGCTCGCGGGCGGCGGCGTGCTCGTGCTGATCGGTCTTGCGATCGTCGGCACGCTCTTCGTCATTCCGACGGCGGGCGAGGTCCCGATCATTCAGACGCTGATGGGCTTCGGGCTCGGCGCTCCGGCCGCGGCGGTGCTCTTGATGACGCTCCCCGCGATCAGCCTGCCGACGCTCTTCATCGTGCGCAGCGCCTTCCCGCGGCGCGTGCTGCTCTTCGCCATGCTCGCCGTGGCGCTCACCGGCCTCGTCGCCGGATTGATCGTCTCGCTGATCCCGGGCTTTACCTAACCCGAATCCCCGGCTCGCCCACGATCGTGCCGATGGCCGCCGCACGCACGCCGCGTGCGGCGGCTTGCGTTTGATAGCGGGCCGCATCGGCGGCGGGCATCGCGAGCAGCAGGCCCCCCGAGGTTTGCGCATCGGCGAGCAGCAAGCGGAGCGCTTCATCGACGCGCTCGTCGAAGCGTACACCCGCGGCGAGCGCCTGCGCGAGGTTCGTCTTGGTGCCCCCGGGTGCGACGCCCGCTCGCGCAAGTTCGAGCGCACCCGCGAGGAGCGGGACGTCGCTCGCGACGATCTCCGCGCCCGCGTTCGCGCCCGAGACCATCTCGCGCAGGTGGCCGAGCAGGCCGAATCCCGTGACGTCGGTCGCGGCGTGCACCTCGCACCCGTCGAGCAGTTCGGCGGCGGTGCGGTTCAGCGCGCTCATCGAGGCAATTGCTACGGTCATCGCGTCGTCGCCGATGCGGTCGCTGCGTCGCGCGGTGGTGAGGATGCCGGTGCCGATGGGCTTGGTGAGCAGCAGCACGTCGCCGGGCTGCGCTGTCGAGTTGCGCAGTACGCGATCGGGATGGATCACGCCGGTGACCGCGAGGCCGTACTTCGGCTCGTCGTCTTTGATCGTGTGGCCGCCGATGATGTTGATGCCGGCTTCGCGCGCCTTGTCGGCGCCGCCGCGCAGCACCGCGCCGATCGTCTGCGGATCCATATCTTCGGGAAAGGCCGCGATCGCGAGCGCGCTGATGGGGCGTCCGCCCATGGCGTACACATCGGAGAGGGCGTTCGCCGCCGCGATCGCGCCGAAGGTGTACGGATCGTCGACGATGGGCGTGAAGAAGTCGACGGTCTGCACGAGCGCGAGATCGTCGCGTAGTTTGTAGACGCCCGCGTCGTCGGCGGTGGAGGTGCCGACGAGCACGTTCGGGTCATCGATCGGGGGCAGCTCGCGCAAGACTTGCGCGAGGACGCTCGCGTCCATCTTGGCCGCTCAACCGGCGCAGGACGATAGATGCGTCAGGCGGTGCAGATCCTCTCTACTCACAGGTCCGAAACCCCGTCAGGATGTCGCGTCGTTGCGGCCGATAGAAATTTCTCCAGCGCGTCGTGATCATGCGCGCGCGCGTGGACCACGCGCCGCCGCGCAACACGACGTGATCGCCGAACCACGGCTCCGAGTATTCGCGGTACGGATCGGGGGCGAAGCCCGGATACGGGCCGAACGGCGTCGAGGTCCACTCCCACACGTTGCCGAGCAGGTCGCGCACGCCGAAAGGGCTCATCCCCGCGGGGAAGGCGCCGACCTCGGTGAGTTCACCGTACCAGCCGTCAAGATTGGCATGCTGCGGGGTCGGCTCGTCCTCGCCCCACGGATAGGTGCGACGCGTGCCGCCGGTCGCGGCGATCTCCCACTCGGCCTCGGAGGGCAGGCGTTTACCGACGAACGCGCAGTAGGCCTGCGCTTCGAAGGCGTTCACGCCGACGACGGGCTCGTTCGGTGCGAGCGCGATCCAGCGGTCGAACGAACGGCGTTCCCACCCCTGCGCACCGCGGCGCCACGAGAGCGGATGCAACGGCTGTGCCTCCGCAAGCCAAACGCGGCCCGCTTCGCTCCAATGGTCCGCGTTGTCATACCCGCCCGCCTCGACGAAACGCACGAACTCGGCGTTGGTCACCGGTTCGCGCGCGATCGCGTACGCGTCGAGATGCACGTCGTGCTCCCACTTTTCGTTGTCCCACACGAAGGCGTCGGTCGGGCGCGCCCCGATGCGATAGGTTCCCGCCGCAATCGCAACGTGTTCGCCGGAGCGATCGCCGCGCGGCGGTGCGTGCGGCGGCGGAAGCGGCGGCTTCGCGTAGGCGAGCCCTTGACGCGTGTAGAGGATCGCTTCGCCGTGCATATCTTCGTGGTGCAGCGCGAGGCGGCTGAAGTAGCGCGAGGCGGCGGTGGGATCGTCGCCGATGCCGGCGATCGTGCGTTCGAGCTGCTCGGCGAGATATGCGAGCGTACCCGCGCGATCGGGCAGCGGCAACGCCCAGCGATCGTCGTGCGCGACGCGCGCGGAATCGTACAGCCCGTCGGCATCCGCACGCATCGGCGGCGCGCCCGCGAGCGTGCGCAGCGTCCAAAACTCGGCGAAATACGCGACGTGGCCGAGCTCCCAGAGCATCGGGTTCACCGTCGCGAGCAGGGGCAGGTGCAGTTGCTCGTCGCGGAGATCGCGCACGTAGGCGAGCGTCCGTCGCCGGGCGTCGCGCAGGGCCGATCGCAGATCGAGCTCGCTCATCTCAAGGCGAGGTCGTTCTACGCCGCGAAACGCGCGCCTTGTGTCGCATCCACGCACGCGTCTGCGCATCGGGATCGTCGCGCCCGCCGCCGCCACGCGCCGCACCGGCAACGCGCACACGGCGCAGCGCTATGCAGCCTTCTTGCGCTCGGCCGGGCATCGCGTGCGTATGCTCTGCGCATGGAACGGTGAGGCGCTCGATCTGCTGATCGCGCTGCACGCCCGTAAGAGCGCAAGCGCCGTGCTCGACTTCGCGCGAGCATATCCGGATCGCCCGGTCGTGGTCGTGCTCACCGGCACCGATGTCTACCGCGACCTCGCCCGCTCGAAACGAGCGCTCCGTGCACTCGAGCTCGCGTCGCGGATCATCACGCTGCAGCCCTATGCGATCGCACGCATTCCGCGCCGCCTGCACGCGAAAGCGATCGCGATCGTGCAGTCGGCGACGGCGCCCCGCACGACGGCATCGAGAGCCGAGAGCGGCGCGCAGTTCTGCGTGCTCGGTCATCTGCGCGCGGAGAAAGATCCGCTGCGCGCGGCCTACGCGCTGCGCTACCTTCGGCGCGCGCTCGATCTGCGGGTGGTGCAGGCCGGAGCCGCGCTCGATGCGCGGTACGCGGGCATCGCGCGTCGCATCGCCGAGCGTGACGCACGCTACGCCTACATCGGCGACGTCCCGCACGCGCGGGCGCAACGTATTCTGTCGCGGGCTACCGCGCTCGTGCTCGGCTCGCGCATGGAAGGCGGAGCAAACGTCCTCTCCGAGGCCATCGCCGCGGGTACGCCCGTGCTCGCCTCGCGTATCGGCGGCAACGTCGGGATTCTCGGGCCCGACTATCCGGGCTACTTTCCCGTCGGTGACACCCGCGCGTGCGCCGCCCTCATGCGCCGATGCGTGGAGGATCGCATCTTTCTCGAGGCGTTGCGTAGCCGCGTGCGCCGCCTCAAACCGCTCGTCGCGCCGACGCGTGAACGGCGCCTACTCCTCGGCGTCGTCGCTAGCGCGATCCGTGGGTGAGAAAGGTACGCTCTTGCGCGCGCACGTCGTCGAGTAAATTGCCCAGCGCGATGTTGATATCGAAGATATGCAGCCCGAAACGCGGCGAACTGTGCGGGAGACGCGGAACGCGACCCGCGTACGCGGGATTACGGCTGACGTCAAGCCAGGTCGCGGTACCGTTCGAACGGCAGCGCGCGAGGAAAAGTCCGCGGAACGTGGCCCCACCGAGTTGGGACGCGAGCGGTGCGCTGCCGCCGGCGAGTGCGGCGGGGTTCGTGCACGCGACGGCCTCGAGCGCAACCGGCGCATGACTCATCGTCGGAAGTAATCCCTGCCCGGGATTCCCGAAGAAGCTCGTTGCCGCCGGCGTTCCCTCGAAGGTGGAGTAGGCGATGACGCAACCGGTCTGCCCGAGCTTGCGGCAAAGGGCGATGTGCGTGAAGCTGCCGCCGCTCTCCGAGCCTTTGCGCACCTTGACGTTGCCCCCGGGCAGAATCGCCGAGACCATGCGCGACCGCAGGACCGGGTCATCGTCGATCGTGCGTTGCAGCAGCATGATCAGCAACTGCGATCCCTGCGAATGGCCGAGAAAGATGATCGGGCGGCCATGATTGTGCTGCGTGATGTAATCGTTCCAAGCGGCGAGAAGGCTGTGAAACGCGACGAGATCGTTTGCGGGGTTCCCGGCGCGTCCCGCCATCATCGCGGCGAGCGTCACCTGACGGTACATCGGCGCCCAGACGCGGCATACCGTCGAGAACGGCGCCGCCTGCATGCGGGCAACGCGTATCTCCTGCGGTTCGATGCGGAGGTCGGCGTTCGCAGTCGTCTCGTTGCTGACCGTCGGGTAGACGTAAAAGCAATCGAACGCAGATGTCTTACCTGTTGCGCTCGGCGTGACGCATGGATCGCTCGATGCGCCCGGTCGGCAGAGCCATACGACATGGTGGGCCGGTGATGGTGCGTGTGCAACGGCGGCGACACTCGGCCACACGAGCGCGATGCTTGCCGCGATCGCTGCGAGCGCGATGCGCATTTAGGCGCTCGCCGCGCGGACCGCGGCGGCGAAGGCGTCGATGTCGGCTTCGGTCGTCGCCCAGTGCGTCATCCAGCGCACTTCGGGCTTCGACTCATCGAAGATGAAGAAGAAGAATGCCTCCTGCGCGCGGGCGATCGCCGGGCGATCCATGATCGCGAAGATCGCGTTGGCGCGGACCGGGCGCGTGATCCGCACGCCGGGGATATCGCGGACGCCCGCGAGCAAGCGCTGTGCCATCGCGTTTGCGTGCGACGCGTAGCGCAGCCAGCGATCTTCGGCGAGCAACGCGTCGAACTGCGCGGCGATGTAGCGCATCTTCGAGGCGAGCTGCATACCCTGCTTGCGCGCGAAAGGCATCGCGTGCGCGCTGAGCTCCGGGCGGAAGAAGCAGACGGCCTCGCCGCCCATCAGACCGTTCTTGGTGCCGCCGAAGGTGAGGATGTCCACACCGAGCTCGCGCGTGATCTCGCGCGGCGTCGCGCCGAGCGCGGCGGCGGCATTGGAGATGCGCGCGCCGTCGACGTGCACGTAGAGTCCCTTGCCGTGCGCGTAGTCGCAGAGTTCGCGCAACTCGTCCTTTTCGTAGATGTCGCCGTACTCGGTCGTCATCGAGACCGTCACGACGCGCGGCTGTGGGAAGTGCTCGCCGTGTCCGCCGAGCAGATACGGTTCGAGATCCGCGATGCGCAGTTTGCCGTCGCGCGTGGGAATCGGGATCACCTTCGATCCGGTGAAGCGTTCGAACGCGCCGCATTCGTCGGTCTGGATGTGCGCGGTCGCCGGCGCGAGCACCGCCTCCCAGGGCCGCACCGCGCAACTCAGCGCGACGACGTTCGCACCGGTGCCGTTGAACGCGAAATAGACGTCGGTGTCCTCGCCGAAGTGCGCCTTGAAGCGGGCCACGGCGCGGCGCGTCCAGTCGTCGTCGCCGTAGCCGAGCGCATCGCCCGCATTCGCATCGAGGATCGCCTGCAAAATCTCCGGCGCGACCGGCGCGTTGTTGTCGCTTGCAAAGCTGCGGTTCATCATAGCGTCACCGTGCTTCCGCGATGCGCGACGTCGGCCTGCATGCCGAATGCGGTGCGTGCGAGCGCGACGAGCGCCGCCGCGGATTCGGCCTCGCCGTGTACGGCGTAGAGGTGCGGCGTGCCGGTCGCGGTCGCGAGCCAGGTTTTGAGCTCGTGCTGATCGGCGTGCGCGCTGAAGCCTTCGAGATGCACGATCGCCGCCCGCACGGGCAGGCTGTCGCCGTAGAGATGGATCGTGTGCGCGCCGTGCGTGAGATAGTACCCGAGCGTGCCCGCGCTTTGATAGCCCGGGAAGATTACCGTCGCGCGACGATCGGCGAGATGGTTGTGCAGGTGATGCAGGATGCGTCCGCCCGAGGCCATGCCGCTCGCGGAGATGATGATGTGCGGGCCCTCGACGCTGTTGAGCGCCTTCGATTCATCGGCGGTGACGTGCTGACGAAAATTCTGCACGCCGAAGGGCGTGCGCTCGGTATCGCCCGCGATCGCACGGTGCGCATCGGGAAAGCGGGCGAAGATCGCGTCGACCTTCTCGGCCATCGGGCTGTCCAGGTGGACGAGAATGCGCGCGAGCTGCGGATCCTCGCGCTGCAGCGTCGCGATCGCGAGTAGAATGTCTTGCGAGCGTTCGATCGCAAACGCGGGGATCACGATCGCGCCGCCGCGCGCGATGCCCGCGTCGAGCGCCGCGCGCAGATCGGCGAGCGGCTGCGGGGGATGCACGCGGTCGCCGTAGGTCGATTCGCAGACGATCTCGTCGGCCGCGCCGATCGGCTCGGGATCGAAGAGCAGCGGGCGCCCGTACCGTCCGAGGTCGCCCGAGAAAATTACGCGCTTCGCCCCGATCCGCAGCGCGACGAAGGCGGAGCCGATGATGTGGCCCGCGTTGGAGTACGTGGCTTTCAGCACGCCCGCGACGTCGAACTCGGTGTGATAGGCGACGGGGCGCACGAGACGCTTGGTGCGGTCCACGTCGCGTTGATCGTAGTACATCGGCGGGGCGTAGGGACGCTGGTGCTGGTAGCCGCGCTCCTGCAATTCCTGTTGGAGATGCGCGGAGTCGTCGAGCACGACGCCGAGCACCTCTTCGGTCGGCGGCGTGCAGTAGATCGGGCCGGAAAAGCCGTCGTGCACGAGCTTCGGCAGATAGCCGACGTGATCGAGGTGACCGTGCGTTACGATCACCGCGTCGATGTCGTCGGCCGCGATCGGCAGCGGCACGTCGTTGAGCGCGCGCACGTCGACGACGCCCTGGAACATGCCGCAGTCCACGAGGATGCGCTTGCCGTCGACGGTGAGCAGATGTTTGCTGCCGGTGACGGTGCCGGCGGCGCCCACGAAGGTTAATTCAGCCACGGGTCTCCTGCGTGACGACGGGTTTGCGCATCGCGTACTCGCCTTGGCGGTTGAACGCCACCGAGGACGGAATCGCTTCGCGCAGGTAGAGATCGAGACAGCGATCCACCAGGCGGGCGGGATCGTCGTCGGTGATGATGGTCGAGCCGGTCTCTTTCTTGACCATCCCGGCGATCGACATGAATTCGTTCGAGATGCCGCCGGAGTTGGTGAGCACGCCGATCAGCTTACCTTCGTCGTATGCGATGCAGAACTCGCCGAGCGTGCCGCTGCGTCCGCCCACGAAGAGCACGAAATCCGATGAATGAATGTTGTGCGTTTCGCGGCCCATCAATCCCGAGCCGGTGAAGACCATGGTGGTGTAGGGCTGTAGCGGTGAGCCGTAGACGTTCACGTGCTCCTCGCGCGAAAGCGCGGGCGAGACGCCGAGACTCTGTCCCCCCGCTTCGTGCGCGCCGAGCACCGCCGCGTGCGGGAGGCCGGGGCAGGCGCCGGTGACGATCGTCGCGCCGCGCTCCGCAATGTGATACCCGAGCTTGCGTGCAAGTTCGAGCTCCTCGGGGGTGATGCGTCCGCCGGCGGAACCCATCACGCCGATTTGGATTTTCATGGAGAGAAGTGTTTATGGCGATGGAGAGGCCCACCTACCGCGAGCTTGAACGCCGTTGGAAGGCGTTGCGTGCGTCGCGCGACGTGCGCATCCGCGAGGTCGCATGCGTCGGCGCGCCGCGTACGCTGCTCTGCGCCGAGCTCGGCGACCCTTCGCGCCCGCTCATCACGATCGCCGCGGGCGTGCACGGCGACGAGCCGGCGGGCGCCCTGGCGCTGCTTGCGCTGGTGGAAGACGATGCGCTCGATCCGCGCTTCGCCTATCGCCTGTGGCCCTGCACGAACCCGAGCGGTTACGAGGCGGGCACGCGCGCGAGCGCCGAAGGTACCGACATCAATCGCACCTTCGGGCGCGGCGGCGGCTCGCCGGAAGCGCGCGCGATCGTCACCGCCAATCGCGATTACAAGTTCGCGCTCGCGCTCGATCTGCACGAAGACGACGAAGCCGAGGGCTTCTACTGCTACGCCTACGGCGACGAGGGCATCGGCGATGCCGCGCTCGCCGCGGTGCGTGCGAGCGGCGCACCGTGCGATCCGCAAGGCTGTCTGCGGCCCGATCCCCACCTCGAGGCGGAGAGCATCGGCGGGCTCTCGCTCTCGTTGCTGCTGCGCCGCAACGCCGCGGCGCGCACCCTCACCTTCGAAAGCCCCGCCCGCCTCGAGCTTGCGGAGCGAATCGCGATGCACGCAACCGCCGTACGGGCGGCGTGTTCTCAGACTACTGTAAAATGATCATTTTGAGCTTGCTCGAAAGGGACCGCCATCATGGCTCAGCGCGATCAACTTGAAGTCGACGTTCTCTTCGTCGGTGCCGGCCCCGCCAGTCTCGCGGGCGCAATCCGTCTCGGGCAGCTCGCCAAGGCCGCGGGCCGCGAGCTCGAGATCCTCGTGATCGAAAAGGCCGCCGAGATCGGCAATCACGGGCTCTCCGGGCTCGTCCTCGATCCGAAAGCGATCGAAGAGCTGCTGCCCGACTGGCTCGAGCTCGGGGCCCCGGTCGATGCGCCGGTCGGCCGCGACGAGCTCTGGTTCCTCACCGCAGGCGGCAAGATCAAGGCGCCGTTCACGCCGCCGCCGCTCAACAACCACGGCAAATACGTTGCCTCGCTGCAGCGCCTCACGAAGTGGATGGCGGCGCAGGCGGAGGAGCTCGGCATCCAGGTCTTCGGTGAGTTTCCGGGCCAGGAGCTGCTGTGGGAGGGCGATCGCGTCGTCGGCGTGCGCACGGGCGACAAGGGCGTCGATCACGCGGGAAACCCGAAATCGAACTACGAGCCCGGCGCCGATCTGCTCGCGAAGATCGTCGTGCTCGGTGAAGGCCCGCGCGGCACGCTCGCCAAGCAAGCGATTCCGCGCCTGAATCTGGACGAAGGCAAGGAGCCGCAGGTCTATGCGGCGGGCGTGAAAGAGCTCTGGCAGCTGCCCGACGAGCGCTTCGCGACCGGCAGCGTGATCCACACGCTCGGCTATCCGCTGCCGCCGGAAACGTTCGGCGGCGGCTTCATGTACGGCATGAAGGACAACGTGCTCGACATCGGTCATGTCACGGGGCTCGACTACAAGAACCCGACGACCGATCCGCACAACGAATTGCAGCGGATGAAAGAGCATCCCGAGGTTCGCAAGCTGCTCGAGGGCGGGAAGATGATCCGCTACGGCGCGAAGGCGATTCCCGAAGGCGGGCTCTTCGCGATGATCCGTCCCTACGCCGACGGCCTGATGATCTGCGGCGACTCGGCCGGGTTCTTGAACGGCATGCGTCTCAAGGGCGTGCATCTCGCGATGAAATCGGGCATGATGGCGGCCGAAACCGCGTGGGACGCGCTGCAAGCCGAGAAGTACGACACGGCGCAGCTCTCCGCATACGAAGAGCGTTTCCGCAACTCGTGGGCGTACACCGAACTGCGCGGCGCGCGCAATTTCCATCAGGGTTTCGAGCACGGCATGTGGGCGGGCATGTTCAACGCGGGTCTCGCCACGTTCATGGGCGGTCGCGCGTTCGGCGTTATCGACAAGCTCTCGTCGAAGCCGGGCTACGAACGCATGGAGAAGGCGGGCTACCAACCCAAAGAGACGCCGCGCGCGAAGATCGACAACGTGCTGACGTTCGATAAACTCACCGACGTCTTCAACTCGGGCACGGTGCACGAAGAGGATCAGCCGTGCCATTTGAAGGTCGCCGACACCAACGTCTGTCGCGATCGCTGCACGGTCGAGTACGGCAATCCGTGCGCGTACTTCTGCCCCGCGAAAGTCTACGAACCGATGTTTACGAAGGACGCGTCGGGTGCGGTGGAAGGACGGCTGCAGATCAACTTCACGAACTGCGTGCACTGCAAGACCTGCGATATCGCCGATCCGTATCAGATCATCACGTGGGTGCCGCCGCAGGGCGGTGAAGGTCCCGTCTACACGGGCATGTAGCGCACGCTCGGATGTGAGCGCCGCCAACATTCCGGGCTCCCGTTCCCTCTGTATCGGCATGAACGGAAGGAGAGCAGCGTGACGTTGGTGGTCGAACAGTCGTTGATCGAGCGTGCCCGCGCGGGGGGCGACGCGCTCAATGCGTTGATCGAAACGATCTGGCCCGAAGTTTATCGGGTCGCAATCGGTATCGTTCGAGATCGGGCGGCGGCCGAGGACGCCGCGCAAGAGGCGTGCGCGTCGATCGCACGCACCTTGCCGAGCCTCAAACGCAGCGACGCGTTCTACGGCTGGATGTATCGCATCGCCGGGCGCTGCGCCGTCGATGCCGAGAAACGGCGTCGGCGTCACGCGCACGGCGAACTCCCGGAGTTACCGACGCGCGACGAGCGCGATGCGCAGATCGACTTGCACGCTGCGCTGCTCGCGCTGCCGCTCGCGCAGCGCAGCGCAGTCGTGCTGCACTACTACGCCGGGCTTACCAGCGCCGAGATCGCACGTGCGCTCGGCGTGCCGTCTCCGACCGTTCGTTTTTACCTGATGCTCGCGCGGCGCACGCTGCGCGAGCGGCTCGCCGTCGAGATCATCGGCGGTACGGAGGCATGCGAACGTGCATAACGACGATCACCTGCGCGAGGAGCTTCGCGCGACGCTCGGGGCCATCGGCGCTCCCCGCGTCAACGTACATTCGATCCTCAACCGAGAGACCCGCGCCGAGACGAGGCTGCGGCCGCGTATGCGCGCGGGCTACGCGGTGCTCGCGGCGGCGCTGGCGCTTGCGTTCTTGCCGATCATGCATGCCGACGCGCTGCTCGCAGCGGTTGGATCGAACGTCACGGCGTTCTTGCGCGTGATCGGCGCTCCCAGCGGTCCACCCGTCCCGCGCACGCTGATGACGCGGTTGCAGGCGGCCTCGCATCCGACCGATTTTGCCTCGGCGGCGAGTGCGGTTCCGTTCACACTCGTTGCGCCCGCGGGTCTTCCGCAGGATGCTCGCCTCGTTGGTATGCGCCTCTCGACGCCGGGCGAATGGAGCGCTAAAACCAAACGGTGGTCGCTCGGCTCGAAGATGGTGCGGTGGACGTATACACGGCCGGACGGGCGGACCTTCGCCCTCACCGCACAGCGCTACGATCCGCACGCGCGTTACTTCGCGTACATCTGGAAGACGGCCGAGGGTGCACCGGCGCCCAAAGGCGCCGTCAAGGTCGTCCGCTACGATCGGTTCTCGTGGCGCGTCGGAAACGCAGTGATGGGCGCGACCGCCGACGGTATCGACGCTGCCGAGATCGCACGGATCCGTCGTGCGATGCACGGCATCCCGATCCCGGGCATTCGCACGGCCGGTCCTCACGGCGGCCGCCGACTGCAGATCGTTACGCACTGAGACCTCGCCCGGGCGGGAGCCGCGTGCGACAAGAGTACGCTCGGGGTATGCCTTGGAGCTTGGTATGCTGGGACCGAAATGGAACGAGCGAATCACGGCGCCGACGTTGCAATCGTCGGCGCCGGCCTCATCGGGCTTGCGGTCGCCTTCGAACTCGCGCAGCGCGGGGCGGCGGTCCGAGTCTTCGATACCGCCGAGCCTGCCCGCGCGGCATCGTGGGCGGGCGCGGGAATGCTCGCGCCGTACACCGAGCGCATTGCCGACGAGGTGCTGCTCGCGCTCTGTGCCGATTCGCTCGCGGCCTATCCGGCCTTCGTAGAACGCGTGCGAGATGCGGGCGGGGTGGAGGTGGAACTTTCGCTCGGCGGCATCGTGAACGCCGCGTTCGACGAAGCGAAACTCGATGCGCTACGCGATCACGCACGCGATCTGGAGCGGCGCGGTATCGCGCACGACCTGCTCGATCGCAGCGCCACGCTCGCCGCGCAGCCCGCGCTCGGACGTCATGTCCTCGGCGCCCTCTCGATTCGCGGCGAAGGCTACGTGGATAACCGACAGCTCGGCCGCGCCCTCGTCGCCGCGTGCGAAGCGGCGGGCGTGAGTATCGTGCGCGACGCGCGGTCGGTCGCGCTCGAATGCGACGAACGCCGTGTGCTCGGCGTGCGTAGCGAGCGGGGCTTCTCGCCCGCGACCACGGTCGTCGTGGCCGCGGGCGCCTGGAGCGGCGCGATTCCCGGGTTGCCGGATGCGTGTGCGCCGCCGGTGACGCCGGTCAAGGGACAGATGCTCGCGCTTGCGATTCCGCGCGGTTTCGTGCGACGCACCACGTGGGTGCCCGGCGCCTATCTGGTGCCGCGCGAAGACGGTCGGCTGCTCATCGGTGCTACCGCCGAGCACGTCGGCTTCGACGAGCGGGTCACGGCCG
Source organism: Vulcanimicrobiota bacterium (assembly GCA_027306785.1). Lineage (GTDB taxonomy): Bacteria > Vulcanimicrobiota > Vulcanimicrobiia > Vulcanimicrobiales > Vulcanimicrobiaceae > REEB354. The sequence continues at coordinate 69,212 of DAHUZB010000009.1, forward strand.
AGGGCGTGCGTCGCCTGCTCGACGCGGCGCTCGCGGCCGCTCCCTCGCTCGGCGATTTCGGCATCTGCGAGACGTGGGCGGGCCTGCGGCCCGGCAGTCCCGACGAACGGCCGATCCTCGGCGCGACCGCGCGCGACGGGCTCGTGCTCGCGACCGGGCACTACCGCAACGGCATCCTGCTCGCCCCGATCACCGCGCAGGTGATTGCCGATTTCGTCGAGACCGGCGATGCCGCGCCGCTCGAGCCGTGGAGTCTCGCTCGCTTCGGCAAAGGTGCGCCCGCCGCGGCGCGAATGACGCAGGCGTGAAAGCAGCAGTCAACGGTCACGATCGCGAGCTGCCCGACGGCACGACGATCGAGCAGCTCCTCGAGTTGCTCGGCGCGCCGCGCTCGGGCATCGCGGTCGCGAAGAACGAGAAAGTCGTTCGCCGCGCGGAGTACGCGACGCACGAAGTGCGCGACGGCGATTCGATCGAGATCATCAAAGCGGTCGCAGGCGGATAGCAGCATGACGGATACCCTCAAGATCGGTTCCTACGAATTTTCCTCGCGCCTCATCGTCGGGACCGGCAAATACCCGTCGATGGCGGCGATGCAGGCGGCGCACGCCGCGAGCGGCGCCGAGATGGTGACGGTCGCGATTCGCCGCATCAATCTCGACGATCCGAGCGGCAAGACGATGCTCGATTACATCGACCGCGCGAAGATGCGGATTCTGCCGAACACGGCGGGCTGCTACACCGCGAAAGACGCGCTGCTCACCGCGCAACTCGCGCGCGAACTGCTCGAGACCGATCTCATCAAACTCGAGGTGATCGGCGATCCCGACACGTTGCATCCCGACGCGCGCGAGACGCTCGTTGCGGCGGAGAGACTCGTGCACGAAGGCTTTACCGTGCTGCCGTACATCGGCGACGATCCGGTCGTCTGCAAACAGCTCGAAGAGCTGGGCTGCGCGGCGGTGATGCCGCTCGCCGCTCCGATCGGCAGTGGGCTCGGCGTCTGCAATCCCTACACCATCCGTATCATCAAAGAGCGAGCGAAGGTGCCGGTCATCGTCGACGCGGGCGTCGGTACCGCATCCGACGCCGCGATCGCGATGGAGCTCGGCGTCGACGCGCTGCTGATGAACACCGGTATCGCCGCCGCGCAGGATCCGGTGCTGATGGCCGAAGCGATGAAGTATGCGGTGATCGCGGGGCGTCAGGCGTTTCGCGCGGGCCGCATGGAAAAGCGTCTCTACGCCAATGCCTCGAGCCCGATGCGCGACCTCATCTCCGGTAAAGCGACGTAGCGTGAAAGAACTCTCCGTCACCGAACTCGCGCGCTTGCGCGCCGAGCATCCCGAACTCGTGCTGCTCGACGTGCGTGAACCGGTCGAGCTTCGCATGGCGTCGATCCCCGGCGCGCTCGCGATGCCGATGCGCACGGTGCCCGCGCGACTGCACGAACTGCCCAAAGACCGCCCGATCGCGGTGATCTGCCATCACGGCGGGCGCAGCTACCAGGTCGCGCGTTTTCTGCTCGCGCAGGGTTTCGGCGACGTGGCCAACGTGGACGGCGGCATCGATGCCTACGCGACGCAGGTCGATCCGTCGATTCCTCGCTACTAGACGCGTCTACGCGCGATCGCAAACCAATGACGCGCGCCGCGCAACGGCGCGCGTTCGTGCGCCCAGGAGCCCGCGATCTCGTCGACGGCGCGCTCCTCGAGGCTGAGAATCTCCCACGCGGACGCGAGCAGCGCGCGAAGGCCGGCTTCGTCGAAGAAGATATGCGCAACGCCCGCTTCGTCGCCGAACTCGGGCGCGTAGACGCCGGGTTCGACGGCGATGCCTTCGCCGTAGCGCGCGTCGTTGACCGATCCGAAGGTCGCGAAGAGCGGCGCACCGGGTTCGATCGCGCGCGCGATCGCGCCGAGTAGCGCTTCGAGCTCGGCGCGGGTTCCGTGCAGCAAGGCGTGGCTCGAGAGCGCCGCCGCCGCGGGACCGTCCGCCGCTGCGAGCGAGACGGGTTCGAATCCGGCCGCGCGCAGAGCACGCGTGTTGCGCCCGCTGCCCGCGCCCACCTCGAGCACGCGCGCGCCCGGACGGCGCGCGAGCGCGTCGATCGCGGCGAGCGCGAGCGGATGGGGCGGGCGCGACGCGGGGTTCGGCGAATCAGCTGTCATCTATGGCGACCGAGACGCTCATTATCGTCGTCGGCGGCGACTACCTGGCGTACGAAATCTGCCGCGAGATTTTGAAGACCGCGGGCCAGCGCGTCGCGCTCGTGTGGAAGCACGACGACGAGCGAGCGGCGCGGTTGCTCGCGCAGACGGTCGCGCAGCTCTCGGCGCAGTATCCGCATACGTTTCGATTCCACAACGACGATCCGAGCGATGCGGCGAGCCTGCGCGCGGCGGGGCTGGAGCCGCCCGCCGCGACGAGCGCGCAGCCGAACTACTGCATCGTCGCCGTCTCGCAGGACGATCGTCTGAACCTGCGCGTCGCGCTGCTCGCGCGCGACATCAACGATCGCGTGCGCGTGACGATCCGTCAATTCAATCCGGTGCTCGGACACAAGATCCAAGAAGGATTGCGCTACAATTGCACCGCGATCTCGCCCGCGGCGCACGCGGCGGCGACCTACGCGGCCTCCGCGGTCGATCCGTCGTGCTTCTACGCGCTCCCGTTTCCGACGCTCGAGACGCTCGTCGCACGCGCCGCGCAACGGAACGGCCGCGCCGCCGACGAGCGCGACGTGCGCGAAGAGCCCGCCGGACTCTTCGGATTCTGCGAACGCGCGGCCGAAGATTTCGGCATCGTCGGGATGACCGTCGCGCAGGCGGAGGAGCGGCTTCGCGCGCGCGTGGTGGCGATCGACGGCCGCGCGCCGTATCTCTGCCACGGCGACGAGGATCGTGCCGATCGGGCGCTGATCGAGGCGCCGTTGGACGCGGGCGCGCGCGTCGTGGTCTTCGGTCCGATCGCGGCGATCAAACGCAGCTGGCCGCGTACGGAACGGTCGTCACGAGCGCCCTTCGCACGGCGTGTGCGCGAGCGGCTGCGTGCCGCGCGGGTCGCCCTGCGCCGTACCGAGCCGATCTTGCGCGCGGTGGCCCTGGCGAGCATCGTGCTCTACGCGGTCTTCACCGTGTTCTTCACCTTCGCATTGCGCCTCAATCCCATCGAAGCGCTCTACTTCGTCATGACGACGATGACGACGGTCGGCTACGGTGATATCACGCCGTGTCGCAACTGCGTGGGGCAGCCGATGACACCGCACGAGGTCGGTACGCTGCTCGTCGGCATGGCGACGATGATCGCGGGCGTGAGCATCTTCGCGGTCTTCACCGCGACGATCACTGCGGCGCTGAACGCCGCGACGGTGCGCCGCTTGCGCGGCTTGCGTCGCATCGTGCGGCGCGATCACGTGATCGTCTGCGGCGCTGGCAACGTGGGCTCGCTCGTCGTCGACTACCTCCGCGAACTCGGCGAACACGTGGTCGTGGTCGAGCGAAATCCCGACGGGATTCTGATCGAGCTCGCGCGCGACCGGAAGGTCGATCTGCTCACCGGCGACGCGACCAATGACGAGACGATCGCGTACTGTTCGCCCGAGCACGCGAAGGCGCTGGTCGGCGTGACCAACAGCGACACGGCGAACTTGGAAGTCGCTCTCGGCGCGCGGACGCGCATGCGCGAGCGCGCGAACGCCGATCTCCACGTCGTGCTACGCATCGACGACCTCGCCTTCGGAGCCTCGATCAAGCGCCACTTCGGCGTCGCCTCGTTCTCCACGACCGAACTGACCGCGCCGACGATCGCCGGGCTCGCACGCTTCGAGAGCACGCGCGGGCGCTTCGATATCTTCCGCGGGACGCCGCATCAGCGCACGTTCCAACTCGCCGAGCGCTTTCAGGGCGCCGAGAACGAGCCGCCCCCCGCGCCGCCGGAACGCCCGGGGTATCAGGTGCGCTTCATCCCGCTCTTCGTGTGGCGCGAGGACGGTGGCAGAGGTGTTGCCGTGCGGGTACACAAGTTCCAGGACGACGTGCGGCCGGGTGACCGGCTGCTCTTCATGGTCCCTTTGGACCAATTCGATCGTCATGCAGGAGGATAGTCGTGTTAGCTGAGGGAGACAAGCTTCCCAAGCTGACGCTACTCGACGATGCGGGGAACCGCGTCTCGACGCACGATCTGCTCGGCGGCCATCTCGTCTTCTGGTTCTATCCGAAAGACGACACGCCGGGTTGAACGAACGAGGGGACGCAGTTCCGCGATATGATCGCCGACTTCGAGAAGAAGAAGGCGACCGTCGTGGGCGTCAGTCGCGATTCGGTCGAATCGCACCGCAAATTCAAAGAGAAATACGGATTCCCGTTTATGCTGCTCGCGGACACGGAGTCGGAACTCTGTGACGCATTCGGCGTGATCGTCGAAAAGAACATGTACGGACGCATCACCAAGGGCGTCGCGCGCGCGACGTTCCTGATCGATCCGAAGGGCACGATCGTCAAGGTCTGGCCCAAGGTCAAAGTCGACGGCCATGCCGCGGAGGTACTCGCATCGCTACCGTAATGGCGGCGACGATGCGCGTGCGGGTCGTGGGATCGAGTCCATCGGTCCCACGGCCCGGGCGCGCGTGCAGTTGCCATCTGATCCGCACCCGCGAAGCGAACGTGCTGCTCGATTTCGGCACGGGCGCGTTCGCCAATCTGCGCGAGGTGATGGATTATCCGGACCTCGATGCGATCGTCATCAGCCACATGCACGCGGATCACTTTCTCGATCTGATCCCGCTGCGCTACGGGCTCAAATACGGTCCGCTGCTGCGCGAGGAACGGCTCCCGCTCTGGCTACCGCCGGGCGGCGAAGCGCAGCTGCGCGCGCTCGCGACCACCTTTGCCTCCGAGGGGCCGAACGATTTTCTCGACGAGGTCTTCGAGATCAGCGAGTACGACCCGCGCGGCGAGGTCTACGTCGGCAATCTCACGATCTCGTTTGCAAAAACCGTCCACTACATCGACGCCTACGCGATTCGGGTCGAACGCGACGGTGCGAGCGTATGCTATTCCAGCGATACCGCGCCGTGCGACGCCGTCGAAGAGTTGGCCCGCGGCTGCAGCCTCTTTCTCTGCGAGGCCGCGCTCGGGCTCGCGCAGGAAGATGGTCCCGTGCGGGGACATCTCTCCGCCGTCGAAGCCGGGCAGATGGCGCAGCGCGCGGGCGCGCGTCGACTGGTCCTCACGCACTACGGCACCGAGTTCGCCCCCGGTGAGCTCGAAGACGCCGCGCGCAGCACCTATCGCGGGCCGTGCGCCGCAGCCGACGACGGCACGGAAGTCTCCGTCTAGAAACGCGCCGCTAGTTCTCCATCGGCGCGTCGCCGCGCGGGAGCGAGAATTGGATCAGCGCGCGGACCGGGGCGAGGCCGCGGCTGACGATCGCGCACGGCGTGACGTGCAGACCGAGCTCCTCCAGGCGCGACTTGGCCGCGAGCAATTCGCGCCCGTTCGTCACCACGTCCTCGAGCAGCAGCACGTTTTGTCCCCGTTCGAACGGCCCCTCGACGAACTCGTTCGCGAACGCGCCGTAGCCTTTGGGATTTTTGCGCACCGCGATCATCGGCAGCCCCGTCATCTGCGAGACGGCGGTCGCGATGATGACGCCGCCGAGTTCGGTGCCCGCGATGAGGGCGGGGTTGATCTCGGTGATGAGCGGCACGAAGAGACGCGCGATGCGGCGGAGCACGACGGGATCGGAGAAGAGCGCGAATTTATCGATGTAGTAATCGCTGCGCGCGCCGCCCGAGAGCACGTAGTCACCGCGTGTGAGCGCGCGCTCCGCGATCGTCTTGCGCAGCCACGCGAGCTCCGCCGGCGGACCGACCGGGCGCCCCGGCTGACCTAGATGCTCCATTGCCACGCGTTCCAATTCTCCACGACCGGGTTGGGGGTAAAGTTCTTGAAGTCCACGCTGACCGGCTGTTCCTGGCGCAGCCAGTTGATGTAGATCTGCGGCACGTCGCGTGCGAGCAGCGCCTGGATCTTCGCGTAGGCCTGCTTACGGGTCGCTTGATCGTAGTGCGTGAGCGCCATCGTCTGTGCCGCGTCCATCTCGGGCGAGCAGTAGCGTGAGTAGTTGTACCCGCCGGGCGGCACGTTCTTGCACATGAACTGCGAGCTGTCGTCGGGATCGATTCCGGCGAACCAGCCGTCGAGCGCGATGTCGAAGCGGCCGAGCTGCAGGATGCCGCCTTCACCCGCGGGCGCGTAGAGCTGCGCGCCGGGGAAGACCTTGATCTGTGCGTTGATGCCGACGCGATGGAGCTGCGCCTGCACCTGAACGGCGAGCTGGCGGTAGGTGATGTTCGAGTTGTCGGTCACGAGCAGCAGGGAGAGCGGCTGTCCGTTCTTTTGGAGCGTTCCGCCCGGCCCCGGCGTATAGCCCGCCTGCGCGAGCAGCGCCCTGGCCTTGGCCGGGTCGTACGGCAGCGAGCGGACGGCCGGATCGAAGGCCCACATCCAATTCGGAATATCCTCGCTCGCGAGCGTCTCCTGGCCGTACATCGTGGTCTTGACCAGGTTCGCTTTGTCGACCGCGTAGGCGATCGCGCGCCGGACCGCCACGTCGTTCAGCGGCGCGCGCGCCGTGTTCATCTGCATCGTGTAGTAGCCGTTGACGTTCATCCACACGATGCGCACGCCGTCGCTGCCTTCGATCTCGGGATAGGTGCGGATGGAGGCTTGATAGACCCAGTCGATCGCATGCTCTTTGAGCAGGTTGATCGAGGTGTTCTCGTCGGGGACGATCTTCAGTTCGATGCGCTTGAGGCCCGGTTTGCCCATGAAGAAGTCGTCGTTCGCGACGAGCGTGATGTGATCGTTACGCACCCACTCGCCGAACTTGAACGGGCCGTCGGTAACGTTCGGTTCGCTGTTGAACGGAATCTGATTGATGTTCGGATACTTCGCGAGCACGTGCTCGGGGGCGACCGGATACGGCTGATCGCTGTCGGTGAAGAAGGTGTTGACGAAGGGCGCGAATTTCTCTTTGAGGTGTACGACGACCGTGGAGGGGTTCGGGGTGTCGATCGATTTGATCTCGTCGTACCCGTGTCGCGACACGATGTTGTTGTCGGGATTCATGATCGCTTGCCACGACCACTTCACGTCCGTGCTCGTCACCGGCACGCCGTCGCTCCACTTCGCGTCGGTGCGCAGATGATAGGTGATCGTCAGCCCGTCTTTGCTCACGCCGCCGTTCTCCATCGTCGGCACTTCGGTCGCGAGCATCGGCTGCTGCACGCCCTTCTCGTCGGGATTGATGAGCGGCACGAACATGAACCGATCGATGAAGACGTCGGTCGTGTTCGAGGAGAGCAGCGGATTGAGATTCTTGGGCTCGTTCTGCACGGCGATGCGCAGCACGCCGGGGCGGGTCCAGGAATGATCGCCGTTCGCCGACACGGTGCCGTTCGAGACTTTCGAACAACCGGTGACGAGCGCGGCGAGGGTCACGAGTGCGAGCAGACGATTCACGTGCGCGTTCAAGACCTCCACAGGAAAGAAGCGCAGCTAGAACCGCGCTTCCGTCACGTCATACCGCTGCTTTCGGTCCTGCGACCCGATTGCCTGGTACGGGATCGTATCGCTCGTGGCGCGCGCGGAAGCGGCCGAGCCCTTGCGTTGCCGTGCGCAACTCGGTGATGTAACGCGCGAGTTCCGCTTGCGGCACGTCGGCTTCCACGACGTCGCAGCCGGGCGCGTCGGCCGGATTCATACCCAGGATCTGTCCGCGTTTGCCCGTGAGCTGCGAGATCACGGTCGAGGTATATGCGCTCGGCACGGTTACCGCGATGCGCGAGATCGGTTCGAGCACGGTCGGGCGGCATTGGGGCAGCGCGTCGCGCACGCCCATGCCGGCGGCGGTCTTGAACGATTGCTCGCTCGAATCGACGTCGTGGTACTGACCGTCGACGAGGGTGACGTGGAGATCGGTCACGGGAAAGCCGTTCGGTCCGTGGGCGAGCGCTTCGCGCACGCCCTTTTCGACGGCGGGAATGAACTGCTTGGGCACCACCCCGCCCACGATCGTCTCGGAGAATTCGATGCCCGTGCCGCGCTCGCGCGGCTCGAAGCGCAGACGCACGTCGGCGAATTGGCCGTGCCCGCCGGTCTGATGCTTGTAGCGCGAATGTACCTCGGTGGGCGCGGTGATCGTCTCGAGGTACGGAATCTGCGGTGCGCCGGTCTCGACATCCACCTTGTACTTGCGCGAGAGCCGCTCGACCGCGATCGCGACGTGCTGCTCGCCGCTGCCGAGCAGCACGAGCTCGTTCGTCACGTCGGCGCGCGCGAGCCGCAGCGCCGGATCCTCTTCGACGATACGCGCGAGCATCGCAAAGAGCTTGGCTTCGTCGATACGTTCGCGCGGCTTGATCGCGATCGCGAAACTCGGCTCGTCGAGCGCGACGCTCGGCAGCAGCACCTTGTGTCCGTTCCCGGTGAGCGTATCGCCGGTCTTCACCGAATCGAGGCGCGCGATGGCGACGATCGCGCCGGGTCCCGCCTCGGCGAGGGCCTCCTGTTTGCGGCCTTGCAGACGAAAGAGTCCGCCCGAGCGCACCTTCTCGCCGTTGCGGCTGACGTTCGTGAGCGTCGCGTCGGCTTTGAGCGTGCCCGAGAGCACGCGCACGATCGAGAGCTTGCCGGATTGCGGATGGATCGTCGTCTTGATAACGTTCGCGACGAGCGGTCCGTCGGGATCGGGAGCGATGGGGCGCCCCTCCGCGTCGAGCAGCGGTGCATCGGCGGGAGATGGAAACCAGCGTTCGATCGCGCGCACGAGCGCGGCGACGCCGCTGCCGCTTGCGCCCGCGGCGACGAGCACGGGGAGGATCTGGTCGTGCGAGCACTCGCTGCAGAGATCGCGCTCGACCTCCTCGAGCGGTGGTTCGATTCCCTCGAGCAGCTCCTCCATCAGGTGGTCGTCGAAGTCGGCCATCGCTTCGAGGAGGTCTGCGTGCGCGCGCTCGGCGCGCTCGCGCACGTCCGTCGGCATCGGCGTCTCGCGTTCGCCGGCGTCGTCATAGAGATGCGCGCTCATCTCGGCGAGATCGACGTAGCCGCGCAGTCCGCTGTGCTTGTCGTTCTGCGCCTCGCGCGCGACGATCGGCCATTGCTCGGCGACGACGTGGCGCCCGTAGAGCTGTTGCAGCGCCGCGAGCGTGCCTTCGTAATCGGCGCCGGGGCGGTCCATTTTGTTGACGACGAAACAGTGCGGCAGGCGGCGCGCTTCGATCGCGGCGATCAGGGCCTGCGTCAGCGGGACGCGCGAGGGGTCGGCCTCGACGACCACGACCGCGGCATCGACACCGGCAAGCGCGAGCTTCGTCTCCTCGAAGAAGTCGACGAAGCCCGGGGCATCGACGATAGTGACGTCGAGCGGGCCGCAGGAGCAGTGTGCGAAGCCGACGGTGGTCGACTGCGCGTGCGCGATGTCCTCGGGCTCGTGATCGGTGACGGTCGAGCCTTCGGTGACGCTCCCTCGCCGCGGAATCGCTCCGCACTGCGCGAGCAGCGCTTCGACGAGCGTCGTCTTGCCCGCGTGGTGCGGACCGACGAACGCGACGTTCCTCCGGCGATCGATCTCCGGCATGGGCACGCTCCCTTCACGGGGCGTTGCCGCCCCTTAACGACGTTTCGCGCTGGTACTCTTGCTCGTTCCCTTCGAGGGCTTGGCGGCGGCCTTGGCGGGCTTTTTCGCCGCCGGCTTTTTGGCTACGGGCTTCGCGGCGCTCTTGGCCGCAGGCTTCTTGGCTTTCACGGCCGCCTTGGGCGCCGCTTTCTTGGCGGGCGCCTTCTTGGCGGGCGCGGCCTTCTTGGCCGGAGCGCTCTTCTTGGCGGGCGCGGCCTTCTTGGCCGGAGCCGCCTTCTTGGCGGCGGCCTTCTTGACCGGAGCGGCTTTCTTTACCGCAGCCGCCTTCTTGGCGGGCGCGGCCTTCTTCGCCGCACTTGCCTTGGCGGCAGGCGCGCTCTTCTTGACCGCCGGAGCCGCCTTGGCCGGAGCGGCTTTGACTACGGTCGCCTTGGCCGGTGCCGTCTTTTTCGCCGGTGCGGCGGGCTTCGCCGGGGCGGGTTTCGCGGCCGCCTTGGGCGCGGGCTTCGGCTTCTCCGCGCTCGGCGTTGCCGCTGCGGCGGCCTTGGGTGCCGCCGGCTTCTTGGCTGCCTTGGGCGCCTTGGGCGCGGGCTCGGTCGGTTCGACCGCCGGTTCGGCGGGCGCATCGACGGTCTCGGCCTGCGGCGCGGAACGACGGGCCTTGGCTTTGGCGGACGAGGCGGCCGATGCGGCGCTGCGCTTCGAACCGGACTTCGTAGGCTTTTCTTCGGGCTCGGGTGTCTTGGTGGTGCGCTCCGAGCTCGCCGCGCTGCGCTTGGAGCTGACGGAACGGCCGGTCCGCGCTTCGCGTTCCGACGGTTCCTCCTCGGGCAGGCCGAGCTCGGCGCGGCTCAGGCCGCTGATGCTGCTGCCGGGCTGAGCGGGCTCGCTCGCCGTCGCCTTGTGCTTCTCGATGTGCTCGCGCGTGGCGCGCAGCACAACGCGCGCGAGGCGCCCGCCGACCGGAAAGACCAGCTCGTTGATCTCCGATTCGTCGAGCATCTGCAGCACGGTGTCGAAACCGCCGCCCTGATCCTTCGGGCTGTGCGCGTCGGAGCCGATCGCGATGCCGACGCCGAGCGCTTTGGCCTTGCGCATCAGGCGCTTGTTGGCGGCGATGTACTTCTCGCGCTGCTCCGGAGCGATGTCGCGGTAGAGCGGGCGGGTGTTGATCTCAACCGCCATGCCGCGCGCGTGCGCGGCCTGCAGCAGCCGGTCTTCGTAGCCCTCCAGCACCTCGTCGCTCGGCCAATGACCGAACGTCGCGGGCTTGTAGAGATGGCCGACGATGTGCCCGGGGAGCTTTTCGACGTCGTCGATCAGGCGCTCCATGTAGAGCGCCCAGGCGCGTTCGGTTCCGACGATCTCCCAAAAATGCGCGAATTCCGGATTGTCGAAGGGCCATGCCCAATCGGCGCCCTTTTCGGGATGCTCGATCGAGATGAAGTGCACCGAGCGGATGATGCCGTCGGGGCGCATCGCGTCGACGATGTTCTGCGCGTCGGGTCTTGCCCGTGGATCGTTGTCGACCTCGGCACCGATCGAGAAACGCATGCCGCGCCGCAGGCCTTCGCCCACGATCGCCGCATGCGCGACGTCGACGCCCGCGGTCTCGGCGGCGCCGTACAGATCGCCCGCGTGGGCGAGTTTGAGCGCGCGGCGCACGGTGTGAACCGCGCCCGGATCTTCGAACGTCAAATAGTTGATGTGGTCGGTGACCATCAGGAACCGCGGCGAATTCCGGCGACACGCGTGGTAGAACCACAGAAAGAGCATCCGCGCCGAATACGCGATCGGGCGTTCCTCGGCGAACGGACGGTGCTCGCCCTTGGCGTGACCGTGAATGTCGGGGATGGCCGTAATACGGGGGTCGCTCAGCGTTCTGCTTCCTTCACTCCGCGGGGAATCCAGAGCGACTTGCCTTGGCTGCGCGTCTGCGCTTGCTTGGCATCCGGCGTGCGCTGCTCCACCCACGGCACGAGTGTTTCGATCATGAGTTCGATGCCCTTTTTCATGAGTTCGAAGGACATCGAGGGGTTCGATTCCGAGCCCGCTGCGATCGCTTGAGCGGGAAGATACGGCAGGTGCACGAGGCCGACCAGCACCGGCGGCACCGCGGTCTCGGTCAATCCCAGCATCTCATAGAGCGCCTGATTGCCGATGAAGGTGCCGGCGGAGTTGGATACATACCCCGGAACGCCGTTAGCGTGCCACGTCTCGAGCACGCGATCGAACGGGAGGTTCGAAAGGCGCGCATCGGCGCCGCCGCGTGAGATCACATCGCTCTTGCGCATGACGCCGACGTTGTCGGGCGTCTCGAAGTCGAGCACGTTGACCGCCACACGCTCCATCGCGAGAGCGCTGCGGCCGCCCATCTGGGCGAGGACGATCGCGATGTCGGGGTTGTCGGTCACCAGCGCCTGTTCGAAGCGTTCGCGCACGTTCCGCGTTTCGGCGGGGACGACGCGCACCGCAAGAGAGCGCCCCGAGATCATGCGACCCTCGAGGCTCCGTGCGACCATCTCGCTGGGACTGACTTTATCGCCGCCGAACGGTTCGAACCCGGCGATCAGGACGTGTTTTGCCACCTTAGCTAAGGTTAGCGTTCGCTCACGTCCTACCTTTCGGCGCGGTAGCCTTCCATGCGAAGGATACGGGCTTTCATCTCGACGCCGTAGCCGTAATTGTGCAGGTGGCCCGACGAGTCGACCACGCGATGGCAGGGCAGCAGTAGCGGCAACGGATTGCGCGCCATCACCTGACCGACGGCACGCGCGGCGCGCGGTTTGCCGATCTGCGAGGCGACCCACGCGTACGAGCGTACCTCGCCCGGCGGAATCTGCGCGGCGGCGCGCAGCGCTGCTTGTTCGAACGGGGTGAGGTCTTCGAGATCCACCGACGCGTCGTCGACGCGCCAGGTGCGGAAGAAGCGATCGAGGGTTTCGCTCAGCCACGCCGGCGTCTCACCGATCACGACCGGGCGGCGGAGGCGCGCTTCCACGCGTTCGCGCACTTCGTCGAGCGGCGCGCCGGTATCGATGCCGATGTAGGCGATCCGGTGCTCCTTGAAGCCCACGAAGAGTCGGCCGAGCGGCGTCTGGATCGAGGTCAGCTCGACGGGAGTGCTGCGTTCCTTGTGCTTGATCTGAGCGATGTGCTCGACGACGCGTTTGGTCAGGTCGCATCCGGGCTCCGGCTGCGGCAGGCACGAGAGGCAGTATGCGACGCCCTCGTATTCCTCGTAGAGGTCCTGACACGGCGGGCACGCACGGAGGTGCGTATCTACGGCGTCTTTGACGGTGGCTTGGCATTCGCCGCGCACTTCGTCCCAGAGTTCGTCGACTTCACGACAACGCATGGAGAGAAGCTCCTTCGGGGGCAAGTCGTCCGATCTGGGGTCCGAGAATGCGGCGCAGGATGCGCACGGCACGGTGTACGTGGGATTTTACGGTGCCGATCGGCTGGTCGAGGATCTCCGCGATCTCCGGATGGCTGCGGCCCTCGATAAAGCGCAGCGTGGCGGCCGCGCGGAGGTGCATCGGCAACTGGAGGAGCGCGCGCTCGACGAGGGCGACCTCGGCGTTGCGTTCGACGATCGTCTCCGGGCGCGGCGGACCTTCGTGGGACTCGCGCAGGAGTGCATCGGGATCGGCGAGGGCATCGAGCGCGACATTGGTCGGACGCTTGCTGCGCAGCCGATTGCGCGTGACGTTGAGCGTGATCGTGTAGAGCCACGGTTGAAGACGAAGCTCGCTACGCTGCTCCGCGGACATCTTTCCGAGCGCGCGGAAGGCGCGCACGAACGCGTCCTGCACGATCTCCTCGGCATCCTCGCGGTTGCCGGTCATACGCAGGGCGAATCCGTACAGCCGGCGCTGGTAGTCATCGACGATCCGGTCGAAACTCTCAGTGCTCGGTACCGGGCTGTTCGCCGTCCGGTTGGACGGCGGCTTCGGCGGTTGGACCGCAGGTGGCACGTGAACTCCATCGAGGAGTGGTGCGAGCGCGCTCATGACGGCTCCAACCACTCAAGGCTCGCCTAAGGTTTCAAAGCGGGTAACGGTATCTCCCTGGCAGGGGGGGCGCAGAGCGCGGTCGAGAACCCTTGGCCATGGTACACGAAGTGCCGCACGCACCATCCTGAAACCGCCGCGAGTCGCCGATTGCGACGCGGCGGTTTTTCGTTTACGGCACAGTGCTTACACCCGATGTGAGGACCCGCAATGCAGCAAGTCATCGAACCGACGGAGATCACCTTCGACGCGTACACGATGTGTAGTTTCATTCCGCAGCTCGGCTCGGCGCGCGCCGTGCCGCTTGCGCTCATCGGTTACCGTCGCAACGAAGATCCGTGGTTCGTCTGGCTCGTTCCGAAAGAAGGTATCAGTGCGGTCGGTCTCACCGACGACCCGTACTATGCGAAAGTGCTCCACGATCCGCATAGCTACTTCACGAAAAAGCTCTCGAAGTACATCGAGGAGACCGGATGCGTCAAGCGCGGTCTCGAGATGCTGATCGACTGCCATCAGAATCATCTGGCGTTCACGCCGCTGACGCATCTGAGCGAGATGCCGTTCCAACATCCGCTCGAAGTCGAGCTGGTCGGCGCCTACTGACTATTCGGCGTCGCGGCCGTCGCTCGCGCGAATCGTACGCTGATAGACGATCCGCACGGGGACGGCCGCGCCCTCGCTTGCCAGCCGTCCGTCGATCGTCAACGTCGCGTCGAGCGCGAGCAAGAGCGCGGAGCTCGTTGCGTAGTAGGCGGTGCCGTTCATGCGAATTGTTCCGTCGAGGTGCGCGTCGGGTCGCTCCGGGAGCGTCCCCGTCATCGGTCCGTCGGCGGCGAAGCGCACCCCGACGACCGGCGTTCCGTCCACCTTGCCGCCCGGCGCGGGGCGCAGATAGCCGTGCAGGCGCGCACCTCCGAGCGGCGAGGTCGCTTCGAACGGAACGGGTGCGTGCAGCGCGCGCAGGTCCTTCATCGTCGTCGGATCGAGCTGCACCGCGAACGGCTGATTGAGGATCGTCAGGAAGTCCGGGTCCTCGTCGTCGCGATCTTCGAAGCTGCCGTCGTGCAGCATCTCCTGCACGAAGCGCGCGTGCACGTGCGCCGTGCCGTTCTCGTCGGTCCGCGAGTACGACGCCGCGGCGACGAAGCGCTCCGTCGTTCCGTCGTGCGCGATCGTCAGATGCTGGTGGCCTTCGTAGGTGATGTGGGTCGTCGGCAGATCGGCGCCGATGCGGTAGGCGTCGTCGCCGTGCATCACGTAGTCGCGGCGGGCGACCGGAACGGCGGCAAGGAGTGCGAGAGCGAAGAGCGCGGCGGCGAAGCGAATCGTGGAACGCATGTATCTCTCTCTACCGTATCATTCGCTGCAAGCGTCGCGAGCGCGCAGGCCGATCGCGTCGAAGTAGGTGAAGGCGGTGATCGTGACGATCGCCGGTTCCAAGAACGTACCCAGCGGTACGTTGCCCCAAAACGACGGGTGCGCGATGCCGTGCGCGCGGAGCAGCGCGGTGATCCCGTTCCCCGCCAAGAACGGCACGAACTGCAACGCGAAGAGTCCGAGGGCGCGCGAAAAGTTCGCGCCGCGTAGCGCCGTGCGAACGCTCTCGCCGAACGAGCGTCCGATCAGCATCCACCACGCGGTGCCTTCGTGGGCGACCGCGACCACGGGCGCATAGATCAGCGCGGCCGAGAGCAGCATGAACGCGATTGCGAAGAGTTTATCGACGAAGCCGCCGCCGATCGACGCGATGCCCGACGACGCGACGTAGGTGAGCGCGACGTTCACGACGATCACGGCCCACGCGCGCTCGAACGCGCGCGACCAGGCGGATTCGCCGAGCGTGCCGTCGCGCGCATCGGCGAGCGCGAGGGCGATGATCAGCGCATCGAATGCGGGATCGACGGTGAAGGCGAGAAAAGGCTGCGCGACCGGCGAGCGCCAGAGGTAAGCCGCCGCGCCGAAGGCCGCGATCACGACGAGCGACGCCGCCGCATAGACGAGTGCGTGGCGTGCGACCGAGGAGAGGGCCCGTCGCAGGAGCGCGAGCATCGGAGTGAGCGTCATCAAGGTGTGCGTGCGAGCCTAGGGATGGAATTCCAAGCCCGCGCCGCGCGAGCGCGCGGCGAAGAAACGCACGTTGACCGTCCCGTCGCAAACGATCACGGATTCCGCGTCGCTGAAGTGGCGGCCGTTGACATCGATCGTGAAGTCGCCCGCCGCGAGCCCGGCGAGCGTGCGTCGCACGCTGCGCTGAAATTTGTCGTAGGGCGCGCGCGCGCCGATCGCCTCGCGGACGGCGAGCGCGAGCAGGTCGCGCACGCGCAGCGGCGTCGCAAGCGCGAAGGCAGCCGAGCCGCCGGAGGCGACGGCATGCAGATCGAGCGGGACGCGCACGCGAATCACCCGGGTAGTTTTTGCGCTGCTTCGAGGAGCCGCCTGCCGGTGCAGAGTATGGTTCGCCCAATGTCCCAATTCGGGAATGTCCCGGCTCACGCGCTCGTGGACGCCGTCGAGAAACATGTGGCGAAGCTGGACGAGGCTGATCTCGCAGCGTTGCTGCGCGCGGAGCTTCCGTCAATGTCGGTCGCTGCGGTCGCGGCGCTCGTGCGCGCGATCTTCGATGCGTTTCGCGATCGCGGCGAATCCTCCGAGGATGCAGCCGAAGGCGCGAGCGCCTCGCTCGACGCGCTCGAACGCGGCGATGCGGCGGCGGCCGACGCGCTGATCGCCTACGCCCGCGAGAACGCGGGACTACTCAAAGAATCGATCGCGCTCTTTGCCGAGCATCATGCCGAGATGCTGCCCGCGCTTCCGCGCGCGCTGCTCGACGGCATCAGCGAGCGGCTGTAAAGGAGACCCGTGCACGACGCTCCGCGCCGCCGACGGCTCGAACCCGACGAACCCAAAGGCGGAATGCCGATCTTCCCGCTGATCGTGCTGGTGATTCTCGCCGGCTTCTTGCTCGGCGGCCTACTCTCACGGCTGCACAACGCGCGCTCCCCCGGCTTGCCCTCACCCGCGCCGTCGATCACGCCGATCGTCGAGCCGACGCCGACGCTCGCCCCGCGCGCGACGCCCCATCCGTTCGTCTCGCCGAGCGCGTCGCCGTCGGCCTCGCCATCGGCCAAGCCGAGTGCCTCGCCTGCCGCGTCGCCGTCGGCCGCCGCCTCACCCTCGAGCGCGCCGAGCGCCGCAGCGAAAGCAACGCCCACCGCCGCGCCGACCGTCATCATCATCACCCCGTCGCCGAAGCCGTCGCATCGTCCGGCCGTGGTGCGGAGCGCCGCGCCGCCGACCGTTGCACCCACCGGCATCCCGACCCCGATCGGCGTGCCGTCGGCCACGCCGACCCCCGTGCTCGCCACCGGTCCGGCGACCGCCGGCCACGCGATGTCGATCGTGCAGTCCTATCTCTCGGCGCTCGCGCACGGTCAGGAATCGGTCGCGACCGGATATCTGATGCGCGGGCTTCCCAACGAATCGTTCATGACGGCGTCCGCGACGGTCAGCGATCTGCGCGTAAGCAAACGCACCGACGGCACGTTCAAAGTGACCGCCGATATTGCTACCGCGAGCGGTCAGTACTTCGAAACGTTCAAGCTCGAACCGGGCCCGAACGGGTTGCAGATCTCGGAGCATTTCGCGATCAAGGTCCAGTAGGCTCCGTCGTCTTCCGATGTGATTGGCGGACGTGCGACCGGGGGACGCCCGCGTTTTTCCGTCGTGGAAAAACGCTGCTCGCTGAAATCGGCCTCTCGCCCATCCTGGGCTTCGGCCGATTCTAGAGACGCCCCCGTCCGCACGCGCGCCAATCGCATCAGAAGCCGACTCCGCAGTGAGCTGTATATGTCTTGGGTCTTGGGTCTTGGGTGCGTGGCGCGGGGCGTTCCCGGCGCCTGCGTAAGCCGCACGCCCGAGACTCAGGCGTCGCTCACACCAACAGTCATTTCACTCCGGTTGCTTCTGGGGTGTGTGGTGTGCGTGGGTGACGGGGCGTCTCTAGAATCGGCCGGAGCCAGGATGGCGGGAGGCCGATTTCAGCGAGTCGCGTTTTTCCACGATGGAAAAACGCGGGCGTCCCCGCCACCCACGCACACCACACGCCACCCCCTCACACTTCAGCGCCGAGGCCCGTGTTGGCGCGCACTTGCAGTTCGTTGAACATCGCCTCCGATTCGGGGTCGCGGACGACGAGCGTGCCGATGACGGCGCAGATGAAACCGAGCGGAATCGAGATGATGCCGGGGTTGTGGAGCGGGAAGATCGCGTGCCGGCCCATGACGGCGGGGCCGATGAGGATCAGGGCGACGGATGAGACGAGGCCCGCGATCATGCCGCACATCGCGCCCAAACGCGTGAAGCGGCGCCACGTGAGCGCGAGCAGCAGCGCGGGCGCGTTGGTGCTCGCGGCGACCGCGAATGCGAGGCCGACGAGAAAGGCGACGTTCACACCGCGCAGCGCGACCGATGCCACGATCGAGAGCCCGCCGACCACGAGCGCCGTCGCGCGCGCGACGAAGAGGTGCTCGAGATCGGAGCCTTCGCCGTGTCGGATCAGGCTGTACCAGATATCGTGCGAAAACGCCGAGGTCGCGGCGATCGTGAGGCCCGCCACGACCGCGAGGATCGTCGCGAAGGCGACGGCTGCGATGAAGGCGGTGAGCAGCGGCCCGCCGAGTTTTTCGGCGAGCAGCGGTGCGGCGAGATTGTTGTTGGTGCGCGGCACCAGATAGCCGTTTTTCGCGAGTTGTTCGTTGAGTTCGTCGGCTTGCTCGGGATGGCGCGTGATGTAACGGATCGCTTGCGTGTCGGTGACGTGCTTGCCGATCGAGTGAGCGCCGACGATCGTCGCCGCTCCCAGACCCATCAACGACGTCAACAGATAGAAGGTGCCGATGAGCGCCATCGCCCAGCCGACCGAGGTGCGCGCGGCGCGTGCCGAGGGGACGGTGAAGAAGCGCATGAGGATGTGCGGCAGTCCGGCGGTGCCGAGCACGAGCGCGATACCGAGCGAGATCACGTCGAGTGCCGCGTGCGGCCCCTTGAAGAAGAGACCGGGCTGCAGCAGGTTGGTGGTCGCATCGTCCACGCGCACGTGCGACGCCGCATCCAGCAAGGCGGGCAGCGAATAGCCGTAGTGCGCGAGCACGAGCACGCCGAGCGTCAGCGACGCAGCGAGCAACAGGCCCGCTTTGATGATCTGTACCCACGTCGTCGCGAGCATCCCGCCGAAGAGTACGTAGATCAGCATCAGCATGCCGACGAAGACGATCGCATAGGTCTCGTCGATGTGCACGACGAGCAGATTCAAAATCGAACCGGCGCCGACCATCTGCGCGATCATGTAGAGCAGCGTGATCGCGAGCGTCGAGAGCGCGCTCACCGCACGCACGCCGCGTCCGCGTAAGCGAAACGCCACGACGTCGGCGACGGTGTAGCGTCCCACGTTGCGCATCGGCTCCGCGAGTAAAAAGAGCACGGTGAGGTACGCGACGAGCCAGCCGACCGCGTACATGAAGCCGTCGAAGCCGTAGAACGCGATGAGTCCGGTGATGCCGAGGAACGTGGCGGCCGAGATGTAGTCGCCCGCGATCGCCCACCCGTTCTGGATGCCGCTGATCCGGCGATGGGCGGTGTAGAATCCGCGGCTCGAGGTGCTGCGCGCGGAGGCCCAATAGGTGACGACGAGCGTGATGCCCACGAAGATCGCGAACATGACGAGTGCCGGATTGTTCACGCCGAAAACTCCGTGCGCGCGCGCTCCGCGATCCGCGCCGCATGCGCGTCCCAACGGCTCGCCGCGCGCATGTAGAGGGCGAGCAACAACCACGACGTGACGAATTGCGCGAGCGCGAATGCGTAGGCGCGCGTGAGCGGGCCGATGACGGGCGCGCTCATCGCCGCGGGCGCGAGCGCGATGCTGATCGGGAGCGCCAAGTAGAAAAGCGCGAAGAAGACGGTGGCGGGCAGCACGAAGCGCCGCCGCGCGGCCATAAGCTCCCGAAATTCGGGATCCGACGCGAGCGCATCCCAGTCGCTCGGCGTCAGATGATGCTGGTGCATGGCGCCGAGCTTCGGCTCTTACAAACCGATCCCCGCCCGAATATCGTCGCCGACGAGCGCATCGACGGTGAGCCCGCCGAGAAAGACCAGGGTTGCAAGGATGCCGAACGTGCGCGCGCCGTCGAGGGGAAGCTGCGCGACGAGCACCAGCGCGAGCGCCGCGAAGATCGTGCCGACGAGCAGCCTCAGCGCGCAGATCGGCAGCGTACGCAGCGAGCGGAAGGCGGTGACGCAGTCGCGCACGATGTCGCGCGGCGAGCGCGAGACGAGATCCCACAGCACGAAGGCCGCGGCGGAGGCGAGCGTCGCTCCGAGAAGGCGCGCGGCGATCGAGAGCGCGATCGGCGTCTACTCTTCGTCGGGCCAGCCCGCGATCTCACCGATCGCGGCGCTCTTGAGCACGCGCAGGCCGAGCATCGCGCACTTCATGCGGGTCGGACTGATGCCGATCCCGACGTTCTCCAGCACGATGTCTTTGGAAAGTTTGGCCGCGTCTTCCAAGCGCATACCCTTGATCGATTCGGTGAGCATCGAGGCCGAAGCCTGGCTGATCGCGCAGCCTTGCCCGGAAAATCGCACGTCGCGAATCACGCCGTCCCGCACGTCGAGCTCCATCCGAATGCGATCGCCGCAGAGCGGGTTCAGATCCTCCGCGCTCGCGCTCGGCGCATCGAGATGCCCCTGATTGCGCGGGTTCCGGTAGTGATCGAGAATGAAATCGCGGTAGAAATCGTCCATGGTTAGAGTTTGAAGACGCGAGCGGCCTTTTCGAGTCCCTCGACGAGCGCGTCGACATCGGCGGCGGTGTTGTAGACGTAGAAGGACGCGCGGGCGGTCGCCGACCAGCCCATCTTATCCATCAGCGGCATCGTGCAGTGATGCCCCGCGCGGATGCAGATCCCCTCGGTGTCGAGGATCGAGGCCATGTCATGGGCGTGGATGTCCGCGAAATTGAACGAGATCACGCCGGAGGAGCGCGCGGGATCCTTCGGGCCGTAGATCGCGAGGCCGCGGGCTTCGAGCGGTGCGAGGCGCTCGAATGCATAGCTAAGCAGGTCGCGCTCGTGCGCGCGCACCCAGTCCATGCCGAGCGCTTCGAGATACTCGACCGCGACGCCGAAGCCGATCGCGTCGGCGATATTGCTGGTTCCGGCCTCGAACTTCCACGGAAGATCGTTGAAGCTCGTGCGCTCGTAGCCTACCTTGCGGATCATGTCGCCGCCCGCCAGAAACGGAGGCATCGCTTCGAGCAACGCGCGTTTGCCGTAGAGCACGCCGATACCGGTCGGGGCGAGCATCTTGTGACCGCTGAAGGCGTAGAAATCGACATCGAGCGCTCGCACGTCGACCGGGAGGTGCGGGGCGCCCTGCGCGCCGTCGACCAGGATCGTCGCGCCCGCCGCGCGTGCTTTCGGCAGAATCCTCTCGAGCGGCGTAATGGTGCCGAGCGTGTTGCTCACGTGCGTGATCGCAAGCAGCTTTACGCCTTCGAGCAGGCGATCGATGTCGTCGAGGATGAGCTCGCCGCGTCCGTCGACGGGGATGAAGCGCAGCGTCGCGCCGGTTCGCTCGGCGAGCACCTGCCACGGCACGAGGTTCGAGTGATGTTCGATCTCGGTCGTGAGAATGACATCGCCCGCGTGCAGATTGTGCGCGCCCCAGGAGTAGGCGACGAGGTTGATCGCCTCGGTCGCGTTTCGCGTCCAAATGATCTCCTGCGGCTGCGCGTTGATGAAGCGCGCGACCTTCGCGCGCGCGGCTTCGAACTCGTCGGTGGCGCGCGCCGCGATCTCGTAGACGCCGCGGTGAATGTTCGCGTTGTACTCGCGGTAGTAGGTGTCGAGCGCGTCGATCACCGCGTTCGGTTTCTGCGACGTGGCGGCCGAATCGAGATAGACCAGGCGTTTGCCGCGCGAAGTGGGGCGGGCGAGGATCGGAAAATCCGCGATCACGCGCTGCGCGGTCTGTTCGTCGAATGCGATCATGCGTCGCCGACCTTTCGTTCGAGCGTCGCGCGCAGTTCGTCGCGCAGCGCCTCGGTGGGGAAGTGCTCGATCACGGGCTCGAAGAAGCCCAGTGCGATCATGCGCTCCGCCTCGGTACGCGTGATGCCGCGGCTCGTCATGTAGAAGAGCGCGTCTTCGTCGAGCGCGCCGACGGTTGCGCCGTGAAAGGCCTTGACGTCGTTTGCGGCGATCTCGAGCGCGGGAACGGAATCCACGTGCGCGCGCTTGGAGAGCAGCAGCGAATCGTCGCGTAGCGACGCGTTGCTATGCTGCGCGTGCGCCGCGATGCGGATGTTTCCGAGAAAGCGCGCCTGTCCGGCGCCGCTCGCCGCGGTTTTGACGATCGTCTCGGAAACGGCGTCGCCGGTGCGATGATCGACGGTACTCACGACGTCGGCGTGCTGCGTGCCGGTGGGGAAGAAGAGCGAGGCGATCGCGGCTTCGATACCGGGTTCTTCGATTGTGACCGCGACATCGGCGAGCGCGAGCGCCGCACCGAGTTCGGCGGTTGCCCAGGTGACGCGCGCATTGCGGCCCGGCCGCGCGACGCGGGTCGAGAACGCGCGCGCATCGTCGGGCGCGAACTGCGCGGCGGCGTAGGTGACGGCGGCGCCGTCGCCGGTGACGATCTCGGTGACGCCGCAGGCGAAGCCGCCCGCGCCGAGTTCGAGGCGTTCGATCACGGTCGCGCGCGCGCCGCGCTCGGCGAGCACCAGGGTGTGCGGAAAGAGCGAGGCGCCCGCATCGCCCGCGTAGCGCACGACGATCGGATCGTCGATCGCGCAGTCGGCGGGCACGTAGATGAACGCGCCGAGACCGCCATAGGCGAGCGTCAGCCACGCGTACTTGTGCTGCTCCTCGAGCGCACGGCGAAAGACGCGTGCGACGAGTTCGCCGTGATCGCGTCGCGCCGTCTGTAGATCGCAGACGATCGCTCGCGACGGAACCTGTTCGAAGCTGACGGAGCCGCCCGCTCGTTCGGCGGCGGCAGCGTCGATCGCGAGCGCTTCGAGATCGTATTTGAAGTAACGGCTCGGCTTCTCGCGGCCGCTCGGTGTGGCGCGGTAGCGTTCGAGCAGCGCGGCGCGATCGTCGCCGGAGACGAGCAGGTTAGGCAACGGCGCCGACCTCTTCGCGAATCTTGTCGTAGCCCTCGCGTTCGATGCGATGCGCGAGATCGGCGTCGCCGGTCTTCACGATACGGCCGTCCATCATTACGTGCACGACATCGGGGGTGACGTGCTGCAGGATGCGCGGGTAGTGCGTGATGATGAGGAAGCCCGTGTTCTTGCCCTCGTCGCTCGCGCGCAGGGCCTTGACCGACTCGCCGACATCTTTGAGCGCGTCGACGTCGAGGCCCGAATCGGTCTCGTCGAGGATCGCGTACTTCGGCGCGAGCACGGCCATCTGC
Organism: Vulcanimicrobiota bacterium; assembly: GCA_027306785.1. Taxonomy (GTDB): domain Bacteria; phylum Vulcanimicrobiota; class Vulcanimicrobiia; order Vulcanimicrobiales; family Vulcanimicrobiaceae; genus REEB354. The sequence goes on from DAHUZB010000009.1 coordinate 92,350, forward strand.
AGCATCTCGAGGCGCTTCTTTTCGCCGCCGGAGAAGCCGTCGTTGAGGTAACGGCCCAAGAACGACGGATCCATGCCGAGCACGTCCATCTTCTCAAGCAGCAGCGCGCGGAATTTCGCGGGCGTGAGCTCGCCGGGGCGCACCGCTTGGCGGGCCGCGAAGAGGAAGTTCGGCACCTTCACGCCCGGAATCGCCGCCGGGTACTGGAACGAGAGAAAGAGCCCGGCCCGCGCGCGCTTGTCGGCCGCGAGGTCGAGCAGGCTCTCGCCGTCGAGCGTGGCCGTTCCGCCGGTCACGTCGTACTTGGGATGACCGGTCAGCGAGAAGGCGAGCGTGGATTTGCCGCTGCCGTTCGGGCCCATGAGGGCGTGGACTTTCCCCGGCTCGACCACGAGATCGATACCTTTGAGAATTTCCTTGCCTTCGACGCTGCAACGCAGCCCCGCGATGCGAAGCCCTTGATCGGACACGGCTGACTCCTTGGGAGGTGACGGAATGATGCCTGTGTAGCTTATGGCAGTCACCCGCAGAAAGTCAAGGATTTACTTTACTATCTCCGAGGCGGCGTGATAGGATAGCCTCGAAGTCATGCAGGTCGACCGCTTTTTTCAGACCACGCGCGGCAAGATCGTCGCGGAATTGCGCCGGCGGGGCTCCGCCTCGGCGGCGGAGCTGGCCGCGCTTTTCGGGCTCTCGCCGAATGCCGTGCGCCAGCAGCTCGTGGTGCTGGAACGCGACGGCCTGGTCGAAGAAGCCTCGGTGCGCCGCGGCCCGACGAAGCCGACGCTCGAGTTTTCACTCACCGCCGCCGCCGACAAGCTCTTCCCGCAGAATTACGACAAGATGCTCTCGGCCGTGCTCCGCGAGGTCAAGAGCAAGTACGGCGAAGGCGCGATCGAGGAGATATTCGATGCGATCGCGCGCCGTGCGGTGGGCAAGGCGAAGGAGCGTGTGACCGCGGATGCGCCCGAAGAGCGCGTGGCGCAACTCACCGAGGTTCTACGCGACGGCGGCGTGGTCGCCGAATACAGTCTGATCGACGGCGGGTTCATGCTGCAAGAGCACTCGTGTCCGTACTCCGGCGTCGTCAAGGAGCACCCGGAGATGTGCTCGGTCATCCATCACGTGCTCGATGAGACGATCGGCGGCGAACATCGCCAAGTCGAATCGCTCGCGTCGGGCGGAAAAAGTTGTACGTTCGAACTCAAGGGAGTCAGATAGGGTCCATGGATTTTCCGAAGTTTCAGCAATTGGTCGAAGCACGTCCCGGTTTCCACACGATGGAGAATCCGACCGCGTCGGGTGAGTACTTCAGCGACTCGTGCGGCGATATGTACAACTTCTTTTTGAAGATCGGCCCGGGCGCGGTGATCGAGGATATCTCGTACTTCACCACCGGCTGCGGCTTCGGCACGGCGACCTGTTCGCTCGTCGTCGATCTCGCCAAGCACAAGACGATCGATGAAGCGCTCGCGCTCACGACCGGCGACGTGGAAGCCCAGCTCGGCGGCTACCCCGAGAAGAAGAAAGATTATCCCGAGCGCGCGCTCGAAGCGCTGCAGGTCGCGATCGACGACTACCGCGCGAAGGTGGCAAGCGGCAGCGTGCCCGATTACGGCGCGATGCCGGCGCCGGAACGCCGCGCCCCCGAACCCGTCGCCGTTGCTGCGGCTGCACCGCCCGTCGACGCCGACGGCAAAATGGTCATCCGCCTCCACTAACCTCAAGCGGCGCTCCGATAACCGGAGCGCGCGTCACGCCGAGCGGCGCTCCGTGTCACCCGGAGCGCCGCTACGTGTCATCCTGAGCCTGTCGAAGGGTGAGCCTGTCGAAGGGTGAGCCTGTCGAAGGGTGAGCCTGTCGAAGGATGAGCCGCTCGAAGGGCGTTACAGCGAGATGATGTTGATCGCGCTTTCGCTCAGGGCTTTCATATCGATCGGGTCGGTCGTCGCGATATCCGTCGCCTGATGGTGCTCGGCCGCGGCCATGATGACGGCGTCGACCGTTCCCGCGTTTTTCCGTCGCGCGAGTTTGCGTCCGGCGTTGCGCGCGATGGGTTCATCGATGCTCGCGACGCGCTCGACCGCGTGAACGATGCGATTGATCGTGGCGTCGCGCGGACCTCCGCGCGTCGCTTCGGCGAGCGCTATTGCCGGAACGATGATCGACGCGCCCTCGGACGCCCACTTTTTTAGCAGCGCGTCGATGCGCCGATCCCGTTCGCCGAGAATTAACGCACCCGAGTCGAGAATTAGCGTGCGCCTTTGCGCCATGCCGCCTCCGCGAATGCCGTCGCCTCGCTCGGAATCGGGCCGAGGCGCTCCAAGCGCTCTTCGAGCCATTCGGCAATGCGTTCGCGCTGAATCTCGTGTTCGAGTGCTCGCGCGGCAAATGCGCTGAACTGTTGTTTGCCGGCGATTTTCTCGACGCTTGCCTCAAGCGCCCGCGGCAGCGTGATGGTGCGCCGCGAGAATGCAGCTTCAGCTTTCTGAGCGGGTTTGGCACGCTTGTGCTTCGCGGAAGTAGCCATGAAATAGATCATACGTTATATATGATCCGAAGTCGAGAACGCGTCTTCAGTCCGCAGTCCGCAGTCCGCAGCCCGCAGCCCGCGACCGCGAGCAGGGCCGGCTGCGCTCACGCTCGGAACGCAGCACGGTAGCGTGTGTCGTAACGCAGCGATCCGTTGCGTCGGAGCGATTCGAAGAGCCTGATCTCCGTGACCGGCATCGGCTGCGGGTTGAGATCGAGCATCGGCAACGGACGCTCCGATTCGCCGTGCACGCGGGCAAGCGTGATGTGCGCGACCGCATCGTCCTCGAACGTGAAACCGAGCGTGCGATAGGCTCCGCGTAGCGCGTAGACGAGGTCGCGAAAGTGCGCACCCGCATCGCGCGAGCCGAGATAGACGATGCGCGGGCGACGCTCGTTCGGAAAGGCGCCGAGCCGATCGAGCGTAAGATCGAACGTTACGCTCTCGCACGCGACCGCGTCGATGACGCTTGCGATCTCCTCCACGCGTTCCCGCGCAACCTCGCCGAGAAACGCGAGCGTGAGATGGAGATTTTCGGGAGCGGTGTGCCGACAATCGAACGCTGCGCGCGCCAAGTGCCGCTGCGCCTCAACGCACGCGCCGCGCGTTGCCTCGTCGAGCGCGAGTCCGACGAAGCAGCGCATTATTGTAGGTACGGATTCGCGACGCGTTCTTTTCCGATCGTCGTGAAGGGCCCGTGTCCCGGCACGACCGGCGTGGCATCGGGAAAATCCATGAGCTTGCGATGGATCGACGCGACGATATCCTCCATCGAGGTTCCGCCCAAATCCCAGCGTCCGATCGCACCGGCGAAGAGCGTGTCGCCGGTGAGCAGGCGCGTCTGCGCGCCGTCGCCGCAGGCAAAGCAGACGCTCCCCGGCGTGTGTCCCGGCGTATGCAGCACCTCCACGCTCACGCCGCCGATCGAGATCCGATCGCCGTCGCGCAGATCGCCGTCGAGTTGCACCACGGCAGGCATCGCAGGCAACCCGAAGCGCGCCGCGAGCATCGGCTGCGCATGGTAGATCGGCAGATCCTCCGGATGCAGCAGCGCCGCCGCGTGCGTACGCTCGCGCAATCCCCCGACGTCCGCGATGTGGTCGAAATGCGCGTGCGTATGAATCAGATACTTCGCGGTGAGCCCCAGCCGCTCCAAGTGCCGCATCACATCAGGAACGCCATCCCCGCCATCAACGACGATCGCCTCGCGTGTGGCTTCGTCACCGACGATCGTGCAATTACACCCGAGCATCCCAACCGAAAACGTTTCAACGATCATCGCTCCCTCATCCCATCTCCGAACGACCTGCCGCGAGACCCTATTACTCGCCCCACGCACCGACATCGCGAAATCTCCCATTGAAATACCCGAGCGGCGCTCCGGGGCTCGCGTCGCACGAGAGCACGCGGCCGATGAAGATGGAATGCGTGCCCGCATGATGCTCTTCGGCCACCTCGCAGTCGAAGTGCGCGATCGTTCCGGGCAGTACCGGTGCACCCGTGACATCGGTCGTGAAGGCGATGTCGTCGAACTGATGCTCGCGGATCTTTCCGGCGAAGCGTTCGGCGAGTTCCTGTTGATCGGCGGCGAGCACGTTCACGCAGAAGATGCGCGACGAGGCGATGTAGAGGTAACTGCGCGCCTCGCGATTGACGCAGATCAGCAGCATCGGCGGATCGGCCGAGACCGAGGCGAAGGCGGTGAGCGTGATGCCGCGCGGTTCGCCGTCGCGCACGCTCGTCACCACGGTGACGCCGGTCGGAAAGCGGCGCATCGCCGAGCGGAATGCGTCCGCGCGCGCCGTCGCGCTCATCGAATGCGCGCGCCGATGCCCGTGCCGTCGCCGAGGGGAAGGATGGTCGCGTCGAGCTCGGGGTGCGAGAGAAAGTAGTCGTTGAAGGCGCGCATCGCGACCACGTCGGCATCGTCGTCGGGCGAGGGCGGCGCGGCGACGCGGCCGTCGAGCATGCAGTTGTCGATCACCACGATACCCGAGCGTTTGAGCATCGGCACCACGAGATCGAGGTAGGCGCGATACTGCGCTTTGTCCGCGTCGATGAAGACGATATCGAGATTGCGTTGCTGAAAGTTTTCCAGCAGTTCGAGCGCGTCTTGGTTGAAGATCGTGATGTGATCGTCTTCGCCCGCGCGGCGAATGTAGGTGAGCGCGACCTCGGTACGCGCCGTGTCGGGATCGATCGTCCAGAGCTTGCCCGCGGGGGGCTGCGCAAGCGCCATCCAGAGGGTGGAGTATCCGTAGGCGGTGCCGACCTCGAGGATGCGGTTGGCCTGCATCATGTGGACGAGGACCGAAAGAAAGCGGCCGGTCTCGCGCGAGACGATCGGAATCCCGTCCTTGCGGCCGTGCTGTTCGAGTTCGAGCAGCAGCGGGTGCGGGGCCGGGTGGCTCGCTTCCAAATATCGCAGAATCTCGGTCATCTCGGGAACCTGACTTAGCGGGAACCCCCCGCCGACCTCCTCGAACTGAACGTGCCCATGCGTAGGCAGTTGCGCCTGTTTCCGCTCAACGCGGTGCTCTTCCCGGGGGCCGTGCTGAACCTCCATATCTTCGAGCCACGCTACAAGCAGATGATCAACGAGTGCTTGGAAACCGGCGAAGGCTTCGGGGTTGCGCTGATCGCGGACGGCGCCGAAGCGGGCGATCCCAATGTGACGCCGCACGAGATCGGCTCGATCGCCGAGATCGTCGAGGTGCAGACGCTTCCTTTCGGGCGATATTTTATCTCGACGATCGGCCGCGAGCGCTTTCGCATCCGCGAGATCATCGCGCGCGAGCCCTATCTCGTGGTCGATGCCGAGGTGCTCGATCCGACCTCGCCGCCCGTCGCCGACGTGGAATCCGCGACGCTCTTACCCGCCGTCCGCGATCTCTTCGATGAATATCTCGCCATGCTCATCGAGTTTTCGGGAACCGAACGCGGTGTGGAACTGCCCGACGGCGATCCGACCGGAACCTCGTATTTGATCGGCGACGCGCTCCAGGTCGCGGAGGCGATCAAACAGCGCCTGCTCGAGATCGACGATACGGGCGCGCGTCTGCGGGCCGAGCGCGAATTTCTCGAACGCCTGCTGCCGCAGCTGCGCCGACTCTTGGAGCGGCGTCGCGACGAGCTGGAACGGCGGCAAGAGCGCGGTGAGGATAACTCCTATCGCACCGATCAGGAGCGCTACTTCGGAAAGTTCTTCTCGCTGAACTAACGCGTCGCCGAGATGTGCTCGGCGGATTTCACCACGTTGCGCAGCAGCGCGACGTTGGTGACCGGGCCGACGCCGCCCGGGACCGGCGTGATCGCACCCGCCACCTCGACCGCGGAGTCGAACTCCACGTCGCCCTTGAGGACGCCGTCGACGACCGTGGTGCCGACGTCGATCACGGTTGCCCCCGGCGCGATGTCGGCGCCGCCGATGAGCCCCGGCACGCCGGTCGCGACCACCACGACCTCGGCCATGCGCAGGTAGGGCTGCAGACTCTCGCTCTCTTTGTGCAGCACGGTGACGGTCGCGTCTTGCGCGAGCATCAGCATCGCGACCGGCGCGCCCACCACGACCGAGCGTCCGATCATCACCGCGCGTTTGCCGCGCAGGGGCCAATGCGGGCTGCGTTCGAGCAGCAGCATCACGGCCGCGGGGGTGGCGGGTACGTACTCGGTGCCGCTGCCGAAGGCCAGGTTTCCCTGATTGGTCGGATGGGTGCCGTCGACGTCCTTGTGCACCGGGATCGCATCGGCGATCTCGCGGATCGAGAGATGCGGCGGCAGCGGCTGTTGCAGCATCACGCCGTGCACGCGGTCGTCGTCCTGCAAGCGTTCCAGTTCGGCACGAACGGCGACCGAAGTCGCATCTGCGGGAAGGCGCGCGACCTCGACCTCGATGCCGACGCGCTCGCCGGTGCGGACGAGGTTGCGAACGTAGGCGACACTGCTTTCGTTTTCACCGACGAAAACGATCACGAGCTTGGGATGAATCCCGCGCTCGCGTAGCGCACTCGTACGTGCGAGGAGCTCCGTCCGCAGTTCGGCGGCGAGAGCTTTCCCGTCGAGAATGTGGGCCGACACGCGGTCGCGGTTTCGTCCACCGGAGGAGAGGCACCTGGAACACGTACGACGCGAAGTGCGTCTGGGCTCGGAATTTGCGGCGGAGGCCTTTGCGAAAGCCTTCGATCGCTTCGTGCAAGCCTACAACGTGCGCCCGCTCTTGGCGCGCTGCAGCCCGGACGTGCTGGAACGCTATTGCCGCCTCTTCGAGGCGGGCGAAGATGCCGCGCGGCGGCGCGAAGTGCGCTACCGCGATATTCCGTTGCTCGCGGCGGTGCTGCCGGTGGGCACCATCGCGTTCGAGGGCGAGGTTGACGAAGATCGGATGGGTGACTGGTGAGCGACCGGCTGCGCTACGTGTTGATCGCGGCGGCGCTGGTGCTTGCCGCGGTGATCGTATACCCGTTCTTTCGCTCGGGCGGCGCGCGTCCGGCCGGGCCGGCCGGGCTCGCGGGTTCGACCGCGCCGGTCTACGCGATGCAGACCGATACGGGTACCTCCGCCTCGCTCGCCGGCTACCGCGGTAAGATCGTGGTGATGAACCTGTGGGCGTCGTGGTGCCCGCCGTGCCGTGCGGAGATGCCCGATCTCGAGCGCCTGGCGCGGCAGTTCGCCGCGCGCGGCGTCGTCGTCGTCGGTGTGAATCAGGGTGAATCGGCGCAGCGTGCGGCGGCGTTCGCGCAGTCGCTCGGCATCACGTTTCCGATCTGGGTCGACGATCAGCAGCGCTACGGACGCGTCTACGCCGCGCTCGGCTTGCCGACGACCGTGATCATCGGGCGCAACGGCGTGGTGGTGCGCGGTTTCGACGGCGCGCTCACGCTGCCGCAGATGCGCGCGGCGGTCGCGCCCTTGGTGAAGACGCCATGATGCTCTCGCTCCTCACCGCGCTGCTCGTGCTGATCGGCGTCTGTATCGAACTGATCCTCCCGGGGCGCTCGCTCTACCACGCGGGCTGGTACAACGTGCTGTTGGCGGCGCTCGTCGTGGTGCTCGCGATGCGCATGCGTCGCACGCTGCAGGCGATGCAGCGGCCGGCCGAACGTATCGGCGCGATCATCGCGGCCTTCGGCGTGGGCGTCATCGCATTCGCCGGAATTGCGAGCGGCTTGCTCGGTCCCGATGCGCAGACGATCGTCGGCGCGCCGGGCGAGAACGTGCGCGTCGCCGATCTCGGCGGCACGCTCGACTTCCCGCTCGCGCAGGGGAACGGTGCGCCGGTCGTCTCGCTCGTGCGCGGCACGAGCGCACTGCCGATCGATCGCACGCGCTACGTGGGCGCCTTCGTGCTGCAGCCGAAGCCGCGCGACGTCGTTGCGGTCGAAGCCTCCGATGCGCGCGACGCGCACCTGACGATCACGCAGCCGACCGGCACCGCATTTCTCTCGCCGGTGCTGCTGATGACCACGCGACAGTCGCTGCTCGGCTTCGACGTACCGAACGACGCGTTCTCGCTGCCCGCCGCGCATCGTATGGTGCGCGCGGTGCTCTTTCCGGCGCCGGTCGCCGCGCAGATTCGCACGCTCGGCGCGCCGCCGGGAACCGCCGCGGTACTCTTCGAGGTGGAGAACGACGGCGCGAGCGGCGGCAAGAATCACATCGGTGTGGCGCTCGACGGCGGGCGCACGACGATTGCGGGTATCACGCTGCGTCCGCGCGTCCTGAGCTATCCGGCGATCACCACGATCGCGATCCCGCACGTTGTCGCGGTCGCGATCGGGCTGCTCTGCGTGCTCGGCGGCCTCTTGACGGCACTCGTGCCGCCGGGTAAGCTGGGCAAACAATGACGAACCGCGTCGCGTTCCCGTGCCCGCCGCAGCCGCATCAGGAGATGCCGGTTCGGTAGCGCACGCGTCGTCGTAGATCAGACGAACGAGGCCGCTCCAACCGGAGCGGCCTCGTTCTTTTCATATCCGGGAGCCATCATCGTGCACATCGGCATCATCGGGAGAGGGACCCTCGGCGGCGCGATCGCGCACGCGCTCGACGCGAGCGCTCACGCCGCCACCGTCATCAGTACCACCCGCGCGAACGCGCGCGAAAATCGCGCGCTCGCGCAGGCAAGCGACGTGGTGCTGCTCTGCGTGAAACCGCACGACGTGCCGTCGGTGCTGCGCGAGATCGCACCGGAACTCCGTGCGGAGCAGGTGGTGATCTCGACCGCGGCGGGCGTGCGGCTCGACGACCTGCGTGCGTGGAGCGGCGAGCGCGCGCGCATGGTGCGCACGATGCCGAACACGCCCGCGCGCGTGAGGCGCGCGATGACGGTGATCGCCTCGAGCTCGCACTGCGATCCGGGCGCGCTCGCGGTGACGCGCGAGCTGTTCGATACGATCGGCGAGACGGCGGTGCTCGATGAACGCCTGATGGACGCGGTGACCGCGGTGAGCGGCTGCGGCCCCGCGTATGCGTTCACGTTTATCGAGGCGATGATCGACGCGTCGATCGCGCTCGGCATTCCCTACGATCAGGCGCGGCTGCTCGTCGCGCAGACGCTGCTCGGATCGGCCCATCTGCTGCTCGCGAGCGACGCGCATCCGGGCGCGCTGCGCCACGAGGTGGCAACGCCCGGCGGGCGTACGATTCGCGGCCTGCTCGCGCTCGAAGAGCATGGCGTACGCGGGGCGATCGCGCGCGCCGTGATCGCCGCGAGCGGCGCTTAGAACTCGGTCGTGCTGGTGAAGCGGAAGCCTTCGATCTTGACCGTCGGAACCACGAGCGAATAGCCGTAGCCGCCGGTGCGGTGCGCGTCGTTTGCGAAGACCGCGTGCGCGAGCGCATCGACGATACTTTGATTGAAGCGCAGGTTGCGCACGCCGCCCGCGATGCGCCCGTGATCGATTAGGAACGTGCCGTCGCGCGTCATGCCCGTGACGATCGCGCGTTTCTGATCGACGGTGCGGATGTACCAAAAGCGCGAGATCAGCAGTCCGCGCTCGGTCTGCGAAATGAGTTCGTCCGCGCTCGTGCTGCCGGGATCGACGACCACGTTGAGCGCTTGCGGACCCCAGGCGTTCGGCGCGGGCAGCGCGTGCCCGGTGTTCGGGCGGCCGAGTTTGTGCGCGTAGTAGCTGTCGGTGACGATCTCACGCACCGCGCCGCGCTCGACCAACGTCGGGCGCGTCTTCGGCTGTGCTTCGTAGTCGAAGGGCATCCCGGGTGCGAGCGGATGGGCGTAGTCGTCGCGGATCGTCACGCCGTCGGCGAAGAATCGCTCGCCGAGGCGTCCCGAAAAGAACGACGAGCCCTCGTCGTACGACTGTGCCGAGAAGTGCGAAAGCAGATAGGTGAGCAGTTCGCCGATCGCCGGCGGCTCGAGGATCACCGTCCACGGACCGGGCTCCACGCTGCGCGGATTCGCACCGTCGCGCGTTTTGGTGACCGCGCGGCGGCCGATCTCGTGTCCGTCGATGCGCTCGATGTCGGTCGCGTAGTGTTCGGCGAAGCCGCTCGAATCGTCGGCGATCACCTTCACGTTCGCTTGCGCGTCGGTGCCGTCGAACGAGGCGAGGGCGCCCGCGCTGTTTGCGATGGTGATGCCGCTCGATGAGGTGGCGACGTAGCCCGCGCCCCAAAAGCCCGCGATCTCCGCTTGACTCACGATCGCGTCGGCGATGTGCGCGCGCGCGAACGGATCGGCGTGCGCGGTCGTTTCCACATATGCACCCGGCGGTGTCGGCGTCGCTCCGCCGCTCGGCAGCGCGGGCTGCTGCGGGTCGGCGGGTGCGAACGCGGCGAGCGCGATCGCGCGCGCCGTGACCGCATCGACCGCGGCATCGCTCGTTTCGTTCGTGGAGGCGACGCCGGTGCGACCGCCGACGATCGCGCGCACCGAGATCGAGCGGTCGGTCGCGGCGACGTTTTGATTCGAGATGCCGCGGGTGAAGCGCGTGAGCGCGCTGTCGGAGACGCTCACGATCACCTCGGTCTGATCCGCGGTCGATGCGGCGAGCGCGCGCTTCGCGATCGCTTCGCGTTCGGCGCTAGTCACCGTAGCCTACCCCCACCTGCACGTTGCGAAAGCGCGCGGGCGCCGCGGCCTGCGTGGTGCGGCCGGTCTGCATCGGTTCGCCCTTGCCGCAGTTCGGCGTACCCCACGCGAACCAGGAAAGTTCGTCGGCGATCGCGTCGCACGAACGCCAGAAGGTGGGCGTCATGCCCGCGTACGTGGGATTTTTGAGCAGTCGGCCGCGTTTGCCGTTTTTGATCTCCCAGCCGATCTCGCAGCCGAATTGAAAGTTGAGGCGGCGATCATCGATCGACCACGAGCGATTGCTCTCCATGTACACGCCGTCGCGCACGTCGTCGAAGAGATGCTCGAAGGGCGTGCCGCCCGGCAGCAGGCTCAGGTTGCACATGCGGATCATCGGCACGTACTCCCAACTCTGCGCGCGCACGCAGGCATTGCTCTCGCGACCGATGCTGCGGGCCGTGTCGTTGCTCATCTCGTATCCGCGTAGCACGCCGTCGCGCACGATATCGGATCGTCCCGACTGCGTGCCCTCGTCATCGTACCCGCAGGTGGCCATGCCGAGCGGCATCGTGTTGTCGATCACGATCGTCACGAGCGGCGAACCGTATTCGAGCCGGTCGAGTTGATCGAGCTCGAGGAAGCTCGTGCCGGAGAAGTTCGCCTCCCAGCCGAGCACGCGGTCGAGTTCGGCGGGATGCCCGCACGACTCGTGAATCTGCAGCGAGACCTGCGATCCGCCGAGGATCACGTCGAAGGTGCCGCTCGGACACTGCGGCGCGGTCAGCAGCGCGGCGGCCTCTTCGCCGATGCGCGCGGCATTCTCGCGCAGCCGCGCGGCCTCGACGATCTCCCAGCCGCCCGACTGATAGAGACCCACGTCGCCGGGAAAGGTGCGCGTCTGCACGTCGCCGTCGCCGACCGCCATCGCCTGCAGCCCGCTGCCGCTCTGTCGAATGCGCTGCTCGATCTTCGAGCCGATGCTGCTGAAGAAGAACTTGTCGGTGAGCCACAGGTCGATCCAGGCGCGCGCGACCGCGATCTGCGGCGCCGCGTGCGCGAGTTTTTCGGCTTCGAGCAGCAACGCGACGCGCTCGCCGAGCGGTACCGAGGCGGGATCGCGCGTCACCGGCGTCGCGAAGCGATCCGTGTACGCGCGCTCGGGCGGCGCGCCGAACGGCCGCCGCGCGATCGAGGCGCTCGCGCGCGCGATTGCGACCGCGCGGGCGGCCGCGGCATCGACGCCGGTCGGGGTCAGATCCGCGCTCGCGGCAAAGCCCCAGGCGCCGTCGACCAGCGCACGGATACCGTAGCCGGTGCTCGCGGCGTCGGAAAGGGTCGAGACGATGCCGTTACGCACCTCGATGCGTTCGTTGCGGACCCGCTCGAAGCGGACGTCGGCGTACTGCGCGCCGCGGGCAGCGGCGGTATCGAGCGTGCGGTCGGCGAGCTCCTCAAACTCCATGCGCCGCGTTTGTTCGCGCGCCTACGGCGACCCTGCGACGACCGCGCGGACGTCGCGCAGGGTGATCGTGCCCGCGACCTCCGGCGGCGCGATCGTGTAGATGGCGGTCAGGCGCGCGGGCCGAGTGAGCGCGGGCGGAAAGCGGACGACGACGTGGCGCCAACCCGGATGGTCGAGCACGATCGCGGGCAGGTACAGTCCTTGGTTCGCCGCATTGCGCAGCGCGATCTTCACCTGCGCTCCGCTGCCGTCGTCGAGGACGTCGAAGGAGAGCGCGACGCTGCCGCTGGGCAGCGGGGCTTCGAGCACCGCGTAGGCGGCGCGTTCGCTTGGGCCCAGGTCGTAGCGGAGGGTGACGCAGTCCGGGCATGCGTCGCCGACCGTGACCCCGCCGTCACCGCCGCGGGGCGCGGTGAGAAAGCGCGCCGGGGCGGCGAAAGGCAGCGCGACTTCGTGCGAGCCGACCGTCACGCGAACGGTGGCGAGCCGGTCGCCGAGCAGCAGCGAGACGAGCGCATCGTGCGTGCCGACGCGCAGCGTCCCGTTCGGGTCGATTGCGCCGCCTTGGGCTCGCCACGGCAGCGCGGTCGGAAGCGCGAGCGCGTAGCCCTGCGCGTCGTACGCGCGCGCTTGCAACGCGAGCGAGCCGTTCTCGGCGACGTTGGGCTGTGCGGGCAGCAGCGCCAGGCGGGCGGGCGTCGCGTCGACTTCGACGGGCACGCGTGCGACGAATGCGCCGTCGTGCACCACGATCGCGCCACGGCCGGGAGCGCTTGCGGTAAAGCGGCCGTCCGCGACACTGCCGAGCGCGGCGGGCTCGACGCGCATCGTCGGGTCGGCGGTCGCGGGGACGACGTGATCGGCGGCATCGACCGTCGCGAGCGCGAGCGGTACGCTCGCGCCGACCACCGCGCGAATCGCCGCGGGCGTGGAGACGACCCGGGTCGCGGGGCCGATCGGCGCATCGGAGTAGACGAAGAGGCCGTCGGCGACCGAGCGTTCGCGTCCGTCCGAGGGGACGTTGGCGAGCGTGGCGTCGGGGGATCCGAGCGTGCGCACCGCGAGCGTCGAGGAGCCGCCGCCGTCGAACGCCAGGCCGCGCACGGCGCCGAAGGCGAGCATCAGCGCCGCGAACTCGCGTCGCGTTACGCCGACCGACTCGTCGGGCTGACGGCCGTCGACTTCGAGCAGGTAGAGCGTGCCGTCGGGCGCGATCGCCGCGCCGCTCGTGGGAATGCGCGTATCGTAGTCGCCGCCGTTCGGACCGTCGGGGTCGTGCACCCACGCACCGCGCTCAAGGATCAGCGGGCCGCCGCCGACCGCCGCCGCGATCGTATCGAGCGGGATCGGCGAGAGATCGCCGCTCGCGGCGAGCGTGTCGCCGACGTTCGGTACGCCGGCCGTTCCGTATGCGTTCTCGCCGATGGCGGCGTAGTAGCCGGGCGGCTGTGCGACGGTATTGTCGACGATGCCGGTCACGCGATAGGTCGCGAACGGCGGCGTGCCGTTGGTCGGCGCAAGCGCGACGAGCGTGATCGTGTCGCGCGGCGGGACGGTGCCGAAAGCCGGGGTGAGCATCGAGATGCCGCCGCCGGGCGGCGGCATGACGTTGACCGCGTCGATCTGCACGCTGCGATCGGGGAGCGTCAGGGTGCCCAGGAACGAGAGTTCCGTGATCTGCGGCGTGCCGTCGCGTTCGATGACGAGTGCCGCGCGCTTACGCGGTGAACGAACGAGCGTGCCGTGGGTGACGACGACGTTCGTGGGTTGATCGGTCTGTCCGATATCGAAGTAGTCGCCGTTGATGCCCGCGACCGCGCCGGTGCGATCCGCCATCGCGGTGACGGGCTCGCCGCGCGAGGTCAGCGCGCCGTGCGCGAGCACGGTATCGAGATGGAGATCGGGGCGGTGCGGCGCGATCGCGACCGCGTGCACGACGATCGGTCCCGCCGCCGTGACGAGATCGTACTCGCCGTACTCGACGCCCGGCGCGACCGCCGAGATCGTCGGTGCATCGGCGGTGATTTGCGGAAAGGGCGCGGGAACGGCGAGCTGCACGGGCAGCAGCGTGAGGAGCAGTGCGGCGATGGTCACGGGAAGATCAACGTACGACGCGCGCATGCGGGTGCCATACCGCAACGGCGAGCGGATAGCCGCCGGTAGGAAAGGGAGCGTTCGCTTCGCGGCGGAGATCGATCGTGGAGAAGAGATCGATCTCGTTCGCGCGCGCGCACGGCACGTAGAGCGTCGAACCGTCGACCGTCGGCTTCCACGGCGTCGTACAGGTGTCGAGCGGAGCGTGTACGGGGCGCAGCGTGCGCGCGTCGAGCACATCGACGACGTTGTCGCGTTCGTCGGTGACGAAGAGGCGTCGATGCGCGGCGTCGAGCGCGACGCCGACCGGAAAATCGAGCGGCGCGCTGCGCGCGATCACGTGCGGCACCGCGCCGGAGGTGTCGAGTGCGACCACGCTGCCCGCCGCGGCGAACGGCGAGCCCGTGCTCTGGTTCGAGACGGCGTAGAGGCGCGTGCCGTCGGCCGAGAGCGCGAGTGAGAAGACGCGCGCGACCGCGTGCACGCGACGCAGTTCGACCATCGTATCGGCATCGACGATCGAGATCGTGCCGTCGTTGACGTTCGCGACGTAGATGCGTCGGCGTTTCGCGTCGACGGCGATGCCTTCGGCGGTCATGCCGAGGATGCGGCGTTTTACCGTGCCGTCGCGGGCGATGCGCGTGAGCGCGCCCGCGCCGTTGACATCGCGATCCGTCGCATAGACGGCGCCGTTTGCCGCGTCGATGGCGATCTCGTCGCTGAAGAGCACGCCGTCGTATCGCCGCACGCGCCACGGCTCGAGGTGCGCGATCGTCAACGTCCCGCCGTCGGTCGTTCCGGCCGCGAGCACGCCGCTCGGACCGATCGCGACATCGCTCGGCGCGCCGCCGATGCCGAGCACCGCGCGCTCGTCGAACGGTGACGCCGCGTCGTGAATCACGATGCCGTCGTCGTAGCTTGCGACCGCGATGAAGGCGCGCGCGGGGTCGGGCGGCGAGGCGAACGTGAAGCGTCGCGCCGCCAGGCTCTCCGCGTTGGCGGCGACCAACATCGCGCTCGATTGCGACGGCGCGGACGGCACGTCGTAGTCGTGCGCATTCACGCTGCCGGGGCCGGTCAGCGTGACGCGGTACGGCGGCGTCATCCCGTTCACGCGTAGCGGAATGCTGCTGCCGGGAAGATAGGGGAGCCGAGCGGCTGCAAAGGATGCGACGGCGCGCACGATCGCGTGCGCGCGCGGCACGGCGGCGGGGAGTATCAGAATCAGCGCCGCGGCGGCGGTCAGACGTCGAGCGAGCACGCGTTGACGATGACGCTTGCGCTCGCCGTGCTGTGACGCGCCGTTCACGCGCGCGGGTCCGCGGCGAGCGCGGCGATGCGCGCGAGGCCTTCGGCGACGTCGGTGCCCGGCGCGACCATCGTCTGCTCGGTACGCGCGAGGTCGATCGCGGCACTCGCGATGCGATACGCGCCGAAGGTTCCCGCGATAACGGTGCCGTCGGGATCGATCGCGCGCGCGCGTTCGCCGTCGAAGAGCACGACGTAGATGCGCAGTTCGAGCGCGCGAGCGCGCGCGATCGGTTCGAGCCACGGATGCGGCTGCGCGGCATCGAGCACGATCAGGCGATAGCCCGCGAGGCGGTACGCGATCGTCGTCGCGGGATCGAACGCATCGAGCGCATCGATCCGTGCCGCGTGCAGGATCCGCGCGGGATCGTAGGCGGTGCGCCGCGGAGCAAGCGCCGCATCGGCGTCGAGCGTGCGCAACCGCTCGTCGATATCGGGCGGCAGCGCATCGGCGCAGAGTGCGAGACGTAGCGTGCGCGGCCGTACCTGCACCGGTTCCGGAGCGTGCGCGCGAGTGCGCGAGCGCGGCGCGGCACCGACCGCGACGGTCGCGCCGATGCGCTCCTCGTCGTGCTCGCTCGCGAGCGCGACGAGCGCGCCCGACGCGTCGACGATCTGCGATTTTCCGCAGTAGGCCGTCATGCCCGCCTCGACGCCGCACTTGTTGGCGGCGACGAACGGAACGCCGTTTTCGAGGGCGCGCACGCGCGCGAGAAGATCGGCCTGCGCGTTTTCGAGGCGCTGCGGATCGCGCCCCGAGGTCACCCACGCGGTCGGCATCACCAGCAGTTCGGCTCCGCGGTCGACGAGCGTGCGCGCGATCTGCGGCATGCGCCCGTCGGCACAGACGAGGACGCCGAGCGAGCCGATCGAGGTGCGGACGGGCGCGATGCGCTCGCCCGCGGCAAACCATTTGCGGTCGAAATGCCAGAGGAAGAGCTTTTCCGCCGAACCCGCGCGCGTACCATCGCGATCGATGACGACGGCGCTGTTGTAGAGACGCCCCTCGCGCCGCACGGCGGCACCCGCGACGATAACGCAGGTACGCTCGCGCGCGATGCGGGCGAGCGAAGCGAGGCTCTGCTCGATCGCCGTGTCGTCGACGCGGTCGTCACCGAGGACGTAGGCCGGGAAGGTCGCTTCGGGAAGCACGAGCAGATCGCACTCGCGTGCCGCTTCATCGACGGCGGCAAGCAGGCGATCGCCCAGTGCGGAGAAGTCGGCGCGGTCGTGCGCGCGCAGTTGAAGCGCGGCGATGCGAAGGCTGCGGATCACACCGCGAGGTTCTACCGTTCGGCGCTCCGGCCTTGCCGGAACGTGGACGGAGGGCACGAACGTTTACCGCGAGAGAAGGTGCACACCCTCATCACTGCTCGACCCTCGTAGGAGAACTTCGTGAAACGAACCCTCGTCTTGTCGTGCGCGCTTCTGGCGCTCGGAGCGGCCGCGACGGCCGCGCACGCGGCACCCGCCAAGAAAGATGCGTGTGCTTCCAAACCGAGCAAATGGGCGCGCGAACAATGCGAAGACTTTACGCATTCCGCGCCCGGAGATCAGTACTTCGGGCGTTTGAAGCTGAGCTATCTCGGCATCAACAATACGTTCCACGACGAAACGATTCGCGCCGGCGCGTACACGACCGATCCGAGTATCATCCACGACGTGAGCTTTGCCGACGAAGCGCTCAACCAATGGTCGCATCTGTATCCGAACGATCCGCAACTCGCGCGCACGTACTTCCTCGCGATCCAGTTGTACAAGAAGATCTATACGCAAAGCGCGCAGCAGAAGGCGTGGAGCTACATGCAACTGCTCGTCCATCGCTTTCCGACGACCTACTTCGGCAAGATCATGAAGGCCGATCTCGCCCGCGGCTTTACGGAGCATTGGTTTGCCAATCCGCAGATGTGTCCGACGCCGCTCCCGGCCGGCGTAAAGCCGGAAGCGACGCCCGATGCCACGCCGACGCCCGCGCCGCAGCCCGGCCGACCGAACGTCGACATCATCACGCCGCCGTGCGTGCAACCCTCGATCGCGCCTTCGTCCGCTCCCTCCACAAAACCGTAAGCGGCCAACAACGCTCGAGCAAACGGCAAAAAAAGATCGGCCCCGGGCGAACCCGGGGCCGATTCTTTTTAGCGTTACCGCTGGATACTAGAACTTGAGGCCGAGACCGAGGTACGGGCCGAAGTTCGAGCCGTCGCCCGGAGCATTGGTCTTGTTCCGGTACGATTCGCCGAGGATACCGCCTTCGATGAAGAGCGGGCTGTTGGCGAACGAGTAGGCCACACCGAACTGCGCCTTCAGGATGTTGTAGGCGAGCTGGTAGCCGGTGCCGGTGCCCGGATTCGTGTAGTTACCCTTCACGTTTCCGTAGTACCACACGCTGCCGTAGAGCGAGAACGGGTGGTCGAGGTCCGGCAGTTTCTCGAGGCCGAAACCGATGTTCGACATCTTCGGATAGCCGGCGTTGTTCGCGCGCCACATGTAGCCGACGCCGATGTAGATGCGCGGGTTGGCGATCTTGAGGCCGAAGCGGGCATCGAAATCGTACGAGCGGACCTGGAAGGCCGGCACGAACGTCGAGCCGGTCTGGCCGATCGTCGTCACATAGCAACCCGGATCGTTTGCGGCGCCCGAGCAGTTATGCGGGTAGTTGAACTGACGGTAGTCGCCTTCGAGCATCCACGGCAGGTTGAAGAGGTTGAACTCTGCAGCACCGCGGATCGCGTACGAGAAGCCGTTACCGTTGTTGTTGTTCGAGGTGTTGCCCGGGTTGAACTCGTCGTACACCTTGGGCGAGAGAATGTAATCGCCCGCGATGAAGACGTCCTTATACGGGGTCGCAACCGGAGCGGGGGTCGGGGTCGGCGGCGGCGTGGCCGGCGCTTCGCTCGGCGTCGGTTCGGGGGTCGGCGGCGGGGTCGGAACGACGTAGCGAACGACGACGACCTGCTTGTCGGGCACCCACTCGACGTAGGCTCCCATGCCTTCCGAAATGACGCGGATCGGGACCACGACGTGGCCCTTATAGATCATCGGCGGGACGTCCAGCGGACGCGATTCGCCGTTGACGATGACTTCCGGCTTACCGACCGTGACCTTCACGTCGGCGCCGGGCTTGCTAACGTCCACCGTCTTGCTGGCCGCGTTGTACGAGACAGTCGCGCCCATTTGCTCGAACATCGAACGAAGCGGGATCAGAACCGTACCGCCACGCACGAGCGCAGCGAGCACGCGACCCTTTTTCAGGACGTCGGGCTTGGCATAGACATGGTGGTCGTTGAAGAGAATCGGGATCTGCCCCGACGGCGGGGAACCGAAGTTCGCCGGCGGAGCCGCCATGGTCGAGCCCGACGCCTGCGCGATCGCGTTGGTTCCAATGTTTCCATGCGACGCGGAGGTGGTCGGAGCTGCGACCGCGTTAAGTCCAAGGCCGGCTGCGAACAGCGCGGCGAGGACTCCGGTGCTCAGTCGCTTCAATGTATCCTCCTAGTAAGTTTGAGACCTCAGCTTGTATTGGGTTTCCGCGACGCGAACGTCTGTTGGACCCGCGACCCAGCCTCTCGGCGTACAGGGCGCGGATCCCCCCAAGACAATCCTTTTCCATCTGTTCGGGGGGCTGTTTGCCCCCCCTGCAGTAAGACCCTTGCTGATTACGGGTTTTTCTTACGGTACCTTCACGCAAGCTTTTCTTCAAGCTTGGCCAGGAACTTTGAGCGATCGATCAGGTACCGCTCGTGGGTGCCCTCGGCGACCGCCTCCTGTTCGTCGAAGACCGCGACCGCGAAACTGACGCGGGGGCCGTCGACCATCACGACCTCGACCTCCGTCCGGACGATGAACCCCACCGGAACCGGTTTGTGATGTTCGAGGTCGATGTGGGTGCCGAGCGAGACCGTCTCGGATCCCAGCATCGGTTCGAGGCACGCGATGGCCGCATTTTCGACGAGCTGCACCAGCATCGAGGTGGAGAGAACGTCAACACCCTTGTTGCCCGCCTTTTCGGCGGTCATCCATTCTTCGACGCGCGTCTGCAAGCTATGCGAGCGACCAATGTCGAGTTTCGCGCTCATGCGGGGGTGAAATACGCGCAAAGTGCCGCCTCTCCTCGATGGGACAGCGGGTTATCAGGATTGGTCGCCAAGGTAGTGAATCAATTGAGCCTCATCGACCGTAGTACGAACAGATTCAAGCGTCGATTCGCGTCTGAACAACTTTCATAGGAGCAACATGCAGTACCAACGCTTGGCGGTCGCCGCGATTGCGGCAACGTTCGCCCTCACCGCCTGCGGCAAAGGCGGCGCGCCGCGAGGCCCGGCGCCGCTTAACGTCGATGTCGCAACCGCGGCACAGCGTGACATCGCGACGTACCTTCCGCTCGACGGCCAGATCGCCCCGCTCGAGCAATCGACGCTTGCCTTTCAGCAGAGCGGACCGATCACCGCGATCTACGTGAACGTCGGCGATCGCGTGCACGCGGGCCAGGTGCTCGCGCGCATCGACGACTCGACGCTGCGCGCGCAACTCGCTCAGGCGCAGGCGCAGGCGACGCAGCAGGGCGCCTCGGCGCAGGGCGCACAGGTCGGCCTGCCCGTGCAGCAGCAGCAGAACGCGGCGGCGCTCGCGACCGCGCAGGCCGCGCTCGCGAATGCGAAGCTAAGCTACGATCAGGACCGGCAGCTCTTCACGCAAGGCTACGTCTCGCAGTCGCAATTGGAAGCGGCGCGCGCGGCCTACGTGCAGGCACAGAACGAATACCGGAACGCGCAGATCGGCATGCGTAACGACGTCGTGAGCGCGCAGAACGTGAAGGCCGCGCAGGCGGCGGCGCAGGCCGCGGCGGCGAACGCGAACACGCTGCGCACCGAGATCGGTCAGACCACGCTCTACGCGCCGTACGACGGCGTGATCACCGCGCGTAACATGGATCCGGGCGCGTTCGCCGGGCCGCAGTCGCCGGTGCTCGCGATCTCGCGCATCGACACGGTCTGGATCAACATCAACGTGCCCGACGAGGATCTCAAGTACGTGCAGCCGGGATCGAAGGTGACGTTCACCTCCACGTCGCTGCCGGGCAAGAGCTTCACGTCGCGCATCGCGACCGTGAATGCGGTTCCCACGCAGGGCACGCTCTCGTATCTCGCGCGCATCCGTATGCCCAATCCCGGCGACGTGCTGCGCGGCGGAATGCTCGTCACGGCGACGCTCGTGAAGCAGTCGAAGGCGAATGCTATCGTCGTGCCGCGTTCGGCGATCGCGCAGACCGAGAACGGCGCCGCCGTGTACGTGGTCGGTGCCGACAATAAGGCGCAGGAAGTGCCCGTGCGCGTCGGCGTGCAGACCGACACGCTCTCGGAGGTGATCTCGCCGAAGGTGCAAGCCGGAACGAAGGTCATCACGACGCGCCCCGACGCCCTCAAAGACGGCAGCGTGGTCGCGATCGACGGCGCGACGCCCGCATCGTCGCAGAAGCCGGCCGGGTCGGCGCAATGATCGCCGCCCGTCCGCTCCTCGCGCGGTCGCTCGTCGCGACGCTCGCGCTCCTCCCGCTCGTGCCGGGGCTCGCGCACGCGCAGGCGACGAGCGCGCCGCTGCCGATGATGACGCCCGCGCCGATGCCGACCGCGGCCGGAACCCCGGTTCCGTATCCCGCCTACGGCTCGCCCGCCCCCGACGTCACGCAGCAGCGCAAACGTCCCGGCGTTCCGACCACCGTCAACCTCGCGCAAGCGATCGATATCGCGGTCGCGCAATCGCCCGCCTTCGCTTCGCAGCGCGCGCAGTATCGCGCGATCGCGGCCAAGTACGGCGCCGAGAAAGGCGCGCTCTTTCCGAGCATCTCGGGAAGCGCGTCGATCACGCGCGATTACGGTTCGCTCGGCACGAGCACGACCGGATCGTCGAGCGGCAGCGGTTCGAACGCGAAAGGCTATTTGACGACCGAGAGCGCCAAGGCGACCCTCTCGCAGCTCATCTTCGACGGCGGTCGCGTGATCGCGGGCATCCGCTCCGCCAAGGACGCGGATCTGGCCGGGCGCGAGACGCTGCTACGTCAACTCCAAACGCTCGCGTTCAACGTGGCGACCGCGTATTACGGCGTGCTGCAAGCGAAGGCGAGCGTCGCTTCGAACGCCGCGCTCGCGCATCAATTCGAGACCGAGGAGCAGGTCGTTTCGGCGCGGATTCGCACCGGCGCGGCGGCGCGCTCGGATCTCGCGGCGGCGGAGTTTCAAGCCGCGCAGGCGCGCGGTGCGCTGATCACCGCGCAGGGCAGCGAGATTGCCGCGGAGTCGACCTTCGCCACGACGCTCGGGCTCGACGCGGACACCGCGGTCAACCCGCAGCCGCTCGCGGCGAATCCGTCGCAGATCAAGACGATGTCGTATCGGCAGTCGCTCGATGCGGCGCTCCATCTGCGCCCCGATTATCTCGCGGCCGAGCATACGGTCGATTCCTCGAAAGAGAACCTGCGCTTCGCGAAGCTCGCGCGCTTCCCGGAGATCACGCTCAATGCGAGCAGCGGTACCTCGCGGACCCTGCTCACCACGCCGAGCGTCGCAACGCCGTTTTCGGGCACCGGTTCGCTCGGCGCGACGATCAGCGTGCCGATCTACGACCAAGGTCTGACCAACTACAATGTCGCGGTCGCGGCATCGCAGCTCGATCAGGCGCAGTCCGGGCTCACGGCGTCGCGTCTCACGGTGGAATCCGACGTGCGCGGCGCGCTCGCGGATCTCATCTCGGCGCGCGCGAGCCTGGTGCAGGCGAACGCCGAGCTCCAGAGCGCGACGGTGAACAGTCAGGCGACCGCGGCGCGCTATAAAGTCGGCGCGGCGACGATCACGGACATCGTGACGGCCAACGCCTCGCTCTCCTCGGCGCAGCGCGATCAAATCACCGCGCTCTACAACGAGCGGCTGGCCGAAGAACGCTACGCGTACGCACTCGGCGAGAGCGATCTGAAGCTCTAAATTCGCCTCGGCGCGGGGCGCGCGGGGACGGTCGTCAAAGGAGCGGGGGTATGTCCGCCAATCCTTCGACCGTCCCCGTTTCCATTTCCGACCCCGTCAACGCCGCGATCCTCGCCGTCTCCGAAGATCGTCTCGCGGGCTTCCAGCGCGATCCCTTCGGTGCGATCGCCGAACAGAGCGGCATCGCCGTGGAGACCGTACTCGAGCGCATCGCGGCGATGCTCGCCGCCGGCACGATCCGCCGCGTGCGTCAGACGCTGATGTCGACGAACCTCGCGCGCGGCGCGCTCGTCGCGTGGCAGGTGCCGAACGACCGTCTCGATGCCGCCTTCGATCATCTCTTCAACAACGATCCGTTTTCCGGGCACGTCGTGATTCGCTCGACCGACGCGGTGACGCCCGGCAGCACGTATCGTCTGTGGACCACGCTCAAAGTGCCGCAGGGATTCTCGCTACGAAAACACGCCGAGGTGCTGCGCAGGGAGATCGGCGCCGAGCACTTTCGTCTGATGCCCGCCAAGATGGTCTTCGCGCTCGGCGTGGGCCACGTGCGCCGACGCGGACTCGAACCCGGTGCCCGCGCCGAAGCGCTCGCGGAGCCGACCAACACGGCGATCGTCGAACTCTCCGATCTCGAGTGGCGTGTTCTGACCGCGCTCAAGCGCGAACTGACGCCCGACGAGATCGTGCGTAACCTCTGGGATGCGCGCGCGGCGGAGGCGGGCGTCACGCTCGATGAGTTCGAGCGGGTCGCGCGCGATCTCAACGCACGCGGGGTGATCGGCCGCTTCTCGACCTTCCTCGAGCACGTGAAGCCGACGGCGAACAACGAACGCGTGACGCGCTACAACGCGCTCTTCCATTGGGCGGTTCCGAAAGGGCGCGAGATGGATGCCGGGCGCGAGGTGGGACGCCACTACGTGATCACGCATGCCTATTGGCGCGAGGGCGGCGCGGAGTTTCGCGACGTCAACATCATGGCGGTCGCGCACGGCATGGAGAAGGAGCGCGTGCTCGCGCACAAGGCGGCGATCGACGCGCACCTGCGCGACGAAGGCATCGAGTTTACCTACACCAACGTTTTTTGGGGCGGACGCAGCGAGATCAAACCCTCGGAGATCACGCCCGACGCATTTCGGGCGTTCTGCGCCGAGCGGGGAATCGATCCTGAAACCATGCGCGCCGAAGGCGGCGACGACGAAGGAGGCTCCATCTGAAGGCACT
The DNA here is from genome assembly GCA_027306785.1 of Vulcanimicrobiota bacterium. Classification (GTDB taxonomy): domain Bacteria; phylum Vulcanimicrobiota; class Vulcanimicrobiia; order Vulcanimicrobiales; family Vulcanimicrobiaceae; genus REEB354. The sequence goes on from DAHUZB010000009.1 coordinate 115,974, forward strand.
GCTGCGCGCGGCGATTGCGGGAATCGCGATCGCCGCCACCATGTCCGCGTGCACCAAGACGACAAGCACGAGCGGAGGCGCGCATCCATGGACGCGTCCCGGCGTGCTGCGCATCGCCGAGAACGAAGACCTGAAGAACTTGAATCCCGTGCTCGACGGCACCACGCCGACGGTCGATCTCTCGATGTTCATCTACTCGTACGCGGTTCGCTACGACCAGAACGCGAAACCGGTGCCCGATGCTCTGAGCGAGATCCCGACGATCGCGAACGGCGACGTGAGCAAAGACGGGTTGACGTTGAAATACAAGCTGCGCCGGAACATCACGTGGCAAGACGGACGGCCGCTGACCTGTAAGGATCTTCGTTTCACGTGGCAGTACGTGATGGACCCGCACACCAACGTCTCGGCGACCGACGGCTACAGCTCGATCAAGGATATCGACTGCAGTAATCCCTACGTCGCGGTCATCCACCTGAAAAAAGCCTACGCACCGTTCCTGCAGACGATCTTCGGTCCGAACGGCAACGCGCCGATTCTGCCCGAGCACATCCTCGCGAAGTACATGGACGGCAAGGGCGGTCAGAACACGGCGCCATATAATTCGATGCCGATCGGCAGCGGGCCGTTCAAGGTGATCGAGTGGCAGCGCGGCACCGTCGTGAAGATGGTCGCGAATCCGACCTACTTCCTCGGGAAGCCGAAGCTCCGCGAGGTCGATTTCTATATCGAACCCGACGAGAATACGCTCGAGACGCAGGTGCAGACGCACGCGATCGATATGCTGGCGCGCGGCACCGCGATCAACTGGCCGCGCTACGCGGCGCTCGGGGCCGATCCGAAGAACGGGCTCAAGGCGATCCAGGTGAACTCGTTCATCTACGATCATATCGATTTCAACCTGCGCAATCCGATCCTCGCCGACGCGCGCGTGCGGCGCGCACTCGCCTACGCGACGAACCGGAAGGAGATCATCGACAAAATTTTTCACGGCGCCGAGTACCCGTCGGATACGCCCGAGCACCCGTTGCTCTCGTGGGCCTACACGGCCGATACCCTGCATTATCCGTTCGATCCGGCGAAGGCCAAACAGATGCTCGACGCGGCCGGCTGGCACGTGGGCCCGGACGGCATCCGCGTGAAGAACGGGCAGCGCCTGGAATTCAACCTGAGCACGCAGACCGAGGCGACGAACGGGAAAGCGGTGCAGGCGCTGATTCAGCGCGAATGGCACGACGTCGGCGTGCAGGCCGACGTGAAGAACTATCCGACCGCGCAGTTCTTCGAGAACGGCACGCAAGGCGTGCTCGAGGGCGGCCACTACGACGCGGCGCTCTTCGCGTGGGTCGGCGCGGCCGATCCCGATCTCAATGCGCTCTACTCGGCCAACAACCTCGCGCCGCGCGGACAGAACAACCTCTTTTGGGAGAACGCGACGGCGACGCGCGCGCTCGCCGATGCGCTGACGACCGTCGATCAAGCCCGCCGCAAGGCCGACTACGTCACCTTCCAGCAAGAGCTCGCGAAGGACGTGCCGACGATCATTATCGGGTTCCGTAAGGAGCCGTACGTGTACAACACCGACCTGCGGGGCTTCGCGCCCTCGCCGGTCATCTCGCCCTTCTGGAATCCGTGGGAGTATTCGATTTGAAGCGACTGTTGGGTCTCGCTCTCGCCCTCGGCGTGCTCGCCGCGGGCTGCACCAAGGTCGGCGGCGGCGGCGTCGACGGCCGCGCCAACGCCTGGACGCATCCGCACGTGCTGACCTTCGCCGATGCGGGCGACATTAACACGCTCAATCCCGATCTCGGTCAGTTCTCCGACATCGGCCATCTATCGTCGCTCACGATGGCGTGGCTGATCAAGTGGGACGATCATAACGCCGCCTATCCCGAACTCGCGACCGAGGTGCCGACCAAGGCGAACGGCGGCGTGAGCCCGGACGGGCTGACGATCACCTATCACCTGCGTCACGGGGTGAAATGGTCGGACGGTGCACCGTTCACCGCCGACGACGTCGTATTCTCGACGAAAGTCGTGCTGAACCCGGCGAACAACATCGTGAACCGTCAGGGGTGGAATTACATCACGAAGATCGACGAGCCGGATAAATATACGGTCGTCTTTCATCTGCGCAAGCCGTTCTCGCCGTTTATCGAAGACTTTTTTTCGTCGGCGGGCGCCAACCCGTGCATTCTTCCCAAGCATCTGCTTGCGAAGTACAAGAACATCAACAACGTTCCGTACAACAACCTTCCGGTCGGCATCGGTCCGTTCAAGTACGAGCGCTGGGATCGCCAGCAGCAGGTCGTGCTGGTCGCAAATCCGCTCTACTTCCGCGGGCGGCCCAAGCTCGACAAGATCGTCTTCAAGATCGTCCCCGATCGCAACACCCTGCTCTCGCAGATGCAGGCGCACGAAGTCGATATGTGGGATCTCGTGCCGGGAAACTACCTCGGCCGTCTGAAGGCGATTCCGGGCGTCAAGATCGTCGAGGTGCCGAGCTACTACTACGATCATCTCGATTTCAATCTGAATAATCCGGCGCTCAAAGATCCGATCGTACGGCAGGCGCTACGCCTGGGTTGGAATCGCGCCGCGCGTCTAGAGAAGATCGGACACGGTCTCGGCACGCTCTCCGACTCCGTGACGCCGCTCGACGCGCCGTACGCGGTGAAGGAGCCGCTCGTCGGCTACGATCCGGCGAAGGCGAACGCGATGCTCGATGCCGACGGCTGGAAGCGTGGACCCGACGGCATCCGCGAAAAGAACGGCATGAAGCTCGACTTCCGCTATGCGATCTACGCAGGCACGCCCGATGTCGACAACGGCATCGAGATGCTGCGTCAGGATTGGAAAAAGCTCGGCGTCGCGTTCAGCGTGAAGCACTATCCGATCGCGCTCTACTTCGCGCCGCTGCAAGAGGGCGGTATCGTCTACAGCAACAAATGGGACATCACGAGCTTCGCCTGGCAGAACGATGCAATCGGCGACTACTCGCAGATCTATGCATGCGATGCGTTCCCGCCGCAAGGCCAGAACAACCCGCGCTGGTGCGATCCGGTTGCGGACAAGGCGATGCACGCGCTCTACGCGCACTACGAACAGCTCCACCGCAACGGCGACGTGAAGATCGTCGTCGATCGCCTCGCGAACGACGTGCCGGTGATCGTGCAGGATCAGCGCGTGGACGTCTACGCGGTCAATTCGGATATCAAGAACTTCGATCCGAACGCGATCACGCCGTTCGATAACTTCATGAACGTCGATATCTAGCGTCGCGAACCGCGCATACGGCGGCCGCCCGGCTTACCGGTGCGGCCGTCGTGCGTTCAGGGGGCCGGGCGCGATTCGGTCAGGACGTAGAGCGCGAGGCGCTCGATCGTGCCGCCGTTGCCCATCGCGTAAGCGGCGCCGCCGGGAAAGCGCGCTTCGAACATCTCGGCGTACGGACCGAGCTGCGCGGGCAGCGCGCTCGCGGTCGCAAAATACTCCGGCAGCACCGTGAACGGCTGCCCCACTTCGATCTCGCCCGGTACGAAGCGGAAGCGTAGGTCGCGCGGTGCGAGATTCGGCGCGCGCTCGACGCGCGGTCGATAGAGCTCGGCCGACGCAAGCCGATCCTGCGAATAGAAGCAACTGAGGAACAAGCGGCCCCCGTCACCGGAGCGCACGCAATAGGTGTGCCATCCGCGCTGCGGGTAGGCGAACGCGATGCCGAGCGCACGCTCCACGTCGGCGCGCGTCGTGCGCGTGACGTCGAGCGCGATCTCTTCGTTGAACAGCACGATCGGCTTTTCGGCCGGGGGCGGAAGCGCCGCCGAGGACCGGCCGCGCTCGTAGATCTGCGCGAGGATATCCACCGCGCGCTGCATGGCGAAATCCGGCGGGCGCTCGTCGCTCAAAGTCCGCTCGCATTCGCCGGAAGATGCGCCTGCGCGCCGCCGAGCACCGCAAGCAATGCGAGCGAGACGGCGACGTACCACACGCTCACCCGTGCGCGTGCCGCGAAGCTCATTGCCGCCGCGCGCGGATCGGGCGCGCCGCGGAAGGCCGCGATCATCGAGGGCAGGCCCAAGAGCGCGAGGATGACGACGAAGAAGATCGGCAGATGCAGCCATACCGCGGCTGCGACGAAGAGCACGACGCCCGCGATCCAGAGCGGCGGCCATACCGCGCCGATGACGCGACCGCCGTCGAACGGCAGCACGGGCAGCATATTGAAGAGATTCAAAAATGCGGCGAGATCGGCGCAGGCGAACCAAAAGCGCTCGCCGTTCGCGATGCCGAGCGCGTAGCAGGCCCCGGCGAGGACGAGCCCGGTGAGCGGCCCGGCGAGCGCGATGTAGGCATCCTGCTCGAGATCGGGTGCGACCGCACCCGCGGTGAACGCGCCCATGAACGGCACGAAGACCGGCGCACGGACCGCGAGCCCGTAGTTTTTGTACGCCATGTAGTGCCCGAACTCGTGCGCTGCGAGCACCAGCACGAGCACGATGCCGAGCTGCCAACCGAAGACGGCAACGTAGAACCAGAGCGAGAGCAAAAATGTCCAGCTCGATCCGAGCAGCTTGAGTCCGAGGAGTAAGAATTTCGCTTGCAGCAGCAGCGCCAGAAAGGCTTTGAATTTCGCGAGCAGCACGGCGCCGCCCGCGGCGATCGTGCCCCAGCCGCCGCGCCGAGGGCGCCGCTGCGGCTGCGGCTCGGACTGGTCGGGCGGCTGGTACTCGCCGTCGATGGGATCGGGCTCGTGCATGGCAGAAGGCTCTTCACATGAGCGATCCCTCACGTCCTGCGCGCATCGTGATTCTCGGAGGCGGTTTCGCCGGGATCGCGGTGGCGCGGCGCCTGGAGGCGCGGCTGCGCCCCGAGGAAGCGGAGATCGTGTTGATCAGCCGCGAGAACTTCTCGCTCTTCACGCCGATGCTGCCCGAGGTGAGTTCGGGCGCGCTCGACGTTCGCCACGTGGTCACGCCGATTCGCTCGCAATTGCGGCGCACGCGTTTCGTGCTCGCCGATGCCCGCGCGCTCGACGTCGATGCGAAGTGTATCGAATATCGTCACATCTTGAGCGGCGATGTGGAATCGCTCGCGTACGATCAGGTGGTGCTTGCGCTCGGCTCGTCGACCTCGACGTTCGGATTACCGGGGATCGCGGAGCGCGTCTTCGCGCTCAAAACCCTCGAAGACGCGGGGATCCTGCGCAACCGCTTGGTATGGCTGCTCGAGCTCGCCGATGCCTCCGAGGACTCGGCGGAGCGGGAACGCCTGCTGACGATCGTGGTCGTCGGCGGCGGATTCACCGGGGTCGAAGCGGTCGGCGAACTGGTCGAGCTCTTCCGCAGCGTGCTGCATTTCTACCCGCACGTCGACGCATCGGCGCTGCGCATCGTGCTCGTCGAAGGCGGTCCGGCGCTCTTGCCCGGCCTCCCTGCGAAGATGGGGCGTTACTCGGCCGAACGGCTGCGCAAGCGGGGCGTCGAGATCGTGGTGGGTGACGGCGTCGCGGGTGCCGACGACGATGGACTGGTGCTGCAAAGCGGGCGACGCATCGAGACCAAGACGATCGTGTGGAGTGCGGGCGTCGCACCGTCGCCCACGATCGCCGCGGCGAAGCTGCCGCGCACCAAGCGCGGCGCGGTCGTGGTCGACCGCACGCTGCGCGTGGAGGGCGTGCCCGGCGCGTGGGCGCTCGGGGACTGCGCCTCGATCCCCGACGGCGCGGGCGGCACCTATCCGCCGACCGCGCAGCACGCGATTCGCGAAGGCCCGCTGCTCGCCGACAATATCGTCGCGACGCTGCGCGGCGCGCCGCTCGAGCCGTTCGCGTTTCGGTCGCTCGGCATGATGGCCTCGCTCGGCGCGCGCGAAGCCGTCGCGCAGCTTCCCGGCGATCGCGTGCTCACCGGGTTCCCCGCGTGGTTCCTGTGGCGTTCGTACTATCTGCTGCGATTGCCGGGGCTCGATCGGCGGCTGCGCGTGGCGTTCGACTGGACGCTCGAACTGCTCTTTCCGCGCGACATCGCGGAACTGCGCATCTACACGCGGCGCGCGCAATCGAGCGCGGCGGGCGATGCCGGGCTCGCCGCGCGCGATGAGACCACCGCGCGTCCGTAGAAGCGTCCGGCATGGAACTGCGAGAGCCGATCGAGCGTCTGATCCGCGACCCGAAGGAGTTCACGCGCGGCGTGAGCTTTCCCGACCCCGCCGAGATTCGTCTCTACGACGAGACACTGCGCGACGGCGAGCAGATGCCCGGTGTCTGCTATACGCCGCAGCAGAAGCTCGAGATCGCGAAGGCGCTCGCCGAGATCGGCGTGCACGTGATGAGCGTCGGCTTTCCGGCCGCCTCCGACGGCGATCGCCGCACGCTGCAACTGGTCATGGACGCCAAGCGGCGCGGCGAGCTCGGCGAGGTCGAGATTGTCGTGATGTGCCGCAGCAATCGCAAAGACATCGACGTGACGATCGAGACGCTGCGCGCCGCGGGCGTCGATCCCGCGGCGGTGACGTTCTTCATTTTTACGAGCGGCAGCGATCTGCACCTCAAGTACAAGATCGGCAAGACGCTGCTGCGCTTCGAAGGGCGCGACGAGAGCGAATGGCTCGATCTTCCGCTCGAATTCTATCGCAACGCGAACGTACGGATGCAGTGCGACGCGATCCGGCACGCGCGTGAATGCGGCGTCGAACGCATCGAGTTCGGCGGCGAAGACGGCAGCCGCGGCGACGTCGAGTATTTTCTCTCGTACTTCAAAGCCGGTCTCGAGGCGGGCGGCACGCGTCCCGCGTGGCCCGATACCGTCGGCTGCCTCACGCCCGAGGCGATGCGCTGGTACGGAACGCGCCTCATCGCGGGCTTGCCCAAAGGGATTCCGGTCGTCGCGCATCTGCACAACGACTACGGCCTGGGCACGATCAACGCGATTACCGCCACCTCGTGCGGATTCAAGGTGATCTCGGTGACGGCCAACGGCTACGGCGAGCGCGCCGGGAACGTGAAGCTGCACGAGTACGCCGTTGCGATGCGCGTGCTTTACGGCGTCGAGATCCCCGGTTTCAAATACGAAAAGCTGCGCGACCTGGCGCGTTTCATGGAGCGCATGAGCGGGATCCCGATGCAGCAGCACGAGCCGATCATCGGCACCAAGGTCTTCGCGCACGAATCCGGCATCCACACGCACGGCGTGCAGATCGACCGGCGCATCTACGAAGCGGTGCCCTCGGAATTGGTGGGCGCGCATACGAGCTTCGTCTTCGGCAAACACTCGGGCGCCGCGCTCGTGGAGACGACGCTACGCAACCACGCCGACGCGCTCGCGCAGCACGGCATCGAGGTGACGCCCGAGCTCGCACAGCGCGTGACCGACGAAGTCAAGCGCGTTCGCGAGGAGCGCGCCGCGTCGAGCAGCGCCGCCGAAACGATCGCGATCTACGAAGCGGCGACGAGCAAGCTTTCGATCTCCGAGAGCGATCTCGCCGCGATCGCGATCGCGCTCGAACGCCCGCAGGCGGTGAGCGCCGGTTAGGGTGCGAGCGCGGCCGCGTACACGGCGTCGACGTGTGCCGCGAGCGTGTTGATAAAGCGCACGGCTCCCCCGGCGAAGATCGGCTCGGCGAGACGATCGGGAAACGCTAGCGGCAGCTCCGTACACGCAAGCGCGACGGCGGTGTCCGGCGCATGAGTGTAACCGGCGCGCGCTGCGATCGCTTCGATCGTCTCCGCGGCGGCGCGGGCCTCGGCGGGCCGAGCCTGCAGCCGCTCGATCAGGGACTCGAGCTGCGCCCAATCCGTACGATCGGGCGCGGTCGGCGAGATCCCATGACGCGCATAGCGCGCCGCGATCTCGGGCGAGGTCATGGTCAGCGACGTGCCGAGCACGAGCAACCGCTGCACGCCGTGACGCGCGCAGAGCTCGGCGACCGCGTCGACGATATCGACGACGGGAAGCTCGAGTCCATCGGTGATCGCGCGCAAGCGATGATGAGGAGTGTTGCTCGCGATGCAGGCGATCTCGGCGCCGCTGCGCTGTAAGCGCTGCAGCGCGTCGCGATGGTACCGATCGAAACACTCCCACGAGGCGTCGTTCTCGATGCGTCCGAGCATCGCGAGGGCGCGGTCGAGATCGAGCGATTCGATCGTGACTTCCATGCGTCCCTCGCTGCGCTCGCAGAGCGCTGCGTAGTACGCGGCGGTGGAACGCCAGCCGAGGCCGCCGACGATGCCGATCTTTTTCATCCGTTCGCTTCGATGCTGTCGCGCGGAGCCTCGCTACGATCGGCGATGCCGTAATCGCGAATGACGCTCGCGATGCGCAGCCGATAGTCGCCGAAGATCTCGGCGCGTCCGCGCGCCTGCGCGCGCCGGTGGGCATCGAGCGTGCGCCGGCGTGCGACCGCCTCTTCGTCGCGCCGGAACGAGAGTGAGAGCAGTTTGCCCGGCGTGCTCAGGCTTTCGAACCGTTCGATCGAGATGAATCCGTCGATCTCATCGAGCAGTGGGCGCAACGCACTCGCCGTGTCGAGATAGTCGTCGGTGCGTTCGGGGTTGGGAACTCCTTCGAAAATGACCGCGATCATGCGATACTCCCGGTCTCGTCGATGGGTGATGTGAAGATCGGAATGCGAACGTTGGGCGCCGGGTGGTACGATGCGGCGCGAAGCGTGGAGAGATCGATCCGCGCGCGCAGGTGTGCAACGCCTTGGGCAGCGATGCGCAGCGCGAGGCGCGTTCCCGGGCATGCGTGCGCGCCGAGGCCGAACGTATAGTACGGTAGCGAGCGCGCGGGATCGTCGTTGGCGGCGGCCAGTACGGCGAGCACGGTATCGCCGCGGCGAACGGTCGCGCCGGCGATCGTCACATCGTGCGCCGCATACCGTCGGGTGTTGTGCACGGGGGCGTCGACACGCGCGACGTCGGCGACGAGCGCGTCGAGATCCGCGGCGTCGGCAGGGTGGGCGCACAGGGTATTGCCGATCAATCCGGCGACGGCATCGTGGCTTTGAAAGAGCAGGCCGACGGCGTTCGCGATCGCCGCCTCTCGCGTGAACGTCCGGTCGATGCGCGACGCGAGCGCGGCAAGCGGCGTCCCCGGCTCGCAGTGTTCGATGCACGCCTCGAACGTGCTGCGGAGGCGTTGCAGCGCGTGCTCACCGCTTGTGAGCGCGCGTGGGGGCGCGGCGGGAACGAGCGCCGTCACGAAAGCCCGAGCCGCTTCGGTCACCTCGTGCAGCGCTTCGTCGCGAATGCCGAGAAGCAGCGCGATCGTTCCGACGGGAAGCGCGAAGAGATAACGGTCGATGACGCGCGTATCATCGGCGCCGTCGACGAGCAGCCGTCCGGCGCAACGAGCGATCGCTGCATCCGACTCCGCGCACGCGATGGTTTCGAGCGAGACGAGGAGTGCGGCGCGAGCCGCGTCGTGATGCGGACCATCGGTCATTCGCGCGAGGAGCGCGAAGGCGCGGCCCAGATACGTCGCGTGAAGGGCGGTCGGCACGGGCTCGCTCGGCGGCCGAACGCGGAGCGCATCGTTGCCGAGCACGGCCTCGACGGCGGCTGAACTGCTTGCGACCCACGCGCCGAGCGCGTCGTCGCGATACCAAGGGCGCTCTTTCCGCAGCCGCGCATAGTAGGGATACGGATTGGGAGCGCTCGGTGCCGAGAGGGGATCGATGCGGTCGAACATTGCTTCGATTTTAAGCTCGGATCGCTTCACCCGCGCGTGAAGCGTCGCTCGGCGCGTTTACACGTCGATGCGGAACATGCGCGCGAGGAAGATGCGGCCCTCGGCGGTGATCGCGAGCGATCGTTCGTGCGCGTTGCGCCGCACCCACCCACGCGTGAGAAAACGCTCGAGAAGGGCCGCGCCGAGGCTTCCGGCGAGGTGCGGGCGCCGTTCGGTCCAGTCGGTGCACGCGCGCGCAAAGCTCCGCGAAGCCGCGCGCGCTCGCTCGACATCAACGCCGAGTGCGTGCAGAAATTTCGTTCCGGTGTCGGTCACGACGAAGGCCCGTTCGCCCGCGAGCAGCGTTCCATTTTCCACCAGGCGATCGGTGACGGCGACGCCGAGGTGTCCGGCCAGATGGTCGTAGCATGAGCGCGCCGTCCGCAGGCGTTGCAGCGCGGTGCTCTGTGTAAGCCCGACAATCGGTCGAGGGCGCGCGATCGCGGCGAGCGCCTCCATCGCGTGCCCGACCTCGGCGGAGTGCAAGCGGAACAGGCGATGACGACCCGAGGCGCGGGCATCGAGCAGTCCTGCGGCAACGAGGCGTTTCAAATGTGCGGTCGCCGATTGCGGCGAGACGCCCGCGCGCGCGGCGAGTTCGGCGGCCGGGAGTTCGCGCCCGTCCAGCAGGGCGAAGAGCATCGCGGCGCGGCCGGGATCGCCGATCAATGCCGCAATTTCGGCAACATCGGGTTCGGCGACGGGTCGTCGGCTACGTACGGACACGGGAGTCAGGATAGCACGGGCACGTTACATCGCGCGATGAACTGTGCCCGCGCCCGGATCGGCAGAGAAGCGGCGGCGAATATCGTCGATCTCGGTCGCGGCATCGTGAAAGACCGCGATCACATCGGGGTCGAAATGCGTCCCCGCGTTGGCGTCGAGCTCGGCGATCGCGGCATCGGTGTTCCACGCCTTCTTGTACGGTCGCACGGAGGTCAGCGCATCGAAGACGTCGATCGCCGCGCACAGACGAGCGACAAGCGGAATCTCGGGCCCGGGCAGGTGATTCGGGTAGCCGGTACCATCCCACCGCTCGTGATGATTGAGCGCGATCACGGCCGCGGTCTTGAGCATCGGCGAGGTGCTCCCGTCGAGGATTGCATATCCGGTGGCCGCATGCTCTTTCATGATTTCGAACTCGTCCGCCGTCAGACGCCCCGGCTTGAGCAGGATGTGATCGGGCGTCGCAACCTTGCCGATGTCGTGCATCGGTGCCGCGAGCAGCAGTTCCTCGCACTCCTGCTCCGGCAGTCCGATCGTACGCGCGAGCGCGGCGCACATCTCGCCCACGCGAATGACGTGCAGCCCGGTCACCGAGTCGCGAAACTCCGCGGCACGCGTCAGCCGAACGATCGTTTCGATCTCGCGCTCGCGCAGCAGGCGGGTGGCGTCCTGTACTTCCTCGTGCAGGCGTTCGGCGCGGTCGGCGATCTCGCGACGGGAGACGGAAAGGGAGAGTAGATTGCGGACGCGTGCGATGAATTCGGCTCGGTCGATGGGTTTGGTAAGAAAGTCCGTCGCTCCGAGCTCGAGGGCTCGACGGCGTACGTCGACGTCGCCGTCCGCGGTGATCATGATCATGAGCGTCGATCCGTCGATCTCACGAGCTTCGCGAATGAAGTCGAGTCCGGTCATCTGCGGCATGTGATGGTCGACGACGACCAGATCGTAGTGCCGCGTGCGCATGCGCCGGAGGGCATCAAGCGGGGAGGTCGTGGCCTCGCGTTCGACGTCGTCGAATCCGTGTAACGCGCCGCGATAGACGGCGAGGTTGATCTCCGAGTCGTCGACGAGCAGTACTGCGCTCACGATGCATTCTCCTCACGCGAAATGGCGTCGGTCAGGCGTCGATACGACGCCCGTAATTCCATGAACTCGGCGGCCGCGGATACGTGCTGTTTGAGCGCGCTTTCGTAGGCGCGTGCACGGGCTCCGAGCTCCTTCGCGCCGATATTTCCGGCCGTCCCTTTGAGTTCGTGTGCGAGTTCGATCCGCTCACCGTCGCTCGCGCTCGCGATACGCTCGATCAGCGCGCCGAGCGAGGCGTGGGCGGAGGCGAGGATGTGCCGCATGGTCTCTTGATCGTCGCCGAAGAAGGACCGCAGTCGAGCGCGATCGAGAATCTCGGCATCCGCGGTTTCCTGCGCCGCTACTCGCGTCGGCACAAGCCGACTCGTCGGTGCGGGCCGAGCGGGAAGCCATTGCGCAAGCACGCGGCGTAACGTCTCGAGCGTCACCGGCTTTCCGATGTGATCGTCCATCCCGGCGGCCAAGCAGTCCTCACGATCCTGCGCAAGCGCGTTAGCGGTCATCGCGATGATCGGAATACGAGTTCCGCCGGTCTCGCCGCGTCGAATCTCGCGGGTCGTCCGAAAGCCGTCGATGTGCGGCATGTGAACGTCCATCAGGATCAGATCGACGTGGGTGCGTTCCAGGCAATCGAGAACGTCCCGGCCGTCGCGCGCGATCAGCACGTTATCGTAGCCGAGCACGTGCAGTTGGCGTAGGGCCAGAAAGCGGTTGACCTCGTTGTCTTCGGCCAACAGGATCCGGGCGGAGACCGCATGCTCTGCAGGGCGAGACTCCTTCGGGGCGCTTTCCTCGCGTGCGCCTTCCGACGCGAGCCGAGCGATCGTGTCGAAAAGCTGCGATTGACGAATCGGCTTGTGCAGGTACGCGGCGAAGCCGATCTCCGCGGAGCGGCGAGCGACCTGCGCCGAGTCGAGGGCCGTGATCATCACGAGGCTCGGCGCCGCTCCTTCGGAACGCGCTCGTATGCGTTCGCCGAGCGCGAGCCCGTCGGTTTCTTCGCCGAGACAGAGGTCGATGAGGGCGATCGTGAATGCGCGCTGCTGCGCGGCTCCCTCGTCGAGCGCGCGCAGCGCCTCGTCGGCCGAGGCGGCGCACGCGTGCTCGATGCGCCACGAGACGAGATAACGGCTCAGGATGTTGCGCACGCGGGCGTCATCGTCGACGACGAGAACGCGTGTCGACGCGGCGATACCGGAAGCCGACGCCGCCGCGCTCTCGCAGCGGTGAAACGTGACGTCGAAATGGAAGCGCGAGCCGTTACCCTCCTCGCTCTCAACGCGGATCTCACTGCCCATCAGGTTTGCGAGTCGCTGGGAGATCGCAAGGCCGAGCCCGGTCCCGCCGAATCGGCGCGTGGCCGAGCCGTCGGCTTGGCGGAAGGCCTCGAATACACGCCCGAGTTGCGTGGCGGACATGCCGATCCCGGTGTCGCTCACCGCAAATGCGACGGTCACCGTTCGATCGTCGATCTCGCGAAGATCGGCTGAAAGCGTAACGTGGCCGTCATGGGTGAACTTGACGGCGTTGCCGACGAGGTTGACCAGAATCTGGCGGATGCGACCCGCATCGCCGATGATCGCGCGCGGGATCTGCGGGTCGATGAACATCATGAGGGCATCGCGCTGCTTGCGTGCGAGCGGCGCCGCCAAGCTGCCGACGGATTCGACCGTGGCGACAAGATCGAACGCTTCGAGTACCAGCTCCAGATGGCCGGCCTCGATCTTCGAAAAATCGAGAATGTCGTTGATCACGTGGAGCAGTGCATGTCCCGAGGTCGTGAGGACGTCAACGTACTCGAGCTGTTCGTCCGTGAGGTCGGTGCCGCGCAGCAGCTCGCTCATGCCGATAACCGCATTGAGGGGCGTGCGGATCTCGTGACTCATCGTCGAGACGAATTCGCTCTTGAGGCGCGATGCTTCGGTCGCCTGTGCCAACGCCGCCGCGATCGTCGCTTCGTTCTGTTTGCGATCGGAGATGTTACGGACGACCGAGATGCGCAGCGGCGTTTCGTCGAACTCCGAGAACGCGGTGCGGACTTCTACGGGGATCGCGCGTCCGCTCGAATGGTAGACGGTTCCTTCGCCGGTGATGATCGGCCGATTGCCGCGCAGCAGGCCTGCGTTCATTCCGATGAGCTCCTCGCGCGTGTAACCGAAAAGCTCGGCGGCGGCGCGATTGGCCTCGACGATGACGTCGGTGATCGCATGCACGAAGCAGATCGCATCCTGCGCGGTTTCGGAGAGGAGCCGATAGCGGGCAAGCTCGCTCTCGCGCCGTCGCACCGTGAGGGCAAGCGATGAGAGGGCGCGGTCGATCGCGCTGATTTCGTCGCTCCCGGTAAGCGGCGGAAGGATCGTGCGATCGCGTTCGTAGCGCTGTGCGCGTCGTCGTACGTAGTCGAGTCGACGCGCGATGCGAAGCCCGATGAGGAGCGTCAGTGCGAGGGTCAGCGCGGAGCCTCCGATGACGCCGATCAGGCGCGCGGCCTGCAGTGCGCCCAAGCGTTCGGCGAGCCGTTCGCGCCGACGCGCACGCAGTGCGCTTTCGGCGCTCTGGAAGTCGATGAGTGCGCGGCGAAAGCCCGCCGCTTGGGTGACGATGCCGCTCAAGAATAAACGTTGTGCCGCGTCGAGCGCCCCGTGATGGGCAAGCGCGATCACGCGAACGAGAACGTCCAAGCGGCGGAGCGCCGCCGCGCGCAGGCGTTCGGCGCGCGCGACCTGCGCGTGATTGTCGTTGACGATGACGGGAAGTTTCGCGGCATCGGCGCGGGTCTGCGCCGCGAGCCGGCTGAAACGCGCGCGTTCGAGCGGATCGTGCTGTTCGGCATATCGATACGCCGCTAACTCCGCAGCGAAGAGGCGGCTCGCCATCGCGCCGCTTTGCTCGATGACGTTGTCCGAATGCGAGGCTCGCCGAGCGGCCGCGAGCGCTTCGTGCTCGATCGATGTGGCGGTCGCGACGATTGCGATGAGGATAAGCAGCGGAAAGATCGCGAGCACGACGATCTGCGCGCGAATGCCGGGAAGCAGCGCCGTCACCCGGTTCTTGTGCCGTTCCACCGCTGACGACATCGGGTGCTCCTTGCGATCGGAGAGACCGTTGTCTTAGACGTGGGACCGTCGGTTACTTGCCGTTAGGATAAAAGAACCATGCCGGCAAGGCATCGGTTTACCGAGTGGTCGCTTGGCCGGCGAGCCGTCGCCGAGCCTATCGATTACGCAGTCGTTGATGCGTCGACGAAGCGCGCGAGCGCGCGTTTGGTTTCGTCGTTCAGGCCGAAGAAGGCGCAGTTGTAGTTCGGCGAGGCATCTTGGTGCGCGACGATGCGGGCCGTCGCGACGAGCGGTCCGACGTTGGGTAGCGTGAAATGGAGGTCGATCGTCGAGCCGACCGCGATGACATCGGCGCAATTCATCAGCATCCCGCCGACCGAAATATTCGTCGCGCGTGCGCTGCGTTCGGGCGCGCCCGCGATCCGATAGCGCACCTCCAGGTTCACCGGCACGCGCACGCTCGCGCGCGTGAGGCCGTTCGGCGCGGGCACGTCGGGTGCGGCCTTTGAGCCCGCGTGGCGCCGCGCCGCATCGACGGCGATTGCGAGCGCGTCGGCCGCGGCGGGGTCGCTCGTGTCGATCACGACGGCGTAGGAACGCCGCGCACCGTTCTCGGCGCTCGACGCGATGCGCCCGCGCACGTGCGCCTTCGCGACGCCGTATGCGGTGAAATCGAATGCAATCGACGCGCCCGGCTCGAACGCGGCGACCGCCCGCAGGCGACATTCTTTGAGTGAGAGGTGCTCGACGATGGCCATGACCGGCGTCCCGCCGTTCACGCTGACCATCGTCGGTGACTCGAGCGACCCGGTGGCATCTTCCGTCAGCGACATATCTCCGTATTCGTCCGACCGGTTGCTTCTGCTTAGCCCTTCAGGCGAGCGCTCCCAGACGAAAGACCGCGCAGAACGCCTTGAAGATCGTCGGGAAGTCTTGGTCGACAAAGCGCACGCTACGTTCGCCGATTCGCTCGAAGCCCGGGATCAACGCAACGTAATCGGCCTGCTCGACCTTGGCAAGCGCGATCTCCATCGCGATCGGCGGCTCGAAGGTGAAGAGTCGCGCCGCGCCCGCATGCGCGATCGCCTCGCGCGCGTCGCGGCGGATCGCTGCTTGCGCGGCGCGCGGCGAGATCGAGTCGGCGCTGAAGTTGCCGATCGATTCTTTGACGATCGTGCCGCGCACCCACGGCATCTGCGCTTGCACGCCCTCGACCGTGGTGCGGTCGCCGGTCACGTAGAGGAGTGGAATGCCGTAGTAGCCGAGCAGCGCCGCATTGATCGTCGCCTCGCTGCAGCGCACGCCGTTGAGGCGCAACTCGTAGATCACCGACGGCGTGTAGGTGTGGCAGAGCACCGCGTTCTCGTCGCCGATCGCGCCGTGGTAGCCCACGAAAAATGCCCCGTCGCAGCCCTCGGCGCCCTGCACCATCGAGAACGGCTTCCGGTTGCCGAAGATCACGCGCACGTCGCTCGGCAGTTCGTCGAGGAGTAGATTGCGCATCGGGCCGTGCGAGTCGTTCACGAGCACCTCGCGCGCTCCGCCCGCCCGCGCGCCTTCGATCGCGGCCGCGACCTCCTGCGTGTAGTAGCGGCGGAAGAGCGGATACTCCGCGTGCGGCGTGCGCGCGTCCACCTGCTCCCAGGCGCAGACGCCCGCCACGCCCTCCATGTCGCTCGAAAGGTAGAGTCTCATGCGGGCAGATTCGCGGCGCCGCCCAAGCGGAACGCGACCAGAAAGGCGTGGAATGCGCTGACGTAGTCGCCCGCCGCGAAGCGTACCGTGCGCCCGCCGATGCGTTCGAAACGCGGTAGCAGCTCGATGAAATCCGCCTGCTCCACCTTCACCGTCTCGATCGTGAGTTCGATCGGCGGCTCGAAGGTAAATGGCTTCGCGTGCGGGATGCGCGAGATCGCTTCGCGTGCGCCCTCCGCGATCGCGCGGCAGGCGGCGTCCGGCGTGAGCGAATCGGCCGCAAAGTAGCCGATCGCCTCTTTTACCGGCACGCCGACCACCCAGGGTAGGGCACGCTGCGTGCTCTCGACGGTCGTGCGGTCGCCCGTGATCAGTACGACGGGCGTGCCGTAGAGGCCGAGCATCGCCGCATTGAGCAGCGCCTCGCTGCACGGCGTGCCGTTCACGCGCACCTCGTAGATCGAGGCGTCGCTGTAGGTATGCGCGAGTACCGCGCCGCTCTGCCCGATCGCGCCGTGATAGCCCGTGAAGAAGGCCGCATCGAAGCGCTGTTCCGCTCCTTGCGTCATCGAGAGCGGTTTGCGCGCGCCGGAGATCACGCGCACATCGTCGGGGAGTTCGTCCCACAGCAGATTGCGCATGTCCCAGTGTGAGTCGTTCACCAGGACCTCGCACGGCGATGCAGCGCGTGCTCCGTCGATCGCGGCGCGCACTTCGCGCGACATGTAGCGTCGATAGATCGGATACTCGTGCGGATTCGCCGGATCGACCTGGGCCCACGAGCAGACGCCCGCGGTGCCCTCCATATCGGCGCTAACGTAGAGCTTCACGCGCCTGTTCGAGTCCGGTCTTCGCGGCGATGTTGTGCGGATTTACGCGCAGCGCGCGTTCGTAGAGCGGAATCGCCTGGTCGTAGCGATCGGCGGCGAGGTACATATCGGCGAGCTGCGTGATCGCGACATCGTCGTTCGGATGCGCGGCGATGCGCGCCCGTAGCGTCTTGAGCTGGACCATCACGGCCGCCGGGGGACCGCCGCCTTGCACGCTCGTAGTCGCCGCCGCCTGCGCCTGCGCCTGCGCGGAGCTTGCGCTCTTGCCGAAGACCGACCCGGTGACGCCGAAGCCGATTGCGAGCAGATAGAACATCACGCCGAGGAAGCCGAGCGCGAGGACCGCCAGAAGCGGGAGATAGATGCGCGGCGGTAGACCGCGCCGCTGCGGAGGCTGCATGGACACGAAGAGTCGTTTGGACGAACGACGAAGCGATTCATCCGTGATCCCCTCGGAAGCCGACCTGCAGCTCCTCTTCGCGCGACTGAACTATCGGTTTTTCAACGGCGAGTGCCCGGACTGCCGCATCGCCTATAACGCGCGCTTTTCCAATGCCGCCGGGCGCATCACCTACACGGGGCATCCGCTGCTCATCGAGCTCTCGCCCAAGCACTTCCAAAAGTATCCGCAGGCGCTCGAAGAGACGCTCTTGCACGAGATGATCCACGCGTGGTGTTTCGCTAAGTATCGCGATACCGGGCACGGCGCGCGCTTCAAGCGCAAGATGCGCGAGTGCGGGCTGACCTCGATCTATCACGACCTCGGCAACGTGCGGCCGTTCAACGAATCGAGCAAACGCTACATCCTGCGCTGCGAGCAGTGCGCCTTCGAAGTGCTGCGCCGCAAGAAGCCCGGCAAACCGGCGAGCTGTCCCCGCTGCGACAAACGCCGCTTCAATCCGAACTTCCCGCTCACGATCTACGAAATCACCGGCCTCGAGCCCGTCGGCACCACGGTCGATGGCCTGCGCGCCGCGCACCGCGGCGAGCGCTAGCTCGTTTAGGTCCTTCCAGCAGACCGTTGTTGTACACCATGGTGTATACTCGAGGGTATGCGGCGTACTCAGATATATCTCGATGAGGACCAGAAGACAGCGCTCAAGGCGTTGGCGCTCCACCTTGACTCGACCGTTTCAGACCTGGTTCGCGAAGCGGTCTCGCGTATGTTGCGCGACGACGTTCGCACGGACGCGCTAGCTGACCGATTTGAACGCCTTCAGGAGCGGATACGCGAAAGCGTGATCATCGCTCGGGGGGGCGAGCCGTCGGATGGCGAGATCGACGCGGTGGCCGCATCTGCGCGTAGCTCGGTCGCGAAGAAGCGTGGCCGCGCTTAGACTCGTCGTCGACACTCAAGTTCTTGCGTCCGGCCTCGTCGGGCGACCGAGTAGTCCTGCGCGCGAAATCATTCGACTATACCACGCGGGCGTCGTTCGGCTGATTCTCACGGGAACGCTCGTTTCAGAGGTAGAGTTGACACTTCGTGCTCTCGGTGTCGGCGATGACTTGATTGGAGAGCTGTTGTCAATATTGTGCGGCGACCCTGAAGCGTTCGTCGCGCTGCAGCATCAAGTGCTCGGATGCCGCGATCCGCACGACGATCACATCATCGAGGCCGCGTTTGTCGGGAACGCGCATGCTATTGTCACTCGCGACCGGGATATTCTCGAGTTGCCGACGATGCTTGAGGGCGAATTTCGCCGTCGGCGTATTCGGGTGTTCAGCGACCGCGAGTTCGTCGAGTGGCTGCGCCGCACCGTATTTTCGCCTCTTTGTTCTCCCTTATCGATAACGCTGGACGACCTCGGTGAACCGCCCGCAGGGGATTGCCTGGTCTGCGGGCACGGCTTTCATTGGGACCTCCCGTCCTTCGATATCCAGGCAGATGAAAAGGGTGAACCTCGTGAGTGCGAATGCTTCGCCGAGGCCGTGACGGGTCTAGCGACCTAAGTCCAGGCCCCCGGCCGCTCCCTCCGGGCAAGATAAGGGGGCTATGACCACTGCAAACGGCACCACTACGAACGGCGCGGTCAAGACGCGCGTCGAGACCGACTCGATGGGCAAGATCGAGGTTCCCGCGGATAAGTACTACGGCGCGCAGTCGGCGCGTTCGCTGATCCACTTCGACATCGGTGAAGGCACGTGGCCGAAGGACCGTATGCCCAAGCAAGCCATCGTCGCGATGGCGCAGCTCAAGAAGGCGGCGGCGCTCGTCAATCACGATCTCGGCAAGCTCGACGAAGAGAAGATGAAGCTCATCGTGCAGGCCGCCGACGAAGTGATCGCGGGCAAGCTCGACGAGCACTTCCCGCTGCGCATTTGGCAGACGGGCTCGGGCACGCAGACGAACATGAACGTGAACGAGGTGATCTCGAACCGCGCGATCGAGATCGCGGGCGGCGAGATGGGCTCGAAGAAGCCGGTGCACCCGAACGATCACGTGAACATGTCGCAGTCCTCGAACGACACCTTCCCGACCGCGATGCACATGGCGGCGGCCGAAGCGATCGTCGACATGCTTCCCGCCGTGAAGCAGCTGCGCGATGCGCTCGACGTGAAGTCCAAGCAGTGGAAAGACCTCGTGAAGGTCGGCCGCACGCATCTTCAGGACGCGACGCCGATCACGCTCGGTCAGGAGTTCTCGGGCTACGTGACGCAGCTCGATCGCGCGATGGTCGCGATCAACGAATCGCTCGCGCACATCTACGATCTCGCGATCGGCGGCACCGCGGTCGGCACCGGCCTCAACGCGCACCCCGAGTTCGCGGAGCGCATGGCGAAGAAGCTGGCCGAACTCACCGGTCTCCCCTTCCGCTCGCATCCGAACAAGTTCACCGCGCTCGCCTCGCACGACGACTTCGTCTTCGCCTCGGGCGCGCTCAAGACGCTCGCCGCGGCGCTCATGAAGATCGCGAACGACATTCGCTGGCTCGCCTCGGGTCCGCGCGCCGGTATCGGCGAATTGATTCTGCCGGAGAACGAGCCGGGCAGCTCGATCATGCCGGGTAAGGTGAACCCGACGCAGTCCGAGCAGATGACGATGATCGTCGCTCAGGTCTTCGGCAACGATACCGCGATCAGCTTCGGCGCTTCGCAGGGCAACTTCGAACTCAACGTCTTCAACCCGGTGATTCTCTCGAATTTCCTGCACAGCTGCCACCTGCTCAAGGACTCGTGCACGATGTTCCGCGAGCACGCGGTGGAAGGACTCGCCGCGAACGAGCCGGTGATCGCGAAGTATCTTGCGGAATCGCTCATGACGGTCACGGCGCTCTCGCCGAAGATCGGCTACGACAAGGCCGCCGAGATCGCGAAGAAGGCCCACCACGAAGGCACGACGCTCAAAGAAGCCGCGCTCGCGCTCGGCTACGTCACCTCGGATGAGTTCGACAAGATCGTCGTTCCCAAGGAGATGACCTATCCCAAGTAATCGTCGTTCGACGACGGTGCGATAGCAACGTAAACAGCCCGCACGAACTCGTGCGGGCTGTTTGCATTGCGCGAGGCTCGCGGCTGAGGCTAATGCGGACGCTTCGAAAGCTCCGCCTTCGTGCACGGTGCGATCAGCAAGCCGGACGGAAGCGGATTGCGCAGCGGTTTGATCTGCAGCGGGGATAGCTCCAACGCGTGCAGCATGTCGGCGGGCATGTCGTACGTCGTCTGCATCAGCCGCACGCCGTCTTTCATCGTGTAGACGTATCCGACGATTCGGTGCGACATCGTCAATTTCGCGATCGAGGTTACGTACGTTCCCGGTCGATTGTCGCGCTCCGGAAGAATATCGCCGTACACGTACGGCGACCTCGCGCAATGCAACCCGTTGGGGAACGGTGTCGCAGTCGCCGCCGTTGCAACGCTCGCGGCCATGACCGGTGCCGGACTAAACAAGCTGAGCACCTCCGCGCGTTAATTGCGGCGAATCAGTGCCGCGCGGTACATCCAGTGAAGACCGTCGCTGACCCGTAGCGACGCGATGTCCTCGCACTCGCGGTCGTCCTCGAGCAGGTCGATCATCCAGTCATCGATCGCGCTCGTGTGCTCCGAGCGAGCCTCATCCATGTCAACCAATTCCCCCGCTTCGCGTGTTCCACTCAGTACCATCGGGAAAACGCGACGCGGCGTCTAGATGATTGGGGCGAAAGACCTAATCTCTTTACACGTCCGCAGTGACGGAGGTTATCAAACGTGAGCATCGCCGAGCTCTACGACACGAGTGACGCCCTCGGCTTGGGCGAGGCCGTCCGCGCGGGCAGTTGTACGCCCGTGGAACTCCTCGAGGAGGCGATCGCACGGGCTGAACGCGTCAATCCCGCCCTCAACGCGCTCACCGCGCGTCTCTACGAACAAGCGCGGTCGCGCGCGTCGCGCGGCGCGTTCGGAGCGCCGTTCTCGGGCGTGCCCTTCCTCGCGAAAGATCTCGGCCCGGCGGTCGGCGGGGTGACGCACAGCATGGGCTCCCGCTACTTCGCGAGCTACGTGCCGCCGGTCGACGACCCGTTTTTCGCGCGTACGGCCGCCGCGGGCCTAAACGTCTTTGCAAAGACGAGCACGCCCGAGTTCGGGCTGCTCCCGTACACCGAGCCCGCGCTCTTCGGCCCCTGCCGCAATCCCTGGAATCTCGAGCGCACGCCCGGCGGCTCGAGCGGCGGCAGCGGCGCGCTCTGCGCCGCCGGGGTGGTTCCGCTCGCGCACGGCAACGACATGGGCGGCTCGATCCGCATTCCCGCGAGCTGCAACGGGCTCTTCGGGCTCAAGCCGAGCCGCGGGCGCACGCCGACCGTCGGCGGGGTGGTCGGCGAGGCCAATGTGGACCTCGGCATCTCGCGCAGCGTGCGTGACTCGGCCGCGCTGCTCGACGCGACGCGCCTGGACGAAGGCGAGCCGTTTCTGGCCGCGATGCGGCGCGATCCCGGGCGCTTGCGCATCGCGGTGATGCGCGGTCCCGGACTCGGGCACGGCGTGAGAGCCGAAGCGCGCGCCGCGCTCGACGATGCGGTCGGTCTTTGCGCGGCGCTCGGGCACGAGGTGGCCGACGACGAGCCGGGCGGCATCGACTACGGCGCCATGTCGTACGCGCTGCTGCTCTTCTTCGCAAGCCAGATCGGCTGGCAACTCGGTGCGGGCAACCCCACCCCGCACAAGCCGATCGGGCACGACGATCTCGAACCCGCGACGCGCGCCATGCTCGCGATCGCGCGCGTGCTCGCGCTCGACGAGCTCACGACCGCGGTCGCGCGTCAGCACGAGCTCACCGCGCGGCTCACGCGTTTCATGGAGCGCTACGACGTCATCCTTACGCCCACGCTCGCGGCGCCGCCGGTGCGTATCGGAGAGCTGGGTCTGAGCACGAGCGAGAAGCTGCAAATCGAGGTGCTGACGCGCCTGAGATCGCCGGCGCTGATTCGCAAGGCGGCGCGCGATATCTCGGGCCGCATGTTCGACTGGCTCCCCTACACGCCGATCTTCAACCTCACCGGGCAGCCGGCAATGTCGGTGCCGCTCTGGTGGTCGGCGGAGGGGCTGCCGGTCGGCGTGCAGTTCGCCGGGCGCCTCGGCGAAGAAGCGCGGCTGCTGCAACTCGCCGCGCAGCTTGAAACCGCGCGGCCGTGGCACGACCGCCGCCCGCCGCTTGCGAGCGACGCGGCCGCGCAGCGCGCTAGTGCCAGTGGATGATGTGGCGCAGCGCGAGCGAGAGCGCGGCGAGCACGAGCGCGCACGCGACGTACACGAGCAACTGACGCGATTTCAAGCGCAGCGAGAGACGCGCGCCGAGCGGGCCACCGAGCAAACCGCCCGCCACGAGCGGTAGCACGTCTTGCAGGCGGATATCGTGTTGGAAGGCATGGACGGTCAAGCCGACCGGTGAGGTGAGCACGATGCCGAAGTGCGAAGTTGCGCTGATCGCGTGGGCGGGAAGTTCGGAGAGATAGAGCAGGGTCGGCACGATGATCACGCCGCCGCCGATGCCGAACAGACTGCCCACGAGGCCCACCGCGAATCCGGCGACGACGGCGAGGCGATACGACATGCCCTTGAGCTCGTGCACGTCGCGGTCTTCGATCCGCGCACCGACCCGTTTCTCCGCGTTCACGATCATGTCGACGGCGACGGCGACCAGAAAGACGCCGAAGATCCAGTCGAACGCTTGCGCGGAGATGTGGTGCACGAGGATCGCGCCGATGATGCTGCCCGGAAGACCGCCGAGCGCGATCAGCAAGCCGAGCTTGATGTGCACGCGCTTCTGCAGCAGATAGGTCGTGGCGCCGCTGCCGGAGTTGGCGACGACGAGTGCGAGCGCGGTACCGGCGGCTTGCGCCGGAGCGAGCCCGAAAAACAGGCGCAGGATCGGGACGAGGATGAACCCGCCGCCGAGTCCCACCATCGAGCCGAAGACGCTCGAGATGAACGCGGCGACGAAGAGTTCGAGAAGGGTCTGCATCAGACGTTTGTCGCTTCGGTGCCTTTGATATCGAGTATGTTGTAGATCGCGATCGGATCTTTCTTGCCCTTGACCGTCACCGCTTCGCGTTCTTCGGCGACGACGAACTCTTTGACTTCTCGGTAGGTATAGTCGCTGATGATGATCTCGCCCGCTTTCGCCACGTTGTACAGACGCGCGGCGAGGTTGACGTTGTCGCCGATCACGGTGTAGTTCATACGCGAGCTCGCGCCGAGATTACCCATGACCACATCGCCCGTGTTGATACCCATGCCGACGGTAAACTCGCGTTTGCCCTCGGCCTTCCACTTGGCCGCGAGTTCGGCGATCTTTTTCTGCTGCGCGACCGCCGCGCGCACGGCGTTGGCCGCGTCGTCGGGCCGTTGATAGGGGGCGGAGAAGACCGCCATCACGCAGTCGCCGATGAACTTATCCACGTAGCCGCCGTAGGCGAAGATGATCGCGCACATCTCTTCGAAATACTCGTTGAGCTGTGCGTAGATCGCCTCGGGCGTCATCGTCTCCGACATCGCGGTGAAGCCGCGGATATCGGAGTAGAAGATCGTCGCTTTCACTTTTTTGCCGGTGAGCGCGAGCGCGGAACTCGGATCGTCCTGCTTGAGGATGTCGTCGACGATCGCCGGGCTCACGTGCATTCCGAAGAGGTTCGTCACCATGCGGCGATCGGAGCTCTCGCGGACGATGCGCTGCACCGCGACGAGCAGCGTCGCGCCGAGCATCGCGCTTGCGACATGGACGACGTCGAGCCAATAGAGCGTCTTGGCATAGAAAAACGACGCGAAGACGACGTAGAGTGCGACGATACCCAGGCAGAGCGCGAGATTGCGCAGCGCGCTGCCGTAGGTGACGAGCACGCTGAGCAGCAGCGGCAGGAGAAAGATCAGCGCGATATCGAGCGCGCGCGGCGCGGGCGTGATGAAGCGTCCGCGCAGCAACTGATCCATGAAGCGAAGGTTCGAGAAAACCCCGGGGAAGCGACCGGCCGGCGTGGTGACGAAGTCCCCGAGCGCCTGCGCCGTCGCGCCGACGACGACGAGCTTGCCGCTCACGAGCTGCGAAAGATCGGCGGTCGATTCGGTCATCACGTCGGCGAGCGAGATGCCGAGCACGAATCGCACCGTCGCCTGCTGCGCGCCGACGCGTTGGTCGATGTCCTGGCTCACGAACTCTCGGAACGGCAACAGATACATCACGCCGTCGCCGTTTAGCGGAATCGCCGTGTTGCCGAAGCGCCCGCGCGAGCCGCTCTCGACGGCGATGCTTTTGCCCGTATATGCTTCGACCGCCGCGCTTGCGAACGAATCGTAGCGCGCGCTCCCCGCGGTGATCACTAGGGGCTGGCCGAGCAGGATACCGCTGCCCTCGACGGTCGAGAAGCCTTGCTTTGCGGTGAAGGGCGCGAGATTCGGTTCCACCGGTTCCACGCCGATCCGACCGTTCAGTGTCGTGTTCAGAACGAACGGAAGCACGGTCGGCATGCCGCGCAGGCCGCGCGCAAAGGCGGCATCCTGCGTCGGGTCGGTCGACGGATCGAGAAAATCGACGTCGAAGGCGACCGTGCGCGCGCCCGCCGCGTGCAGCTTGGCGAGCAGGGTGCCGTAGATGGAGCGCGGGTAGGGCCACGCGGGCAATCCTGCCTTCGCGTTATCGATCGACTCTTCGTCGATGCGGATGAGCACGAGTTTGTCGCTGACGGCGTCGATATCGATCGGCCGGTAGCCGAGTGCGCGCAGCGGATCGTGTTGTTCGATCAGCAGCAGCGCCTGATTGACGAAGACGTAATCGGCGACGCGGTTGCCGAACGTCGCGACGCCGGGCGGCGCGAGATAGAGAGCCAGGGCGGCGAGCGACGCCGCAACGGAAAGCGCCACGGCTAAGAGCAGCGGTCGCAAGCGCTTCATCTGCGTTCTCCCTATCGCGCGCCGTCGCGCGCCGGTATTCGACTAGCTGTTGACGCGGCCGATGTAGCGACGGTCGCGGGTGTCGATGCGGATGAGATCGTCGGGGTTGACGAAGAGCGGAACGTTGACGGTCGCGCCCGTCTCGAGCTTCGCCGGTTTGCCGGTGTTGGTGGCGGTGTCGCCTTTGAAACCGGGATCGGTCTCGATCACGCGCAGTTCGACGTGCGGCGGAAGATCGACGCCGATCGGCACGCCTTCGTGCAATTGCACGTCGACGATCATGCCGTCTTTGAGAAAGTCGGCGGGACCGCCGATGAGATCGCGCTGCATCGTGTAGTTCTCGAACGACTCCTGGTCCATGAAGTGGAAGCCGTCGGCGTCGTTGTAGAGCATCTGCATCTGGCGGTTCTCGACCGTCGCGCGCTCGAGCTTCTCGCCCGCGCGGAAGGTGCGTTCCAGCGTGGTGCCGGTCTTGACGTTTTTGAGGCGGGTGCGCACGAAGGCGGCACCCTTGCCCGGCTTCACATGCAGAAACTCGATCACGGTCCAGAGCTGGCCGTCCACGAGGATGGTGACGCCGTTGCGGAGGTCGTTCGACGAAATCATGACCCGGCCCAATACGGGCAGCAGGGCCGATAGCCCTACCGCGCGCCCGCGCTAGCGGAAAAGCTTGAGCACTTGTTCGGGCAGGCTGTTCGCCTGCGAGAGCACCTGCAGGCCGACTTGGACGTCGGTCTCGGTGAGTGCGTAGGCCGTCGATTCGGCCCCGATATTCGCGTCTCTGATCGTCGATTCGGCACCTTGGAGGTTCACTGCGGCCCGGTCGTCGCC
This sequence comes from Vulcanimicrobiota bacterium, assembly GCA_027306785.1. Lineage (GTDB taxonomy): Bacteria > Vulcanimicrobiota > Vulcanimicrobiia > Vulcanimicrobiales > Vulcanimicrobiaceae > REEB354. Next base: position 142,290 of record DAHUZB010000009.1, read on the forward strand.
CGCGGCGTCCTCGGAGAGCCGCACGATGAGCGCTCCCAGCTGCGCGCGCGTGCCGAGCACGCTCGCGAGCGCGAAATCCACCTGACCGATCGTGTCCTGGGCCGCCAGGGTCGGGTCGCCGCTCGGCGGCGCGAGCACCGTGCAGTTCGAGACGCGCAGGCTCGCCGAGGAGACCGAGGGCAGATCGAGCGCGATCGCATCCCCTTCTTCGGAGCCCGAATGCACCGCGAGGGCGGGCTGGTCGGCCGCCGTGATCGCCGCGGTCGCCTGATGAACCTTGATGTATGCGGTCGCACCGACATCGTTCGCACCCACGTTGCCGATCGTCGTGTAGACGCCGTCGAAGAGCAGCGCGTGTTCGTTCGGTGCGAGGAGGTACGGCGAGGTCACCGCGGTCTGCGTCGCGGTATCGTAGAACGTCTCTTGCACGGCGATGCTCGCGCCGGTGTTGACGACCTGCAGCTTGATCGTGCCGTCGACGGAGTTGATGAGCGGCGTCGTTCCGTAGCCGAGCGCGGTGAGCACTTGGAACGCGCCGCCGAAATAGTTCGGAATCTTCGTGGGAAAATCGATCGTCGTGCTCGAGACGCTGCCGCCGACGACCGTACCGGTCGCGACCACCTGCGTGGTGCTCCCGTTCGGCGGCGGAAAACTCCCGTTCGTCGTCTCGATCACGTAGGCAGTCGAGCCGATCGGCGCACCGTCGGTCGGTGCACCGCCGAAGCTGAAGGTGAAGTTCCCGGGGCCGAAGCCGGGCGAGATGTAGGTGCCGTTTTCGTTGAAGACGGCGGCGTTCGCCGCATGCGGCTTCGTGAAGGTCGCGATGAAGCTCGTCGGGCTCGCCACTTTCTGCACCACCACGACTTCGTTCGTGGAGAAGGAGCCGTAATCGACCTGCAGCGTCTCGCCCGCGTAGAGCGGCTGCGCGCTCGAGGACAGCGTGACGAGCTGCGTTCCGGGGGCGATCGCGCCCGTGATCGTGCTGCTCAAGGTGGGGCTCGCGACATCGCCCGACGCGACGTTCGTCGTGAAGACGGCGTTGATCGTGCCGTTCGCCGCGTCGACCGACTGCACGGTCACGGTCGCGCCGTCGAGCGAGAAGACGCTGCCCGCTTGGATGTACTGCGCGTCGGAGACTTTCACGGTTTGCGGCGACGCGGAGGCCGTCACGTTTTGCAGCACGCGGAAGTAGATGGTCGGCTGTAGTGCCTGCGTGGTGAAAGTCGCACTTTCGAGCAGTAGCCCCGCTCCCGACGCGCTCGACGCCGAGGGGAGCACGCTGTTGGCGGTGATGTCCATCGCCGCCGGCTGTGCGGCGACGAATCCCGAGTGGCTGCCGTCGAGCAGATGCTGCCCGTTGAAGTTCGTGTTTTCGGAGATCCGATCGATCTCGTGAACGAGGCTCGATATCTCGGCCTGCAGGTCCGCGCGATCCTGATTGCTCGAGATCGACGACGCGGCGTTCACCGCGATCGCGCGGATGCGCAGGAGGATGTTGGTGACCGTCGCGAGCGCTCCGTCGGCGACGGCCGCCGCGTTCTGCGCGGTCGTCACGTTCTGCGAGGAGGCCGTGAAGGCATCGACGCGCGTCTGCAGCTCTTCGGAGATCGCGAGGCCGGACGGGTCGTCGGCGGCGCTCTCGATGCGTAGTCCCGACGACAGCGCGCGTGCTTCTTTCGATAAGCGCGCGCGGCTACGGTCGAGGTTCAGCGAGACCGCGTTTGCATCGAGGTTGTTGACGATACCGAAATCGGACACGGTCGCCTGCTACACGGACTTTTTCGAAAAGAGCGAGATCGGATTCTCGGTCCCGGCTCGCAGGCGCTCGAGATTCTCGCGGTGCGTGTAGACGATGAAGATCGCGAGGAACGCGCCGAACGCGGCTTCGGCGATCGAACGCGTGAAGAAGAAGAGCGCGAACGGCGCGACGATATTGGCGAGCATCGAGCCGACCGACGAGAAGCGGGTCACGATCAGTGCGCCGACTACCCAGCCCGCGATCACGACCAGCCCGGCGGGCCACGAGAGCGCGAAGATCGCGCCGAAGGCGGTCGCCACCCCCTTGCCGCCCTTCCACCCGAGCCACGGCGAGAAGCAATGCCCCATCACCGCGAAGGCGGCGGCAATGCTCGCGAGCACGTCGGTGTGCGACCAGATCAGTAGGGACGAGCCGATCTGCATCTCGTGGAGCCGTAGCGCGACGAAGGCGGGCAGCACGCCTTTGGCGGCGTCGAGCAGCAGCACCGCGACCGCGCCGCCCTTGCCGAGCGTGCGCAGCGCGTTCATGGCCCCGATGTTGCCCGAGCCCGATTTACGGATGTCGGTGCGGTAGAATGCCCGGCCGATGAGATAGCCGAACGGAATCGAGCCGATCAGAAACGAGATCGACCCGGCGACGAGGATCACGAAAAAGGCGTCGAGCACGTGCCTCTCCTGCGAGTCCGCTTAGCCCTCGTCCTGCCCGGACTCGCGGCGCGCGCGGAACTCGAGCGTGAGCGGCACGCCTTCGAAGTCGTGGTGCTGGCGGATCGTGTTCTCCAAAAACCGCTTGTACGACGGCTGCACGAGGTCCGGGTCGTTGCACGAGAAGACGAAGACCGGCGGATGCACGGCGGGCTGCGTCGCGTAGTAGACCTTGAAGAGTTTGCCGCCCACCGCGGGCGCCGGGTGCGCAAGCACCGCATCGCGGATCAGCGCGTTGAGCGGTGCCGTGGGAATGCGGCGGTCGAGGTTCTCGGAGACCTTTTGCACAACCGGCATCAGGCTGCCCAGTCGGCGTTTCGTCTTCGCCGAGAGGAACGTGATCGGGGCGAATTTCGCAAACGGCATCAGATCGTGGATCACGTTGGCAAGCTCGCCTTGACTGAACTCGCCCTGCTGCTCGCGCGCGAGATCCCACTTGTTTCCGACGATGATGAGGCCCTTACGCTCTTCGATCGCGATGCCCGCGAGGCGGCGGTCCTGCGCCGTGATCCCGACCATCGAATCGAAGACCAGGACGGCGATGTCGCAGCGCGAGATCGCGTTGAGCGAGCGTAGCGCGGCGTAGTATTCGATCGCGCCGTGCGCCTCGGGCTTCTTGCGCACGCCGGCGGTGTCGATCAGCCGGACGGTGCGGTCGTGCCACGTGAGGATCGTGTCGATCGCGTCGCGGGTCGTGCCCGGCACGTCGGAGACGATCGCGCGCTCCTCGCCGATCAAGGCGTTGAGCAACGAGCTCTTGCCGACGTTCGGGCGGCCGATGATCGCAAGCGAGAGCTCACCCTCGGGCAGCGCGTTCGGCGCCTGCTCGGGGAGCAGGTCGGCGATGCGATCGAGCAGGTCGCCCGTGCCTTCGCCGTGGATCGCCGAGACGGCGACCGGCTCACCGAAGCCCAGGCGCGAGAACTCGCCGAAGATCGAGGCGGCGGCGCTCGGCGACTCGCATTTGTTCGCCACCAACACCATCGGCCGGCGTTTGTTGCGCAGGATCGACGCGACGTCTTCGTCGAGCGGATGGAGCCCCGTCTGCGCGTCGACCACGAAGACGACCACGTCGGCCTCGGCGGCGGCGGCTTCGGCCTGGCGTCGCGTGGCGTCGGCGAACTGATCGCCGTGCGCCGCGTCCGCATCGGGATCGATGCCCGCGGTGTCGACCATGCTGAAGGTGCGTCCTCGCCATTCGCAGATCGCGTAGAGACGATCGCGCGTTACGCCGGGCGTGTCCTCGACGATGGCGAGGCGTTGGCCGATCAGGCGATTGAAGAGCGCGCTCTTGCCGACGTTGGGTCGGCCGACGACGGCGACGGTGGCGGGACGGAGCATCGAGCCGTCGGTGGGTTCACTGAATTGCACGGGGGTCTCCATTCGGAGCGGGGCGAACTGCGCCCCCCAGCGCCGCTGCGCCAATCGCTATGCCCAGAATCTATATCGAAACCTTCGGCTGCCAGATGAACGAGGCCGATTCGCAGTACATTGCGGATCGCGCCGCCGCGGCAGGCTACGACATCGCCGTCAAGCCCGAAGAGGCGAACGTCCTCGTGCTCAACACCTGCACCGTGCGTGACAACGCCGAACGGCGCGCGTACGGGCGCATGAACCATTTCAAGGTGCTCAAAGAGGCCGATCCCGACGTGCGCTTGGTGGTGATGGGCTGCCTCGCGGAGCAGGATCGCGACCGGATGCAGCACCTGGCGCCGCACGTGGATGCGGTCTTCGGCACCAAGGAGCTCGTCGAGCTCGGCGATCGCCTCTCGGAGTGGCGGCCGTCGCTCGCCGACCTCGCGCCCGATGACGACGACGCTTCGGAACGGGCGCTCATCATGCCGCTCGGCGGATCGGCCGACGCGGTGACCGACGCGTTCTCGCACCTGCGCGGCTTCGTCACGGTGCAGCGCGGCTGTTCGTACTACTGCACCTTCTGCATCGTTCCGCACGTGCGCGGACGCTTCGATCATCGCCCGATGCGCGAGATCCTCGATGAGATCGGCTCGCACGTCGCGGCGGGCGCGCGCGAGGTGATGCTCGTGGGTCAGACCGTCAACGCGTGGAAAGATCCGGCGACCGGCGAGGACTTCGGCGATCTCTGTACGGCGGCGGCCGCGCTGCCGGGGCTCGAACGCCTGACCTTCATCTCGCCGCACCCGAAAGATTTTACCGAGAAGATCATCGCCGATCTCGCGAGCGTGCCGCAGCTCAACGCGCGCGTGCATCTGCCGCTGCAATCGGGCAGCGATGCGATGCTCCGCCGTATGAATCGCAAGTATACGCGCGCGCAGTTCGAGGAGAAGGTCGCGCTGATCCATCGCTATCTGCCGACCTGGGCGATCACGACCGATATCATCGTCGGGTTTCCGGGCGAGAGCGACGACGACTTCGAGGCGACCCTCGACTACGTGAAGACCGGCGTCTTCGCAAACGCGTTCATGTTCATCTACTCGATCCGGCGCGGTACGCCCGCGGCGCGCTGGGAGCAAGTCCCCGCCGACGTGTCGTCGGCGCGTTTCGCGCGTTTGGTCGAGGCGCAAAACGCGGCGACGCGCGCCTATCACGACCGGAAGATCGGCACGACGGTGCGCTGCTTGATTCAGGGACCGTCGAAGAAAGACGCAACCAGGCTCGCCGCCAAGACGCTCGACAACGTCACCGTGATCGCGCCGATGCCGCCCGATTACGACGAGACGCTCTACGCGCGCGAGCCGTGGCTCGATATCGCGGTCGAGACCGCGCACGTGTGGGGCTGCACCGGCACGATCCTGCGACGCGCCGAGCGTTTCGCCGACGCGGGCGGTGCGGTCGCGCGGCCGGTCATCTCGCTGCTGTAGCGGAGGCGCCGTGAGCGACGTCAAGTTCTCCCCGATGCTCGAGCAGTATTTCGGGCTGAAAGCCAAGCATCCCGAATCGGTGCTGCTCATGCGCGTCGGCGACTTCTACGAAGCCTACGGCGACGATGCGGAGACCGCGGCGCGCGCGCTGCAGATCGCGCTCACGAGCAAAGAGGCGGGCGGCGGACGACGCGTCGCGATGGCGGGCGTGCCGCATCACGCGCTCTCCGGATACTTGCACAAGCTCGTGCAGCAGCGTTTCATCGTCGCGCTCGCCGAGCAGTTGGAAGCCCCGGTGCCCAACCGACTCACGCGCCGCGACGTCGTGCGGATCGTCACGCCCGGCACGCTGATCGAAGAACAATTGCTCGACGGAAAAGCGCATAACTACCTGGCCGCGCTCGCGCTCGCGGGCGAGACCTTCGCGATCGCGTATGCCGATGTCTCGACCGGATATGCGGCGGTTACCGCGATCGGCGGCGAGAACGCGTACGACGACGCGCTCGCGGAGCTCGCGCGCGTCGGCCCGGCGGAGATCGTCGCCGATCTGCCCGCCGAACTGCGCGCGGCGATGGCGGGTGCGATGGAGGCGCTCGGCGCACGCGTGGCGGCGCCGTCACTCGGCCTCGTCGCGACGCGCGAGCGCGCGCCGATCGACGGCTTCTCGCTCGAGGAGGCCGCGGCGATGCATCGCGCGCTCGACGCGCTCGGCGAGTTCGTTCGCAAGACCGGCGTCGGCAACGGCGCGAGCGGATTGCAGGTGCCGCAGTTCTATCAACGCCGCCATTTTCTCGCGCTCGACCCCTCGACGCGCAAACATCTCGAGCTGAACCGCGCGCAGGGGCAGAACCCGCGCGCGACCTTGCTCGCCACGCTCGACGAATGCGCGACCGCGATGGGATCGCGCATGCTCGGTCGGTGGATCATCGCGCCGCTGGTCGATCGCGACGCGATCGCCGCGCGGCAAGACGCGGTGCAGGCGATGCTCGACGAGCACGCGCGTCGCGAGGCCACGCGAGAACTGCTGCAAGGGTGCTTCGACATCGAGCGCATCGCGCAGAAGGTGCGCTTTCGGCGTGCGCTGCCGCGCGATCTGGCCTCGCTGCGCCGCACGCTCGACGTGCTGCGGCCGCTCGCCTCGGTCGTGCCGAGCGCCCTCGCGCCGATCGTCGAGCGCGTGCGCGGCTTCGACGATCTCTCCGCGGATCTGCAGCGCACGCTCGTCGACGAGCCGCCCGCGCAGCTCGCCGACGGCGGCGTGATTCGTCCCGAAGCCGATGCCGAGCTCGCCGAATGCGTGAGCCTGCGTACCGACGCGCGCTCGCGCCTCTCCGAATTGGAAGAGCGCGAACGCGAGCGCACGGGCATCAAATCGCTGAAGGTGAAGTACGCGAGCGCGTTCGGCTATGCGATCGAGGTGAGCAAGGCTTACGTTGCGAGCGTGCCGCCCGATTACGTGCGCAAGCAGACGCTGACCAACGGCGAGCGCTTCATCACGCCCGAGCTCAAAGAGCTCGAACTCGCGATCTCAACCGCGCAATCGCGCCAGGAGCGACTCGAGGCGCGACTCTACGAAGCGCTGGTCGAGCGCATCGCGGCGCGCACCGACGATCTGCTCGCGGCGGCCGAGGCGATCGCCGAGATCGACGTCTACGGCGCGCTCGCGCGCTGCGCCGCCGACCGCGGCTACGTGCGCCCGACTTTTCACGACGAGAGCGCGGTCGAGATCGAGGACGGACGCCACCCGGTGATGGAGGCGATCCTCCGTACGAACTTCGTGCCGAACGATCTGCGTCTGCACGCGCGCGGACATCGCTTCATCCTATTGACCGGGCCCAACATGGGCGGCAAATCGACCTACCTGCGTCAGGCGGGGCTGCTGGTCATCATGGCGCAGCTCGGCTCGTTCGTTCCGGCGCGCGCCATGCGCCTGGGCGTGGTGGATCGGATATTTACGCGCATCGGCGCGGGCGACGATCTCGCGTCGGGGCAGTCGACCTTTTACATGGAGATGGCCGAAGCCGCGAATATCCTGCGACGTTCGTCGCGGCGTTCGCTGCTGCTCATCGACGAAGTCGGACGCGGCACCGGCACGATCGACGGTCTCTCGATCGCGCAGGCGATCTGCGAGTATCTGCTCGGCCTCGACGAGCAGGCGCCGATGGCGATCTTCGCAACGCACTTCCACGAGCTCTGCGCGCTCGCCGATCATTGGAATCTCGTTGCGAACTACCACATTACCGCGGTCGAGAATACCGCGCGCGGCGGCGCGCCGGTCTTTTCGCATCGCGTGCAGCCGGGAAGTTCGTCGCGCTCGTTCGGGATCGAGGTCGCCCGGATGGCGGGGCTGCCCTCGACGGTGGTCGAGCGCGCACAGGAGATCGCCGACGCCCTCTCGGGCAAGGCCGATGTCGAAGAGCAGGCCCCGTTGCGCAAACGGATGACGACGCGGGTCGCGGACGCGGAGCGACAATTGTCGTTCTTGAACGAGGAGTAGCCGGGCTTTTCTTCTCCTCTTCACATTCCATTCGTGAATGCGGGCGGGCGCCGGGCGTACTCTAGCACACGAGGGGCGCACCAAGTCGCGCCCGATGAAATGGAGTGGAACACGATGAAGCGTCTTTCTTTTCTTGCGTTCGCAGCCGCCGCGGCATTAGGGCTGACGTTCGCGGGCAGTGCGTTCGCGCATCCGTCGATGGACATCGTCGCCTCGAACTGGAAGTTCACGCCGAACACGATCACGCTGCACGTCGGCGAGCCGCAAGTGCTGCGCCTCACCTCGAGCGAGGGCGTGCACGGCCTGCAGTCGGATGATCTCGGCATCCCGATGACGATGATCATGCCGGGCAAATTCACCGCGATCACGGTGACGCCGAAGAAGGCCGGCACCTACGTGCTCCACTGCGCGATCATGTGCGGAGCCGGTCACCCGAACATGACGCTGACGGTGAAGGTCGTGCAATGAAACGTCTGAGCATCGCGCTCGCGGCGATCGCGCTCCTCTTCGGAGCCGCGTCGCTGCGCGCATCGGCCATGCCGAACTTCGCCCAAGCATACGGCGTGCAGTGCTCGCTCTGCCACACGCAGGTGCCCGCGCTCAACGCCTACGGCCGCTACGTCCATCGTACCGGCTACGCCTCGCTCGATCCGCACGTCCTCCGTCGCGAGTATCCGGTGTGGATCGACGCCTCGGCCAACTACAGCGAGCAGCGGCCGAACGCCGCCGTCTGGCAGGGCGGCAACCTCGCCATCCATCTCGACGGCGCCGTGGCGAACGATTGGACCTATCACGTCCAACAGTGGGTGGTCCAAGGCAATCAACCCGGCGGACTCGACACGTTCTGGGTCGCGTACAATAACCTGTTCCATCGCGACGGCCATCTCTTCGTCGGTAAAGTCGAAGAGCCGGCGCCGAGCCCGTACGCGCAGTGGTTCGATCTGACCGGCTTCCAGTCGGCCGAGATGACCGTGGGCGAGCACGCCTACGAGGTCGACGCGAACCGCTGGGGCGCCAAGTTCGCCTACGTGCACAAGAAGCTCGACGCCGAAGTTGCGTGGACCGCTGCGGGAACCGATCTCGACGGCGCAAGCGATTTCCGCAACGATACGGACAAGACGCTTCAGTACAAACTCGCCTACGCGACGCCGGAGAATCCGCTCGAATTCGGCTACTACGGGTCGACCGGATCGTTCCCGCTGCCCGAAGGCGGATTCGACAAGTACTACACCCACGCGTTCTACGTGCAGCGCGATCCGGTCAAACGGATGCCGGGCGTGCTCGCGACCTATCAGATGGCGCACGATCAAAACCCCGGTGCGGGCTTCGCTCCGGCCGGCAGCAACGGTTCGTCGTTCGAACTCTACGAACCGATCGGCGATCGCGCGCTCGTCTCGGTCGGCAAACAGTTCACCAACGACGGTCTCGGCACGCAGACGCAGATCGGTACCATCGACGCCTCGTACCACGTCATGCGCTTCGTGCACGTCTACGGTGAGGTGCTCATGCAGCAGAACCAGGTACCCACCTACAACGGCCTCGTCTGGTTCGCGCTTCCTCTCGGTCCGCTCTAGGAGGAGGCGCGGAGGTACGGCACGCGGGAGCGAATCGTTCCCGCGTGCCGTTCATCCATCTCCTCGACTCCGTCACCGTCGGTCAGATCGCCGCGGGCGAGATCATCGAGCGCCCGCAGTCGGTCGTCAAAGAATTGGTCGAAAACGCTGTCGACGCGGGTGCCGCCCGCGTCGTCGTCGTGCTCGAACGCGGGGGCACGGAGCACATCGAGGTGATCGACGACGGTGCGGGGATCGCGCCCGACGACTTGCCGCTCGCGGTGCGACGCCACGCGACGAGCAAACTCCGCGTCGCGGATGACCTGGAATCGATCGGGACGCTCGGGTTTCGCGGGGAAGGGCTCGCTTCGATCGCCGCGATCGCGCGGCTCGACGTGCTTTCGCGGACGCCGAGCGCCCAGATCGGCTCGCGCATCGTCGCCCACGCCGAACGGGCCGAGCCGGTGGAGCCCGCGGCGGCACCGGTCGGCACCCGGATTGCCGTCACCGAGCTCTTCGCCAACGTTCCGGTACGCCGCGAGTATCTGAAATCGCCGAGCGCCGAGTTCACGCGGATCTCGTCATGGCTCTCCACCTTTGCGCTCGCCTACCCGCACGTCACGTTCGTGCTGCGCCACGACGGCAAAGACGTGTGGACCATGCCGTCGACCGCCACGCTGCGCGAACGGCTCGCGATGGTCTTCGGGCGGGAGGCGGCGGCGACGCTCATCGAGCTCGGACGCGATGCGGCGCCGACGCTCGACGGCAGCCTGCGCGGCTTCATCAGCGCACCGGGTAGCGACCGCGGCGATCGCCGCATGCAGTTGCTGTTCGTCAACGGCCGCTTGCTGCGCAGCACGCTGCTCGCGGGCGCCTGGACGGCTGGATATCAAACCTTTGCGATGATCGGACGCCATCCGTACGGCGTGCTCTTTCTCGATTTGCCGCCGGAGCACGTGGATCCGAACGTGCATCCGACAAAGAGCGACGTGCGGCTGCGCTACGGTACGCAGGTCTTCGATGCGGCACGGCGCGCGATTGCGACCACGCTGCGGGATCATGCCATGCAGCGATTTCGCGATGCGACGGCGCCGCAGGCGAGCGCGGGCGGCGGGCTCTCGCTCGCGCCGCAAGCCATCGATGCATCGCTGCCGCACGTCCAGTCGCTCTTCGAAGCGCAGATCGGGTCACCCGACGATCTTCCCGCGCGCCGGCTGCGGGTGCTCTCGCAGGTACATCGCACGTTTATCCTGGCGAGCGACGGCGATGCGGTTCTGCTCGTTGATCAGCACGCCGCGCACGAGCGAATCGCCTACGAGACGATCGTTGCGCGCGCGCACGATCGCGCGCCCAGCGAACCGCTACTCGTGCCGATCGTCGTCGAACTCGATGCGGCGCAGAGCGCCGCGCTCGAACGCGCGCGCGAGCTGTTGCAGGAGGGTGGGCTCGAGATCGAAGCCTTCGGCGAGCGAACCTACCGTATCAGCGCCACGCCCGCGGGGTACGGCGCGCGGCCTTTCGATCTCGCCGGATTCCTCGACGACCTCACCGATGAGCCGAAGGCCCGCGACGTGCGCGAGCGCATCTGGGCCTCGCTCGCCTGTCATTCGGTGACCGTCGCGGGCGAGCGCCTCGAACTCGACGAGATGACGACGCTCGTGGATCGCCTCCAACTCTGCGCGAATCCGATGCACTGCCCGCACGGCCGCCCCACGATGCTGCGCTTGAACCCCGACGACATCGCGCGGATGTTCAAGCGCATCTGACGCTAGTGGGTGAGGATCTCGCGAAAGACCTTGACGACGAACTCCGGATCGGCGGTGCGCGCCACGTCGGACGAGGAGATGATGCCGACGACCGCACCGCGTTCGACGACCGGAATGCGCCGGACTTTGTGCTTGGCCATCAGTTCGCCCGCGCGTTCGATCGAATCGCTCGGTGCGACCGTGTAGATCTCACCGACCTCGAGGTCGCGTACGTGCGTGGTCTTGGGATCGCGCCCGCGCGCGAGCACGTTCACCACGATGTCGCGGTCGGTGAGAATGCCCTTGAGATGCCGTTGTTTGTCCACGATGGGAAGCGCGCCGACGTTTTCGTTCGCCAGACGCCGCGCCGCCGCATCGACGGTCTCGTCTTCATGAATCGTCTCGACCTCTTTGGTCATGACGTCGCTAGTCGTTGCCTTTGCCATGATGTGCTCCTTGTTGACGATGCCGAGCGTAGCAACGGCGCGTGCAGCTCTCCGGAAGGCCTTGTGAAGGCGAACGTACGAAGGCTCGTTCGATGACGAACGGCGTGCTGATCCTCGCGGGAGCGACGGCGTCGGGCAAGACCGAGCTTGCGCTCGATCTCGCGCGGCGTTTCGATGCGGAGATCGTGGGAGCGGATTCGCGGCAGATCTACCGCGGGATGCCGATCGGTACCGCGGCCCCGACGGATGCCGAGCGCGCGCTCGTACCGCATCATCTGGTCGGGTTTCTCGATCCGCACGAGCGGTATTCCGCCGCGCGCTTCGCACGCGACGCGGCGGCGGCGATCGCCGAGATTCATGCGCGCGGGAAGCGTGCGCTCGTCGTCGGCGGAACCGGATTTTACATTCGTGCGCTCGTCGGCGGCGTGGCGCTCGCTCCCGAGCACGACGAGGCGCTGCGCGATCGTCTCGCCCGCGAAGCGCGCGTGCACCCGCCCGAGGTGCTGCACGCGTGGCTCGCAGTGCGTGACCCGTCGCGCGCCGCCGCGCTCGATCCGCACGACACCTATCGCATCGTGCGCGCGCTGGAAGTCGCGCTCGCGCCCGCGGATGCGCGTCGCACGGAGTTTACCGGGAGCACGTTGCGCGAGGCGGGCATCCCGTCGCTGCTGGTCTTCCTCGACGTTGCGGCGAGCGAGGTCGACGCGCGTATCGAACGGCGGATCGATGCAATGCTCGAAGCGGGGCTCGTGGCGGAGGCGGAGCGCATCGGCGCGCGCGCCGCGGCCGCATCGGCCGTCGGCTATCCGCAGGCGCTCGCGTACCTGCGCGGGTGGTGCACCGCGGACGAATTGCGCGCCGCGCTCGTGCGGGCGACGCGGCGATACGCGCGGCGCCAGCGCGCGTGGTTCCGCGGCGAGCCCGCGGCGCAGCCGCTCGCCCGCGCGGACGTGGAACGCGCGGCAAGGGAAAAGCTCGGCTGGACCTAAAGGTGAGGACATGCCCGGAAGTCTTCAGGACGCGTTCCTCGCGGAGTGCAAGCGTCAGAACACGCCGGTGACCGTGTACCTGATGAACGGATTTCAGTTGCGCGGTACCGTTGCGGGATTCGACCCGTTCACGGTGCTGCTCGAATACGAGCACAAGACGCACCTGATCTACAAGCACGCGATCTCCACGATCTCGCCCGCCGCGCCCGTCGAGGCCGCGCCCGCCCCGTGAGCGCGCGCGTCGCCGTCTCGAAGCTGCACGGCGCGCGCAACGACTTCGTGGTCGTCGATACGCGCACGGCTCCGCTCGACGATCCCGTCACCTTCGCGCGCATCGTCTGCGATCGTCATGCCGGTATCGGCGCCGACGGCGTGCTTCTCGTCGGCGCGTCGAAACGCGCGGACCTTGCGATGCGCGTGATCAATGCCGACGGCAGCGAGGCCGAGATGTGCGGCAACGGCGTGCGCTGCGTTGCGCGCTACGCCGACGAGCGCGGAGACGGCGGCACGTTGCGCGTCGAGACCCTCGCGGGGATCATTCACACCGACGTCGTCGCGCGCGGTGCGGAGTACCGCATCCGCGTAGGGATGGGCGTGCCGCGCGTCCTCGCACGCGAGGTGGGCTTGCACGATGCGGTCGTGGTGGATACCGGCAATCCGCATCTCGTCCTCTTTCGCGCGACGCTCGACGATGTCGATCTGCGCATGCTCGGCGAGCGTCTGCAGACGCACGCGCTCTTTCCGCACGGCGTCAACGTGCATACGGCGGTCGTGGAGGACGAACGCACGCTGCGCGTGCGCCATTTCGAACGCGGCGTCGGGCTCACGATGGCGTGCGGAACCGGTGCGGTCGCCTCGGCGGCCGCGGCGATCGCGCGCGGCGCGGCACGCTCCCCCGTCGCCGTGCACGTCCCCGGCGGCGAACTCACCGTCGCGTGGGACGGCGAAGGAGAGGCCTATATGACCGGTCCCGCCGTCCATGTCTTCGATACGAGCATCGATCTCGCCGACGTGACCGCTCCGTGATCGGACTCGCATACTGCGACCGCGCGGGACGCATCTACTACGACGAAGGCCTCGAGCCGCTCGCCGACGGCGGCATCGTGCGTCCGGCGCTGCGCGACGAACTGATTCCGGCGCCGCCGGGAAGCGTGGAGATGATCTTGCCGGGACGCCGCGCGCTCACGACCCACGGAGCGTTGCGGGGCAAGTATGCGCTCGCGGCGATGCTGCCCGCGGGCTATACGCGCCTGCTCGTGCCCGCCTACGAAAAAGAGGCGAACGCACCGACGCTTCCGCTCTTCGGCTACACCTTCGCCTGCGTGATCGACGACGAGTTGTACGTCGCGGCGATGAAGACCGACGAGAGCGAGGATTGGCAGCCGCGCTACTTCGCCGACGGCGAACTCGAAGCGCTGTTGGAGCGCCGCACGAGCGCCGATCCCGGTAACCGCGTGCTCGCGCAAGTCGCGCTCTGTTCGCGCGAGTACGGCTGCTTCACCGCGCAAAACGTCTTTTTGGAACGCGGCGAAGCGGCGCTCCCCGTCTCGCCGAAATGCAACGCGCGCTGCGTCGGCTGCATCTCCGAACAGGAGCCGGAGACGGGGCTCGCATCGCCGCAGACCCGCATCGCCTTCGAAACGACGGCCGACGAACTGGCGCGCATCGGCATCCATCACCTGGAGCGCGTGGAGGACGGGATCGTCTCATTCGGGCAGGGCTGCGAAGGCGAGCCGCTGCTGCGCTCGATCGTCATCGCGTCGGCGATCGAAAAGATTCGCGCCGCGCGTGCGAACGGGACGATCAATCTGAACACCAACGGCAGCATGACGCGCGGGCTGGAGCGCTGCATCGATGCGGGTTTGCAGGCGGTCCGCGTGAGCCTCAACTCATTCCGGCCCCACGCCTACGCCGCGTACTATCGTCCGATCGGCTATGCGCTCGACGATGTGCTTGCCTCGATCCGTCTCGCCGTCAAGCGCGGGCTGCGCGTGAGCCTGAACCTGCTCACCCACCCGGGGGTAACCGACGACGCCGAGGAGATCGCGGCCATGACGGCGTTCTTGCGCGAGGTTCCCGTCACCATGATCCAGACGCGCACGCTCAACATCGATCCCGAGTGGTACTTCGATGCGGTGGGACGTCCGCGTGAACCGCTCGGCATGCGCACCGCCATCGCGGCGATTCGCGGGGCACGGGTCGCCGTCGGAAACTTTACGCACACGCATTGAAACTCTGGCAGATCGGTGCGCTGGTCGTCCTCGGACTCATCATCGGTGAGTTGCGACCCGGAGCATATACCGAACTCTTTCGCACGGCGACCCTCTACGCGTTCCTTCCCGCGCTGATCTTCGAAGCGGCATGGCAGCTCGACGCACGACTGATGCGGCGCGGCCTGCTGCCGATCGTGCTGCTCGCGCTCCCCGGCGTCGCGCTTACGGCGACGCTGGTGGCGATCGTCGTCGCGATGTTCGGCGGGCTCGCGCTCGGACCGGCGCTCGTGCTCGGGGCGGTACTGAGCGCCACCGATCCGGTGGCGGTCGTCGCGATCTTCCGTCGTCTCAACGTGCCGCCGCTGCTCGCGACCATCGTGGAGAGCGAGTCGCTGCTCAACGACGCGGTCGCGGTCGTGCTCTACCGCGCCATCATCGCGGCCCTGCTGCTCTCCGCGTCGACGTCCGCGATCCTGCACGTCGGAGCGCAGGCGCTGCTCGGAACGCTCGCGGGCGTGCTCTGCGGCGTCGCGATCGGCTATGCCGGATCGTTCGCGCTACGGCGGCGCGTGCCGACCGTGTTCCAGATCGTCATCACCTTTGCGGTCGCCTACGGCGCGTATTTCGTCGCGGAGCGATTCGACTGGTCGGGCATCTTCGCCGTGATCGCGAGCGCGATCGTCATGCGCGAGCTCGAACGCCGCTACGAGAGCGTCGATGTCGCACGCGGTGTGGAGCGTGCGTGGCATCTCGCCTCGACCGTCGCCAATGCCCTGCTCTTCGTGCTCGTCGGCGCGGCGGTCGAGGTGATGCATCTCTGGGCACTGCGCGCGATTCTGCTCTGGACGCTCGGTGCCGTGCTCCTCGCGCGCATCGCGCTTGCCTACGGACTGCTCGCCTTCGCACCCCGCTTCATGCAATCGTGGAAGGTCGTGGTGCGCCTCGCGGGCGTGCGCGGGGCGCTCTCGCTCGCGCTCGCGCTCGGCGTTCCCGCATCGATCCCCGGGCGGGCGACGGTCATCGATGCCACCTTCTTCGTGGTTGTGGTCACGGTGCTGCTCGGCGCCTTCACCTACGAACGACGCATCGAACGCCTCGATCTGGAGCCGCACGCCTAGGGCCGAACGGCCGAACGGATCATCCATTCGGAGGCTGGCAGAGCGGCTCGGCGCGGCGTAGCCTGAGGTCGATATGTTCCCGGCCATCCTGCTCGCCGCGCTGATCGGTGCGTCACCGAGCCCGTCTCCCGCACCGACACCGAGCCCCGCGCCCGCCTATGCGCTCGACGGAGCGTTCTCGCTCATGACCGTGCATACGAGCGAGGTCAACGCGACGGGCGCGCTCGATACGCCGAGCGGCGCCGATCTTACCAGCCGCACCGAGGATAGCAACGCGCTCCTCACCCTCACCAAGAATACCGGCCCGCTACGCGGCGGCGTCACCGTCGGCGCGTACAACCTGCCGACCGTCGGTGCCGCGGTGAATCCCACCACGCAGCAGGGCGCGAATACCTCGCTCTTCGGTGTCGTCCCGGTCGCCTATCTCGCCTACGACGTCACCGCGCACCTTACGCTCTCGGTCGGCAAACAGACGACGCTGCTCGGTCAAGAGAGCGCGTTCACCTACCAAAACATCAACGTCGAACGCGGGATCGGCTTTGCGCTCGAACCGACGATCAGCCGCGGTATCCGCGCGACCTACACGCAGGGGAAGTTCACCGGCGATATCGAGCTCAACGACGGCTACTACGCCGGCAACGCAGGTCGCGCGCTCGAAGGCCTCGTCGGCTGGGCGCCGAGCGCGACCACCGACCTCCAGCTCGCCGTCATCCTTCCGGGGCGCGATACGCCCGGCAATGCAACGAGCGCGATTGCGAATAAGGCCGAGGTCGATCTGATGCTCACGCGGCAGATCGGCAAGCTGCAGCTCCTACCCTATCTCCTGCTCGTGCGTTCGCCCGCGTCGGCACGCCTCGGCTATACGACGAGCGAGCGCGCATCGGCGCTCGCCGTGCTCGCCGACTACGCGTTCAACCCGACCTATTCGCTCGCCGCGCGCTACGAGAGCGCCGCGAACGCAAGTGCCCCGGGCGATCGCTCCCCGAACGCCGATCTGCTCGGCTACGGCGCGGGGAGCCGCGCGAGCGACTGGACGATCACCCCCGGTTACCATCCCGGTCCGTTCTTTGCGCGCGCCGAGTTCAGCGCGGTGACGGTGCGGGGCTTTCAGCCGGGACTCGCGTTCGGATCATCGGGGCGATCCGCCATGCAACATCGCTACCTCGTCGAGTTCGGAGTGCAATTCTAACATGCTCGAAATCGGAATGATCGTGCTCACGATCGTATCGTTCTACGTCCTGGACCGCTACGTCGCCGGCTGCAAACGGGTGTAAGGCGATGAACGTCGACGATATCCTCGGTTTGATTCTCACCATCGGTGCGCTCGCGTATCTGATCTACGCGATGCTGCGTCCGGAAAAATTCTAGGAGCAACGATGACGATCATCGGTTGGCTGCAGGCGATTGCGTTTTTTGCGGTGGTTCTCGCGCTCACGAAACCGCTCGGCCTGTATATGATGCGCGTGTTCGGAGGCGAACGCACGCTCCTCTCGCCGGTCCTCGTTCCGGTCGAGCGAGCGATCTATCGTCTGAGCGGCGTTCGTGAAGACGAGGAGATGAGTTGGTTCGTCTACGCGCTCTGCGTGCTCGCATTCTCGCTCATCAGCCTCGTCTATCTCTACGTCTTGCTGCGTACGCAGCAGCGCCTGCCGTTCAATCCGCAACACTTCGGCAATTTCGCCCCCGATCTCGCCTGGAATACCGCGGTAAGCTTCACGACCAATACCAACTGGCAGTTCTACTCGGGCGAGAGCACGATGAGTTATCTCTCGCAGATGGCGGGTCCGGCGTGGCACAACTTCGTCTCGGCGGCAGCCGGCATCGCGATCGCGATGGCCGTGATTCGCGGTGTCGTGCGCACCTCGGCGAAGACGCTCGGGAACTTCTGGGTCGATCTCACGCGCTGCTGCCTCTACGTGCTGCTGCCCATCTCCGTCGTGGTGGGGCTGTTCTTCGTATGGCAGGGCGTCCCGCAGAATTTCAACGCCTATCGCGAAGTCACAACCGTCACCGGCGTGACGCAGACGATTACCGGCGGTCCGATGGCCTCGCAAGAAGTCATCAAGGAACTCGGCACCAACGGCGGCGGCTTCGTCAACGCGAATTCGGCATCGCCGAACGAGAACCCGAACCCGCTGACCGACTTCATCGAGCTGATCCTGATCTTCTCGCTCGGTGCGGGTCTGACGTACACCTACGGACGCATGGCGGGTGATACGCGGCAAGGATGGGCGATCTTCGCGGCGATGTCGCTGCTCTTTTTCGCCGGATTCGCCGCGGCGTACGCGGCGGAAGCGGCCGGAAATCCGCTCGTCCACCGGCTCGGCGTCTTGGGCGCAAACCTCGAAGGTAAAGAGGTGCGCTTCGGCGCCGCTGCCTCGGCCCTGTTCGCGACGGTAACGACCGATACGTCGTGCGGCGCCGTCAACGCGATGCACGATTCGTTCACGGCCCTCGGCGGCTTGGTGCCCCTCGTGAACATGCAGTTGGGCGAGATCGTCTTCGGCGGCGTCGGCAGCGGTCTCTACGGGATGATCGTCTTCGTGGTGCTCACCGTCTTTATCGCGGGGCTCATGGTCGGCCGCACGCCGGAGCTGCTCGGGAAGAAGATCGAACGGCGTGAAGTTCAGTTTGCGATCCTCGCGATTCTGGTGACGCCGATCCTCGTGCTCGTGCCGACCGCGATCGCGTCGGTTACGCCGGCCGGTCTTGCAACGCTCAACAACGCCGGTCCGCACGGGTTCTCGGAGATCCTCTACGCGTTCAGTTCGACCAACGCGAACAACGGCTCGGCCTTCGCCGGGCTCGGACCGAATCTGTTCTACAACGTCGCAACCGGGATCAATATGCTCTTCGGTCGCTTCGCGGTGATCGTTCCGGTCCTCGCGCTCGCGGGCGCGCTCGCCGGCAAACGGGCCGTCGCCCAGAACGTCGGCACCTTCACCACCAACTCCGGCATCTTCGTCGCACTGCTGCTCGGGACGATCCTCATCGTCGGCGCGCTCACGTTCCTGCCCGCCGATGCGCTCGGTCCCATCGTCGAGCACCTGCTCGTGCTCCAAGGAAAGACGTTCTAATGCTCTCGCAACGCCGTTTGGAGCGCCGCCCGCAGGCGCGACCGCTCTTCGACCGCGCGATCGCGTTGCGCGCGATCGGCGATTCGTTCAAGAAACTCGATCCGCGCTGGATGATGCGCAACCCCGTCATGTTCATCGTCGAGGTCGGGGCGCTCGTCACCACGCTGTTCTTCGCGCGCGACGTACTCGCTCGCACGCCGCAACTGGGCTTCGACTTCGCGATCTCCGCGTGGCTGTGGTTCACCGTGATCTTCGCGAACTTCGCCGAGGCCGTGGCCGAAGGGCGCGGCAAGGCGCAGGCCGACACGCTGCGACGAACAAAATCGGACACGCTCGCGAAGCGCGTCGTCGGCGATACGGTCGAGACGATCGCCTCGAGCCTGCTGCGCAAGGGCGACATCGTGCGCGTGGAAGCGGGCGAGGTGATCCCCGGCGACGGCGAGGTCTCGCGCGGCGCCGCGATGGTCGATGAGTCGGCGATCACCGGAGAATCCGCGCCGGTCGTTCGCGAAGCGGGCGGCGATCGCAGCGCCGTGACCGGCGGCACGCGCGTCTTGAGCGATACGATCGAGGTGCGCATCACCGCCAATCCCGGCGAGACCTTCCTCGATCGTATGATCGGTCTCGTGGAGGGCGCGCAGCGTCAGAAAACTCCGAACGAAATCGCGCTCTCGATTCTGCTCTCGGGATTGACGATCGTCTTTTTGATCGCGGTCGCGACGCTGCTGCCGTATTCGATCTACGCCGGAGCGCGGCAGACGCTGCCGGTTCTGATCGCGCTGCTCGTCTGTCTGATTCCGACCACCATCGGCGGATTGCTCTCGGCGATCGGGATCGCCGGTATGGATCGCGTGATGCAGCGCAACGTGCTTGCGATGAGTGGGCGCGCGGTCGAGGCGGCGGGCGACGTCGATACCCTGCTGCTCGACAAGACCGGTACGATCACGCTCGGCAATCGGCACGCAACCGAGATCATCACCGCCGACGGCGTGTCGGCGCGCGACGCGGCATCGTGCGCGCATCTCTCCTCGGTCGCCGACGAGACGCCGGAAGGCCGTTCGATCGTGTTGCTCGCGGCGCAAGCCGGAATCTCGACGGATCACCCCGCCGAGGCGACCTTCGTGCCGTTCAGCGCGTACACGCGCATGAGCGGGGTCGATCTGCCCGACGGCACGATGATTCGCAAGGGCGCGCCCGACGCGGTGATCGCCTGGGTGCGCGTGGCGGGCGGCGAACCGCACGCCGATCTCGCGGCACATGTGGAACGCATCGCGCGCGCGGGCGGAACGCCGCTCCTGCTCGCGCGTAACGCGGCCGTGTTGGGCGTGATCCATCTCAAGGACATTCTCAAGCCGAATATGCGCGAGCGGTTCGATCGGCTACGTGCGATGGGCATTCGCACGGTGATGATCACGGGCGACAATCCGCTCACGGCCGCCGCGATCGCGACGGAGGCGGGTGTCGACGATTTTCTCGCCGAGGCGACCCCGGAGACGAAAATGGCGCTCATCAAACGCGAGCAGCAGTCGGGACGACTGGTCGCGATGACCGGAGACGGCACGAACGACGCTCCCGCGCTCGCGCAAGCCGATGTCGGCGTCGCGATGAACTCGGGGACGCAAGCGGCCAAAGAGGCGGCCAATATGGTCGATCTCGACTCGGATCCCACCAAGCTCATCGAGATCGTTGAGATCGGCAAGCAGTTACTGATGACGCGCGGCGCGCTCACCACTTTCTCGATCGCAAACGACGTGGCGAAATACTTCGCGATCCTGCCCGCGATGTTCGCCGCCGCGTACCCGGCGATGGGGGTGCTCAACGTGATGCACCTCGCCACCCCGCAGAGCGCGATTCTCTCCGCCGTCATCTTTAATGCGCTCGTGATCATCGCGCTCGTGCCGCTCGCGCTGCGCGGCGTGAAATACGCACCCAAGGGCGCCGACGCGGTGCTGCGCGAGAACGTGCTGATCTACGGACTCGGCGGCATTCTCGTTCCCTTCGTCGGCATCAAGCTGATCGACATGCTTCTCTCCGCGCTGCATCTCACGTAAGGCACGCATCATGCTCAAAGAACTCGGAACCTCCGTTCGCTTCACGATCGTCTCGGTCGTGCTGCTCGGGCTCCTCTACCCGCTCGCGATGACCGGGCTCGCGCATCTGCTCTTTCCGCGGCAAGCCGACGGCTCGTTCGTCACGCGCGACGGGCGCGTCGTCGGTTCGGCGATCGTCGGGCAGCTTTGGACCTCACCGCGCTACTTTCACGGGCGTCCCTCCGCGGCAGGAAAGAACGGCTACGATCCCACCTCGACCGGCGGCACGAACCTCGGCCCGTCGTCGAAGAAGCTGATCGACGCCACCCGTGCCGCGATCGCGGACCTGAAGCGGCAAAATCCCGATGCGACCCTGCCGATCCCGATGGATCTCGTTACCTCGAGCGCAAGCGGTATCGATCCCGACATCAGCCCGGAGGCGGCGTACTATCAAGCGCCGCGCGTCGCGAAGGCGCGCGGACTCGCGCTCGCAGCCGTGAATGCGTTGATCGCGCGTTCGGTCCGGGGACGAACCTTCGGCATCCTGGGCGAGCCGCGCGTGAACGTGCTGAAGCTGAACCTTGCGCTCGACGCTCTTCGGTCATAGCCCGCTGCCGTTCGCGGTCGTGTGGTTCCTTGCGAGCATGCTCGTCTTCGTGCTCGCGATGAACCACGCGCCGTCGGCGTTCGTCATCACCTGCCGTTGGGTCGCGGGCGCCTTTACGCTCTACGGTGCGTGCGACCTCGCGGTGCGCGTGAACCGCTATCGCTGGTAGTTCAGGCGTCCTCGTCGTCGGCGTTCGGGGCGTTCGGCTTCGGGCGTGCGAGCACGATCAACTCCTTCGCATTCGCATCGAGCAGACGGCGCGCGAAGGCGTTGCGCGCGGGCCAGCGCGGTGCGCGATGCGTTCCGCCGACGGCGACCACCGTCTCCGGAACCTCGCGCGCGATCTCGATCAGACGCTTCGCCGCATCGGGGGCGCGGTCGTCGCGCCAGCCGGCATTGATCGAACGCGCGATGCGCTCGAACTCGGCGAGGCAGGCGGCATCGACGGAATCGCGCGGTTCGGCCACGTGTGCGATCGCGAAGTCGACTTCGAGCCGCGCGGCCAAGCGACTCGCCTTTCGAATCAGGATCGCGTCTTCGGGGCGTGCGACGACGCTCAACAGCAGCCGTCCGAAGGGCGCGCTGATGCGCTCGCGGGTGCGCGCGCGCAGGGCTTCGCGTACCGCGAGTTCGCGCAGCGACGCCAAATTCTCGGTGCGGAAGAAGTTGGAGAGCGCCGTCTCGATGCGCTCGCGCGGGTAGATCTTTCCGGCGCGCAACCGTTCGCGCAGCGTCTCGGGGGAGACGTCGATCAAGATCACTTCGTCGGCGAGCGGCAGGATGCCGTCGGGCAGCGTCTCGCGTACGATCGTGCCGGTCAGCCGATAGACGACGTCGCTCAGCGCTTCGAGATGTTGGACGTTCAGGGTGGTGACGACGTCGATGCCCGCGCGCAGGAAGGCGAGCACGTCCATGAAGCGTTTGGGCGCCAGGGAGCCGGGCGCATTGGTATGCGCGAGTTCGTCGACCAACACGACGCGCGGCTTACGCGCGAGAATCGCCTCGCGATCCATCTCGGCGTAGGTGATGCCGTCCGCCGTGATCGTCTTGCGCGGCACGATCGGCAAATCGCCGATCATGGCTTCGGTCTCGGGACGCTTGTGGGTTTCGACCAACCCGATGACGACGTCGATCCCGTCGGCACGCAGCTGCGCGCCGCGATCGAGCATCGCGTACGTTTTGCCGGCTCCGGCCGCGGCGCCGAGAAATACGGTGAGCTTGCCGTAGCCGACGCGCATGCGATCGCCGAGCGTGGCGGAGAGCGGTGTCGTGAAGACGGAGCGTTCGAGGTACGTTTGCGTCGCATCGACGATAAAGATGTCGCGCTCGACCGGTGCGTTGACGATCTTGCTCGCGAGCTTCTCGTTCGGAAGCGCCACCATCGCGGCGCGCAGGCTGCCGGTGTCGAGGCGCTGCAGGTCGGCGGCGGGCAGCACGTCCGCATCGAGCTCGCTTGCGGCCCGCTCGATCTCGCGCGTATCCACGCCTTCGTCGGGTTGTATCTCGAGGCGCAGGTCGAAAGCCGCGGCTACCGGTGCGCCGCGTTCGAGAAAGCGCCGCGCGTCGATACCGGCGGGCACGAGCGCGATCGCGCTCGACACGCTCGCGGCCGCCACGATCGGAATCGTGAGATCGTCGATCGTGCGCAGCAGCAGTTCGCGCAGCATCTTCAGCGTGGTCTCTTTGAACGCACCGCTCTGTGCGCGGGCGATATCGTCGGGCTGAACGATCTTGCCGTCGGCGAGTCGCCGGCGAATCAGCTGCGGCGATGCATCGAGCGCGATCACGTCGTCGGCGCTCTTGAGGAACGAGATGGGAATGACGGCGCGCACCGGGTGGCCGAGCAGCGATTCGGCGGTCGCCGAGACCGTTTCGAGGTGCGCGATGTTGAAGGCACCGATTACGCCGATGCCCGCTTCGCGCAGCGCGAGCGCATCCTGCCAGCGCTTGGCGTTACGGCTCTCGCCCAAATTATCGTGCGCGAGTTCGTCGAGAATCACGACATCGGGTTTCGCGGCCAGGGCCGCGTCGAGGTCGAACTCGTCGTAGGCGCTCTCCGCGACGCGCACGCTGCGCGGCGGAACCCGCGGGAAGCCCTCCGCGAGACGCTCCAGGTCGGGGCGCTCCTTGGTCTCGATCCAGCCGATCGCGACGCGCTTGCCGGCGAGCTGCAGGCGGTGCGCGTCGGTGAGCAGGCGCCGCGTTTTGCCCGCCCCGGGGGCGGCTGCGACATAGACGACGAGCCGAGCGCGTTCGCCGTATTCGCGCAGCAGTTGCTCGGGGGAGGAGCGTTCCATCGTCGGCCACGCTTCGCGGCGCAGGCGTGGAATGCTTGCGCGCGAAGGCGGGTTCGGTGATGGCCTGGCTCTGTTACGCTCTGCTCGCGCTCGCCTGGGTTATCGATATCTTTACGCCGCAGCTCTTCGTGGCGGCGATCCTGCTCAACGGCCCGATCGCGCTTGCGTCGCTTGCCTTGCAGCCCCGGCTCACGATGCGGTTGATCCTCCTCGCCGAACTCGCGAACGTGGTCTCCGGGTACGTGAACGGCGTGCAGGCCGGGTATCGTTGGGACACGATCGCGGTGGGCGATCGCATCTTGGCGGGCGCGTCGTTTCTGCTGGTCGGCGTGCTCACGGTCCGCGCCCAGGAGAGCGCGCGCCGCGCGGGTGAGTCCGACGAGCGCGCGCGGCAGATCGAGCGCGAACGCGCGCTGCGCCATGCGATGGAGCACGTACGCGCGAGCCTGAATCACGAATTGATCCTGCGTGCCGCGGTCCGCGAAGCGCGCGCGCTCACCGGTGCCGATCGCGTGGTCGTCGCTGCCCGAGCGTCGTCGATCGACGTTGCGGATCTCTACGAGATGACGGCGGAGGACGCCGACGTGCAGACGCGACGTGCGGCGCTCGCGCCGGAACTGGCGTCGAGCATCGAGCGCGCGCGCGCGTCGGGCAGCGTGGTCGCCATCGACGCCGACGAGCCGCTCGGGCGGCTGATCGGGGAATCCGCGCTCGTTGCGGCGCTGCCCGTCGAGGGTACGGAGATCGCGCTCGCGCTCTCGTGGCGCACGCATCGTCCCACCCGCGCCGAGCGTTCGGCCTTCGATGATTTCGTCGGGAACCTTGCGGTTGCGATCGAACAGGCGCAGCTCTTCGTGCGTCTCGCGCAGCAGAACGACGAGATCGCGCGTCAGAAAGACGAAGTGCAGCAACGCAACGACGTGATCCGCGACATCGTCTATGCGCTCGCGCACGATCTGCGCACCCCGCTCACCGCCGCCGATGTAACGCTGCAGCAGGCGCTCGACGGCGCGTACGGCGAGCTGCCCGAACGCTATCGCGATATCGCGCGCACGATGCTCGCATCGAACGCGGGGCAGCGGCGCCTGCTCGAAACGCTGCTGCTGGTCGCACGCTACGAAGCGGGCGAGGATTCGCGCCGCGCGGCGCCGGTCGCGGTGCGCGGCGTCGTGCAGCGCGTGCGCGACGAGCTTGCGCCGGTCGCCGAGGTGCGCGGCGTCACCCTGGCGCTCGCCGCCGACGCGGAGGATGCGGTGCTTACCGCGGATGTCGACGAGCTGCGCCGCGCGGTCGCCAATCTGGCCGCGAACGCAATCGACGCCGTTCCGACGGGCGGTACGGTCGAACTCGCGATCCGGCGCGATGCACGAGAGGTGACGATCGCCGTGCGCGACGACGGCTACGGCGTTCCCGAGGAACGCCGCGCCGCGCTCTTCGCTCGCTTCGCGGGTACGCGCGCGGGCGGGGGCACGGGGCTCGGACTCTATATCGTGCGACGCATCGCCGAAAAATACGGCGGCCGTGCGCGCTACGAACCGCGCGAGCCGCGCGGCAGCATCTTTTCGATCGAACTCCCGCTGCAAGGAGAGCACTCGTGAGCGATCGCGCGCCTCGCGTCGTCATCGTCGAAGATCACGCCCTCACCCGCGAAGGCATGAAGACCGCACTCGGTACGGCATTCGATGTCGTGGGCGAAGCGGCCGACGGTGTCGCGGGCTACGCGACGATCGAACGCACGCAGCCCGACGTCGCGGTGATCGATCTCGGGTTGCCCGGACTCGACGGTATCGCGCTCACGCAACGCGTGAAACGGGCCTTCCCCGAGGTGCGCATCGTGATCATGACGATGGTCGACGTGGAAGAAGAAGTGATCGCCGCGCTCGCCGCCGGCGCCGATGCGTACTGCCTGAAATCCTCGCCGCTCGACGTCCTGGTCGACGCGGTGCGCATTGCGCGCGAGGGCGGGGCGTACTTCGATCCGCGCATTGCGCACGTCGTGCTCGCGCGCTTCTCGCCCCGGGCCGCGCCCGCGGGCGAATCACCGCTTACGCCGCGCGAGTCGGAGGTGCTGCGGCTGATCGCCGAGGGCAAGGCCAATACCGAGATCGCCGAGCAGTTGAACATCGGCCTCGGTACGGTGAAGGGGCACATCCGCGACATCCTCGAGAAACTGAGCGCGGCCGACCGCACGCAGGCCGCCGTCACCGCGCTACGGCGCGGCTACATCTAGCGCCGCGCCGTTAGCAGAAGACGGCCTGGAGCTTCTCGGCGGCGCCGTTCTTGACGACCGCGACGATGCGGTCGCCGACGCGCAGTTGCGTGTCGCCCGTCGGAATCAGCATCTCGCTCTCGCCTTCGCGCTCGATCGCGACGATCACGCTGTTGCGCGGCAACGAGAGCTCCGCAAGCGTGCGGTTCGCGGTGCGCGAGTTCTCGGGCACGCTGATGCGCACCAGGCTCAGGTTCCCTTTGCCGAAGAGGTGCATCGTCTCGAGCGCCGCGGTGTAGCTCGCCGCGTTCACGTGTTCGTTGAGCACGTCGAGGATGATCTCGGTCGACGAGATGACCGTGACCGGATCTTCGGGATCGAGCGAGTCGAAGATCTGCTTGTTGCGCGGGTTGTTCACGCGCGCGATGCAGCGCGCGCTCGATTTCTTCTTGGTGAGCAGCACGACGACGAGATTATCTTCGTCATCGCCGGTATCGGCGACGACCACGTCGGCGCGCGCGACGCCGGCCGCTTCGAGCACGGTCGGATCGCAGCCGTCGCCGACCAGCGTCACCTGACGATCGATTAGCGTATCGAGCGCCTTGGCTTTCTTTTCGTATTTTTCGACGACGACGACTTCATGCCGTTGGTTGATGAGCGCGCGGGTGAGGTACGAACCGACCTTCCCGCCGCCGACGATGAGGATGAACATCTATGCGGTCTTTGCCTGCTGCGGAACGGCGCCGTGAAACATGGTGGCGAATTCGCTGATCGCTTCGGGCGCGACGACGGCGTTGATCTCGTCACCGACTTCGAGCACGAGGTCGTTCGAGGCGACCATCACGCCGCTCGTGCCGCGGCGGATCGCGGCGATGCGGATACGACCCGGGCGCTCGATCTCGCCGATCGTCTTGCCTGCGTCGGCCTCGGTAACGATCGCGGCGAGCGACGTGACCTTGCCGTAATCGAACGAGTGGGCGGGATCCCACGGCAGCTCCATGAGCGTGTCGCGAATCAGTTTCGCGCCGACGGTGGTCGGCACGACGGTTTGAATCCCGAGTTCGCGGTACATCTGCCCGCGCGGCGGATCGTAGATTCGCGCGACGACGCGCTTGATCTTGAACATCCGCTGCGCGATCAGCGCCGCCATGATGTTGCGATTGTCGCCGTCGGTGACCGCGACGAAGCCGTCGGCCGCGGCGGCACCCGCGCGCTTGAGCACGTCGTAATCGATGCCGGTGCCGACCACGACGTGTCCTTTGAACTTTTGACCGAGGCGTTTGAAGGCTGCGGGATTCTCGTCGACCACGATGATCTCGTGGCCGTCCGCGTCGAGCAGTTTCGCGAGTGCGGAGCCGACGCGGCCGCACCCGACGATCAGGTATCTCATGAGCGAGTAGGAGCGTTCCCAGAGCTCACGAGTTTCCCCTGGTTGCAGGAGCCGGGTCCGAATCTCAGAATAAGGCGGAGTTTTGTCGGGGCGTGGCTCAGCTTGGTAGAGCGCTACGTTCGGGACGTAGAGGTCGCTGGTTCGAATCCAGTCGCCCCGATAGCTTCCAAGCCCGGGGCTTGCGGCGGAGTCGCCGTGAGCCCCGGTTTACTTCCTACGGATGACCAGCGCAGCTCGGTGTTCTCCAGATTCAGTCCGGCATCGCGTCGCGTCTTACGTGCGGCCGAGCAAGAATGCCGCAATCATAACCAATATTACGTGGGTGCCGAGCACCTGACGTTGGCATTGCTCGAAGAGCACGACCCGCAGATCTTGGCCGACCTTCGCGCCGAGGGCGTAGACGTGCGCGAGCTCCACGCCGAGGTGCGCCGCACGCTCGGTAGCGCCGAGGAACGGCTCTGGGAAGGCATTCTGGTCACGCCGCGCGTGCGCAAGGTCGTTGCGCTCGCCGAGGCTCGCGCGGGCGACCGTGAGGTCGAGCCCGCCGATCTGCTCGCCGCCGTTCGCGCCGAGGGCGGAAGCCTCGCCGCCGAGCTCCTGCGCCGGGCCGTCCGTAACCCCGCTCCCTCGCTCGAGTAAGGATTCGCGTGGAACATCTCCAGCAGCTGATCATCGGCCTGGTCGACACCTTCGGCTACGGCGGTCTCTTCATCGGCATGGCGCTCGGCAACATCGGCGCCCCGATCGGCAGCGAGGTGGTGCTCCCGGCAGCGGGCGCCCTCACCGCGACCGGCCATCTGCCCTTTCTCTGGGCGACGATCGCGGTCTCGGTCGCGGGCGAGATGGTCGGCGGGTCGGCGGGCTATGCGATCGGCCGCTTCGGCGGGCGTCCGCTGATCGATCGCTACGGCAAGTACGTGCACCTCACGCACGCCAATCTCGACCGCGTGCACGCGTTCTTCGAACGCTACGGCAACTTCGCGATCTTCATCTGCCGGTTCGTGCCCGTGATCCGCGGCATCGTCTCGATTCCGGCGGGCCTCGCGGAGATGAACCTCGCGCACTTCTACCTGTGGTATTTTCTCGGCTCGGCCGTGTTCTGCGCGGCACTGATCGAGCTCGGCAATGCGCTCGGCGCGCATTTCGACACGGTGTTGCCGCTCTTTCACAAGTGGGGCCTGATCGTGCTCGTGCTCGCGGTCGTCGCGGGCGTCGTCGCCTACGTCATGGCCCGTCGTAGCCGCGCTCGAGCCAACTGAGCACGGCGGCGCGCCGCCTGCGTAGGCTCTCCACCGTCGCCCGGGCGATCGGTCCGCCGTAGCGTTGGTTGAGCGTCGCGTGGATGCGACGATGCTCGATACGGTGACGCTGCGAGAGCTGCGCGACGAGCCCCGAGAGCGAGCGACGCAGCAGCTCTTTCTCCTCGGCGATGCTGAGAATCGGCTCCTCCGGCTCGGGCTCCCGATGCTCCTCGAGTGCGACCGCGAGCGGCGCCTGTGCCTCCGGCTCCGGCTCGTGCAGATAGGCCTGCGGGTTGAAGAGGGGCCCGAAATCGAGCACCCGCTCGCCGTCGACGTTCGCGGCGATCGCTTCGAAGCGGTTGTCGACCTCGCCGCGTTCGGTGCGCACGCGCTCGGCGAGCGCAAGCTCGTCGAACTCACGTTTGACGTGCAGCACGCCGCGCACGTCGGCGGTGATGCGTGATGCGAGTTCGCGCAGGCGCGGATCGTCGGGCAGATAGACGAACGCGTGCTGCAAGCCGCCGCCGCGCTGCGCGCGCACGAAGCGTCCGCAAAACTGGCGGAAGTACATCTCGGTGACGACGTTGCTCGCGTAGACGCCGACGCGCAGGCGCGGGATATCGACGCCTTCGGAGACCATATGCACGGCCACGATCCACGGCTCGGCGCTGCGGGCGAAGCCCGCGATCTTGCGTGATGCGCCGTCTTCGTCGGAGAGCACGAGCGCGGGCTCGTGTCCGGTACGGGCGTGCACGAGCGCGGCGAGCTTGCGTGCGTGCTCTTGATTCATCGCGATGACGAGCCCGGCGGCGTCGCGCTGCTCGGTGCGTCGCAGCTCCAGCAGGCGCTCGTGCGCTTTGCCGATCACGTCGCCGATCCAGGCCTCGTGCACGAGCACGGTGCGCAGGCGTTCGCTCATGCGGCTGCGCGAACGCAGCGCTTGATCGAACGAGGCGGCGTGGAGCTCGCCGTCCTTGCTCACCCATTCGGCATAGCCGCCCTGCAGCGGAAAGAAGAGCGGTCGGCAGACGCCGTCGCGCAGCGCGTCGGCGTAGCCGTAGGAAAAGTCGGAGACGCACTCGCTGCGCTCGTAGCGCACGAAGGGAATCGCGCTGCCGTCGGAACGGAATGGCGTGCCGGAGAGGCTGATGCGGTGTACGGCGCGCGCGAACGCGTCCTTCAGCGCGGCTCCCCACGACGCGGCGTCGCCCGCATGGTGAATCTCGTCGAGGACCACGAGGGTTGGAACGGCGAGAAGCTTGCGATAGAGGTCGGGGGCGGCGGCGATCTGCTGGTAGGTGATCGCGGCACCGTGCACGTCGGGCGCGAGACCGCCGTGGGCGTTCTCGAAGCGGTGATCGATGCGGATGCCGGCCTGCGCCATCGCCATCGCGGTCTGCGCCTTCAGATGCTCGCGCGGGACGACGGTCAGGACGCGGCGCGCGATGCGCGAGGAGAGCACCGCGTGCGCGAGGCGCGCGGCGAATCGCGTTTTGCCCGCGCCGGGCGTCGCGACGATGAGCGCGTCCTTCGGACGGTCGGCCCACCACGCGTCGAACGCGTCGCGCTGCCACTGCCGAAGCGGCAACCTCCATGAAGCCAGACGCTCTTCCATGATCCGGCGCGTTTTTTCAAAGTCTTGGCGGCGTACGCCTCGAAGGAGTTTCCCCGAACCACATCATGCGGACCCCAGAGCAGCAAGCCGACCTCGAGCGCACGCTCGCACAGATCCCCGACCTCCCCGGCGTCTATCAGATGATCGATGCCAAGGGCGGGATTCTCTACATCGGGAAGGCGATCTCGCTGCGCAATCGCGTGCGCTCGTACTTTCAGGACTCGGCCGCGCACCACATACGCACGCAGGCGATGGTGGAGCGCGTGCTCGACGTGCGCACGATCGTCGTCACCAACGAGGTCGAGGCGCTCATCCTCGAAGCGAACCTCATCAAGCGCCACCAGCCCCCGTTCAACGTGCGGCTGCGCGACGACAAGCGCTACCCGTACTTGAAGGTGACGAACGAGGCGTTTCCGCGCGTGGTCTTCACGCGCACGGTCAAGGAAGACGGCGCGCGTTACTTCGGTCCGTACACCAACGCGCACGGGCTGCGCGAACTGATCGATCTGATTCGCCTGGTCTTCCCCCTGCGGACCTGTCGCGAGCCGATCGACGGCAAACGCAAACGTCCGTGCCTGCAATATCACATCAAACGCTGCCTCGCGCCGTGCGTCGGATATCAGAGCGAGAGCGAGTACGACGCGATGATCGACGAAGTCGTGCTCTTTCTCGAGGGCAAGCAGGAGTCGCTGCTCTCGCGTCTCCAGCGCGAGATGATCGACGCGGCGGAGAACTACAGCTTCGAGTCGGCGGCGCGCATTCGCGATCGTATCGTGCACGTGCGCCGCGTCACCGAGTCGCAGAAGGTGGTGTGGCGCTCGCGGCTCGACATGGATCTGATCGCGACCGCGCGCGCGCAAGGCCAGGCCTGCGTGCAAGTCTTTCTCGTGCGCGGCGGCAAGCTGATCGGCCAAGAGCACTTCATCTTGGACGGCGTGCACGATCAGAGCGACGCCGAGCTGATCGAACAGTTTCTCACGCAGTTCTATACCGCGCGCACCGCGAGCGCTCCCGACGCGGCGATCTCGGCGCTCCCCGCGCGCACCGCGCGCGACAATCAGGCGCCGGTGCCGCTGAAGACGCGCGCGCGCCGCACGCCCGCGAGCGCCGCCGCGGTGCCGAAGGAGGTGCTGGTGCAGGCGCTCCCCGGCGACGACGGCAGCGTGATCGCGGCATGGCTCTCCGAACTCAAAGGCCAACGCGTGCGTATTCTGCAGCCGCAGCGCGGCGAACGCGCCGAGTATCTGCGGCTCGTAGAGCAGAACGCGGCGCAGAACCTCAAAGCCTTTCTCGCGCATCAGGAGGTGCAGGAGACGGCGCAGGCGCGCTCGCTCACCGAACTCGCCGATGCGCTCGAGCTCCCCGAGCCCCCGCACCGCATCGAGTGCTACGACATCTCGAATATCCAGGGCACGAACCCGGTGTCGTCGATGGTCGTCTTCGTCGAAGGTCGCGCGAAGAAGAGCGAGTATCGCAAGTTCAAAATTCAATACGACCGCGGCCCGAACGACTTCGCGATGATGCAGGAGACGCTGCGGCGCCGCCTGCGGTATCTACGCGGTGCGACCGACGAGAGCGCCGATCCCACCGCGCGCGAACTCGCCAAACGCGAAAAATTCAACAAAACCCCCGACCTGCTGCTGATCGACGGCGGCAAGGGACAGCTCCACGCGGTCGTCGAGGTGCTCGAAGAGCTCGACATGACCGGCATTCCCGTCGCCGGGCTCGCGAAGGAGCACGAGTGGCTCTATGTGCCGGGCAGTCCCGATCCGATCGTGCTCGCGCCGAACTCGGCGGGGCTGCATCTGATCATGCGCATTCGCGACGAAGCGCATCGCTTCGCGATCACCTATCATCGGCAGCGGCGCGCGAAGGCGATGACGCGCTCGGCGCTCGATGCGCTCGCGGGCGTCGGCCCCGTACGCCGCAAGCGGCTGCTCACCGCCTTCGGATCGGTCGCCGCGCTCAAGCGGGCGAGCGTCGATGAGATCGCCGCGGTGAAGGGCATGACGCCCGCGCTTGCGGCGACGGTCAAGCGCGAGCTCGAAGGCGGCGCGGCGAAGGAACGCTGAACGAGGCGACACGGCGCGGAGAGCGAACGACGCGAGGACCATCTGATTGGAGGCTCGTGATGCACTGGTTTCTCCGCTTCATCGTCACCGCCGCCGTGCTCTGGATCATCGCGAAGTACGTTCCGGGATTCCAGATGAACACGATCACCGATGCGGTCATCGCCGCGATCATCTTCGGCATCGTCAACGCGATCATCGGCCCGATTCTCAAACTGATCTCGCTTCCCCTCACGATCCTGACGCTCGGGCTCTTCTCGATCGTCGTGAACTGGGCGCTCTTCGCGCTCACCGTGTGGCTCTCGCCGGGCTTCAAAGCGACGGGCGTGCCGTGGCCCGCGTGGGAATCGACGCTCGTCGGCGCGATCATCATGATGATCGTCACCACGTTCGTCACCGTGCCGCTCTCGGGCGATCGCTCCGAGGCGAAGTAGGGAGCGACGCCGCTGCGCATTCTGGTTACCAACGACGACGGTGTCGAGAGTCCGGGCATCATCGCGTTGGCCGAGGCATTGCGGGAATTCGGCGAGGTGATCGTCGTCGCTCCCGAAGGCGATCGCAGCGGCGTCGCGCACGCGCTCTCGATCCATCATCCCGTGCGCTTGCGCGAGATCCGCGACCGCGGCGTGCGCACCTACAGTTGTTCGGGCACGCCCGCCGATTGCGTGGTGGTCGGCACCTACGAGATCTGCGAGGCGCCGCCCGATCTGGTGGTGAGCGGCATCAATCGCGGCGCGAACGCGGGCGACGACATCACCTACTCGGGAACCATCGCGGCGGCGAACGAAGCGCTGCTCGTCGGCGTGCCGTCGATTGCGGTCTCGCTCGCCGTGTCGTGGCCGATCGCGACCGAGGCGCCGTGCTGGGAGACCGCCGCGGCCTGCGCGCGCGATCTGGTGCGGAGCATCGACGCCTTCGCGCTGCCGCCCACGACGCTCCTGAATCTGAACGTGCCGAATCTCGCGTCCGCCGAGCTGCGCGGCGTGCGCTGGACGAAGCAGGCCCGTAAGCGCTATCGCGACCGCACCGATCGTCGCGTCGATCCCCGCGGCGAGACCTACGTGTGGATTTGGGGCAGCCTCACCGACCTGCCCATCGAAGCGGGGACCGATCTCGCCGCGCTCCGCGACGGCTTCGCGAGCATCACGCCGATCTCGATCGATCGCACCGACGAGGTAACGCTGAGGCGCCTGCGCGAAGAAGACCAAGAACGGGTGTAGCCACCACTACGAAGGGATTGCGCCGGTTCATGGAACGTGCATCGCTCGCTGATGCCGCGCGTCGTTACGACGCGCGGATTAAAGAATTTCAACGGGGTCTGCTCTCGACGGCGCTCGTCGCGCTGCCTGCGACCGTGTTGATTGCCGCGGTACTCGGCACGTACC
The DNA here is from genome assembly GCA_027306785.1 of Vulcanimicrobiota bacterium. Lineage (GTDB taxonomy): Bacteria > Vulcanimicrobiota > Vulcanimicrobiia > Vulcanimicrobiales > Vulcanimicrobiaceae > REEB354. Next base: position 176,074 of record DAHUZB010000009.1, read on the forward strand.
AGCCGCGAGAATTGCTCTTCACCGTGCTCGTGGTCGCCGCGTTCGCCCTGGTCGCGCTCCCGGCCGCGCACGCGATCGATCGGCGCTACCTCGCGTACGTCCGCGACCGGATGGCGCCCGAATCGGGGCTCGGCTTCGAGCGAGCGATCGCGCACCTCAAGTGGTTCCGCACGCAGATCGTACTGAATTTCGTATTCGCGTACGTGGCCGGCTCGTTGGCGGCGGGCGTGCTCGGAAACATCTTTGCCGGAATGCCGATGTGGACCAACGTGATGCCGCTGCTGATCGCGGGGTTCGTCGGCGGTGCGATGGTGGAAGGCGCGTTGAACTACTTCATGAGCGAGGCGCTGGTGGCGCGTCTGATCGGCATTCTCGCAAGCGTGCGCGGCGAGTTCCCGCCCGTCTCGGCGACGGCGCGCGGCGGCATCTCCCGCCGCTTCATGATCGTCATGTTCGTCGTCATCACGGTCACGCTGATCGCGGTCGGCGGCAGCGGTCTGCACCTGATCTCGGGATTGATGGCGGGGACGATCAAGCTCGGCGAAGCGCTGCATCTCGGCGAGCTCTACGCCGGGCTCTCGCTGCTCGTCGCGCTCGCGATCGCGGCGCTCGCATCGCGCATCCTCTCGCGCGGGATCACGAAGCCGATTCTCCACACCGTCGAGTTGATGGATCGCTTGCGTGCGGGCGACGTGCTGCGTCAGGACGAGCTCTTCGGTGAGCCGCGTTTTCCGCACGAAGCCGGATTGCTGGTCGCCGCGTTCGCCGACGCGAACGTGGGACTCGCGCGCTTGGCGACGAGCGGCGAGCGGCTCGCGGGCGGCGATTTGGCGGTACAGATCGCGCCGAATTCCGAGCGCGACGTCGTTGCCATCGCCTTCAAGCGCGTCGTCGAGGTGATCCGCACCGTGGTCGGCAACGTGCGCGAGACCGCTGCCCTGCTCGAAACCTCCGCCGCCGCGCTCGCCGCGCGTGCCGACGAATTCGTCGCCGACGCGAGCGCGAACTTCGACGATCTCAACGGCGCGGTGGGCACGATGGGCACGCTCGATGAGACGGTGGCACGCGTGGCGAGCGGCGCGCGCGAATTGGCGAGCACCGCGGCGACGATGCGTTCGGTGGCGGACCGTCTGGGGAACGCCGCGCAGACCAATGCGGCCGGTCTGGAGCAGCTCGCGCAGACCGCGCACGCCACGATCGAAGCCGCGAACGAGGTGCTCGAACTCTCGGGCTCGGCCGGATCGAGCGCCGATGCCGCATCGGCGGCGATTCTCCAGGCCGACCGCACGAGCGAAGAAGCGGCCGACGTGATCGCCGAGCTCGTGAGGACGATGGAGTCGCTGCGCATGAGCTCGCTGCAGATCGGCTCGATCACCGAAAAGATCGACGAGATCGCGGATCAGACCAATCTGCTCGCGCTCAATGCCGCCATCGAGGCAGCGCGCGCGGGCGAACACGGTCGCGGATTCGCGGTCGTCGCCGACGAGATTCGCAAGCTCGCGGATTCGTCGGCCACCGCCACCAAAGAGATCGCCTCGCTGATCCGCACCGTGCAGGACGAGACCGCCCGCGCCGTCTCGGTGACGCGCCGCGGCAACGACGCCGTCGATCTCGGCCGCGAAAAGACCGCGCTCGTGGCCGATGCGCTCGCGCGGATCGTCGATAGCGTGAACATGGTGCGCGCCCGTATCGAAGCGGTCGTCTCCTCGCAGCGGGAGCAGAAGCGTGCGACCGATGCGCTCGTGGAGTCCACCTTCCTCGTCGAGCGCTTGACGGGAGACAACACCACGATGGCGGGCTCGCTCGCGGCGCTGGCCGAGCAGTTGGAGCAGTCGTCGGCATCGGGAGCCGACGCGGTGCGCAAGACCAACGAGAGCGTGAACGCGGTCGCGCAGCGCGGCGAGCGCCTCGCCGCCGCCTCGCACGGTCTGCTCTCGCTTACCGGTTCGCTGCGCGGTGAAGCGCAGCGCATTCGCGGCGCGGTCGCCGAGTTCACCGAGGGCGGCGCGGCGCTCGGAGGCGACGGACGCACCGCGTTGCCGAAGTAGGTGCCACCTTTGACTTGCGGTGCGTGTTATAGTGAGTGTCTGACCATGGGGCTGAACTAGGCTCGACGAGGAGATCCGTGGTCGGCGTCAGCAAGCGGAGTTGCGAGCTCTCCTAAAACGATCGCACGGCAATACCTGCCAACAACAACTACGCACTGGCTGCCTAATCTAGGTTAGTCACCGGACGCAGAGAGTCGGCCCGAGCCGCTCTGCCTTCCGGCCAAAAATTCGGGCTGGCACGACGGCGTGATTCGACCGGCGTGTGAGATTAAGGATCTGCTGCGTACGGTAAGTCCCGCTTTGAGACGTCCGTCCGAGTAAGTCAAAGTCAAAGCTGAGCTTGGAGAACGCGCCGGTTAGGCTTTTCGGACTCGGGGGGCAGTACCCCGACAGCTCCACCAATTTTCCGTCGAACGCGAGAGCACGAAAGCATTTTCTAACTCTCGCGTTCTTCGTTCCGTTACGGGAGAACATCATGAGGAACGTCGACGACTTCGATCAGTTGGAGAGCTTTTACACCGAGTAGCAAGCGCAGGCGCGGATATCCGTCCGAAACCCGGGTGAAGCGCGGCGACCGTGTCGTTCACGGATTCAAAGAGCTCGCGGAGAAGCTGAGCCGCAACGATCCGTGCCCATGCCTCTCGGGCCGCCGGTTTCAAGCGATGCTGCATGCTCAGCGGTCGTTATGACGGCGTCGAGCGGGATCACTTCTTTCCGGGAATAACGTCGATGCGGTACGGCGTTCCGATGTAGCTCGAATCATATGCTTCTAGTTCTTTTGAACTAGAAGCATTTTGCATCTACGCGTGTGCGATGACGGAATTGCCACCGACGTTATTCGAAAATTGCAACGGCGATTCGCAGCATGATCTCAGGTATGCGTGTACGGTTGAAATCTGTTGCGTCGGGTGCTACACTGCTTTGCGTACCGGGTTTGGGTACGTTGTTTCCTCGTGGACAGGAAGTTGGGTGTCTTCTATGTTCGAGTGTTCGTTGTTCGGGCTATTGCCCGGACGATCTCCGTTGTTTTGTTTCGGATGTGAGTTAGGTTCGCGTCGCTAAGTGGACGCGATCCGAAGCGTCCTGGAGACGATTCGCGACCTCGCTAACGGCTATCTCGAAAACCTCGATCGTCGAGGCGACGAGTGGGTCGCGTTGACGAGTCTCGTCGATCACGACGGTTCCGTAAATCCGGCGGCGCGCGACAAGATCGTGATGACGGTCTATAACATCACGCGCGAGTCGACGATCAGCAGCTATCAGCCGACGTTCACGGCCACGCCCGGCGCGCCGAACGAGGGGATGGCGTTCGTGAGCCCGCCGCTCTATCTCGATGCGCACGTGATGTTCATGGCGAACTTCACGGAGAAGAGCTATCCCGACGGCCTCGCCGCGCTCTCGCGGCTTATCGGCTTCTTCCAGCAGACGCCGGATTTTACGATCGAGAACGCACCCATGCTCGATCCTTCGATCACGAAACTCACCCTCGAATTCGAAAATTTGAGCCCGGTCGACGTCAATTACGTCATGGGCATGCTCGGCACGCGCTATCTTCCGAGCGCCTTTTATAAGGTGCGGTTGATTCCGTTCGTCTCGACCGCCATGAAACGCCGGGCGTACGCGGTGACCGGTTCCGGTACCAATGCCTCGGGGAGCGGACGATGAACGCACGCTACGTCGAGCTCTTTCGCGTCGGATTTCTGCACGGCTATTACAATCGGACCGACGGGCGATGCCCGGATTTCGATGTCGCACCGAGCTCCGCATCGGCGGCGCTCATGTCGTCGCTCGGCATGCTGTTTCGTGATTTCGGTTCGGGTTTCGGCGTCTACATCGACCGCTCGCGCCTGCCCGCGTTGATCGACTACGTGCGCCGCGGTTATCGAGCCGACGCGTCTCCCGCCGGCTACTGGGCGTGGCTCACGTTTCTGCTCGTTCCGCGCAACCCGGCCCTCATCGGCGTAACCGCGCTGCCGATCGACACGAATCCGATGCTCGAAAACCTGTACGCATCGAATCTGCAGGTGAGCGACGCAGGCAGCGCGTTCGTCTTCGGGAACGGAGCGATCGACGCGAGTTCGCTCGTGCCCGTCACCGGTGCCACGCTCGCCGCGCCGTCGGCGGAGGGGAGCGCGGCGACGCTGCTCGATATCTCCGGCAGCGTCGTGGCGAGTGTGTCGCCGACCGACGCGAATGCCGCGTTCAACTTGGCCGCGCTCCCGTACGGCCTCTATCGCTTTGCGGCGCCCGGCGCGGCGTCGGTATCGCATCTGTACGTTCCCGCGCAGCCGCGGTCGCTCTGCGCGATCGATCTGCTGCTCACGCAGCCTGCCGCGGGACTCGGCGATCCGGCCGCGTTTCCGGTTCCGCCGCTTCCCTCACCGCCTTCCGCTGCTACGCCGTCACCATCCGACGTGCATGCGGTCGATCTCACGCTTGCGTTCAACGCACGCGACACGTTCTGGGAGTACTACGTGGTCTCGCAGAACGCGCGCGCGCACTTCGGCGACGATCTGACTATCGTCGGGAGCGCCGCTACCTTCCGAAAGTCGCTTGCCGCGCTGCCGAACGGCGATCAGGCCGTGCAGTTCACCGCGACCACGGCGTTGCCGCTCCGTGCGCAATCGCCGTATCGCTTCGAATTGAGCGGGCACCGACGCGCGTCGCACGGGAGCCGCGACGACGTGAGCATCAAGTGGCTGCCGACGGCACCGGCAGCTCCCGTTTGGCCCGCGCCTTCCGGTGACACGCTCACCGGAAGCTCGCACATCTACGTCTACATCTGAAGAAGGACCATGCACACATGTCGACATCGGTGACGAGTTCCTATCTCAATCGCAGTACGCCCGGGGTCTACATCAACGAGATCCCCGCGTTCGGCAATTCCATCGTCGGGGTCGCGACCGCCGTACCGATCTTCATCGGCTACACGCAGTTCGCCGGCGATCCGACCACCGGCGCGTCGCTCTACAACACGCCCGTGCCCATTTCGTCGATGACGGAGTTCTCGCAGTATTTCGGCGGTGCGGCGGAGATCGATTACACGGTCTCGCAGATCGCTCCGCCCAATCCGCCGAGCGGCTCCGCATCGTCGACGTCGGGCTCGACGAGTTCGGGCGCGGCCGCGGCGCCGACGCCCGCCTTTACGGCATACTACACGTCGGGAACGGCGGCGCCGTATACCGTGAGCCTCGAAGGCTTCGGGCTCGCGCCGAACGCGGCGTCGAGTCGCTTCAATCTCTACTGGCAGATGCAGCTCTTTTTCGCCAACGGCGGCGGACAGTGTTACGTCGTCTCGGTCGGCAGCTACTGGGCGAATCAGTATCCGACCGCGGCGGCCGATAGCTCGGCCTGGATTCCGAACTCGATCGAGGTCGGCGATCCGACGACCACGCCTCCGCAGGACGGTCTGCTCGTGGGTCTGCAGGCCGCGGGCTACGCGATCGGACCGACGATGACGGTGATTCCGGAAGCGTGCCAGCTCGATAGCGGCGACTACGGCGACGTGGTGCAGGCGATGATCGCGCAGGCGGCGCAGCTGCAGGACCGCGTCGCGATCCTCGATCTGCCGAGTGCGCTCTCGAGCAGCACCTACGACGAGCTGCTGCAGGCGCAGACCGCGCTTGCGACCGCCGTCGCCCCACAGTCGGCCAACCTGAGCTACGGCGTGGCGTACGCCCCCGCGCTCAACGCGAGCGTGGTGACGGCGAACAACGTCCTCTATACCAACCTGAATTCCGACGACAACTCGCTGATCAACAACATCCTCACGACGCAAGCGAACATGTCCTACAAGGGCTCGCAGCTTACGAACGTGCAGGGCGCGATCGCCGCGGCATTCCCGCTGCCCGCGTCCGCCCCGAAGACGAATACCGCGCAGTACTCGAACGATGCGAGCTCGTATGCGACCGCTCCGAGCGATCAGAGCGCGCTCGAATCATGGGAGCTCACGCTCGACAACTACCTGCTCAATGCCCTCCCGGTCTTCAAGCAGATCGAGACGTTGATCGCAAACGGCATGAACGTCGTTCCGGCAAGCGGCATCGCCGCGGGCGTGTGGTCGAAGAGCGACAGCCAGAGCGGCGTCTGGAACGCGCCCGCCAATATCGCGCTCGCCTCGGTCGTCTCGCCGGTCTATAACATGAGCGACGCCGAGCAAGGCGGATTCAACATGCCGCTCAACGGCCAAGCGATCGACGTGATGCGCGCGCAGCCGGGGCGCGGAACCGTCGTCTGGGGCGCACGCACCCTCGACGGCAACAGCCAGGACTACCGTTACGTGCAGGTGCGCCGCACGCTGATCTACGTCGAGCAGTCGATCAAAGGCGCGCTTCGTCAGTACGTCTTCGCGCCCAACACCGCGACGACGTGGACGACGGTCACGGCGTCGATCTCGAGCTTCCTCACCGGGCTCTGGCAGCAGGGCGGGCTCATGGGTGCGAAGGCGAGCGACGCCTTCAGCGTGAGCTGCGGTCTCGGCGTGACGATGACCTCGCAGGACGTCCTCAACGGCTACATGATCGTCGCCGTCACGCTGCAGATGATCCATCCGGCGGAGTTCATCGAGCTCACGTTCACGCAGACGATGGGCAGCTGACGCGTGCCGCAGCACACTACGTACTTTCTTTCATCGCATACGCTTTAGGAGCTGGAGATGAGCGGATCAACCGAAAACACCACATGGCCATTACCGAAGTTCTACTTCCAAGTCACGGGTATGCCCGGCAACCCGGTGTTCCAAGAGATCACCGGCCTGGACTCGGAAGTGCAAGTCATCGAATATCGCGCCGGGAACAGCAAGAGCTTCGCGCCGATCAAGATGCCCGGACTCGCCAAAGTCGGAAACGTGACGATGAAGAAGGGCATCTTCGTCACCGATAACGCACTCTGGTCGTGGTTCTCGTCGATCTCGATGAACACGATCGAGCGTTGCACGATCACGGTGCAGCTGCTCGACAACACGGGCGAAGCGCAGTACCAGTGGATCCTCAACAACGCGTTCCCGACGAAATTCACGGGGACCGATCTCAAATCCGACGGGAACGAGGTCGCCGTCGAGAGCATCGAGATCGCCTACGAGACGATGACGACCGCCCTCGCGTCGTAATTCGTGTCGACCACCGCCGCCGCGTACTATCCGCCTCCGGCGTTCGCGTTCTCGGTCGTCGTCGTCGCGGGGTCGTCATCGACCCCGCAGACGGCGATCGACGGCGCGTTCATCGAGATCTCCGGTATCGATCCGAAGGTCGATATCGAAGAGGTCGTCGAGGGCGGCGTCAACGGCTACGTGCATCAGCTTCCCGGCGTCACGAAACACTCGAACCTGGTGCTCAAGCGCGGGTACGTCGTTCAGGATTCCGCGCTCGCGACGTGGGCCGCCCAATCGGTCGGCTCGTCACTCGGAACGCCGATTCAGACACAGACGCTGAACGTCAATCTGCTCGGCTCCGACGGCGAGCCGATCCTGACCTGGACGTTTCAGAATGCGTGGCCGGTCAAATGGGAAGTCGGCACGCTCGACGCGCGCGAGACGAACAACGTGCTCACCCAAACCTTGGAGATCTCGTATACGACCGTCACCACGAGCTCGAGCGGCTCGACGACGGCAGCGAGCAGTTAAGCATGCCACTAGAGATCAGTGAAATCGCGGTGCGTCTCGCCGTCGGCGACGTCACGCCCGCGTCGACGCCGAGCGGCGACCATCGGGGAGGCGGCGAGCCGCCGAGCGTCCCCGAGGAGACGATCCGCGAGATCGTCCGCGCGTGCGCGGACGAGGTCCTTCGCGTGCTCGCGCAGGTCGAGGAACGCTGAGCACATGGCCAATCCCGCGCCCGCGAAGATGACGATCACGGCCTACACCGATCCCAACTTCACGACGAAAGCCGCCGTTTCGCCGAACCCGTTCACGGTCTGGATCAACCCGGCGAACTACTCGCAGAACGCACGCATCCTCTACACCGACCGTCAGGCGCAGGGGAGTCCGGGGCCTTCTCCCGAGTACAACCGCGTCGGCGACGCGGACCTTTCGTTCGATCTCGTCTTCGATGCGACGGGCGTCGTGCCGCCGCCGACCGGGCAGAGCACCGAGAACGGCGTCGCCGATGCGATCGAGCAACTCTCCGCCCTCGCATCGAGCGTGAACGGCTCGATCCACAGCCCGAATTACCTCGTGGTCGGTTGGGCTCAATTGCAGTTCACCTGCGTGCTCTCTAGCATGCGGGTCGAGTACACGCTCTTCCGACCCGACGGAACGCCGCTGCGTGCAAAAGTCGCGCTCGCGTTCAAGTCGTACACGAGCGAGACGACGCTCGCCAAAGAAGCCGGCAAAGAGTCGCCGGATATGACCCATCTCGTGACGTTCAAGGCGGGCGATACGCTGCCGCTGCTCTGTCACGAAATCTACGGTGCGAGTTTCTACTACGCGGAGGTCGCGCGTTTCAATAATCTCGTCTCGTTCCGCGATATTCCGGTGGGAACGCAATTGGTCTTTCCGCCGCTCGGAGCGGCGACCTGATGCCGGGCGTCTCTCCCGCGCAAGCCGCCAATTCGATCGCGGAGTACAGCATCACCGCGGACGGATCGGCGCTACCCTCGACGATGCAGGTCGTCTCGATCGACGTCCGGCTCGGCGTGAACAAGCTCCCGAAAGCGCGTCTCGTGATCTCCGACGGCAGCGCCGCCGACGAGACCTTTGCGATCAGCGAGAGCTCGACGCTCGTCCCGGGGGTCGCGCTCGCGATTGCGCTCGGCTACGGCGGGAGCGGGACGAACGTCTTTACCGGAATCATCTATCGGCAGGGATTGGAGATCAGCAAAAACGGACCGTCGCGGCTGGTCGTCGAGGCGACCGATAAGGCGATGGTCATGACGCTCGCCCGCAACAATGCCGTCTTCTCGAACATGACCGACAGCGATCTCTGCGAGAAACTGATCTCGCAAGCCGGCCTTTCAGCCGACGTGAGCTCGACCTCGGTGACGCACGAGACGATCGTGCAGTACTATGCGACGGATTGGGATATGCTCGTCATGCGCGCGCAGATGAGCAGCATGGTGGTGACGGTGGAGAACGGAACCGTCACGATCGCGACGCCGGATACGAGTACGTCGCCGGTGCTCGATCTCGCCTACGGCGACTCGATACTCGATCTGCGGACCGAGATGGATGCCTCGACGCAGTACGCACCCTCGGCGATTCAGAGCGTTGCATGGGACCCGTCGACGCAGGCACTCGTCACTTCGTCGAGCGCGCAAGCGAGCGTTACCACTCCCGGCAATATCTCGTCGGCGACGCTCGCGGCGGTCTTCGGCGTGAGTCAGTACGTCCAACAGACCGCCGCCGCGCTGAACGCACCGGAGCTCACGCAGTGGTCGTCGGCCGAGTTGCTCAAATCGCAGCTCGCGAAGATCCGCGGCGAAGTTCGATTCGCCGGTAGTGCGCTCGCCAAGCCGGGCTGCATGGTCACGCTCGCGGGACTCGGCGAACGATTCAACGGCAACGCGTACGTCTCGGGCGTGCATCACCATTGCTCGAACGGGTTTTGGCGCACGACGGCCGAGATCGGCCTCGCGCCCGACTGGTTCGCCGAGAGCGCGCCGCATATCGCGGCACCCGGCGCCTCGGGCCAGGTGCCGCCGGGTACGTTGCAGAGCGGGATCGTGAAGCAGATCGCGCAGGATCCCGACGGCGAGTATCGCGTGCTCGTCACGCTGCCGCTGCTGCAGGCGTCGAACGACGCGGGCGTGTGGGCGCGCTTCGGGTCGTTCTATGCCTCCAACGCCGTCGGAGCGTTCTTCTATCCGGAGATCGGCGATGAGGTGGTCGTGGCGTTTTTGAACGGCGATCCGCGCAGTCCCGTGATTCTCGGCAGTCTCTACAGCGCGAAGAATCCGGCACCGAATCCGCCCGCCGACGCGAACAATCTCAAGAGCGTGGTCACGCGTTCCAAGTTGCACATCGACTTCATGGAAGACAAACCGGCGATCGCGCTCGTCACGCCCGCGAATCAGAGCATTCGCATCGACGATTCGGACGGCACGATCACGCTCGCCGATAAAAACGGAAACACGATCGAGATGAGTTCGAGCGGCATCTCGCTCAAGAGCGCCTCCGATATTACGATCTCGGCGAGCGGTTCGGTCACGATCTCGGCCGACAACGCGCTCCAGGCCTCGGGCTCCGCGAGCGCGCAATTCTCGTCGAGCGGTATGGTGCAGGTCAAGGGCGCGACGGTGGCGCTCAACCCGTGAACGAACGACAGCCGAATAGTCCCTATCCGAGCTTTCTCGGCCGCGGCTGGAGTTTTCCGCCGACGTTCAATCGCAGCGACGGCATGGCCGCGATGGCGAGCGGGGATACCGATATCCGTCAGAGTCTGTGGATTCTGCTCTCGACCTCGCTCGGCGAGCGCGTCATGCTCGCGAGCTACGGCTGCAGCTTGATGTCGAAGGTGTTCACCTCGCTCACCACGGCGACCGCGAACGAGATCTGTGCGCTCGTGCGCCAGGCGATCGTGCAGTGGGAGCCGCGCGTGACGGTCGAAGACGTCAGCGTCGAAGAGCAGGACGACCTCGAAGGTCGCTTGAGCATCATCATCTCCTACGTCGTGCGCCAGACCAACTCGCGCAGCAATCTGGTCTACCCGTTCTACGTGTTGGAGGCGACGATACCGCCTCCGCCCGAATGAGCGCGGCCCTCCCGCTCGCGCGTCCGCTCAACGACGCGACGAGCCAGGCGGACCGGGCCGCATCGGCGCCGGCACCGGAGCGCGTTCGCGTCGACGACCGTTCGCTCGACGAACTACTCTCGTACGCCGCGCGATACGGCGCGTTGATTCACTTCTACGACTTGAACGATCTCCCGAACGGAACGTGGGCGTCGTTCTTTCTCTCCGATCCGGCGCTCGTGGGCGCGCTGCAGCGGTCCTTCGATCTCGGCGAGATCGAGACGACCGGGCATCGGCTGCTCGACGGCGTCTCCGACGAGCGACGCGGGCACGGCGAACGAGCCGAGCGTTTGCGCGCGGTGATCCGGGTGCTCGTGCGGCTCCTCGCGGCGGCCGAAGGCGAGGTGTGCCTCGACGACGACACGGACGGCGGGCTCGCTTCGCTGCTGCGGCGTGCCGAACGCGCGACGCGGCGCGGCCTGATCGAACCGCTGCGCCGCCTGCACGCGCACGTTCCGCACCATCGCCGCCGTACCACGTTGGAGCGTTTGCTCGAGGAAGAGGGCAGCGCATGGGTGGAGATGCTCGGCACGCATCTCGGCGAGGTGCTCACCGCGACGGTTGACGAGCTTCGACTCGGTGCCGTGCCCGCGACCGATGCGCAAGCGACGATGAGCGAGACCGAACACACGCCCCCGATCGCACTCTATATCGCGTTCGTGCTCCTCTTCGCGGAAGCGCGGATATCACTGAACGCCTTCTCGTCGCGCTTCGTCGAGTTCTATTACGCTGAGATTCTCAAACAGTCCGACATCGCGCCGAAGCCCGACCAGGTCTATCTCACGTTCACCACCGCGCCGACCGTCGACGAAGCCTCGATTCCGCGCGGCACGCGCTTTTCGGCGGGGAACGACGAGCGTGGCAAGCCCATCGCGTACGCAGCCGACACCTCGCTCGAGGTTACCGCGGCGAGCGTGAACTCGATCGGCGTCCATCGCGTCGTCTACGATCGCTCGACCGCGGCGCCGAGCGGCGTCGCGAGCGGCATTCTGACCGCCTCACGCACCGTCGATTTCACCGCCGCGAACGGGAACGGCACGAGCACGGTGATGGAGCCTGCGAGCCTCGGCTTCGTCATCGCGACGCCGGTGCTGATGCTGCCGAGCGGCATCCGAACCGTGAGCATCACCGTGACGATCTCGTATGCACCGACGGCTCCGGTCGCCTCGGAGCGCGCGAATGCAACGGCGAACGCCTCGGCGGCGGCGTTCGACCGCGATGCGGCCAACGCATCGCTCGTGCAACTGCTGGAGGGCGCGTTCGCGCTCTCCTACACCACGGCGGGCGGTTGGGAAGCCGTTGCGGCCTATACCGTCGCGCTCGCGCCCTCGAACGCTCCGAACGCCGCGACGTTGACCTTTTCATTCGTGTTACCCGTCGATGCCCCGCCGCTCGTGACCATCGCGACGAAACCCGCGCCCGGCGCACCCGCGCCCAGCTATCCGCCGAGTCGTTTCGAGGATCCGGGCCGCCCCGCGGTGGTCGCAATGCTCGATCAACAGGCGCTCGCGACGCTGCCGACCGGGGCGTTCGGGGCGACGACACCCTTTGCGATTCTCTCGAGTTTGCTGCTCGCGAGCATCGAGGTGAGCGTGAGCGTCAGCGGTACGACCGCGTTCACGCTGACGACGCCGCAAGGTCTCGCCGACGCGTCGCAAAGCGTCGCGATCTTCGGTGCGGTGCCGGCGCAGTATTCCGCGCTTGCGATTACGAGCGAAGAGCTCTTCGCCAAGCCGCTCACGAGCCTCTCGCTTGCGATCACGTGGGCGGCTTTACCGGTCACGAGCGACGCGTTCGCGGGCTATTACAAAGGCTACGTGCTCGACGCCGACGGGGTGCGCTCCACGACGCCGCTCTTCGATAACACGACCTTTCAGGCCGGTTTCAGCGTCGTCAATCCCGGATTGTGGACGCTCGCGGAGTCGACGCCGCTCCATCTCTTTCAAACCGGCGTCGACGGAACGACCGATCCGACCGCGAACGTGCTGCAGACCTCGGTGCTCGTGGCGCCGGGCGTCGCCGCAACCGTGGCGCCCGCCTACTACGACCCGGCCTCGAGCGCGCTGGAATTGGTGTTGAGCGATCCGCCCTACGCGTTCGGCAACAGTCTCTACGCAAACAACGTGATGGCGGCTTCGAGCGCACAGGTCGCGAGCATCGCGTCGACGAGCGCGGCCGCCGCCGCGTCCAGCACCACGGCGGACGTCGCGAAAGCGGCCACGGCGAATACCTCGGCGCCCGAGAAGAGCTATCGCAGCGAGATTGCGGCGGCGATCGAAGCCGCGATCTCGTCGCTGACCGGCAAAGCGATCGCCGCGATCGAAGCCGCGATTGCGCGCAGCGGCTTCAGCCGCTCGGAGATGCAGGCGTTGCTCGCGAGCCTCGCGTCGGCGATCGAAGAACGACCGCAAGCAACGGGTTCGTGGCTTTCGCGGCTCTGGGCCAGGTTCGCGCCGCCCGAGCTCGATGCGAGCGCGGTGCTCGCCAACGTCGAAGACTGGCTGCGCGCGCACGCGCAGACGTTCGGCGCCGAGGTCGCAGGGCTGATTTCACGGGCGAAGACGATTCTCACGCAGGCGCGCTCGATCGCCGACACGCACGCGGAAACGCGCGCACAGAAACCGTCCGTCGCGCGTCCAAAGATCGACGCGGCGCTGCAGAAGGCGCTCGCTGCGCTCCATGCGCACAGTGCACCGCTGCCCGTCGTCGGCTCCGCCGCAACACCGCCCGCGCCGCTGCCGAATCCGCCCTGGCTTCCGAGCGCGAGCGCGATCTCGATCGACTACACGAGCTCCGCCGCGGTCATCCTTGCGCTGCAGCATGAGCCGAATGTGAGTGCCGCCGCGGCCGTGGCCGCTCCGGCGCCCGCGAGCGCGGCCGCATCGGCCGATTTTCTCCACCTCTCGCCGTTCGACACGTTTGCATCGGCGAAACCGATGCGCGGAATGGTGCCGCTACTCGCACCGGTCGATCCCGAAGCGGCACTGTACATCGATCTCTCCATGATCGTGGCGCGACTTTCGCTGCTGCTCGTGCTCTCGGTCGGTCCCGACGGATGGTCGTCGAACGTGCTCAAAACGTCCTGGGAGCAGAAGGTCGGTGACGCATGGCGCCGAGTGAAGGTGTTCGGCGACACCACCAACGGTTTGGCGAACAGCGGTATCGTGACGCTCGGCCTGCACACCGATAGCGATGCGACGCCGTCGCTTCGCGTGCGGCTGCTCAACGGTCGCGGGACATTTCCCACGGTGCAGAGCGTCATTCCGAACGCACTGAGTGCAACGTGGGTTCCGCCGAACGGCGCGGCGGAACTCGGCCTGCCGAAGCCGCCTTCGACCATCACGCAGAGCGAGAGCACGCTCACGGGCGTCGGCTCGATCGCGCAGCCGATGGCGTCGTTCGGCGGGCGTCCGCCCGCGATCGGTGCGCTCTTTCAGAAGTGGATGGCCGAGCGTCTCCGCCATAAAGAGTATGCGGTGATGAGTTGGGATTACGCGCATCTCGTGCTCGCCGCCGTTCCGTCGCTCTGGCAGGTCGCCGTCGTTCCGGTAACCGACGCGGCGACCGGGGCGGAGGCCCCGGGCAGCGTGTGGATCGTCGTCGTGGCGGGGCCGACGACGCCGAACGTGCCCGATCCCACGGTCCCGACCGTTGATGCGACCGTGCTGACCGAGGTCGGGGAACTGCTCGAAGCGGCGATCAGTCCGTTCGTCTCGCTGCGCATCACGAATCCGCCGTACGTGCGGCTGACCGTCGATGCCAAGGTGATCTTTTCCGCGGAAAACACCGCCGATGCGTTCGAGACCCAGTTGCAGAAGGAGCTCATCGCCTGGCTCTCGCCGTGGCCCGACGCCAAGCTCGGTACGCGTCCGCCGAACTATTATACGCGACACGCGATCGCGGAATTCATCCGTCATCGTCCCTATGTCGAAGGGTTGATGTCGCTCACGGTTACGCCCGATGCGAGCGCGAGCGAGGGCGGCTGGGCGTATTACACCTCGGCTGCGCAACATCTGATTCGCGCCGCGCGCCCGACGCCGTCATCCACGCTCGCCACGGTGTATCGCTCATGAACGTCATCCCGGATACGATCAAACGCCTTGCGCCCGATGCGACGGACGTCGAGTACGTGCGCTACCGGACCGAAGCGATTCGACTCGTGCAGGCGATGTCGAGCGAGGTCTGGACCGATTACAATTTCTCCGATCCGGGCGTCACGATCATCGAGCAGCTCGCCTATGCACTGACCGAATTGCGGTATCGTGCCGACTTGCCGGTCCTGCAAATCCTGAGCACACCGGGCGAACCGACGCTGAATCTGCGACGCCGCGCGCTCTTTCCGGCGTGGTCGGTGATGCCGTGCAATCCGGTCACCGTGAACGATCTGCGGCGCCTCATCCTGGATCGCGTTCCGGGGGTGAGCAATGTGTGGTTCACGCCGAATCGGTCGTCGAAGACGCCGCGCCTGCTCGGACTCTACGACGTCGCGATCGCCGCCGACCCGAAGGTCGGCGATTGCGATCGCCTGGCCGAGCGGGTGCTGCGCTGCTACGGTGCGCACCGCGCGCTCTGCGAAGATATTCGCGTCGCGCGCGTGCTCGAGCCGATCGAGACGATCGTCAGCGCGACGGTCGAACTCGAAGACGCGGCCGACCCGTCGGCGACGCTCGCGCAGATACTCTTCAACCTCTCGCTCATGCTCTCGCCCGAGCCGCGGCGCAGTTCGCTCGCGGAGCAAGCTGCGACCGGCGCTTCGACATCGGAGATCTTCACCGGGCCGTTGATGCTGCGCGGGTTCATCGCCGATGCCGAACTGACCGCACTTCCGGTGAGCATCGCGGTCGATCAACTCACGCAGTGCGTCGCCGAAACCGCAGGCGTGCTTTCGGTGACCGCACTCTCGGTACGCGTGGAGGGCACAACGCGCAGCTACGGAGCGGGCGAAACGGTGCCGGTCCCGTCGGGATGCATACTGCGTTTGCAGCCGACGACGCCGCGTGGAAACTACACGATCTCACTCCGGCGCGAACGTGCGCGATACGCCCCCGATCCGGCGCAGGTCGAGCGCGACCTGGCCCGTCTGTGGCGTGCGCAGCGGCGCACGTATCCGCTGCGACGGCAGTACGCGGAACGCTACGGTGCACCCGCGACCTCGTATCGCGATCTCTCGACGTACACCTCGGTGCAGACGCAGTTCCCCGTGCTCTACGGCATCGGCACGGGCGAGCTTCCGCGCGATGCGAGCTCGCAGCGGCGCGCGCAAGTGAAGCAGCTCAAAGGGTATCTCATGCCGTTCGATCAGTTGCTCGCCGACTATTTCAGTCAACTCGGCTTCGTTCCCGCGCTGTTCTCGCCGGAGACGGGCGGAACGAAAACCTATGCGGTGCAGTCACTGCGCGGGGTCGTTCCCGATGCGCAGCCGTTGCTCGCCCCCGGATACGAGCGGGGGATCGAGGAGCTTGCGGCGCAGAACGATCCGGTCGAACGGCGTCAGAATCTCATTCTCGACCTGCTGCTTTCGCTCTACGGTCAGGAACTGGGATTACCGGAGTCGCGCGGGCGTCGGGCGGAGCGCGCGGCGGATGCGGCGCTGATTCGAGCCAAGCGTGAACTGCTGCGTCGCCTGCCGCTCGCCGGGCGCGATCGCGCGCGCGGCATGGATTATCGTCGGTGGGGCTCGTGGCGCGGATTGACGGGCGTGGAATTCATGAGTCGACTGCAGTTGGGGTTGCTCGACATCGCCGCCGAACTCGACGACGGTCGCGTCGACGAGATGGACGCGTACGACGACCACGGCGAGGCGACGGATGCGCCGATGCGGACATCGCATGCGACACCGCTGACCGAGGTCGATCGTACATTTCGGCCCGATGACGAGGCCGGGTATATCGACGACGACGAGGATGACGCGTCTGACGAACCGTCGCCGCTTGCGAGCCGTCACGTTCCGCGGGCGCTGCGGGCGACGCTCGACGATCCCGGGTGTTATCGGATTCACGTGCGCAGCGAACGCTTCGTCCTGGTCTGCTGCGATATCGACGGCACGTGGTGGGAGATCGGAATCTACGAACAGCGCGAGATCGCGGTACGGGGGATGTGGAGCACGGTGCGTGAGGCGGAGCGACGGCGGCACGCGCACCACCACGACCATCACCATTACCATCATCACCACCATCACGACCGCGGTTGCGAGTGCGGGCATCGAGGCGCCCCGTCGCTCTCGATCGTGGAATGGACGCTACTGCGGTACGCCTGGCTCGATCCCGACGCCACGCCTCCGTCCTCGCCGTTCCGGATCAGCGCGGTGATCTCCGCGAGCCGCGACGAGCGCGATTCGGCGGGCTGGCGGCGTCAGGCGCGTGCGATCGTTCGCGCCAACACGCCCGCGCACATCGCCGTGGATTGCCTCTTCTTGGGTCACGCGCGCATGCGCCGTTTCGAGCGGCTCTACCGCCGCTGGATCGAAGCGCTCCGGTTCCACCACGGCGAGCGGCGCATCGACGCAAGCCGCGAGCTCTATACGTTTCTCACGAGGAACCCGCGATGAGCGCACGCATCTTCGTCTCGGTCGCCGCCTATCGCGATCCCGAACTGATTCCGACGCTGCGTGATTGCATCGCGCGTGCGCGCTACCCGGAGCACCTGCGCTTCGGCATCTGTCGTCAATATGCGCGCGGTGAGGCACCGCTGCCGAATCTCGCGCCGAGCCGCGTGCGCGCGATCGACGTTCCGTGGCAACGCAGTCGCGGCGCGTGCTGGGCGCGCGCGCGGATCATGCGGCTGTGGGACGGAGAGCCGTATTTCTTTCAGATCGACTCGCACCATCGCTTTGTCCAGGATTGGGACCGGGTGCTCTTGGAGCAGCTGGAGCGCACCGGCGCCGATCGCCCGATCCTGAGCACCTATCCCATCGGCTACGATCCCGACCGACCGCTCGGGCCGCCGACGCCGACCAGACTGCAATTCGATCATTTCACGAGCGAAGGCAACGTGATCTTTCGCTATCGCGTACTCAAGCCGCGAGAGCGACGCGGCGGGCCGATACGCGCTCGTTTCTTGGGCGCGGGCATGCTCTTCACGCTCGGACGTTTCGTCGAAGACGTACCGTACGATCCCGAGCTGTATTTCCTCGGCGAGGAACTCACGCTCGCGATTCGCGCGTTTACGCACGGGTACTCGCTCTTTCACCCGTCCGAGCACGTGCTGTGGCACCAGGAATCGCCGCATCTGCGACGGCGTCATTGGCAGGATCATACCGCAGCGGTCGCTTCGGCGCCGTCGGGTGCGCAACGTGATGCCGCCAGCCTCGAGCGCGTGGGGCGCTTTCTCGCGGACCCGTTCGTCGGTCCGTACGGGTGCGGCACGTTACGCACGTTTGCCGAGTACGAAGCCTATGCCGGTCTCGATTTCGCGCGCCGTACCGCAAGCGTGGCGACACGACGCGGCGACGAACCGCCGCCTCCGCCGCCGCTGACGGTGGGACCGGGGATCGAGAAGACGTGGGAGCAACGGATTCGTCTGCCGCGGGCGACGCTGCCGAGTGCGGCGCTGGATCGTTCGCCGTTTTGGTATGTCGGGTTTCACGATGTCAACGGCGTCGAGATCGATCGCCAGGACGTGACCTGGCCCGAACTGCGCGCGCTACTCGCGCGGGATGACGGCGAGGTCGTCATCGAGCGGCGCTTTACGTCGAAACGGGAGCCCGCGAGTTGGACGGTGTGGCCTACCGATCGACGTCGTCAATGGCTCGAGAAGTTGAGCGGGCCGATCGAGAGCACGAGGGGGGCATCATGAAAGAACCGGCAGCGCAGCTTCGCGTCACTGCGGCGACGAGGTCGAACAACGACGAGGGTGTCGCGGCCGTCGGGCCGCAGAACGCGCGTCTCACGCAACTCGCCGAATCGATGAATGCGCGCGCGCAAGGCGCCTCGGAAAATCATACCGGACTGCCGGATCGCTTGAAATCCGGGATCGAGGCCATGTCCGGTATCTCGATGGATGCGGTGCGCGTGCACTACAACTCCGACCGCCCGGCACAGTTGAACGCGCATGCCTTTGCGCAGGGTACCGATATCCACGTCGCACCGGGTCAGGAGCGCCATGTGCCTCACGAAGCCTGGCATGTGGTGCAACAGGCGCAGGGACGCGTGCGCCCGACGCGGATGCTGAAGAGCCGCGTCGCCGTCAACGACGACGTCTCGCTCGAACGCGAAGCCGATCGCATGGGGTCGAAGGCGCTCTCGATCGGCGGGACGGCGCAGGCGATGTCCGAGGAGCCTCCGGCGCTCGATGCGATGCCGGTGCAGCGCGAGATCGAAAACGCGACGTACGGTGAGCACGACGCCGACGATGCCAAGGCATTCGTTTCGGCCTGCAACGTCGCCGTACAGAAGGCCTACGCGTTCGTGATCAGCGTGCCGAGCTTGGGGCCGTTTGCCGATCTCGACGGCCGGACGGCGCATTGGCTGAGGCTCTGGTCGGATCACTTGGCCGACAAGCGGCCGAAGCTGCTCGCGGCCGCGTTCGGCTACGCGATCGAATCGCTCGTTACAAACGCGCCGGAATTCATGCCGGAGAAACCCTCGGGCTGTACCGTGTTGCCGCAGGTCGTCGTCGGCGGCACGCGCCCCGATCTCGTGCTCTCGAAGGAGGGCAAGATGATCGCGTGGGTCGATCTCACGGCTTCCGCGAGCGCCGATCATATCTTCGACAAAGACGACTGGGCCTCGAAGATCCACAATTTTGCCGAAGTCACCTATCCGTCGCTCGATCTCTCAACGCTCGCGCTGATGAAGCAGAACAAAGACGGCAAAAGCGCCTACAGCGCGGAGGAAGTCGAGGAGCGTCGGAAAGCGGCCGAGATCGAGTACGAAAAGAACAAGAGCTTTTGGATCAAGACCGGTGAGCAGTTCTCGATGAGCGCGTATGCCGGTAAGAAATCGTCGTCCTGGAAGCTCGACGATGCGCTCCCGCGCGCGTTCATTCAGGGAAAACTCATCGAATTCTTCGGCACCCCGATCGAACTCAAACTCGTTCCGAGCATCTTGTGGGCGATGGGCGTGAATCCCGTTCCCTGGGGATTTCGCATCGGCTTTTCGATGAGCGAAAAGGCCGGGGAAGCGTGGCTCATCGACAATGCGCCGGTATCGTGAGGGTGATAAGATGAATCCTTTGGCATCGTTGCACAAGCCGACACCGCAGCCGCAACGAACGTCGAGTGCGCGTGCGGTTGTCGGGCCGCAGCAGCATCGCCTGGCGAGCCTCGGCGGACTCGCGAACGGGCGGCCCGTCGCCGCACGCGCAGTGAAACCACAAGCGTCGCCGGTTCAACGCAAGATCGTGAGCGCTGCGTACGACGAATCGAATGAAGCGAACGCGGAACGCGCGAAAGCATTTTTTCAAGCCTACGATAACCGCGCACAAGCGGTCTATCGTTTCGTCATCGAGAACCCGGGGCTCGACGATTTCCGGAAGCTGAACGGCTATACGAAGCGCTGGGCGCTGCTCTGGAAGCGACACGTCAAACATGGGCGCGCAAGCACCCTGCAGGCCGCGTTCGGCTATGTCATCGAGTCGCTGCTGACGGGGCCGTTTGCACCCGACCCGCCGGACGGCTGCACCGTGGTTTCTCAGGTGACGCGCGGCGGAACGCGTCCGGATTTAGTGCTTTTCCACGGTGGAAAGGAGATCGCGTGGCTCGATCTCACCGCATCGAAGAGCCGGGGGCACATCTTCAACAAGGACTCGTGGGAAAAAAAAATATCGAATTTCGCGGAAGTGACCTATCCGTCGCTGACGAGCGCTTCGCTCGCCGGAATGTTGCTCGTGAAAGGCGGGGTAGTCTCGGCCACGGCAAAAGAGTTCCACGCCAAGCAGAAGGAAGTCGAGAAAGCATTCGCGCGCAATAAGCGGCACTGGACGGTGATCGGGAAGCGATTCCGCCCCGCGCTCATCAAGAAAGCGTTGCGTTTGAAGCGCTCGGATCTCGAACTCGATACCGGAATGCAGCGCTTGCGCGACGGCGTGCATCGAGAACTCGTGAGCACCGTCGGAGAGCACCCGATCACGTTCACGCCGAGCCTGCTGACGGCCATGGGTGTTTCGCCGCTCAGCCTCGGCTTCGGCACCGGCTTCAGCCAGAGCGTCCATGCCGGGGAGGCGTTCCTCACCCAGCACGCGCCGGCGCCGCCCGGTTCGGACGACACGAACTGAGGGCGGCACATGAGCACTGACTATGCAGGCGCGCATCGCCGCGCCGTACAGCCGCACGATGCTCGGGGCGGGCAATCGGTGCCGGGTCCATCGCACGGGCATCTCGCGCAGTTGGCCGCGTTGCGTTCCGCGGGCAATGCCGATGCACAGGGCGTTCCCATACAGCGCGCTCTCGAGAATGCGACCTACGACAACGCGGACCACGCCGGCGCGGCGCTCGCGCAACAGTTCTTTCACTCGTGCGATGCCGCGACGCAGCGCGCGTACCATTTCGTCGTGAACGTGCCGAGCCTCGGGGCCTATGCGAATCTCAACGGCCATACGCAGCGATGGGTGCGGCTGTGGAACGACTATGTTGCCGGTCGTCGCGCCCCCACGCTGGCTGCATCGTTCGGGTACGTCGTCGAATCGCTCGTGACCGAGGTCCCCGCCTATCAGCCGGCGGCCCCGGGCGGCTGCACGATCTATCCTCAGGTGCCGGTCGGCGGAACGCGCCCGGATCTCGTCCTTGCTCGCGGCGGACACCACGTCGCGTGGCTCGACCTGACCGCTTCGGAGAGCGCCGATCATATCTTCGCGAAAGACGGCTGGGCGGATCACATCGCCAACTTCGCCGAGGTTACCTACCCGTCACTCGATGCGGCGACGCTCGCGCTGATGCGGCAGAACCGGAACAACGTCGGCGCGGTGTCCGCGGACGAGTTCGAGCGCCGTCGTGCGCTTGCGCTGGCGGAATACCGTCGTAACAAGGAGTACTGGCACGGGCTCGGAGCGGGCTTCCGGAAATCCGCGCTTCGAGGCGAGGCGATCCGAACGACGCGAATGAGCGCGGAGATGCTCGAACTGCAGCCGGAGCATTTGCAGCGTTTCATCCAAGCAAAACTCGAGCAGCGCTTCCATGCCGAGATCCCGTTGCAGATCGTGCCGAGCATCTTGAGCGCGATGAATGTCGGCAGCGTGCAGTGGGGCTTTCGGATCGGTACCAATCAGAGCGAGAAGACCGGCGACGTATGGCTCGCCGAGCATGCGGTACGACCCGATGAGCCGGTGGTCGCGGCAGCCCCGGTCGGAGGCGCGGTTGCGCCCGCTCGGGGTATTCCGGTCATGCCGCTCTTGCTCTTCGCGCTCGGCGTCATCTCGGCCGTGCTGTTGCTGCAATGGCTCGGACCCGGCGGAGCGAGGGATCATACGGGTGGTTCATCATGAGTACGGATATGCTCTCGGCGACCGCGATGCGCGGACCTATGCAAGAGTCCGCGGGCCGTGCCGTCGCGGGGCCGTCGCACGCGCATTTGATGCAGCTTGCGGCGATACGCGGCGGAGCGCCGGTCGTGCAGCGCGCGATCGCGGATCACAACGTTCACATCGCTCAAGCGCCGGGACTGGTGCGCGCGCTCAGCGCGGGCGCTCAGGCGCGTCTCGACGCCGTCATGCAGACGCTCATCGCTTTCATCGCGAACGATCACCGCATCAACGTCGGTTCGATTCATGTCGCGATCGAACAGGAGGGCGGCAATGCGGTCTTTCACCACGGCGTGAGCGGCATCGCCGGCGAGAATCCGGCGCTCACGCACACGGCGGGCAATCGCATCAATATCGTCATTCAACGACCGTTTGCGGAAGCCGCGACCAAGGGCGAACTCTACGGTCTGCTCGCGCACGAGATCGGCGTGCACAATATCCCCACGGATTTCGAAGGGATCGACGATACGGCCGTACGCGATTTCGATCCGTTGATCACGCCGCGTAAGCAAGACAAGGGAAACACGGTGAGCGGAGGCTACGAGCGCGCGCAGTGGCCGGTCGGCGGAAATGCCCGCGACGGGCACCGCCAGCACGATCACGCGCTCGTCGGGAATATCGTGAACCCGCAACGCCCCGTCAATCCGGTCGAGCGACGCCGCGCGGAATCCTATCTCGAGACGGTGTTGAGTATCGGCGATCAGATTGATGCGGGCGGCGGCAGCGCGGAGGAAAAGGCGGAGGAGACGACCCAGCTCGTGCATCTCTATCTCGTGGATATCGCCCGCATCATCGCGACCGATGACGGGCGTATGCCGATCGGCCGTCATCTGCTCGCGCTAAACGACGTGTACCAATGGGTCTTCACGAACGTCGTGCTGCCGGAGCGCGGCAATCACGCGTGGATTCCGGCGGAGGCGCCGAAGGCGAATTCCTTTACGCTGACGCTGTCGCTCGGGTTCTTCTATCGGCGAATCACGAAGGAAAAGGAGCGCGACAACGAGGCGCGCGTTTAGGGAACCGTGACCGTCATCTGACTCGGGGTGACGATGCCGATGATGCCGCCCCATTCGCACATCAGCTTGCAGTTGGTATCGACCGCCGGAATGCCCGCGATCGTGACGGTTGGCGTGCCCGGTGCCCAGGGTTCGGTCGTGACCGGGATGCATGGGGCCGGGGTGAAGACCCCCATCGCCGCGGCGGTGAGCGCCACCACTTCCGGATTGCTCTCACTCATGCACATGCCGAACGGCAGGATATTGAGAAGCGGTTTGTTGTCTTCGATCGTCGCGGCGGGCATGTTGACGGCGCTCACCCGGTTTTCGGGCAGCACGATGAGCGACGAAGGCGCGACGCCGAAGCTGCACTGCAGCAGTGCGCCGTTCGTCACAGCGGGAGTCGGCATAGGGATGCTCCTTTCAGCGGCTTAGGAACCGCCCGTCCTTCTGGAGTTCGAGTTTGATGCCGTCGAGTATGTCGTGCGTTTCGATCTGCGGCGGCGTGCGTTGCACGGCGAGCAGACAGGCGTGACGCAGCACGTTGATGATGGCGCCGCCGGCGAGTTCGTGACGTGCCGCCAGCGCGTCGAAATCGAGATCGGGAGCGAGCGCGAAACCCTTGCCGGTGAAACTCTCACGCCAAAGTCTTGCGCGCGAGGCGGCATCCGGCATCGGAAACCGAATCGAGGCTTGAAATCGGCGCGCGAAGGCTTCGTCGAGGTGAGCCTGCTGATTGGTCGCGAGGATCGTGAGCCCGGCGTACCCTTCGAGGCGCTGCAGTAAATACGCGATCTGCTGATTGGCCGAGCGATCGTTGGCGGAGCGCGATTCGGTGCGTTTGCCGAAGAGCGCTTCGGCTTCGTCGAAGAAGAGAATCCACCCGCGGTCTTCGGCTTGGTCGAAGAGCGCCGCAAGGTTTTTTTCGGTCTCGCCGATCCACTTCGAGACGACGCGCGAGAGATCGACGCGATAGACGGGCAGGCCGTAGCGCTTGCCTAACAGCGCCGCGGTGAGCGTCTTTCCGGTACCGGGGCCACCGTGAAAGAGACAGCGATAGCCGGGTTTCAGGCGCCGCGCGAGGCCCCAATCTTCCAGCAGCGTCTTGGCATGCGCGAGCCACAGGCCGACCATCTCCACCGCTCGCCGCGTCGGATCGTCGAGCACGAGATCGTCCCATTCGAGCGGCGTCGTCATGCGCACCGCCGGAAAATCGGGACCCGGAATCATCTCTTCGCGCTCGCCGCGCAGCAGCAGATGCAGGCCGAGTGCGGAGAGTCGCAGTGCCCCGGAGAGCGGCGGTTCGTCGAGATGCCGTTGATCGATCGTCACGATGCCGCGCCGCAGCAACGCATGTCCGGGCGAGAAGAGCGAATCGAACTGCAATCGGCGCGTGCGATCGTCGCCGCAGAGCAGAAAGATCGCGGTCTCCGCCGTCGGCAGAAATCCCGCATGCGATTGACCGAGCGTTCCGCCGAACTCGGTGAAGCGACGTCCGGTGGCGGCGTTTTGAATCAGAAACGGATCGAGCCGCTCGGGGGCGACGTGCGGCGCGAGAGCGAGCGCGAGCACCAGACGCGCGGCCGCATCGAGTCCGAGTGCGCGCACCGTTTCGGCGTACGGTCCCGAGCGCTCGTCGAGTGCGGGCGGTTCGGGTAGGGCGGCGTCGAGCGTCTCCGCCGCACCGTTTCCGTACGCGGCAAAACGTACGGCGATCGCGGCGTCGAGCCAGGCGATCTCGCGTTCGATGACGCGTCCGTTCTCCGCGCCTTCGTCATGCAGCGCGTGCGCTACCATGTGACGTGCAGCGGTTGCGACATCCAGCGGTGAACGATCACGGAATACCCCCATTGCAGCCGGTCTAAAAGCACGTCGAGTGTCTTACGTTGCACGAGCAGGCTCCAGCGCCCGTCGCCGTGCTGCAGACGCCCCTGCCGTTGCAGAAACACTGCGCGCAGATCCTCGGATGATGTGTTGCGCATCGCGGGCCAGTTCGCGAGCACCGCGCGCAGCAGGTCGTCGCAGATCGCGAGGTCCGCATCGCTCGCCTCGATGGAGCGATGAACGGGCGCAGCGAGTGGCACGCCCGCGAGCACCTTGTTCAAGACGAGTTCCGGTTCCGGTCGATCGAGCCGACCGTCGGCGAGATACTGCAATAGATGCACCGCGCGCGAAGCGGCGTCGATCCCGTGGACGCGCGCGGGGGCATCGTCGCGCTCGCGCGAGAGCACGCCGATCCGTTCGAACAGCGTGGGAAGAAACGGTGCGAGGAGCACGAGACCGGCATTCGCCACGTAGAGCGGCTCACTCGATTCCGCGCTCGCACCGAGCGATTGAGCGCGCGCCGGCGGCTGCGGCGGCGGATTCGGCGGCGCCGAACGACGTAGCGCAGCCGCCACGGTCACGTGTCCGCGATCCCGCACGAGCCGTTCGGTCCGTTCGCGTAGGGCATCGAGCGCGCCGCGATCCTCACCCGCGAGCTCGTGCATCAGATCGCGTACCGCGCTCGTCAGATCGATCGGTCCGGGTTGCGCGACGCGGTCGAGCAGCATCCGCCATATCTCGCCTTCGCTCGGCCGCGCGGCGCCGAAGCGCGCGACTTGCCGCCATGCGGCGGCGATCGCGATGCCTGCATCGAGGAGTGCCCGCGCGCCGGGAGGTGCGAGTTGCATCACCACGCGCCCCAGGTGCGCGATGGGAAGTTCAGCCGCCCATCGCGCGCGTGCACGTGTCTGCGTCCGTCGCGCTTCGAAGTACGCGAGCGTATCGGGATCCTGCGCATCGAGCAGTTCACGCAAGCGTTGCAGCAGTAGCACGCGTTCCGCCTCGCCGACCGCGGCGCCGTCGAGCCAGGCATAGAGACGCGTCGCGTCGATCGGCGCGGCGCCGAGGTGCGCGGCCTCGCTGTCGGGTTCGACGTCGAGCCGCGCCTCGAGTTTGCGCCGGTCGCTCTCATCGGGCGTCAAGCGCTCGTTCTGCGCGACCGCGTCGTGCAGAGCCGTGAGGTCGAAATCCTCGCCGACGATCGCGGCGAGGGCCGCCTTCACCGCAAGCGCGCGCGGTTGCACGCCGCGCGCCCACGGAGCGAGTCGGTCGAGGAGCTCGGGCGCGAACTCGAGCGCGCGCCCGAGACGCATTTCGGCGCGCACGCGATCATCGGCGAGGACGATCCACGTCAGTTCCGCGAGCGAGAGCGCGGCCAACTCGTCTCGCACGTCGTGCTGCCGGAGCCCCGAGAGGCGCGGCGGCTCGACGCGATCGAGCTCGCGCGCGATCTCGTCGAGGCGATCCAGCCACGCATCGACCGACGACGCATGTACCGCCGCGTCTATCGCGTCGGGGCGCTCGGTCGTCGAAGCCAGGAGCTGCTGCCACGCGCTCAAGCGGCCGCCGACGGCATCGACGTGGGCGAGCGCGTCGGCTGCGAGTCCCGGGACGAGCGCGGCGAGCAGTTCATCGGGGAAGAGCCAGTCCAGGACGTGTTCCACCAGCGTAGGAACGTCGCGCGGAGCCTCCCGCGCGATTCGCCGCAGCGTTTGGGTAAGCCACGCGCGATCGTCGTCGAGCGCGGCGAGCAGCGCGATGCCCGCGGCGTGCGGCTTGCCGGTTCGCACGTAGGCTTCGATGCGGCGGCGGCGTGCGATGCGTTCGGGGTCATCCTCGTCGGGTGGGGCGGCGTCATGCGGAACGTCCGCATCGCGATCGCCGCGAGCGGCTACCGCGCGCACCAGCGCGTCCGCCGAGCCGCCGCTTGCGGACGCAAGCGCATCGAGCAGCCGCCGTTCCAGGCGAGCACGCGTGAAATCTCCTGCGTGCATCGTGCGCAGTGCCTCCGCCGTCGCGTCCAGCAGTACGATCCGTACGCGCTCCGTATCGAGCGCGACGAGCGGCCGCGCTGCGTGAAGACGCAGCAGGTCGCGCACGAGCGCACGTGCGATCTGCGCGCGTTCCGGTTCCGTGATCGCGCTCCGGACGCGCTCGGATTCGGCCGCGACGGCTCGAGCGAATGCTCGCAGGAACGCGGATCGCGACAAACGCTCGCCGTCGTGTTCGAGCAGGTAACGCAGCGCAAAGAGACGGGCGAAGCGACGAAACACCGCACGGGTCGCGGGAAAGAACGGCGCGCTCTCGTGACGCGCGGCGAGTCGATCGAGCTCGGCGATCATCCGTCCCGCATCCTGCGGTGCGAGACTTGCGATCGCGCGGTCGAACGTGCGACCCGTGAGACGCCGTGCAAGCGGATCGAAACGCGGGGTTCCGAGCGCATCGCGCAGGAGGTCGAGCAGTCGGGCGTCGTCGGCGTCGCTCGGTTCGTCGTCGAGTTCCTCGAGCAGATCGGCGAGGATCGCGAGCGTCGAGGACGCACCGGTGCGCGCGCGCACGCGCCGGAGCGATGCGCGCAGCGCCCGCAACAGATCGCGATAGCCGATGCGAAGATGGGTCGCCTCGCGGCGCAGGATGAACGAGAGAAAGGCGCGTCGATTGAACTGCGAGCCGGCGTCGCGCAGCAGAAATTCGAACGTCGCGATGCGAAGCACGCGGGAGAGATCGGGCTCGGCGGCGGCAAACAGGCGTTCCAGCGGGCGCGTGCGCTGCAGCAGGGTCACATCCGCCAACAGCGCGAGGATCGCCGCGGCGTCCTGCGGAGCGAGTACGCCGAGGATCGCCGCGAGCGTGGTGTCGTCGCACTGCATCACGAGGCGTTCGAGCGCGTGACGATCGTGGGCTACGCGGCGCAGCATGTCGACGAAGGCGTCGGGTTGCTCGGCGACGAGCGCGGCGAGACGCTCGCCCGGATCGAACGCGCGCGAGCCGCTTCGAGCGCGTAGCGTGCCGCTGCGCAGATAGGAGGCCACGAGATCGAGTTCGTGCGCCGCTACCGCGAGCATGCGAAGATCGTCGGACGGCGCAACGTCGGCTGCGTTCAAGGCGCGGAGCAGCGCATCGACGAGGGCGCGCTCCAAGGCGGCGAGTCCGTCCTCTTCGAGCGACTCCGTCGCGACGCGGCCGAGGTCGAGTTCGAGACGTTCGAGCGCGAGCACGCGATCGTCGGGGACGATGCGGTCGGCCACACGTTCGATAACGCGCGGCATCATCTCCCACGCGAAGCGTTCGATCCGCGGACGCAGCGCAAGTGCCCCGTCCACATCGGAAACGTCGACCGTCACGGAGAGACGGCCGAGCGTATGATCTGTCGATTTCACCCGTACGGTTGGTGTACCACGCCCGGAGGACGTTTCCTCGGACGCGCACGTGAAATCGGGCGGCTACCCGGCCTTTTCGAGTGCGGCGGTACCCTCGATCGCGGGCATGGGACGCGCGATGTAATAGCCTTGCGCGCGGCCGCAGCCGAGCTCATGCAACGTGCTGAACTGCTCCGCCGACTCCACGCCTTCGGCGATCGTCGTGAGACCGAGACTGCGTCCCAACTGCACGATTGCGCCGACGATCGCCCGGTCCTGGTCGGCCGGGAGGCTCGCGACGAACGAGCGGTCGATTTTGACGAATCGCACCGGAAAGCGCTTGAGGTAGAGCAACGAGGAGTACCCCGTGCCGAAGTCGTCGATGCCGAGTTGCACGCCCAGGCCGGCCAGCTCGTTCAGGCGGCTTGCGGCCGATTTCTGCAGATCGAGCAGCACGCTCTCGGTCACTTCGACGTGAAGCGCGCGCGGTTCGATGCCGAACTCGCGCAGCGTGGCGTCGACGGTCCGCACGAAGTTCGCATCGAGTTCTCGCAACGAAAGGTTCACCGCCATCGTCAAACTCGGCCGGCTCGCGCGCCAGTGCGCGAGTTGTCGGCACGCGGCGCGCAGCACGGCCGCACCGAGCGGCGCGATCATATGGGTCTCTTCCGCCACCGAGAGAAACTGCGCGGGTAAGAGCAGCCCGCGTTCGGGGTGATGCCAGCGCGCCAGCGCCTCGAACCCGACGATGCGACCGCTCTCGAGTTCGACGATCGGCTGATAGTAGGGCACGATTTCGTCGTCGCGCAGCGCGCGCCGAAGATCGCGTTCGACCTCCATGCGGTCGAACGCGTGACGGCGCAGCAACTCGTCGAAAAACTCGATGCGATTTTTACCCTGCTGCTTCGCGCGATGCAGCGCGAGGTCGGCGTCGCGCAAGAGCTGTTCGGGCGGCTCCCCGCCGCGGCCGAGGGCGATGCCGATGCTCACGGTGGTGATGAACTCGCTGGTCCCGATCGTAAGCGGCGCGGCGAGCGTGGCGGCGATACGCGTGGCGAAGCGGGGCGTCTCGTCGTCGTTCGCAACGCCCTCGCAGACGATCGCGAACTGATCGCCGCCGATGCGCGCGGCGGTGTCGCTACTGCGCGCGCAGGCGAGCAGACGCTGCGCGACGGTGCGCAGGATCTCGTCACCCGCGCGATGCCCGATCGTATCGTTGATGAGCTTGAAGTTGTCGATGTCGACGAGCAGGACCGCGACGACGGTGCGCTCGCGTTGCGCGCGACCGAGTGCGCTGCTCAGGCGATCGAGCAGCAGCTCTCGATTGGGCAAGCCCGTGAGGGCATCGTGCAGCGCGCCGTGTCGCGCGCGAGCCTCGGCCGCGGCGAGCGCCTCTTCGGCGTGCCGCTGCTCGGTGACGTCGTGGCAGATGCCGCATAAGCGAACGACTCGCCCCTGCGCGTCGCAGAGCGACTTCACGTGCGAGGCCAAGATGCGCGTCTCACCCGTGTCGGCACGAATGATGCGCTCTTCCATCGACCACGACGATCCGTCCGCCAGCGCTTGTCCGATCTGCCGCTGCACCGATTCGCGATCGTCGGGATGCACGCGTTCCAAGAATGCCGCGAGCGTGGTCGGATGATTCCCGGGCTCGTAGCCGTAGATGCGCGCGAGCTGATCGCTCCACGTGATCTCGTCGGAGCCGACCATCCACTCGAAGCTGCCCATGCCCGCGAGTTGCTCGGCTTCGCGCAGGCGTCGTGCGCCTTCGCGCAGGCGATGGAGATCGTTGAAGCGTTCGCTCAAACAGCGAACGCTTGCGATGGCGCGCAGACCTGCTCCGCTCTCGAGGATGGCGATTGCGGCTTCGACGGTGAGGTCGTGACCGTCGGCATCGTGCGCGACGAACGCGAGCGGCGGCAGTCGCGTCGGTCCGGCGGCGAACGCCGCCGCCATGCCGCGCACGAACTCCACGGCGAAGCTCTGCGGGGCGAGTTCGGCGATCGAGCGGCCGAGCATGATTTCGCGCGGCCGGCCGAAGAGCGCCTCGGCGGCGTCGTTCCAGAGCAGAACGCGCCCGGTTGCGTCGGTAACGATCACCGCGTCCGCGGCGCGTTCGACGAGTTCGGCGTACGTGACACCCAGATCGAGGTGCTGCAGCGCGAGAGCCCTCCCCCAGTGCCCACAGCTTGGCCTCCTCGTCGGCCGCCTCCTTGATTTCGCCATGCCTCATCGAACGAGAAAGCCCGGCAGCGTACTGCCGGGCTTTGAGGTTGTCGCAGGGTGCGCGAGCGGCCTACTTCAGGCCGAGATCTTGGAGCAGCGGACCGACCTTCGGATCGCTGCCGTAGAACGCGCGGAACATCGTCGCGTAGTCTTCCGAGTGTCCCTTCGCGAGGATCATGTCGCGGAAGCGCTGACCGTTCGCGCGCGTGAGTCCACCGTGGTCGAGGAACCACTGATAGGTGTCGTCGTCGAGCATCGCGGTCCAGGTGTACGCGTAGTAGCCCGCGGCATAGCCGTTCGACCAGATGTGCTGGAAGTAGGTCGAGCGGTAACGCGGCGGCACGCTCGGGAAATTCACGCCCGCCGCGGCGAGCGCGTGCGTTTCGAAGGTATCCGCGTTCTGCTTCGGCGCGCTCGCCGGCAGGCTGTGCCAGGCCATGTCCAACTCGTCGGCCGAGAGCAGCTCGCCGAAGTCGTAGCCTTGATTGAATTTCGACGAGGCTTCGATCTTGTTCACCAGCGCCTGCGGAATCGGTGCGCCGGTTTTGTAATTGAAGGCGTAGTGCCGCAGCACTTTGGGATAGAACGCCCAATGCTCGTTGAACTGCGAGGGGTACTCGACGAAGTCGCGAGCGGTGTTCGTACCCGCGAGCGACGCGTATTCCTGCGTCGCGAAGAAGGCGTTGAGTGCGTGGCCGAACTCGTGGAACATGCCGCTTACTTCGCCCGGCGTCAGCAGCGCGGGCTGACCGGGTGCCGGTTTCGGAATGTTCTCGACGTTGTAGACGACGGGCTTCGTGCCGAAGAGCTTCGACTCGTCGGTAAACGTGCTCATCCACGCGCCGCCCTGTTTGTTGTCGCGCTTGAAGAAATCGAAGTACATGAGCGCGAGCGGCGATCCGTTCTTGTCGTAGACTTCGAAGACGCGCACGTCTTTCTGATAGACCGGGATATCGTGACGCTCTTTGAGCGTGATGCCGTAGAGCTGATTGGCCGCGTAGAACAGGCCCTTTTCGAGCACCGTGTTGAGCGCGAAGTACGGCTTGACTTGGTTTGCGTCGAAGTCGTACTTGGCTTTACGCACCTGGTCGGCGTAGTAGTTCCAGTCGTACGGCGTCAGCGTGAAGTGCTGGCCGTCCTTGCGGATCATCGCCTGGATCTCGGCGGCTTCGCTCGCCGCGGCCGCGCGCGTCGGTGCGATCAGCTGCGAGAGGAAGCGCTGTACGGTAGCGGGCGTTTTCGCCATCTGATCGGTGAGTTTGTAGGCCGCATAGTCCGGGTAGCCGAGCAGATGCGCTTTCTGCGCGCGCAGGTAGGCGATCGTCGCGATCGTGTCGCGCTCGTCGTTCGCATCCCCGCGTTCGGTGCGATTCCATGAGTGCTCGAAGAGCGCCCGACGCGTCGCGCGATCGGAGAGCGAGGAGAGTGCGGGCTGCTGCGTGGTGTTCTGCAGCGGAATCATCCATTCGCCCGGGTGGCCGTGCGTGGCGGCTTCGTGCGCGGCATTGGCGATCGAGGTCGCGCTCAGGCCCGCGAGCTGCGATTTCTTCGTGACCAACAGCGCGCCCGCGGCGGTGCCTTTCAGGAGCTTTTGCTGAAAGGTAGTGACCAGGGTCGCCAGCCGCTCGTTGATCGCGCGTAGCTTCGCCTGTTTGGCGGGCGGCAGGTTCGCGCCGGCGTGGGCGAACTGCTGATAGTCCACGCGGAGCAACTGCAGCGATTCGGGATCGAGCTTCAGCGACGCGCGTTTCGCGTAGAGTGCCGCGACGCGCGCGTAGAGCTTGTGATTGAGATAGATCGCGTCGTTGAGCGCGGCGAGCCGCGGCGCCTCGACTGCGGCTACTTTCTCCATCGTGTCGTCGGTGTTCGCGGACTCCACGTTGAAAAACGTCGCCGTAACGGAGTTGAGGAGGCGCCCGGCCTTCTCGAGCGCCACGATCGTGTTATCGAACGTCGGCGCCGCCGAATCGTTCGCAATCGCGTCGACGTCGCGGCGCTCTTTCGCGATCGCGAAATCGATCGCGGGCTGATAATCGCTGTCCTTGATCAGATTGAACGGCGGCGCGCCGAAGGGCAGCGTGCTCGGAACGAGCAGGGGATTCTGACGCGCGGCCGGTGCGGCCGCCGTGCAGGTGGCGGTAACGAACAACGCCGCGAGCATGGCACCCGCGCGTTGAGAAAGACGAACGCTCATCCGAGCGCCTTCACGCTGCGGCGGCAGAAACACCTGCTCGGGGAGGCGAAGAAGCGCCGGTATGACGCTTGCCGATGAGATCCCCGTGTTGCGCTCGGAACGATTGCTGCTCACGATTCCCGGTGCTCGCGCCGCCGAGGCCTATGCTCGCTTCAATCGCGAGAACGAGCGTCACCTCGCGCCCTGGACCCCCGAGATACAGGCGCATCACCGCGACCCGGAGTGGCTGGCCGCCTCGCTCGACGGTCACGTCGCGCAGTTCAGGGAGGGGCGAGCCTACAAGTTCTGCGTGTTCGCCGCGGACGAAGGCGCGGATGGCACACTGCTCGGACTCGTGAATTTCAGCGAGGTCGTGCGCGGCGTTTTTCTCGCGTGCTATCTCGGCTATGCGCTCGCGGAGCGGGCGCAGGGAGCCGGGCTGATGACCGAAGCGTGCCGTACCGGCATCGCGTACATGTTCGAGCAGGTCGGGCTCCATCGAATCATGGCGGCGTACATGCCCCACAACGCGCGCAGCGCCGCGGTGCTTCGACGGCTCGGGTTCGCGGAGGAAGGGCGTGCCGCGTCGTACCTCTACCTCGCGGGCGCGTGGCGGGATCACGTCCTCACGGCGCTCGTGAATCCGTCGCCGATCGAACCCGCGTGATCGCGGCGTCGCGGCGGCGGGTACGTACCACCACTCAGGGGAGGGACTTGCGATGAAGATGCGCGCGCTCGGCAGCGAGGGCTTGATCGTTTCGGAGATCGGGCTCGGGTGCATGGGAATGAGCCATGCGTACGGATCGAAGGAGGAGCGCGACGAGCGCGAATCCATCGCGACCATCCATCGGGCAATCGAGCTCGGCTGCACGTTTTTCGATACCGCCGAGGCCTACGGTCCGTTCGCGAACGAAGAGCTGCTCGGTCGCGCGCTCGAGGGGCACCGCGATCGCGTCGCGATCGCGACCAAATTCGGCTTCACCTTCGGCGAGGGCGGGGCGATCGTCGGCGTCGACAGTCGTCCCGCGCACGTGCGCGAGGTGGTCGAAGCATCGCTGCGCCGTCTGCGGACCGATCGTATCGATCTGCTCTATCAGCACCGTCTCGATCCGGCCGTCCCCATCGAAGAGACGGTCGGCGCGATGGCCGAGCTCGTAGGCGAAGGCAAGGTGCGCTTCCTCGGACTTTCGGAGGTCGGCGAGGCGACGATCCGGCGCGCGCACGCCACGCATCCGATCTCCGCCCTGCAGAGCGAATACTCGCTCTGGGAGCGTAACCGCGAGCCGCGCATCGTACCGCTTCTGCGCGAGCTTCGGATCGGGCTCGTGCCGTTCTCACCGCTCGGACGCGGCTTTCTCACCGGCGCGGTGCAGCGCGCGGAGGCATATCCGCCCGATGATTTTCGACACAACGATCCGCGCTATCAGGGCGAGAATTTCGATGCGAATATGCGCGCGGCATCGATCGTGCGCGAACTCGCCGCGGAACGGAATGCGACGCCCGCGCAGATCGCGCTCGCATGGCTGTTGCACAAGGGCGACGACATCGCGCCGATCCCGGGCACGAAGCGGCGCGCTCGTGTCGAAGAAAACCTGGGTGCCGTCGCGATCGCGCTCTCACCGGACGACGTTGCGACGCTCGATCGGGCGCTTGCGCCCGAAAAGGTGAGCGGGCCGCGCTACAACCCTCGCCAGATGGCGATGGTCGATCGCTAGCGCGACCCGTTCGGCGTTGCGGTAAAGACCCAGGTGTGCGTGCCGTGCGAGACGCCCGATCCGACGATGCGTTCACCCTCGTACGCGGCGTTGACATGGATCCCGCCGAGGGTCGCGAGATCGAACCAGATGTGCTTCCCGTCGGTGCCGCCGGTGACGGTACTGAGCCTGCCGCCCGACTCCGGGCGATAGGTTCCGTGCACGTAGCCGTCGCGCACGCGGATCGTGAGCTCGCCCGCGTAGCCGAACGCCTGATAGCGTCGGCGAATATAGGTGTGGTAGCTGCGTGACGGCGTCGTTTCGGCGACGACGGCGGGCAGCGCGTGGCGCGGGCTCGCGAAGAGCAGAAGAAGTGCGAAGAGCATGATGCCATTATAGCGCGTCGCCCGGGACGGCCGTGACGCCCGAGTAAGGAAGAACGGCGGGCCTGCTTGCCGTATGCCGTGATGGCGATGAAAGAAGCGGGCGCGTGAGCGCACCTGAGATCGCGGAACTCGTGCGCGTTCGGGCGGCGCTGCTGTGCGAGCATACGGTGGCTCCCGCGGCACTCGCGGCGTTCCCCGGCCTGCGCGAGCTACGGGTGCATCTCCAGACCCTCTGCGCCGCTCCCGACGCGGGGCCGGTGGAGCGCGCGATGCTCGGCAACGCGTTTGCGCGCGAAGGGCGGTATCTCGACGCGATCGCGTCGTACGAGGCGGCGGTATCGGCGGAGCCGCGCTTTGCCGAGGCGCATCTTGCCATCGCCGAACTCGCCGCGATGCTGCGTGACGAGGAGCGCAGCGCGCGGCATTTCGCGCGGGCATTCGCGCTACGGCGCGTCTTTCTCGATCCCGCGCCGCTCGGCGAGCGCGTCCCGGTCGTACTGTTGCTGCGCGACGCGGCGTACAGCGCGAACGCGCCGCTCGAGCTGCTGCTCGACCGTTCGCGCGTCGCGCTGCACAAGGTCTACGCCGCGGGCGATGCGGCGCTACCGCCGCATGCCGCCGCGGTCGTCGCAACCGGCTATGCGCTCGACGCGCTGCCCGTGCTCGAGCGCATCGAGCAACTCACCGCGCACGAACGCGCACGCATCGTGAACGATCCGAACCGCATATCGACGACGGCGCGCGAGCATCTGCGCGAGGTACTCGGTGGGATTGCGGACGTCGTCGCCTGCGAGACGTACCTGATCGACGCCTCGGCGCTGCCGTATATCAAGCTTCCGTCGCTCGTGCGCCCGCGCGATACGCATGCGGGGCGCGGGCTCGCGCTGGTCGCGAATGCGCGGGAGCTGCGCGAGCACGCGGCACGCTTTCCCGCCGCGGCGTATCACGTGTCGCGTCCGCTCGACTATCGCAGCGGCGATCGCCTCTTTCGCAAGTATCGCGCGATCGCGATCGGCGGCGTGCCCTATCCGTATCATCTCGCGATCTCGCCGCGCTGGATGGTGCACTACCAAGGCAGCCCCATGCGCGAACATGACTGGATGCGCGACGAGGAGCGGCAATTTCTCGAACGCCCCGACGAGGTCGTGCCGGGCTTCTCCGAACGCCTGGGTGCGATTGCTCGCGCGAGCGGCCTCGACTACGTGGGGATCGACTTCGCCGTCATGCCGGATCGCACGATCGCCGTGTTCGAGATCGATGCCGCGATGCTCGTCCACGACGAATCGCCCGACGATGTGTTCTGCTACAAACGTCCGTACGTCGCGCGGATTCGCGAAGCGCTGCATGCTCTGATCGCCGAGCGCGCGCGCTCCTAAAAACACCTAGGGAAGAAGGACGCGCGGGCATGCGGGCCGCAGAAGGACCCGATATGGAAACCGTGCTCGAAATTCACCTCGTCGTCGCGTTTCTGCTCGCGCTCTGCGCCGTGATCTTCAGCTGGAGCGTCATGGGGCGTCGTGTCGTCAACGCGGTGGCCGGACTGCAGTTCGTCGTCGGCCTCGTCGCCGCGGGCATGCTCGGTAAGAATGCGCCGCCGGCGGTGTGGGGGCATCTGCTCGTCGGCCTGCTGATCCTCGGCGCGTACGGGATGGCGATGGGCGCCGGTAAGCGTGAAGGCGGCGCGGGGCGTGCGCTCGTGTTCTCGATCGTCGGCTTCGTGCTGGTCTTCGCCAACATCTGGCTCGGCCTGCACATGGCCGGACGCATGTAGCGTGAAACCGCGCACGGCACTCCTCTTACTCCTGATCTTCGTCGCCGTCGCGTTCGGCACGTGGAAGTTTCTCTCGTCGCGGGCTCCCGGTGTGGGCGATCACCTCGACGTCTATTACACGAAGCTCGACGGCACGACGCTCGGCCGCTGGACCGTTTCGATGCGGCCGCCCGAACCGGGCGAGAGCGCGGCGGAACACCTGCACAACACCGTGCTTTACGCGGCGGTGCAGGCGGTTGCCGGTCCGCCGAGCGACGTAGCCGCCATTCGCTTTCCGCCGGGAACTCACGTGCTCGGCGTAGGCGTTAATGGATCGACGGCAACGGTCGATCTTTCAAAGGACGTCGAGACACAGAGCGGCGGATCGTTCGGGGAGACCGGAGAGTTCAAAGAACTCGTCTACACCGTCACCGGCATTCCCACGATCGACGCCGTGCAGGTTACGATCGAAGGCAGCCGAGTCGCCACGCTGCCGGGGGGACACGTTGAACTCGATACGCCGCTTCGTCGCTCGGACTTCTAGTCTCGTCGCCTGCGCGGTACTGCTCGCGACCGGCGCGGCACGTGCGGGATCGGCATCGTATCTCTTCGAGGGGCGTCCACTCGCCTTCACCCATCTGTCGCACGCGGCGGGCGCGGCCGCGGTCGGTATCAACGACCCGGGACTGCGCTCGCTTCTTCGCTCGCTCGGTGCACTGATCACCTGGCGCCCCGGTGAGCGCTACGTGCTCATCACGACCGCTCAGGCGCAGATCATCAGCTTCTCGGTCGGCGATCGCAGCTACGACGTGGGCCCGCTCACGTCGAACGCGCACTTTGCGCCGTATTTGCTCGGGACGGAAGTTTATCTGCCGTTCGCCGATCTGCTGCACGCGCTCTCGCTCGCTCCCGAACGCGACGGCGGTACCACCGTGCTCGAGCGCGAGTTGACCTCGATCGACGTGCGCGGATCGGGCGGCGAGGCGATCGTGGTGGCGCGCGGCGCGGGCTCGCTCACCGGACACCTCGTGCACGAGGGCGCGAGCAGTCTGGTCTATGAATTCGACGGCGTCGGCTCCACGCTCGCGGGTACGCGCAGCGTGAACGCGGGCGGCGTGCGCTCGCTCGATGTCCGCGTCGCCGGCAGCGTCCGCGCACCCAAGACGTTCGTGACCCTCGCGCTCGCCCCGGGCACCAAACACGATCCTCCGCGCAGCAATAACGGCGACTTCGAGCTCGCCTTCGGCGCCGCGGGCAGCGCGCCGCCGCTCCTCGCCGGAGCATCCGCGCCGGTCGCGGTCGCGCAACCGACGGCGGCTCCCGCGGCCTTTGCGACCGACACGCCGCTGCCCGGTCCCTCGCTCGCGCCCGATGCCTCCGCATCGACCCCTGCATCCGCCGCCGCGCCCCAGGGCGTCGCGACGGTGGGAACCGTGAGCGTGGCGACGACGGCGACCGGCGCGACCGTGACGATTCCCGTCACCGGGAATGCGCAGTTCGCCTGGCATCGTCTGCGCGCGCCGGACAATCGCTTTTGGATCGACATCTCGAACGCACAACTCGCAAGCGGACCGGTCGACCAGGCCGAAGCCGATCCGGTCACGGCGCTGCGCGTGCGGCAGAACGATGCGCAGACGGTGCGCGTCGCGCTCTCGGTAGACGGTGCGAAAGATATCAGCGTCTCGCCGTCGGCCACCGGCATCGTGATCGGCGTCGGCAACGACGTTGTCGCCGACGCGCCGCGTTTCGGCTCCGGCAGCGTCGGCACGCTCGTCTCGTCGAACGAACCGCAGCCGCTCGTGACGCCGGTACCGCCGGATGAATACGGCGAGTACCCCTCGATCGCCGATGCCGATTGGAAATTCGGGCCGCCCTCCGCGTACGTTCCGACCAATCCGAAGTTGATCGTGATCGATCCGGGGCACGGCGGGGCGGATATCGGCAGCACCCGCAACGGCGTCACCGAAGCCTCGCTCACGCTCGACATGGCCAAGCGCCTGCAGGCGATTCTCGTGGCGCGCGGCTGGCAGGTTCAGCTCACGCACGATACCAACGTCGATGTCAAGCGCACGGCGCAGAGTTCGCAGGAAGCGATCTCCGACGGCTATCACTCGACCGACGCGCAGGATCTGCAAGCGCGCGACGATATCGCGAACAACGCGGGCGCACGCCTCTTCGTGAGCATTCACGTAAACGCGTTCATCAATAGCGGGCCGTCCGGAACCACGACGTATTATTCGAAACCGAGCGATGTGGCGCTCGCGCAGATCGTGCAGCGCGATCTCGGCGCGAATCTTGGCACCAAAAACGACGGCATCATCAAGAGCCGCCTCTACGTTACCCTGCACGCCAAGATGCCCGCGGTCCTCATCGAGACCGCGTTCATCTCCAACCCGGACGACTTCGCGAAGCTCACCTCGCCCGATTGGCGGCAGAAGGTAGCCGAGACGATCGCCGACGGCATCGATCAGTACACGGCTCGGTATCCGGTCCAGAGCGCCAATCAATGATCGGGCTCTTCGATTCGGGGCTCGGCGGGCTCACCGTCGTGCGTCGCGTGCGCGAGTTGCTGCCGCGCGCCGATCTGCTCTTCTTCGCGGATCAGGCGCACGTGCCGTACGGCGATCGCACGCCCGACGACCTGGATCGCCTGATGCGCGCGAACATCGCATGGCTCGATGCCCGCGGCGTCGATCGCATCGTGGTCGCGTGCAACACCTCGTGCGCGATCGCCGACACCTACGGGTGGCCCACGGTACGCGCCGAGATCTTCGATCTGATCGATTCCGCGGTGATCGCCGTGCGGCGTACGAACGCGCGCCGGATCGGCGTCGTCGCGACGGCGGCGACCATTCGCTCGGGGGCCTACGGGCGTCGCCTGCGCGCCGCTCTTCCGGGCAGTGAGGTGTGGGAGGTCGCCGCGCCGACGCTCGTACCGCTGGTCGAAGCGGGGAAGATCGCGGGCGACGAGCCGCGCGCCGCGGTCGCCGAGGCGTGCGCGCACCTGCCGCGCGAGCTCGATGCGGTGGTGCTCGCCTGCACGCATTTTCCGGTGCTCGCCGAGCACTTCACCGCCGCACTCGGCGCGCACGTTCCGCAGATCGATCCGGCGTTGGTTCAGGCGGAGCGCGTGGCGCAAGCCGTCGAGCGCGCGGGGATGACGGCGGAGGCGGGTAGGACGCGCTACGTGACCAACGGTGACGCGGCGCTCTTCGCGCCGAACGTCGCGCGCATCACGGGCGAGGCGAATCCCTCAGTCGAAGAGTTCGCGGCGCCGGCGTTCGAGTTCGACGGTCGCGCTTAACGCCTCGCGGCTGTCGCGGGCGTGCGAATCGACCAGCTGCGCCATCTGCGCATAATCGCCGTACATCGCATACGCACGCGCCGCTTCGTCGTCGGCGGCGTCGTGCGCTTGCTCGAGCGTGAACTGCGCCGAGTTCGCAAAGTGCTCGATGCGTCCGAACGCTTCTTGCGCGAGCCGCGCCTGACGCGCGCTCTGCTCGGCCTTCGCGACGCCGCTCTCGATCGCGACCGCCGCCGATTTGCCGCGTGACTCGAGATCGGCGAGCACCTTGCGAATGCCGATCGTCGATGCCTTGGTCTTGTCGGCGAGGCCGCGCACCTCGCCCGCTACGACGTTGAAGCCCTTGCCGTGCTCGCCCGCGCGCGCCGCTTCGATCGCGGCGTTGAGCGCGAGCAAGTTGGTCTTGTCGGAGACCGATCGCACCAGGTTGATGATCTCGAAGATTTGCTGCATCGATTTCGCGAATTTCTCGAGCGCGCTGCGGCTCTGCTCGGCCATCGTCGAGAGCACGTTGATCGTGTCGATCAGCGAGCGTACCGTATCGCGCATCACGCGTACCTGCGGCGCGACCTCCTGAAAGCGGGCGCTCAGCGCGTCGAATTCCTTGGCGAGCGCGCGGTTGGAATCGCTCAGCGACTGCGCCTGCCCGGCGAGGCCGTTGAGGCTCGCGATCTGCGAGCGTGATTGCGTGGCGATCGTGTCGCCGGTCGCGCGCACCGCATTGACCGAGCGATCCATCGCCTCGACGATGTCGGTGAGCGAGAACGCCTGCGTCGCGGAGGGAGCCGCACTTTGCTCCGGTTGCCGGCGCGGGCGCCAGGCATCGAGGGTGCGATTGAGCAGATGGCGGTAAATATCGGTCGGAAAGAGCGGCTCCATGCGCTCCCATACGAAGCGCGCCGTCTTCACGAACGCTTCGCGCTCGGCCGCTTCGAGAT
This sequence comes from Vulcanimicrobiota bacterium, assembly GCA_027306785.1. Lineage (GTDB taxonomy): Bacteria > Vulcanimicrobiota > Vulcanimicrobiia > Vulcanimicrobiales > Vulcanimicrobiaceae > REEB354. The sequence goes on from DAHUZB010000009.1 coordinate 216,948, forward strand.
CGACGATCTCGAGATGCTTGCGCAGCTCCGCGACGGCGGCGAGTTCGTCCTCGGCGGCGATGCGGCGATGCGCGGCGGTCGCCTCGCGGAAGGCGTGATCGAGAATCTCGCGATCCTCGCTCGGCAGCGCGCGCCAACGCTCGACGTTCGCGAGTACGACCTGCGTGTTGTAGGTATGATTCGAGAGCGTAAGGTAGCGCTGCACTTCGTAGAGGCGAGCGCCGAGAATGTTGGCGAGCGGGTTCTCCTGGGCGTCCACCTCGTGCTGCTGCAGCGAGCGATAGACGTCGTTGAACGCGATCACGCGCGGCGATGCGCCGAGGGCATGCATGAGCGCGAGATAGACGACCGAATCCTGAATGCGCACGCGCATGCGCCGCATGTCTTCGGGTCCGCGGATCGGCCGCACGGAATTGGTAAAGTGGCGCATGCCGTTCTCGAAGTACGCGACGCCGTGCAGCCCGAACGATTCGAACGAGGAGAGCATGTGGGCGCCGAGCGGTCCGTCGAGCAGCGCGTGGGCGGCGGCGCGATCTTTGAAGACGAACGGGAGATCGAGCAGCTGCGCGAGCGGGAGCAGGGCGCCCGCCACGAACGTGGTGACGCTCACCATGTCGAGTTCGCCCGAGCGTACGCGCAGGAGCGCTTCTTGCTCGCTGCCCCCGGTGAACGGGATCTCGAGTTCGATGCGCAAGCGGCCGCCGGAGAGTTCCGACGCGCGTTTCGCAACGTGCTCCCAGGCGCGCGAAGGCGGATAGCCGGGCGGCAGCAGCGTCGCCACCTTGATCGTGGTGTGCTCGCTCGTCGGCGCGGCGGTGCGCGCGCGAGAGATGTAGGCGATCTCGGCGCCGTAATAGGCGAGGCGCTGCGTCGCGAAAGCGGATTCGAGCGCACCGCGACCTTGCGCCGCGGCGATGTTCGCGAGCGCGTCGGTCTCCTTGCGCATGCGATCGGCACCGTTTGCGTGCTCGCGTCCGGTGACGACTGAGCGATCGATGCCGACCGAGAGATCGGCGGCGAGTTCGGCGATCTCGGCGAGCGACATACGGGCCATCTCCGCGAGCGGAGCGGATTCGGCCGAACGTTCGGCATTGGCGCGCACCGCGCGGATCGTCTCTTCGGCTTCGCGCTGAATCTCCACGACGAGCGTCTTGATTGCCGAGGTCGACTCGCTCGTCGTCTTGGCGAGGCGTCCGACTTCGCCCGCGACGACGGCGAAACCGAGGCCGTGGGTGCCCGCGCGCGCGGCTTCGATCGCGGCGTTGAGCGCGAGCAGTTGCGTCTCGTCGGAGACGTCCTCCACGAATTCGGTCATGCGGCCGATCTCGCTCATCAGGCGCCCGAAATCGTCCATGGCATCGGCGGTGTTGGCGGAGAGCTCCGCGAGCTGCTGCACGGAGGTGAGCAGATGCTCGATCACCTCGAACGAGTCGCCGAGATCGGATGCCGCGGCGCGGGCCGATGCTTGTGCGCCGTGCAGCCGTTCGGCGGTCTCGCGCGAGGCGACCGCCAAGGTGCCCGCGGTATCGGAGAGCGCGACCATCAGCGTGGTCTGCTCCTGCGCGGTCGCGGCGATCGCTTCGGATGCGTGGCGCACGGCCTCGACCGCGGCGGAGATGCTCGCGTTGAAACGATCGAATTGCGCGTCGTGTGGGCGCGCGACGCCACCAGTCATTCTCCGGCTACTACGGATGGGCACCGAGGGTTCCTGCCGTTCGTTTTGTAAAGCTCGGATCGTGCGACTCTTGATCGTCGAAGATGATGAACGTTTGGCGGATGCCCTGCGCCGCGGCCTCGTGGACGAGGGGCACGTGGTCGACTGCGCCGGGGACGGCGTGCTTGCGCGCGATCTCGCGCTCGACGATGCCTACGACGCGATCGTGCTCGATCTCAATCTCCCCGGCAGCGACGGCCTGAGCGTCCTGCGCGCGGTGCGCGCCGAAGGGATCGCCACGCCGATCGTGATCGCAACCTCGCGCGATGAGACGGAGGACGTGGTGGCCGGTCTCGATGCGGGCGCCGACGATTACGTGCGTAAGCCGTTCGCGCTGCGCGAACTGCTCGCGCGCCTCCGCTCGGTCACGCGGCGCGAGGCGCCGCCCGCCCCGACGCGCCTCGAAGTCGGAAATCTTACCTTCGATCTCGCTACCCGCCGCGTGCAGCGCGGAACCCGCGGCGTGCAACTGACCGCGCGCGAACTCGCGTTCTTGGAGTATTTCATGCGCAATGCGGGGCGCGTGCTGACGCGTCCGATGATCGAGACCGCGCTCTGGGATCGCACGAGCGAGACGACCTCGAACGTCGTCGACGTCTATGTGCGCCGCTTGCGCGTGAAGATCGACGCGGAGGGCGAGGCGCCGCTCTTTCATACGGTGCGCGGCGTCGGGTATCGGATGGGCGCGTGACGCTGCGCACGCGCCTCGCCTGGATCTACGGCGTCGCGTTCGCGCTCGCGGTGCTGCTCTTCGCGTTCGTCTCGCTCGCTTCGATCGACCACGCGCTGCGTCGCTCGCTCGACGAGCGGCTCGCGACCGCGGTCTCCGCCGTAACCGCGCTCGTCGACGTCCATCATGGCGCGATCGCGTTCGACGACGAGGATCGCGCGCAGATGCAGCAGGCGCTCGCGGGCGCGATGGAAGGCGTCGTCTTCGACGCACGCGGACGCGTCGTGGCCGCGACGACGACCGCGATTCCGCCCGCCGTGGTCGCGACGGCGCGCGAAGCGCGCGGCGGCCTCGCGCGCGCGCAGCTGCGCAGCGGCGGGCACGATCTGCGCGCCGCCTTCAACGCGGTCACGCGCGGATCGACGGTCTTCGGCGTCGTGGCCGTCTGGCAGAGCAGCGATTTCATCGACGAGTTCGATCGCGATGCGGCGATCGCGATGGCGCTCGCCGCGCTCGTCCTCGGCGGCGGCGTCATCCTGCTCTCCGCGGGCCTCGCGCGGCGAGCGCTCGCACCGCTCGAACGCTTCACGACGCTTGCGACCGAGATCGAGGCGCACGATCTCTCGCGCCGCATCGAGCGGCACGAATCGGACGAACTCGGCCGCCTCGCTTCGGCCTTCGACCGTATGTTGGACCGGTTGCAAGCCGCCTTCGCGCGGCAGCGGCAGTTCACGGCCGACGCGTCGCACGAGTTGCGCGCGCCGCTCGCGGTGATGCGTACCGAGACCGATGTGGCGCTGGCCAAAGAGCGAAGCGCCGCCGAGTATCGCGCCGCGCTTGAGACGATCGCGGGCGAAGTGGAGCGCATCGATACGCTGGTGGGCGCGCTGCTGATGGCGGCGCGCGCCGACTCGGCGCAGCTGCAGATCGAGCCGGTCGATGTGGGCGAGATCGCGCTCCTGACGGTGCAGCGTTTCGCTCCCGCCGCCGCGGCGCGCGGAATCTCGATCGAGACCGATGCGCGCGACGATGCGTTCGTGGAGGGCGACGCGCAGGCGCTCGACCGCGCGCTCGCCGCGATCCTGCACAATGCACTCGACTTCGCCCGGCACGCGATCGGCGTCGAGGTTCGGCGCAGCGGCGAGCATGTGGAGATCGCGGTCGCCGACGACGGGCGCGGCTTCACCGTCGAGGCCCTGGCGCACGGGACGGAGCGCTTCTGGCGGGGCGACTCGGCCCGACGACGCGGCAGCACCGGGCTCGGCCTCTCGATCGCCGATGCGATCGCGCGGGCGCACGGAGGTGCGCTGCGTCTGACTAACGTCGCACCACACGGCGCTCGCGTAACGATCATCTTGCGTTCATCGCCGCGTCATCTCGATCGGGCATGATAGCCCCATGAAACGCTTCACCATCACCGCGGCGCTCGCACTCGCCGCATCGTTCGGCATCGCATCGGCCGCGACGCCGATGCCGCTCCAAGGCTCGCACTATCTCCCGCAAGCAAAGGTTACGCCTGCAAAAGCTCGCGCGATCGCGCTGGCTAAAGAGCACGGAACGATCGTCGATCAGGAACTGGAGAAGGAAGGCGGCAGCCTGCGCTACAGCTTCGACGTCAAGGTCGGTTCGGTCGTTCATGAAGTCGGCGTCGACGCGGTCAGCGGCAAGATCGTCGAAGACTCCATCGATCACGGCAACGATTAGCCGATAGGGGTCGTATCCTGGATTTCGCATCGTTCGGAGCGCGGTACGAGAAGGTCGCGATCTTTCTCGTCGCCGTGCTCACCGTACTCGGCGTCTTCGCCTACGTCTCGATTCCCGCGAGCATCTTTCCGACGATGACGTTCTCCCGCATCGATGTGGTCGCCGATGTGGGGAATTTGCCGCCGGATCAGGTGCGCGTCGCCGTCGGCGTGCCGCTCGAGCGCGCCTTTCAGGGGCTGCCCTCGGTGACGCGCGTGCAGACGACTTCCTCGCAAGGCAACGTCGAATTCATCGTGGAGTTCGATCCCAAGACGAACGTGCAGGGCGATCTCACCTTCGTCAATCAGGCGATCGCGCAGACACGCTCGATGCTTCCGTCGAGCGTCGACGTGCAGGCGAACATCATCAATCCGAACAGCGAGCCGATCGTCTCGTACGCGCTCACCTCGAAGGTGATGTCGCAGACGCTGCTCCACGAGCTTGCCGTACAATCGATGGTTCCCCGTTTCTACGGCGTGCCCGGCCTCGCGCGCGTCTCGGTCGCGGGCGGCCCGCAGCGCGAATATCATGTGGAACTCGACCCGAGCGCGCTCGCGCAGTACGGGCTCACCGCCGCCGACGTCTCGCAAGCGATCGCGCAGGCGACGAATGTGACCGCGGTCGGCCTGCACGTGCGGCACTTCGTGCGCAACGTGGTCGTCGTCGACGCGGGCATTCGCACCGCGGCGGAGCTCGCGCGGATCGAGATTCCGACGCCGAAACACGTGGCGATTCCGCTCGCGGCGCTCGGCACGGTCGCGCTCGGCGTCGCGCCGGAGACCGATCAGGTGAGTTTCGATGCGAAGCACTCGGTGATCCTGAGCTTCTACGCGCTTCCGGGTGCGGACGCGGTGAAGATGGCCGACGGGATCGCGGGGCGCGCGAAGACGATCGGTGCCGCGCTCCCGGCGCAGACCTCGCTCGTGAAGTTTTGGGACCAGACGACGCTCGTGAAGGAGTCGCAGAGCTCGCTACGCGACGCGATTCTGATCGGTGCGCTGCTCGCGATCCTCGTGATCCTGCTCTTCCTGCGCAACCTGCGGATGACGCTCGTCGCGGCGATCGTGATTCCGCTCGCAATGTCGATCGCGATCTTTTTCATGGGCATCGAGGGGCAGACGCTCAATCTGATGAGCGTCGGCGGACTCGCGATCGCGGTCGGTCTGATTATCGACGATGCGATCGTGGTCATCGAGAACATCGCGCGCAATCATTTCGAGAATCCCAATCGTCCGATGTCGGCGATCGTGCACGATGCGATGTCGCAGATCGGCGGCGCGATGGCCGCCTCGACGACCACGACGGTCGTGGTCTTCGTACCGCTCGCGCTGCTTACCGGCGTGAGCGGATTCTTCTTTCGAGCGCTCGCGCTCACGCTCTCGACCGCACTGATCGTCTCGCTGCTGCTCGCCCTCTTCGTCGCTCCGGTGCTCGCGAAGTGGCTCGTGCGCCCGAAGGATCAGGATCACGAGGGGCATACCGATGCCATCGGGCGCGTGCTCGAGCGCTATGAGCCGCTGCTGCGCTGGTCGCTCGCGCGGCGCAGGGTGATCTATGCGGCCTCGGGCGTGGTGCTGGTCGTAACCGTCCTGCTGCTCTCGCGGCTTCCGAGCGACTTTCTACCGAAGCTCGACGAAGGGCAGTTCGAGATTTCGTATCAGATGCCGGTCGGGACGAGTTTAGCCGCGACCGACCGCGCGGCGACGCAGATGGAACGCGTCGTCAAACGCGATCCGGCAGTCGTCGCGGTCGGTCGTTGGACGGGACTCGATACCAACGGCTACTCGCCGACCCCGCAGAACAGCGGCACGATTCGCGTGCAGTTGAAGCCCGCGAACGAACGCGCATCGTACGACGTGGTAAGCAATCGTTTACGCGACGAACTGGCGGAGCTCGTGCCCTCGGCACAGTTCGATTTTCACCAGATCCTCGAGGACATGATCAACGATGTTTCCGGTGCGCCGGCACCGCTCGAGATTTCGATCGTCGGGCCGGATCAGGCGACGCTCGTGAAGTACGCGAATGCGATCGCGGACAAGCTCGGCAAGGTACCGGGCGTCGCCGACGTGTTCTCCGGCGTGATCTACACCGACCCGACGATTCAAGTCGCGCCGAATGGGCGCATGCTCTCCGAACTCGGCTGGCAGCCGTCGTCGCTCGCCGACGCGCTTGCCGCATCGCAGCAAGGATCGGTCGCGGCGAATCTGCCGGGACCCTACAACCTGATTCCGGTACGCGTTGCCGTGGACGGCGGCGGCGCGCTCGGCGGCGGCAGCGTGATCTCGCCGAACGGTCCCGTAGCGCTCGACGCGATCTCGCGCCTCGCGCCCGCGCATCTCGCCACCTCGATCTTCGAGGAGAACGGCGCGCGCTTGATTCGCATTACCGCGAGCATTAACGGCGCGAGCCTCTCGTCGGTGGTTGCGGGGATCGACAAGGTGCTCGCGCAGGCGCATCTGCCGCCGGGATACACGACGCGCATCGGCGGCGAGTACCGCGCACAGCAGCAGTCGTTCCGCCAGTTTGCGACCGTGATCGCGATCGCGGTGGTGCTGGTCTTCGCGGTGATGCTCGCCACCTTCCGCTCGTTCCGCCTACCGCTCGTGATCCTCACCGCGATTCCGCTCGCACTCATCGGCGTCGCGCTCGGGCTCTTCGTGACGAATACGCCGTTCAACGTGTCGTCGTTCATGGGGTTGCTGCTGCTGGTCGGCATCGTGGTGAAGAACGGCATTTTGCTCATCGACGTAGCGAATCAGCGGCGTCAGGCGGGGGATAGCGTGGAGGAAGCGCTCGTGGTGGCGGGGCGCACGCGCTTGCGGCCGATCGTGATGACGACCTTTGCGGCGATCGGCGGTCTGTTACCGCTCGCGCTCGGCATCGGATCGGGGGCGGCGATGGAGCGACCGCTCGCAATCGCGGTGATCGGCGGTCTCTCGACCGCAACCGCGTTCACGCTGGTCGTGATCCCCGTGCTCTACGCGGGCTTCGCCGGACGCCGGGAGGTACACGCATGATTCACGGGCTGATCCTCGGGGTCGTGATCGAAGGCTTTGCAAAGGTGACGCTCCCCGACGCGGAACGCGCGGCGATCGCGCACTCGCCCGACGTCGCCGCCGCATCGGCGAAGGTGGACGAAGCGCGCGCGCTCTTCGATGCGGCGCGGGCGTCGTATGGACCGGCGCTGATCGCAAATTACGCGGAAGCGCCGCAAGGCGGCAATGCGCCGGGCGAGACGATCGCGCAGCGCTTGACGACCGTCGGCGCACAGGTGACGCTCGGCGATCTGCTCGCCTATGCGCCCGCGGTCTCGCAGGCGAACGCGGTGTTGCGCGGCGCGCAGTTCGATCTTGCGAACGCGCGGCGTGCCGAACGCATCGCGGTGATCGGCGAGTACTACGGTGCGCTCGCGGCGCACGCGCGACTGGCGGCGCGCACCTCGGCGCTCGCGGCGGCACGTTCCGACGAGCGCGCCGCGACGCTACGTTTTCACGCGGGTGACGTGCCGAAGCTCGATGTCGTGCGCGCCGAGGTGGCGGTCTCGCAGGCGCAGGCGGCCCGGGCGCTCGCGCGTGCCGACGTGCAGAACGCCGATGAGGCGCTCGCGACCGAACTCGGCATCGACGTCGCGGAGTTGCAACAGGTCGCGGCGAGCGGCTCGTCGCTCCCGACGAACGCGCCCGATCCCGCGCACGCGGTACGCGCCGCGCTCGCCGCGCGCCCCGAGATCGCATCGGCAAAGGCGAACGTCGCGGCCGAAGAGCACGCCGTCGCGGTCGCGCAGCGCGGCGGCCTGCCCTTGCTCACGCTGAGCGCGGGAATGACGAGCGGTGTCGATACGGGGATCGCCGTGCACGGACCGAGCGTCAATGCCTCGCTCGCGCTACCGATCGGCGGCGCCGCGCACGATCGCGTGCTCGCGGAGCGCGCGCGCCTGGCGCAAGCGCAAGCCCTGCTCGCGAAGGCGGAGCGCGCGGTGCGCGTCGAGGTGGGTTCGGCCGCGCGCTCGGTTGCGGCGCAGGAGAGCGCGCTCGTCGCCGCGGAGCGTGCGCTGCGCGAAGCCAAGGCGGAAGTGAACGCGACGCAGATCGGCTATCGCAGCGGCGCGAGTTCGAGTCTCGATGTGGAGACGGCGCGCGCGACCTACGCGCAGGCACTCGGTGCGGATATTACGGCTCGCTACGGTCTCGCTCAGGCCCAGGCGACCTTGCAATTGGAGATCGGGGAGAGTCATGCCTAGATGGATCTGGTGGGCGCTCGGGGCGCTCGTAGCGATCGTTGCCGCCGTCCTGCTGCTGCATCGTACGCCGCCCGCGACGACGAACGCGGATGCGGGCGTCTCGGTGCCGCTCGCAACGGTGCGCTATGGCCCGTTCGCCGTGGTGCTCGACGAGGCCGGTCACATCGGCGCGCCGTCGGGCACGCAGTCGCAACTCGTCTTTCCGAATGCGGGTGTGCTCGGCGCGCTCTACGTGCACGTGGGCGAGCGCGTCCGCGCCGGGCAGCCCCTCGCGGTGCTCGAGACTCGTCCGCGCGCGCTCGCGGCGCAGCCGGCCGCGGCCGACGCGCAGATGGCGTCGGCGCAAGCGCAGGCGGCCGCCGTGGATAAATATTCGACGCAGATTTCGGTGGATCGCGCCGCGCTCGCGCGCGCGCGGCATCTCTACGCCGCGGGTGTCGCTGCCGAGAAAGACGTGCAGAGCGCGCGCGCGCAACTCGCCGCCGACGAGGCCGCCGCACAGGGTGCAAGCGCCGATCGCCGCGCCGCACAGGCCCAGGCGCAGTCCGCCGATGCGCGCGCGGCGCTCGCGTCGACGGCACTCGCGAACGCGACCCTGCGCGCTCCGAACGCGGGCGTGGTGACCGCGATCTTGCGTCGTCCGGGTGAAGGCGTCGATCCGTCGACGCCGGTGATTGCGATCGGCCCGCCGTCGCAGGGTGACGTGACGCTCGCGGTGCCCTCGGGCGATGCCGCGCAGATCGCGGTCGGCGATGCGGCGCAGATCGTGATCGGTAGCGAACGCGCCGACGGACGCGTCACCGCCGTCGTTCCGGCGGTCGATCCCGCCACGCAAGCGGCGACCGTCGTGCTCGCGGGCGCGCCGTCGGATGCCGTCGCGGGTAGCGCCGTACGCGCGCGGATTACGGTCGCGCACGTGCGCGGACTGCTCGTACCCGAGAGCTCGATCGTCGCCGATCCGCAGAGTGGCGACACCGTGCTCTTCGTGCGGCAGAAGCAGAAGGACGGCGGCGAGAAGTTCGCCGAGCGCGTCGTTCACGTCGCGCACGAAGACGGCACGACCGCCGAGCTTCGCGACGGCGTCAGCGCAGGCGAAAAGATCGCCGCACAAGGCGCCTTCGAACTCCTCGCACCGGCGGGCGGCGGGTAAATGTCGCGATTTCTAGGAAAAACAAGCTGCTGCATTGATGGGTCTGAGCTCATTTTCTAATCCATCAGCAATTGTGGGATGAGCTGATGTTGAGCCGCGGCGAATTCCGTCGGCGTCAGGTCGCTTAGCGACGAATGCGGACGGACCTCGTTGTAGTCCACGAGCCAGGCGTCAGCGGAGCCTCGGATCTCAGGGAGCGTGCGAAAGTACTGCACGTTGAGGAACTCATCGCGGACGCGGGCGTTGAATCATTCGATCCAAGCGTTCTGCGCCGGTTTGCCAGGATCGATGAAGTGATCGATCGACCACTGCAGCATCGCCGTCGCCACGTTTTCCGGTCCGTTATCGACCCGCAGGCGATCGGGATATCCACGAACGGCGGCAATTTCGTCGAGCGTGCGGATAACACGGCGACTTGTGAGCGAGAAATCGGGATCAAGAGCGAGACCTTCTCGACTGAAGCGATCTTCGATCGTGAGCAGGCGCGCTTTCCGGCGCGTCATCAGCTACTCTTGCATGAAGTCGAGGCCCCACTCTTCGTTGAGCCACGTCGGCGCTGGTGAAACGTAACCACGCGCGAGTCGCACCCGGCGTTTCTTGCGTGCGCGTCGAGCTCTTGGAGGATTTCGACGATTTGCGCCTCGGTATACCGCCGTTTGCGCACGCGGGTCTCCTTTGCAGGCCTTCTTGGCCGGAAAGCCACAATTCCCATTGGACTAGTTTTCGGGGCTCAGACCCAAGGCGGCCGGAATCATCCGGTAGCGGCTCGAAAAGAATGTTATGTAGGGACTCCCGATTCAAACACCTTAAGGCGCGTGCTCCTTGAGCCAGCGTCTCCTGATTTTGAAAGCGAGAATGTAGTTGCAACAAATCAGCCCCAGAGGGGTGGCGGCATTTGCAGCAGCGCTCATTGCCTTAGACGGCGCATGCAGCGGCGGCGGTAGCTCAGGCGGCCCGACTGGAAACATAATCGGCGCCTCGGCCGTTCCCGATCCCATACAGGCAGACAATGGTTCGCCCTTAGTATACGGGTGCTCGGCGCCGGCGCCATCGTCGACGTACAATACTCCCGGCGAGCAGTGGATATTCAACTGGTCGAACAACAGTAACACCGAGGGTGCCGAGTACTGGCCAAAAGGAAACGGCTCGACACCGGCTACCCTTGAAGTCTGGGACGACCCGCACAACGCGAACAGCACGTACACGGCAGGGCAGCAGGCCGCCAACTTCTGGCAGAGCCAGCTCAACAGCGGACAGCCTGGCATCATGCTGCTCGCCCTGGGCGTCGACACGAGTTATGACGGGGGGTTGGGCGATTCCGTCGAGATTCTCGATACTACCGATACCGAAGATTGGCCGGGTGGCGCGGCGTATCCGCAGCCTTACGAGGGTGGCGACAATGTGTTGGTGTTCAGTAGCAACAGCCAACAATTATTGGATGCATACATCACACTGAATCCGAACCTCGGACCGCAGCAGACGTATGAGAGCGCACTCCACGAACTTGGACATGCGCTTGGGCTCAACCACAGCAAGTACCAATGGTCGATCATGTTCCCGTACGCATCTTCGTGCATCTCAACGAGTTCGACGTCGATGGCAGCCGAAGACAAGGAATACCTCTGGGGCGTCTACGATCCCGGATGGCACCCGACCAAGACTCCAGGGCCGTTCAAGAGTCCCGGGCCGTGCTTCGAGGCGGCACCTGAGAACAAGGCGATGATTACTTGTCCGAGGTACCTTAGCACGCCCGTTTCCAGCGGGACCGGCGGCAAGTTCTCCGGAAATATGACCTATATCGTCCCGCGTGGCCGTCACATACAGCCCGCCCTCGATGCCTATGCTTTGGCTGCGACGAGGGCCATGGCGCGCTCCACGATACCAGGACATCCGCGAGCGCTCTGGCACTTGGTGGAGGACAACGACCATAGCGACGGTTTGAGCGTCGACTCCCTGTGGCTCTCCTCCTCGCTCGTTGCACAAGCTCACGTTATCGGAAATCTTGCGCAGCGCTCGGGCGACCTCCTTACCACGACGTTCAAAGAGCTAGAAGTTACGTCGATTTACAAACACCTTTACTCGCCCGATGCATCGGTCAAGCCGGGCGACGTGATCGTCGTCGCCGATACGACCTTGCCTCACGGGGATGAAATCATGGATGATCCAGCGCTTGCGCCTCTTGATGGAAACGTTATGCTGTTTCTGCGGCGCAGCGGCGTCATAACGACCTATCGAGGAAAGAGCGTACCCGTTTACGTCCAAACCAGCCTGTTCAATAGCAAGTTCAAGGTCGACGCCGCCGGCAGATTGCGTCCTCTTGGGGTGCGTTTGACCGTCGTCAACGACGACATTAACGGCCGTACCATACCCAATGAACTCTTGGAAATGGCAGACGGGCCAAAAACGCCAAAGACGCTCACCGCCGTCAGCTTCCCTTACAATGAGGCGGCTTCCGTTCAGCATTTGCTGGCGCGACGCGGCTATCGGACCGCCGGTCAAATCATCGACTACCAGCGCCAGCTGTTCACGAATCCGCACGCCCTCTACGAACAGCAAGCGTTGCAAGACATACGTATGCGGCCTCATGCCTAACAAGGGTGGCAGGCTCTGCCTTGGGGCCATCGCGTGCGTGATGGCCCTCCCTTTAACGGGATGCGCCAGAGGCGCATCTCCCGGTCTCGTGCTTTCCAATTGCACGCAGCGCTGGGACGTCAACGGCCGGCTGCACATGAGCTTCGACACGAAAGACGTGGCCGCGAAGACCGTTGTCGGGGCCACGATCTATCTCGGAGGCCCTTTAGGGGAAGCGAACGTTCAAGGCGCTGACGCGATGGACCCTCAGGAGTTCGAGCGAGCTGTTGCCGTGAGGACGCTGCCGTTCGATTTTCACGGGTCCCTGCAATCGGGCGAGTCAAAAACGTTGCAGTTGATGAGCACCTTCAGTCGCCCGCCGCATGTCGCTCCGACGAATGTCCGTCCGGCCGGCTGCTTCGTCGGCTCGGTCCGATTCGCTGACGGGACGCGCTGGACACACGACGTGCACATTGGTTTCACGGGCCGGAGGGCCCCATATTTCATACCTGAAAAACCCTAATGGAGGTTCCGTGCGAGCGGGCCGGCTGTTTGTTAACTATCTCCTAACGTCTCTCATGTTGTGGAGTTCGTTCGGCGTTGCCGTTGCGAATGCCGCGACTCTGCTCGGCGTGCATATCTCAGCACAGGGGACTGCGACGCGCGTTGCCTTTTCGTTCGCAGATAAGATTCCGATCGGATGGAGCGTCGCCGGAGTTGGAACTCAGCAGCTTCTCGTGACCCTTCCCCAAACGCATGGTGCGAGTAATACCTCCTTCCCGGGTTCCGCGGCCGTCGTCGGGGTCACCCTCACGCGGCGTGACTCGAGCGTGGTGGCTTTGATTCAGCTAACCGCCCCTGACAGCGAGCAACACTTCACGCAGGGCAATACCCTCGTGATTGAGGTTCACGCGGCGTCGCCCGAAAGCCAACCCCGCCCCCAATCATCATCGGCGGCTGCGATTCAAAGCGGGGAATCTAACGAACAGACGGAGATTATCCCGCTGCGCTACGCTGGCGCGAGCGAAATTGCCGGTGTCCTGGCCAACGCTGGCGATAACATCCCGAGCAGCGACCAGGCGGTGCAGATGGGATCGGTCTTCTCTCTCCCAACGCAAAACGGGCCACTCAACCCGCAGCCCACGATGAACGATTCCTCTGAACCATCGTCCGTGAGTATGCCCGGACGCAGAATCAATGAGCATATTGCGATCGACCGGCGACTCAATGCGATCATCTTAACGGGAACAGCGGACGAGCTCGCCAGAATGGCTGCTCTCGTCGCCCAGCTGGATCGAGCGGCTCCAAGTGTCATGCTTGAGTGCGAGGTCATCGAGTTGAGTGTGACCGGGCAGCGGGACGTCGGTCTCGATTTCACGCAAATCCAGGGCGGCCCCGTAGGTACGGCTTCGGCGTCTATCGGTTCATTGAGCGGTACCGGCAGTGGCGGGCCTCCGGTGTTCACCGGCGACTTCATGGGAAAGATCTATGCCACGATTGCAAAAGGGAACGGCAAAGTTCTTGCCTTTCCGCGCGTTCTGGCACAAAGCGGAACCCCAGCGCAGATCCTCACCGGCGATGCGATTCCGATCGTGTCCACGACGGTTTTCCCTGGGCCTCCGGTGACGACCCAAACGTCCATCAACTATATTACCGTCGGAGTCAATTTGAAGATCGTTTCGCGCAGTTCGGGCGATGGCACCGTCGTGTCGCGGGTCTTTACGGAAGTCACGTCGGTGACCAATGAGGTGGCGACGCCGCAAGGCAACGTGCCAGAGATCAGTTTGCGGCAGGCGAGCACGACCGCGACCGTACGCAGCGGGTCTTCGTTCGTGATAGGAGGCCTCTTGGAGGATCAAGAACTCCACAACTTTAGCAGAATCCCGATTCTATCCAGTATTCCCTTGATCGGTAATCTGTTCAAGGACGAGCACGACGCTCAATCGGCATCCAACCTGTTCGTGATCGTGACTCCTTACGTCATCGCTCCGAACGGAAGTAACGAGCCGCCGGCCAATCTTCCGAAACCGCTTGTGCCTGGGCTGTATCCGCGCGCCGGCGATGGAGAGCCATGACGGAGGCGAAGCCTTCGCTGCGTTCGGCAATTGCCATCCGCCTGGCCGCCCTTATCGTCTGCACGGTGGGGCAGATCGTTGCGGATGCTTCTGCGCTCGGCATTGGGTCCGCGTGCATCTTCGTGGTCTCGACTCTACTGTTCGCAATGATTGGGCTGAAGTGGTCCCAGTTTCGGCCGATGCTGAGCGCGGCCCCAATGGGAGCAAAGGAGTATTCCTGCCGACGAGCGGTAGGCGGGTCATTTTTTGGTGCGGCTGCAGCGCTACTGATCTTGGACAAACTCCCTCTATGGGAGCACGTCTGCGTCCCATTCGTATTGGGGTCGCTCGGGTACTATCTCGCCGGAAAACTGAGCTGCATCGAATTGCGATGCTGCGAGTCCACGGCGCCCGATCGCGGATTGCGTCTTCCCGTATTGGAGGTGCTGCTTTGCGCCCTCATTCTCGCTGCTGGGATGTTCCTCACGGTCATCCAGGTTTCGCCCCTTCTCATCCTCACTTTTACGGCGAGCATGTTCGCATCGCTGCGCCTGCTCTCCCGTTTGAGGCGAGGACATGGAGTCGCGCACTCGTTCGCCACAATTGACGTCGGCGGGATCTTCGCAATCTCCATCGCGGCGTCGTTGTTGGCTGGCGCCTAGACTCCGGCTTTTTCTCGCTTAAAACAATTCACCGACAGCTGGCTGAAGTGACCCCGCCGGGGCTAGACACCGAATAAGCGAATTTATCGCAAGAAAGGTGCCCGATGCGAAAGTGGTCTCATGACGGGGCCGAGACCACTCGAAAAATTTAATTCTATTGCTCCGAAAGGCTCATATAGATTCGATGGTCAGCTTAGCGAGTTGATGGTCGGGCGCTATTTGAAGTGCAAGGCTCTCGTACCCGAGAGCGCGATCGTCGCCGATCCGCAGAGCGGCGACACCGTGCTCTTCGTGCGGCAGAAGCAGAAGGACGGCAGCGAGAAGTTCGCCGAGCGCGTCGTTCACGTCGCGCACGAAGACGGCACGACCGCCGAGCTTCGCGACGGCGTCAGCGCAGGCGAAAAGATCGCCGCACAAGGCGCCTTCGAACTCCTTGCCCCCGCGGGCGGCGGGTAACACCCTTCGACGAGCTCAGGGTGACTCTACGAGCCTGTAGTCCTGAGCGAGCGAAGCGAGCCGATGGGTCAGGGTGACACGTGGGGGGGCGTCGCGCGGGTGAGGGTGCGCAAGTGAGATTTGCGGTAGCCGTAGGTGGCGTAGATGGCGATGCCGATCACGAACCAGACGCCGAAGCGAATCCACGTCGGCAGCGAGAGTCCGGTGATGAGATAGATGCACGAGCCCGCGCCGAGAATCGAGAAGAGCCAGACGGCGGGCGCGCGGAACGGGCGCGGCGCGTCGGGTTCGATGACGCGCAGCACGAGCACGCCCACGCAGACGATCGCGAACGCGGCGAGCGTACCGATGTTGACGAGCGTGAGCAGTTGATCGAGCGGCAGTGCGGCGGCGAGCAATGCGACGACCACGCCCGTGATCATCGTCATCGTCGCGGGCGTACGGAAGCGCGGATGCACGCGCGCCACGCTTTCCGGTAAGAGTCGATCGCGCGACATCACGTAGAAGATGCGTACCTGACCGAGCAGCGAGGTGAGCATCACGGTCGTATTTCCGGCAAGACCGCCGAGCGCCACGATCCAGTAGGCGGTGGGATTGTTGGTCGCCGCCCGGAGCGCATCGAGCATCGCCGCACCGTCGCTCAACTGCCCGAACGGCAGCGCGGCAACCGTGAAGAACGTGAGCGCGACGTAGAGCAGGGTGCCGATGATGAGCGCGAGCACGATCGCGAAGGGCACGTGCCGCACCGGATCGTGCGCTTCTTCCGATGCGACCGTCACCGTATCGAAGCCGATGTACGCGAAGAAGACGAGCGCCGCGCCCGAGAGGATGCCGTGCCAGCCGAACGGCGCGATCGGATGCAGGTTGATCGGATGCACCGCGTGCATCGTCGCGCCGATGAAGACGAGCATCGTGACGATCTGAAAGACGACGAGCGTCGCGTTGACGCTCGCCGACTCGCGAATGCCGACCGCGATCAGCAGGGTGATCGCGAGCACCGCGAGCGATGCGATCACGTCGACCCGCCCGGAGAGAATCGCCCCGGTCTGCGCCCAGTGCGGCAGCACGATGCCGATGCGCGCGAGCAGATGCTGCGCGTAATCCGACCACGACGCGGCGGTCGGCGCGACCGAGATGCCGTATTCGAGCACCAAGTCCCAACCGATCACCCAGGCGACGATCTCGCCGAGCGTCGCGTAGGCGTAGGTGTAGGCGCTCCCCGCGACCGGCACCATCGAGGCGAACTCCGCATAGCAGAGCGCGACGCACAAACTGACGAGCCCCGAGAGGCCGAAGGCGATGATGACGCCGGGGCCCGCCGCGTGCGCGCCCGCGCCGATCGTGGGGAAGATGCCGCCGAGCATCGTGCCGAGACCGATCGCCGTGAGCGCGGGCCAGCCGAGCGCACGGCGCAGCTTCGGCCCGTCGTTCTCGGGCGTGCTCCACGCGAGCGGCTGACGGGCGAAGAGCCCTTTCACCGGTACTTCACCACGAGGGTCTTCAACTCGCTCATCTCGTCCATCGCGTAGCGCACACCCTCGCGGCCGAAGCCGCTCTCTTTAATCCCGCCGTAGGGAAAGTTATCGATGCGCAGCGTCGGATAGTCGTCGATCACCACGCCGCCCACGTCGAGGCCGTCGAAGGCGCGGCCGATTGCGCGCACGTCGTGCGTGAAGACGCCCGCCTGCAGGCCGTAGCGCGACGCATTCGTGCGCGCGATGCCGTCGTCGAGATCCTCGATCGGCGCGACGGTCGCGACGGGGCCGAAGACCTCTTCGCACTCCACCATCATCGCGGGCGTGGTCTCGGCGAGCAGCGTGGGGGCGATCACGTCGCGGTCGCGCGAGCCGCCGCAGAGCAGCTTCGCGCCGCCCGCGATCGCCTGCGCGATCCAGGCCTGCACGCGATCGGCCGCCGCGGTGTCGATCAACGGCCCGACGATCGTGTCGTCGTCGCTCGGATCACCCGCCTTCAGCTTGGCGGTCTCTTCGAGCAGGAGCGTGAGGAATGCGTCGTAGCGTTCGCGCGCGACGAAGATGCGCTGTACCTTGATGCAGACTTGCCCGCTCTGTGCGAAGGCGCCGAGCGCGCAGCGCTTCGCGGCCCAGGCGAGATCGGCGTCGCCGCAGACGATCGCGGCGGCATTGCCGCCGAGTTCGAGCGCGACGCGCTTCTTACCGGCCACGGATTTTAGATGCCACCCTACCTTGCTCGAGCCGGTAAAGGAGAGCATCGCGATGCGCTCGTCGGTCGCGAGCTGTTGCGCGATCTCGACCGGCGCGTGCAGCACGGTGAGCGCGTCGCTCGGCCAGCCCGCTTCACGCACGATCGTGCCGAGTTCGTGCGCGCAGAGCGGCGCTTGCGGCGGGGCCTTGAGCACGACCGGGTTGCCGACCGCGATCGCGGGCGCGAGCTTGTGCGCGACGAGGTTGAGCGGAAAGTTGAACGGCGCGATCGCACCGATCACGCCGACCGGGCGGCGCGCGACGAGCGCGGTGTAGCCTTCGCCCGCGGCGGTGACGTCGAGCGGTACGAGCTCGCCCGCGCCGCGCGTCACTTCGTCGGCGGCGAGCGAGAAGGTGGAGATCGCGCGGTCGACCTCGGTGCGCGCGAAACGTCGCGGTTTGCCCGACTCGCGCACCATCAGTTCCGCGAGGCGCTCTCGTTCGCGCGCGAGCGCGGCGGCGATGCGGCGGAGGATCGCTTGCCGTTCGTGGCGCGGCAGCGCGGCGACGGCCGCCTTGCTCCGCACCGCGGCGGCGATCGCCGCCTCCATCGCGGCGGCGTCGGCGACGGGTACGCGGCCGACCTCGCGGCCGTCCCAGGGGCTGGTTACGCTCAGGTACTCCGGCATGGGCGCTTCTTTGGATCGAAGCGGCGCCGAGCCTTTGGCTCGCCGGACATAAATCCGCGAAAGTTTTGTGTGCTCGCACATGGCCGCGCGGCGCGAGCATCCGGTACGCTAGGAGCGCATGCAAGAGAAGACCCAACTCCGGCGCGGCTCGCTCTCGTTCGTCGAGGTCTTGGCGGCCTCGGTGGCGCTCATCGGTTTGAGCATGACGCCGGTGCTGATCGCGCCCTATATGTTCGCCGCGGCGGGCAACGGCTCGTGGCTCGCCTATGTCTTCGGCGGGGTGATGCTGCTGCTTGTGGCGATGAACCTCAATCACTTCGCGCGGCGCGCGACCGGCGCGGGCTCGATGTTCCTGTACGCGGCCGATGAGTTGGGGCCGGCGATCGGCACGCTCGCGGGCTGGAGCCTGGTCTGGGCCTACGTATTCGTCGGCGCCTCGCAGTTCGGCGCGCAGTCACTCTTCGTGGGGCTCCTCGCGTCGGCGTTCGGCGGCGCGGTGCCCGCGCTTGTCGTGATGATCGGGCTCGCGGTCGTGTGCTGGCTGCTCGCGGTGCGCGACGTGGCGCTCTCGACGATCATCATGCTCGTGCTCGAGACGATCTCGGTCGCGATCATCTGTACGCTCGTCGGCATCGTGCTCTTCAAGCACGGCGCGCACGTCGATCTCGCGCAACTGCACCTGGAAGGCGTCGGACGCGCGAGCATCGGACTCGGCATCGCGACCGCCGTCTTCAGCTTTGTCGGCTTCGAGAGCGCGACCGCGTTCGGTGACGAGGCGCGCAATCCGCTCGTGAACATCCCGCGGGCGGTGATCTGGAGCGTGATCATCGCGGGCGCCTTCTTCGTGCTCGCGATGTATGCCGAGGTCCTGGGGCTGCACGGCGTGAAACCGCCGCTCGATCAGCAGAGCGCGCCGCTCTGGGCGCTCGCCGATACGTTTCAAGCGGGATACCTGAAGCTCCCGATCACGATCGGCGCGATCTTCAGCTCCTTCTCGGTTGCGCTCGCCTGCGTGAATACCTCGGCGCGCATCATGCTGCCGATGGCGCAGAGCGGATTGCTGCCGCGCGGGCTCGCCGCGATCCATCCGCGCTTTCGTACGCCGCACGTCGCACTCGCCGTGACCGTGGCGGTGATGTTCGCGATCGGGGTCGGAATGTACGCGATCCGCGTCGCGCCGATCGATATCTTCAATTATTGCGGTACGTTGAGCTCGCTGAGCTTCATCGCGGTCTATCTGTTGATCTCGATCGCCGCGCCGAAGTTCCTCAAACGTATCGGCGAACTGCGCGTGGTCGATACGGTGGTGGCGGTGCTCTCGTGCCTCTTCTTGGCGGGTGCGGCGATCACGCTCTTCTATCCGGTTCCGCCCGCACCGACGACCTGGTTTCCGTATCTCTTCATCGTCTATCTCGCGGCGGGCCTCGTGCTCTACCGCATCTCGCTGCGCAACGCGCGCATCATCGCACCCGACGTCACCGCGGCCGATGCCGCAACGGAACACGCATCATGACCACGCAGACCCTCGATACCGCCGCACTCCATCGCCGCTACGTGCTCACGCCGTGGTCGGCGCAGGCGAGCGTCGCGATGCCGACCATCGACCGCGCTGAAGGCTCGTATCTCTACGATACCGACGGCAAGCGCTATCTCGATCTCTCAGCCGGACTCGTGGCGGTGAATCTGGGGCACGCGCATCCGCACGTGGCGCGCGCGATCGCGGAGCAGGCATCGCGCCTGACCTACGCGTCGCCGCAGTTCTTCAACGCGACGCGCGCGCGCTTGGCCGAGCGGCTCTCCGCGCATGCGCCGTGGGAGGAAGGCTGCCGCGCCTTCTTTACGACCGGCGGCGGCGAAGCGAACGAAGACGCGGTGAAGATGGCGCGCGCGATCACGGGGCGCTACAAAGTGCTTGCCGCCTATCGCTCGTTCCACGGCTCGGCGCCGGGCGCGGGTACGCTTACCGGAGAGAATCGCCGCTGGGCGAACGAGCCGGGGATGCCGGGCGTGCTGCACTTCTTCGCGCCGAATCCGTATCGCAGCCCGTTTCACACCGACGATCCCGCGACGGAGTGCGCCCGCGCGATCGAGCATCTGGAGCTCGTGCTCACCTATGAAAATCCGCAGGCGGTCGCGGCGATTCTGATCGAGCCGGTGGTCGGAACCAACGGCGCGATCGTCTATCCCGACGGCTACCTTGCGGCGCTGCGCGAGCTCTGCAGTCGGCACGGAATCGTGCTGATCTTCGATGAGGTGATGTGCGGATTCGGGCGTACCGGCGCGTCGTTCGCCTCGGTGAAGTTCGGCGTCGCGCCCGACATGATCACCTTCGCCAAGGCGGTGACTTCGGCGTACGTGCCGCTCGGCGGCGTGCTCGTGCGCGAACCGCTCGCGCGCTACTTCGACGACCACGCGCTGCAGTGCGGACACACGTTCTCGGGCCATCCGCTCGCGATCGCCGCCGCCTCGGCCGCGCTCGACGCGTACGAGAGCGAGGGACTCTTCACGCGCGCGAACGAGATCGAAGGCTGGATTCGCGAGGATCTCGCGGAGGTCGCGCGCCGCAGCACGCTCGTCGGCGATGCACGCGGCGTGGGCGCGTTCTGGGCAGTGGAACTGGTGAAAGATCGCGTGACCAAGGAGCCGATCGCGGCGTGGCAGGGCGCGAGCGCAGGCCCGTTGCCGAAGCTGCTCGCCGATCTGCGCGCGCGCGGTGTCTACGCCTTCGGGCGCTACAATATCATCCTCGTCACGCCGCCGCTCACGATTACGCGTGAGGAATTGCGTGAAGGCTTGCGCGCGCTCGGCGACGCGCTGGAGGTGTTTGCATGCAGCTAGCGATGCGTTCGGTCGGGCATTTCATCGGCGGCGAGGAGATCGCGGCCTCGGGTGAGACACAGGCGATCTGGAATCCCGCGACCGGCGAGCAGCAGGGCGCGGTCGCGCTCGGTGGAGCGGCGGAGGCCGACGCGGCGGTAACGGCGGCAGCGCGCGCGTTCGACGCGTGGGCCCTGCGTTCGCCTTCGCAGCGCGCGAACGTGCTCTTTCGCTTTCGCGAGCTGATGCACGCGAATCTCGATCGCTTGGCGGCGCTCGTCACCGCGGAGCACGGCAAGACGCGCGATGACGCGCGCGCCGAGGTGCTGCGCGGGCTCGACGTGGTCGACTTCGCCTGCGGCATTCCGCAACTGCTCAAAGGCGAGTTCAACGCGGGCGTGAGTCGCGAGATCGATGCGTACGCGCTGCGGCAGCCGCTCGGCGTTTGCGTGGGCATCACACCGTTTAACTTTCCGGCGATGGTGCCGATGTGGATGTTTCCGGTGGCGCTCGCGTGCGGCAACACCTTCGTGCTCAAGCCGAGCGAACGCGATCCCTCGCTCGGCATCGAGATGGCGAAGCTGCTGCGCGAGGCGGGCTTGCCGAGCGGCGTATTTAACGTGGTCAACGGCGGCGCCGCCGCGGTCGATGCGTTGATCGCGCACTGCGAGACGGCGGCGGTGAGTTTCGTCGGTTCGACCCCGATCGCGCGGCGCGTCTTTGAGACGGCGAACGCGCATCGAAAGCGCGTGCAGGCGCTCGGCGGTGCAAAGAACCACCTGGTCGTGATGCCCGACGCGGAGATGGACGCGACGGTCGAAGCGCTGGTGGGTGCCGCATACGGTTCGGCGGGCGAGCGCTGCATGGCGATCTCCGTCGCGGTCGCCGTCGGCGACGCCACGGCCGACGAGTTGGTCGCGCGCATCGTGGCACGTCTGGAGACGCTGCGTGTCGACGCAGGCGACGTTCCCGATGTGGAGATGGGGCCGCTCGTCACGCGCGAGCATCGCGACCGCGTCGCGAGCTACATCGCGCTCGGCGAGCAGGAGGGCGCCTCGCTCGTGGTCGACGGCCGCGAACATGCGGCAGCGCAGCGCGCGGGATTCTTCCTCGGGCCAACGCTCTTCGATCGCGTGACGTCGTCGATGCGCATCTATCGCGAAGAGATTTTCGGACCGGTGCTCTGCGTCGTGCGCGTGCCATCGCTCGACGCCGCGCTCGAGCTGATCGCCGATCACGAGTACGGCAACGGCGCCGCGATTTTCACGCGCGACGGCGCGCACGCGCGCTACTTCGAACGTCGCGTGACCGCGGGAATGGTCGGTATCAACGTCGCGATACCCGTGCCGATGGCGTTCAACAGCTTCGGCGGCTGGAAGTCCTCGCTCTTCGGCGATCACCACGTGCACGGCCCCGAAGGCGTGCGCTTCTACACGCGGCTCAAAAGCGTGACCGCGCGTTGGTCGGAGTCACCCGATCGCCAAGGCTTCTCGATGCCCACGAGCGGGAGTTAGCGCCGCAGAGACTCGGTGTTCTCGGCGATGCGAAAGACCGCGACGATGAATTCGAGCGAGATGCGCGCCGAGATCGCGCCGAGGATGAAGGTGATCGGTGCCAGGATCAGGTGCAGCAGGATGCCCCCGGCGCTCGGCCCTGAGGACCCGAAGAGGCCGTAGCTCGGCACGAAGCCCGAGACGAGGACGAAGAACGACCAGATCGCGATCCCGATCAGCGAGATCAGGTAGACGAACCGAATGATCGTCGGCGTAACGAAGCGGTGGAACGAGAGATCGAAGAGCGAGGCGAAGAAGCCTTTGTTCTGTTCGGTCATAACGCGCGTTTCGCGGCGCACGCTCGGCGTTCCGTGAGTCTTTCTACCCGGGTAGGGCCGCACGATGTTTCGCCTCCGAATCGATGCTTATTACGCGGGAAGTTGCGTCAGGTTTCTTGACGGAGCGAATGTCCGGTTGCTAGCATTTCGGCAGCGTCGATTTTGCGTTTGCTCGTGTGTCGAATGCTCTGTCGCGGATTGAATTCATCGCGCCCGAGCCTGCATGTATGGAGGTTCGTGGTGTCTTCATTTTTCAGTCGCGTAGCTGCGGCATTTCTTGTTGTATCCCTCGTCTTTGCCGCTGGTTGTTCCGGCGGAGCCAACGCGGTCTTACCGCATAGATCGGCTCAGATTACGCAGCCGGTCGGCGTTGGCGGAGGGAACAGTTGCGCCACGCAGGGCACGTGCCAGAACCAGGGCTGCAGCCAGAACGTGGGCGTCGATGCCTGTTCAGGTGGGTGCGATGCCACGTGTCAAACCGCAAATCTGCCTTGCATGGCCTGCGCAGGGGCGACCGGGGATCCGTTCGGTGTTCCGGGGCCCGTTATTCGCGGAGAGCCGACGAACCCGTATTGCTTTTACAAGAGCGGCCAACAGGTCTGCCTGTCGAGCTTGATTACGGCGCTGCGCTTTTTGCCGCCGGTCGCAAAATCGTTTTATCGCTCCCTACTGCCTGCGCAACCCTAATTCGTCACCTCAGACGTAGCAAATCAAGTAGTCGCCTCGTTCTTACGTAAAGACGCTTACGAAGCGTTCGCATCCGACACGAATGTCGCCATGTACAGCTGGAGCAGCGAAATGAACGCCGCAGTCCAGGGCGATACCGCGTCTTTTGCAGACCCGGGTACGATCACGGCAAATACGTTGATCCGCTTTAGCGGTAGCGAACAAGGAGCCTTGACAGGAAATTGGTGGACGACCGTGGAGAACGTAGTACGTAGTGACGGAACTGCTGTACTTTCGCCCGAAGAGATTCAATCTGTGCTCGGCCTTACTTATACGCCGACGTATGCCGCTATCGGTGGAGAGTTCCCGCCAGGTAGTTCCGTGTATGTCGGCGAGGTCGCGCCTGTTGTGAACACTGCGAATGGGGGTGCTCTTCAGGTATTTAGCACTGATGCTGCGGAAGGCACGGAATCGTTTAACATTGGAGCCGCGCTTCAGGATCTTTAGGCAGCCGCTGCAGCGTTAGACGTCCATCGTAGCTCAAGACTGTGAGTCTACACGTTGATGTTCAAAGGAGGTGGAGACCTACATGAGCGACGACATTGCCGGCAAGGATGGGAACGAGAAGGGTCCGGACGTAGAAATCGTTCAGGTCGGTGACCGCGAGTTAAGGTGGTCGGGTAGAATACAGAGGTTCAGTGGTCCGATCCTCGAGTATTACGTAGTCGGGAATCGCATCCTCATCTTCTCGCAATCTCCTGAGGAAGCAGCGCAGGGGCGCGATGGATTCCGCGCTGTTGCACTCATACAACCTCCCATGAAGAGCACAATGGTCGTCGGCAGCGTGGAGGCTGGAACGCGGATATCGCTGCCTGCCGATAGTCTGAACGCTTTTATCACGCCTACAGGAGTCCGCGTGGAAACGCCGGGTCAGCTGATTGGTATTCAACAAATCAGCGCGGGATTCGGGGTCGTCTTGGCAAATCGCGATGTCCCTCGCTCGAATGTCTTTATGTACGGAAACGATGGCTCGTTTCGCTGGAGGATCGGCGAAAATCCGTTCGACTCGGGGCATTACTCATATTTAGAGGTGAAAGCCGATAAGCTAGTTGCAATTATTGATCAGCGGTCTTGGTGGTGTTACTTGCTCGACACGTCGACCGGGCGGATTCTATCGAAGACTAGTCCTCCGTAGCGAAGACGGCGCTGCCTCTCGTCATGTGTGACCGGAATAGTGCTTCCGTAAGCCACGCAAGCGTAACGTTCGCAACATCGCAGTCGTTGGGCTGCCCTAGCGAAGTGCGCGGGGCGGAGACGGCGATGCTGAAGCCGCCGTCGTCGCTTGGCGGCGTATCACCGACTGGTTGCCGTAGAACGCGTAGTCGCTATACGTGACGTCGGCGCGTTCGCGTGCCCAGAAGAGCCAGCCGTGACCGACCGCGTGCACGCGCACTTCCGACGGAACCGTGTATCCGTCGACCTGTGTGTAGCGCATTTCGAGCGCGACGCTCATGCGGCCGTCACCGCCGTCGCTGACACTGCCGTCGATGGCGATCGGCTCCAGCGTCTGCGGATCGGCGTAAAGATGCGAGATAGCGACGTCATTCGAACACGTCGAGCGCAGCGTGAAGCGTAGGGTGGAGATTCCGTTCCAGCGCCACGGCTCTTCGGAGATCGGTGTGGAGCACGACGGATTGAAGAGCCAGTCGCTGCGAAACGGATTGCCGTCGTTGCTGTTGGAGTTCGCGTCGCGCTCGACCCCCGCTTTCGTAAATGAGACGATGGCGCCGTCGGAGGTTCGCACGTAGACGCGCTGGCGGCCGTCATCGAAACTCTCCAGCCCGTGCGCGGTCCCGCGCTCGATGAACGAAACGTACGGAGGGAGTCGCCTACGGTCCAGGTAGGCGACCGCATGGGCATAGTCGGCCGAGAGCAGCATGCTCTCATGTACGTGTCGGCACGCGTGCGTGTTTCGTCGCCGCGTCCCGTTATGAAAGCTGAAGTCGCTTCAATAAGAGCCGTCGTCGTCGTGTGCCGATAACCCAAGGGTGGATACGATGCGTACGCTCACACGCGGCGACGATCTTTGCGATCTCGTCGGAAACACGCCGCTCGTCTCGTTGCGGAAATTGATCGACGTTCCCGGCGTCGAGGTGTACGGCAAGGTCGAGTACCTCAATCCCGGTGGGAGCGTGAAGGATCGCATCGCCGTCGCAATGCTCGACGATGCCGAACGGCGCGGGCTGCTGCGCCCCGGCGGAACCGTGGTGGAACCGAGCAGCGGGAACACCGGGACCTCGCTTGCGATGCTCTGCGCGCTACGCGGCTACCGCTGCATCATCACCACGCCCGAAAAGACGTCGCAGGAGAAGGTCGCGACGATGCGCGCCTACGGAGCCGAGGTGCTCGTCTCGCCCAATGTGGGCGTGGATGACGAGCGTCACTATACACGCGTAGCGGCCGATCTCGCGGCCCGCACGCCGGGCGCGTATATGCCGGATCAATACAGCAATCCGGTCAATGCGCTCGCGTGCGAAGCGATCGGCGAAGAGATCTGGACTCAAACGAACGCCGCGGTCACGCACGTCGTCGCGGGTCTCGGTACCGGCGGCACGGCGTGCGGCACGGCAAACGCGCTCAAGCGCAGAGATGCGCGCATCGCCGTCGTCGGGGTGGAGCCCGAGGGGTCGGTCTACGGCGGAGGCGAGCCGCGCCCGTTCGCAATCGAGGGCATCGGGCGGCATTACGTGCCGAAGAGCTTGGATCTCTGCGCGATCGACACGATCGAGACCGTCGCCGATGCCGATGCGTTTGCGACCGCGCGGCGCGCCGCGCACGAGGCCGGATTACTTGTCGGAGGCTCGTCAGGCGCGGCGATCGCGGCGGCGGAGCGATTGGCGGGGCGGCTTGCGCCGCCCGCGCTGATCGTCGTGATCTTACCCGACTCGGGGCGCTCGTATCTCTCGAAGCGCCCTTCCACGAGCTCAGGGTGACACGTAGCGCGCGTTAGCGCGCTGCGGATTTGATGCCGTAGTCGGAGAGGATTTCACGGGCGGCGGCGATACCGGTCTCGGCGCCGCCTTCCATGAAGCCTTGATTCTCGACCGAGCAATGCTCGCCGGCGAAATGCACGCGGCCTTGGCGCACGCGCTCGTACCCCGCGATCGTGGTGTATTGCCCCACGAGCCAGCATGAATAGCTTGCAAGGATGTTGGGATCGGCTTGCGCGTTGCCGACCGTCGCCTTGCCGTTCCAATGCTTTGATACGCCGGGCCAAATCTCGTCGAGTTGTTCGAAGAAGCGATGCGCGACATCGCGTACCTCGGGTGACTCCTGCGCGTCGGCATACGGACGGCCCGGTACGCCGAGTAGCGCCGCGGTACCGTAGGTAAAACGTTCGATGATGCCGCTCCGGCCCGGTTGCCCGAGCGAGAAGTCGATCGAGTTCTGGAAGCCCGTGTCGGTCCAAATCTGTCCGTCGAGCGGGTGCGGCCAGGGCCCCTTGCCATACCACGGCTTGCCCTCGAACTGCACGTGCAGTTTGGTGTGCACGCCGTAGCCGAGTTGCTCGATCGCCATGCGCTTGCGCGCATCGAACCCGGCACCCGAATAGTCCAAGCCTCGCAGCACCATGAAGGGCAGGGCGAGGACGACGCGATCGTAGTACTCCTTGACCGTGCCGTGCGGCGTGGTGAAGGTGAGCTCGTAGTCGCCGCGCGGACGTTTGCGGATCGCGGCGAGACGGTGCTGAAAGCGAACGCTGCCCTTCGGTAGCGATTGTGCAACCGCCATCACGAGTCGCTGATTACCGTAGCGCGTGGTGTAGCGCTGATCGCTGTAGCCGAGGACGTTCATCTCGCCGCCGTGCGAGGTATAGTGTTCCTGCACGCCGAGCATGTAGACGAGATTGAGCGAGCTCTGCTGCGCGGTGTCGACGCCGTACTCGTTGGCGAGCGCGTCGTCGATCAGCGCGCCGAATTGCGAGGCGCGGCCGCCGGGAATATAGCGGTCGATCCACTGCGCCATCGACATCTTGTCGAGTTCGCGCGCAAGCGGGGTCGCCGAATCCCAGGTCGTCACGTCGCCGAGCTTCGCGAGCTGCTCGCGCAGCACGCGATAGACCGGCGCGAAGTCGTGGTCGGCCTGCTGCATCGGATAGTAGCGCTTGTGAAAGTACGAGGTGTCGCGCGCGCCTTTTACGAGCGGCTGCCACGTATCGATCAGCGGCTGATTGAAGCGGCGCGCGAGCGCGTGCATGTGCACGTGCTTCGAGTCGATCATCGCGCCGCACCATTCGGTGTGCTGGCCGTCGTTCCAGTAGGTCCAGTTGGAGTGCATGCGTCCGCCGAGACGATCCGAGGACTCGAAGACGGTCGCGGGATGTCCGGCGTCGTGCAGGGTCATCGCGCAGCTGATGCCCGCGATCCCCGCGCCGACGATCGCGATCTTTTCGCGACCGGCGGCGAGGGCATCGGCGGTGCCGAAGGCGGGGGCGAGAATCGCCGACGCAGCGGCGCCGAGGGTTAGGCGTGCGAAATCACGGCGCGTCGTCGTCATGAGCGCGCGGGCTTGAATGCTTCTCGGCATGATTTAGAGTTTGATATCCAGGTTGACGGTGAGTTGGAAGGGCTGGCGCGCCGAGGTGATACCGACCTGCGTGTTGTTGAACCAGATGCCGTACGGATAAGCGAGCTGCTTCGGCGGCGTGGTCAGGAACGCGCCGGGCTGCGTGCCGGGACCGTTCGGCGGCAGAATGTTCGAGGGCAGGCTCGAGTACCAGCACGCCGTCGGTGTATCCCACGGATAGCCGCGTTGGAAGCACTTGTTGAAGAGATTGTTCGCGACGACGGTGAGCGACATACGCGGGTTGATGTCGTAGCTGAGCTGCAGGTTCGCAACCAGCTGCGAGGGTTCGCGCAGCGTGCCGAAGCCGTCGAAGCGATTGGTGTAGGGATCGGGTACGAAGATCGCGCCGCCGGAGCCGCAGCTCACGCCGGGCGTGGTCGGGGTCGCGGCCGGATTCTGCGTGCACGCCTGCGGTACATAGCCGGGCATCGCGAGCGGCGAGCCGTAGTACGAACCGGAGTTGTAGGTGAAGCTCGGCGTGATCGCGAGCTTCTTGTGGCGCCAATTGAGCACGAGCGACGCCACGTCGGGAACCGCGTAGCTGTTGCCGCTCGCGAAGGCGCTCGGGATCACGTCGTACGGCAGATACGAGCCGTTCGGATCCATCAGCGGCTGCGGGGCGCTCGCATAGTACGGGTTCGCGACCGTTATGCCGCCGTTATTGAACGATGCTGCGCCGTTGGCCGCGTAGAGGCCGTTGCCGCATTGGGCGGTGTTCTCATTGGCCGCGCAGGCCGAGGTGTAGGAATTGTATTGTTCGATCGAGCGATTCAACACATCCACGATGTTGAGGCCGTTCGAGAGCGACTTGTAGCGTGTGTGCGTGTTCGTATACGTGAAGGAGAGTTCGCCCGAGAAACCGTCGCGGCTGAAGTCGCCGTCCTGCAGTGCAAACTCCAGGCCGTACGAGCGCAGCGTACCGACGTTGATGCCCGCGAGGGTGCCGCCGAGTGCGCTGATGTTGAGGTATTGCAGCTGGTTTTGCGTGGTGCGATAGAAGGGCGAGACCTTCAGCGAGAGGTTCGATTTCGGAAAGCGATGTTCGTACGAGAGATCGGCGTTCGTCGAGGTATCGGCGCGCACGTTGTGATCGGGCGAGAGATACCCGAGCGACGCGAACTGCGAGAGGAACGAAGGCAGATCTTGTTGGTAGGTGTTGTATTCGTGATACGAGGTCGCGGCGGGACGTGCATAGACGCCGATCGATCCGCGCAGCACGGTCGTCGGATTTACCACGTACGTTGCGGCGAAGCGCGGCTGGAAGACATTCTGCGACGTGGTGCCGCCGTTCGAGTTCACGAATCCGTAGCCGGGCGTGTACATCGGCGTGTAGCCGGTCGGGCAGGTGAGCTGACCGGTGTTGGGATCCAGCGTGACGCCCGGTGAGGTTACGCCCACGTTGTCGACGCCGGGTGCGCTGCAATGCTCGTTGTTATAGGCATTGAACCAGAACGCGCGCGCCGGATAACCCGCCGCCAGGTTGTCGAGCACGTACGCGAAGTGATCGAAACGCGCGCCGACGTTGATGGTGAGCTTGTCGCTCGGGCGATAGTTATCGGTCACGGCGATCGACGAGAACTTCGGCGTCACGTTATCGACCTGCGCGTTCTGTCCGTTCTCGGTGATCAGGAACTTCGCGCCGTTGGCGCAGGCGGGCGTGCCCGCCAGGGCCGCGCAGTCGATCGTCGGAACGGTCGCGCCGGGACCAAAGACCTGCGCGGAGCCGTAGCACGACGCGTAGAGGCCGGTCCCGGGGTCGTAGCAATGGCTGCCGTCGGTGAGATCGGTGATCACGCTGCCGAATTGTCCGGTCGAGCCGCCGTACGTCGTGTCGAACGTGGCGTTGTACGTCTGAAGCTTCTGCGTTTGATACGAGAGCGACGCGGTAATCAGGTGCTTGTCGGAGAGGTTGTTGGCGTAGATGAGACTGCCGCCGTAGATGTGCCCGAGCACCTCGTAATCGGAGAGCGTCGCACCGAAGGTTTGATTCGTGCTGTTCGGCCCGTTGAGGAACCAGTTGGTGTACTCGGCGTAGCCGATTGCGCGCAGATACGAGCGATCGTTGATGTTGCGTTGGTATTGCAGCTTTTCGATCGAGTAGCCGTTGCTGCCGCCGTCGCGTAGGTTCACCGGAATCGGCTGGTTGAGGCCGCTCTCTTGCGCGCTCGGGAATTGACCGTTGACGAACGCATTGGGATCGGGGGCGCCGAAGACTTGGCCGGAGTAGTAGCCGCCGCCGTTTGCGACGCTCGCGTCGAGATAGTTCATCTGCGGTGCGCCGATGTCGTTCGCGGAGGAGTAGTATGACGTGAAGACGTCACCCGTGACGTAGAGCATTTGCAGGTCGTCGCGACCGGTATCGTGCTTATGGGGCACCGCGAAATGAAAGTTCAGGATCGATTCGCGATCCTCGTTGGTCGCTTGCGTCCAGGCCGCTCCGGGGCTGAACTGCGCGCCGTAGTTCGGCCCGGGACACGGCGTCGTGAGCGTCGCATCGCCGCACGAGCCGTCGAGAATGTGATAGGTGCTGTTAATCGACGGAATGTTCAGCGGATAGAAATACAGCGGATCGGAGACGGCATTGAACTGATCGCCGTAGCGATACGCGGAGTTGGCGCCCGCGAGGCCGAGATAATAGGAGAAGCGGCGATCGGGCGTCGCGCCGCCGGTCTCGAGCGAGAGCTTGTGATAGAACGACGGGCCGCCGACGCCGAGCGACGCGGTGCCGTAGCCGGGATAGGTTCCGGTCTTGATGACCTGATTGATGTAGCCTGCGAGCCCGGGCGAATCCGAGGTCGCGGGCGTGCCGCCCGTGTAGACCTGCACCTCTTGCTGTCCGAGCACCGAGAGCGTCGTGATCGGCGCGCCGTCGGATTCGCGCAACACCGGGATACCGTCGAATTCGTAGGCGACTTGATCGTAGTCGCCGCCGCGGATAAAGACGCTCTGATACCAGCCTTGCTGTCCGGTCGGAATGCTCACGCCGGGCACGCTCGCGATCGCACTATAGGCTTGATCGAGGCTGCCCGATCCGCCGAGCGCTTTCGCGGCCTTCTGGCCGCTCGCGTTGACCGAATAGACATCGCTCGTCGTGCCCGAACGAACGAACGTCGACGCGCCGGCGCGCGTCGACGCGATCGTTTTGAGTGACTGCGAGAGCGTGACGTTCAAGACGCTCGACTGATCCGCGAAGATCGATTGACCGGGAATCGACTGCGGTTCGTATCCCGACTTCGCGACTTGAATCGTGTACGTGTCAGGTTCGAGCGAAAGAAAGACGTAGGTGCCGGTTGCGTCGGTTGTCGCGGTCGCGGATTGCGAAGCCGAGACGGCGGAGACCATGACCCCGGCGAGCGGGGCGTGGGTCGCCGCATCGGTGATCTGGCCTTTGAGGCTGCCCGTGGTGCCCGCGAGGGCCGGGCTGACCGTGGCAAACAACGCGAGCAAGAGGCTCGAGGCGAGCAATCGTTTGATCATGTTGCGAGGATTGTACCGCCTGCGATTTTAGTACGCCTATGTCACCCGGCGACAAAAGTAGACCGGATTTCTGTCATCTCGATACAAGAAATACTGGTGGTTGGTCTACCAATCGCGCTGTTCGACGTCGAGCAGCCGGGCCGCGAGCTGGACGCGGAACTGCACGTCGGCATCGGCGAGATCGATCCCGAGCGCTTCGGAGACGCGGTCGAGCCGGTAGCGCAGGGTGTTCGGATGAATCGCGAGTGCTTCGGCGGCCTGGCGGAAGCGGAATCCGTGCCGAGCGAGCGTGAGCAGGGCGGTCGCGAGCTCGCGGCCGTTCTTCCTCTTGCGCAACGGGGCGAAGAAGTCGTCGAGGAACTGCGCGCGCGCCGCCGGATCGCCGGTGATGACGCGCGGCACGAGCAGGTCGTCGTAGGTGGCAACGCGCGGGCGGTCGCGGTACGAAAGCAGCGAGAGCGCCTCGCGATAGCTGGCACGCGCCCCGTCGATGCCGTGATGTTCGCGCCCGATCACGATCGAGAGCTCCGGATCGCCGAGCGCGGCATCGATCGGCGCGACCTCCACGCCGGGCGGCAGCAGAAACGGTACGCGATTGAGTGAGACGGTCACGAGCGCTTCGCGCCCCTGCTTGCGCAGCGCCCCGCGAACGGCGGTCGCCACGCGGTCGCGTCGCTCGATTCCCCCGCGGTCGAGCGGGAGCGTCTGCGGAATCGAGACGATGCCCACGCGGTAGCGCGACGAGGCGTCGAAGCCGAGTAGACGCACGCGTTCGTCGGCGATCGGCACCCCGCCGGGTTCTCCCTCGAGCAGCGAGAGAAACGAGGCATAGCCCAGGCGCGCCTCGGTGGTGCTCAGCTCGCGCTGGTGCGCGATGTGAATCGCGGCCACCAGCGCCGCATACTCGGCCGCGCGATTGTCGAGTTCGTTGAGCGGTTCGGTGCCTTCGATGATCCACACGACGCCCGCGAGTTCGGTCCCGATCCGAATCGGGCAGACGACGCGCGCGTTCATGCCGAGTTCGGGCATCGCGGCAATGCGTAGCGGTTTCTCCGCCGCGCGGATACGGCGATTGAGCGCGGAGCGTTCGAGCGTGCCGACGACTTCGAGCGGGCTGCGTCCGAGTTCGAGCGTTTGGCGCCGCACCTCGTCGAAATCTTCGCCGAACGACGCGGCGGCAAGCACGCTGCCCGAGGGGTCCTCGAAGGTGACGGAACGGGAGATTAAGCGCGAGAGTTCGGCGGCGATCTCATCGAGGGTGACCTCGCGCGTCGCCATGCGCATGAGCGCGCGGTGGATATGCTGCGCGCGTTCGATCAGCGTATAGGGCTCGGCCATCAGCGCCCGATGCAGCTCCTCGGTGATCTGCGCGAACGGCACCTCGAACGGGATCTCGATGAGCGGCAGGCCCGAGCGATCCGCTTGGTCGCGCTCGGCGGCCGAGAAGGCGGAGACGTACTTCGGGACGGCGAGTACCACGCCCGCAATCTCGCGGGCGGCCAGATCGGCGATCTGGCGCCGCTGAGCGGCCTCGTCCTTCGGCCAGCTGAAGCCGGTCGTCATCAGAAGAAAGCCGGGGCGTACCCACGGGCGCGGGTCCGGCATATCGACCACGTGCGACCAGGTGATCTCGCGGTCGGCGTTCGCGCTCCCCGCCACGACCGTGGCGCGGGCGAAGGCGGGCAAGGCAAGCACCTCGGCGAGCTTCATGCGGATCCTTTCGTGCGCCCGAACGAAGATTCGGCGAAAAATTGTCTCCGGCGACCGTAGAGCGCGAGCCTAGCTCTACCGTAGGCTTAAGGGGCGCTCCTCTTTTGGAAAGGATCCCACGTTACCGTGCAGGCCCTCAGTACCGCCAATGCCGAGCTCGCGCGGCGCCGCGCCGCGAGCGTCCCGCGCGGGGTCGGGTGCGTCCATCCGGTCGCGATCGTCCGTGGCTCCGGTGCCCGGCTTTGGGACGCCGAGGGGCGCGAGTACATCGATTTCGTGGGTGGTATCGGAGTGATCAACGCGGGGCACGCGGAGCCCGCGATTGTGGCCGCGATCGCGCGGCAAGCCGAGGCGTTCACCCACGTGAGCTTCCAGGTGGCCTCGTACGAGCCGTACGTGGCCCTCGCGGAGGCGCTCAACCGGCTCGCGCCCGGGCCGGCGGCGAAGAAGACACTGCTGCTCTCGACCGGTGCCGAAGCGACCGAGAACGCGATCAAGATCGCGCGCGCCTACACCGGGCGCCCGGGGGTGATCGCCTTTCAGCACGGCTATCACGGACGCACGTTGCTCGCGCTTTCGATGACGGGCAAGAACGCACCGTACAAACAGAATTTCGGGCCGTTCTGCAGCGAGATCGTCCATGCGCCGTTTCCGCACGAGTTGCACGGCTGGAGCGTGGAACGCGCGCTCGAGGCGCTCGACGAGATCTTCGCGGGCAGCCTCGCGCCCGAGCGCACGGCGGCGATCATCATTGAACCCGTGCTCGGCGAGGGCGGCTTCGTTCCCGTGCCGCCCGCGTTTTTGCGCGCGCTGCGCGAGCGCTGCACGCGCGAAGGCATCGTGCTCGTCTGCGACGAGATTCAGAGCGGCTTCGGGCGCACCGGCGGATTTTTCGCGCTCGAACGTTACGGCATCGAAGCCGATCTCGTGACGACGGCCAAGTCGCTTGCGGGCGGCATGCCGCTCGCCGCCGTCGTGGGCAAGGCCGAGATCATGGATGCGCCCGCGCTCGGCGGCTTGGGCGGCACCTACGCGGGTAATCCGGTCGCGTGCGCGGCGGCGCTCGCGACGATCGAGCTGATGGACGAGGCGTTCTTTGCGCGCGCGGAAGCGATCGGTGCACGCGTGCGCGGCGCGTTCGAGGAACTCGCCGCGCGCTATCCGCACGACGTTGCGGAGGTACGCGGCCTCGGCGCGATGATCGGCATCGAATTCGCATCTCGCGAAACGCCCGTCGTGCCGCGCATCGTGGAGCGCGCGCGCGAGCGCGGCGTGTTGCTGATGCCCGCGGGTGAAAATAACGTGATCCGCACGCTCGTTCCGCTCGTCATCGACGACGCGACGCTCGACGAGGCGCTCCGGCGCATCGCGAGCGCCGCGGACGACGTGCTTGCACCCACCGCCACCAAGGAGTGAAATAAAATTCTTGAACGTTCGCAATCGAAGGCCTACGCCTATACGAGCCGACTGCTCGAACTGATCGGCTCGACCTCGATCACGCCCGAACAAGCGGCGTGGATCACGCGGGAAACGGTCGATAATTTCCGCGATCACGTCAATCCCGGCTTCCTCGAATACCGCAAAGCGACGTCGGTGGAGCATGCCGCCGCTGCGGTGGAATGGGCCGACGCCGGTCCCAACAGCTACCGCGACGTCAACGGCAAAGAGTACATCGACTGCCTGGGCGGCTTCGGCATCTTCAACGTCGGGCATCGGCATCCGAAAGTGATCGCGGCCGTCAAGGCCCAACTCGATCGTCAACCGCTGCACAGTCAGGATCTGCTCGATCCGCTACGTGCGATGCTCGCCAAGGCGCTTACCATGTTGCTGCCGGAGCGTCTGCAGTACGCATTTTTCTGCAACAGCGGAACCGAGACGGTCGAAGCCGCGCTAAAACTCGCGCGCGCGTACAATCCGCAGAAGCAGACGATCGTCGCCGCGCTCAAAGGCTTTCACGGCAAGAGCTACGGCGCGCTCTCGGTGAGTGCAAAAGGTGAATTCCGCCGACCGTTCGGCGCGCTACTTCCGAACGTGGAACACTTTCCGTTCAACGATCTACCCGAATTGCGCGGCAAGTTCGAATGGCTGCGGACGGTCGGCGAAGACGTCGGCGCGGTGCTGCTCGAACCGATTCAGGGCGAGGGCGGCGTAAACGTTCCCGACGACGGCTACTTGCGCGGTGTGCGCGAGCTCTGCGACGAATTCGGCGCGCTGCTGATCTTGGACGAGGTGCAGACCGGGATGGGGCGCACCGGCAAGATGTTCTGTTTCGAGCACTACGGCGTGGAGCCCGATATCATCTGTCTGGCCAAAGCGTTCGGCGGCGGCGTGATTCCGGCGGGCGCGGTGGTCGCCACGCGCGACGTCTTTTCGCGCCTGTTCGATAATCCGTTCCTGCACACGACGACTTTCGGCGGGAATCCGCTCGCCTGCGCGGCGGCGATCGCGACGATCAACGTGCTGTTGGAAGAACGTCTTCCCGAGCGCGCCGCGGTGCTGGGCGAGCGTATGCTCGCCGGTCTGCGCACGGCGACGGCGCCGTATCCCGAGCTCGTCGTCGACGTCCGCGGCAAGGGCTTGTTGATGGCCCTCGAATTCACCGACAACGCGACGGGCTTCGAACTCGGCAAGCTGCTGCTCGATCGCGGTATTCTCGTATCGGGTACGCTCGTCAACGCGCGCGTCGTGCGTATCGAACCGCCCCTCACCATCACCGAAGAGCAAGCCGACTTCGTCTGCGAGCAGATCGGCGCAGCGCTCGCGTCCATGTCGGCGCGCGCCAAGACAGGAGTGTAATCGTGGAGACCATTGCGAAACCGGGCGTCGATCCCAAGGAACTGCTGCGCAACCTGCCGCGTTCGGGCGAGACCGTGCTGATGTACGTGGACGGCAGTTGGTGCGAAGCATCCGACGGAGCAACGCGCACGCTCGTCGATCCGGCGACGGGCGCGCCGATCGCGCGGGTAGCCGAGGGCACGCGCGAGGATGCGAAGCGCGCGATCGCGGCCGCACGCAAGGCCTTCGACGCCGGGCCCTGGTCCGAAATGCGCGCGGCCGATCGCGCCGCGCTCCTCTTCAAGGTCGCCGACAAGATCGAGGCGCACGCACAAGAGTTTCAGTACATCGACACGCTCAACAACGGCAAGCCGCTACGCGAGACGATGTACGACGTGGCCGATGCCGCGGGCTGCTTTCGCTACTATGCGGGTCTCGCGACGAAGCCGCACGGACAAACCTTCGACGTTCCCGCGCCGTCACAAACGTTCACGGTGCGCGAGCCGATCGGCGTCTGCGGGCAGATCGTGCCCTGGAACTACCCGTTGCTGATGGCGGTGTGGAAGCTCGCTCCCGCGCTTGCGGCGGGCAACACCGTCATCCTCAAACCCTCGGAACTCACGCCGCTCTCCGCACTGCGCTTGGCGTCGATTTTCGAAGAGCTGGAATTTCCGCGCGGCGTCGTCAACGTCGTCTGCGGCGCGGGACCGATCGTCGGCGCCGAACTCGCGGAGAACGAGCAGGTCGACAAGATTGCGTTTACCGGCGGCACGGTGACGGGGCGTTCGATCATGCGCGCCGCCGTGGGCAACCTGAAGAAAGTCACGCTCGAACTCGGCGGCAAGTCGCCGAACATCGTGTTCGCCGACGCCGATTTCGAGACCGCGGTCGATTATGCGCTCTTCGGTATCTACGCGAATTCCGGCCAAGTCTGCTCGGCGGGGTCGCGCCTCGTGCTGCAAGAGTCGATCGCGGATCGCTTCGTGGAACGCTTGGCGGAACGCGCGAAGAAGATACGCGTGGGCAACGGCTTCGATCCCAAGACCGAGATGGGCCCGATCATCTCGCGCGCGCACCTGGAGCGCGTCGAGGGCTATCTGGAGGCGGGTAAAGCCGAAGGCGCGCAGGTGCTCTGCGGCGGCGCGCGCTTGGAAGGACCGCTCGCAGGCGGCAACTTCGTCGCGCCGACCATCTTCGATCGCACCGCACCGAGCATGAAGATCGTGCGCGAAGAGATTTTCGGTCCGGTCCTCGTGGTGCAGCGCTTCGACGACGAAGCCGATGCGCTGCGCATCGCAAACGATACGATCTACGGGCTCGCGGGCGCCGTCTTCACGCAGGATGTGGCGAAGGCGCACCGCGTGATTCGCAAGCTGCGTGCGGGCATCACCTGGATCAACACGTACCATCCCACCTACAACGAAGCGCCGTGGGGCGGATACAAGCAATCCGGCATGGGCCGCGAGCTCGGCACCTACGGCTACGACGCGTACACCGAGGTCAAGCAGATCAACGTCAACCTCGACGTCGCTCCCTCGGGCTGGTTCGAAGGCTAGCTCGGAGGGCGACTGATGGAGAAGATCGCGCCTGCCGGGCAGGCGACGATCGCGCGGCGGAAGATGCCGGCGTCAAACGGTCCGGCGAATACGTGCCCTCCGTGTGCGCGGATGCTTTCGATCGCACGATCGACATCGTCGATCCAAAAGTCGACCGACCAGGTATCGAACGGCGCGTGCGCATCTTCGACCGCAACCGCGACGACGTCACGCGGGACCGGTTGCTCGGGTACGCCGCCCACGTAGCCCGGAAGACGAAGCAATTCGATGTGCTCGGCACCGGCGTCGAAGCGTTCCCGCCGCCACCCGAAGAGCGCTTCGTAATACGGCAGCGCGCGGTCGAGGTCGCGCGCGCGAAGCGCGCTCATCGCCCACGCGTTCGGCTCGTTCACACGCTGCGCGCCGAGCCGCTCGCGTGCCTCCCACAGGGCGAACGTCGACCCACCGGGTGCTTCGATGACCGCAAGGCGTCCCGCCGGCGGCGCATCGAGGGGGCCGACGACGACGCGTCCGCCTAATGCGCGAGCACGCTCGGCGGCGTCATCGAGATTCGCGACGGCGATCTGCGTGCTCCACTGCGCGTGCGCTGCCCCGTCGGGCGGAAGCGAGGCGATGCCCGCGACATCGGCGTCGTGCGAACGTGCGACGTAGTACGAGCCGCCGACCGGCATCGAGCCCGGTCCGGAGAACGTCCACGCGAAGAGCGCCGAATAGAACGTGCGCGCCGCCGCGGTATCCGGTACGAGCGTCTCGACCCAGCACGGCACGCCGGGCATATACGTGATGGTGCCGCTCACGCGTCGACTGTCTGCGCGACGGGTACGCCGATCAACCAGCGGACGCCGAAACGATCGGCAACCATGCCGAAGCGATGGGCCCAGAACGTCCGCACGAACGGCATGAGCACCTCGCCTCCGTCGGCGAGCCGTTCGAAAATCGCGTGCGCGCGCGCTTCGTCTTCCAGATCGATCGCAACCGCGACGTTGCCGCCGCTCGGGCGTTCGCGCCCGGGAGGAGCGTCCATCAGATCGATCGCGCCGAATGCCGTTTGCAGTCGTGCGTAGAGCACGCGGTCGGCCCAATCGGGAGGCACCTCGCTTTCCGCCGGTGAGCCCGCGAAGGTGGTGACGTCGAGCTCACCTCCGAACGCCGTACGATAGAGCGCGATCGCGTCGCGCGCATTTCCGGGAAAGTGAATCGCGGGTCGGAACTGCATGAAAGGCCTCCGATCATCCGTCAGGCGGATGGGGTGAGTTGTGTTTCGAGATAGCGGCGCAGATGGGTGAGGCACTCGGCGCCGACGCTCGGATCGTCGTGCGCCTTAGCCAGAATGAACGCGCCTTGAATCGCGGCCTGGGTGTAGAGCGCCATGCTCTGCGGATCCCACGGCGCATCGGGAACGTAGCGCGCTTTCGCCTCCGCGAGGTCGCGCGCAACGTCGTCGGCATGGTGACGAATCTCGGCGTCGCATGCGGCGCGAATCGCGGGATGCGTGACGTACGTTTCCTGCACCATCGTGCCGAGCAGACAGGTGAAGTCGGGAAAGTCGCCGCGCATCATCGCGCGGCGTTGATCGACGTAGCGCAGCACCCGCGCGCGCGGATCACTCTCCGCACGGTACGGTGCCGACGCAAACAGTTCGTCGGCCCGAGCCGAGAAGTGCTTAGCCGCCGCAAGTGCGAGCGCTTCTTTATCGGGGAAGTGGTGAAAGAAGCTCCCTTTACTCACCCCGGCATCGCGGCAGATCTCATCGACCGTGGTAGCCGTGTAGCCCTTGGTGCGAATCAATCGCAGCGCCGCATCGAGGAGTTTCGTTTTTGTATCCATACCGACTAGTTGGTATGGTACCCCCACGTAAGCTTCCCGTCAATCCCCCCCTGACCTTCGCTCCCTGTGCCACGCTGTAGCGCGGAGCCGCCCGTGTCGCCCTGAGCTCGTCGAAGGGCGCATCGCAGTATTATGAAACTAATTGACCTTCAGGCAGAGTGCTGCTAGGATACAATTACAAAACTAATTGATCCCGCGGAGGTCTCCATGCCGAGACGCAAATCCCCGGTGCTCACCGATCATGAATTGCGCCTGATGGGCGTCCTCTGGAGCCGCGACGAAGCGACCGTCGCCGAAGTCGTCGCCGCGCTGCCGCCGCCGCCGCTGACGTACAGCACGGTGCTCACCACGCTGCGTACGCTCGAAGAGAAGGGCTACGTAGCGCACCGCGAGGAGGGGCGTGCGTACGTCTACCGTGCGGCCGTGCAGCGCGAGGGAGCGGCAAAGTCGGCGCTCAGCCACGTGCTCGATCGTTTCTTCGGCAACTCGGCCGGCGCGCTCGCGGTGGCGCTCCTCGACGAATCGGCGCTCGACGACGAGGAACTCGCCAAGATCGCGGCACTTCTCGCGGATCGCAAAGCGAGGACGCGATGATCGCGCGGATAGCGGAAGTCGGGCTTATCGAAGGTGCCGCGATCGTCGCATGCGCTGCAGTGTGCGCAAAGGTCGCGACGCGGAACGCCGCGACCAGGTATGCGATCTGGCTCGTCGCGCTGCTCGCGCTCGTCGCGATGCCTGCGCTCACAACTCTCGTGCGGCTGCATCTCCCGGTCGGCCCGCCGCCTGCGCTCGCGGCGCCCGCAGCGGTGACCTCCGTCGCGGCCATCGTGCGCGCCGAGCACGGCGCGTCCCCGTGGCGCTGGTCGTTCGCGATCGTATGGGCCATCGGGGTGCTCGTGCTGCTGCTGCGGCTCGTCGTCGCCGACCGCCGTATCGCCGCGATACGTGCTCGAGCGCGTTCATCGGCGTATGCTCCCGATGTCTTGGTCTCCGACGAGGTACGCGTTCCGCTGGCAGCGGGTCTGTTCTCGCCGGTCGTGCTGCTTCCGCGGCAGCTCGCCGAATCGCTCGCGCCGGAGCCGCTGGAGCTCGTCATCGCGCACGAGCGCGCGCACATCGCTCGCGGCGACATCGCAGCGAACGTGCTGCTGCGCACGGCGCAAGCGGTCTTGTTCTTCAACCCTTGGGTGTACGTGATCGGGGCAGCGCTCGTACGCGAGCGCGAGGCGGCGTGCGACGACGTGGTGGTTGCACGAATGCCGACCACCGACGCGTATGCGGAGGCGCTCGTCGCGCTCGCCGCACGACTCGTCTCGTCGCGAGATCTACTGCTCACGCCGAGTGCGTTCGGCTCGCGACGCGCGCTCTTCGCCCGTATCGAACGACTCCTCGATCCCCGCGCGCGCCGCGCATCATTCAGCATCTTTGCCGTTGGAGGAACCGCCATGGTGTTCGCAGCGATGACCTTCGCGA
This sequence comes from Vulcanimicrobiota bacterium, assembly GCA_027306785.1. GTDB lineage: Bacteria > Vulcanimicrobiota > Vulcanimicrobiia > Vulcanimicrobiales > Vulcanimicrobiaceae > REEB354. Next base: position 257,820 of record DAHUZB010000009.1, read on the forward strand.
TTCAATTGCTCGCCTCGGTGCCGACGCTCGGGGCTGCCTCGTCGTCGACCGAGGCCGTATCCGCGCACCGCACGCGCGTCGCGGCTGCATGTACGCTTCCCGATCGTCCCGCGCTGCCGAAGATCGTGCAGCCGGCCGATTTTCCCGACTCGCTTCGCAACATACCCGTCCGAGCCGGATCGGCGAGCGTGCAGATCACGCTCGATGCCGAAGGTCATGTGACGTCGGCGAAGATTGCGAAATCGAGCGGATACCCGGCCTTCGACGAGGCGTCGATCAAAGCCGCGCTCGCGACGACCTATCGCCCGGCGCGCGTGCATTGCCGCGAGGTCGCGGGAACCTATCTCTTTCACACCGATTTCTTCACCCACTGACGACGGGATCAGAGCGTGACGTTCGTGCCGACGTGGAAGAGGTGGAAGAAGAGGATCGTGGAGACGGTTGCGAGCGCCGCCCCCGCGATCACCTGCATCAGCGTGTGCGCCTTCAGGTAGACGCGGGCCCAGCCGACCATCGGAATCAACACGAGGAAGGGCAGCGTCTCGTTGCCGTAGAGCAGCGTGAGCGCGACGAGCGGCGCGGTGATGCCGAGCGCGTGCGTGCTGATCTTCCAATAGCGTGTGATGTACTGCACGACCAGCGTCGAGAGCGTGTAGGCGGCCATCGAGGCGACCATCAGGCGCGGGGCGTGCGTGAGAAACATCGCGAGCGTGCCGAGCAGATAGAAGACGACGAACGCGCCGAAGACCGCCTCGCGTTCGTGACGGACCGACATATCGAGGTCGGAGACGCGATCGGTGCCGTAGAGCCAGAAGACGTAGAGCATCGGCCCGAGCGACGTAAAGAACGTCGACAGGAAGAGCAGCCACCAAAAATCCAGCGTCCCGCGCGCGCTTGCGTGGGCCAGGATCACGAAGAGGGCGAGCGCGGTCAAGAACGGGTTGAAGACCGTCGAAAGGATGCGCGCGAGATCGCGCCACGCCTTGCGGTTCTTGATCGGCACGAGCTCCGGAATCGGGTCGAGCATCGGCGGCATACTTAGCCGCTCGCCCGCGGCGCTCCCGGGCAGCCGTGGGCCGCGGAGAAGCGGTGCAAGCGGGCCATGGGGGCGGACCCGGCGAACTACGGCCGGTCACCATGGTCATCGAACGGATCGAGTCCCCCGCCGACGTGAAGGCGCTGCAGCACGACGAACTCGAGATTCTCGCTCGCGAGATCCGCGATATGCTCGTCGTCACCTGCTCGCGCAACGGCGGCCACCTGGCCCCCAACCTCGGCGTCGTCGAGCTCACGATCGCCCTGCATCGCGTACTTCATCTTCCGGTCGACAAGCTCGTCTGGGATGTTTCGCATCAGGTCTACGTGCATAAGATCCTCACCGGACGCCGCGATCGTTTCAGCACGCTGCGTCAAGGCGGCGGAATCTCCGGATTCTCGATGCGCAGCGAGTCGGAGTACGATCAGTTCGGTGCCGGTCACGCGTCGACGTCGGTCTCGGCGGCGTACGGCATGGCGGTCGCACGCGATCTCGCGGGCGGCGACGAGACGGTCGTCGCGGTGCTCGGCGACGGCGCGCTCACCGGCGGCCTCGCCTACGAAGCGCTCAATAACGCGGGTCAGCTCAAGTCGAATTTCATCGTCATCCTCAACGACAACGAGATGTCGATCGCGCCCAACGTCGGCTCGATCGCCTCGTATCTCTCGATGCTGCGCAGCAAGCCGTTCGCGAATGCATTGCGCGAGCGTGCCAAGGACGTGTTCGGACATATTCCGTTCGGCGGAGCCGCGCGCAAGGCGTTTGCTTCGGCGGAGATGGGCGCGATGCGCTTCGTCGCTCCCGCCGAAAAGACGGCCGTCATCTTCGAAGAGCTCGGCTTTCGCTACATGGGTCCGTTCGACGGGCACAACATCGATACGCTCGTCGCGGCGCTCGAGACCGCGAAGGGCGTGCAGGGGCCGGTGTTGCTGCACGCGCGCACGATCAAAGGCAAGGGCTACGAGCCCGCCGAGAAGGATTCGCGCACGTTCCACGGCGTTTCGAGCGCCTTCGACGTGGAGAACGGCAAGCTCGAGATCAAGCCCGACGCGCGCCCGACCTTCTCCGACGCCTTCGCGGGCGCGCTGAACGCGGTCGCGGCGAAGAACCCCAAGGTCATCGGCATCACCGCCGCGATGCCCGACGGCACCAAGCTCTCCAAGTTCGCGAAGCAGTTTCCGGAGCGCTTCTTCGATGTCGGCATCGCCGAGGCGCACGCGGTCTGCATGGCGGCGGGCGCGGCCGCGTCGGGGTTGCAGCCGGTCTGCGCGATCTACTCGACCTTTTTGCAGCGCGCGTACGATCAGATCGTCCACGACGTCTGCGTTCAGAATCTTCCGGTCGTCTTCGCGATGGACCGCGCGGGGCTCGTGGGCGACGACGGTCCGACACACATGGGCCTCTACGATGTCACTTATCTGCGCGCGCTGCCCAATATGACCGTGATGGCGCCGCGCAGCGAGGAAGAGATGCTGCCGATGCTCGAGCACGCGCTCGCGCTCGGCACGCCCGCGGCGCTACGGTATCCGCGCGGCTCGACCAGCGGGCGACACAACGATCCGATCGCGCCGATCGAGTACGGGAAGGCCGAGGTGCTGCGGCGCGGTGCGGGTGTGGCGATCCTCGCCCTCGGGAACACCGTCGACCTGGCGCTCGATGCCTACGACCTGCTCGCAAGCGGCGAGTTCGGCCCGTCGGACCGATTACCGACCGTGGTCAACGCGCGCTTTGCAAAACCCGTCGATGCGGCGCTCCTCGCCGAGCTCGCCCCCGATCACGCGGCCCTGATTACCCTGGAAGAGCACGCGCTCGCAGGCGGCTTCGGGTCGGCGGTCGTAGAGAGCGTGTCGGATCGGGGGCTGGGCCTTCGCGTCGAGCGGATCGGTATCGCCGATGTGCTCGTCCAGCACGATTCACCAGCCCGGCAACGAGCGCAGTTCGGCCTTTCCTCGGAATCGATCGCGCGAGCGGTCGTCCGTGCATTCGAAGATCATCGTCAGGAGATACGTCGTTGAGCCAAGTCGCAGCTGCGGCCACCCCGCAACCGCACGTCCAAGTCACTTCGGTGCCGGTACCCCACGGGTCGGCGCTGCCGCAGGGACTCACCGTCCCGCAGCCGGTGGTGCCGCAGGCGCAGATGCCGCAGACGTTCTTTCAATTGCACGCGAGCTGGCTCACGCATACGGTGGCGGGCATCTTCATCATCGCGGCGATCGCACTGATCGTGCTGCTCGCACTGCAGACGACGAAGAACGAAGGGCTCTCCGGCACGATCGGCGGACGCGTTGAATCGAGCTACCGCGGCCGCCTCGGCGCCGAGGAGCAGTTGCAGCGCATCACCGGGATCGCGGCGGTCGTCTTCGTGTTCTGCGCGTTCTTCCTCTCGCTCTCGGGAATCTAGCACCGCTCTTGGGCGCGCTGCTCGACGTCAAGAATCTCCGCACGACGTTTCGTACGGAGGATGGACCCGTGACGGCCGTCAACGGCCTCTCGTTCTCGCTCCAAGCCGGTGAGACGCTCGGCATCGTCGGCGAATCCGGCTCGGGTAAATCGGTGACGGCGCTCTCGATCATGCGCCTGCTCGCGCGTACCGCGCGTGTGAGCGCGGATCGCGTGCTCTTCGAAGGCGAAGAGCTGCAGAAGAAGAGCGAAGCCGAGATGCGCAAGATTCGGGGCAACAAGATCGCGATGATCTTTCAGGACCCGATGACGAGCCTCAATCCGGTGCTCACCGTGGGCGAGCAGATCGCCGAAGCGGTGCGCCTGCATCTCGGGCTCTCGAAGAAAGATGCGCGCGACAAGGCGATCGAGATGTTCAAACTCGTGCGCATCCCCTCGCCCGAGAAGCGCGTGGACGACTATCCGCATCAGTTCTCCGGGGGCATGCGTCAGCGCGTGATGATCGCGATGGCGCTCTCGTGTAATCCGACCCTGCTGATCGCAGACGAGCCCACGACCGCGCTCGACGTGACGATTCAAGCCCAGATTCTCGATCTGATGAACGAGATGCAGCGCGAGACCGGCGCGGCGATCATCATGATCACCCACGATCTCGGCGTGGTCGCGGAGGTCTGCAAAAACGTGCTCGTGATGTACGGCGGCAATCTGGTGGAGTACGGCTCCGCGCAGCAGATCTTCAAAGAGCCGAAGATGCCCTACACGCAAGGGCTCCTCGCGTCGCTGCCGCGGCTCGATTCGCGTGAACACGAGCGTCTGCAGCCGATCGAGGGGCAACCGCCCAACCTGCTCAACTTGCCGACCGGCTGCGCGTTCGCGCCGCGTTGCAAGCAGCGCATGCCGGTGTGCGACGAGCCGGTGAAACTCTATGACTTCGGGGCGGGACACCTGGCGCGGTGTTGGCTCTACGACGAGCAGCTTCCGACCGTGCTCGATGCGGGGAGCGCATCGTGAAGCCCGCGGTCGCGCCGCTGCTCGAGGTACGCAACCTCGTCAAATACTTCCCGATCCACGCGGGTCTGTTCTCGCGTCACGTCGGCGACGTTAAAGCCGTCGACGGCGTCGATTTTGCGATCGCGCCGGGCGAGACGCTCGGCTTGGTCGGCGAATCCGGATCGGGCAAGACGACGATCGGGCGTCTGGTGCTGCGCCTCTTGGAGAAGACCGAGGGCGAGGTCATCTTCAACGGCATCGACGTGACGACCGCGGACCGCGCGCAGGTACGTAAGCTGCGCCGCGAGATGCAGATCATCTTCCAGGATCCGTTCGCGAGCCTGAATCCGCGCATGTCGGTGGGCGAGATCATCGGCGAGCCGCTGCGCATCCACGGCATCGCTACAGGCAAAGCGGTCGACGAGCGCGTGCAGGAGCTGCTCAAGGTCGTCGGCCTGCGACCCTATAGCGCGAATCGCTATCCGCACGAGTTCTCCGGCGGTCAGCGGCAGCGCGTCGGCATCGCCCGCGCGCTCGCGGTCAATCCCAAGTTCATCGTGTGTGACGAACCGGTCTCCGCGCTCGACGTCTCGATTCAGGCGCAGGTGATCAACCTGCTCGAGGATCTCCAGCAGCAGCTCGGGCTCACCTATCTGTTCATCGCGCACGATCTTTCGGTCGTCCGCCACATCTCCACGCGCGTGGCGGTGATGTACGTGGGCAAGATCGTCGAGCTGGCCGATCGCGACGAGCTCTACGAGCATCCGCTCCACCCCTACACCCAGGCGCTGCTCTCGGCGATCCCGATCCCCGATCCGAGCGTCGAGGCGCGGCGCGAACGGGTCGTGCTCTCGGGCGATATCCCTTCGCCGGTCAATCCGCCCTCCGGCTGCCGCTTTCACACGCGCTGTCCGGTCGCGTTCGATCGCTGTTCGAGCGAGATCCCCGCGTTCAAAGAGTACGCGAGCGGTCACTTCGCCGCGTGTCATTGGGTCGATGAACACGGCGGCCGGGCGCCCGATATCACGCACGGTCCCGCGATCCTCTCCACCTGAGGTTAACCTGCTCTTAGATGCTCGATAACGCCCTTCGGCTACGCTGGAGGGCGTGATCGTTGCGCAGATCTCCGACCTGCACGTGCGCCGCGCGGGCCACGTGCTCCATCACATGCCGAACACGGCGAGCTACGTGGAGCGCGCGATCGATTTGCTGCACGCGATGGATCCTCGCCCGACGCTCGTGCTCGCGACGGGCGACCTGACCGAGCGCGGCTCGCCTCACGAATATCGCCGTCTGCGCACGCTGCTCGGACGGCTCGAAATCCCCGCATTTTTGTTGCCCGGCAATCACGATCGGCGCGATGCGCTGCGACGGGCATTCGCCGATCATGCGTACCTGACGACCTGCGCAACCCACGCGAGCTATGCCTTCGATGCCTGGCCGCTGCGCGTGATCGCGCTCGATTCCACGTATCCGTCGCGCGCGGGCGGCTATGTCGACGACGAGCGTCTCGCGTGGCTCGACGCGGAGCTCTGCGAACATCCCAATCGGCCGACGATCCTCGCCCTCCACCATCCCCCGTTTCGCACCGGGGTGCGCGCGCTCGACGCGCACGGATTTCTCAACGTCGAACGCCTGGGCGAGATCGTGCGCCGCAACCCGCAGATCGCCCGTATCATCTGCGGTCACGTGCACACCGCGCCGATGCAGCCGTGGAACGGCACCCTCGCCTGCACCGCGCCGAGCACCTCACCGCAATTCGTCGTGGGACGTTCACCGCTCGGCATCGGTCTCGAAGCCGCCGGTATCTTGACGCACGAGTGGACGTTCGACGCCGCCCTTCGTACCTCGGTCGTGCGCATCGACGGCCGTTACGCCGCGCTGATCGCGTGACACGGGGAAAAGAAGAAGGGACGATCGTGTCGATCGTCCCTCGATTCTCGAAGCTACGCTTGCGCGTTAGGCTTTCTTCTTGCGGCCGCCGGCCTTCTTGCGGCCCGCGGCTTTCTTACGCCCGCCGGCGGCTTTCTTGCGTCCGCCCGCGGCTTTGCGCGTTGCCTTCTTGCGTCCGCCCGCGGCCTTCTTGCGTCCCGCCGCTTTCTTGCGCCCGCCTGCGGCCTTCTTGCGTCCGGCGGTCTTTTTGCGGCCCGCAGCCTTCTTGCGTCCGGTGGCTTTCTTACGTCCGCCCGCGGCCTTCTTGCGTCCGGCCGTCTTCTTGCGGCCCGCAGCCTTCTTGCGTCCGCCGGTGGCCTTCTTACGTCCGCCCGCCGCTTTGCGCGTCGTTTTCTTGCGCGCGCCCGCGGCCTTGCGCGTCGTCTTCTTACGTCCGCCCGCCGCTTTACGGCGCGTGGCTTTACGGCGCGGCTTCTTGGCTTCACCCATCGTGTCGCCATTCATCATGGTATAGGAGTCCATTCATTACTCCGCGTCCCCCGGGGGCCGAACAGCGTTATTTGGACAGCGCACAATTGCGCTTTAAGCGCACTATAAAGGATTTCGACCAATCATGCAAATCGCGCGCACGCACGCGCTCACGTGCGTACGCGCACGTACGCGTGTGCACGCGTGCGCGCGCCCTCGCCGAAGCGCCGTTCGTTGCCCCCGTCTTGACCCCGGGAGTATACTTAGCCCCGTGAAAAAGCCCCTGATCATCGTGGAATCGCCGACCAAGGCACGCACGATCAAAAAGTTTCTGCCGCCGCGCTACAACGTGAAAGCGTCGGTCGGGCACGTGCGCGACCTCCCGAAGAGTACGCTCGGAGTGGACGTGGAGCACGACTTCGCGCCGCGCTACCTGACGATCAAGGGCAAAGGCGACGTCATCAAAGAGTTGAAAAGCGCGGTCAAAGGCGCGAGCGACGTCTTCCTCGCCACCGACCCCGATCGCGAAGGCGAAGCGATCGCGTGGCATCTGGCCGAGCTGCTGAAGCTCGAGAATCCCAAGCGCATCGAGCTCCACGAGATCACCAAAGACGCGGCGCTCGCCGCGCTCAAGGAGCCGCATCACATCGACATGGATCGGGTGAACGCGCAGCAGGCGCGTCGCATCCTGGATCGCCTCGTGGGCTACAAGATCTCACCGCTGCTCTGGGCGAAGGTGCGCGGCGGCCTCTCGGCCGGGCGCGTGCAGTCGGTCGCGGTGCGCCTGATCGTCGATCGGGAACGCGAGATCGGCGCATTCGTACCGCGCGAATACTGGAGTCTGACGGCGTCGCTCGCGACCGATCGCGATCCCTCGATCGTCTTTCCGGCCGACCTGGTGGCGCGTCGCGGCGAGAAGTTCGAGATCACCACGCAGGCCGAGGCCGACGAGGTGCTCGCGGCGCTCGACGGTGCGCGCTTCGGCGTCGCCGCCGTGAAGCGGCGCGAGGTACGTCGCAACGCACCCGCGCCGTTCACGACCTCGACGCTGCAGCAAGAGGCCTCGCGTAAGCTACGGCTGCGCGTGCGCCGCACGATGCAGATCGCGCAGGGATTGTACGAAGGCGTCGATCTGGGCGGCAGCGAGGGCACCCAGGGTCTCATCACCTACATGCGTACCGACTCGACGCGCATCAGCGATTCGGCGCGCGATGCGGCCCGCGAGTACATCACCGCCGCCTACGGCGAATCGTTCCACGGCGGCCGAGCGCACAAGGTGCGCGAGGGCGCGCAGGACGCGCACGAAGCAATCCGCCCCACGAGCGTGTTTCGCACGCCGGAGAGCGTCTCGCACATCCTCAAGCGCGACGAGCTGCGCCTCTACACCCTGATCTGGGAACGCTTCGTGGCTTCGCAGATGGCGGCCGCGGTGCTCGACCAAACGACCGTCGATATCGCCGCCGGCGACTACACGTTCCGCGCGACCGGCAGCGTGGTGAAGTTCCCCGGCTTTACCCGCGTATATGAAGAAGGCCGCGACGACGAAAACGCCGCCGAGAAGGCTGAAAGCGCGGCGGCGAACGGGAAGAGCAAGGGCCGCGTACGTCTTCCGGAACTGCACGAAAACGATGCGCTCGACTGCAGCAAGCTCGAGCCGAAGCAGCATTTCACCGAGCCGCCGCCGCGCTTTACCGAAGCGACGCTGGTGAAGGCGCTCGAGGAGAACGGCATCGGCCGCCCGTCGACCTACTCGACGATCGTCGATACCATCCAATCCCGCGGCTACGTCACGCAAGAAGATCGCCGCTTCAAGCCGACCGAGATCGGGATCGCCGTCAACGACCTGCTCGCCGAGCACTTCAAGGACGTCGTCGATCTGAAATTCACCGCGCAGATGGAGCATTCGCTCGACAAGGTTGCGGACGGCAATCAGGATTGGGTCGCCATCCTGCGCGATTTCTACGGACCGTTCGTGAGCGAACTCGAGGAGGCGGAGAAGAAGCTGCCGCGGATCGAGATCAAAGACGAGCCGACCGACGAGATCTGCCCGAACTGCAGCCGTCCCATGGTCATCAAGACCGGACGTTTCGGCAAGTTCATCTCGTGCACGGGCTACCCCGAGTGCAAGACGACGAAACCGATCGTGAAAGACACCGGCGCGAAGTGTCCCAAGGACGGCGGCATGATCGTGGAGCGCCGCTCCAAGAAAGGCCGCACGTTCTACGGCTGCGCCAACTATCCGAAGTGCGATTTCGTCAGCTGGGATCGCGTGATCCCCGAGCCGTGCCCCGTGTGCGGAAGCCACGTCGTGGCGAAGAACCGCCGCGGCGGCGTCGTGCTGCTCGAGTGCGCGGCCGATAAGGAGCACGACGTCTCGTCACTCGCCCCCAAGGGCGGCGATGAGTCCGGCGACGAGCGCGAACTCGCGGAAGTATGACGCGCCTGACCGTCATCGGCGGCGGGCTCGCGGGTTGCGAAGCCGCGTGGCAGGCCGCGAACCGCGGCGTGCAGGTCGATCTCTACGAGATGCGTCCGCTACGCCGCGGGCCCGCGCACGTGAGCGATCGCTTGGCGGAACTCGTGTGCAGCAACTCGCTGCGCGGCGCCGCGCTCGAAAACGCGGTCGGCCTGCTGAAAGAAGAGCTCGCGCGCTTGGATTCGGCGATCATCCTCTCCGCCCGTGAAGCCGCGGTACCCGCGGGCGGCGCGCTCGCGGTCGACCGCGAGCGATTCGCGGCGGCGGTGGAAGAGCGCGTGCTCAACCATCCGAACATCACCGTGCACCGCGAAGAGGTCACGGCGATCCCACGCGATCGCCCCGTCATCGTCGCCTGCGGTCCGCTGCCGGGCGAAGAACTCGCCGCCGAGATCGATCGCCTCCTTCGACAAGCTCAGGATGACACGGTTGTAGCTCAGGATGACACGGTTGCAGCTCAGGATGACACGCTCGAAGCTCAGGATGACACGGTCGGTGTCACCCTGAGCGTGTCGAAGGGGCGCTTGCATTATTACGATGCGGCTTCGCCGATCGTGGCGGCGGATTCGATCGACGAGACGCCGATGTACCGCAAGTCGCGCTACGACAAGGGCGACGGCGACGACTATCTCAACATCCCGCTCGACCGCGAACAGTACGCGGAGCTGCTGCACGATCTGCGCACGCTCGAGCGTCACCAGCCCAAGGGTTTCGAGACCGATGCGGGCGCCGTGAAGTACTTCGAAGGCTGTCTGCCGATCGAAGAGATGGCCGATCGCGGCGACGACGTGCTGCGGTTCGGGCCGCTCAAGCCGGTCGGGCTGCGCGACCCGCGCACCGGCAAGACGCCGCATGCGGTGGTCCAACTGCGCAAAGAGAACGCCGAGGGCACCGCGTTCAACCTGGTCGGTTTTCAGACGCGCCTCTCCTGGCCGTCGCAGAAGATTGCGTTCGGCAAGCTGCCCGGGCTTGCGGACGCGGAGTGGCTGCGTTTGGGCGTGATGCATCGCAACACGTTCATCGACGCGCCGCGCCTGCTCGATGCGCATCTGCGCTTGCGCGGATGCGAGACGCTCTACTTCGCCGGACAGATTACCGGTGCCGAAGGGTACGTCGAAGCGGCGGCGTGCGGCGCGATGGCGGGCATCGACGCGGCGCGGCGTATGCTCGGACTCGAACCGATCGCGGTGCCGCGCGAATCGGCGCTCGGGGCGGTCGTCGCGCATCTGCAGAACACCGAGACCCACGACTTCCAGCCCGCGAACGTGACGTGGGCGCCCTTTCCGCCGCTCGAGCGGGAGATCCGCGACAAGAAAGAACGCCGTCGTCAGCTCGCCGAACGCGCGCTGCGCGCGATCGACGCGTACGCCGCGGCTACGGCGCCGCGCCGACCGGCTGCGGCGCGAGCCGACTGATCGTCGCGAGCACGCTGTCGGGATTGAGGCTGATCGAGTCGATCCCGGCACGGATGAGAAGCGACGCGAACTCCGGATAGTCGCTCGGCGCTTGGCCGCAGATGCCGATCGGGCGCCGGTTCCGCTTCGCACCCGCGATCGCCGCGCGGAGCATCTCGAGCACGCCCGGGTCGCGTTCGTCGAAGTCGAAGGCGACGAGCGCCGAGTCACGATCGACGCCGAGCACCAACTGCGTGAGATCGTTCGAACCGATCGAGAAGCCGTCGAAGAGCTCGGCGAAGGCGTCGATCTGCACGACGTTGTTCGGAATCTCGCACATCATGTAGACGCGCAGGCCGTCTTCGCGGCGCAAGCCGAGATCGGCCATGCGCGCGAGCACGCGTCGCCCTTCGTCGACGCGGCGGCAGAACGGAATCATCAGGATGACGTTCGTGAGCCCCATCGTCTCGCGTACGCGCTTCATCGCGGCGCATTCGAGCGCGAAACCGTCGGTGTAGTCGGGATGCGCGTAGCGCGCCGCGCCGCGGAAGCCGAGCATCGGATTCTCTTCGTGCGGTTCGAATCGATCGCCGCCGATCAGCCGCGCGTACTCGTTGCTCTTGAAATCCGAGAGCCGCACGATCACCGGGCGCGGATAGAACGCCGCGGCGATCGTGCCCACGCCCTCCGCGAGACGCGAGATCACGTAGTCGGCAGGCGTTGCATAGCCCGCCGCGAGCGCAAGCACGCGCGCGCGCGTCGCGTCGTCGAGTCGCTCCGGGTGCGCGGCGGCCATCGGGTGCACCGCGATCTCCGACGCGATGAACTCGATGCGCACGAGCCCGACACCGGCCACCGGCAGACGGCTGCGCGCGAAGGCGCTCGAGGGATCGGCGAGGATGGTCATGATCTCGACCGGCGGCGCGGGCATATCGGCGACATCGACGTGCTCGACCGCGATCGTCGCCGCTCCGGCGTACACGATGCCCGTCTCGCCCTGCGCGCAGGAGACCGTCACCGCCTCCCCGTCACGCAGGCGTTCCATCGCGTGCTCGGCGCCGACGACGGCCGGGATGCCCAACTCGCGCGCCACGATCGCCGCGTGACAGGTGCGCCCGCCGCGTTCGGTGACGATCGCCGACGCGATGCGCATGACGGGCTCCCAGTCCGGCGTCGTCGTCTCGGCGACGATCGCATCGCCGCGCTGCACGCGCGCGAGGTCGCTCGCGTCGCGAATCACGCGCACGGTTCCGGCGGCCGCCTTCGTGCCGACGGCACGGCCGCGCAGGATCGCCTCGCCGTGCGCGCCCACGGTGTAGACGTCGAGCAGCGTCTGCGCGCGCTGCGAAGCGACGGTTTCGGGACGACATTGCACGAGGTAGATGCGCCCGTCGGTCCCGTCTTTGGCCCACTCGATATCCATCGGACGCCCGTAGTGCCGTTCGACGGTGAGACACGACCCGGCGAGCGCGAGCACCTCGGCGTCGCTCAAGCAGAAGCGTGCGCGATCCTCCTGCGGCGTCGGCTCGTTGAGCGTACGCGCGCCGAGCGAATCACCGGCCGCGAACACGAGCCGCTGCGCTTTGCTCCCGAGGCGGCGCTGCAGCACCGCGCGATAGCCGCGCTCGTACGTCGGCTTGTGCACGTAGAACTCGTCGGGATCGACGCTTCCCTGCACGATATTCTCGCCGAGCCCGTAGGAGCCGGTGATGAAGACCACGTCGCGAAAGCCGCTCTCGGTGTCGAGCGTGAACGCCACACCGCTCGAGGCCAGATCCGAGCGCACCATCTTCATCACGCCGACCGAGAGCGCCACCTTGAAGTGATCGAAACCCCGATCGATGCGGTAGTGAATCGCGCGCTCGAGGAAGAGGCTCGCAAGGCAGCGCCGATAGGCTTCGAGCAGCATCGCCTCGCCGTGCACGTTCAGAAAGCTTTCGTGCTGCCCCGCGAAGCTCGCGTTCGGCAGATCTTCGGCGGTGGCGGAGCTGCGCACCGCGACCGCCGTTTCCGGGCCGTACTCCGCGAGCAGCGCGGCGTACGCTTCGCGAATCTCGCGCACCAGGTCGTCCGGGAGCGGGGCCGCGAGCACGATCGCGCGGGCGCGCTGCGCTCGGGCGGCAAGCGCGGCGACATCGTCCGGATCGATCTCGTCGAGCGCCGCATGAAGCGCAGGCCAGGCGCCTGCCGCATCGAGCACCGCGCGGTACGCTTGCGCCGTGACCGCGAAACCGTTCGGAACGGCGATACCCTGCGGCACGAGCCGTCCGTACATCTCGCCGAGGGAGGCGTTCTTGCCGCCGACGGAACCGACGTCGGCAAGCGTGATCTCTTCGAAGCGTTTGACGTACCGCATGCGGCCATCGTGCGCCCGCGGCGCAACCAACCGGCGAAGGATCGGAGAAGGCGCGGCGAAGCGCGGTATCGGCCGGTTGAAACTCGACCGGGCGTCCGTGGGTAGAAGGGGGACGATATGAGGATCCGCTCCACCACCATTCTCGCCGTGCGTCGCGACGGGATGCTCGCGATCGCGGGTGACGGGCAAGTGACGCTCGACAAGACGATCGTGAAACACTCGGCGCGCAAGGTGCGCAAGATCGCGGGCGGCAAGGTCGTCGCCGGTTTCGCCGGTTCGGCCGCCGACGGCATCACGCTGCTCGAGAAGTTCGAGAAGAAGTTCAACGAGTTCAAAGACGTCACGCGTGCCGCCGTCGAGCTCGCCAAAGATTGGCGCCAGGACCGCGCGCTGCGCCGACTCGAAGCGCTCCTGATCGTCGGCACGCCGGAGCACCTGTTCGTGCTCTCCGGCACCGGCGACGTGATCGAGCCCGACGAGGGCATCGCGGCGATCGGCAGCGGCGGTCCGTACGCGCAAGCGGCGGCGGCGGCGCTCGTGCGCAACACCTCGCTGCGGGCCGACGAGATCGCGCGTAAGGCGCTCGAGATCGCGGGCGAGATCTGCATCTACACCAACAGCGACATCACCGTGGAGACCCTGTCATGACGACGACGTCGATCGATACCGCCGCGCTCACCCCGCGTCAGATCGTGGCGGAGCTCGATAAGTACATCGTCGGGCAGGCGAACGCGAAGCGCGCGGTCGCGGTAGCGCTGCGTAACCGGTATCGGCGCGCGCAGGTGCAGAGCGATTTACGCCACGAGATCACGCCGAAAAATATCCTGATGATCGGTCCGACCGGCGTCGGCAAGACCGAGATCGCGCGGCGCCTCGCCGGGCTCGTCGGCGCGCCGTTCGTGAAGGTGGAGGCGACGAAGTACACCGAGGTCGGATATGTCGGACGCGACGTGGAGTCGATGGTGCGCGATCTGGTCGAAGCGGCGGTGCGCATGCTTACCGACGAACGGCGCGCCGAAGTTGCCGATCTCGCCGAGAAGCAGGCGGTCGAGCGCATCATCGACGTGCTTCACCCGGAGACGGCGCCGCGCCAAGCGCAGGGGCAAAACAATCCGTTCGCGGCGACGCTCGGCTCGATCTTCGGCAACAGCTTTCCGCAACAGCCGCCGCAGCCGCAGCCGCCCTCCGCGCCGCCGAGCGACGCGCAGCGTATCCGCGATCAGGCGCGTGGCGAGATCGAGCGCGGCTTCTACGACGTGCGGCTGATCGAGATCGAGATCGAAGAGACGCCGACGCTGCCGATCGGGATGATGGGCGGCGGGATGGATCAGGGCGGCATGGGCGGCGGCGACATCGGCGAGATGCTCGGCGGCCTGATGCCCAAGCGGCGCAGCAAGAAGCGCGTCACCGTCGCCGAGGCGCGCCGCATCTTCGCGCAAGAAGAAGCGAACAAACTCATCGACATGGATGCCGTGAAACGCGAGGCGCTGCGGCGCGCGAGCGAGGACGGCATCATCTTCATCGACGAGATCGACAAGGTGGCCGGGCGCGAAGGCTCGCGCGGTCCCGACGTCTCGCGCGAGGGCGTGCAACGCGACATTCTGCCGATCGTGGAAGGCTCGACGGTCAACACCAAACACGGCGCGGTGAAGACCGATCACATCCTGTTCATCGCGGCGGGCGCGTTTCACGTAAGCAAGCCGTCGGATCTGATCCCGGAACTGCAGGGACGCTTTCCGATTCGGGTGGAGCTCGACTCGCTCACGGCCGACGACTTCCGCACGATCCTCACGCAGCCGAAGAACGCGCTGATCGAGCAGTATCGCGCGCTGCTCGCAACCGAGCAGGTGACGCTCGACTTCACCCCCGACTCGATCGAGCAGATCGCGCGCTTCGCGATGCAGGTCAACGAGCAAGCCGAGAACATCGGCGCGCGGCGTCTGCACACCGTGCTCGAGCGCGTGCTCGACGACGTAAGCTTCGGCGCGCCGGAGGTCACGGGAACGGTGACGATCGACGGAGCGTACGTGCGCGACCGCTTGGCCGATATCGTCGAGAATGCCGACCTCTCGGGGTACATTCTCTAAGACGATTCTCAAGCGGCTCTCCGCCGAGTTCCGCTACGATGGGAGGCACCATGCAATTCCGTACGCTGTTCTTCGCCGTTGCCGCCGGGGCGAGCGCGCTTGCGCTGGCCGCGTGCGGTGGCGGCGGATCGACGATCATCACGCCGACGCCCGGCCCGACTTGTCTGCCGAACACCATCCAGAGCGCGCTGGTCTTTCCGGCGCCGGGTTCGACCGCCGTGCCCGACACGATCGCGCAGATCGTGGTCGCGGTCTCGTCGCCGCTGCCGAACAACACGTTCAATCTCGAACTGCAGGGCCCGAGCTTCACGAACGGGTCGGTGCAGACGGGCAACGACTTGGTGCAGATCGCGGCGAGCCAGCTGCCGCCCGGATCGCAGGTGCCGACCTTCGCGAATCCCACCTACGAACAGGTGCAACTGCAATCCGCGTTCCAGCCCGCCACGCAGGTGACCGGCGTCGGCATCAACGACCCGCTCTCCGCCTGTACGCCGCTCGCGATTCCGGGCGCGGCCTTTACGACGCAGTAGCTCGCGCGCGCAGCGAGCCCGTCGCGATCAGCACCTGCGCGGCGTAGTACGTGACGAGCACGAGCGCCTGTGCGAGCCACGGCGCGAGCGCAAACCCCGGCATGAACTTCGCGAAGGCGAGGAGTGTGTCGGAGGCGAGAAAGAGCGCGCCGCCGAGCGCCGTCATCGGGCCGAGCCGTAACGCGGCGCTCGCCATCGCAACGAGCAGAAGGCTATAGGCGACGAGCGGAGCGGCGAAGGTGCCCGCGTGCGGGAGCAGCAGGACGAGCGCCGCGATAAGCGCCGCCGCATAGGCGACGATCGCGCCGGGCGCGGCGACCGGCCGGCGGCCGGCGAGGCGGGCAAACGCCGTGATGTAGCAGACGTGCATCGCGGCGAAGGCGAGCATTCCGGCGAGGAAGGCGCCATCGCCGCGGCCCAGGAGCAGCGCATCGCCGAGCGCGGCGAAGGCGAGCCCGGCCGCGAGGATTCGCGCGCTCCCGCCGCTCCTCCATGCAAGCAGGGCGAGGATGAGCGCGGGCAGGGGCTTGAGCGCTGCGACGAAGGCGAGCATGAGGCGAGCGCTTCGCGGTGTAGAATAGGTGGCCATGCCCTACATCCGCGAGATCATCCAGGACGGCCATCCGACGCTGCGCAAGGTCGCGAAGAAGGTCGATCCCAAAGAGATCGCCGACCCGCTCTTTCAGCAGCTCATCGACGACATGTTCGAGACGATGTACGCCGCGCCGGGCGTCGGCCTCGCCGCGCCGCAAGTGAACGTCTCCAAGCGGCTCTTCGTGATGGATATCCAGGATGACGAGAGCGAAGCCGCGGTCGTGATCAATCCGAAGATCGAACTCGCGGAAGAAGAGATCGAGATGACCGAGGGCTGCCTCTCGGTGGTCGGCTACGTGGGCGAGATCACGCGCTTCAATCATGTCGCCGTGAGCGGCCTCGATCGCAACGGTAACAAGATCCGTCTCGAAGGGCACGGCCTCTTCGCGCAGTGCCTGCAGCACGAGATCGATCACTTGAACGGCGTGCTCTACGTCGATCGCGCGAAGAATCTGCGCAAGGCCGAGACCGAAGAGGAACAGGCGATCGCCGACGCCGCGCAGGCGCAGGCGTATTAGCCCGTTGCGTTCGCTCTTTTTCGGGACGAGCGCGTTCGCCGTACCGAGTCTGCGTACGGTCGCCGCGGCGACCGACGTGGTCGGCGTGGTAACCCAGCCGGATCGGCCGGCCGGACGCGGACAGAAGCTCACGCCCACCCCGGTGAAGGCGGCGGCGCTCGAACTGGGTCTGCGCGTCTTCGAACCGCTCCGCCTGAAGCCGTTCGCCGCGGAGATCGCCGCGGAGGGGCCTTTCGATCTCTTCGCGCTCGCCTCGTACGGCAAGATTCTGCCGCAGGCGCTGCTCGATCTTCCGCGTCTGGGCGCGCTCAACGTGCATCCGTCCCTGCTCCCGCGCTATCGCGGCGCGACACCGATCCAGAGCGCGCTGCGCAACGGCGAGCACGAGACCGGGGTGAGCATCATGCTGATGGATGCGGGGATGGACACGGGCGATCTCGTGTTGCAGGAGCACGTTGCGATTCGCGCGGGCGAGAGCTACGGCGACCTGCACGACCGACTCGCCGCGTTCGGCGCGGAAATGCTCGGCCGGGCGATCGCGCTCGCGCAGGCGGGGCCGCTGCCGCGCCATCCGCAGCAGGGCGAGCCCACCCTTACCACGCCGCTTGCGAAAGAGGACCTGATCGTGGATCTCCAGTGGACGCCGGAGCGCGTCGTGAACGCCGTGCGCGCCTTCTCGCCGCAGCCCGGCGCGCGCGCCGAGATCGACGGGGAGCCGGTGAAGCTGCTGCGCGCGCACGTCGAGCGCGGCGAGCTCGTGATCGACGAACTGATCGCGCCGAATCGCGGCCGTATGACGGGCGAGGCCTACCTGCGCTCGCGCCGCGAACGGGGGCGCGCGTGAACGCCCGCGAGACGGCGCTCGCCGCCGTACGCGACGTGTTCCCGCTCCCGGGTGTGGGCCTGGAGCGCGGCGCACAGGAAGCGCTCGACTATCGCGCGACCAAAGCGAATCTCGACGCGCGCGATCGCGCCTTCGCAACGGAGCTCGCGTACGGTGCGATCACGATGCGCCGCACGCTCGATTGGTATCTGCAGCCGTTCATCGGCGAGCGCGCGGCGCAACTGCCGCCCGCGATTCGCGAGATTCTGCGCTTGGCGATCTACGAACTCGTCTACACGCGCGCCGACGAGCATGCGACCGTCTTCGAGTTCGTGAATCTGGCGAAGCGGCACGGACACAAGGGCGTGGCAAATCTGGTCAACGCGGTGTTGCGTTCGTTTCTGCGCGATCGTCCGCCCGAACCCGCGCGCGAACGCTTCGATGACGAGGACGATTATCTCGGCACGCGCTATTCGCTGCCGACATGGATGGTGCGTCAATTTCGCGCCGTTTTCGGCCCGCTGACCGAGACCATCTGTGCGGCACTCAACGACCCGGCGCGCGCGGCGGCGAGCGTGAACACCGCCGTCTGCTCGCCCGAGGAACTGATCGAACGTTTTGCCGCCGACGGCGTGACCGCCGTGCGTTCGTCCGTCGTCGCAAACTCGCTGCTCGTGAACGACGCGGCCTACCTGCGCCGCAACGAGAGCTCCGCGGCGGGTGCGTGGTGGACGCAATCGGAGAGCTCGGCGATGCCGGTCGACGTGCTGAATCCGCTGCCCGGTGAAGCGATCCTCGACGTCTGCAGCGGGCGCGGCAACAAAGCGCTGCAAATCGGTGCGCGCTTGGCGGGCGAAGGAACCGAGCTCTGCATCGAACTCGAACCGCGTAAGGCGAAGGTGCTGCAAACGCGTCTCGAAGCCGCCGGCATGGCGGCGGGCGTGGTGATCGGCGATGCGAGCGGCGAGCTGCTCGCCCCCGACCAGCGCTTCGACCGCGCGCTGGTCGACGCGCCGTGTTCGGGCATCGGCGTGATCGGCCGCCACCCGGAGGCGCGCTGGAAGAAGCAGCCGGGCGACGGCGAACGCCTAGGCCGGACCCAACGCGCGATCCTCGACCGCATCGCGCCCGCGGTCCACGAAGGCGGGGCGCTGGTGTACGCCGTGTGCTCTACGGATCCGAGGGAGACGACGGACGTCATCGCATGGTTCGTGAACCATCACAACTTCGAGCGCGGTTTGATTCCCGCGCCCTACGAGCGCTTCGTGACCGAGCAGGGCGACGTGCTGATTCCGCCCGGCATCGAGGGACGCGACGGGTTCTTCATCGCGAGGCTCGAGCGGCGGTAGCGGCGATGGCGGAGCGCGAGCGATGAGCTGGTTTGCCCGGATCGAAGCGGCCTGTGCGGCGTTCATCGAGCGCGCCTTCGCCACGACCTTTCCGAGCGATCTCGAGCCCGCGGTCGTGGCTCGCAAGCTGATCGCGACGATGGAGACGCGCACGCGCGGCGAGGACGGGCACCTGCTCGCGCCGGGCTCATACATCGTCTACATGCATCCCGAGGATTACGAGCGCCTCGCGGAACATCGCGTCTACTTGGAGCGCGAATGGGCCGAGTTGCTGCGCGACATGGCCGGGCGCGTGGGTATCTATTTTTACGACGGCGGTCCGAACGTGGCGATGGAGCCGCGCGAGAGCGTGACGGCGGGCATGGTGGATATCGGCGTCGCGAGCGACGTGACGATCTCGATTCCCAAGCACGGCGACGCGTTGATCGCGCGACGCTATCACCTGCGCATGCTCAAAGGCGTGCCCGCGTACGGCGTTTACTTCATCGACGAACGCGCGACGATCGGCCGCAGCGAGGAGAGCGACATCTTTCTCGTGGATCCGAGCGTCTCGCGCAACCACGCGGAGATCGTGATCGACGGCGGCACGGTAACGCTTCGCGATCTCGGCTCGACCAACGGTACCTTCGTGAACGGCGAACGTATCGAGACGCGGCGCATGAGCGCGGGCGACGAGGTGACCTTCGGCAACACGCAGATGCGCTTGGAGGCGCGCGAGTGATTGCAAGCGCGTCGCTGCGCATCGGCTCGCTCGAAATGCTCGCGGCGCTCGTCTTCGTGACCGCGATCGCCGCGCGGCCGCGGCGCGATCCCGCGTTCACCGTTGCGCGCGACGCGCCGCTGCGCGCGCATCTCCGGGTGGTGGAACTCGGAGCCGCACGCGCGTTCGAGGCGACGGCCCCGTTCGAGATCGGGCGCGCCGAGGCGTGCGCGCTCGTGCTGCGCGATCCGGAGGTGAGCCGCCGCCACGCGCGTTTGGAACCCGACCGCGGTACCCTTTTCCTGCGCGATCTGCAGAGCAGTAACGGAACCTTCTTGAACGGGCGACGTGTGACGAGTACGATCGAGGTCCGCACCGGCGACGAGATCGACGTCGGCGCGACGCGCATCATCGTCGAGGACGTGCAACCGTGGATGTAGCGATTCGGGGCGATCGGGCCTCGTGTCTCTCGATGCAAGTGGGGCCGCACGCGTGGCTCTTTGCGGTCGCGCGCGGTTTCGGCACGATCGACGGTGCGGCGGCGGCGCCCGCCACGCTCGGCCGCTTGCGCGCCGAGTGCGAACGGCGCCTGCGAACCGAACGCTTCCGCCGTGCGCTCTCGCGCTCGAGCGCGGCACCGACGGCACTGCTCGGCGTGCTCGCACGCGTGAACGGCGAACTCTTCGCGCGCTCCGCGTCGCACGAGGACTACGTGACGGCGGGCTCGTCGATCACGCTCGCGCTCGTGCTGCGTTCGCATGCGTACGTGATGCACGCGGGCGGCACGGCCGCCTATCTCGCGCATCGCGGTGAGGTGCGCGCGCTCACCGCCGACGACGCGTTCGAGGATGCCGCGCTGCCGCTGCTCGGGCGCGCGCTCGGCACGTCCGCGTCGCTCGATGTCGCGGTGACGAGCGTCGACGTGGCGCCCGGCGACGTGATGATGCTGCTCGGCCACCGCGTGCGCGGCGAGATCGATCGCCGCGCGCTGATCGCGCACGTGGAAGCCGCCGGCCCGAGCGAGCACATGCTGGTCGTGCGCTTCGACGACGACGATACCGCGCCCGAACGTGCGCCGCTCGCGCGCCCGCGCGCGACCGTTCCGCATCCCGCGCGCCGGATCGCCTATGCGGTCGCCGCGGCGCTGCTCTCGCTCCTGATCGCGACGGCGTGGACGCGGTAGTCCGCTACGGGCGTCGGCTGCTGCCGATGGTGCTCGCGCTCGCCGTTTCGGCCCTGTTGCTCGCGTACGCGCCCGCGAAGAGTCTCGGGGCACCGTGGCTACTCGGCCTGCTGGGTGCGCTCGCGCTCGCGTGGGTTGCGTGGCAGCCCGCGACGACCGAACGTGATAATCTCTTGCCGGCGCTCGCCGTGGTGCTCTCGGCGCTCGGGCTGACCCTCGTCGCGCGCCTCTCGCCCGATCTCGCACGCAAGCAGATGCTGTGGCTCGTGGTCTCGCTCGTGCTCGCGATCGCGGCGGGACCGTTCTTCACGCATTTTCGACGCTTCGCGGCGACGAAGTATCTGTGGGTGGTCGCCTCGCTCGTGCTCTTCGCGTTGCTGCTCATCTTCGGCCAGCAGGTCAACGGCGCGCGGTTATGGATCAAGCTCGGTCCCGTGCAGTACGAGCCCGTCGAACTCATCAAGCTGTTCATCGTGTTCTTTCTCGCGGCGTACCTGGCGGAGACCGCCGATGTGATCGCCGCCGCACGGCCGTGGTCGGTGCGCGCGAACCTGAAGTATCTCGGGCCGCTCTTCATCGGGTGGGGCGCGTCGATGGCGATTCTCGTGCTGCAGCGCGATCTCGGCATGGCGGCGCTGTTGCTCTCCACCTTCGCGGCGCTGCTCTACGTGGCGACGCGGCGTTTGGATATCGTGATCGCCGGGATCGCCGTCTTTGCGCTCGCCGCGTTCTGGGCGATGCATCACTTTCCGTACGTGCAGACGCGCGTGGCGGTGTGGACCGATCCGTTCAGCGATCCGCTCGGCGCGGGCTATCAGTCCTCGCAGGCCTACTACGCGCTCGCGGCGGGCGGCGCGTTCGGCACCGGCTTCGGTCTCGGACACCCCACCTTCATCCCCGATGTCGCGACGGATTACATCTACGCGGCATTCTCCGAAGAGTTCGGCTTGATCGGGGCTTTCGTGCTGATCGGGCTCTTCGCGGTGCTCGTGAAGCGCTTGCTCGCGGTCGGCAGCGATCAACCCGATCTCTACGCGAAATTACTGGGCGCCGGGCTCGCGGCGACGCTCGGATTTCAGGTCTTCATCATCATCGGCGGCGTGATCGGACTCTTTCCGCTCACCGGCATCACGCTGCCGTTTCTCTCCTACGGCGGGAGTTCGCTCGTCGCGAACTTCTTGCTGGTGGCGCTCATGTGGGCCATGAGCGCGCGCGTATGCGTACCAACGCGATCTCCCTCGTCATCATCGCGTTAGCGCTGCTTGCAATCGGCGCGGGCTTCGCGAGCGGGCAGGTCGGCGCGCATCCGCCCGCGATCGTGAGCTTGCGCGCGGGGCCCGCGCCGCGTGTCTCCGCGCCGACCGACGACGCGCGCTATTCCGATATGCCGGTACGCGATCTCTTTTCGCGCGACGATGTGGTGGTGGCGCGTCACACCGGGGCATCGGCGCGCTGGCTCGCGCCGCAGCTCTCGCTCGTGGTGGGCTTGTGCGGAGCCTCCGCGCGCATCGAGTCGGCGTTTCTGCACCTCGGTTTGCCCATCGCCTACGATCTTGATCCGCATGCACCCGAGGCGCTCGCGTTCGCGCGCGACGCACAGGCGGCGCATGCGGAGCTGCTCGTGCACGTCAACGAGGCGCCGTCGCCCGCCGTGTTGACCGCGCTGCGCGCGCGATTCGGGGCGATCGCGGGCGTCGCGTCGCGCACGAGTGCGGGCATGGCGCGCGCCCTCGCGGGCAGCGGACTCGTCTTCTTCGACGAGCGTGGAACCGCCGATCCGCGCGCGTTCGCCGACGCGCACGTTCCCTTCGTGGCGCGGAATACGACCGTGGACGATCGCACCGGCGAAGGCTACGTGCTCTTCATGCTCGATCGCGCCGAACTGCGATCCGAACACGAAGGGCGCTTGGTCGTTTTGATGCGGCCGCTCCCGAGCACGCTGACCGCGCTCGAGAGCTTCTTGCGCACGAGGAGTGTGCAAATCGCGGCGCTAACGCCTTCCGGACGCAGCGATTGATAGAACGCATCTCCGGTTGAAAGGAGTGGTCATGGAGCGTCTTTCCAAAATCGGCCTCGTCGGCCTAGCCCTCATGCTCGCGCTCGCCGCTTGTTCCAAGAGCAGCAACTCCGGCACCAGCTCGACCACGTCGTCGGAAGCAACTGCCGCAGCCTCGGCGCAAGCAAGCGCCGCGGCATCGCCCGAGGCCTCGGCATCGGCGGCGGCCCAAGTCGCGCAGAACGGCGCGGCGGCCGCCGACGGCGGTAAGGTCTACCAGACGAACTGTTCGAGCTGTCACCAAGCCACCGGCGAAGGACTCGTCGGGTCGTTCCCGCCGCTGGCGGGCAATCCGGTCGTCACGGGCGACGCCACGAACGTCATTCACATCCTGAAGTACGGCCTCAACGGCAAGATTCAAGTGGCCGGTCATACGTACAACGGCATGATGCCCGCGTGGGGACAGTCGCTCTCCAACGCCGACATCGCGGCGGTGATCACCTACATTCGCTCCTCGTGGGGCAACAAGGCGAGCGCGGTCACCGAGGCCGACGTCGCCGGCGTGACGCAGTAGCGGCGCGTCAGCCGAAGCGCACGCAGAGCATCGAAACGGAGCCGCCGTCGATCCCGTCGACCGGAAAACTCACCGGATCGTCGGCCGCGGCGGCTCCCATCGCATAGACCAGCGGAAGATAGTGATCGGGCGCGGGCGCCGCGAGCAGCGCGTCCTCACCGAGCGCTTCGTACTCCACGAGCGGTTCGTACTCGCGCGCGAGCAGGAGTTCGCGCGCGTTCGTTTCGAAGCGCAGCGCCCAATCGTAGGGCTCCTGCGGATGCCGCCCCCAAGCATACGCGTGCAGGTTGTGAATCAGATTGCCGCTCGCGGCGACCAGGATGCCTTCGTCGCGCAACGGACGCAAGCGTTGCCCGAGCGCGTAGTGAAACGACGGCGGCTGCAGTTCGTCGATACTGAGCTGCACGACCGGAACATCCGCATCCGGATAGGCGTGGCAGAGCACGGCCCACGTTCCGTGATCGAGACCCCAACTGCGATCCATCTGCACGCGCTGCGGTGCGAGGAGTTCCGCGACGCGCGTCGCGAGCGCGGGATTGCCCGGTGCGGGATAGCGCATCTCGTAGAGCGGACGCGGAAATCCGCCGAAATCGTGAATCGTGCGCGGCTGCTCCATCGCGGTGACCATCGTGCCCGGCAAATACCAATGCGCGGAGATCATCAGGATCGCGCGCGGCTTCGGCATCGCGGCGCCGAGCGCGCGCCAGGCTTGCGTGTAGCGATTGTGATCGAGCGCGTTGAGCGGATTGCCGTGGCCGAAGAAGACGACGGGCATGCGTGGAGCGGTCATCGTGCTTCGATTCTGACCGGCGCGAGCAAACTTTGCAAACTCTTGGCGCGAGATGCGGCAAGCGAGCGGGGCTTCGGTTCGGGGCGAAGAACGAGCGCCGAAGAATAACCCAGGTTGCTGCCGACTGGAGGCCCGATCCGTGCGCTCATCGTCGATCCTTTTTGCGTTGACCGCGTGCGTCGCGGTGCTGGCCGGATGCGGTGGGGGCGGGAGCAGCGGCTCCGTGACGCCCACGACCTCGGCCACGCCCACCTCGGTTGCGACCACGCCGGCGCCTCCGCCGGCCACGCCGACACCCACGCTTGCGGCCTATTGCGGAAATTACAGTCTCCCCGCGACCGGCGTGCCGCTCAACCTCACCGACGACTCGGGTCTCGGTGCCGTGCTGATCGTGTACGTGACCAACGGCACCGACTTCATGGATCAAAACGGCAATTTCACGCAGGCCACGGCGTATCCGATTCCGGCGGCGTGCTTCTCGAACACGCAGCCGTCGGCCGCTTCGAACAAACCGCTCACGATTCCGAACGGCGTCGGCGGCCGCATCTACCTCGCGTACGCGACGCCGAACCCGAACCCGAGCGTCGTACCCAATCCCTTCGGCAGCGCGAGCGTGAGCGGCCCGAACGTGGGCTACGCGGCCAACCCGTTCCCGTGGGATAAGGTGGAGTACAACACGAGCGCGGGCGCCACGATCGACACCACGCAGGTCGATGCGCTCGGACTTCCGCTCGAACTGAGCGTGAGCGGCGGTGCGCTGCCGTCGGGCGGGGGCTCGTCCTGCACCGCGAACGCGCTGCCGATCGTCGGCGTGACGTCGTGCAACTACGGCAAGATCTTTACCGCGCTCGCCGCCGATCCCAACTACGGATCGCTCGTCGTCGCGCAGAACTTCAACGGCAAGCTGATCGACATGCAAGTGGTCGCGCCCAAGGATTCGGTCGCGTTCACATCGTTCCAGTGGAATCTGTTCGGCCTCGCTGCGAACCTGCCGGTACCGACCCCGAGCATCTGCCCCGCCTCGCCGGCAAACGGTTACATCACTTGCGTGCTCTCGCAGTATCAGACGACGCCGCGGCTCTTCCAGGCGAGCAACAATATCGGTGTAACCGGAGCGAGCGGTGATTCTTATTGCGCAAGCTCCGACGGCAGCGCGAACTTCATCTTCACCGACGTCGGGAGCGCAACGTCGTGCACGGGCGCGACGCCGAATCCGAATCCGCCGGCGGGTCAGGTGAACCCGTTCAAGATGCCGATTGCGGAGTTCACCTACGGCGTGCCGCCCGCGGCCGACGGCGGCGGCGCGTGCAAACAAGCGATTCTGTTCTCGCAGCCGTGGGGCAACGCGAACGTGGGCAGCGGCCACATCTTCGCGACCGCCGACGCGTTCGCGCTGTGGAAATCCGTCACGGCGGATCTCAACCGCGGCACGATGCTCTCCACCTCGGCGACGCACCCGGTCGGCGTGACGAACCCGTCGTTCGGGATCTTCTTCCAAGACCCGATGTACAACACGTACGCGCAGGTGATCCACCAGTACTTCGACGGCAACCTCGCCTACGCGCTTGCGTACGACGACCTGGGCAACTTCGAATCGGGCGTGATCTGGAACAGCCCCGATTCGATCAACGTGCGCATCAACGCCGTTCCGACCGCATCGGCCGCGACCGGTGCGCCGACGCCGGTGGCCGTGCCGAGCCCGTGCGCGGCGCTGCCGATCAACGTGGGCACGTTCTAACCGCGCACCGACGGGAACGTGCCCGTGCGCGCTCGTAGAGAGCGTGCATGGGTGGTGAGATCGTGGAGAAGGTCGTTGCGTTTCTCGATGAGATCGGGATCGCGACGACCTTCGCTGCTGTTCCGGGTCGGAGCGTGCTGCCGGGGCTCGCGGTGCACGACGGCGTGATCGCGATCGACCGCGAGCGCTTATCGTTTCCGGGCGATCTGCTGCATGAGGCCGGGCATTTGGCCGTGATGGCGCCGCGCACGCGCGACGGGAGTTCGGGGCGCTTGAACGCGGTGCGCGCGGAGGAACTCGCCGCGATCGCATGGTCGTACGCCGCTGCCGTGCATCTCGCGATCGATGCCGCGGTCGTGTTTCACGAGGGCGGCTATCGCGGCGGCGGTGCGAACTTGTGCGAGAACTTCACGAACGGCTACTACATCGGCGTACCCGTACTGGAGTGGCTCGGTATGACCGCCGATGCCAAGCGCGCCGCGGAACTCGGTGTGGCACCCTATCCCGCCATGCTGCGATGGACGAACGTACATGCGCGCGAACTGCGCGCCCCGGAAGCGAACGAGTGATGATTGCGTGCCGCGGAGCGCGATTTCGAGCTCTCGGCGGTGAATTACCGAGTAGCCGCCGGCTCACGCCACACGAAGACCTCGGCAATGCCGTCGAGCGTGCCGATACCGGTAATGGTTCCGTCGCGAGCGACCGCGTAGGCGCACTCGAAACGCCAGCCTGGAGGGTGCGGCAGGTCGTCTAAGCGCTGGAGAACGCCGTTGTGCCACCGAAAAGCAAAATGACGACCCCGGGAGTCCATCACCATTCCTACGACGGTGCCATCGTCGTTCACCGCGTACGCCACGCTACGCGGAGAGCGGGGGGCGATTGCGATGCGCTTCCCGCTATTCGTCCAAACAATGGCATGGGGTGCCATAGGGGGAACGGCGTCGGCGCCGACCGTCAGGCCGAGCGCGTTGACGGCGATGGCATCGCCGCGCCCGAGTTCGCGAACGTGTTGCCCATACCATCGCAGCGCGTCCGTGCGCGCGATGGCGACGTTGACGTTGTGCGGCGTACGCTTCCCGTAGGCATGGGGACGGTAGCCCGCAGCCCACTCCCCGTTGACGCCCTGGACCGTGGCTCTTCCGAGATCACGGCAGTGCGAACCTTGAACGACAAAGGCGTACGGAACATATCCGGAATCGGCAGACGCGATTTCGAATGAATCGGCGCCCGACTGATCGATCGTTAACGCAACGCGCCCGGCGCTGTCGCCTCCATACGCATGCTGATCGTAGGAGTCGCCCGATACGACGCACGACGGTAGCGACCAGCGGGCCGCAGAAAACGCCCCCCATCGCTGCACCTCGAAAGACACGCCGCTATACGCGCCGCTCCACGAGGTGGAGGCCGTGACGAGAAGCTCCGGGCCCGCGCTCGCGACACCGGCCGCGTCGACCCGGTAGGTGGGATCGTTTTTCGCGTTCTCTGCGCCTCCCGGTGCCGTCAGCACCGGGAGCCCGGAAAACGTTTGAAAGGTGCCGTTTCTCCATCGGAAGGCGCGCGTTCGGAACGTGCGATCGGTCGAATGCGCGAGCGCGGCTACACTGCCGTTCGCCGAGACGGCGATCTGTGGTGTGGCTCCTTCCGGATCCACCGTAAAGCCGACCGGTAACGAGAGTGCACGTACGAGGGCGACTACTGCAAACGCGAGCATCGAAGCGTCTCCTTCCGATACGCAACGTATGGATGGCAGGCGCCGTGAATCCTTTGAGGAGATACCCGACCTCGATGAACGTGAGATGCCGCTTCGGCTCGCGGAGCCGTTTCGGTGGCTGTCGGTCTCGGCTTAGTGATGCAGGATGATCGCGAGGATCGTCGTGATCCACGTGCCGACGATCGTGCCGATCACCCACGTGAACCGCTGATCGATCTGCCCGAAGCGGGCGTCGACCTGCGCGAAGCGGGCGTCGATCTGCACGAAGCGAGCGTCGATCTGCGCGAAACGCTGCTCGAACCCGCCGAGGCGGCGATCGATCGAATCCAACCGCTTGTCGACCTGTTCGAGGATGCCCTCAACGCGGGACATTCTGGAATCCAGGGACTGGGCGCTCATAGGTTCTCCCATCATAGCACGACCTAGGCTGCCGTACGGAACTCGACCCGAAAGAGGCGCTCGACGTACGCGTACAACCCCGCATCGACGCTTCGCAGGCGCCGCCGCGTCGCGCGGGGCCAGTGCGACATCGTATCGTTGACTTCGACATACGCGCGCAGCCCCTCGGCGAAATACTCGTCGATGCCGGTCGCGGCGTACGGCGTGATAAAGCGCGTGGCGCTGCCGAAGAGCGTGCGCAGTTCGGGGTCGATGCCCGAGCGATAGACGCCGCCGCCGAGCGCACAGTCGAGCGCGTGGCCGAACT
>DAHUZB010000026.1 GCA_027306785.1 Vulcanimicrobiota bacterium
CAGGTTCCGGCACTCGACGAGCAGTTGAAATCGCTCGGCGAAAAACCGGTGACGATCACCCCGATTCACTAGAAACGTCATAGTCGTGGAGGACTAGCAACGTTGAATCTACGCACGCGCGCGGTTGCTGCAGTTGCAGCAGCCGCGCTGCTGGCGCCCATTGCGGCGTCGGCAGCCGGCGCACCTTACGATCATCTGCAGTGGCGCTCGATCGGTCCGGCGATTGCCGGCGGGCGCGTCGCTTCGGTCGCGGGAACCCCGCAGGACTCGAAGCTCTATTACATCGGCACCGCCGGCGGCGGCGTATGGAAGAGCGATAACGGCGCCGCCACGTGGCAGCCCGTCTTCGTCGGCCAACCCGTCTCCGCGATCGGCGCGGTCGCGATCGATCCGACCAACGAGAACGTCGTCTGGGCGGGTACGGGCGAGGCCAATCCTCGCAACGACGTCACCTACGGCGACGGACTCTACAAAACGACCGACGGCGCAAAGCATTGGAAGCGCGTCGGTCTCGCGGGCGTGTGGAGCATCTCGCGCATCGCGATCGATCCCAAGAATCCCAATCACGTCGTCGTCGCGGCCTTCGGCGATCCGTACAAGAACTCGACCGATCGCGGCGTCTACGTGACCTTCGACGGCGGCAAGACGTTCAGCAAGACGCTCTACATGGGGCCGATGACCGGCGCGAGCGATCTCGCGATGGATCCGCAGAACCCGAACGTCGTCTACGCGGGCATGTGGCAGTTCCGCCGCAAGCCGTGGACCTTCCGCAGCGGCGGACCCGAGGACGGCCTCTTCAAATCGACCGACGGCGGCAAGACGTGGAAGCGGCTTACCGGCAACGGGCTTCCGACCGGCTACACCGGTCGCATCGGCCTCGCCGTCGCGCCCAGCGATCCCAAGCGCGTCTACGCCATCATCGAAGCCAAAGGCGGCATTTTGTGGCGCTCCGACGATGCGGGCGCGCACTGGAAGATGATGAGCAACGATACGCTCGTCGATCAGCGTCCGTTTTACTTCACCCATATCAACGTCGATCCGAAGAATCCGAACCACGTCTACGCCGTCTCCGAGATGCTCGCCGAGAGCAAAGACGGCGGCAAGACGTTCAAGGAGATCGCGAAGGACGTGCACGTGGACTATCATGCGATGTGGATCGCGCCCAACGATCCGACGCGTATGATGACCGGCATGGACGGCGGCTACGCGCTTACGCTCGACGGCGGCAAGACCTGGAGCTTCTCGCAGAATCTGACGATCGGCGAGATCTATCACGTCGGGCTCACGAATCAGAATCCGTATCAGGTCTGCGTCGCGCTGCAGGATAACAACGGCTTCTGCGGCCCGTCGAACTCGCTCGACTCCGACGGCATCATGAACCGTCACTGGCAGAACGTCGTCGGCGGCGACGGCGAGTGGACCGTACCCGATCCGACCGACCCGAATTACATTTGGGCCGATCTCGAGAACGGCGTGATCGTCGTCTTCAATCGCAAGACCGAATCGAGCCGCTTCGTGCGTCCCTACGATGCGTTTCCCGGGAGCTTCCTCGGGCCGTTCGACCTGAGCAAGGCGAAGTATCGCTTCAACTGGGATTCGCCGATCGCGTTCGCGCCGTGGGACGGCCACATCGGCTGGTTCGGCGGCAACGTCGTCTTCCAGTCGACCGATCGCGGCGAACACTGGAAAGTGATCAGCCCCGATCTCACCCGCAACATCAAGGCGCATCAGCAGCCCTCGGGCGGTCCGCTCGCCAAGGATGTTTCCGGTGCGGAGTATTCGGACACGATCCTCTACATCGAGGGGTCGCAACGCGACAGCGGCGAGATCTGGGTCGGTACCGACGACGGTCTCGTGCAGATGACGCGCGACGGCGGGGAGCACTGGCAGAACGTGACACCGCCCGGCACGCCCGAGTACGCGCGCGTCGAGACGACCGCTCCGTCGCCGCTCGAATCGGGCACCGCATACGTCTCCGCCGACGATCATCGCATGGGCAACTACGCGCCCTACGCGTTCGTCACGCACGACTACGGCAAGACGTGGAAGAAGATCGTCAACGGGCTACCGGCCAATCAGTACGTTCGTACGATTCGTCCCGACATCCACAATCCGAATCTGGTGTACGCCGGAACGGAAAACGGGCTCTGGATTTCGTACGACGGCGGCGCTCACTGGAAGAGCTTCCGCATGAACCTGCCGCAGGTCTCGGTGCGCGACATCCGCATTCAGCCGGAGTTCGACGACATCGTGCTTGCGACGCACGGCCGCGACGCGTGGATCCTCGACGATGCGAGCGCGATTCAGCAACTGCCGCAAGCCGAGAAGGCCGGGGCGATGCTCTTCGCACCGCGCACGTCGTACATGTACCACTATCACTCGAACGAGGATTACGGTACGTACACGAATTTCGCGGCGATGAATCCGCCGAACGGCGCGATCATCGACTTCTACCAAGCCAAACCGCAGAAGGGCGCGCCCTCGGCGCAGATCCTCGATGCGAGCGGCAAGGTGATTCGCACCATCGGCGGCACGCACAAAGTGAAAGGCAAAGAGGTCTCGCTGATTCCGAACAAGGCGGGCATCAACCGTTTCGTTTGGGACTTCCGCGAGAACGGCCCCGTCCAATGGATGGGGGCGGCGCGTAAGCAGTACCGCGGTCCGAAGACGGGCGTCGCGGTGGTGCCGGGGACCTACACCGTGCGCATGACGATCGACGGTAAGACGCTCGAGCAGCACTTCGAGGTGAAACCCGATCCGCGTGACGCCTGGACGCAAGCCCAGTACGAAGCCGGCTACGCATTCGCCGCGAAGTACGAGCGGGCGTTCGGGCAGATCGATACGGTGCTCAACAATCTCGATGCGATCAAGAAATCGCTCGCATCGGCGAAGACGAGCAATGCCGGGCTGAAGGCGAAGCTCGACGCTGCGCAGACGCAGTGGCAGGGCGTGTTCTCGTCGTTCACCGCCGACTACCATAACGACGAAGACTCGATCCAGCGGCCCGGGTCGCTGCGCGAGTCGCTCCCGCGCACCGGCTTCGGTGCGCAACTGCCGCCGACCGCAGAGCAGCTCGACTACGCGTCGCGCTTCGATGCGGCCTACAACGCGGCGTTCGCGAAGTACAACGACTTCGTGAAGAGCCTGGGCGGACTCTCGGCCGCGATGCAGCACGCCGGGATGAAGCCGATCGCGGGAGCGAAAACGGTCGAACCGTAAGCGTTCCCCCGCGGTAACCGCAGTCAACGCGCGTCGGATCGTATCCGGCGCGCGTTGACGCTTTCTCTAGGCCTCGAACGCGGCCGCGTGGAAGCACGGCGCGTGCGTCGATGGTTCTCTGGATTGCTCCTCGCGATCGCGCTGACCGCCGCTCCGGCACGGGCGAATCGCATCGTGACCGTCGCGGTTCCGAGTGCGCGTCTGAGCTATTTCTGGAGCACGCCGATGACACTGCGCGCGGAGGTGCTGCTCCCCGCGTCGTACGATCGCCGGCCGACCCGGCGCTACCCGGTCATCTATTGGTTCTTCGGCTTCGGCGGAGACGATCGTGACGTGGCGGAACGCAGCGACGGCGCGTGGATGCGCGCGTTTGCGGCGGTGCATCGCGAGGCGATCGTGGTCGTCGCGGATCCCGTATTCGATGGTTACTACACCGAATTTGCCGACTCCGTGAACAACGGCCCGTGGGGCGCTGCGTTTACCTCCGAGCTGGTTCCGGCAGTCGATGCGAGGTTCCGAACCGACGGACGGCGTTATCTCGCCGGACATTCTTCCGGCGGATGGGCGGCGCTCTGGCTCGAGGTGAACGATCCCGACGAGTTCGGGGGCGCGTGGGCGTACGCACCCGATCCGGTCGATTTTCACGATTTTCTCGGGCCGGATCTCACCGTCGCATCACCGGGAAATCTTTACTACGACGTCAAGCACACCGCATATCTCACCGATCGCGTCGGGATCCGCGATCAGGAGACGATCGCGGATCTGGTCAACGGACGTTACGGAACGCTTGGTCCGAAGCAGTATGCCTCGTTCGAGTCGGTATTCAGTCCGCGCGGAGCGAACGGCTTGCCCGCAAAACTCTTCGATCGGAAGACTGGTACGATCGATCCTTCGGTCGCCGCCTACTGGGAGCGTCATTACGATCTGAACGCTATCGTTCGGCGGCGTTGGCCGAAGATCGGCAGCGCTCTCGTCGGAAAACTCCACGTGACCGTCGGAACGGACGACACGTTTCATCTGGATGACCCGGTGCGGCTATTCGCAACGACGCTCGACGAATTCGGGGCGCACGCGGAGGTCACGTACGTGAAGTACGGCAACCATTGGAATATCCTCGATTGGGACGGTGGGTACGCCCGCCATGTGGCGCGCGAAGCGCTGGAAATGGACGAGCATGTGCGTTAGTCTTTCACGCGGAGCGCTGCTCTCGCGCACCGGGTTTCTCGGCGTCGTCGGTGCGGCGGCGCTGCCGTTGCTCGCGTCGCGCGCCGACGCGGGGCCGCTCCCGGCGCTGCACGTTCCGGACGGCCTCTCCGCGGCCAACGAGCGCGCCGCGCGGATCGCGGCGGCATCGCCGCTCGTCGCGCGCCTCTACGGCGATATTCGCGCGCTCGCGGGCTCCATCGGCGACGCGCGGCTACGCGAGAACGTGACGACCCTGCTCGAGCATCCCGAGCCGCACTACATGCGCCGCTATCCGACGTACGAATCGCGCGTTGCCCTGCGCGATGCCCTCGCGCGCGAGGGTTTCGTCGCCGCGGACGCGCCGGTCGAAGGCATCTTTCCGCCGGTCGGCGCGCGCGGGATCGCGCAGCCGTTCTGGAGCGCGCCCGGATCCGATACCGACGGTCACCACAGCTATCCGGGCGGACTCTGCGCGCACGAACTCTTCAACGCGCGTATGGGCGAGCAATTTTCGCAGACCTACGATCGGCAATATTTCGACGGGCGCCGCGAGGTCGATCGCGATATCGCGATCGGCGCGGCGCTCTATCACGACATCATGAAGACGGTCGTCTTTCAGTTTCGCGAGGACGGAACGTTTTTCGACGAGCTTCCGATCGGCGCGACCGGCGGGCATCACTGTCTCTCGGGCGCCGAGGCGATCGCGCGCGGACACGATGCGCGCTTCGTCACCGTCCTGCTCTCGGCGCATGCGGCGCCCTCGCTCGGCGATCAGGCTAAGGTGGTGACGTGGTGTCGAGCCGCCGCGATGATCGCGGGCGTGGATCCGGTGGAGTACGGCTTGGTGAAGCGCACCGCCGACGGCTACGAGCTGGCCGCGCTCGCGCCGATCGAGGCGTTCGTGAACCACCTGAGCGATCATGATTACGTGCTTGCGATTCACGCGACGCACGAGGTTCGTCCGGCACTCGCGCAGCTCGCGCCGCGCTTCGGCATCGATCCTACGAACGCGACGGCCCTGAACTGGTGGCGTTTGCGGATCTGCAGCGAGCGCTCGTCGATCGCACTCTACGGCGCCTTGACGCGCGGCGACGACGCGTTCGCGGCGGAGGTTAGGAAAACCAGCGCTTGAGAAATGCGTCGTGCTTGTACGACGCGCTCGCGCCGAAGCGCACGATGACGAGTTCGTGCGAGGGAATCACGTACATCGCCTGCCCGCCCGAACCGCTCGCGTAGAAGCAGTCGGCCGGGGCACCCTCGGCGCCGAGCCACCAGCAGAGCCCGTAGCGCGGATTCGGCCGCGAGCCGACGAATGCGTCCGCGTACTCGTCGCGATGCTCAAGCACGAAGCGGCCGAACGCGAGCCAATCGCGTGCGGCGAGCGACGCACCGGTCGGGAGCGGATGCGTGCCGTCCTTGAGCACGCGCCACGTGCCGATGCGTACACGCGCGTGGGCGAGGATGCGCTCGCGCAGATACTCGTGCGGCGTGACGCCGCGCGCGGCGAGCGCCCGCGCGAAGTACGCACCGAAGATTTGGAGCGGAATGCCACCGTAGGTGAACGTGTCGCCGGGTGCGCGCTTGAGCGCGATCGTCAGCGCGCGGTCGTAGGTCGGCACCGCGCTGCCGAGACCGCCGAAGCCGTAGCCCGCGATCATCTGCAGCAGCATGCGCGGGGTGATCGCGCCGCGCTCGTCATCGCCGCACTCCGGCAGCTTCTCGGCGATCGATTCGTCGAGCGCGATGATGCCGTCGCGTTCGGCCGCGAGCGCGGTAATGCCCCAAAAACTCTTCGTTCCGCTATAGAGCGGATGTGGAGTCTCCGCATCGCCGCCGCCGTCGTAGGCTTCGTGGACGAGTTGTGCGCCGCGCGCGACGACGAGCGCGCGGGGAGCGTGTTTGGCCGCGTATGCGGCCGCCGATTCGAACGCCATCGGGCGAGGATTCTCCATGCGAAGCCGAAAGCGCTCGTGCATGAGACCGTTCGTGCTCCTGATCGCTTCCGTCGCCGCGCTCGGCGGACTGCTTTTCGGCTACGATACCGGCGTGATCTCGGGCGCCGTGCTCTTCATCACGCGCGACTTTCACCTCTCTACGGCGCTGCAAGCGTTTACGGTGAGCATCGTGCTCCTCGGCGCGATCGTCGGTTCGGCCGCGTCGGGGGCCATCGCGGACCGCATCGGGCGGCGGCGCACGCTGCTCGCGGCCGGGGCGATCTTCGGCGTCGGCGCGCTGTTCTCGGCGTTCGCGCCCTCGATCGGCGTGCTGCTCGGTGCGCGTTTGGTGGTGGGCGTCGCGATCGGTTTCAGTTCGGTCGTCGCGCCGCTCTACATCTCCGAAGTCGCGCCGCCGGGCGTGCGCGGCGCGCTCGTCTCGCTCTATCAATTCGCGATCACGATCGGGATTCTCGCGGCCTTTTTGCTGGACTACGCGCTCGCGGCGAGCGGCGCGTGGCGCTGGATGCTCGGTCTTGCGATCGTGCCCTCGCTCATTCTGATCGCGGGTATGCTGCCGCTGCCCGAGAGCCCGCGCTATCTCTTCAAGATCGGACGCGACGACGACGCGCGCGACGAATTGCGGCGCATCGGCGGAGAGGTCGTGGTCGGCGATGAGGAACGCTCCATTCGCGCGAGCCTCTCCGACAAACAGGGCGGCTTCGCCGCCCTCTTCGCGCCCTCGGCGCGCGCGGCGCTCGTCGTCGGCGTCACCCTCGCGGTGCTCCAACAAGTCACGGGCATCAATACCGTGATCTACTACGGCCCGCGCATCTTTCAACTCGCCGGGATCTCGTCGGCCCAGGCCTCGATTCTCGCAACGGCCGCGGTCGGCGTGGTGAACGTACTGCTGACGCTGGTCGCGATCTTCTACGTCGACGGCGTCGGACGCAAGCCGCTGCTCTATGCGGGATGCGCGGGCATGGGAGTCTCGCTCGGCGTCCTCGCGCTCGCGTTTGCGCAGCCCGAGCTGCACGGCTCGCTCGCCGGCATCGCGCTCGGGGCGACGATGCTCTACGTCGGATCGTTTGCCTATAGCTTGGGGCCGATCGTCTGGCTGCTGATCTCGGAGATCTTTCCGCTGCAGGCGCGCGGACTCGGGATGAGCATCTGCACGCTCGCGAACTGGACCGCGAATTTCATCGTCTCGCAATTCTTCCTCACGATGCTCGAGCGTCTCGGGCGTCCGCTGACGTTCGGCATCTACGCGGTGCTCTGCGCGGTGACGATTGCGTTCGTCGCTCGCTCGGTTCCCGAAACGAAGCGTGAGATGCTCGAAGAGATTCGCGTGAGCGCCTGAAATCTTCGCACCGCCTTCCCCGTTTCGCTCATGCGTCGCGCTACGCTCCTCGATGGAAACTACACACAGCGTCCGAGAGGAGAGGTTACGATGCCACTACCCACGATTCGCAGTTCCATTCGCGGCGATATCGATACGCTCTTCGATCGCTTCTGGAGCGATTGGAATCTACCGCTCGCGGTCGACTATCCCGCCGCACCGTCGCTCGATCTCTACGAGAAAGACGGCAAATTCTATCTGGAGATGGCCGTTCCGGGATACAAGAGCGACGACATCGAGATCGAAGCGAACAACGGGATCATCACCGTGAGCGGAAAGTACGAGCAGAAGACCTCGGATCAAGACGTCAACTATCACCGGCGCGAGATACGCCGCGGCGGCTTCACGCGGGCGATCGCGCTGCCGCAGGAGATCGATCCGGGATCGGTGAGCGCGAAGGTGGAGAAGGGGATTCTCACCGTCACGGCCGTGCCGATGAAGCCGCTCGCCAACCGCAAGATCGCGGTGAGCGCCGGGCCGGGCTGAGCGGCAGGGAACCCGTCGCCGGTGCCGGAGTGTTCCGGTAGGCAAAGGAGTACGATGATGAAATACGGTTCGAAAATCTCGACGGAACTGTCGTTCGATCAAGCAGTGGAGCGCGCCAAAGCGGCGCTCAAGGAGCAAGGCTTCGGTGTGCTCTGCGAGATCGACGTGGCAAAGACGATGCGCGAGAAGATCGGCGCGGAGATGGAGCCGTACGTTATCCTCGGATCGTGCAATCCGAACTTCGCCTACCAGGCGCTCCGGCACGAACCGGAGCTCGGGTTGCTGCTCCCATGCAACGTCGTGGTTGCTCGGCGCGGAGATCGCACCGAGATCATGGCGATCGACGCGGGCGTGATGCTCGGCGTCACCGGGAACGATGCGATCCAGCCGGTCGCCGCGGAGGTCGACGCGCGTCTGCGCGCGGTTCTCGCGGCGATCGACGCCGTCACCGCATGAGCCGCGCGTTCGTCAAAGACGACGACGGCGCACCCGAGCGGCCGATCGAGCGCCCGGTCAGCACCGCGCCCAATTACGTGACGCCGCGCGGGATGCGGTTGCTGCGCGAGGCGCTTGCCCGTGCCGAGCAGACGAGCGACGAACGAGAGCTGCGGTACTATCGCGAGCGCATCGCGAGCGCGATCGAAGTGCACCCCTCGGCCCGGACGCGCGGCATCGTGGAGTTCGGCGCGACCGTCGTCGCGCGCGATGCGCGGGGGCGCACACTCACCGTGCGCATCGTCGGCGAAGACGAGGCCGACCCCGTGAACGGCGCGATTAGCTGGGAGTCGCCCGTCGCGCAGGCGCTCGTCGATCATCGCGTGGGCGACCGGGTAACCGTGATGCGTCCGGCCGGGCCGATCGCCTACACGATCGACGACATCCGCTACGAGTAGCCGCTACCGGCGCGGAACGTCGCTCAGCGGATGCCCCGGGCGGCCCTGCTGCGCCTCGAACTCGTAGATGCGCCCGCGAATGAGCGCGCTTCCCGCCATCGTCTCCCCGTAGAGCGTGCCTTGGAACGCGACGACGTTCCCGATGTTCAAATGGATCCCGCTCTCGGTGGATCCGCCGGTTACGCGCACGTTCCGACGATTCGCGAGCGGGCCGCCCGGCTTAACCGAGTCGTCGGTGTAGGTGCCGCTGATGATGCCGTTGTCGAACGTGAGCAGCATCGTCCCGGTGAAGGGCACCGACATGGAGTTGATCGGCCGGAAGGCGACGACGTACGGAACGTCGCGCACGACGCCCTTGCTGCTGATCGCATCCGCGCGGCCGACGATCGCCGCCGCCGCCGCGACCGCGAGCAGCAGCAGTCCGAGTGATCCAAGCAATCTCTTCATATCGAATCAAGACCGGGTCACGGAGCGCGGCGGATGCATGCCCGCGTATGGGCCTTGCGGGCACCTCGAGGGGCCAACTGCTTCTGGTGCGCCCGGCGTATGATGGAAGAGAGTATGCGCAAGCTATGGGTCTTGGGCGCCGCGTATGCTACGCTCGCCGCACTCGGTGCGCTCTTTACGATCCACGGCTACACCCGGATCGGAGCGCTGGCCGTGATTCCGCTGCTCGTAATCTCGTATTACGCGCCGCTGTGGCTTGCCTTCGCCACCGGCGTGGTAGCCGGAGTCGCGTTCGCCTACTTGGATCAACTTCCGCAGCACATGCGGATGTTCGTGTTTCCGACCGACGCGGCGGTGTTGGGCGGCTCGTACGTGGCGGTCGTGATCGCTTCGGAGCTGCTGCGGCGGCGCGACGCGCAGCGCGTGTTGCTGGAGCAGCGCCTTCGCCAGGCCGAAGAGGTGGCCAGTCGTGACACGCTCACCGATATGCCGAACCGCCGCTACTTCGTCGATGCGCTGCGCGCGGCGATTGCGAACGGACGCGCCACCGGA
Organism: Vulcanimicrobiota bacterium; assembly: GCA_027306785.1. Classification (GTDB taxonomy): domain Bacteria; phylum Vulcanimicrobiota; class Vulcanimicrobiia; order Vulcanimicrobiales; family Vulcanimicrobiaceae; genus REEB354. The sequence continues at coordinate 10,116 of DAHUZB010000026.1, forward strand.
GCGCGTTTCGCGGTGCTCTACTGCGATCTCGACGGATTCAAGGAGATCAACGATCTGCACGGGCACGCGATCGGCGATCGAACGCTCGCGGTGGCATCGAAGCGACTCACGCACGCACTGCGTCCCGACGACATCGTGGCGCGCATCGGCGGCGACGAGTTCGGGATCATCGTCCGACGGATCGAGGATCGAAGCGACGTGCGGCGGATCCAGGAGAGCATCGAGCGCGCGTTCGGAGAGCCGCTGACGATCGACCGTCTTCGGCTCGCGGTGGGGATCACGGTCGGTTTCGCGCTCTTCCCCGATTCCGGGACGGCGGAAGACGCGCTGCTGAACTGCGCCGACGAAGCGATGTATCGCCGCAAGCGCGCGAAGAAGATTCGCCTCACCACGAAAGGCACGACGGAGGGCGCGCGCACGCCGAAGCCGTAACCGACTCGTCGTTACGGAGGTATCGCATGCTCTCGTTTGCGCGCTCGTTCCGCTCGTTCGCGGCCGCCGTTCTCGCGCTCGCCGCCGCAGCCGCGTTTGCCGGCTGCTCCAAGCCCGGTTCCGTGCATCCCGCGAATTCGCTCACGATCGCGCTCCCGATCGCGCCGAACACGCTCAATCCGATCTTCAGCACGTCGTCGACCGAGGCGTTTCTCAACGAGCTCTTCTTTCCGGAGCTTACCTCGCACGATGCCGAGCACCACGAGATTCCGATGCTCGCGACCGAGGTGCCGTCGCTTGCGAATCACGGTATCAGCCGCGACGGATTGACGATCACCTATCATCTTCGCCCGAACGCGGTCTGGTCGGACGGCGTGCCGATCACGAGCCGCGACGTGAAGTACAGCTACCAACAAGTGATGAATCCGGCCAATAACGTGATCTCGCGTCACGGTTACAACGTGATCGCGTCGATCTCCACGCCGAATGCACATACGGTCGTGCTGCACCTCAAGCACCCGTTTCCGCCGCTGATCGAACAGTTCTTCGGCGAAGGCGACAACGTGTACGGCATTCTCCCCGAGCACGTGCTGGCCAAGTATCCGAGCCTCAATAACGTGCCGTTCAACGGTGAACCCACCGTGACCGGCGGTCCGTACCGTTTCGGCGAGTGGGTGCGCGGCGATCACATTACCGCGATCGCGAACCCGACCTACTATCTCGGCGCGCCGAAGATCGGCAAACTCGTCATCAAGCTCATCGCCGACGTCAATACGACCACCTCCGAGCTTCGCACCGGCGAGGTTCAAGCGGCGATCGAACTCACCGGGCCCGCCTATCACGATCTCGCAAACGACCCGCACGTCGCGCGACTCGCCGTCGATGCGCCGGTCTACGATTCCATGATGTTCAACGTCACGCACGCGCCGCTCGACGATCGCAACGTGCGCGTGGCGCTCGCGTATGCGACCGATCGCGCCACGATCATGCGCGACAACGAATTCGGCGACGCGACGCTCGGCGTCGCCGACCTTTCGCCGTTCTACTGGGCCTTCGATCCCTCGATTGCGGCCCAGCCCTACGACCCGGCGCGCGCGCGTGCGCTCTTGCAGGCGGCAGGCTGGACGCCCGGTCCGGGCGGCATCCGCGAAAAGAACGGAAAGCGCCTTTCATTGCTGCTCGTCTACGGGCAGGGCAGTGACATCGCGCGCAACGTGGTGGTGCAGATCCAGCAGATGTGGCGTGCCGTCGGTGTGGACGTGCAGCCGAAGGCCTATCCCTACGCGCAGCTCTACGCTCCCGCGGCAAGCGGCGGCGTCTTCTACGGCGGCAAGTTCGACGTGGGCTTCTACGCATGGATAGCGGGCGGCGACCCCGACGATTCGTCGCAGTGGCTCAGCACAGCGGTTCCGCCTGCGGGCAACAACGTGGCGCGTTACGATTCGCCCGCCATGGACGCGGCCCAGCACGAGGCGCTCTCCACCTTCGATCGCACCGTGCGTAAGCGCGCCTACGCGAAGATCGAGCGCCTGGTGGTCGACGACGTGCCCGCCATCTTCCTCTTCTATCCGAAACAGCGCTACGCGTTCAGCCCCGAGTTGCGCAACTTCCACCCGAACGGCATCGTCGAGTCGTGGAACGCTCAGGATTGGAGCTGGGCGAACCCGTAGCTTGATTTTCCGTTGCGGCCATGCTTAGGTGAAGCATGGCCGCTCGAGGCTGGTGGCTCTTCGCCGCCTATCTTTGGCTCGCGCTCGTCGCCGTACTGGCCTACTTTGCGGGCAACTTTCACTTTGCGGCGCTTGCGTTGCCCGCGCTGATCCTGATCGCGTACTACGCGCGGCCCGCGATCGCGATCGTGACCGCGCTGATTGCGGCATTCGTGTTGCCGTATCTCGATGAAGTCGTGCCACCGCGGGTCATGCTCGATAAGCGGTTCGAGCCGCTCGTCCTCTCGCTCGTTTTCATCGCCGTCGTCTATGTGACCGATCAGTTACGGCGCCGCACCGCCGAGGCCGCCGTCCTGCGCGACCGCACGGAGCGCGCGGAACACGCCGCCCTGATGGATCACCTCACCGGCCTGGCCAATCGTGCCGCCGTCCTGGAGCACCTCGAGCGTGCGATTGCGCGCCGTCGCGAGAGCGAACACATCGGCGTGCTCTTCGCCGACCTCGACGGGTTCAAGGGCGTCAACGATACCCACGGTCACTCCGTCGGCGATGAGATTTTGGCGCTTGCCGCGCAGCGTCTCGCGCACGCGCTGCGCGCGGAGGATCTGATCGGACGCGTCGGCGGCGATGAGTTCGCCGTGATTCTCCATCGGGTGAAGTCGCGCGTCGAGGTGCAGGCGATCGCCGACGAGGTAGAGCGCGCCTTCGCGGAGCCCTTTTCGCTCGATACGATCGGCGCGGAACTCGGCGTGACGGTCGGGCTTGCGGTCGCACCCGACGACGGCGACGACGCGGCGACTCTGCTGGACCGTGCGGATGCCGCCATGTACGCGCGCAAGCGCGCGAAGCGACAGGTTCCGCGCAGCGTCTCGTAGTGAAGCGTTACGTCCGCGCGGGCTTGAGGATGCGGTCGTAGAGGAAGAGCAGCAGCGTGGTGAGGACGCCGGTGCCGACGACAGTCATCCAAATCATCGACGGTTGATGCGCGAAGTGCGAGAGCAGCGATCCGCCGTAGACGCCGCCGACGAGCGAACCGATGCCGATCGGGAGAAACGCGAAGCCCATGTAGGTGCCTTGTTGGCCCGGCGGCGCGAGACGCGAGATGTATTCGTAGTAGCGCGGCGACTGCACGATCTCGCCGATGGCGAGCACGGCGAGCGCGACGACGGCCATCGGCACGCTCGGCTTCAGTACGAGCGCGAGCCAACTGATCGAGGTGATCAGCGTCCCGAGCGTGAGCGCCGGAAAGGACGGAATGCGCCGCGTGAGCGCATTGACCGCGACGGTCAGGGTGATCACAATCAGCGGATCCGTGATGAGGATCATCGCCGTGTTCGCATTCGGATCGACATGGTCGTGCAGATAGAGGGGCAGGATCAGGTACTGCTGCCAGTAGACGATCCAGTAGCCCGAGAAGATCAGCAGAAAGAGCAGAAAGCGCCAATTGAGGACGACGGTGAGAAAGTTGCGCGCGGTCTGCAGCAGCGTGACGTTCGGTGCGCCAGCGTGCGCGTCGGTGCGCGGCTCGCGAAAAAAGATCAACACGACGAAGAACATGAGCAGCACGCTCGCCGCGGCGATCGTGAAGACACCCTGAGCCGGAAGCACCGCGTGCAGGTAGCCCGCGAGGAACGGCCCGAGCGTACTGCCGATATTGACCATCGTGTAGTAGATCGAATAGCCGATCGATCGCACGTCTTCGCGCGACGCGCGCGCGGTGGTCCCGACGACCGAGGGCTTCACGAGCGCGACGCCGAGCGCGGGCAAGAACAAGATGATGCCCGCGAGCAGACCGAGCGGTACGACCGCGCGCACGGGTGCGAGCCACGGCGCGCCGATCGAGCCGACCATGAAGTACGCGAGGGTGAGGATGAAGTATGCCGTCGAGAGCGCGCGGCGGAAGCCGACCCGATCGGCGAGCGCACCGCCGAAGATCGCCATCACCCATACCGCGCCGCCGAAGAGGCCGCTCAGCGCGGCGGCCTGCGAACTCGGAAAGCCGAGCGTCTGATTCAGGTAGAGCGCGAGCGTGGAGAAGACGGCATAGTATGACAGCCGTTCGAAGATCTCGGTGAGGTTTGCAACCCAAAACGGGCGCTCGAATCCGCGGAGCGTCTCTGCAATCTTCATCGGGAGCGGCATACGCCGCGGGGCTTCGAGTTCCCGTTCCCGCTAGGGGCGCGAGACCTCGCGGTCCAAGAGCGCGATATCATGATACGGCGCATTTCTCTGGCGGCGCTCGTCGTTTTTGCCGCCCTGTCCTTTGCCCCGCCCGCACGCGCGGCGACGGCATCCTATGCGAGCTTCACGGCGGGCGCGACCGAGCAGCACGGCCTCTTCGGGATCATCCGTAAGGACGGCCATGTCTACATCGATCTCGCGACGTCGCAGCTCGATACCGACTATCTCGAGACGATCGTCCCCGGCAACGGGATCGGCGGCGATTTCATCGTCTGGGGTAACACCGATCATCTGCCCGCGATGCTGGTGCGCTTCGAGCGCGCCGATGACGGCATCGCGATCGTCTGGCCGAACTCGTCGTTCATCGCACCCGGCAGCGCGTCGGGTTCACTCGCGGTGAAGTACAATTTCCCGAACTCGGTCGTCGGCGTCGGCAAGATCGCGGCGGAAGGCGACGGACATATCGTCTTCGACGCCTCGCCGCTCTTCCGCGATGTGCTCGACATGGATCACATCATCAACGGCTCGCTCGGCACCAAACCCGCCACGGCCTATCATCTCGATCCGTCGCGCACCTATTTCGGTAAGACGAAAGCGTTCCCGCAGAACGTCGTAATCGACGTCAATCAGCTCTGGGCGACGCAGGCTCCGCACGTTGCGCCGGATACGGCGCCGGATGCGCGTAGTCTGCAGATGCGGGTCGTGTACAACTTCGTGCAGCTCCCGCACGATACATATCGTCCGCGCTTCGCCGACGACCGGGTCGGCCTCTACGACGATATCTACATGAGCTTCGCCTCGAAGCAGGACACCGCGCGCAATCGCTACCTGCGCTATCTGGTGCGCTGGAACTTCGCGCCCGCCGATCCCGGCAAGCCGTCGCGGGCGACGCATCCGATGGTCTTTTACATGAGCAATACCGTGCCGCCCGCGTTCCGTAAACCGATCGCCGATGCGGTGCTGCGTTGGAATCAAGCGCTTGCGAAAGTCGGCATCCTCGATGCGATTCAAGTGAAGCCGCAGCCGAACGACCCGAATTGGGATCCCGACGACGTGCGCTACAACGTGTTGCGGTGGGTGACCGAGGCGCAACCGAGCTTCGGTGCGGATTCGCAGACGCTCTTCGATCCGCGCACGGGCGAGGAGTTTCGCACCGGTATCCTGATTTCGGCCGACAGTGCGGCCTTCACCGCGAACGCGTGGCGCAATGTGGTCGATCCGGTTCGCTACGGTCGCAACACCGATCCGGTTCCCGAGAAGTTCATCTACGACGCGTTTCAGGCCGAGATCATGCACGAGACCGGACACAATCTCGGCATGCAGCACAATTTCATCGGTCACGACGCCTACACGGCGAAGGATCTGCAGAACCCGGCCTTTACCGCGAAGAACGGCATCGCGACGACCGTGATGGAGTACGCGCCGCTCAATATCTGGCCCAAGGGTTACGGGCAGGGCGACTACTATCAGACCGTCCTCGGTCCGTACGATTACTACGCGATGCGCTATGCCTACGGATTCATTCCCGGCGCGGCGACGCCCGAAGCCGAGCTTCCGACGCTTCGGCGCTGGGCATCGGCCTGGTCGAATCCGCTCTATCGCTACGCATCCGATGAAGACGTGGCCTGGGCGAGCGGTCACGCGGCCGATCCGCGCGTCGAGCAAGGAGAGCTCACGAACGATCAGCTCGGCTGGACGGTCGTGCAACTGAATCTCTATCGGAACCTCATGGATCGCGACACGCGGATGCTGCCCTTTCCGGGAGCCGCATATCAAGAAGCGACCGACGCGTTTCGCGGGAGTTTCTATCGCTACCTAACCGACGTGACCAAAGTGGCGCACTGGATCGGCGGACAGTATCTCTCGCGCGCCCATCGCGGCGACGCGGGTGCGCAGCCGCCGATCGTGCCCGTTCCGCTCGCAATGCAGCAGCGAGCCTTCTCGATTCTCAACGACTATCTGTTCTCCGACCGTCACTTGAGCTTCTCGCCGACGGTGCTGAATCGCCTCGGCTACTCGGAGTGGGCGGGCTACGGATACGTGGGTTGGGAAGGGTACGGGAATCTGCCGGTGTGGGCGTACGATCCGCCGCATCGCCACGATTTTCCGGTCGTCGACGATATCGGCAACGCTCAGCGCACCACGCTCGCGTTCCTTTTCTCGCCCTCGGTGCTCGCACGGCTCGAGCAGAATCCGCTCGAATCGACGGGAGCGACGCTGACGATCGACCGTCTCTTCGGGATGACGAGCGGAGCGATCTTCAGCGAACTGCACGGCAACGCGCACGATATCTCGCTGCTGCGCCGCAATCTGCAGTCCATCTACGAAGCGCAGTTGATCGCGCTTGCGACCAAACCCGCCAAGGGTGCGCCGCAAGACGCGCAATCGCTCGCGCGCGCGCAACTCGCGTCGCTCGCATCCGCCGCGCAGGCGCGACTGCACCGCGGCGGACTCGACGACGTCTCGCGCGCCCACGTCGAGGAGCTGCAAGCCCGCGCCGCCGCCGCGCTCAAGATGTAGCGTCGATCGCGGCACGCAACGAAGAAGCGCCCGTCGGGATTCCCGGCGGGCGCTTCTTCGTGCATCGCGGCACTTACCAGCCGACGACGCCCTCTTCGTCGAAGAAGCCGCCGTTCGGACCGTCGTCGTCGAGGGTCGCGAGGCGTACGATCACGCGTGCCGCCTGCTCCGTGGTGCGCGGACCGCTGAAGCCGTTCAGCGCGGTCGATGTATAGCCCGGATCGGCCGCATTGATCTTGAATCCGCGCTCGCCGAGTTCTTTGGCAAAGCACAGCGTCACGGCGTTTAACGCCGATTTCGACGTCTGGTAGGCGAGAGCGTTGATCGCCGCGGAAGAATACGACGGATCGGTACGGTTCGCGAACGAGCCGAGCCCGCTCGAGACGTTGACGATGCGCGGATGCGCCGAGCCGTACATGAGCGGGAGCAGCATCTGCGTGACGGTGATCGCGGCGAAGACGTTGGTTTCGTACGTGGCGCGCACGAGTTCGAGCGGAAGCGCGCTCGGTGGCGCGCAATCGAGGAGAATGCCCGCATTATTGACGAGGACGTCGAGGGTGACGTTCCGGGCTTGGAGCGCGCGCACCACGCGCGCGACCGATGCGGGATCGCAAACGTCGAGCGCGTGCGGTTCGATGCCGTCGTGCCGTGAGGCGAGAGCGGTGAGGTCGGCTGCGGTGCGGGCGCAGGCGATGACGCGGTAGCCGCGCGCGGCGAGGGTAAGCGCAACTTCGGCGCCGATGCCCTTGCCGGCACCGGTGACGAGCGCGGTGGTTGGAGTGGTCTGCATGTGCGTGAGGCTACGACATGGAGTGAACTCGAAGTCAAGCGCTTGACTTGGAGCGCGCTCCAGGTGGTAGACTGCGCGCATGAGCGCGGATTTGAAGACGATCGGCGAGGCCGCCGATGTGACCGGCGTCACCGAAGATACGCTTCGTTTCTACGAAAAGATCGGCGTGCTGCTCGAGGTCGAGCGTAACGAGAGCGGCCATCGGCGATATTCCGATCGAGCGCTCGCCTGGATCGCTTTGGTCGTGCGGCTTCGCTCGACGGGGATGACGCTCGAGTCGATTCAAGCGTACGCCGAGCTCGCGCGCCGCGGAAGCGAGACGATTCCGCAGCGGCGCGAGATTTTGATCGAGCACCGCGATCAGATCGCGGCCGAGGCGAGACGCCTGAGCGAGATCGTCGCGCTGATCGATCGCAAAGTTGCGGGTTACGACGAGATCCTGCGCTCGGGTATCATACCGCAGGTCTCGCCGTGCGAAGTCGCGCCGCCCGCATAGCGTCTGCGGTGTCGGCGCGCGATTCGCGTTAAGGCACGTGCGTGGAGACCGGCGTGCCTTTGAAGCACGCGACGGTGTACGGGAAATCGTAGGTGGAGACGTAGTGGTAGATGGTGGTGAGCTTGCCGTCCCACATCACGGCGCTCGTGGTGCCGTGACACTCGTCGAGATCGGCGCTCGTGAGCAGCTTGCCCTGATACCACGGTCCGTAGATGCCGAACCCGTCGCTCGCGTAGCCGAGCAGGCCGGAGTTCTGCGTGGCGGACCCGACATCGGTGACGCAAGCCTGCAGCCATCCGTGGTAGTGGTAGACGTCGGATTGATCGGGATGTCCGTGACACGAATCTTGGATCTCGCGCGCGACCGCGTCGTTGCCTTGCGCGTCGAACGCGTTGTAGATCATGGCGCCGTCTAACGCCACGCCGATCGGACCGCCCGAGGTACAACTCGGCTGCGCTGCCGCAGTGGGATTCGCCGGTACGGTGAAGCTGAATGCGTGCGCGGCGATCGCGTTAGGATTGCGATCGTACTGGAAGGCCGGATCGCTCGGCGAGATCGGAAAGGTTCCGGCGGTGACCGGAGCGATCGGTTCGGCGTTTCCGCTGATCGTGCGCGTGGTGCCGTTCGACGATTCGCTGAACTGACCGGCGAACGCGTTGCTGCCCTGCACGGCGAGTTTGCCGTTCGCATCGGTGCTGCCGTCCCACGTCTTCGTCGTGGTGTCGATCCACGGCCCCGTTGTGCTCGTGCCCGTGCCGTTCGGAGCGCTGCATTCGTACACGTAGCCCATCTGAGGACCCGCGGTGGAGTATTTTTGGTCGCCGAGCGGGAGCGCCGCGCAGTTGAGCGTGCCGGAGTCGGTGGGCGCTCCGTTCGGACACGTCTGCGGCGTGGCGTTGCCGTAGCCGCTCGACGCGGTGGAGGTCGGCGTCGGCGTTGATTGGGGCGTACTGGTGCTCGTCGGCGAGCTGGTCGCGGTCGGCGCGCTGGTGCTCGTGCCGCCGCCCGTCGTCGGGATGCTGCTACCGCCGCCCCCGCCGCCGCCGCCGCATGCGGCGAGCGTGAGCGAGGCGAGGAGCAGAGCTGCTGCGAGTGGGCGAACGATTTTCATGAGCACATCATCGCGAGCGCACCCTGAGCACGGCTTGGGGCGATTCACAGATTCACCTAAGCCGCCCTTCGACAAGCTCAGGGTGACACCCGAAATGGGAAGCTCAGGGTGACACCCGAAATCGGAGGCTCAGGGTGTCCTTCGACAGGCTCAGGATGACACGGGATGCCTAGCGGTTGACGCTGCTCATGTCGGGATAGCGCGTACCGGCGGTGATGCCTTTCGGCGCGGCGGCGGCAAGGCGATGCAGATCGTCGTCGGAGAGGGCGATCGCCGCCGCGGCGACGTTCTGCTCGAGATAGGTGCGGCGTTTCGTGCCGGGGATCGGGACGATGTCGTCGCCCTGCGCGAGCACCCATGCGATGGCGAGTTGCGACGGCGTGACGTTCTTCTCCGCGGCGATCTCGCGCACGCGTTCGACGATCGCGAGATTGTGCGCGAAGTTCTCACCTTGAAAGCGCGGATGGTTGCGGCGCGAATCGTCGGTAGCGAGATCGTCGGGCGAAGTAAAGCTTCCGCTCAAGAATCCGCGTCCGAGCGGGCTATAGGCGACGAACCCGATGCCGAGTTCGCGCACCGTCGGCAGAATCTCGTCTTCCACATCGCGCGTCCAGAGCGAATATTCGGTTTGCAGCGCGCTGATCGGATGCACGGCGTGCGCGCGGCGAATCGTCGCCGGGGCGGCTTCGGAGAGTCCGAGATAGCGCACCTTGCCGGCCTGCACGAGTTCGGCCATCGCGCCGAGCGTCTCTTCGATCGGCACGGTGGGATCGACGCGATGCTGGTAGTACAGATCGATGTACTCCACGCCCAGGCGTGTGAGTGACGCGTCGCAGGCGCTGCGCACGTAGTCGGGTTTACCGCTCACGCCTTTGAACGATCCGTCGTCGCCGCGCACGCTGCCGAACTTGGTGGCGAGCACCACGCGGTCGCGGCGATCCGCGATCGCGCGCCCCACCAGCATCTCGTTCTTGAACGGGCCGTACATATCGGCGGTATCGAGGAAGTTCACGCCGAGGTCGAGTGCGCGATGAATCGTGGCGATCGACTCCGCGTCGTCGCGTCCGGCGTAGAACTCGGACATCCCCATACAGCCGAGCCCGAGCTCCGAGACCACGAGGCCTTGCGTTCCAAGCGTACGTTGCTTCATGCACCCAAACGACCGGAACGCACCGTCGAGGGTTGCGTACCGACGCGGGCAAGGGAACTCTCCCTTGCCCACTAACGTTTCCCGGGTAGGTTTTCAAGCGCTATCGTGGAGGTTTTATCATGAGGCGGATCTACGCGTTCCTTGCCTGTGCCATGTTCATGGCTTGTGCCGCGCTCCCGGGCAGTGCGTACAATGCGGCAAACGGCGAGCTCGTTACGTATAACCCGACGCAGTACCAGGTGTGGATCACGATCTACAACGGCTTCCGACATCAGATGGGCTCTCGTTGGCTGCAGCCGTATCAAACGGACTATTGGAATAACTGCTGCTATGCGGCGGGCTCGATTTATTACGTGCGCGCCGAGGTGAAGAAGACCGAGAACGGCCACATGTCGCAGATCGCCGATACGACGATTCAGGTGGTCCCGCGTCTCTGCAATCAACCGGCCGGACAGGGAAAGACGGGCGATCCGTACGGATATGGGCGCGTTGTGTTGCGGCACAGCGGCGGCAATCATTTCTATTGGGATCGCGACGACCTCGTGCGAAACCCCGGAAACACGTGCTTGTTCTAAACGATGAGGCATGGAGGTTTTATCATGAAGCGAATCTACGCGATCCTTGCCTGTGCCGTGTTCGTGGCCTGTGCCGCGCTCCCGGGCAGCGCCTACAATCCCGCGAACGGCCAACTCGTAACGTACAATCCGACGAACTACCAGGTGTGGATCACGATTTACAACGGATTCCGTCATCAGATGGGGTCGCGTTGGCTTCAGGCACATCAGGTCGACCTTTGGAATAATTGCTGCTACGCCGCAGGTTCGATCTACTACGTGCGTGCCGAAGTGAAGAAGACCGAGAACGGGCACATGTCGCAGATTGCCGACACGACGATTAAGGTGGTCCCGCGTCTCTGCAACATGCCCACGGAGCCCGGAAAGACGGGCGATCCGTACGGATACGGGCGCGTCGTGTTGCGCCACAGCGGCGGCAACCATTTCTATTGGGACCGCGACGATCTCGTGCGAGAACCCGGAAACCGCTGCATCAGTAATCGGTGAAGCAGGCTTAGGCCAAGAGTTGTGCGCGGCTCCAGAGTGTGACTGCAGCCGCGCACGCGATCGCGCCGAGCGCGAAGAGCATACCGATCGCGAGATTCGGGGTGAGCCAGTGCAGCGATGCTCCCAAACGATCCGGTGCGAAGCCGTTGATCTTTACGTGCAGTCCGGGCGCCTTCGCCGAATGCGTGATCAGCGCAACCGGATTGAGCGGAGCGAGCATGCGCAATACACCCGAAGCGGGATCCTGCGCGAGCATCGTCCAGATTACGCCGATCGGCACGACCGCGATGCCCGCAAAGGCTGCGCGCCGCAGGAGCATGCCGAGCAGCGCGCTATAGCCGTAGACCGCGAACGGGAACGCGAGCGCGAAGAGCAGCGCGTGCACATCGAATTGCGAGAGCATTGCGCCGATCTGCGCAGGCCCGATGACGGGGAGTTGCGGCAGGTACGTGACGACGATCAGCGCGCCGCAGGCCACGAGGATGCCTCCGAGGTCCACCAGCATGGCGAGTGCCGCACTGCGTCGGCGGTCCGTCGGCAACACCCAGAGCGTCTGCGCGGCCTCGCGCGACGTACCCGCAAATGCCGCACCGTAGATCGATGCGAAGAGCGCGAGCGACCATCCGATCAACGTGATGAGCGCGAAACTGAGCGGCGAATCGAAGCGATCCGAGCCGTGCAGCGAGATGTTCGAATAGGCGAAGATGAGGCTCGGAATCAGCGTGACGATCGTCAGCACGACGATGGCTTTGCGCATGACGAGAAATTGCCGGTACATCATTTCAAGATCTCCTCGCGATCGCCGACCGCTTCGAAAAAGACGTCTTCCAAGGTCATCTCGTGCTCGCGAATATCGAGCGGTTCGAGCGTTGCGAGCGCGGCGCGAATGACCGGAGCGTTCCCGTCGGTGTAGACGCGGATGACGCCGTCCTCAACCAGGTACGGCGCGGGAATGCGCTCGCGCAGACGCACCGCGTCGGGCGGCGCGGCGAGCGTTGCTTCGAGAATTGCTTTGCTGCGGCGAACCTCTTCCAAGTCGCCGCTCAGGGCGAGCGTACCGCGTTTGAGGATCGCGAAGCGTTCGACCGTGCGTTCGATATCGCCGATCTGATGCGAACTGAAGATGACGGTGCGTCCGTCGGCGCCCGCCTGCACGATGAGTTCCAGCAGCAGACGCTGCGCGACCGGGTCGAGCCCGGACGCGGGTTCATCGAGCATCAAGAGATCGGCGCCCTGCGCGAAGACGAGCGCGAGCGCGAGAGCTTGCTGCTGCCCTTTGGAGAGGCTGCGCACGCGTCGCGAGAGATCGATCTCGAATCGTTCGACGAGTTCGGCGAAGCGCAGGCGATCGAACGAGCGAAAGGCGCTCGCGCGCAGATGCGCATGCTCGCGACCCGTCATGAAGCCTTCGAGCGCCGTGCCTTCCGGAAGATAGGCGATGCGTTCGAAGAGCGCGGGCGTGCGCTGCTGCCCGAAGATCGAAATCTTGCCCGCACTCGGCGCGATCAACCCGAGTACGCAGTTGATCGTCGTGCTCTTCCCGGCGCCGTTGCGGCCGAGCAGCCCGAAGATGCAGCCTTCGGGAACGGTGAGACTGAGATCGCGCAGGGCATGGCGGTCGCGATACCGTTTGGAGAGGCGGCTGAGTTCGAGTGCGGTCATGTCTCCTCGGCCTGCCGTTCCTCATCGTCGTACCAGCGCGCGAGCGCGTCGTGTAGCGCATCCCGAAGGCGCGATGCCGGTACGTTCAGCGCACGCGCTTCACGAACCGCGGCATCGATCTGTTCCGCGACGACGTCCTGGTGGGCGCTCGTCGCCGTTGCTCCGTCGGTCCCGGTCACAAACGCGCCGCGGCCGGGCAGGCTGCGGACGAGGCCGAGGTGTTCGAGCTCGCGGATCGCCCGCGAGACCGTCGCCGGATTGACGATGAGCTCGGTCGAGAGCTGCTTCACGGTGGGAAGCTGCTCGCCCGGCTTGAGGATGCCGATCCCGATAGCGCGCCGGATCTGCTCCACCAGCTGGAGATAGACCGGGTAGCCGTTGCGGGGGTTGATGCGAAGATAGAGCGGCATATTGGTATAGTAATGTACTAGTACATTAGTATATCGAGATGCGGGGTGTCAAGCCCGGGGCTGCGGGCTGGCTTCGGCAGCCCGAACGCAAGATTCGGAATGCCGTGATGCGGTCGATGATCTAGGATGGCGGCATGGCAGTCTTTCGTATCTCGGGCTTGGAGCCGTCGCTCTTTCGCAGTCTGTTCGGCGCATCCGACGAGGAGCTCGCCGCGCGCGGCGCGCAGCGCATGATCGTCGATGATGAACCGGGTTTCCCCGATCGCATCGAACTGCGCGATCTTTCCGTCGGTGAATCCGTGATTCTCACAAACTATACGCATCTCGATGCGGCGTCGCCGTACCGCTCCTCGCACGCGCTCTTCGTGCGGGAGGGTGCAACGCGCGCCTACGATGCGTTCGATGAGGTGCCCGCCGTGCTGCTCCGGCGGCTGCTCAGCGTGCGCGTCTTCGACGCCGCGGCCATGATGGTGGATGCCGCTGTGCTCGACGGCGAGCTGCTCTTCGATTGGATCGCGGATCGCTTTGACGACGACCGCGCGGACTTCATCGACGTGCACAGCGCGAAGCGCGGCTGCTTTCTCGCGCGCGTGAAGCGACCGTGATCGACGACTTTCGGCGCGTGGCCGACGCGATCTCGTACATCATCGCGCATCGGGCCGAACAGCCGTCGCTCGCGGCGGTCGCATCGCACGTCGGGCTAAGCCCGCATCATTTTCAGCGCGAGTTCAAGCGGCTTGCGGGAATCACGCCCAAGCAGTTTCTGGCCGCGGCGACACTCGAGTACGCGAAACCGCTGCTCGCGGAGGGCGCAAGCGTGCTCGATGCATCGCTCGACGCCGGGCTATCGAGCCCCGCGCGGCTGCACGATCATTTCGTCACGATCGAAGCGCTCACGCCCGGCGAGTACAAACAAGGCGGCGCCGGAATGCGCGCGACGTACGGATTCGCGCGGACGGTGTTCGGCACGATGCGTGTGGTGCAGACGGAGCGCGGCATCATGATGCTCGACTTCATGGAAGGCGAGGATGCACTCGATCCCGCGGAGACCCCGATTCCGCTCGCGCATTTCGCGCGTGACGACCGCGCGGCGGAATCCGTAGCTCGCGCCGCGCTCGGCGATAAGCGCGCCCCGCTGCGCGTAACGGTGCGCGGCACGAACTTCCAACTGCGCGTGTGGCGCGCAGTGCTCGCGCTCGAGCCCGGCGACCGTATCGCGTATCATGAACTCGCCCGAGCGATCGGTGCTTCGAGCGCCGCACGTGCCGTGGGCAACGCGCTCGCCGCAAACCCGGTCGGCGTGCTGATCCCGTGTCACCGCGTCATCGCCGCGAGCGGAGCCATCGGTAACTACCGCTGGGGCAACGAGCGCAAGCGCGCCCTGCTCGCATGGGAAAGCTCTCGACGCGACGCCACGTAGCGCAGTCGCTACTGGGGAAAGACGACGACGAACAGGTACGAGCCGGGAACGGGTTTGCACTCGATGAGCTCGGGCGTGTATTTAACGCCTCGCGCCGCTTTCAAAGCGGCGAGATCCAGTTCGTGATTACCCGTGCTCTCCACGAAATCGTAGCCGGTGAGTTCGCCCGTATCGGACAGATGCACGCGAATTACGACGGTGCCGTGCACGGGCGACCGTGAGAGCGCCGGAAAATGAATCGTCGGCACTTCGGTAATGCCCGCGGCTTTGTTCGGTTCGGGACACGTTTGCGCGGAGACCGGTAGCGCCAAGGCGGCGGAGAGTACGAACGTGCAAGCGGGTAGCGTGAAACGGTTCATGGATCCCTCCCTTGCTGACGAGGAGCCCCAGTATGCGTGATGCGCGGGAAGAGTCCGTGAACGCGCGGCTAGCGGGCCAATGCGTAGAAAGCGGACCTGATTATACGCATATCAAGCGTAGAATCCTGGACGGATGCGTAGAATCCATGCTATATTACACGCACCTCATGCGTAAAACGTGGATATGGGAAGATCCGACCTGGCCGAGCTATACCTACGACGGCTCCCGGCTCCTCACGCCGATGGCTATCTCAACCCAGCTCTACGGCAGGCTCACCGGCCTACTAGCTAACGCAAGCGCAGACAACAAGCGGGAAGCCGAGATTCAAGCTCTTGTGGCCGACGCCGTAGACACGTCTGCGATCGAGGGCGAGAAACTTGACCCGGCCACGGTACGAGACTCTATTGTGCGACGGCTCTCACTTCCGGGAGCCGGCATTCGCCGTGCAGATGACCGTACCGAAGGCGTCGTCGACGTTACACTCGACGCACTCGACTACGAAGCACCCGTGACGCATGAGCGCCTCTTTATGTGGCATTCGCAGCTCTTCCCGATTGTCAGAAATGACAGACCATTACGCAACATCGGTCAATATCGAGATGACGCAAACGGGCCCATGACGATACAAACGAGCCGTGGGTATGGTAGAAGCGCCATCGTTCACTATGAAGCGCCGCCTGCGGAGCGCGTATATGACGAAGTTTCGAAGCTTTTAGCGTATATTAACGACAATCAAAGCGACGATAGAATGATCCGCGCGGGTATCGCCCACGTGTGGTTCGAGCAAATCCATCCCTTTGAGGATGGGAACGGTAGAATCGGCCGAGCCTTAGCGGATCTCTTACTCTCGCGTGCTCGCGGTCCGGAAAACCGTTATATCAGCCTTTCCCGACAAATCCTAAAAGAACAAAAAGAATACTACGCTGCGCTCGAGGGCGCTCAAACGTTTGAATCGCAAGACCTAACGAATTGGCTGACGTGGTTCCTAACGTGCTACGGCCATGCAGCAGAGAGTACGATCGCGATCGTCGATGATGTTCTTCGTGCAACGAAGTTCTTTGCGATGTTTTCGGACGTCACGATGAATGAGCGGCAGAAAAAGATTGTCCAAAGGCTTCTCGATGGATTCGACGGCAAAATGAACGCCGGGAGATATTCGCGCATGACGGGCGTGTCGCATGATACTGCAAATCGCGATCTCCACGACCTCGTTGCCAAAGGCATCCTCACGAGAGAAGGCGGCTCGAAAAATACCAGCTACCAACTCGTTAGCCTCACCTCGATCGTGTCCCCCACCGCGTGGTATACGAGCAGTGGCTCGGCGAGGTAGCGCTAAACCGTTGGATGGCAGCGGCGGCCTGCATGTCGGAGACGGCGCGGCCCGGGCCCTCGCCGTAGGGCAAGGCGCAACGACGCCGCTGCCGCGCGTCTGAGCCGTCTTGACGTGCACCAGCTCAAGTTATAAAGCTTTCGCTGATTGCATCCACGTGGTGCTCGATGCCGTATTTCGTGCCTTCGCGATTGCGCAACCACTCTCGCGCGTCGTCGTCGGCGGCTTCATCGCGGCTGAATGGGAGAGGTGGCCCTTCGCGTGTCCGCCTACCGCCCCAGTGCTTGGTTAGCCAAATACCGGTTTGTCACGTTTGTCACAGCCGTGTCGGTAATCAAGGCAAGCGTCTGAGTCTCCTCAAACGATTGTGACGCGATCGTTCCTTGAGTATCTGGGCAGTGTTGCTCACGATCGTCGCCGGAGCTGCGCTCGAGAAAAAGGGTGGTACCGCGGCCGAAGTCGCGGTGCTTTCGCTGGACATGAGGCCTCCGAAAAGAAAAGCGGCCCCGTGCAAATCGCAAGAGACCGCTTCGACATTTTCTTCCCCCCGTAGTGCATGACGCGGGTGGAAAAAACTAGGCCGCACCTGGAAGCAGGTACGGCCCGTTTAGGCAAAATGATACAGACGCAATTATCTGCGATTTTTCATGAGCGCGTCAAGGGCTGCATCACAGCCGTATTCGCGGAGCTCGCGGGCGTTCAGTGGCGTCGAGCTTCAGGAACCTTCGCACATCCTCAAGTAGCTGCGCTTCGTTTCGAGCCCCGACCCTTAGCCAGCGCGGTTCTATGTCGGTCAATCCAGCGCACCAAGGGCATCCGTTTGCTGCGAGAGTCTTTACAGCGTCTATTTCAGTGCGGGATGTCTGGATGCGGGATTCACCGACTTGAAAGTTTGGTTGCGTCATCTGATGATACAGAGCGTAACTCTCATAAACTTTGACCGCCCAAGCGACAAAGCGCGATCGTGAATATCGCCCGAACTGGGAGCTGTTGCTCTTGTTTGCTCGGCCAACGTGATCGATGCGCTCAAGTAACCGTACTGGAACAAGTCGATCGCAGCGTTTAGAGTCGGTTGGCCTGAGTTGCGCGAGGAATTCCAAGTCACGATTCGACCTGTCGTCGGCGTCGAAAATGCCATTGCGCTCGCGTTCGCGATCCAGCGCAGTGTAAGGCTGTTCACGCTCTTCACCATCTGAGTCTACGATCGTTGTGGATCTGACTTGCCCCATTGATGGAACGTGCTTCCTCCAACACTTCGCTGCCGGGCTTTCTACTACGGCCTCTAGGATGTCACCGAGCCTAAGACGTGAGTCGTCGAGAAACCTAATGAAGTGCTCGGGGATGTATACTCTCGCCGGCGCGGTCGGTTCCGCATTCTTTGGGCGGCCTGGCAATGGCCGGTGAATGCACTTTGTCAGCTCGATATTGCACGTCGGGCAGATTGTTGTGCCGCGGGCCTTTTTGGTGTGACCGCGCTTTCTCTCGCCCCTGCGCCGCCCGATCGGCACACTTGGGACTATGAGCGATCGAGCGCTCTCATACCCGTCGCGAAGCGCGAGAAGTTCGCCGTGCTGGTTCGCGGCAACGCGCTTCGCCTGATCGATGGGAGTCTCTGTGGGATCTCCCGGAATTGCTTCTGGCGCGTCATTTCCTAGTCACCGGTATCTGTTAGAGTGTTGCCCCTAAACGTCGAACCGGTGTGCTCGGTGGAGTATGTCTTGCCGTCTGCTTTTGTCTCGTATGTCCAGTACGTCCCCGTGAATACGCCATCTTTGAGCTCGTGAACCTCGCCGGCGTTTTGCGCCAGACAGACCGCCGCATTTTCAACGATTGAGTGGTCGTTGTGGTCGCAGAATATCTGTGAATCAGCAAGGCGAGCCCTGTAGCTGTAAGGGAACCTGACTGACTTAACGAAGTCAGTTGCAGATCGTGCTTGTTCATCTCGCTGCTGAAAAGCCCCATATTTCTTCATGCACTCGTCGAGGATGCGTGCCGGGCCGTCGATTCTGAACTCACTGACGATGTGCGCGGCTGCTACGAGCGCAAAACCGATCGCGCGCATTAATAGTACGTTTGCCATTATCCCAAACGGCACTTCCTTTACGATCGGCGATCGAACGTCTGTGCCGCGCGTGGCAAGGTTCGTTGATACCTGCACGAGCGCATAAATATCGCCGTGGGCCCGTTTGCTCCACATCGCCCATTCAAGCTCATTGAGAAGGTTGTCGCGTTCGATAATTTCGGCTTTTGCTTGTTTGAAGGCCGGCGTCTTCTCGAGAGCTTGCATGTCTTTCTCGCTCTTATCGAGCTCGTTTTTGAACTGCGCGATCGAGATATGTTTCCTTACGAACCGTTCCCAAGATGGCGCCCAGGACTGGTATAGCGCTAGTGCGAGATCACGATGTTCTCGGCTTAACACGATGCGAATCGTGAGCTCACCGAGTGCCCGTAGATGAACGCACGCCGGGCCTTCCAAATCGCAGGCTATGAGCGTGAGAAATGCCTCAGCCTCGGAGGCGGCAAGGGCGGCGTTAGCGATGACGAGCTGGTGCACAGCATGTTCTGTCTCGCTCTGGGCAGATGCGCGCTGCGCGCTGCCCGTGCATGAGTAGAGCAACGCCACGAGCTGCGCGAGCAGTTCGCGTCGATCGCGATCGCCGTTGGTACCTTGTGGAAGCGTGTAGCCACCAATAACATCGGGGGAATGACGACCTGTGCTGCCCCAGGGACCCGACGGGCGAAGTATTTCGGCAACAGTGCCGTCCGGTCTTTGAACGAGTAGGCGCCCGCCAGTGGCCGTTGCTTCGCGATACATATCCTCAAGCGCAAGCGCATCGCGAATGACATCAGCCTTGCCCTGGTCGTCGCCAGCGAGGCGCTCCAGGCGCTCTGCTGAGCGGGGGTCGAACGAGACGGAGAGTCGGGGTGCGGCCATGGCGATGCCCTCACGTGGTGCGGTGTCTTATTTGCACCATTATATCACCGCGCGCGATTTGGGGCCACCCCTGGGGCGCGAAGTCTTCGGAAGGCTAGGCGGCTACATCCCTAGCGCGCCTTCGCGGGCTTGTAGTCGGCGTGGATATGTACGTCGGGGCGCCCTTCGCCGGGTCCTGGACGCTGACGTTCACGCAAAGGCGGCAGCAACACGTAGTTATTTATGACGTGGGCGAGGGCGCCAATTCCAACGCGGAGCTTCCAGCGGAGTTCGGTCATTGGTGGGTTCAGCTTCGTTGCTGCCTCGGGCATCGGTCCGGTGAACACGCTGCTAGGCCAGAGGTCTTCGAGATCCGCAAGAAACTGCGCGATCAATCCGTCGTCGGCAAGTACCTCGGTGTGCGTGTGGGTGAGTGGATTCCGAATGCGCGCGAGAGCACGGAGAACCACGGACGTCTTGGGCCCGATTTCACCTAATGCTTGAGCCCACTTAACCTTTGCATCAAACGACAGTGATCCAGGCTTCACTAGGTCGGGCTGTTCGAGGTTTCGATGGATCAGCTCCATTAGCAAGTCCTCAAGGTATGCCATGCCCCGGCTTGTTGCTTGTGCATCTTCCGCATCATTTACGCCCGCGTGGAACGCGAGGCGTTTGATCAGGCGGGGGTCCATGCCATTCGCCTTAAGTGTACTTACATAGTTAGTGAAACTGTATGGTTGCTGTTCGCTCTCATCCATGCCAGCAGATTCACCGCAGCTTTCAAAAAGCTCTTTGGCCAGATTCGCAAGATGAGTGGGCTCGCGATCGTCGCGCGAGCGCGCATGAGCGCGACTGATCGTCAAATTGGCGGTCAACGCGCAATTTGCGCTACTTCTAATGACGTACCAGTGAAAAGAAAAAGCCCGAAAGCATCGGGCTTTTGAATTGGTGGAGATGAGGAGACTCGAACTCCTGACCCCTTACATGCGAAGCAAGTGCTCTACCAGCTGAGCTACATCCCCACGACGTTTTCTCGCCTGCTCCGCGGGGGCAACGCGTGAGATTATACGCGGCGGGTGCTTCACCTGTCAAAGGGCAAAAGCGGCAGGCCGCGCGCATCGCGGCGAGCAAGGTGGCCCCGATGTTCGTCGCTTTCATCTTTACCGCCGCGCTCGGCGGATCGCCCGTCGTCGTGGCCGCCGCGCCCGAGCGCTGCAACGGCAACGTGGCGCAGGCGCTCACCGCGCGTGCGAGCGCGATGGAGGCGCATCCTGTCTCCGCTGCGGAGAGCGGCAAGCGCATCGACGCGGCACAGGGCCTGCTCGCCGACATCGGCCAGGAGAGCGAGATCGATCGCGCCGCCTGCGCCACCGACGAGACGTTGGCCCCGGTCATGCGGCAGCTCCACGCCGCCGCCGCCCTCGCCTACGCGGCGCAGGCCGACGCGGCGATGGCCAAGTTCTCCAAAGACTGCCCCGCGGGCGCCGCGCGCATCGGCGCGGCCTTCGTCGCGGGGGCCTGGCTCGAGCTCGCGCAGGGCGTCGGCGCCGATGGCCGGGTGCCGGGCGTGCTGAGCCCGATCGTGCCCAAGATCCGGGCGCGGGCGGCGGCGGTGAAGCTGACCCTGCCCGATTGGGCCGACACCTCGAACTATTGGAAGACCACCATCCAAGAGCAGGGCCACCAGGCGATTCTCGACTGCCGGAAATGATTTTGCGAATAATTCGCAAATAGAGCCCGCCATGGGCACACGATCCGCCTACGTCACCAAGCCGAGGGAGCAGATCACGGCGCTACTGCGCGCCGAGCCGCGCTTCTTTTCGGCCGCCGAAATCCATCGCCGCTTGGAAGACGAGGCGAGCAAAGTTTCGCTCTCCACCGTCTACCGCACGCTCGAACATCTGCTCGAGCGCGGCGAGATCGCCGCGCGCGTGGACGAGTCGGGCGAATCCACCTACACGATGTGTGCGCCCGAACGCCATCACCATCACGCTATCTGCCGCGTCTGCGGCCGCGTCGAAGACGTCACCTGCTCCACCATGGATCAGTTGGCCGAATCGCTGCGGCAGCTTCACGGCTTTGAATTGGACGACCACAAAATGGAATTTTCCGGAAGGTGCCGCGCATGTCGCTGAAACGTCTCTCCGCGCTCGTCTGCGCGCTCCTCATCTCGGCGTGCTCGTCGCACGCTCCCGCGCCTTCGTCGTCGGCCGCGCCGGCCGCGAGCGGCAAGATCAACGTGCTCACCACCATCTCCACGTTCAATTCGTTCGTGAGCGCGGTGGGCGGCGATCGCGTCGACGTTTCGAGCCTCGTGCCGATCGGCGCCTCGCCTGAAACCTATCAGCCCACGCCGCAAGATGCCGCGCGGCTCGCGCAGGCGCAACTGCTCGTGGAGAACGGCGCCGGGCTCGAAACCTGGCTCGCGCGCACGATCAAGAGCATCGGCTCTTCGAATCTCAAGATCGTCGTCGGCAGTGCGGGCCTACCCGTGGTCGGCGGCAACCCGCATCTGTGGATGGATCCGCAGTACGCCAAACACTACGTCGCCGCGATTCGCGACGGCCTGATCGCGATCGATCCCGCCCATGCCGAAGAATACCGCGCGAACGCCGTGAAGTACGATACGCAGCTCGATATGCTCACCACGCGCATCGCGGCGAAGTATGCCGCCATTCCCAAGGCGCGGCGCATGATGATCGTGTATCACCCCGCCTTTCAGTACTACGACGCGCGCTTCGGCATTCAGTCGCTCGGCGTGATCGAAATCAGCCCCGGCCAAGAGCCGAACCCGCAGCAGATCGCGCACCTGATCGATCTCGCCAAAGCGCACGACGTGCACGCGATCTTCAGCGAGCCCGAATACAGCCCGAAGCTCGCGCATCAGATCGCGGGCAGCGCGAATATCTCGATCGTCGATAATCTGTACGACGATTCGCTCGGCACCAAACCCGAGGTCGCCGACTACATTTCGATGCTCGAATACGATACCGACATCATCGCGAGGTCGATGAAATGAACGGCTGCGCGGGCGAGGCCGTCCGCATCGAAGAGCTCGTCGTGCGCTACGATCATTTCACCGCGCTCGACGGCGTGACGCTCGCGGTCCACTATGCCGAAGCGCTCGGCATCGTGGGCCCGAACGGCTCGGGCAAATCCACCCTGCTCAAAACGATTGCCGGACTGCTGCAGCCCGCGAGCGGCAGCCTGTGCGTGCTCGGTGGTGAACCGCGGCGTCTGCCGCCGGGCAGCATCGCCTACGTGCCGCAGGTCGAAGCGGTGGATTGGACGTTCCCCGCCACGGTATGGGACGTGGTCGCGATGGGGCGTTTCCCGCGCAAGCGTTTCTGGCAGCGCTTCGGGCGCGCGGATCGCGATCTCGTTACCCACGCGCTCGACGTGGTGAATATGACCCGCTTCGCCGATCGCCATATCGCGCAGCTTTCGGGCGGGCAGCAGCAGCGCGTCTTCGTGGCGCGTGCGATCGCGCAAGAACCGCGGCTGCTGCTGCTCGACGAGCCCACGACCGGCGTCGATGCCGAGACCGAGCACGCGCTCTCGTGCGTGGTGCGCGAACTCGTCGCGGGCGGCCTACCCGTGCTGATGACCACGCACGATCTGGAAAACGTGAGCGCCTGGTTCGATCGGCTGATGGTGCTCGATCGCAAAGTGCTCGCGCTCGGCACCCCGCACGAAGTCGTCACCTCGGGCGCCTACGCGGGTATTCGCGAGCACACGCATACCCACGGCCATCTGCGCCACGATCACGAAGCGCATCCCGAACACGCGCTGCACCCGGAGATTCATCAATGAGCGCGCTCCTCGCGCCCTTTCACTACGAGTTCATGCAGCGCGCCTTTCTCGCGGCGCTCGCCGTGGGGCTGCTCTGCTCCACGATGGGCACTTACGTGGTGCTGCGGCGCCTCTCGTTCATCGGCGACGGAATCGCGCACGCGTCGTTCGCAGGCATCGTGATCGCGTATCTGAAAAACTTCGACTACTATGTCGGTGCGGCGATCGTGGCGGTGATCACCGCGCTCGGCATCGGGTTCGTGCATCGGCGCGGGCGGCTCTCGCTCGATACCACGATCGGCGTGCTCTTTACCGGCGCGTTCGCGCTCGGCGTCTTTCTCATGAGTCGCCAGCGCAGCTACGCGATCGATCTGCAGAGTTTTCTCTTCGGCGATATCTTGGGCGTGAGCAAAGGCGATCTCTGGCTGATCCTCGGGCTCTCGATCGCGCTCGCGATCGGCGTCATCGTGCTCTTTCGCGCGCTGCTCTACACCACGTTCGATCCGGTCGTGGCCGAAGCGAGCGGCGTGCGCGCCGGGGCGGTGGAGTACGTGCTGCTCGTGATGCTGGCGCTCACGATCATCGTCTCGCTGCAAGCGGTCGGGATCGTGCTCGTCGCGGCGCTGCTCGTCACGCCCGCGGCCGCGGCGTATCAGTTGACCGCGCGCTTCATGCCGATGCTGCTGATCGCCGCGACCTTCGGCACGATCAGTACCGTCGGCGGTCTCTACCTCTCGTACTTCTTTCAGAGCTCGAGCGGCGCCACGATCGTGCTGCTCGCAACGGTCCTCTTCTTCGCGGCGATCGGCGCCAAATTCGTGCGGCTGCGTTTCGTGCGCGCCGCCTCATAGCGGGGCGCGCAGCACCGTCCAGCGTTCCTCGCCGCTCGCCTCGAGAAAGCCCGCCTGCGCGAGCGCGTCGAGCACCTCGTGCAGCGCGGCACGCTCGTTTTTATTCGGCATTCCGGCCCAACGCATCGCGGCATCGTGCAGCGCGATCGTGCCGCCCGGAACGAGCAGATCACGCACGAACGACGCGGGCAGCTTCACGCGCTCCATCCGCCGCTGCAGTGGCTCGAGCGCCGCATCGAACGATGCCGGTTCCGGCGCGGCTTCGGCAACAGGGGCGGGCGCGGTCGGCTCGGCGGGCGCATCGGCGGGATGCGCGGGCGGTACCACCATGCTGCGCATCGCGCGCTCCGCGAGCCCGGGCAGCCATTCGCCGAGCACGGTGCCCGCCGTTTGCCACGGCACCGCGTTCACGCGGTCGGCGCGACGTTCGATTCCGGCGAGAATGCGTTCCGCGACGCGCTCGGGGCGCGCGTGCCACGCTTGCGGGCGATGCTCCATCCCCGATGCGATCGAAAACTCGGTCGCCACCACGCCCGGATCGACATAGGTAACAAAGATGCCGCGGGGCCGAAGTTCGCGCCGCAACTGAATCGCGGCGGCGCGGATCGCGGCCTTTGCCGGCGCATACGCGCCGTACGCCGGTGCGGGCACGCGCGCGAGTCCCGATCCGATGAAGGTGAAGCCGCCGCCGTTGCGCTCTACTTCGGGAAGTGCGGCGCGCGCGATACGCAGGGGCGCCGCGACGTGCAGTTGCCATTGCGCGTCGATTGCGGCATCGCTTTGAGCGAGCAGATGACCGGGGCGCGCGTTCCCCGCGTTGTTCACCACCACGTCGATGCGCCCGAACGCACGCATCGCGTGCGCGACGATGTGCCGCGGCGCATCGGCGGCGGTGACGTCGGACTGCAGCGTCTCGCAACGTCCGCCGTGCGCGGCGATCTCGCGCGCGTGATCGGCTAAGCGATCGGCGCGGCGCGCGACGAGCAGCACCGCCCAGCCGCGCGCGGCGGCGAGACGAGCGAGGGAGGCGCCGATGCCGGAGCTAGCGCCGGTAATCACGATAGAGCGCATGGATTCCTTGCGGGAGCGAAGCGTAAAAAGCGTCCTCGCCGATGATCGGCGGTGGCTCGGGAAGCACCTGCCGATTCTCGGCCGCGAACGCGGCGAGCGCGCGCGCGACCGGCTTTTCACTGCCGTCGGCGCGGATCATGCCGAAACGCAGTTCGTGCGGCGCCCGATCGAACGGCGGCAGATCGGCAAGCGATGGATCGTAGTCGCTCCAACACCACCACAGCGCGCCGATGGTGCCCGCGCGATGCAAGCGTTCGAGCACGCCGCGGCAGTACGTCGCCATTTCGTCTTCATCTAAACACGCGAACGCGCCCACGCGCTGCGCGTTCGGCGGACACGCCGGGTTGCCGAACTCGCTGAAGAGTAGCGGCTTCCCGCTAAGCGCCTGCATCAGCCGTGCGTAGAACGGCACCACGTCTTCGTCGAGGCGATCGCGCGCGAACACGGCGTAGGTGGAGTAGCCGTGCATCGTGGCGATGTCCCACGGCGCGGCGAGGCTCGACGGACGCAGATGCCGATCGCGCTCCACGTCCTCACCGTGCGTTCCGCCGGTTACATCGCCGTGTGACGTGCTGGTCAGCGCGTCGGTCAGGAGCGCACTCCAGCGCGCCGCATCGCGCGGTGCGCGCGGCTCGCGCAGGTTGGAGAACTCGTTGCCGAGATCCCAGGCGTAGAGGGCGGGATGGTCGCGCACGCGCTCGCCGACCCCGAGCGCGAAGTGCAACTGCGCCTGCAGCAGCCGCTCGTCGGCATAAAAGTCGCCGATGCCGTACGGCTGCTCGCGGCCGCCCGAGATCGTGCGGAAGCGGCCGTGCGGGGTGGCCGCATCGAGCGACCAAGCGGGTAGCCAGTTCACGCCGCTCATGTGCCCGCAAAAGAGCGTCGGCATGGCGCGCAGTCCCGCGTCGGCGATCGTTTGCATCATCGCGTCGAAGCGGCGCAGCATCGCATCGTCAAGCGTGTCGGGCGCGGGTTGAAAATCATCCCAGCGCAAGAAGAAGCGCACGACGTGCAGCCCGAGGCCGCGGATGCGCGCCATATCCTCGCGGATTTCGCCCAGATCGAAGCGCTGCCACATATACATCGCGCTGCGGCGCGGCCAGTAGTTCACGCCCAGGAGAAACTGCATCGCTGTAGGTTGTCCGCTCCGAGGACTCGAAGCGCCTGCACGATGGCGCAAGCAAGCAAGAATCCCCTCGTCGGTATCATCATGGGCAGTCGCTCCGATTGGGAGACGATGGCGCCCGCTCAAGCAACGCTGCAGGAGCTCGGCATCGCGTGCGAGGCGCGCGTGGTCTCGGCGCATCGGATGCCCGACGAGATGTTCGCGTACGCTGAAAGCGCGCGCGCGCGCGGCTTGCAGGTCATCATCGCGGGCGCGGGCGGCGCCGCGCATCTGCCCGGCATGACCGCCGCCAAGACCAACGTGCCGGTGATCGGCGTACCGGTGCAATCGAAGGCGCTCAAAGGCATGGATTCGCTGCTCTCGATCGTGCAGATGCCGCCGGGTGTGCCGGTCGCGACGATGGCGATCAACGGCGCCGTCAACGCCGCCCTCTTCGCCGCGCGCATCATCGCGCTGCACGACGCCGACGTGGCCGCGAAGCTCGATGCGTACGTCACGCAGATGCACGACGCCGCCGCGGCGAGCAGCCCGGAATGATCCGTACGATCGGCGTGATCGGCGGCGGCCAACTCGGCCGTATGTTCGCGCTCGATGCCAAGCGCATGGGCTATGACGTGATCACCCTCGACCCGCAAGAGCATTCGCCGTGCGGACAAGTTGCCGACGAGCAGATCGTCGCGAGCTACGACGATCTCGCCGCAATCGAAGATCTCGGCCGTCGCACCGATGTCGTCACCTACGAATTCGAGAACATCGCGATCGCCTCGGTGCAGCACTTGGAGCAGAAGGGCTACAAGGTAATGCCCGCGAGCGACGTACTGCGCGTCACGCAGAACCGGTTGTTCGAAAAACGATTTGCGCGCGAATGCGGTATTCCCACCGCCGATTTCGCCGAGATCGATCGCGTCGACGATCTCGCGCGCGCCGCTGCGGAGATCGGCTTTCCGGCGATTCTGAAGACGGTGCGCGGCGGCTACGACGGCAAAGGCCAATGGCGCGTCGAATCGCTCGAGGCCGCGCACGCGGCGTTCGCGCAGGCCAAGGGCGCGCAGTTGATTTGGGAGCGCATGATTCCGTTCGTGCGAGAGGTCAGCGTGATCGCGACGCGGGGCGCCGACGACAGCGTCGTTACGTACCCGGTGGCCGAAAATACGCACGAAAGCGGCATCTTGGCGATGACGATCGCGCCCGCCCGCGTGAGCGAGGACGTCTCCACCCGCGCGCGCGGCATGGCGAGCATCCTCGGCCGCCGTTTGGGCATCGTGGGCACCTACTGCGTGGAGTTCTTCGTCACGGCCGACGACGAGTTGCTGATGAACGAGATGGCGCCCCGCCCGCACAACAGCGGCCACTACACGATCGACGTCACGCAATGTTCGCAATACGAGCAGCATGTGCGAGCGATCTGCGGCCTACCGCTCGCGCAGCCGCATCTCTTTGCAAACGCGATCATGATGAACATCCTGGGCGAAGGCAAAGGCGATCATCTCGGCGGCGTGGAGCAACTCCTCGCCGATCCGACGATCGTGCTGCACATGTACGGCAAACATCACGCCGTCGCACGCCGAAAAATGGGCCACTTCACGATGGTCGTCAACGGCCCAATCGACGCCCCCGCCATCGAACGCGCCCGCGCCGCCCACGCAACGCTCCACTGGCAATAACCCGCGGCCCCCAGCCGTGTCACCCTGACCCATTGTGTCACCCTGACCCTTCGACGCGCTTCGCTTGCTCAGGACTAAAGGCCCAACTGTGTCACCCTGAGCCTGTCGAAGGGCCGCGCGCAAGGGCTCGTATCGCTCCCCAATCGCCGCGAATCAGTGCCTCTTTTTTCGCGCGTCGCCATCCCTTAAGCTGCTTCTCCCACGCGATTGCCTGCAGGATCTGGTTAAACGCCGATGCATGCACGAGCGTAACGGGACGCCGCGTGTGCGTGTACGACGTTGCTGCGATTCCAAGATTATGCTCGGCTACGCGACGTTCGAGATCGTTCGTAACGCCGACATAGAACGAGCCGTCGGCGCAGCGCAGCATATACACGTAATACGGCACACTTCGCTTCTGCGCGAAGCGTGATCAAACGCAAGATGCGCCCTTCGACAAGCTCAGGGTGACACACGGGTGTGGCGGCCCTTCGACAAGCTCAGGGTGACACACGGGTGTGGCGCGCCCTTCGACAGGCTCAGGGTGACACACGGGTGTGGCGCGCCCTTCGACAGGCTCAGGGTGACACACGG
>DAHUZB010000032.1 GCA_027306785.1 Vulcanimicrobiota bacterium
CACACGGGTGTGGCGCGCCCTTCGACAGGCTCAGGGTGACACACGGGTGTGGCGGCCCTTCGACAGGCTCAGGGTGACACACGGGGTCAGGGTGACACACGGGTGTGGCGCCCTTCGACGGGCTCAGGGTGACACATTGTGACACAGTTGGGGGGTCAGGTGAAGTCGAGGGTTTTGGGTTTGTCGGGGATTTCGGTGTAGGCCATTGGGCGTTGCCACCAGTCGCGGGTGCGCCACGCGGCTTGCTCCGGCGTCGGCGGCGGCGGGGTGCCGAATTCGAGCGCACGAATGTATGCGTCGATGTAGCGGTCGATCATGCGCTCCAGGCTGAACGTGCGCTCCACGTGCGCGCGGCAGGCGTGACGATCGAGCGATGCGACCTGCGGCACCTTCGCGACAGCGTCGGCGACATCGTCGCACACGAAACCCGTCACGCCGTCGAGCACGATCTCCGGCACCGATCCCATGTTCGCGCCGAGTACCGGCGTGCCGCAGGCCATCGCTTCGATCATCGTGAGGCCGAAGCGTTCCGGGCGCGTGGTCATGTGCACGAGCGCGAGCGCGTTGCTCAGCAACTCGTCGCGTGCCTCGCGCTCCACGGGGCCGAGGAATTGCACGCGGTCGCCGTCGATGTGCGGTGCGACCATCTCGCGGAAATAGCCCTCGTCTTGCGGAATCGCCGCGATTTTCAAACGCACGCCGGCACGCTTCGCGATCTCGATTGCGAGGTGCGTTCCCTTCTCGGGATGGAAGCGCCCGAGAAAGACCAGATATTCGCCCGGATGCTCGTGAAATGTGAACTGAGAGACGTCGATGCCGTTATATGCGGTGCCGAGATAGGCAAGCCCGGGATCGCGATCGGCGTCGCTGATCGAGCAGTAGAAGCTCCGGCGCGCGCACGCGTAATAGGCCGCTAAAATCTGGGGATTCGAGAAGCCGTGAATCGTCGTCACGAGCGGCGGTGCGCTCGTCGCGAGCGCGTAGGTCATCGGCTTCCAGTCGAAGTTGTTGTGGATCAAATCGAATTCGCCCGCCCGAGCGAAGAGTTCGCCGATGTGCAGTGCGGAGAAGACATCGCCGTTCAGCGCCGGATCTTCGTTCAGCCCCACGGACACGACCGACGAGAGCGCACCGTCGAACCGCGAGTTCCCCGTCGCGAAGAGCGTGACGTCGAGACCGCGACGGCGCATGCCGTCGGCGATGTTGTACGCGATCTGCTCCCACGGGCCGTACCCCGCGGGCGGCGTCGGCCATGCGATCGGCGCGAGCACCGCGAGACGCAGTCCGCGCAGCCGTTCGGCGGCGTTCGTCAGGAGACGAAGGCTCCGGCCTTCATCACGGCCTGCGGCGAGCGCAGGCTGCGGATGTCGGCGAGGGCATCGCGTTCGAAGAGCAGCAGATCGGCGGGTTCGCTTTCGGCGAGAATGCCGCGATGCAGACCGATCAGTTCGGCGGCGACGGCCGTCGCCGCGTGCAGTGCTTGCTGCGGTGTCATACCGAGCAGCGTGTGCATCAGTTCGACTTCGTAGGCGTAATTCTCGTGATAGTTGAACGGCGTGCCCGCGTCGGAGCCGCCCGCGATCTTCACGCCCGCTTCGTACGCGCGACGGATGTTCTTTTGCATCGCCTCGTTCACGAATTGGGCTTTGCGGATCACGAACTCGGGCTGGCCGCCGTCGTGCAGGTGCTCCAGGATGCAGGTGGGAGCGGTGAGCGTCGGCACGAGATAGGTGCCGTTGCGCTTAAAGAGTTCGATCGCTTCGTCGTCGAGCATGTGCCCGTGCTCCACCGAGTCGATCCCGGCGCGCAGCGCGTTCTTGATACCCTCGGTGCCGATCGCGTGCGACGCAACGCGCAGTCCGTGGCGATGCGCCTCGTGGATCGCCGCCTCGAGCTCTTCGGGCAGCAACTGCGCGTTGCCGGGAACCGCGCCCTTGGTGAGCACGCCGCCGGTCGCGACCACTTTGATGCAGTCGGCACCGGCCCACAGGTTCTCGCGCACCGCTTTGCGCGCGTCCCACGGGCTGTCGATCATGCGCCCCGCGAACCAGCCGTGGCCGCCGGTCATGCAGAGCAGCGGCCCCGACGCGCGCATGCGCGGACCGGGGATGCGCCCTTCGTTGATGCCGTCGCGAATGTCGATCGCAAAATTGTTCGTGCAGCCTACGTCGCGCACCGTGGTGACGCCCGCGCGCAGCGTCTTGCCCGCGTTCTCGATCGCGCGGATCATGCGCTGGTTCGGCTTCAAAAGCGCGAGCGAGCCCATCGTATCGGCCTCGCCGCTCATCTCCAGATGCACGTGCGCGTTCACGAGCCCCGGCGTCACGCACGCCGCGGCGCGATCGTACGTGCCGCCTTCGGCCGCATTGCGAATCGCCGTGACGTTGCCGCCGTCGATCTCGATATCGACGTTCCGTCGCGGCGCATCGAGCGTTCCGTCATAGAGCAGTCCGGCGCGGACAATCATGCGGGTGTTTCCATTCTCGACGCGCGTGCGTCGGCGGCTTCGAGGGCTTGAAACGTTTTGCTCGTGAGTTCGTGGTCGAGCACGCTGCGGATGTAGCGCGAGGCGGCGCGAACTTTCCCGAGATCGACGCCGGTTTCGATGCCCATGCCGTGCAGCATGTTGAGTACGTCTTCGGTGCCGACGTTGCCGGTGGCGCCCGGTGCGTAGGGGCAACCGCCCAAGCCGCCCGCGGAGCTGTCGAAGATGTGCACGCCGTGCTGCAGCGCGGCGAAGAGATTCGCAAGCGCGGTACCGCGCGTGTCGTGGAAGTGAAACGCCAACCGATCGAGCGGAATCGCGCGCGCGAGCGCCGGGATCAATTCGTCGACTTGACTCGGCACGCCGACGCCGATTGTGTCGCCGATGGAGAGCTCGTCGCAGCCCATCTCCATCAGCTTCACGCCGACATCCACCACCATCCCCGGCGTTACGATGTCGCCGAACGGCGAGCCGAACGCCGTTGAGACGTAGCCGCGCACCCACATGCCGTCGCGCTTGGCGGCGATCACCACGTCGCGGAACGTCGCGAGCGACTCCTCGATCGTCATGTTGATGTTCCGTTTGGTAAACGCTTCCGATGCGGCGGTGAAGACGGCGATCGCGTCGGCGCCCACGCTCTTCGCGCGCTCGTAGCCCTTCAGGTTCGGCACCAGCACCGGATAGCGCACGCCCGGCGCCTTGCGGATGCGCGTGAAGACGTCGGCGGCATCGGCGAGTTGCGGAATCGCCTTCGGGCTCACGAACGAAGTCGTTTCGATCCAGCGTAGTCCGGTCTCGGAGAGGAGATCGATGTAGCGAATCTTCGCCTCGGTGGAGACGACCGCGTGCTCGTTCTGCAGCCCGTCGCGCGCGCCCATCTCGACGAGCGTGACCTGTTTCGGAAGCGCCATACTCGCTTGAACCCTCCGCCCGCTCAGGCGAGTTCCACGAGCGGCGCTCCGCCCGCGACCACGTCGCCTTCGCGTACCAGAACCGAGCGCACGGTCGCGGCGACCGAGGCCTCGATGCGGTGCTCCATCTTCATCGCTTCGAGCACGATCAGCAGCGCGCGCTCTTCGACCGCATCGCCTTCGCGCACGGCGATCTTCACGATCTTGCCGGGCATCGGCGCGGTGATGCTGCCGTCGCCGCCGCCCGCGCCGCCGCCGCCCGCGCCCGCCTCGGCGCTCGGCGGCGTTTGCAAGGTGATGCGATAGCGGCGATCGCCGTAGGTAACGAGCCACGCATCGCCCTCGCGTGCGACCTCGCCCGTGACGTCGAGATCGCCGAGCGACACGTGCAGGCGATCGGCGCGCGGTTGCGCGCGGAGTTCGCCCGCGAGATCGCCTTGTACGACGAAGCGACGCGGATCGTCGGTCGCGCTCGCCTCGGCGACGAGCACCGTCTGCTCGTGCACGAGACGCAGCGGCATCCCGATGCCGCCGATACGCCACGGTGCCGCACCGTCGAGGAGGATCGCTCCCGCCGCGAGCAGGGCCGCTTCGCGCGGCATCTCGCGCGCGGTGAAGATCGATTCGTCCAGGCGCTGCGCGAGAAAGCTCGTCGTCGTCTTGCCGTCGCGATACCATTCGTCGCGCGCGATCCAGCGCAACAGCGGCAGGTTGGCGCGCACGCCTTCGATCGTGAAATCGTCGAGCGCGCGCTGCAAACGCGAGATCGCGTGCGCGCGATCGCTGCCGAAGACGATCAGTTTCGCGAGCATGGGATCGTAGTAGACGCTCACCTCGCTGCCCGTCGTCACGCCCGCATCGGTGCGAATGCCGGGGCCTTCGGGCGGCGCCCAGCGCGCGATCGTTCCCGTGGAGGGCAGCATGTGGTTGGCGGGATCTTCCGCGTAGATGCGCGTCTCGATCGCCCAGCCGCGCGGATGCACGTCCTCTTGCGCGAGCGTCAGGCGTTCGCCGTTAGCGATGCGCAGTTGCCACTGCACGAGGTCCACGCCGTACACGAGCTCCGTCACGGGATGCTCCACTTGCAGGCGCGTGTTCATCTCGAGAAAGTAGAAGCTGCCGTCGCTATCGAGCATGAACTCGCAGGTGCCGGCGTTCACGTAGTGCACCGATTGCGCGGCACGCACGGCGGCGGCGCCCATCGTGGCACGCAGTTCCGGCGTGAGCGCGACCGACGGCGCCTCTTCGACGATCTTTTGATGGCGGCGCTGGATCGAGCACTCGCGCTCGCCCAGGTGAATCGTGGCGCCGTGCGCGTCGGCGAGCACTTGAAACTCGATGTGGCGCGGATCGCGCAGGTACCGTTCGAGCAGCACCGCGTCGTCACCGAACGCCGCGAGCGCTTCGCGCTTGGCGGCGGCGAGCGCTTCGTCGAAGGCATCGAGCGCTTCCACGACGCGCATGCCGCGGCCGCCGCCGCCCGCGCTCGCCTTGATCAGGAGCGGAAAGCCGACGCGCGCGGCTTCGGTGC
This sequence comes from Vulcanimicrobiota bacterium, assembly GCA_027306785.1. Classification (GTDB taxonomy): domain Bacteria; phylum Vulcanimicrobiota; class Vulcanimicrobiia; order Vulcanimicrobiales; family Vulcanimicrobiaceae; genus REEB354. Next base: position 4,928 of record DAHUZB010000032.1, read on the forward strand.
GCAGCCGTTCGAGCGACTGATCGTCGCCTTCATAGCCCGGTACCACCGGCACGTCGAACTCGCGCACGCGGCGCTTCGCCTCGATCTTGCTGCCCATCGCGGCCATCGCTTCGGGCGACGGACCGACGAAGATCATCCCCGCGTCGCGAACGGCTTGCGCGAAGGCGGCGCGTTCGGAGAGAAAGCCGTAGCCCGGATGCACCGCATCCGCACCCATCTCGCGCGCCGCCGCGATCACCGCATCGACGTTCAGGTACGATTCCGCCGCGGCGGCCGGACCGACGCAGCGCGCGTCATCCATAAAGCGCAGGTGGTACGCCTCGGCGTCGGCCGCGGAGTAGATGCCGACGGGCGAGATGCCCATCTCGCGCGCACCGCGTGCGACGCGGACTGCGATCTCGCCGCGGTTGGCGATCAGAAGACGCTGAATCATCGTGCGAACTCGGCCTTTCGACGTTCCAGAAATGCGCGCAAACCCTCTTGCCCTTCCTCACTCGTGCGTTGCTTCGCGATCGCGCGTGCGGTGATGTCGCGCGACTCTTCGTACGATGCGGCGCTCACCCGCGGCACCAGCGCCTTCGCCGCCGCAACTGCGCTCGGTCCGGCGCTCGCGATTTCGCCGAGCACGCGATCGACCGCCGCGTCGAGCTTCTCGGCCGAGACGACCTCGTGCACGAGTCCGATGTGCAGCGCGCGCTCCGCGCCGAAGCGCTCGCCCGTGAGAAAGAGCGCGCGCGCGTGCGACGTGCCGATCTTGGCGAGCACGAACGGCGAGATCACCGCGGGAATGATGCCGAGCTTCACCTCGGTGAAGCCGAAGATCGTCTCGTCGCTCGCGATCGCGACGTCGCAGACCGCGGTGAGCCCGGCGCCGCCGCCGAGCGCGGCGCCGTGGATGCGCCCGATCACGGGTTTCCCGCAGCGGTCGATCGCGCGGAACATATCGCTCATGGCCTCCGCGTCGGCCACGTTCTCGTCGTAGCTCAGGTCGAGCGCGCCGCGCATCCACTTGATGTCGGCGCCGCCGCAGAACGATTTGCCTTCGCCCGCGAGCACGATCGCGCGCACCTGCGCATCTTCGGAGAGGGTTAGAAAGGTTTCGCGCAGCTCGGCGATGACGTCGGCGTTGAAGGCGTTGCGGACGTCGGGGCGCGTGAGGGTCACGCGAGCGACGCCGCTCTGCGTCGAGACGGTGATCGTAGTCATGACGGGGGAATTTCGTTCGGCCTCTGATCCAAGGCGGCCTGGGAGGCGTTGTCGTAGTCGTGAGGATGAATCGCGAACCGGGTACGAAGGTCTATCGCTATGCGGTGCTGACGCGGGTCAGCCACTGGTTTTGGGTCGTCGCGTTCGCCGTGCTCGTCTCGAGCGGGCTCCAGATTTTCAACGCGGCGCCGTACCTCGACGCATCCGATAAATCGAGCCCGACTCACCGCGTGTTCGCGATCGGCTCGCCCTCGGACGGCGTCGGCACCACCGAGCTCTTCGGGCACACCTTTACGACCACGGGCTGGCTCGGCTGGACCGACGACGGCATGGGCGGCAAGACCGCGCGCGCGTTCCCGGGCTGGATCACGATTCCGGCCTACCAGGATCTCGCCGACGGGCGCCGCTGGCATCTCTTCTTCGCGTGGATCGCCGCCGCGTGTTGGCTCGGATGGCTCGTCTCGAGCGCGATCAAGGGCAACCTGCGCGAGATCGTGCTGCGGCCGAGCGATCTGCCGAAGCTCTGGCCGATGCAAGCCTACTACTTCAAGCTGCGCAAGGAACCGCCGCCCCACGGCACCTACAACCCGCTGCAAAAAGCGGCCTACACGACGATCCTCTTCGTGGTCGCGCCGCTCGTGGTGCTCACGGGGCTCGCGCTCTCGCCGGGCGTCGACGCGATCGCGCAGCCGCTCACCTGGTTCTTCGGCGGTCGCCAGTTCGCGCGGCTGTGGCACTTCACGGCGATGCTGCTGCTGCTCGGCTTCTTCGCCGTGCACACCTTTCAAGTCGCCACGCAAGGCATTATCAATCAACTGCGCTCGATGATTACCGGCTGGTATCGTCTGGGCGACCACGACGGAGTCGGACCGTGAATCGACGTCTTTTTATCGCCACCGGCATCTCGTCGGCGCTTACCGCCTGTTCGCCGATCGGCACCGCGCTCAACGACAACGCCGGCTTTCATCACTTTTTGGGCGCGGCGCAGAGCCTGAATCACGCGGTGATCGGCACGCGCGGCTTGGCCCGCGAATACAGCGAGCGCGACATCGATTGGAATTTCCGCGTCAACGGTCTGCCCACACCGACCGACGCGACGTACGAGCAGTACGTTGCGGATCACTTTCGCTCGTACCGTCTCGTCGTCGACGGCGCGGTCGAACGCCGCGGCGCCTACACGCTCGATGCGTTGCGGGCGATGCCGCAGGTAACCGAGATCACGCGTCACGACTGCGTGGAAGGCTGGAGCGCGATCGGCAAGTGGAGCGGCGTGCGTCTCGGCGACGTGATCGATGCGGCCCGCCCGCGTGCCGACGCGCGGTATGTCGTCTTTCACTGCATGGACCGCGACGATCAGGGCACGCCGTACTACGAGAGCTTGGATCTGCACGAAGCGCACCATCCGCAGACGATCCTCTCGCTGCGTCTCAACAATGCCGATCTCGATCCCGATCACGGCGCGCCGGTGCGTTTGCGCGTGCCCACCCAACTCGGCTACAAGAGCGCGAAGTGGGTGAAGCGCATCGAAGTCGTCGGCAGTTACGCAAATCTGTACTCCGGTCACGGCGGCTACTGGGAAGATCAAGGCTACGAGTGGTACGCGGGGATCTGACCCGCGTTCGCCCCGATGCGCGCACGCTCGCGCTTGCCGCGGAGCTGAGCGAGGTGCGCGGCGTGCGCGCTTGCATCGAGCACGCGCAGCGCTGCGCTCCGGGTATGGGCGCCGAGACGCATCTGCTCGCACGCGGTGCGATGAGCTTTGCGGGCGCGGCGAGCGCCGCTCTCCGAGGCGATCGGGGTCGGCACGCTCGATCCCGCCGGTGACGACGAGGTCGAGGCGATTCTCGGGTTCTACCGCGATCGCGGCGCTCCGGCTCGCGTCGTCTGCGGACCGAATACGCGGCGCGGCTTTGTCGTCGCGCTGGCGGCCTACGGGTTCGTCGTGGTCGAACATCAGCGGCTGCTCGTCGCCGATCTCGACGATGTCGCCGCCGTGCGCGACGAACGCGTCGAGCCGCGCCGTTCGAGCGCGGCCCGTGCGCGCGCGGCCGGTGCGCGATTCGGTCGCACCGCGGTGACGCCGGGGAGCGTTTCGGAGCGGAACTTCCTGCGCCAGGGGTTCGTCGATGCGGGCGAGCGAACGATTTGGCAACGGAGGTGACCCATGAAGCGTCTCGCAGCCGCGCTCTTCGCCGCGGCATTGGTGCTCGTCGGACCCGGATCGTCGCGGGCCGCGGAACCCGCGCATACCACGTTTTCGCCCGCGCCGCCCGGAACGATCGTGCAGAATCAGCTCGCCTATCTCGCGGGCGACGGCATGCACTCGCAGTGGCGTACCGTGCTCAGCCGCAAGCTGCTCGGCCGTAGCGGCGGTACGGCGTACTACCAGTACTATCTCTCGATCTACGCGATCGACGGCAACGTCTATCACCTGCGCTATCAGTCGCCGACCGAGAAGATTCCGTTCGACACGGTGACCAAGCCGCAGGGCGCGCCACGCTGGTTTCCCTTACAGGATGCGAAAATCGTCGGCGCGGGCGAGTTCATGGGGCCGGGCGCGCAGCAGGTGGTCGTGCAGTCGCATGCGACTGGCGCCGATTGCGGCTCCGCGCGCGTGGACGTCTTCTTTTTCGATGCGGCGATGCATCGCATTATGACGACGCTCTCGGTCGAAAATCCGTGCGATCTGCAGGCGACGATCGTGCACGAAAAAGGCGGCGTCGACGCGCTGCGCCTCACCGGACCGTACTATGCGAAGAATGCGGCGATGTGCTGCCCCACCAAGGCGAAGGCGAGCGCGCTGCTGCGCTTCGTGAACGGCAAGGGCGTCTGGAAGGAGACGCCGCGCTACTTCACGATTCTGAAGACGCCGTAAGCGAAGGCTGACCCGTGAGCGCGACTGCGAGGCCGGCGATCACGAGCGCCGCGCCGAGCAGTTCGCGCGCGGTGACGTGCTCGCCGCCGAAGATGACGCCGACGCTCACCGCGATCACGGGGATCACGAGCGACGAGAGCCCGACGATCCACGACGCGATGCGCTGCAGCAGCCACATGTTCAGGAAGAACGCGACGCCGCTGCCCACGAGCGCCAAGTAGCCGAGCGCGAGCAGCGAGCGCGGATCGAGCGCGGCGCCGAGCGACGGGTGTTCGGTTACGATACCGATCGCGAGGATCACGCCGCCCGCGAGCAGCATGGCGGGCGGCAGCGTGCGCAGCGGATCGTGATGCGCGTGTCGTTTGGCGTACAGGTTGGCGAACGCCGACGAGAGCGCCGCGCCGATCGCGGCAAGCGCGTAGAGCGGCGAGCCCTGCACCTGCGAGGCGAGCGAGATCACCGCGACGCCGCCGAACGCGACCGCGGCGCCGATCCAGATGCGCGGCGTCGTGCGTTCGCGCGCGATCGCGCCCATCGCGAACATGAAGAACGGTAGCGTGCCGAAGAGTACCGCGGTGAGGCCCGAGTCGAGTCGCGTCTCTGCGGTATACGTGAGCACGTAATTCAAGCCGAAGAGGAAGACGGCGAGCACGCTCACGAGCTTCCACGGAATCGGATCGCGTACGCCGCGCAGCCGCGCCACGAGCGCGAGCGCCGCGCCCGCCGTAACGAAGCGCAGGCCGACCGCGGTGAACGCGGGCACATAGGCGAGCGAGACTTTGATGACGAGCCACGTCGTACCCCAGATGAGGCACATCAGCGCGTACGCGCCGAGCGCGGGGGCGCGATCGTCGGGTGCGGTCGTCATCGTGTTACATGCGGAAGATGCCGAACGAGGTCGGCGGCTGCGGGGCGTTCGCCGCCGCGTCGAGACCCATCGCGACCGCGCGGCGCGTGTCGAGCGGATCGATGATGCCGTCGTCCCAGAGCCGCGCCGTCGAGTAGTACGGGCTGCCTTCGCGGTCGTACTTGGCGAGAATCGGCGCCTCGAAGGCGGCCTTTTCGTCGGGCGTCATCTCGCCTTTGACGGTGGAGAGCACGCTTGCGGCCTGCGGTCCGCCCATCACGCTGATGCGCGCGTTCGGCCACATCCACAGCTGGCGCGGCGAGTACGCGCGTCCGCACATACCGTAATTGCCCGCGCCGAAGCTGCCGCCGATCACGACGGTGAACTTCGGCACCTCGGCGCACGCGACCGCGGTGACGAGCTTGGCGCCGTCCTTGGCGATGCCGCCGTTTTCGTATTGCTTGCCGACCATGAAGCCGGTGATGTTCTGCAAGAAGAGCAGCGGCGTGCCGCGCTGCGCGCAGAGTTCGATGAAGTGCGCGCCCTTGAGCGCGCTCTCGCTGAAGAGAATGCCGTTGTTCGCGAGGATGCCGATCGGATGCCCTTCGATGCGCGCGAAACCGCACACGAGCGTGGTCCCGTAACGCGCCTTGAACTCGTGGAACTCCGAGCCGTCGACCAGTCGTGCGATGATCTCGCGCACGTCGTAGCCGATGCGGCTGTCGGCGGGGATGATGCCGTAGATCTCGCGCGGATCGTACTTCGGCGGGCGCGGTTCGGCGCGATCCCACTGGCGCGGCAACTCGCGATGCAGATTCTCCACGATTTCGCGTACGATGCCGAGCGCGTGGCGATCGTCGTTCGCAAAGTGATCGGCCACGCCCGAGACGCGCGTGTGCACGTCGGCGCCGCCGAGCTCTTCGGCGGTCACCTCTTCACCGGTCGCGGCTTTTACGAGCGGCGGTCCGCCGAGGAAGATCGTGCCCTGCCCCTTTACGATCACCGTCTCGTCGCTCATCGCGGGCACGTAGGCGCCGCCCGCGGTGCACGATCCCATCACGGCGGCGATCTGCGGAATGCGCTTGCCCGACATGCGCGCCTGATTGTAGAAGATGCGCCCGAAGTGATCGCGGTCGGGAAAGACGTCGGCCTGCAGCGGAAGAAACGCGCCGCCGGAATCCACGAGGTAGATGCACGGCAGATGATTCTGCTCGGCGATCTCCTGCGCGCGCAGATGCTTCTTGACCGTCATCGGGTAGTAGGTGCCGCCCTTGACCGTCGCGTCGTTCGCCACGATCACGCAGAGCTGCCCGTGCACGCTGCCGATCCCGGTCACGACACCCGCAGACGGGGAGCCGTTGTCGTACATATCGTGTGCGGCGAGCGCGGAGAATTCGAGAAAGGCCGAACCTGGATCGATCAGCGTGTCGATGCGTTCGCGCGCGGTCAGCTTGCCGCGTTTGCGATGCTTGGCAACCGCATCGGGGCCGCCGCCGCCGCGCACCGCGAGCAACCGCTCGCGCAGCTCGGCTACCAGGGTTTCCATGCGCGCCGCGTTGCGGGCGAAATCGTCGCTGCGCCGGTCGAGGCGCGATTCCAGTAGGCTCACGGGCCACGCCTTTCGGCGAACGAGCGCTTTAACCCGTCCTTCAGGACGCAGGCGCCGTCGCGCTCGTTCAATGAACGTATGGCTACCGGATTGATTCGCCCCGCCGGGGCACTCGACGCGGCGACGGCACTGCAGCCCTATCGCGGACCGTGGAGCGCGCGTCACGCGGCGCATCTGCTGCGGCGCGCGGGCTTCGGCGGCTCCGCCGACGAGATCGCACGCTATGCGGGAATGTCCGCGAGCGACGCCGTCGAGTCGCTGATCCGCTTTCCCGATACCTCGTCGTTGCCGGAACCGCCGGACGTGTACGATCCGCGCCCGCTCTTCGCGAGCTTCATCCGCGGCGATAAGACGCAGCGGCGCGCGCTCTTTATGCAGGCGCGCAAAGCGAGCGGCGCGTCGATCCGGTCGATGCGGGAATGGTGGCTCGATCGGATGCTCGTCACGCCCGCGCCGCTCCAGGAGAAGATGACGTTCTTCTTTCACGGTCACTTTACGACCGCGGCGCTGCAGAAGGGCGTGTGGCCGTCCTACGTGTACGCGCAGAATCAACTCTATCGGGCGCACGCGCTCGGAAATCTGCGCGAACTCACGATGGCGGTGAGCAAAGATCCGGCGATGCTGCTCTATCTCGATAACGCCGACTCGCGCAAGGCGCACCCCAACGAGAACTACGCGCGCGAGCTGATGGAGCTCTTTACGCTCGGGCACGGCAACTACACCGAAGAGGATGTGCGCCAGTCGGCGCGCGCCTTCACGGGTTGGAGCATCAACCGCCGAACCGGTGAATTTTTCTTCAATCATCGTACGCACGACGACGGCGTGAAGACGTTTCTCGGCCGCACCGGCAACTTCGACGGCGCCGATATCGTGAACATCATCTACGAACAGCCGGCCTGCGCGCGCTTTTGGGCGGGCAAATTGCTCGATGCGTTCGTGTACGACGGGGCCGAGCCGCCCTTGGTCGACGCGGTCGCGGCGCTCATCCGAAAGCACGATTACGATGTCGCGCCGGTCGTCTCGACGCTGCTGCGCAGCAACGTCTTCTACTCGCCGCGCGCCTATCGCGCGCTCGTGAAGAGTCCGGTCGAGTTCGTGGTCGGCACGCATAAGGCGTTCGGTCTGAGGCGCATCGAGCCGCGCAGCGTCCCCGCGCTCGCGCAGATGGGGCAGGTGCTCTTCTCGCCGCCCAACGTCGCCGGGTGGCCGGGCGGTCAGAATTGGATCAACTCGCAAACCGTGATCTCCCGCGCGAACTTCGTGGCATCGATGGTGAACGCACCGGTGATGGCGCAATCGACGCTCGCGCGCATGCCGCTCGATGCCCACGCCGCGGCCCGCGCTCTCGCCGATGCGATTCTGCAAGGCGACGCGCCGCCCGAATCGTACGCGCAATTGGAAGCCTACCTCGACGGCGCGGGAACCTCGGCACTCGGCGCGCTTTCGGCGGAGAATTACGAAGAGCGCGCGCGCGGCGCGGCTTACCTCACGATGGCGATGCCCGCCTACCAACTCGCGTGAACGGCGCGAAGGAGATATTGCAACGATGAAACGCGGCAACTTTTTGCTCGGCGCGATCTCGGGAATCACCGTGGTCGCGAACGCGGATCACGTCTTCGCGCGCGCCCTCGCCGATGCGACGCTACCGGGGCTTCCCGGTTCGAGCGATCGCGTGCTCGTGCTCGTGAACCTGCAGGGCGGCAATGACGGGTTGAATTGCGTCGTGCCGCACGGCAATCCGCAGTACTATCAGCTGCGGCCCGCGCTTGCGATTCCGAAGAACGACGTGCTCGCGATCGACGGCAATCTGGGATTCAATCCCACGATGCGTTCGCTCAAGGCGATGTACGACAAGGGGATGGTGGCGGTCGTGCAGGGCGTCGGCTATCCGAACCCCGATCACTCGCACTTCCGCTCGACCGAGATCTGGCAGACCGCCGTGCCCGAACGCTACGAGCACACCGGCTGGCTCGGACGCTATCTCGACGATGCGAACCTGCCGGCGACCAATCTCTTCAACGGCGTCGCGCTCGCGCAGGTGCTGCCCGAGGTGCTCATCTCGACGAAGACCGACGTTCCGGCCGTCGCGCAACTGCAGGGCTACGGGCTCTTCAGCGATCGGAACGCGGCCGCGCGGCACACGTTCACCGAGTTGGTGAGCGACAATCGGTTCCCGTTTACGTCCCCCTATCTCGCGCACGTCGCGGAGATCGAGGATCACGCGCAGCGCGGTTCGGAGGAACTGCCCCGACTCGTGGCCGGCTACAAAACCGATGCGTCGTATCCCGCGACGCCGCTCGGGCGCAGTCTCGCGCTCGCGGCGCAGATCATCGGCAGCAAGGTCGGGACGCGCGTGCTCTACGTGCAGCACGGCTCGTTCGATACGCACGTGTCGCAGAAAGCGACGCAGGATCGCTTGCTCGGCGAGCTCTCCGACGCGCTCAAGGCCTTTTACGACGATCTCGCCGCGCACGGCAACGACCGGCGCGTGCTGACGATGACGTTCAGCGAATTCGGTCGCCGCATCGCGCAGAACGCGAGCAACGGCACCGATCACGGCGAGGCCTCGCCGCTCTTTCTGGTCGGCGGCGGCGTGAAGGGCGGCATGTACGGCTCGCTCCCCGATCTCGCGCAGACCAACATGGGGAACCTGCGCTTCACGACCGACTTCCGTCAGGTCTACGCGACGGTGATCGAACGGTGGCTCGGGCGGCCGTCGCGCGGCATCCTCGGCGGCGAGTTCGGCACGCTCCCGGTACTGGCCTAAGCGCTAGGCCCGCTCGAGCGCGGCGGCCGCGTTCGAGAGCGGGGTCGCGAGCGCGGGCAGCTCGACGGCGAGCACGCGGAAGATGCGCGAGGCATAGGCCGCGAGGGAGAGTCGCGGATCGATCGCGCGTCCCGCGACGTCGGCCGAGGGCATCTCGCGCTGCAGGATCAGCGCGGTCGTCATCATCGGGTTCACGAAGAGCCCCACGAATTCGAGTCCGCCGTCGGTTGCCGCCGCGAGGTCGGGGGGAAAGGCGGCGCCGCTCGGCATCGCGGGCGCACCCTCGCGCATGCGGGCCACGGCGTCGCGCAGGCGCGCACCGGCGGGACTCGCCTCGTGCTCGGCCGCCGCCGCGAGCAGGGCGCCGCGTTCGACCCCGTGCTCGTTGGCGATCGCGGCCACGTCGGCGTTCGCGAAGAGCGCCGTGAGAATCGAGCGCCGGGAGACCTCGCCCCCGGTGAAGAGGCGCTGCATGAATTCGGCCGTCGGGACGTACTGCATGATGCGTGGGTACCCTCAATGCCGCTTCGCCGGAGTCCTGCTGTGCCAGAAAAACGCCAAAATGCGACTTTGTCGGCAGGTTAACATTCCGTAAAGCGACAACAGAGCCGGGGTTGCGGGTCTAGTGCTAAAGACCCATTCTCGGAAGGATACGGCTCGTTTGATGTTCGTGGAGGAATCATCAGCCGTTCACGCGGGGCGTGACAACGGTCTCCCACCCAAGGGCACCCCGAAGAATTACCTGATGGCATGGCTCCTGGTCATGCTCAAAGACCATAACCTGCACGGCTACGAGATCATGAAAGAACTCAAAGAGAAGTTCGACGTGGTCAGCGATCCGGGCACCGTCTACCGCGCCCTGCGCCAACTCGAACGCGAGGGGTACATTTCATCGTGGTGGGACCCGAAAGACCAGGGCCCCGCTCGTCGGATCTACACCGTCACCGAGTCCGGCTGCGCCGCGCTGCGGCTCTGGAGCGTCGCGCTCGAGCAATATCGGAGCAACCTCGACCAGTTCTTCAGCTTGTACGCGAGCAAGCATGAAGTCCCGCAGGAGCGACGTAATCTAGCCTAGCTTTGTCCGCATCGGTACTCTTTCTCGGCAGCGGCGGCGCGCGATTCGTCGTCGCGCGCCAGATTCGCGCATCCGGCGGGATGTGGCTGCGTCTCGGTCAGACGCAGATTCACGTGGACCCCGGCCCGGGTGCCCTCGTTCGCGCGCTCGGACACGTTCCGCCGTGTAACCCGCGCGAACTCGACGCGATCGTGCTCTCGCACAAACATCTCGATCACGCGGGCGACGCCACCGCGATGATCGAGGCGATGACCTCCGGCGGCTTTCGCAAGCGAGGCGTCTTGCTCGCGCCGCCCGATGCGCTGAGCGGCGAGGCGACGGTGCTGCCCTACGTGCAAGGCTTTCCCGAACGCGTCGAAGCGCTCGCGCCTCGCTCCGGACCGTACCGCATCGGCGACGTGGAGATGTACACCTCGATCCGCCACGTGCATGCGGTGGAGACGTACGGCATGCATTTTCGGCACGAGGGGCTGCGCGTCTCGTACCTGCCCTGCGGTCGCTACTTCGACGAGCTCGCCGACGACTACGCCGCGCACGAACCCGACGCGTTGATCGTCAACGTACTGCGCTTCCGCGACAATATGGACGTCGATCACCTCACCTGGGACGACGCATGCCGCATCGTCGAACGCGTGCGTCCGCGCGTCGCGATTTTTCAGCACTTCGGCACGAAGATGCTCGAAGCCGATCCGCCCGCGCTCGCGCAGGAGCTCGAAGACCGACTCGGTCTGCGCGCGATCGCCGCCCACGATTTTCGCACCATCGATCTGGAGACTGAAATTGCCGCAGCCGGCCGTTGAGATTCTGCGCGTGCAAACCTCGGAGCTCGCGGAGTTCTACCGCGAGCACGAGCGCGAGGCGTTGCGCGCGTACTACGAGTTTCCGGTGATCCGGCACGAAGCCGACTACGGCTTCGCGGTGCGTGAGGGCGAGTCGACGATCGCGGCGGGAACGCTGCGTGTCGCGGCCTCGCTCGGCGCGATCGAAGCGCTCGTCGTGGATCCCGCGCATCGACGCCGCGGCATCGGCCGCGCGATCGTGGAGCGGATGGCCGACGTGGCGAACTACTACAATTGCCACAAAATGACGGTGATGGTGCCGCATCTGCTCGGCGCGCAGCGCTTCTTCGAGGCGTGCGGCTACGGCGTGGAGGCGGTGCTTCCGCAGCACACCTTTAAGCTCGACATGGCGATGATGCGCATCTACCTGCTCTAACGCGGTTTGCGCGGACGCCCGTGCGGGCGGCCGATCGGGCGACCGCCGCCGAACCGCTTCATGGCGGGCACGCGTCGGAATTTGAAGCGCTGTAGCAACTGCGGATGCGCGCGGAGCGCGCCGCGATAAAAGATCACCGCGCCGCGTTTGCTCGTGGCGGTCACGACCGGCCCGCCGCGCTCGAACGCCGCTTGCGCGTCGTTCGCCCCGCGCGTGACCTGCGCGCCGCGCGCGTCGAAGATGCGCCCCGCGTCGCTGTGCGCGTTGATCTGCGCGCCGCCGTTCACGCCGAGCGCGATGTTGCCGCGCTCGGATTCGAAGCGCGCGAGTCCCGGCGCGAAGGTGCCGTTATCGTAGACGATCGAGCCGAGCAGGCTCGTCGCCTGGATTTGCGCCGCGTTGCAGTGCTCGAAGTACATCGCCCCGCGCCCCGTGCGCACGCGGATGCGCGCGAAGTCGCTATTCCGGGCGACGAACGGGCCGTTGTTCAATTGCACCGCACCGGTGCCGCCGACCCCGCTCAGCGTAATCCGCCCGCCGCCCATCAGCGCCGCGAACGTGCCGTTGCGATAGCCGCTGAGCGCGATCGCGCCGCGCCGGACGACCGTCACGAGCAGCGCGGTGTTCGCGGGAATCATGATCGTCGCGTTGCCGTTGCCGCGCACGAGCACGCCGTCGTGCGCAGCAGCGGCGAGATCGGGCAGCGGGAACGGCTCGGCGGGAAGCGTGAGCGTGGCGCCGTCCTTCGTGCGGACGCGCTGCGACCACAGCATGATCTGGTGCGGCAGCCGGCGCGCGACGAAACGCTGCGGTAACGCCCGCGCCTCGACGGTCGGCGCCCCGTCGACGCGAACCACGTCACGTTGCCAGGTGCGCACGGTCACGTTGCCTTGCGTCATGCGCACGTAGACGACGGGCGCGCTCGCGGGGAACTCGAGCGGTGCCGCCGTGGCCGCGCCGCCGAAGAGCGCTCCCAACGCGAATGCGAGCGGGAGCCATCCGAGCGCCCGCCGTCGCAACGTCGCCATCACGCCACCATTGTACGTCCGCCGCGCGCAGGGGTTCATGAAGGCTCGGTGAGGCGCGGATCGATGCGCGGAAAGCTCGCGCGCAGACGAGCGCCGCCTTCGGGCGCACGTCCCGCCTCCACGCTGCCGCCGTGCACGCGGGCGATCGAGCGCACGATCGCAAGGCCGAGGCCCGTTCCCGCGACCGCGCGCGAATGGGCGCGATCGGCGCGATAAAAACGCTCGAACACGTGGGCGAGCTCCGCTTCGGGGATGCCGGGACCGGTGTCGTCGACCTCGATCCACGCGGTCGTCTCCGCCGCGCCGAGCGCGATGCGCACGTGTCCGGCGGGCGTGAATTTGATCGCGTTGTCGATCAGGTTGCCGATCAGCTGCCGCAGCAGGTGCGGATCGCCTTCGACGATCGTCGATTCGCTCGTCGGCTCGAAGACGAGCGAGAGGCCTTTCTCCGCGGCGCGCCCGGCGCACATCCGCAGCGCTTCCTGCGCCACGTGGGAGAGCGAGACGGGTTCTTTGGGGAGCGCGTCGCCGCGATCGGCTTTGGCGAGCGTGAGCATGCCGTTGACCATCTCGGCGAGCGCCGCGCTTTCGTGCTCGATCGTCTCCAGACTTTCGCGTCGAATCGTTTCGTCGCGATCGCCCCAGCGCAGCAGCAACTGGGCGTTCGCGTTGATCGAGGTGAGCGGGGTCTTCAATTCGTGCGATGCGTCGGAGATGAACTGCCGTTCGCGGGCGAACGCCTCTTCGAGCCGTGCGAGCAGATCGTTGAAGCTACGCATCAGCTCGCCGATTTCGTCGGATCGCGGCGGGCCTTCGAGCCGGCGGTCGAGGCGGTCGGAGCCGATCTCACGCATGGCCCGCGAGAGTCGCGTGATCGGGGCGATCGTGCGCGCGGCGATCGCGATCGCGAGCACGATGACCGCCGCGATCGCGGCGGCGAGGATGATCGCGATCGTCTCGCGCGTCTGCGCGAGCGTGCGTTCGAGCACGTCCAATCGCTCCGCCACGTGAATCACCGCCCCCGAACTGCGTCCCCGCAGCAGGCGATCCTCGATGAGAAAGGTGCGCCCGTCGGCGCGCACGATGCGATATGCGGTCGGATGCGCGGGGGTGAGCGCGGGGTTCGGGGGAATGCGCACGCCGCCCAGATTCGATGAGCGCGCGATCGGATAGCCCGCGAGATCGTCGACCTGTAGATAGGTCGTGGCCGATGCCCACGTTTCGAGGTTCGTGCTGTTGAAGAACGGCAGGATCGCGTCGCTCGAGAACGGTTCGGTCGCGAACGGATCGGCCGAGAGCGCCGCCTGCACGATCTCGTGCATCGTGGTATCGACCCGCGCGCGCGCCTCGGCATAGAGGATCGCTTGAAAGCGCGTGACGATCGCCGCGCTCGTCGCGGCGAGCACGAGGATCAGGAGCAGCGCATAGGCGCCGGCGATGCGCCACTTGAGCGAGAGCTTCAATCGCGAATCGTGTATCCGACGCCGCGTACCGTCGAGATGAGCTTCTCGTCGAATCCGTCGTCGATCTTGCCGCGCAAGTAGCGGATGTAGACGTCGATCAAATTCGAATCGCCGAGAAAATCGCTGCCCCAGACGCCGTTGAAGAGTTCGTCGCGCGTGTGCACTTTGTTGCGATGCAGCAACAAGTATTCGAGCAACGCATACTCTTTGGCCGTGAGCGCAATCGCGCGGCCCGCGCGGGTGACCTCGCGACGATCGCGATCCATCACGACGTCGCGATAGGCGATCACGTTCGCGTGCGGATGCCGTTCGCGCAGACGCGCGCGTACGCGCGCGAGCAGTTCGGGCGTGGCGAAGGGCTTGGTGAGGTAGTCGTCGGCGCCGAGATCGAGTCCCTCGACGCGATCGGGCACGCGGTCTTTCGCGGTGAGCATGATGATCGGCACGCTGCTCTTCGCGCGCACGCGGCGGCAGACTTCCAGGCCGTCCATGCGCGGCAGCATCAGGTCGAGGATCACGAGATCGGGCTCTTTGAGGGCTTTTTCGAGCCCTTCGAGGCCGTCGCGCGCGGTCTCGACCTCGTAGCCTTCGTGGGCGAGTTCCAGCGACAGCACGCGGCTGATCGCGGCGTCATCTTCGATGACCAGAATCTTATAAGCGGGCGCCGGCTCGTTCATGCCGACGAATTAGCGACGCGGCGTGAACGTGCCCTTCGCCGGAGATTGGAACCCGGTGAAAATCGAGAGCCACAGAGCGGTCGCGCCGCCCGCGGCGATCCACGCGAGGGTGGTGAGGTTGCCGAAGGCCTCGTTGAGCAGCCCGCCGATCTTCTCGACGCTCTCCACGAAGAGGTTGCTGCCGCCCATCACGATCACGGCGCCGAGCCAGAGCGCGATCGCGACGATCGTGCCGAGCAGGACGATCTCCCAGGGATTGAAGAGGGGGGCGGGGCGGAAGGCGGTCGCGGTGAGGATCGCGGCACGCAGATCGGCCGGCGGCTCCTCGAGCGGCAGCGCGAAGAGAGCTCGGTCGAGGGCATCGTCGCTGTCGTAATTCATTCCGTTACCTCCTCCGCGTTCAAGAGCTTGCGCAGCTGCTCTTTCGCTCGGAATAGATGTGTTTTCACCGTACCCATCGGCAGACCCAGCACCTCGGCGATTTCTTCGTACTGTTTGCCTTGCAGGTGGTAGAGGGTGATGACCGTCCGGTACTTCTCGGGCAGCGCGTCGATGGCGGCGCGCAGCCGACGAGCTTCGTCGAGCGCGATCGCTTCGCGCTCGGGGCCGGGCCCGGGATCCGCCCGTTCCGGAAGCTCCTCATTACTATAACGCTTGCGGCGGTTCAAACGGTCGCAGCAGGCGTGATACACGATGGAAAAAATCCAGGTCGAGAATTTCGCCCCGGTCTTGAAGGTGCGCAGCGACCGATAGGCCTTGAAAAAGGCTTCCTGCGTCGCATCCTTCGCTTCCTCGACGTCGTGCAGGGTGCGGAAGGCGAGATGGTAGACCGCGCGGTCGTACCGTGCGACGAGCGTGGCAAAGGCCTCGGGGTTTCCACCGAGGGTCATCGCCACGAGCTGGCCGTCGTCCGGTTCGGAGTACACCGTCGCTACCCGCCGACGCTCCGCAAGCACTGCCGACATGATGCATCATCTACGGGGCCACGGTGCCCGATGTTTCGGGTGGTACCGTGAAACAACACGTGGGCCGGGGCGTACGTGGGACAGATCGATTTTCGGAGGCCCGACCCTGTGATGCTTACCGCAAACAAATTAGACAAAACCCTTCCCGGAACGAGAACCACGCTTGGTCGTCTTGATTCCGGCACCCTGCGCCCCACCTTCGACGGTTGGGGTCCGCGGATCTAGTGCTTGCGATGCGCCAACCTTCGAGAGTCGCGGTCGTCGCGATGCTGCTCGCCGTCGAAGTGCTGATCGTCGGCGCCGTCCTTGCGGTCCTGCACGGCGACGGTTGGCATAATGCCTTCGCGGGATCGATGCATCAATCGTCGTTCACCGCGCACCCGATCGCGCCGATCGCCGCCGGCCCCGCGCCGCACGTGCAGATCGACGACCCGGAGAGCGGTGTGGCCGTGACGGCGTCGAGTGACGGCATGATCCACGTGAAGGACGATACCACGTTCTCCGGCTGGCGCTTCGGCGGGACGCAGGCGATCCCGCAGGTGCAGGTGACGCGAACCTTCGACGGCGTGCATATTTCGCGCGCCGACTACTCGACCGGCGGCATCTCGATGTTCTCGCGCCAGCATATCGAGGTGCAGGTGCCGGCCGGGGCGCACGTCACGATCGGGCACTGCGAAAGTGCGGAGATCACCGGCGTGCGCAACGGCGTCGAGGTGGCCTCGCAGGACGGACATATCGCACTACGCCATATTAGCGGCATCGTGAACGCACGGAGTGACGACGGCCACATCAGCGCCGAAGACCTGAGCGGGAGTGCGATCTCGCTCGTGACCGACGACGGCCACATCACCGCGCGCGGTATCCGTCTACTCGGTGCGGCGCCGCAGGCGAAGATCCATACGAGCGACGGCTCGCTCACCGTGAGCGGCCTCTTCCCGGCGGGCGGCAGCTACGCGCTCTCGACCGGCGACGGCAGCGTGCATCTCGCGCTCGCCGCGGGCAGCGATGCCCGGATCGCCGCCTCGACCGGCGACGGCAGCATCGAGGTCGACGGGTCGGAGACCGACGGCGACGACTCGGCGAGCCGCACGGTGCAGGTCGGCGGGGGCAACGCGAGCATGCAGGTGCGTACCGAAGACGGATCGATCCATATTTCGACGAACGGAGCCCGGTAGAACCATGGAACAGCTGGTACCACTTTTTGCGATCTTCTTTCTCTTCGGTGCGCCGGTCGCGGCCTGGATCATCTCACGCGTCCTCGCGCACCAGGAGCGGATGGCGATGATCCGTCAGGGCTACATGCCCCCGCCGGATCTGCGCGCGATGCGCCGCGGCACGTGGCAGGGCCCGGTTCCGCCGCCGCCCGGCCCCGGGATGCAGATGCCGCCGCCGATGGGCGGCGCGTACGATCCCGCCTACTACGCCCAGATGGCGATGAACAAGGGTATCCGGATCACCTTCGTCGGCTTCGCCCTGCTGATCGGGCTCTCGTTCATCGGTATGCACGGCGGCACGTTCTATCCCGGGCCGTGGCTGCTCGGCGGCTTGGTTCCGATGTTCGTGGGGATCGGGCAGATCATCAGTGCCGTGCTCGGCGGAGCACGTCTCCCCGGCATGATCGCGGGCAACCAGTCGCATCAGGGCGCGAACTTCGGCCCGCCGCCGGGGCCGTCGCCCGGGCCGACGCCGCCGCCGCCCTCGTCGGGACCGTATGCGTGGCGTCCGGGCTCGACGCCCGAGATCGAGAAGCCGGTCCAGCCGCCCGACCTGCGCTAACCGCTCCCTCGCTCCGTTCGTTCGACAAAAACAACACCGCCGGTTCGAAAGAACCGGCGGTGTTGCTGCTGCTAGAGGTCTTTGGAGGTTACTCGTGTGCGAGGAGTCTTACGAGAAGGAGGTACTTACTTGCAGGAGACGATCGCGATCGCCCAACCCGCCGAAGTTCTCGTACGTACGAGATACCCGTCCGCAGTACGGTCATACACCTGATACCCGGCGCGAAGTGCGTCGGCTAACGTTTTGAAGACCATGAGACCTGCCATCTGCGGACCCTCCTTTCTCGCGTTTGCGTCTCTAATCTCTATAACGGCTTTCGTCGCAGAAAGGTTCAGTGCTTCGGCCCGGACTTTTTTTAAAATTCGGCGAAATGCCTGAGCCGTTATGCCCACCGTCTCTCCATCCGCCGTCCACGATGTGACGGTGATCGATCGCCGCGAGCTCGCGCCCGGCATCGTGCTCATAGGATTACACGCTCCGGCGCTCGCGCGTGTGACCCGTCCGGGGCACTTCGCGATGGTCATTCCGCCCAGCGGTGAGACCGCCGCGACGGCACTCGGCATCTACGAAGCGCACGACGAACGCGTGAGCCTGCTCTTCTTCGCGGTCGGAAAGCGCACGCACGAACTCGCTACCTTGAAGATCGGCGATCCGCTCGGCGTGATCGGCCCGCTTGGCAATGGCTTTACAATCGGCGACGCGCGTGACGTGGCGATCGTGGCGGGCGGCGTCGGCATCGCGTCGGTGCTGCTGCCCGCGCAACGCGCGCTCGCGGCGGGGGCGCGCGTGCGGCTCTACTACGGTGCGCGCACGCGCGATCTGCTGGTGGAGCGCGAGCGCTTTGCGGCCGAGGGCTGCGACGTGCTCGTCGCGACCGATGACGGCAGCGACGGATATCGCGGATACGTCACCGAGCTGCTCGCGCAAACGCACGAACCGCCCGAATTGATCCTCGCGTGCGGACCTTCGCCGATGCTGCGCGCGGTCGCGCGCACGGCGGGCGAGATGAACGTGCCCGCGCAGCTCTCGCTCGAAGAAACCTTTGCCTGCGGCGTCGGCGGATGTTGGGGCTGCGTCGTACCGCTCGTGCGCGACTCCGCGCAAGCGCCGAGCTTTCCGCCTGCCGAACGGCAAGGCAGCGACGTCGTCTACGCGCGCATCTGCAAAGAGGGCCCCGTCTTTTGGGCGCACGAGCTTCGGTGGTAGGACGAGACGTGAATACACACAGCGTCGATCTCTCGGTGACGATCGGCAAACTCGAGCTTCCGTACCCGACCTTCATGGGCAGCGGCTGTTACGGATCGGGCGAGGAATTCGCGCCGTTCGTCGATCTCTCGCGCATCGGCGCCGTGGTGCTCAAGAGCGTCACGCGCCTGCCGCGCCTGGGCAATCCCACGCCGCGCTTGGTGCACACGCCCGCGGGCATGCTCAACGCGATCGGCCTGCAGAACCCGGGCATCGATTGGTATCTCGATCACGACGTGAAGAAGTTCGCGGAACGTCCCTGCGCGGTGGTGGGCAGCGTGGCGGGCTTCTCGGTCGACGATTACGCCTACACGGTGGAACGGCTCGCGGCGCGCGACGAGATCAAAGCGATCGAGCTGAACATCTCGTGTCCGAACGTGGCGCACGAGGGCGAGACCTTCGCGTGCGATCCGCGTCTCACCGCAAACGTGGTCCGCGCCGCGCGCGCGACGACGGATAAGACGCTGATCGTCAAGCTTTCGCCGAACGTCACCGATATCGCGGGCATCGCGCGCGAAGCCGAGGCGGCGGGCGCCGATGCGCTCGCGGTGATCAACACGGTGCGCGGCATGGCGATCGACGTGGAGACGTGGCGTCCGCGACTGGGCAACGTGACGGGCGGTCTCTCCGGACCCGCGATTCGCCCGATCGCGGTGCTCGCGGTCTACGAAGTCGCGCGCGCGGTGAAGATTCCGATCGTCGGACAAGGCGGCATCGAGACCGTCACCGATGCGCTCGAGTTCTTCCTTGCGGGCGCAAGCGCCGTCTCGATCGGCACCGGCAACTTTACCGACCCGCGCATTCCCGTGCGCATCGTGGACGAGCTTGCGGAGTATCTCGCGCGCCGTAACTGCGCGAGCTTGCGGCAGATCGTCGGCAAGGCGAACGTGGGGTTCGCCAATCCCTACCAGTTCGAAGGAGATGAAGGATAACGTGGCCCAGCTCATCGTCGCGCTCGACGTACCCTCCGCCGACGAAGCGGAACGCTTGATCGATCGGCTGTACGAGCTCGATGTGATCTTCAAGATCGGCATGGAGTCGCTCTACGGCTATCCGGAACGCATCTTCTCGTATTGCGAGGCGCGCGACGTACGGTTCTTCGTCGATGCGAAACTGCACGACATTCCGCGCACGGTCGGCGCCGCGATGCGCGCCCTCGTGCGTCCCGGCGCGCACATCATCAACGTGCACGCGCTCGGCGGCGCCGAGATGATGCGCGCCGCGGTCGAATCGGCGCGCGCGCGTGCGAGCGAGCTCGGCATCTCGCAGCCGCACGTCTTTGCGGTGACGATCCTCACGAGCCACGCCTCCGACGACCTCGCCACCATCGGGCTGCGCGGCGACGCGGCGGAGAATGCCGCGCGTCTGGCGGCGCTCGCGCGCGATGCGGGCTGCGCGGGTGTCGTCTGCAGCGCGCACGAAGCGCGCGGGATCAAGGAGCGTCTCGGCGCGGATTTCCTTACCCTCACGCCGGGCATTCGGCCGAGCGGAAGCGATCCGGGCGATCAGCGGCGCGTGATGACCCCGGCGCAAGCGGTTGCCGAAGGCGCCGACTACCTGGTCGTCGGACGACCGATCACGGGCGCGAACGACCCGCTTGCAGCGGCGCGCGCCGTGCTTGACGAAATGAGCGCGCATGCCTAGTGCGTCCAACGTCGATCTCGCCGCCGCGCTCCAGCAGCGCGGCGCACTGCTGGAGGGGCACTTCCGCCTCAGTTCCGGCCGTCACAGCAACCGCTTCATCCAGAAGTTCCGCATCCTCGAATCGCCGCCGCTCGTCGAGGCGATCGCCCGCGAGATCGCCGCGCACTTCGCCGATGCGAAGCCGACGATCGTGGTGAGCGCGGCGGTCGGCGGCATCGTACTCGGCTACGAAGTCGCGCGTCAGCTCGGCACCGACGCGATCTTCGTGGAGAAGGAGAACGGCGTTCCCAAGCTGCGCCGGAGCTTTCACCTGGCGCCCGGCGATCGGGCTCTGGTGGTGGAAGACGTGGTCACCACCGGACTCTCCGTGCGCGAGGTGCTCGACGTGGTACGCGAGCACGGCGCCGATCCCGTGGGCGTGGGCGTGATCGTCGAGCGCGGAAACGCGGATTTCGGCGTGCCCACCTTCGCGCTGCTGAAGATGCCGATCGTCTCGTACGAAGCGAGTGCGTGTCCGCAGTGCATCGCGGGCGAACCGATCACCGATCCGGGGTCGCGGCGCAACTAATCGCATGACGATCGCGATCCGCGCCGCCGTGCCCGCCGATCGCGCGTTCATCGAGACGCTCGGGAAACGCACCGTGATGTCGAGCGTCTCGGCCCGGCGGCATCCGCAACCGGAGACCGTGCTCGCCAACTACGAACGCCTGCTCGAGATCGTCGATACGCGTGCGCACGTTGCGCTCGTGGGCGAACTCGCGGGCGAGCGCGCGGGGTTCATCCTCGTGGTCGATTCGATGCCCGACGAAGTGACCGGCGACGATCAGGCGTTCGTCGCGTACATGGCGGTGGAGCGGGCCGCCCGCGGCAAGGGCGTGGGCCGCGCGTTACTCGCCGCCGCCGAGGATGAGGCACGCAAGCGCGGCGTGCCGTATATGGCGCTCATGGTCACCGAAGAGAACGCCGCCGCGCGTTCGCTCTACGAACGATCCGGCTACGCGACCGAACGGCGGTTGATGTGCAAAACGCTCTGAGTCCTCGCGGCTGGCGCCGCGCGCTCGTTATCGGCATGGCGGTCGTGATACTCGTGCTCGCATGGCTCTTCGCCGAGCATATTCCGCGCACGCTGACGATCTTCATCATCGCTGCGTTCATCGCGTTCGGGCTGCAGCCCATCTGCGTGCGGCTCGAGCGTAAGATGCCGAAGGCGCTCGCGATCTCGATCGTCTTCGCGGTGCTGATCGTCGCGATCGCGATCGGGCTCGTGATCGTGGTACCGCTCACGGTCGCGCAGTTGCAGATCCTCGCGACCAACGTGCCCACCTACGCGTCGAATCTGCAGGACTGGATCTCGTCGTCGGAACGCTGGATGATCGGCCATATTCCGGGGCTGCGCATCCCGCAGCGCGCGTTCAACGTGGGGCAGCTGAGTTCGGAGCGGTTGACCGCGCTCGCCACGGGAACGCTGGCATCGCTCGGTACGATCCTGATCGGCACCGCGACCGCGTTCTTCGTGGCCTTCTCGGCGATCGTGCTCTCGTTCTTCTTTCTGCTCAACGACAGCGCGATCGCCGAGGGCTTCGCTTCGCTCTTTCCGCAGCATCGGCGCGACACGGCGCGCAATCTCGCCGCCGAGATCACCGAGACGTTCGGCAGCTACATCTCCGGGCAGGTGATCGTGAGCGCGATCACCGGGATCGTGGTCGCGGTGATCTCGGCGTTGCTCGGCTTCAAGTTCTCGCTGATCCTCGGCATCATCACCGCCGTCGCGTACGCGATTCCCGTGATCGGCATGTTGATCGCGCAGGCGATCGCGGTGGTGCTCTGCGCGCCGCAGGGCGGCTGGATGATTCTCTGGGTGCAGATCGTGATGTTCGGGATGGCGCGCGTGAGCGATAACGTGCTGGTGCCCAAGATCATGGGGCAGTCGGTCGGCGTCTCGCCGATCGGCGTGATGTTCGCGGTCTTCGCGGGCGGCGAGCTCTTCGGCATCCCCGGCCTGCTGCTCGGGATTCCGGCCGCGGCGCTGATCAAGATTCTCTGGCGCTACTTCGTGGCGCCGTGGCTCCAGGCGCAACTCGACAACGACTGATGGCAACGCGGAGGTTCTCGTGAAACGTGCGCTCCTTCTCGGGCTCGTCGCTCTCGCCGCATTCGCACCGCTGCAGGCGCGCGCCACGCGGCTCACGCGCATCGTGCTCGACAATCCGACCGGCCACTGCATGCGGGTGAGCGTGCAGCAGCAGGGTCCGCACAAAGCGGCTGCGTTCGGCCCGTTCCCGCCCGGCAAGACGTTCGATCACATCTTTTCGGTCGCGGGCGAGGTGACGCCGAACTATTTCATCGAGGTGCAGTTAGAACAGTGCGGGAGCGGAAAGGCGATCTATCGCGATTTCCACATTACCGATCGCGCTCGCGACGGGCACATCATCGCGCTCAAGATCGTGCCGCAGGGCAGCGGCTATCGGCTGGCGCCCTGGCCGTAGGGCGCGACGATCGCCGGATCGGCCCCCGCGCGCTCGTGCTTGGGGTCGAGGCGATGCAGTAAATCGGCGATGACGTTCAGGCGCGCGGTCTTCTTGTCGTTGGCATCGACGACGAGCCAGGGCGATTCCGGCGTGGAGGTGCGTTCGAACATCGCGTCGCGCGCCGCGCTGTAGGCGTCCCAGTGCGCGAGCGCGCTTTGATCGATCGGGCTGATCTTCCATTGTTTGAGCGGATCCTCGCGGCGCGCTTCCAAGCGCTTGCGCTGCTCGTCCTTGTCGATATCCAGATAGTATTTCACGAGGCGGATGCCCGAACGGATCAACATGCCTTCGAAGACGGGGACCGTCTCCATGAACTCCTCGTATTCGTCGTGCGTGCAGAAGCCCATCACGCGCTCCACGCCCGCGCGGTTGTACCAACTGCGGTTGAAGCAGACGAACTCTTGCGCGGCGGGCAGATGCGGGACGTAGCGTTCGAAGTACCACTGCGTCGCCTCGCGCTGCGTCGGTTTGGGAAGCGCGACCACGCGGGTTTCGCGCGGGCTGGTGTGTTCGGTCAGTCGCTTGATCGTACCGTCTTTGCCGCTTGCGTCGCGCCCTTCGAAGATGACGAGCACCTTCCAGTCGTGAGCGATCGCGCGTCGCTGCAGTGCGACGAGCTCGACCTGCAACTTGCGCAGACGCTTGCGATACTCACCCATCGCGTTCCATCGATTCGGGCGCCGAGACGCCGATGAGTCCGAGCACCTGCGCGAGCACGCTCTTGGCCGCGAGGCAGAGCGCGAGCCGCGCGCGCCGCTGCGCGGGATCGTCGGTGAGGATCTTGCATTCGGTATAAAACTGGTGGAAGTCCGATGCAACGTCGCGTGCATATTTGGCCAGGCGATGCGGCGCGAGGTGATCGGCGACGCCCTGCACGACGCGCGGCAGTTCGCCCAAGCGGCGCGCGAGCGCGAGTTCGGACGGCTCGCCGAGCGCATCTAGATCGGCGCCCGAACGCGCGGCCCGCACATCGGCCGGGTCGGCATTTTTGAGCACCGAGGCAATGCGAGCGTGGCCGTATTGCACGTAGTAGACGGGGTTTTCGCTGCTCGCTTCGACCGCGAGTTTGAGATCGAAGGTGAGCGGCGAATCGGTGGCGAGCATCACGAAGAAGAAGCGCGCCGCATCGACGCCCACTTCGTCGAGGATGTCGTCGAGCGTGATGATGTTCCCGGCGCGTTTGCTCATGCTCACCTGTTCGTTGCCGCGCATGAGCGTGATCTGCTGCGCGATGAGCACGTCGAGTCGGCCCGGATAACCGAGCGCTTCGGCGAGGCCTTTGAGCCGGTTGATGTACCCGTGATGATCGGGGCCGAGGATATCGATCACGCGATCGGCGCGCTTGAGTTTTTCGTAATGATAGGCGATATCCGCGCCGTAGTACGTCGGCCGCCCGTCGCCGCGGATGATCACGCGGTCCTTGTCGTCGCCGAATTCGGAGGCGCGGAAGAAGAGCGCGCCTTCCAGTTCGTAGGTGTGGCCGAGCTCGCGCAGATGCGCGATGTCGGCGAGCACGTTGCCCGTTTCGTGCAGTTCGCGCTCGCTCTGCCAGAGATCGTAGCGCACGCCGAACCGCTGCGCGGTGACCTGCTGCTCGGCGACGAGCGTGTCGCGCCCGAACTTCGCGAAGACCGGCAACCACGCGCTCTCCGGCTCGTGCAGCCACTTCTCGCCGTCGCGCTCGGCGAGTCGTTGCGCGAGCGGCAGCAGATACTCGCCCGGATAGCCGTCTTCTGGGAAGGCGTGCGACGGATCGAAGCGCTGCGCGTACCGTGCGTAGAGCGAGCGCCCGAGCGTATCCATCTGATTGCCGTGATCGTTGATGATCCACTCGACGAACACGTCGTAGCCGCAGTAACGCAGCGCGTTCGCGAGCGTGCCGCCGATCGAGAGCGTGCGCCCCTGCACCACGACGAGCGGTCCGGTGGGATTGGCGCTGCCGAATTCGAGCGAGATGCGCTCGCCGCGCGGCGCCTTGCGCCCGAACGCCTCGCCGTCGCGCAGGATGGCGGCGATCTGCGTGCGCCACACGATCGGCGCCAGGCGCACGTTGATGAAGCCCGCCACCGGATCGATCGCCGCGAAGAGCGCGGCGACATTGGGCGCCTTCTCGCGCAGATCGGCCACCAGGCTCGCGGCGACGTCATTCGGCGAACGGCGCGCGGCCTTCGCGAGCGAGAACGCGACGTTGGTGGCGAAATCGCCGAACTCCGGGCGACGCGGCGCTTCGAACGCGACCGTCGGTGCGGGCGCGTCGGGATAGCGTTCGGCGACGAGATCGGCGATCGCGGCCGCGAACGCGGCGAGCGCGTCGTCGGGGAGCATTGCGGAGCTAGTGGTGGTAGGGTTCATTGCGGGCGATCTTCGCCGCGCGGTAGAGCTGTTCCAGCACGAGCATGCGCGCCCACTCGTGCAAGAACGTGAGTTTGGAGAGCGACCACAACGTATCGGCGCGTTCGATCAGCGCATCGCCCGCACCGTAGGTTCCGGCTACGACAAACGTCAGGCGCGTGGTGCCGTCGTGTGCGACCGCGTCGAGTCGGCGACTGAGCTCGATGCTCGAAAATTCCGCTCCGGTGCGTTCGAGCAGCCACACGCGTTCGTCGGGGCGGATGAGCTTCAGGATGCGTGCGGTTTCATCGCGTATCGCCGCGCCCGGGTCGCCGCCCGCCGCGGCGCGCACCTCGACCTCGTCGTAGGGCGCATAGGCGCGCAGGCGCTTGCGAAACTCGTCGCACGCCTGCGCGACGAAGGGCGAGCGGAGTTTGTCGACGGCGATCAGCCGGAGCTGCATGCCCTCCAGCTTGCACCGCTGCGCGCGGCGAGCCCTTCGCATTCGAGCAGCGCGAGCGCGGCGAGCACGGATGCGGCATTCGCGTTCGCGGCGGCGGCGAGCGTGTCGAGATCGCTCTCGCCGCGCGCGAGCTCGGCCAGCAGCGCGCCCGCGAGCCCCTCGCGCACCGGCGGCGGAGCGGCGGGCGCTAGGGGCGCGTCGAGCCGCAGCACTTCGAGCACGTCGGCGGCGCCGCGGGCGAGGATTGCACCGTCGCGGATCAGTGCGTGACAGCCCTGCACGTGCGCGCGATCCACGTCGCCCGGCACCGCGAAGACCGGAATGCGGTCGGCGGCCCAGCCCGCGGTGTTCAGGGCGCCGGAGCGCTGGGGCGCTTCGATCACCACCACCGCGTCGGCGAGCGCCGCGACCACCGCGTTGCGCTCGAGAAACTGGTGCGGCAGCGCCGGATGCTCGGGCGGATAGGGCGAGAGCACCGCGCCGCCCGCGGCGAGCATGCGCTCCGCGAGCGCCGCGTTGCGAGGCGGGAAGAAGCGCTCGTGACCGCCGCCGATCACGCCCACCGTCGGTGCGCCGACCGCGAGCGCGCCCTCGTGCGCGGCGGCGTCGATGCCGAGTGCGAGTCCCGAGACGACGGTGCAGCCGGCGGCGCCCAGCTCGCGCGCAAAGCGTTCGGCCAGGCGGCGGCCGTAGGCGGTGGCGGCGCGGGTGCCCACGATCGCCACGCACGGGCGAGCGAGCGCTTTCAAGCTCCCCGCGACCCAAAGCTCCTCGCCCGCCCACGCCCAGTCGCGTGCACCTCGCAAAGCGGCAAAGACCTGGGTCAACTCTCGGCGTGCTCGTTCCATCCCCGAACCTTCACGACAAGCGAGCTTTCCGACGAGGGGGCTCCTCACCAGGAGGCAGGGGGCCTCACCCGAATAGGGGCTCCCGCAGTTTCATGCCGGGCCGGCCGAAATACCAGCCCTTGCTCTGGAGGATCCACAGGTGGCAGCAGAAGCCTATTGCGTCAAGTGCAAGACGAAGCGTCAGATCAAAGACGCCGTCCAGATTACGATGAAGAACGGCCGTCCCGCGACCGAGGGCAAGTGCCCCGAGTGCGGTACCAAGATGTTCAAGATCGGCGCGGCCAGCTAGGGCACGCGCGAACCCTTCGGTGTGTGGAGGCTGCCCGCTCGGGCGGCCTCTTTGCGTTTACTAGCGGTAGTGCCGTATAATACGAGAACCCACAAGATGTGGGCACCCATGAGGGTAGCCGTCTGATCTGTCCGACCTGTCGCAAGAGCGAGACGCGCGTCGTCGACTCCCGCGACGACGAAACCGTGGTTCGCCGCCGGCGCGAGTGTCTCGATCCGCGCTGCAAGCATCGCTTCACGACGTACGAGCGCATGGAAGCTCCGCGTCTCTTCGTCGTCAAAAAAGACGGGCGTCGCGAACAGTACAATCGCGAGAAGATCCTCGGCGGCTTGCGCAAAGCGTGCGAGAAGCGGCCGATCTCCGAGAGTCAGATGGAGGCGGTCGCCGCCGATTTGGAGCGCGATCTCTTCGCGCGCGGCGAGAGCGAGGTGAGCTCCACCATGGTCGGTGAGAAGCTCATGGAAGCCCTTAAGAACCTCGACCCGGTCGCCTACATCCGCTTCGCGAGCGTCTATCGGTCGTTCCGCGATATCGAGAGCTTCCGGGAAGAGTTAGCCCAGCTTCTTGCAAAATGACCCTGCCCTGATGTCTGAACGCGTGCGCGTGGCGCTGCGGCGCCTGCCCGAAGGCGAAGGCTTGCCGCTGCCCGTCTATATGAGCGATCTCGCCGCCGGCGCCGACCTGTGCGCGGCGGTGACGGACGACCTCACCCTGCTGCCGGGCGCGCGCGCGCTCGTTCCGACCGGATTCGCCATCGCGCTGCCGCCCGGATTCGAAGCGCAGATCCGTCCGCGCAGCGGCCTCGCGCTCAAAGCGGGCGTGACGTGCCTGAATTCGCCGGGCACCATCGACGCGGACTACCGCGGGCCGGTCGGCGTGATCCTCGCCAATCTCGGCGCCGAACCGTTCGTGATCCGCCGCGGCGATCGCATCGCACAGCTGGTCGTGGCGCCGGTCGTGCAGGCGGCATTCGAACCGGTGGCCGAGCTGCCCGCCACGATGCGCGGCGAGGGCGGTTTCGGCAGCACGGGGCTTGCGTCGTGAAGGCCTACATCGTGGGGCGCGGCGCGGTCGGCACCTTTCTCGGCGAACGATTGCAGTCGATCGCCGTTGAGGTGGCATATGCTCCGCGCACGCTCGACGAGGTGACGCCGTTCGAGGCCGATCTCGCAATCGTCGCCACCAAGGCGTACGACACCGAGAGCGCGATTGCCACGCTGCGTAAGGCGATCGTCGCGCCGGAGCGCTGCGTGTTCGTCACGCCGCAGAACGGCGTGACGAACGAAGAGCAGCTGGCCGCCGCGTTCGGCGCGGACAACGTCGTCTCGGCCGCGCTCACCGTGCCGGTCGATCGCGATCGCGACGGCCGCGTGACCGCGGCGAACGCGGGCGGCCTGGCCTTCGCGCCGGTCGGCGATCGCGCGTACAACTGGCTCACCGCGACCTTCGCGAGCGCCGGGATCAACGTCAAAGTCGTTGAGGACTGGCGCGCGATGAAGTGGAGCAAACTCTCGCTCAACGTGCTCGCCAATGCGGGTTGCGCCATCTTGAACGTGCTGCCGAATCGGCTCGTGCATTTCGAGAAGATCTTCGCACTCGAGATTCGGATGATTCGCGAGGTGCGCGCGGTGATGAAGGCGATGAACCTTACGCCGATCGATCTGCCGCGTTATCCGGTCAACGCGCTCTTCGGCGTGGCGACGCTGCCGAGTCCGCTCGCGCGGACGCTGCTTGCGAACCGCATCGCGAGCGGGCGCGGCAGCAAGCCGCCTTCGCTGCTGCTCGATCTGCGCGCCGGCAAGCCGCAGACCGAGGTCGACGCGCTCAACGGCGCCGTCGCGAACGCCGGACGCGCGCTCGGCGTTCCCACGCCGGTCAACGCCGTCTATGCGCGCGTGCTCGACGACATCACGCACATGCCGCAGCTCTGGCCGAAATATCGCGAGCGCCCCGAGGCCCTGCTCGCCGAAGTCGAAGCCGAGATGCGCCGCGCTCGCGCGCTGCACCCGGGAGGACCCACGTAGATCATGCGCGACCCGAACGTTCCCGAATCACTCGAAGGCTGGTGGATTCTCCACCGGATGTTCTCGTTCGACCGCATCGGCTGGGATGCGCTCTCCGAAAAACGTCGCGCCAAACACGCGGCGCATGCGACCGATCTCTTCGATCACCTGCGCTCCGCATCGGGCGGCGACGCGGCGCTCGCGCAGATCGTCGGACACAAGGGCGACCTGATGCTCACGCACTACGCGCGCACCTTCGACGGGCTCGCCTATGCGCAGGCGCTGGTGGACAAGCTGGAACTGCGCGCGTTTTTGAAACCGCTCGGATCGTACGTTTCGGTGCTGGAACTCGGCATGTACGACGCCACCGGCAAGATTCACGAACAGTTGCGCGAGCGCGGACTCGAGGCGAACTCACCCGAGTGGATCGATGCGTTCGACGAACTCGTGCGCAAACAGGCGGAGAGCCCGTACGTGGGACCGCGTTTGTGGGCGACGATTCCGCGCCGCCGCTACGCCTGCTTCTATCCGATGAACAAAAAGCGCGACGGCGCGGATAATTGGTTCATGCTGCCGTTCGCCGAGCGCGCCAAGCTGATGACCGAACACGGCAAGGTCGGGCGCACGTATCACGGGCAGGTCACGCAGGTGATCTCGGGCTCGATCGGCTTCGATGATTACGAGTGGGGCGTCGACCTCTACGCCGACGACCCGCTCGTCTTCAAAAAGCTCGTCTACGAGATGCGCTTCGACGAAGCGAGCGCGCGGTACGGCGAGTTCGGACCGTTCTGGAGCGGTCTGCAGTTCTCGCCGAGCGAACTGCACGTGTTTCTCGACGGCGACGCCGTGCCCGAACTGCTCGCCGAGGAGACTACGCGCCCGGCCCAACCTTGATCGGCGTGCCCTTATAGCAGCCGAGCGTGTACGGGAAATCGTAGGTGGAGACGTAGTGGTACATCGTGACGAGCTTGCCGTCCCACATCACGGGACTCGTCGTGCCGTGACAGGCGTCTAAATCGGCGCTGGTGAGTATTTTTCCGTCGTACCACGGGCCGTAGATGCCGAAGCCGTCGAGCGCATAGCCGAGCAGCGAAGAGTTCTGCGTGGGCGATCCGTCGTCGTGCACGCACTGCTGCAGGTGGCCGTGCATGTGGTAGGTGCTCGATTGATCGGGATGTCCGTTGCACGAATCCTGAATCTCGTGCGCGACGCCGTCGTATCCGGCCGCATCGAACGCATCGTAAATCGCGACGCCGGTGACGGTGATTCCGATCGTGCCGCCGGAGAGACAGCCGGGCGAGGCCGCCGCGGTGGGATCGGCGGGCAGGGTAAAGACGTCGTTCTGCGCGGCGATGTGGTTGGGATTGCGATCGTACTGATAGGCCGGATCGCTCGCGGCGATCGGAAAGACGCCCGCGGTTTCGGGGCCGACCGGTTCGCCGTTGCTGACGATCGTGCGCTGCGTACCGTTTACCGTCTCGGAGAAGGTGCCCGGATACGAGACGCTGCCTTGTACCGCGATCTTTTGGGTGTAGTTCCAGGTTCCGTTTGCCGTGTCGAGCCACGGGCCGGGCGCTCCGGCGGGCGATCCGTTGCGCGGGGTCGTGCAGAGATAGATGTAGCCCTGCTTCGCGCCGGTGGTGCTATATTTCAAATCGCCGAGCGGGAGTTTCGTGCAGTCGAGCGGGCCCGAGGACGTCATCGCGGTCGGGCAGGTGAACGATGCGCTCGCCGTCGTCCCCGACGACGTGGGCGCGCCCGGCGCGCTCGATTGCACGACGGGAAGCCCGCTGCTTGCGGATGCGCTACCGCCTCCACCGCCGCCGCAGGCGGTGAGACTGAGGAGAGCTGCGGCCGCGCAGGCCGCGATACGCGCGAGAGGCGTCATCGCTTCGATCCCTTCGTGTCGCGTGGAGTGATGTGACCGCAGCGTAACGTGCGCGTTCCGGGATATCTTTGGGAGCGATCACAGGCCGGCTTAAGTTTGCATCCGAAAATCGAGGATGATGATGCGACGGGTCTCCGCCCTCACGGCGATCGCGATCGTGCTGATGCTCGGCACGGGTGCCGCCGCGTGGATGATGCGCGTGCACGCGCTCGCGTCGGAAGTATCGGCGCAGGCGGATCTCGCGCGCACGCTCATCGACGCGGGGGCCGCTCCCGACCGGCGCTTCGTGCGCACGATCGTGCGTGACGATCTGCACGTGATCGTGGCGAATTTCGAGACCGGACGCGTGATCGACGCCTTCGGCAGCGACCTGCGCGAGCATCCGCTGCCGCCCGCGATGCCGGGACCCGGCGGGCCCGAAGGACCGGGAGGTCCCGGCAGGCGCGCGCGGCCGCCCCGCTCGCCGTTCGTGGGGTTCGCGCTGCAACTCGCGCACATCGCACCGATCGCGATTCGTCGCGAGGGCGCGGTGATAACGGTGGCTCCCGGCGGACCGGCCTTGCTGCGCTTCCTCGCGATCGATGCGTTGCTCGTGCTGCTCGTCTCGACGCTCGCGATC
Source organism: Vulcanimicrobiota bacterium (assembly GCA_027306785.1). Lineage (GTDB taxonomy): Bacteria > Vulcanimicrobiota > Vulcanimicrobiia > Vulcanimicrobiales > Vulcanimicrobiaceae > REEB354. Next base: position 36,289 of record DAHUZB010000032.1, read on the forward strand.
TCGTTCGCCGTTCGGTACGCGGCGCGGCAGCGGCGCAGCGAACGGGCGGCGCTGCTCGCGAATCTCGAAGAGCGGCGTGCCGCCGCCGAGCGGTATCAGCGCTTTCTTGCCGAGACCGGGCACGAATTGCGTACGCCGCTGACGATCGTGAGCGGCTATGTGGACATTCTGCGCAAGAGCGACGTGCTCGCCGGTTTCGATCGGCGCGTGATCGAGGGCATGTACGCCGAGACCACGCGCATGCGCGCGCTGGTGGAGAAGATGCTCACCCTCGCGCGCCTGAACTCGCCGGTGAGCGTGCCGCGTCTGCTCGATGCGGCCGACGCGGCGGCGGAGATTACGGCAACCGCGCAGCGGCGCTTTCCAGAGCGCGAGATCGCCCACATCCGCGAGCGCTCGGCGAGTATCGTGATCGACGGTGACGATCTGACCGAAGCGCTCGGCAACCTGATCGAAAACGCGGTGAAGTACGCGCCGAACTCGCCGATCGCGGTGCGTTGCACGACCGACGGCGGCGGTGTGGCGATCGCGGTGAGCGACGGCGGTCCGGGCATTCCCGCCGAGGAGCGCGATGCGATCTTCGAGCGCTTCTATCGCGCGCGCGATCGCAGCGGAGCCGAGGGTTTAGGGCTCGGCCTCGCGATCGTCAAACGCGTGGTCGATCGCTGGAACGGGACGATCGATCTCGAATCCCGACCCGGGCGCACGGTCTTCACGCTGCGCTTTCCCGTCGCCGATGAGGAGTCTCATGCCGATTCTCGGTAAGCCCAACGTGCTCGTGATCGACGACGAGCCGAACATGCGCGAGATGCTCGAGATCGGTCTCTCGCAGCACGGCTTCGCCGTGTTATGCGCGAGCGACGGCGTACAGGCGCTCGCGATGCTCGAACGGGAGCAACCCGATATCATCGTGCTCGACGTGATGATGCCGAAGATCGACGGCGTTTCGCTCGTGCCGATGATCCGCCGCGTGACCGAGGCGCCGATCGTTATGCTCTCCGCCCGCACCGACACGCAGGACAAGATCGCCGCGCTCACCGCCGGTGCGGAAGATTACGTCGCCAAGCCCTTCGATCTCGGCGAGATCGCGGCGCGCCTGCGCTCGCAGCTGCGTCGCCCGCAGCTCACGCAGCGCGACGTGATTCGCTACGCGGATATCGTGATGGACGTGAATACGCGCGCGGTGGAGCGCGCCGGTGAAGCGCTGGTGCTGACCACGCGTGAATTCGATCTGCTTGCGACGCTGCTGCGCGAGCCGGGCCGCGTGTTCACCCGCGAACAGTTGCTCGATCGGGTGTGGGGTCTCGACGCGGCGGTCGAACCCAACGTCGTGGAGACGTACATTTCGTACCTGCGCTCGAAGCTCGGCGACCGCGGGGATAAACCGCTGATCCGAACGATCCGAAGAGTGGGATATACCGCCCGCACCGATTGAACGGAGGCCCGATGCTCGCGGCGCTTATCTTCCTCATCGCTCTCGCGACGCCGACGCCCGGGCCGGTCGTACCGCTGCAGACTCCGCCGCCGGAACCGAATCACCTCACGCTCGACGTGCAGACGGCGACGCTCGTGACCTCGGGGAACGCGTGGATCGGCGGGCACGGCGGCATGACGCAGCTCGGTGCGCGGTACGAATTCCAGGCCACGCCGAAGGCGCGCTTTGCGAACACGCTGCAATGGGAGCGCCTCACGTCGCACTACGCGGCGGACGGCGGTCCACGTTGGAACTTCGACTACGATCAATTCGACGACGAGTTCGACGTGGAACTCGGGCGGCCGGATCTGCCGACGGGTGTCGGAATCGGCTACTTCTCGTACAATCCCGTTTACGATTACACGTCGACGTACAACCTGCGCGGCTTCGGGATCGGCGTGGATCGTTGGGCGAACTACTACATGCCGCGCTCGGTGTACTACAGCCTGTGGTACTACCCGAGCCTGCGCGGACCCGATCTCGGTAACGGGCTCTACGGCGTGTTGCGCGCCGACGTCGGCGTTAATCTGCGCCCGAACCTCGTGCAGCCGTGGAACCTTCGCATCGGCTTTGCGAGCGATACCTGGTTCGCGCGCAACGCCGCCGCCACCGATTCCGGCTTCAACGGCCCGTACATCGGCCTATCTTACTGGCATTGAGCGGGGTTCGCGGACTAGGCGCTACTCGGTGACTTCCTCGCGCGTCTTTTTTGCGTCGCCCGCGTAGAAGCCGAACCGGCCTTTGATGTGCTCCCAGCCGGACTTCGGCTCGCCGTAAACCCAGGCGATATCGGGGACCCGCTCGGAGCCGTTCACGAAGTCGGCGTAGTAGCACGTGCCCTTGTAGGGGCAGGTGTAGTCGTGCTGCGTGAGCTGCAATTTCGGGTTGACGGTCGAGGGGTCGAAGTACCAGTTCCCTTCGACCTTCTGCACCTGCCCCTCGCGGGCGTCGGCGAGCACTTCGCCGGTGGATTTCTCGATGATTCGTACGCGCATGGTACCGGTTGCGACCCCCTCCGTCATGGATTGGATGCATCTTTTCTCGCCGTCGGCCGTAACCTTTCCGGGCGCGCGGGATAGAATGTCCATGGAGCCGTTTTCTCTCACCGTATTCGAGTAAGGAGTTCTTTGTGGCGCTTCGTAACGTCGTCTCGACCCTCAACAATGAAGGCAAGGAGGTCATGGGCCCGACCGTGTTGCTGTTCCACGTCCCGTCGGACGGCATTGCGAACGGCACATTGCTGACGGTCGAGAGCAATCACTTCTGCGTGCTGAAATCGCGCGGCGCGATTCTGAACGTGTACGAGACGGGGCAGTATCAGGTGGAGACGCCGCAGCATCCGCTCTTCGGCTCGATCCAAACCGCATTCTACGGCGGCCAGAACCCGTGGCAGTACGAAGCGATCTACCTGAACCGCGCCAAGCTCGTCTGCACGACCCAAGGGCAAGCGCTCTCGAAAGAGATGGCCGAGATGGAGTACAGCGTGGATTATTACATCCACGTCGATACGGCCGACGACGCGGTGAAGCTCGTGCAGCATATGCCGTATTCGGGGCACTTCATCACGACCGATAACGTGAATGCCTACGCGGGTCCCGTGATCGAACAGGCGATCAACCAGATCGTGCAGTGCACGCCGCTCGAACAGGTGAACGAGAAGATCCAAGAGATTACCGAAGGCGTGCACGACAAGCTCTCGCAGTTCCTCAAGGAGTACGGCATCCAGCTCAACAGCGTGAAGGTGCTGGTGCGCCCCTCCGACGAGCTGATGAAGTCGCTGATCTCGCTCAAGGCCTTCGGTCTCTCCGAAGTCGACGCGGTGCGCTACTATTGCGCGCTCGAGATGGCGCGGCGCGGCGTGATCAGCGCGCCGAACATGGCCTGCGGCGAGGGCTTCAACATCAGCGGATCGTCGCCGATGGTGCAAGTGCCGCTCGGCAACAGCAACGGCGGCGGCAACGGCAAGCGGACGGCCGAGAGCGCCTGATGGATCGCCGCATCTCCGAGATCGAGGACGGCTTCGAGCGTGAGCTCGGAGCCCTCCTCGGCTCCGTCAACTTCAGCGGCTATACCGATCGCACGCGGCTGCGCAGCGACGATCTCGCGGTGCGCAACGCCGCCGGGCGTTACGTGCTCGAAGCCAAGCAGTCGCTGGGCGCCGCGATTTCCGCGTGGTGGAATGACGCCGCCGGTGAACCGACGCGCGAGAACCCGTTCCCGCCCGCCGAGGTGAGCCGCAAGCTGCGCGACCTGCGCGCGTTCGAGCAGTCGCTCGCCGATCTGGAAACGACGATCCGCAACGCCGCCACGCCCGATCTCGATGCGGTGTGGAATCACCGCAGCGACGGCGCGAACGTGCTGCAGAGCCTGGTGACGCTCGATCGCGCGCTGCTGCAGAACGCACGTGCGCTCGCGGTTGCGGCAACGTCGGTCACAAAGGCAACACTCGGCGAGGGCGACGTGCGCGAGGTGCTAGCGGAAGCGTTACAGGCGCTCAACGCCGCGATCGCATCGCGACGCGATCTCATCGCGTCGTTGTGAGCAGCGTTTCGGGCGCTCCGCGCATCATGAACGACGCGGTATGTCGTCGAGATGCCCGTCGGCGAGTGTTCGAAGCACGTCGGCAGAGTCGCAGAGTTCGCTGAGGGCGAATGCGCCCGCGCGATCCGCGCTATGCGCGCGATGAGCGGCTTCGATCGCAATCGGTGCGGTGACCGCATAGATATCGCGCCCGCTTGCCGCGGCTCGTCGCGTTGCCTCTCCGTACCGAACCACGGTTTCGACGAGGAATCGCTGCGTCGAACGCCCGCGTTCGTCGGCCGCGGCGGGAGGCGGCGTGGCGGGATCACGCAGATCGCGCAGCGGTGCCTCATTGAGGTACGTGTGCATTTCGGTAACGTGTATCCGGCGCGACGCCAGGATCATCTCCGTGAACGGAAGTTCGATGACGTCTTGCAATCCGAACGGTTGCGGAAATGCCCACGGCTCCGGAGCGGGGCGATCGAGCGGCGTGAGTTCTCCGTTTGCGATGACGAGACGCTGCGCCGTATTACGCTGCCCGGTAATGCGCGTTCCGGACGTCGGCCACCAATGGTCGAGTGCGATCGCGACGTCGATCCGATCAGCAGCCTCCCAATCGTCCATTGCGTAGCTGACGAGCAAGTCGGCAAAAGCTCCGTAGAAGCTCGCGGCAGGCACGAGCGTAACGCCGCGTTCGCGAGCCCGCTCGGCATATGATGCGAACGTGTTCATCGCGCCCCCCTGTTCGGCCGTAACGTCGATGTAATCGATTTCGGCTCGCAGTGCCGCCTCGATCACCGGCGGGGCCGTATCGAGAAACGGTCCGGCGCAGTTGATCACGGCGTCGGCATCCGCAAAGGCGCGGTCGAGCGCTTCGCCGGAATCGATCGAGGCGGTGCGCCTCTCAACGCGCTCGCCGAATGCCTCGAGGAGCTTGCGCCCGTCGCGACCGACGGCGATCGGCCTATCGCCGCGCCGCAGAAGCTCGTCGACAACGAAGCGCCCTGTGTGGCCCGCGGCTCCGTAGACGGCAATATGCATGGCTTCTCCTCGATACAGGCCGGTATGTTTTGTTGCATTGAAACATACAGGTCTGTATCATGTCAATGATGGCTGGACACGACGAAGTGCGGGACCGGATCCTGCGGACTGCATCGGAGCTGTTTTACCGAGAGGGCGCCCGCGCCGTAGGTGTGGATCTCATCGTCGAGCGCGCAGGCGTTGCAAAGACCAGTCTCTATCGCCACTTCCACACCAAAGACGACCTGATCGCGGCGTTTCTCGAGCGTGAAGACGAAGAGTTTTGGCAGCAGTGGGAGCGGGTTGCCGAGCAACATCGGGCCGACGCCGAGGCGGAACTCGACGCGCACATGCGCTGGATCGGGGAGCGCCTCGGCCGGCCGAACTATCGGGGCTGCCCGCAACTGAACATGGCCGCCGAGTTTCCCGACCCCGCGCATCCTGCCCGCACGGTCGCCATCGCGCACAAAAGAGAGCTTCGTCGCCGTCTGATGGGTCTCGCCCGGCGTCTCAAGGTACGGCGTGCCGACGCGCTTGCCGCGCAGTTACTCGTGCTCATCAACGGTGCGTTCGTGAGCGCGCAGGCGCTCGATGCGGCCGAAGCGATTCCCGTTCTTACGGCCGCAGCGCGCGCCTTGGTCACCGCCGCCCGTTAACGCGGATTCCGGCCGGTCGCGTATTCGACGATTGCCTAGGCCGCGCGGCCGTCGAGGCGTTCCAGGCTGCGGTACTTGGATTGCTTCTGCAACGTGCTCGGCGCGGATCGCGTCGCAGGCGGCGAGATCGGCGATGGTGCGGGCTACGCGAGCGATGCGGTCGAGCGCTCGGGCCGAGAATCCGAACGTGCGTTCGGTGTCGGCCAGCATTTTCTCTCGTTTTGGCAGACGTATGGCGGCGGTTTTTGTCTATTTGGCTGCCAAATGGCGGACAAATGTTGTTCTGGGCTGAAATTTCAGGTATGATCGTCGCAACTGAGCACCCCTAGGAGATCCCACCATGCCACGGACAATGCCGCGCCGAGATGCGCGGGTTACCGTCCGCCTCACGCCCGAAGAGCGTGACTTCATCTTGCGAGCAGCTTCGATCGAAACAAATGGCGACGTCTCTCGCTTTGTCGCGTCCGCAGCTGCCAAAATGGCGAAAGTCGTCATTCACGAGCACGGCGTGTCGCAAGTAAACGATCAAATGCGTGTGCGCTTTTATGATGTGCTCCTCAATCCACCGAAGCCCACCGAAGAACTCGTTGCCCTTGCCGCGAAGCACGTGCCGGACGGCTTTGAATTGGAATAGTCTGAAAAGGCAACACGGGTGAAGCTCAAGATCGTGCCCCTCGATCCGTCTATCCACGATCGAGGGGCCTTTTCGTGCGGGCATGATGGCGTCGATCGCTATCTCAAATCAACCGCGGCGCAGGCTGCGCAGTATTTCAAGGCTGCAACATTCGTGTTGCTCGGGCTCGATGCACCGCAGCGTATCCTCGGATTTTTCACCCTGGTACCCCATGCCTATCGCGACGGCGAGCTAGATCAGACCACAGCTCGTGCGCTCAAGGTTCATAAGCTCCAGCAGATCCCGATGATCATGCTCGGTCAATTGGGAGTCGTCGTCGATCTCAAGGGACGCGGCCTCGGAAAAATGCTCCTGTGGGAAGCGCTATCCCGCGCATACGCCGCTGCTACCGAGATAGGAGGCGTTGCCGTTATCACCGACCCGATCGATAACGAGGCAGCATCCTTCTACGCGCGTTATTCGTTTGAGACGCTCCATAAGGAGCCGTTTCACCGGATGATTCTGCCGATGAAAACAATCAAGACTGCGTTGCCGGAACACACAACGGAGACGCAAGCGAGCCGCTAGGCAATCTTTTCTCATGGGACTGAGCCCGTCTTGTAGTCCATCAGAAATTGTTCGTTAGCTGATGTGCCGGCGGTTTCTGAACCCCTTTGCTGCGCATCTATGCCGCGCGGCCGTCGAGGCGTTCCAGGCTACGGTACTGGATGGCCTACGCGACGTGTTCGGCGTGGATCGCGTCGCAGGCGGCGAGATCGGCGATGGTGCGGGCTACGCGAGCGATGCGGTCGAGCGCTCGGGCCGAGAATTGCCGCTTTGCGCTCGCTGCGGCCAGCAGGCGTAGTGCGGCTTCGTCGAACGGGCAGTAGCGGCGCATCGCATTGGCGGGTATCTCCGCATTCGAGGTGATCGCCGTGCCGACAAAGCGCTGTTGCTGAATCGTGCGCGCCGCGCATGGGTGCCATTTGTTCTCCCGACTGGTTCCACCGGGTATTGGGCACCGAAAGGCGATGGTTACTATGGCCCGGACGGAACACCCTATCTTGACTCTTATGCGGGTGAGATGGAACCGCAAGATGTAAATTCGAATGTGGTCGGTAACGTCGCCAGCTACGACTTTGCATCTGCGGGCGTCCCCAATATCGATGCGCAGGGCGCGAGTACCTCGTATGGAGGTTTATATTACTGAGCACGATGCGCATCGAACAATCTCGATGCCGCTGAAAGTAAGGCTCTCAATTGCTACGTCGAGCGTAGTGATCTTGATCGTCATTTATGCTTTTGGTTGTGCGGCAGGTGAGATAACGATGCACGGTTACTCAAGGTCACTCGTCGCGCTCAGAGAGTCATTTGAGCTTCTGTCGGTCGTCTTCTCGCCCGTGGTGACCCTTCCGGTCGTCCTGATAATAGGCGGCTTGAGTCTCGTGTGTCGCTTGATCAAGACGAAGAGACAGCTGCTTTTTGCGTTTGCCCTGCTGTCGTTATTGGCTTTGTTGATATTCGGCTACGCAATTGCTTTGGGCAGAAAGACCACCTTATGAAGTTGGCTTCCTTCGTGCGGGGCATATATGCGGCTGCGGCTTCGATCGTGGCTACGATGGCTTACGTCTATGGGCTGTCTGGGGGCCAATGTCAGCCAGCATTCGACTGGAGACGCGCCTTAGACGGGTTGATAATCTTTATCTCACCGAACCCCTTACTGTGGTCATTCGTCATTTTCCTGAGCGTCATTGTGTTTCTTGAGAGCGATAGTGTTGTTGTGAGCAAGAAATTGTTCTTGCAGGCTCTAGCCGTCATGTTTGCACTTGCGTTCGCTATAGCGTGTATTTCTTCGCGTATCCCGTGTGTGTCTCTGAACTCTTAATTGTCAAGGTTGTCGAGATGAGTATGACGGGGGGTTAACCGCATGACAGACTTTTACAAAGATCTCATCGAGGCTATGAAAACCATTCTGCGAGAAAGTGAGCCGGCGTTCGTTGGGGCTGAGCCCCGACAACAAGGCCAATGCGAATTGTCGGTTAAGTCTAGGCCGCGTCGCGGTGGAAATCCGGTTGGATCGTCCTCGCAGGCGCTATGCCGCGCGGCCGTCGAGGCGTTCCAGGCTACGGTACTGGATGGCCTCCGCGACATGTTCGGCGTGGATCGCGTCGCAGGCGGCGAGATCGGCGATGGTGCGGGCTACGCGAGCGATGCGGTCGAGCGCTCGGGCCGAGAATTGCCGCTTTGCGCTCGCTGCGGCCAGCAGGCGTAGTGCGGCTTCGTCGAGCGGGCAGTAGCGGCGCATCGCATTGGCGGGTATCTCCGCATTCGAGGTGATCGCCGTGCCGACAAAGCGCTGTTGCTGAATCCTGCGCGCTGCGATCACGCGCTCCCGAATCACGGCAGAGCGCTCCGCGCCGTCGCGACGCACCATGTCGTCGAAGGGGACGCGGGCGATCTCGATCTGGATGTCGATGCGGTCGAGCAGCGGGCCCGAGAGTTTCGCGACGTACTTCGCCACCGCGGCGTCGTCGCAGCGGCATTCGGCGTTGCGCATGCCGCGATAGCCGCACGGGCACGGATTCATCGATGCGACGAGTTGAAAGCTCGCGGGATAGGTGAACGTTCCCGCCGCGCGCGCGATCGTCACCGCGCCCTCCTCTAGCGGCTGGCGCATCACCTCGATTGCGCTCCGGCTGAACTCCGGCAGCTCGTCGAGAAAGAGTACGCCGTGGTGCGCGAGCGAAATTTCTCCGGGCTTCGCGAGCGATCCGCCGCCTACGAGCGCGGTCTGGCTGATCGTGTGGTGCGGAAAACGGAATGGTCTCGCGTTGACGACGCCGTCGTGATGTTTCAGCAAGCCGGCGACGCTGTAAATCTTCGTGACGTCGAGCGCTTCGGCGAGCGTCATCGGCGGAAGAATCGACGGCAAGCGCCGCGCGAGCATCGTCTTGCCGCAGCCGGGCGGCCCGACGAAGAGCAGATTGTGTCCGCCCGCAGCCGCGATTTCGAGTGCGCGTTTCGCTGCGAGTTGGCCGCGTACATCAGCAAGATCGCCGTGCACCACGTCGTCGGCGGGGGTGAGATTCGGCGGTTTCGTGTGGCGGCGATGCATGCCGCCGTTGCCGAGGATGACCGCCACCGCGGTCTGCAGCGAATCCACCGCGTAGAGCTCGATGCCGTCGACGAGCGCGGCTTCCTCGGCATTTGCCTGCGGCACGATCAGCTTCGTGAACCCCGCATTGCGCGCGCCGAGCACCATCGGCAGAATGCCGTTCACCGAACGCAGCGTGCCGTCGAGCGCGAGTTCGCCGAGTGCGATCACGTTCTGCAGCGCGAGCCGATCGATCTGTTCGTCGATGGCGAGCAGCGCGAGGGCGATGGCTAAATCGAACGCCGGGCCTTCCTTTCGCACGTCCGCCGGGGAGAGATTGACGAGCAGCCGTCCCGCGGGATAGGCGAAACCGGAATTAAAGATCGCCGCGCGCACGCGATCGCTCGCCTCGCGCAGCCCGCGATCGGGTAGTCCGATGATCGAGAAAATCGGCGTCCCCGGCGAACTGTCGGCCTCCACGCGTACCACGTAGCCTTCGATCCCGAGCATTCCGGCGGAAAATGCGAGCGCGAGCATATCGCGCTGCTTTCACGCGGAGACGCGGCTACCGCAAGAGACCCCGCGTTGATCGGGGCGATCGCGATGCTGCGGGCGTCGGTGACGGCGATGCTTCGGGCGAGGGCGCGGGCGAGGGAACGATCTTCTCGATCTCGCGTTGCCATTCGTCGCTGTCCATCGAATCTTGCACGAAGCACGTCAAACGCCCCGCGGCGTTGATGAACAGGGTCGAGGGAAAAAGCAGATGCTTGCTCGTGGGGCCCATCTCTAGCGCCTGCGTGAAACCGCCGCCGCGATCCATGGCGATGGGCAGCGTGATGCCTTCTTTGCTGCGAAAGCGGCGTATCGTGTTGTCGGGCTCGTGAAAATCGACGAGCACCACGCTCACGCCGAGCGGCGCGTAGTGCTTGGCGGCGGCAAGCAAGGCGGGCATCTCTTCTCGGCACGGTCCGCACCACGATGCGAAGATGTTCAACACCACGCCGCGTCCGCGGTACTTCACCAAGTCGAAATCCGGTGCGTCGAGCTCCTGCATCGTTAAACCGATCGGGCGATCGTAGGGCAAAGCGCCGTTCGGCGTACAGAGCTTGCCGGCGGCACGCGCGCCCGCGCGGCACGCGATCACGAAGAGCACCGCGCAAAGAGCGGCGGCGACGATACGAAGCAAACGAGCGACACCCATGCGCGCCCATTCGCCGGCGACCCCGCGCGACTCATGCCGCGGCGGTCGAGGGGTGCGCGCGTGCGAGACGAACATCGCGCACCATGCTCAAACCGATCGTCGTGCTCGATACGCTCCCGTCCGTCTCACCCCAACCGCACTCCGTCGCGGTCGACGGTTTGCGCGTCTGGATCGGGTCGCGCGGCACCAAGCGGATCGACGTGATGGATCGCGATTCGTGGCGCAAAATCGATGAGGTCGTGCCGCCGGGGATGCCGTGGGGTATGAGCTACGGCAACGGCGAGCTGGTGATGACGTGCGGCGAGGGCGAGGACGATATGCGCCGCATTCGCCGCTATCGGCCCGGCGAGGGCTTGGCGCAGGGCTATCTGGCCTGCCCCGACGACACCGGCTCGCACCTCGCGATCGATGCCGACGGCCGCGTGCTCCTCGGCCAGTGGTACAACCGCAAGTTGCTCACCCTGGGGGCTGACGGCCATATCCTACGGGCGCTCGATGCGCCCCACGGGATCGCGGGCGTGGCCGTGATCGGCGACAACGCCTGCGTCCTGGGCACCGACGACGAGGATGATGGCGAGTACTTCGTCAGCCGAGTCGATTTGAAGACCGGAGTCACCGAAGACATGGCGACCGTTCCCTTTCGGCTGCGCGGATTGAGCTGGGACGGCAGCCGCTTCTGGAGCAACGAACGCGAGGCCGATCGTACGATCACCTTCGTCCTGCCTTCGTAACGCGCGGGTCACGCTTCTCCACAGATTGCACAAGGCAAAAGTCGACATTTGTGGACAAGGAGGCTCCCGTCGCGCGCGCGCGAGGAACGCCCGCTCGTCGCGCGCAAATGCCCGCGAGCCGGTTCTCGGCCGGCGCCGTCGATACAGGAGATCGCTTTGAAGCCTAACCGCCTGCTTGCCCTTGCGCTCTGTGCGAGCGCGCTCGCCGCGTGTTCGTCGAACAATTCGTCGCAATCGAGCGCTACCAGCGCCGCTTCGGGTGCTCCCGTCGCCGCGACCAAGACGATCGGCGTCTCGATCCAGAACCGCGAGGCGCAGTTCTATCAGGATATGGAGCGCGGCATGAGGGCCGAGGCCTCCAAGTACGGCTACAAGCTCATCGTCGTCGACGCGAACCGCGACAACGCCAAGCAGCAGAGCCAAGTCGAGGACTTCATCTCGAACAAAGTCGATGCAATCGTCCTCACGCCCTACGATTCCACCGCGATCGGCAGCGCGATCGCCGAAGCGAACCACGCGAAGATCCCGGTCTTCACCGCAGACATCGCGAGCACGAGCAAACGCGGACACGTGATCGCGCACATCGCGAGCGACAACGTGCAAGGCGGCGCGCAGGCGGGCAAGCTCATGTGCGCGGCGGTCGGCAAAACCGGTACCGTCGCGATCATCGACGAGCCCGAGGTGACGAGCGTGCAGGATCGCGTGAAGGGCTTCAAACAGACCCTCGCCGCGAATTGCCCCGGCGTGAAGGTCGTCGCCGACGTCGATGCGGGCGGGCAGCGCGATAAAGCCAACAGCGATATGAGCGATCTGCTGCAGTCGTTCCCGCATCTGAGCGGCGTCTTCGGCATCAACGACGACTCGGCGCTCGGCGCGCTCACCGCCGTGCGCGCGGCGGGCCTCACCGGCAAGATCGCGATCGTCGGCTACGACGCCACGCCCGAAGCGCGCGCTGCGATCAAGGCGGGCGAAATGTACGGCGATGCGATTCAGTACCCCGACCAGATCGGCAAGCTCACGATCGACACGATCCACGACTACTTCGCGGGCAAAGCGGTCAAACCGATCGATCACGTAAACGTCGGCACCTTCACCAAAGCGGACGCGACGAAGGCGCAGTAGCCATCGCACCCGCTCCTCTGCTCGAAATGCGCGGCATCGGGAAATCCTTTCCCGGTGTCCGCGCGCTTTCCGACGTCTCACTCACGCTGAACGCGGGCGAAGTGCTCGCGCTCGTGGGCGAGAACGGCGCCGGTAAATCGACGCTGATGAAGATCCTCGCGGGCGCGCAGCGCGCCGACACGGGTTCGATCCTCATCGACGGGCGCGAAGCGCGCATCGAATCGCCGCGCGACGCGGAACTGCACGGCGTCGGCATGATCTACCAAGAGTTCAATTTGGTGCCGCAGTTGAGTGCGCTCGACAATATCGTGCTCGGCAACGAACCCGTGCGCGGCGGCCTGATCGACGAACGTACCGCGCGCGAACGCGCGAAGGCGGTCGTCGACGAACTCGGCATGGAGCTTCCGCTCGACGCCACGCCCGCGCGCCTCTCGGTCGGCGCGCAGCAGCTCATCGAGATCGCAAAGGCGCTCTCGCGCAAAGCACGCATCATCGTGATGGACGAACCCACCGCCGCGCTCACCGATCGCGAGATCGATGCGCTCTTCGCGATCATCGCGAAGCTCAAAAGCGGCGGTGCCGGCATCATTTACATCTCGCATCGCATGGAAGAGTTGCCGAAGATCGCCGATCGCGTGACGGTGCTGCGCGACGGCAGCGCGATCGAGACGCGCCCGACCGCGCAGTTTCCGCCGAACGAGATCATTCGCGCGATGGTCGGCCGCCCGCTCGACGCGCACTTTCCGGAATTGCCGCCGGTCGCCCCCGACGCGCCCGCGATGCTCGACGTCGAGCATCTGTTGCGCGCGCCCGCGGTCAACGACGTCAGCTTCACCGTGCGCGCGGGGGAGATCGTCGGTCTCGCCGGCCTGGTCGGCGCGGGTCGCAGCGAGATCGTGCGCGCGATCGCCGCGGCCGATCGTATCCATGGCGGCGTCGTGCGCATCGGCGGTGCGCCCGTGCGCTTGCGCGGACCGCACGACGCAATCGACGCGGGCATCGCCTTCATCACCGAAGATCGCAAGGGGCAGGGCTTGGTGCTCGGCATGAGCATCCGCGAGAATATCACCCTCGCGCACCTCGCGCAGTTCCTCAACCGCGAGCATCTGATCGACGAAGCGCGCGAGACGCAGACGGCGACGCGCATGATCGGCGAGCTGAGCATCCGCACGCCCGGGCCCGAACAGCTCGTGCGCAATCTCTCGGGCGGCAACCAGCAGAAGGTGGTGCTCGCGAAGTGGCTGCTCGGCAAAGCGCGCGTCTTTCTCTTCGACGAACCCACACGCGGAATCGACGTCGGCGCCAAAGCCGAAATCTACACGCTGATGCTCAACCTCATCAAGAACGGAGCGGCTATCGTGATGGTATCCAGCGAACTGCCGGAGGTGCTCGGCATGTCGCATCGCATCCTCGCCATTCGCGGCGGGCGCATCGCGCGCGAGTTCTCGCGCGCCGACGCCACGCCCGACGCCGTCATCGCCGCCGCAACGGGAGCCGCCTAGCGTGAACGCCCTGCTCAAGAACGTCTGGCTTCGCAACGTCATCCTCGTGCTGGTCGTCATCGTGCTGATGGCGATCGTCAACACGGCGGCACACGGCGCATTTTTGCGTCCCGGCAACATCGTGCAAGTGCTGCGCCAGATCACCTACAACTGCATTCTCGGCGTCGGGCAGACGTTCGTGATCATCACCGCGGGCATCGATCTCTCGATCGGATCGCTCGTCTCGCTCACGGGTGTCGTGATGGCGCTCGTCGCGAACTCGCTGCACATCGGCGGGCTGCCGCTCTTGATTGTCACGCTGCTCGCGGGCCTCGCGGTCGGCGCGGCGGCAGGCTGGGTGAACGCGATCCCGGTCGTCAAGCTGAATCTGCCGCCCTTCATCACCACCTTCGCGATGCTCGAAGTCACGCTCGGACTCTCGTACATCATCTCGGGCGGTCGCCCGGTGGCGGTCACGTCGAATGCGTTCGCGGGCGTCGGTTACGGGTCGTTTTTAGGCGGCGTCACCAAGGCGCTGCATCTGCCGAGCATTCCCACGCCGGTGATCTGGATGATCGCGGTGATCGTCATCGCCTCGGTGCTGCTCAATCGCACGCGCTTCGGGCGGTACGTCTTCGCGCTCGGCGGCAACGAAGAAGCGGCGCGTTTGGCGGGCGTCAACGTCGGACGCGTGAAGACGCTGGTCTACGTGATCAGCGGCATGTGCGCGGCGGTCGTGGGCTTTCTCTACATGGCGCTCTTTTCGTCGGGCTCACCGCAGACCGGCACTGGCGACGAACTGCTCGAAGCGATCGCCGCGGTCGTCGTCGGCGGAACGAGCCTGATGGGCGGTCAGGGATCGATCGTCGGCACCTTTTTCGGCGCGCTGCTGATCGGGCTGCTCTACAACGCGATGAACCTCATCCACGTGGACTCGTACCTGCAGAAGGTCGTGCTCGGCGTGGTGATTCTGCTCGCGGTCGTCCTCGACGAACTGCGCAAGCGCTACTTGGCGCGCGCCTAACCCCGTGTCACCCTGAGCCTGTCGAAGGGCGACACAGCGGTGTCACCCTGAGCTTGTCGAAGGGCGACACAACGGTGTCACCCTGAGCTTGTCGAAGGGCGAGCAAATGAACGAGCCCGGCATTGAATCATGCCGGGCTCGCGCTTTTCCGTGTGCGTCGTCCTTCGACAAGCTCATCCTTCGACAAGCTCATCCTTCGACAAGCTCAGGATGACACGGTCGTGTCGTCCTTCGACAAGCTCAGGATGACACGGTCGTGTCGTCCTTCGACAAGCTCAGGATGACACGGTCGTGTCGTCCTTCGACAAGCTCAGGATGACACGGTC
>DAHUZB010000033.1 GCA_027306785.1 Vulcanimicrobiota bacterium
GCCCGCGATCGTGAACGTCGGCGCGACCATCACCGGAGTGAGCGCGGGTTTACGCCGCCTCTTCACGGGAAAGAATGCAAGCGACGAAAGCTAGGAGCAGAACACGATGAATGAAGAGCATCGCGGCGGCGGTTTTTTGGCCGGATTTCTCGTCGGCGCTATCGTCGGCGGGGCGGTCGCCGTCCTCCTCACGCAGGAAGACACGCGCGATCTTTTGGTTGGAAAAGCGCGTGAAGCGGGTAACCTGGCGGTAGACGCTTCCGGCGATCTGCGCGGACGCGTCACGGACGCCGCCGCCGGATGGCAGGGCGGCGCGGCCGATCTGTACGAGCGCGGCAAACAGATCGTTGAAAATGCGCGCTCGAATTTCAACGCAGCCGTCGACGAAGGCGCGCGTACCGCGGATTCGGTGCGCACCGAACTCGAACGCAAGGCCGACGCATAGGAGTGAAAAAAACGTTGGACATCAAGGTGAACGTGCGCGAGGCGCAGGGCGACTGCTCCGTGGTCGAACTCGGCGGTGAGATCGACGTCTACACCTCGCCCAAGGTCAAAGATGCCGTCGGCGAACTGATCGATCGCGGCGTATACAATCTCGTGATCAACCTCGAGAAAGTGCGCTACATCGATTCCACCGGACTCGGCGTGCTGATCGGCGGCCTCAAACGCGTACGCGAACACGGCGGTTCGGTCAACCTCGTCTGCACCAATCCGCAGATCAAGAAGATCTTCGACATCACCGGCCTCGTGAAGATCTTCGGCATCTACGAAAGCGAAGATGCCGCGATGAAGGCGCTCGTGTGAACCAGCCGGTGGCGGAATCGGCCGACGTCGACGTCGTCGAACTGCGCGTCCCCTGCAAGGCGGAATGGGTGGCGCTCGTGCGCCTCTCCGTCGCCGCCGTCGCGAGCCGCTTGAAATTCTCGCTCGACGAGATCGAAGATATCAAGCTCGCCGTCGCGGAAGCGTGCACGAATGCGATTCAGCACGCGCACGGCAGCGCGTACATCGAAATCACCTGCGAAGCACGCGCCGACGGGCTGCGCGTGAACGTTCGCGACTACGGCCGCGGCACCCGGGCCGAAGCGATCCGTTCGCGCGACCTCGAAGAGGAACGCGTCGGCGGACTCGGCGTGTTTCTCATTCGCTCGCTGATGGACGACGTCACCTACGACGTGCATCCCGAGCACGGAACACGCCTCGTGATGATCAAGAAGTCGTCAGCCTGAGATGACCGATCGCGAGACCGACGTTCGTTCCGATCGGGGACGGACGCGCGAACTCTTTGTCCGCTTTTCGCAGGCGCGCGCACGGCACAACGGCGATCCCCGGGGTCATGACGCCGAGTACGAGTCGATGCGCGACGATCTGGTGGTGGCGCATCTCAACCTCGTGCGCTTTCTCGCGCTCAAGTTCGGCAATCGCGGCGAACCGCTCGACGATCTGATTCAGGTCGGCACGGTGGGCTTGCTCAAGGCGATCGATCGCTTCGATCTCGACCGCGGCGTGGAGTTCACCACCTACGCCACGCCCACGATCGTCGGCGAGATCAAGCGGTATTTCCGCGATAAAGGCTGGGCGGTAAAGGTTCCGCGCCGTCTGCAAGAGTTGAATCTCGCGGTGAATCGCGCCAACGAGAAGATGGCGATCGAACTCGGGCGTTCGCCCACGGTCGCCGAACTCGCCGAGCGCCTCAACGCGAGCGAAGAAGAGATTCTCGAGGCGCAGGAGCTGGGACAGGCCTACAATTTACTCTCGCTCGACAGCGAAGTCGCGGGCGACGGCGACAAGAAATCGCAGACGCTCGCCGACACCGTCGGTGCGACCGATTCCGGCCTCGAATTGCTGGAAGACCGCGCGAATCTCGAGCGCGCCTTCCACGTGCTCAACGGCCGCGAACGCGTGATCATCTATCTGCGCTTCTACGAATCGATTTCGCAGACCGAGATCGCCAAGCGCCTCAACGTCTCGCAGATGCACGTCTCGCGCCTGCAGGCCAAAGCGCTCGACAAACTCCGTGCGGTATTGAAAGAGGCATAGGCACCGGGCCCGAACATACGTTCGGGCGCCGAGGTGCCAAAGCGCTAGCAGGGTCCCGGCGGGGTTTGCTATCATTCTCGCTTGAGCCCTATGAAAAGCCAAGAACTCCGTCAAGCCTGGATCGATTTCTTCGTCGCCAAGCAGCATAAGCTGCTTCCGTCGGCGAGCCTCATCCCCGATGAGATGAGCACCACGCTCTTCACCATCGCGGGTATGGAGCAGTTCGTGCCCGTCTTCCTCGGCGAGCAGCCGCCGGCGGCGCCGCGCGTGGTCACCGTGCAGCGCTGTCTGCGTGTCGCGGGCGCCAAGAGCGACATCGAGAACGTCGGCCGCACCGGGCGGCACGGCACCTTCCTCGAGATGCTCGGTAACTTCAGCTTCGGCGATTACTACAAGCGCGAAGCGATCTCGTGGGCGTGGGAGTTCGTCACCAAGGTCCTCAAGCTCGATCCGGCGCGACTGTACGTCACCGTGCATACGAGCGACGACGAGGCCGAACAGCTGTGGGTGAAGGAGATCGGACTCGATCCCGCCCGCATCTCCCGGTTTGACGAAGATAATTTCTGGACGATGGGCCCGACCGGCCCGTGCGGCCCCTGCACGGAGATCTTCTACGATACCGGCGAGGCCTACGCGAGCGGCCCCGACGACACGGGACCCAACCTCGGCAACCGCTACGTCGAGATCTGGAACGTCGTCTTTCAGCAGTACAACCGCGCCGCCGACGGCGCGCTCTCCGAGCTGCCGAAGAAGTCGATCGACACGGGCGCCGGTTTGGAGCGCATGCTCGCGGTGTGCAACGGTCTCGCATCGATGTACGAGACCGATCTCTTCACCGATCTGATCGCGGCGCAGCCGCCGATCGGGCAGACGTCGCTTGCGCCCGCCGAGCAGCGCGTGCGTCAGAACATCATCGCCGATCACGCGCGCGCCGTGACGTTTCTGATCAACGACGGAATCTTTCCGTCGAACAACGATCGCGGCTACGTGCTGCGCTTCCTGATTCGGCGCGCGATTCGTCAGGGTCGGCTGCTCGGCTATCCGAACGGCTTCCTCACCGAACTCGTGCCCGCGGTGGTGCAGTCGCTCTCGCCCGGCTATCCCGAACTCAAAGCCAACGTCGCGCGCATTCAGCAGACGTTGCGCACGGAAGAGCAGACCTTCGACCGCACGCTCGAACGCGGCATGCAGATGCTCGATCGGCTGATCGAGCAGGCGAACGACGATTGCACGCGCCTGATCTCGGGTCAGGATGCGTTCATGCTCCACGACACCTACGGATTCCCGATCGAACTCACGCGCGAGATCGCATCCGACGGCGGCGTAGCGGTCGATACCGCGGCGTTCGAAGCGGCGATGGAAGAGCAACGCGAACGCGCGCGTCGCGACGCGAAGAGCAAGCGCGCGGTGGTGACGATCGCCGAACTGCCCGCGGTGAAGTCCGTCTTTACCGGTTACGACGGCTTGGACGCCGAGGGCGAGGTCGTCGCCATTCTTCGTGACGGCAAACCGGTCGAGATGCTCGCGAGCGGCGAACGCGGCATCGTGATTCTCGATCGCACCTCGTTCTACGCCGAGCGTGGCGGACAGATCGGCGATCGCGGTCAGCTCGTCACCGTCGACGGCGCCGTCTTCGAGGTGGAAGACACGCAATATATGGGCGAAGCGATCGCGCATCACGGCATCGTGAAAAGCGGCGGCATCGGTGCAAACGAGCGCGTGCACACGCGCGTGTTCGACTGGTGGCGTCGCGAGATTCGTCGCCATCACACCTCGGCGCATCTCTTGCAGCGCGCGCTCAAAGACGTGCTCGGCGACGAGGTCGCGCAGGCTGGCTCGTGGGTCGGCATCGATCGCATGCGCTTCGATTTCCGCTATCCCTCGGGTGCGCTCAGCCCCGAGCAGAAGCGAGCGGTGATGTCGCGGGTGAACGAGATGATTCGCGACGACGATCGCCTCGTCACGCGCGAACTCCCGATCGACGAAGCACGTTCCACCGGCGCGATCACGATGGCGGGCGAGAAGTACGGCGAACTCGTGCGCGTGGTGCAGGCGGGTCCCTCGGTCGAGTTTTGCGGCGGCACGCACGCGCATTCTACCGGCGAACTCGGCATGTTCGTGATGCTGAGCGAATCCTCGATCGGCAGCGGTATCCGGCGTATCGAGAGCTGCGTCTCGCAAGCGGCGGAGAACTTCGTCTCTCATCAGCAAGAGCTCGTGGGCGACGTGGCGAGCGCGCTCGCGGCGACGCCCGATGAAATCACCGAACGCATCGGCAAGATGCAGCGCGACATCAAGGATCTGCAGACCGCCGTCGGACAGCTGAAGGCGCGTCTGGCATCGGCCGACGCGCAGGCCTATCTCGAGAAGGTCGAACGCAACGGCGATCGCGCCTTCGTCGGCGCCGTCGTGCACGAAGCGAACGGCGAAGCGCTGCGCCATCTCACGAGCGCGCTGCGCAGCCGCCTGTCGAGCGGCGTGATCGCGCTCGCGGGCATCGACAACGGAGCGGTGAGCCTGCTCGTCTCCGCGAGCGACGATCTCGTGAAAGCGGGCGTTCACGCGGGCAAACTCGTGCAGCTCGCGGCGCCGCTCGTCGGCGGCAAAGGCGGCGGGCAGCCCGCGCAGGCGCAAGGCGGCGGTAAGAATCCCGACGGCGCGGCGGCTGCGCTGCACGCCATCCGCGACGCCGTCCTCGCATGAACGTTCGCGCGCTGCTCGCCGCGGTCGCGCTCGTCGCGGCGCTGGTCGCCGCGACCCCGGCGCAGCAGCTCGATTCGCAACTCGTGCTCGCGCGCTACGAGATGGCGATGGGCGATCTCGTCGCGCCGAAGACGATGATCTTCAGCTATACGATCTCGCAGGCGGGGCCGACCGATATCGAGCAGCGGCATCGTCTCTACCGTAGCGGCTTGAACGTGCGCGACGAGACGCTCAGCGACGACGGCGTGGGCCTCAAGCACAAGATCGTGCGCATCGGTCAGCGCGAGGATCATTACGCGGTGACGCGCCTCGCGCCGCGCGCTACGCTCTATCAACTGCTCTTTTTGCACGCCTCGCACGTTGACGGCCGACTCACCTACGACTATCAGGCGACACCGCTTGCCGTCGCGGGCGGCGGCTTCACGGTCACGCGCGTCTCGATCGACGGCTCCACCTATCTGCCGCGTGTCATCGCGTTCCATACCGCGAGCGCGTCCGGGCACGGATCGGGACAGATCGCATACGGCAACGTCGCGAATCACTGGGTTCCGCTCGCGGTCACGATCGACGCGGTGGTGAACGGTAAGCGCGCGCGCGAACGCATCACCTGGAGCGATTATCGCTTTCCGGCAACGCTGCCCGCCTCGACGTTCATCGCGCCGCATCCGCTGCCGCACGCAACGCTTCCGCCGATGTAAGGAGCCCGCATCGTGAAACTGCGCCCCTCGATCGCGGCGGGGATCGTCGCGCTCGTCGTCATCGCGCTCGTCGCGCACGGACGTTCCTCACCCTACAACAACTACGTTCTTCTCGCGGAAGCGTTTCTGCACGGGCATACCGCGATCGTGTGGCCCGGCGCGTACATCGATGCGCTGCCGTATCACGGCGCGTACTACATCATCGAAGCTCCGCTCCCGGCGATGCTGTTGATGCCGATCGTCGCGCTCTTCGGCGGTGCGAATCAAACGTGGCTTGCGATTCTCCTGGGCGCGGTCGCGATCGGCGCGGCATTCGAGTTCGGCGAACGTATCGGGCTCTCGCGCTCGACCAACGCGTGGATCTGCGCGTTTCTGCTCGCGGGCACCGATCTGCTCTGGTCGGCGATGTTGGGCGACGTGTGGTTTCTCGCGCACGTGGCGGCGGTCTGCTTCACGATGCTCGCGCTCGCCGAGCTCGCCGGGGCGAAGCGCGGGTGGCTCGTCGCGCTCTACGGCTGCTGCGCGCTGCTCTCGCGGTTCGATCTCGTCCTCGCGCTGCCGATCTACGCGTTCATGCTGCGCGATTCGCGTCGCGCGCTCGCGAGCTTCGGCGCGATGCTCGTGCCGTTCGCGGCGTTCTGGGTATGGTACAACCTCGCGCGCTGGGGCGTGTGGTACGACATCGGCTACACGGCGTGGTATCACCAGGATCAAGCCGGCATGCCGACCGGATCGCCCTTTCGCCTGCAGTACTTTCCGTACGAGCTCTGGTCGTTCTTCGTACAGGCGCCGCAACGCACGGCGCAGTTTCCGTATCTGGTTCCGTCGCTTTCTGGCGTGGCGCTCACCTGGACCTCGCCCGCGCTCATCCTCGCGCTCTTCGCGCGCAAGCCGCTCGGCTGGGTGCTGCCGCTCGCGGTTGCGACGCTGCTCACCGCGGGACCGAACTTTATCTACTACGTGAACGGCTTCGCGCAGTTCGGCATGCGCCACGCGCTCGACTTCGAGCCCTTTCTCGTCGCGCTCATGGCCTTCGCGGTGCGCGAGAAGATGCCGCGCTTCGGCTACGCGCTGATCGCGTATTCGATCGCGGTCGGCCTCTGGGGCTGCTGGTACTGGAACGCGTTCGTCCGCGCCGGATCCTAAAGCGCAAAACTTCCCGCGACGGGAACTTCGGCCACGCGGCGAACGTTCGGTTGCTTAGGAGGACACCCTATGAAACGCTTTGCGCTACTCTTCTCGGCCGTTCTCACGTTGCTGCTGATCGCGCTTCCGGCGCTCGCGGTGAACCTGCACAACGGCACGATCGTCGTGCATAACAAGACGAGTGACACGATCTCGGTCTGGTTCGAACACAGCTGGTCCACCGGACACTTCATGCAGGAAGCGAATATCGCTCCCGGCGGTACGTTTATCACCAGTGCTTGCTGTTTTGCGGCGGGCTCACCCTATCGGATGCGCACGTACCGTCACGCGCCTGCCCCGATGGGCGGCAATCTGACCCACTTTTCGTTTACGCCGCATCTCTGCAATCGCGACGGCATCCCGTACGGATACGCCGTGATCGTCGTGACGCAGGCCAACCGGGTCGAGGAGATCGATCGGCACTCGTGTTATGAAGGGCCTCGCTAGAGGCCCTCGTTTCGTACGTTCCGCGTGCTAGATGCGCTGCATGCGCATCGGCACGCCGCCGATCGTGGGGCGCGAGCCCGCGCTCTGGGTGAAGGGTGCCTGCGGCGGCGCTTCGGGCACCGGGCCGCCGTTGCCGACGTAGCGGTAGGCGAGCGAATAGGCGAGATAATCGTTGTAGGCTTCGCACTCGCCGGTAACGGTGAAGCAGCGCACGATCCACATCGGCACCGTGACGAGCAGTCCGATGCCCGTAAAGAGGGCGAGCGACATCAGCACCCCGCGCTTGTAGTCGCCGAAGTAGTAGGCTTCGCCGCCGACGATGCCGAGCAGGATGGTGAGGATCTGCGCGAGCGCCGGATCCTTGGCGTAGCGGCGGTATTCGTACATGAACGCGGACTGGCTCTCGGTGCGGATGTAGGCGAGCAGCGACTGGACGTACGGTGTCATGATGTGAAAGCTCCTCCACCCATCCTTACGGCGCAGATGCGCCCGTGTTTCACGCCGGAACCACGGCGTCGTAGGCCTCGCGCAGGCGGCCGGCCTCGCTGACCGGGGCGGCGCAGACGGTGCCCAGGCAGAGGTAGGCCGCGGCTTCGGCCCCGGCGTCGCCGTAGACGGTCGTGAACGGGTCGGGCAGGCGCCGTGCGGCCTCGCGGAAGGCCGCGCCGGTCGCGGGCGCGCCCGTGACGCGGACGGAGAGCGCGGGGAGCAGGTAGCGGCGCAGCGCGCGGGCATAGGCGGCGGCGAACGATCCGGCCCCGCCGTGAGTGGCCGCGAAGAGCAGCAGCACCCGTTCGCCCTCGGCGCGGTAGCGCGGCTCGCCGGTCATCACCGCCAGGCGCAGCAGGCTCTCGGCCGCGAGCCCGTTCTCGACGATCGGTCGATCGGGCAGCTCGAGCCGACCGATGCTGCGCTCGAGCCGGGCGTGATCGTAGAAGCCGCCGTCCTCGGCGCCGAAGTGCGCGATCAGCAGGTCCGCGAGCGCACGGGCGCGTTCCAGAAAGCGCGGCTCGCCGGTGATCTCGTGCGCGTCGAGCAGCGCGCGCAGATAGGCGTTTTGGTCGCCGAGCAGGCCGCGCACGCGCGGGGCCTCGCCGGGCGGCAGTACGTGGTAGAGCAGGCCGTCGCCATCGCGCGCACCCGCGTGCAGGCCGTCGAGCGCCGCCGTTGCTTCGGCGGCGAGCGCATCGTCGTCGAGCGCGACGGCGGCCCATGCAAAGGCGCCCGCGAGCGCGCTCGTCCAGTTCGCGTACGCGCGCCGATCCACGAAGGGGGCTTCGCGCGCCCGCCGCTCGTCGAGCGGCAGCGCGAAGTAGGCTTCGTCGGCGTCTTGGCTGCCCGCGAAGTAGCCGGTAGCCTGATCGCGCAGCACGGTGCGCACGTAAGCGAGCGCGGAGCGCATCGTCGTGTGCCACGTATCGCTCGGCGACCAGAGCTGCAACTGCGCGAGCACGCGCAGCAGACCCGCGTGATCCTCGCTCATCTTCTCGAAGTGCGGCACGCTCCAGTCGCGCGTGGTGGAGTAGCGAAAGAAGCCGCCCTCGACGTGATCGTACATGCCGCCGCCCGCCATCTCGCGCATCGTGCGCGCGACCATCTCGTGCAGATGCGGCTCGTTGCGCAGGCGCCACTCGGCGAGCAGAAACTCGAGCATCTCGGGCTGCGGAAACTTCGGTGCATCGCCGAAGCCGCCGAATTCCGCGTCGTACGACTCGGCGATCTGTTCGCGTACCGCATCGACGAGCGCGGGGCGCAGCGCGTCGGGGCGAGCGGGTTCGTACGTGCGCCGCGATGCGCGCATCTCGGCCGCCCGTTCGGCGATTTCACCCTTCTTCTCGGCGTAAAATTGCGCGATCTCGCCGAGCGCGCGGCGCATCTGCGCGGGAGGCAGATAGGTGGCGCCGGTGAGCGTGGTGCCGTCGGGCGCCAAGAACGCGGTAGTGGGCCACCCGCCCATGTTGTAGCGCGCGTTCACGTCGGGGCGTTCGTCGTTATCCACGCGCACCGGCACGTAGTGGGCGTTGATCGCCTCGATCACCGCCGGATCGGCGTAACTCGTGCGATCCATCACGTGGCACCAATGACACCACACCGCAGAGATCGAGAGCAGCAGCGGTTTATCTTCGGCGCGTGCGCGCGCGAAGGCCTCATCGCCCCAGGGCATCCAAGCAATCTCAGGCATCGTCCTCGTGCGCTCCTCGTAGATACGACGTGAGGTAGAACAGATCGAACAGCACGGCGGATGCGAGCAGCCAGAACACGAGACTCGCATTGCGCACGACCACCAACGTCGCCGTGAATGCGAGGGTGAAGGCGAGCGCGATCGCCGCATAGCGGCGATGGCTCCGCGGCGTCATGCCGTAGACGTCGGCATCGTAGAATCCGCCCGGCGCGCGGCTGCGCCCGAAGGCGAGCAGCGCCGTGCCGAGCGAGATGACGAAACCGATCCAACCCCACAGCATACGGGCTGCTTCGCCGCGGGGCCGGGTTTGCGCTTGTTCCGTGCGGGGCAAAAGCGGCTCATCGCGTTCGCAGCACGAAGTGAGGCGGCATGAGTGATCAAGGACCGGTGATCGTCAAACACGCCGTGGGTTCGCGGGCCGCGGGCATCGGCATGGCGCTGATCGTGCTGATCGCGGCTGCGATGGCGCTCTTCGCTTGGCACCCGTGGTCGACGTCACCCGCGCAGCCCGCGGCGTCGATCGCGCCGGCGGCCGGCACTCCCGGAGGAAACTAACGCATGGGCGGACTTTTGTGGGGCATCATCGTGGTGCTCTTCGTGTTCTGGCTGATCGGACTCTCGCTGCATCTGCTCGGCGGGCTGATCCATCTCGTCCTCGTCGTCGCGATCGTACTGCTCGTCATCAAGCTCCTGACCGGACGCGCCGCCAAGACGTAAAGCGACGCTCGATGCCTGCCGGCACACGCCTTCGCGAGTACGTCAAAAAGCGCGACTTCACGGTCACGCCGGAGCCGCGCGGCAGTCACGTCAAACGCGGCGCGCGCTTGCGATTCGTCGTGCAGATGCATCGCGCGACGCGCTTGCATTACGACTTTCGCTTGGAGGCCGACGGCGTGCTCGCGTCGTGGGCCGTGCCCAAAGGGCCGACGCTCGTGCCGCTCGATCGGCGTCTCGCGATGCACGTGGAAGATCATCCGATGGCCTACCGCACGTTCGAAGGGATCATTCCCGCGGGACAATACGGTGCGGGCGAGGTGATCGTGTGGGACGAGGGGTGGTACGAGCTCGCCGAGGGCGACGATCCCGCCGACGAGATCGCGCAGGGCAAGATGAAGTTCGTGCTGCACGGCAAGAAATTGCGCGGGCTTTTCACGCTCGTGAAGATCAAGCCGCGCGCGGACGAGCACGGCGAGCCATGGCTGCTGTTCAAAGATCACGATGCGCACGAAGACCCGGCTTGGGATCCGGCCGCGCATCCGGAGTCGGTGAAATCGGGCAAGACGCTCGCCGATATCAAACGCGATCCGAAGGCGAAGACGTGGCAATCGAAGCCGAAAGCCGAGCGGGCGAAGCGCGCCGCGGCACCGGTCGATCCGCTGCCGCATCACCCCTCAGTCGAGCTCGCGACGCTCATCGACGCACCGTTCGACGATCCCGACTGGCTCTTCGAGATCAAGTGGGACGGCTATCGCGGCATCTGCACGATCGACGGGCAGGGAAAGCTCTCGCTCGTCTCGCGCAACGGGCTCGATCTGCTGGAGCGTTTTCCCGAACTCGATGCGCTCGCCGACGCATTCGCCTCGATTCCGATCGTCGTCGACGGCGAGATCGTCGCGCTCGACGACGAAGGCCGCTCCGATTTTCAGCGCCTCCAAGAGTATGAGCAGCACGGCCATCAGCTCACCTACGTCGCCTTCGATCTGCTCTACGCGGACGGACGCGATCTGCGCAAACGTCCGCTCGAAGAGCGCAAGGCGCTGCTCGAACGGACGATTCGCGACGATACGCTCGTGCTCTACTCCAAGCACGTGATCGGCACGGGGATCGCGCTCTTCGAACGAGCGCGACATCGGCGGCTCGAGGGCATCATCGGCAAGAAGCGCGATGTGCCGTACGTGGGGCGACGCACGCGCGACTGGGTGAAGATCAAAGCGCAGTTGGAGCAAGAGTTCGTGATCGGCGGCTGGACCGAACCGCGCGGCAGCCGCAAAGGCTTCGGCTCGCTGCTGCTCGGCGCGTACGTCGGCAAGAAGCTGCGCTACGTCGGTCACGTGGGCACCGGCTTCTCCGCAAAGCGTATCGAGCAGATCGCCGCGCGTCTGCAGCGTCTCTCGCGCGCGCGCTCGCCCTTCGAGGGCGAGATCGAGGCGAATACGGTCGCCCACTGGGTGAAGCCCGAACTCATCGCCGAGGTGCGCTTTACCGAGTGGACGCGCGAAGGCGTGCTGCGTCAGCCCGCGTTTCTCGGGCTGCGCGAAGACAAGGACGCGAAGGATGTCGTGCTCGAACGCGCGGAGCACCGCGGGCGCGAATGAGTGCCGAGCGCATCGAGGTGCGTGTCGGTAAGCGCACGCTCTCGCTCTCGAATCTCGACAAACCGCTCTATCCGCGTGACGGCCTCACCAAGCGCGACGTGATCGCGTACTATCGATCCGTCGCACCGATCATGGTACGGCATCTGCGCGAGCGTCCGCTCACGCTGCAACGCTTTCCCGACGGCATCGACGGCGAATCGTTCTTCGAAAAGCATCTACCGAAAGGCGTGCCGGAGTGGTTCGCGCGCGCCACGCTGAGTAGCCCCGAAGGCGGTCGCGCGCGCACCACCTATCTCGTGTGCAACGATGCGCCGTCGCTCGTATTCACGGCGAATCTCGCCGCGCTCGTGCTGCACGTCTGGACATCGCGCGTCGCGACGATCGAGGCGCCGGACCTCGTCTTCTTCGATCTCGATCCGGGCGAGGGCTGTACGATCGGCACGCTCGCGCGCGTCGCGCTTTCGCTGCGGGAGCTGCTTGCGAGCATCGGTCTGCACGCGCTCGTAAAGACTTCGGGCGGCATGGGTTTGCACGTGCTGATCCCGCTCGCTCCGGATCATACGTACGAACAGGCGAAGATCTTCGCCGAAGCGGTCGCGCGCCGTTTGGCCGCGGACGATCCGCGCCGCGTCACGATCGAGCGATCGCTGCGTCTGCGCGACGATGCGGCGGTCTACCTGGATTATCTCCAGGTCGGTCGCGGCAAGACGATCGTCGCTCCCTACTCGCTGCGCGCGCGCGACGGTGCCCCGGTCTCGACCCCGCTCGACTGGGCCGAGGTGGAAGCGTACGCCCGCAGGCGCGGTACCCCGTGGGACGCATTCGCGGCACACAACCTGCGCACCGTACCCGCGCGTCTCGAACGCGACGGCGACCGCTGGAACGCTCGTGCTTGGAAGAAGCAGCGCCTCGACCACTATATCTAGTAGTCGGCGCGCGCGCACATTCACGAAATAGCGAGACCCGATGCACGTCGTCGCGAACTCGGGTACACTACGAGAGCTATGGCGCAAGCGATCTGGTCCGGTGCAATCAACTTCGGTCTGGTGACGATTCCGGTGAAGCTCTTCACCGCGGTCCGCACCGACGATCTCTCGTTCAACATGCTCCACGCGGGCGACGAGGGACGCATCAAGTACGAGCGCGTCTGCTCGGTCGACGGCAAGCCCGTCCCCTGGGACGAGATCGTGAAGGGTTACGAGTACGAGAAGGGCCAGTACGTGGTGCTCACCGACGAGGACTTCAAGAAGGTCAATCCGGTCGCCACGCAGTCGGTCGATATTCTCGAATTCGTCGATCTGGATCGGATCAATCCGATGTTCTTCGACAAGCCGTACTACCTGGAACCGAGCAAACAGGGGCGTCACGCATACGCGCTGCTGCGCGCCGCGCTCAACGAAGCGAACAAGGTCGCGATCGCGCGCGTCGTGATTCGCACCAAAGAGTACATCGCGGCGGTCAAGCCGATCGGCGATGCGCTCGTGTTGGAACTGATGCATTGGGCGAGCGAGATCGTCGATTCGTCGACGCTCGAGATTCCGGGTGATGAGAGTCTGCCCGACGCCGAAATGAAGATGGCGAAGATGCTGATCGACACGATGAGCGTCGATGCATTCGAGCCGGAGAAGTTCACCAATCGCTATCACGACGAGTTGATGGCGATGATCGAAGCGCGCGCGCAAGGCAAGGAACTGCCGAAAGCCAAGAAGCCCGCCGCGCCGCGCGCGAAGGTCGTCAACCTCATGGACGTGCTCGCGCAGTCGCTCGAAGAGAGCAAAAAGCGGCGCACCGCGAACGGCCGCACCGCTTCTCAAGAAAAGTCGGAAAAGAAGACGGCCGCGCGGCGCAAGAAATCGGCCGCGTAGCCGTCGTTCGCCCCTAGCGGTTGCCGAACATATCGCGCAGCACCGCACCGGCGATGCCGCCCGCGACACCGGCTTGCGTGGTCTGCTGCACCTGCTCGCCGCCCATGTAGGGCGCGAGCGCATGCGCCAGGTTCGGCATCGTGAGCGTTTGCAGCCACACTTTGCCCGGTCCCGTGAGGCGCGCGATGAAGAGCCCGTCGCCGCCGAAGATCGCGTTCATCACGCCCTTCATGAAGGTGATGTCGAAGTTGACCGTGCCTTCGAACATGCCGATGTGCCCCGGATGCACTTGGATCGTTTCACCCGGCTGCAGATCGTAGGTGACGATCTCGCCGCCGAGTTCGATCCACGCGCTGCACGTGCCGCTCAGGCGCTGCAACACGAAGCCGTTGCCGCCGAAGATGCCCGCGCCGAGCGAGCGCTGAAAGCCCATCTGCAACTGTACGCCTTCGGTCGCGCACAGAAAGCCGTGGCGATGCACCATGTACTCTTTGCCGGGCGCGACATCGACCTGCACGATCTGCCCCGGCACCTTGGCGGCGAATGCGATCAGCCCGTTGCCGTTCGAGCTGTACTCCGTCATGAAGAGTCCGCCGCCCGAGAGCGCGCGCGTGAGCGCGCCGAAAAGCCCCTTCGCGCCGGCCGTCATCGCGGTCGTGTTGAGCTGCACGTTCTCGGTCATCCACGAGAACTCGCCGGGTTCGGCGACGATGCGGTCGCCGGGCTCGAGACCGATCTCGAGCACGGGTAGGGTGGTTCCGGTAATCTTCGATTTCATGCCCTCATCCTCCGAGGCGTGTAGCTCCGCGTTTACGAGGGCGTTTACCTTGAGCCGTTAGGCGGTGTTTCGCTCTTCGCCGAGGCTCTCGCGTTCGACCGCCGCGTGCACGTCGGCTTGCACGAGCGAGTTGCGGATTCCGAGCACCAGACCGACCGTCGACATCACGAGCGATGGCAGGCCCGCGAACGACGAGCCGTAGCGCGAGAGCACGCCCGTGGAGGTTGGCGGCGCGAGAATCCCCGAGAGCGAGTCGAGCGACGAGCTGACCCCGAGGACGGTGCCCTGTTCGCGATCCGATGCGGCGCCGGAGATCATCGCGGTGAGGCCGTTCTGCGCAAAGGCGCCTCCGAGCGCGAAGATGATCATCACCGCGGCGACGGTGAGCGCGGTGTGCACGAACGGCGTGAGCGCGAAGCCGATCACGAGCAGCGCGAGTCCGAGCGTGGACATCACGCGATTGCCGAGCGATTTCGAGGCCTTGCCCACGCCGACCGCGTTGATCAGCACGTTGACGACCGCGAAGCCGGAGAAATACTGCGTGGTCTGCACCACGTTGAAGTGCAGCTGCCCCGCGAGATAGAGCGCGATCACCGAGTACCACGCGTAGAGTGCGAGCGAGAGCGCGAACTTTTGCACGAGTAGCGGCGAGAGACGCACGTTGGTGAAGGTCGCGGCGATGTCGCGCAAGCCCACCTTCGCTTCGCTCTCTTCGAGTTTCGAGCGCGATTCGGGTAGCAAGATGAGCGTGAGGATCAGCGTGATGAGCTGCAGTCCCGACGCCGCGAGGAACGGCGCGGAGAAGCCGAACTTGGCATAGAGCAGGCCGCCACCCGCGGGCCCGAAGACCATGCCCGCCGCGAAGGTGGCGCCGATCAGCCCGAATGCGCGCGCGCGATCCTTCGCTTCGACGAGATCGGCCACGTAGGCTTGCGTGACGCCGATGTTGCCGCCCGAGACGCCCTCCACGATGCGCGCGATGAAGACCCACATGATGCTCGGCGCAAACGCGAGCATCGCCCAGCCGATCGTCGCGCCGACCTGCGAGATCACGAGCACCATCTTGCGCCCGATGCGATCCGAGGCATTTCCCCACAGCGGCCCCGAGATCAACTGGCAGAGCGAGAACGTGGCCATCAGCACGCCCACGATCTCCGCGCTCACGCCGAAATGCACGACGAAGTACGGCAGCAGCGGCAGCAGCATGCTGAAGCCGATGATGTCGATGAAGGTGATGCCGAGAATCGGCAGCAGCTTGCGGATCACGAGTGCGATTCGACGGGCAGGATGATCGTGGACACGCGTTCGCTCTTTCGGAGAAGTTCGAGTTTGTAGGGGCGGGAAAGATCGATGGAGGTCAGGCGTTGATGCAGGTCATCGACGCCGCGCAGTCGTTCGCCTTCGATAGCCACGATCACGTCGCCCGCTTGCACGCGTGCGGTATCGGCGGGGCTTCCCGCCTCGACCGACTCCACGAGCAGAGCGCGCGGATCGTCGAGTGCGAAGCGCCGAGCGGCCGCACGCGAGAGGGTCAGGTCGCTGCCGGCGATGCCGAAGTAGCCGCGACGTACTTTTCCGTCGCGGATCAGGAGAGCCGCCACGTGCTTGGCAGTGTTCACCGCGATCGCAAAGCAGAGTCCCTGACCGGGTAGCACCGCCGTGTTCACGCCGATCACGCGGCCGCGGCTATCGACCAGCGGCCCGCCCGAGTTGCCGGGATTGAGCGCCGCATCGGTTTGGATGATGTTGTCCATCAACGTGCCGGATTGCGAGCGCATGCTGCGTCCGAGCGCGCTCACCACGCCCGCGGTGACCGTATAGGCCAGGCCGTACGGGTTGCCGACCGCGATCGCGAGTTGCCCGGGGCGCAGCGCAACTCGAGTCGCCCAGTTCCGCGACGGTGAGATCGGGCGCATTGACCCGCAGCACCGCGAGATCGCTATGCGGATCGTCGCCGACCAGGCGGGCGGGCAGTTCGCGCCCGTCGAGCAACGCGAGCTCGATGCGATCGGCACCGTGAACCACATGGCTGTTCGTGAGCACGAACCCGTCGGGCGTGAAGACGAAGCCCGATCCGCTGCCCGAGCGTCGCCCGGCCCGGACCGCGATAGCCACGACCGCCGGACTCACCCGCTCCGCCGCCGCCGCCACCGCCTCCGAATACGGATCCCCCACGTCCCCCCGAGCCCCTGTGTCACCCTGGGTCACCGTGTCCCGCTGAGTCGCTGTGTCCCGCTGAGCCCCTGTGTCACCCTGAGCTTGTCGAAGGGCGACGAAAATCTGAGATGCCGTCATATGTGCCCACCCGAAACCGCAAAGCTCATCAACTCGGTTGCGGGCGCGGAAGGGTGGCGGACGCGCAAGGCGAACCGGGGTCAGTCGCGCTCAGGTGGCGGAATTGGTAGACGCGCTGGTTTCAGGTACCAGTGGTGGCAACATCGTGGGGGTTCGAGTCCCTTCCTGAGCACCAAAGATTAGCGTAAAAAAAAGAGAGACGTGCCGTCTCTCTTTTGCTTTTGTACGCGCGATCCGACTCCGAGGCGGTTTCCGAGCCCTGAAGAAGCGACGTTCCCGGAGGGTATATGATCTTCGGCTCACTCATTGCGGCAGCGATGCTTCAGGCGCGGCCGCCCTCGGCGACGATGTATTATGTCGAAGCGTTGCGAGCGACGCGCGCGGCACAGCAGCCTGCATCACTGCGTTTTGAAGAGCGCCTGGGTTCGCAGGGCATGAAGTTCGAAACTCGTTGCCGTCAAAGACGACGCGAGCTTTGCGATCGGCTACGGCAAGGAAATGCGCAACGCGCTTGATCTGCATGCGTCGTACACGCGCGGGCGTCTCGGTCGCACTCGACGGTGCGCAAAAGCACGTTGAAACGCCGATCTTCAACCCGACGTGGAGCGGGGTCGAAGCGTGGATGAAGTACGGTTTCGACGGTCCTCCGCCGGGAGATGCGATCGGACAAACAAGCGCTGCGCCAAGTCCTACCCCGAATCCGCATAGCCCGAAGACGATCGCGGTGGTGGCAGCCGTCGATCCCGGCGCGTATCACATCGCCGACGGCGGGAGCGCGAGATGCGCGAACGGCGCGCCGGGACATCGACTGCTGCTCTACGCACTGTCGAAGCCGGAGATCCATCCACTCACGAGCGTCGTCGTGGATCAGGCGACGATGCGATTCTGCACGATGGACTTTCGCATGGGGGCCGCGTCCGGCTTGAGTTTCACCGGAGCGTTCGAGTTGCACTTGGGCGCGGTCGGTCCGTACTGGCTCGTCCAGGACGGCACCGCCGATTTTCAAGTCCGGGTGCTCGGCCTAAGCGCGCAGCACAGTCGTATCGCGTTTGCATATTCGGAACTCGATCCCTTCGCAACGCCGTAACTCGTCGTTACGGGACGTGAACACACCGCGATGATGCTCGAATCGCACACGGAGCGGCTGCTCGTCACGCCGCCGCTCCGCGCGCGCTGCAGCTTACGCTGCGGGACGGTGGCGCGGTTTCAGAGGTACGACCACGCGATTTTACAACTTGCGGCGGGGCCCTGGATGATCAGGTAGTCGCCGGCATTCACGGAGTATTGCGCGACGCCTTGCGTGACTTGCGTCGTCGACCCGCCCTGGTGAAAGATGTACACGTTCGTCGGCTGCGGTTGACCATAGCCGCAATTCAGCTGCACGGTCCCGGTGCTCGGAAAGTACGCGAATGATTCGCCCGGCATATAGTTCGGGCAGAAGAAGGTGTACCCGTTCGCATCGACCGAGAGACCGAGGTCTGCGGCGCTCGGAAGTTTCGTGGTAGTCATGTTTTATGGTCCTCTCATTCGTTCGCATGATGGGAACGAGCGGAGGCATGCGCGCTGAACGACAGACTGTTCTTGCTCGCACACCCAACGCCGAGCGATCCCAGCCGTCCGCAATAGACGGTGCGGAACAGCTTCCGTAGGCATTGGAACGGTTCCCTGAGTCTTACGAATCAATTCGAAAGCGAGCGTTCGCTCCTTGTCTCGGCCCACGCGATCGCATCATCGAGCGCCTCTTCGCCCCAGAAGAGTTCGCCGTCGACGGTGCACGTCGGTGCGCCGAACACGCCCAGAGCGATCGCTCGCTCGGTGTTGGCGCGCAGCCGCGTGCTGCGCGGTGGTGTCGATGCGGCATCGAGCACGTCCGCTGCATCGAGATCGAGCGAGGCGAGGAGCGATCGCACCAAACTACGATCGTTGAGGTCCGCGTCGCTGCCGAACGCCGCCGCGAACGACGCGCGTACGAAGTCGCCGAGCCAGGGCGCGCCGTCATATGCCGCCGCTACGCGCGCCGCGAGCGTCGCGACGCGCGGAAAGCTGCTCGGGCGCTGCCACGGCAGGCCGAATTTCGCGGTCAGACGCTCCATGTCGCGCCACATATACGCGCCCCGCTGCGGGTTCAGCACGAAGGGCGACGTCTTCCAACCTTGCAGCGCAAAGATCGGGCCGAGCTGCATCGGGCGCCAGGTGAGCGGCACGCCCTTCGCGCCGCAGAGCGCCTCGATGCGCATCGCAGCGATGTACGAATAGGTGCTCGCAAAATCGAACCAAAACTCGAGCGGCATGCTGCGCACCTTGTACGCTCCCGGTAGACCGACCCGTATACTTCGGCGCACCGGCTTCTGTCGTACGATGTCGCTCCGGCGGCGGTGTACGCTCGTCGAACGTTCGGGAGGATAACATGGACGACCGGCACCTGCGCATCGTCCGCGTGGACGAGACGCTGCGCGTTGCGACGGCGGAGATCATCGCGGAGTACATTCGCGCGATCCACGGCGACCAGACGCGCGAGAAAATCGACGCCGAGATCGCGAGGCATCTTGCGCACGCGTCGTCCGCATTGTGGCTCGCGTACGCGGGAGACGATCCGGTCGGCTGCATCGAGCTGCATCCGCTCGACGCCGAGCCGTTGTCGTTCGAGATCAAGCGCGTCTACGTGCGCGCGCAGGCTCGTCGTCTCGGCGTCGCGCTCGAGCTCATGCGCACGGCCGAAGCGCATGCGCGCGCGCTCGGCGCAACCCGTATCCTACTCGACACCAAGCCCTCGATGGAAGCCGCGATTGCGCTGTATCGCTCACTCGGCTACGTCCCGATCGATCCCTATAACGAGGATTCCGAATGCCGACTCCACTTCGGAAAGGCGTTGTCATGAATCGTCGCCCGTCGTTTCTCCCTTCGCCGATCGTGCTCGCGCCGATTGCCGGTCCGGCGACTGTGGAGCTTGCTGCGGCCGCTGCGAATGCAGGCGCGTTTGCGATCCTCGCGTGCCCGTACAGCGATCCGGTCGCCATGCGGCGTGACACACAGCGCCTGCGTGAACTCACCGACGCACCCTTCGGGATCAATCTCTTCATCGATCCGCCCGCGTCGCCGGTCGCGCCGCAGCTGCTCGCCGATGCGGATCGCGTGCTCGACGCCTATCGCGACGAGCTCGGTATCCCGCATCGCCCGGAGCCGCCGCAACCTCCGTATCACTACGACGCGCAGATCGATACGCTGATCGAGCTGCGTCCCCGCGTCTTCAGCTTCACATTCGGGATACCGTCGCCGCAGATCGTCGCACGCCTCAAAGCGGCGGGAATCGCCACGCTCGGCACCGCGACCACCGTCGAAGAAGCATGCGAACTGGAAGCGGCGGGCATCGACGCGATCTGCGCGCAAGGCGCCGAGGCGGGCGGCCATCGCGGCAGTTTCACGAACGGCGCCGTGCCCGCGTTGATCGGCACGCTCGCGCTCGTGCCGCAGGTCGTCGACGCCGTGAAGGTGCCGGTGATCGCCGCGGGCGGCATCACCGACGGACGCGGGATCGCGGCGGCACTCGCGCTCGGCGCATGCGCGGCGCAAATCGGCACCGCGTTTCTGCTCGCCGACGAGGCGAGCACGGCACCTGCGTATCGCGACGCGTTGGGCGCCGCATCGTCGGCCGATACCGCGCTCACGCAGGCCTTCTCCGGCCGCTGGGCGCGCGGCATCCAAAATCGCGCGATGCGCGAACTCGCCGATCCGCGGCTCCGCGCGCCGTACCCGTATCAAAACGCGCTTACGCGCGACGTTCGCACGGCTGCCGCGCAGCAAGGACGGGCGGAGTTTCTCTCGCTGTGGGCCGGTCAGGCATTTCCGCTCGCGCGTGCCGAATCCGCCGCCGCAATCGTCACGCGTCTGATCACCGAAGCGCGGGAAGCGGCTCGCTCCGTGCTAGGTGCGCTCGACGTGTGACGTTTAGCCGACGACGAAGCGGCTCATCACCACGATGATCGCTACCTGCAACATACCCTGCACGCCCGCGAGCGTGAAATTGATGCGTGCGAGGCGCCCGATCAGATCGCGATTCGGCTCGGGTTTGCGCAGTTCGAGCCACATCCGAATCGAATTGGGAAGAAAGACGCCGAGCCCCTGAATCGTCAGCAGGGTGACGATCACGAGCGCCGCGACGGCCCAGGCGAACTGCGGTGCCGACGGCATAAGGTAGCCGAGCTTCGCCGCCAGGCACCAGCCGCCGATTGACGTCGTGAACGAGACGGCCGGAAAGTAGAGCAGCGTGCGGGGAACGAGATAGGCGATCACCGCGCCGCGCTGCGGCGGTGCGAGGCGCCGCATGACCGGCCCGAGCATGAAGCCCATGAAAATATCCGCGCCGGTCCAGAGCGTGCCCGAGAGCACGTGGATCCAGTTCAGCAGGGCGAAGTTCGCGGTTGCGAGCGCGACGATCAACACGACGGGAAAGGCGAGGCTCCACCACGTGAGCTGACGCGCGAGGGGCTGCGGAGCCTCGGAGACGACTGCGGTTGCTGCGGTCATGCCGAGCAGAGTAAGCAGTCGGTCCGACGACTCCTGCTACGCCGAGCGGCGGGTGGTCTCCACGGGTACGCGCGCGAATGCCCACCGAGCATGCTCGCGCAACTCGTGCTCAATCCCCATTCGCGACGCGGTCGTGAAGCGGCGGCGCAGGTGCGCGAGACCCTGGGCCGGGCGGGCATTATCGTCGTCGAGGACGGTTGGCCCGCGGAGATCGCGCCCGAAGCCGACTGTATCGTGAGCGCCGGCGGCGACGGCACGCTGCTCGGTGCAATCGATGCGGCAATCGCGCGCGGCCTGCCGATCGGCATCATTCCGCTCGGCACGTTCAACGAACTCGCGCGCACGCTCGGGGTTCCGCTCGAGATCGAGGCCGCGGTGCGCGTGATCGCTGAGCGTCGCGAGCGCGCGATCGACGTCGCGAGCGTGAACGGCGTCCGATTCGTGAACGAGGCCAGCATCGGCATTTCGAGCCGCATCACGCGCCTGCAAACGCCCGAACTCAAGCAGCGTTTCGGCGTGTTCGGCATCGTCGGCACGGCGGTGCAAGCGTTCCGTCACGCGCGCCCGATCCACGTGGAGGTCGAGCACGACGGCGGGCGCGAGCGTCTGCGCACGGTGCAGCTTACGATCGCGAACAGCCATCGCTTCGGCGGCGTCGTCAGCGTCGCCGACGCGGCGATCGACGACGGGTGGCTCGATCTCTACAGCGTCGATATTCGCACGTTCCGTCAGGCGTTCGCCGTGGCGCGCGCGCTCCTCGCGGGCAAGCGCACGCAAGCCGACGGTCTGCGCACGATCCGCGCGCATGCCTTCACCCTGCGCACGCGGCACGCGCATCGCATCACCGCCGACGGCGAGGCCGCGGGCGTCACACCCGCGCGCTTCGAGCTGCAGCCGAAGGCACTGCGCGTCTACGTGCCGCAGTAGCGACGCATGCAGTATCGTACGCTCGGACATTCGGGACTCAAACTCTCGGTCATCGGCCTCGGCTCGTGGCTGACCTTCGGCAACACCGTCGAACGCGAGGCGACGCGCGCGTGCGTGCTCGAGGCATGGGAGCACGGCGTCAACTTCATCGACACCGCCAACGTGTACGCCAAGGGCGCCGCGGAAGAAGCGCTCAGTCCGGTTCTGCGCGAGCTCAACCGCGACGAGCTCGTCCTCGCGACCAAAGTCTATTTCCCGATGGGAGACGGCGTGAACGAGCGCGGTCTCTCACGCAAGCACATTCGCGCGCAGATCGAACGCTCGCTGCGCCGACTCGACGTGGAGTACGTCGATCTCTATCAGTGCCATCGATACGACCTTGCGACGCCGCTCGAAGAGACGTGCGAGGCGATGAACGATCTCGTACGGCGCGGTCTCGCGCTCTACTGGGGCGTCTCGGAATGGACGGCCGATCAGATCGTCGCCGCGGTCAATCTCTGCCGCGCGCGCGGATGGGCGGTGCCGATTAGCAATCAGCCGCAGTACAGCGCGCTCTGGCGCCGCGTCGAAGCGCGCGTGCTGCCCGCGTGCGAACAGTACGGTTTGGGCAACGTGGTCTGGTCGCCGATCGCGATGGGTATCCTGAGCGGCAAATACACCGACGCCGCGCGGCCGCCCGCCGGAACGCGCGCGGCCGGGCCGTATCGCGAGATGATGGAGGACTATTTCACGCAGCCGGTGCTCGACGCGGTGCAGCGATTGAAACCGATCGCCGATCGGCTCGGCATCACGCTCGTGCAGCTCGCGCTCGGCTGGGTGCTCCAGCAACCCGCGGTGACGAGCGCGATCGTGGGCGCGTCGAATCCGAAGCACGTGAACGAGAACGTCGCCGCGGGCGACGTCGTGCTCGATCGCGCGACCGTCGACGAGATCAACGCGATTCTCGAACCCGTCACGCCGTTCGAACCGTATCTCGCGTAACGCGGAAAACAAGATGGGCCGGCATTGCTGCCGACCCATCTTGCTTGCTGCACTCTACGAATTGGAGTCCTAAGGGGCGCGTTGGTGGAGGACAACGTCGCCCCTTTCCATCTCACACGAAACGTGCGGATGAAACTTTAGGTTTTGATTAGTTCCAGCGAACGAGGCCGCTGGAGAGGCCGACAACTTTCGGTCCCCAGCCGCCGAACGAGGAGCTGCTCGGCGCGGCTTCGATCACTTGCGTGAACGAGACCACGGGGCGGCGCTCTTGTTCTTCGACCACGGCCTGCGGTTGCGAGGGCGTATTCACAACGATATCCTTCCGGACTTCACCGGACACGAGCAGTTGCCCGATCCGTTAGTCACTCTACACTTCGCAGTACGCGGTATCTATGAGTTTTGTTTCACACGTTTTTCGCCACGATGCGAGAAAAAAGCGTCAGGCCGTGGGACCTTCGGACTAGGTACCCGCATCGCCGCCCGCTCGAATCACGTATTTCACGATGAAGCGATCGAGGGTGGCGTTCGCCGCGGGCGTGCCGTAGTTCAGATAGAGGTCGCCGTGCGCGAGCTGCATGTGAAACGCACCGGCGAGATTCAGCCCGGGCGCGCTTGCGAAACCGCCGCGTCCGTTGATTGAACGCAGCGAGATCGTGAAGTTACTTTCGCGGCCCGTCTCGACGCCGAGCGAGATACGTCGCAACCACTGCGAATCGAGGATTCCGGTTGCGCGATCGCGTTCGTAGCTACCGTCGTACTCGAAACCGAGCGTCATGTGCGTACCGAGCGGCCGTGAGGTCGATGCGGTGTAGAGATGCACGCGATTCGAACCGAAATTTCCCCAGGCGGCGCTCAGGTCGATCGGGTGCGGTGTGCCGTCGTGATATCCGATCGGCACGCTCATCAGGTTGAACGGGGTGGTGATGCCGTTTTGGTAGCAGGGCGCGCCGCTGAAATACGAGGTGCCGAGGATCGTTCCGCTGCATCCGGGCCCCGCGAAGACACTATAGCCCCGCAGGGTACTGACGACCGGGCCGACGCCGTTGAGCGAGAAGCCGTTGTCGAACGAGGCGCTGTAGGTGATGCCCGCATCCGATTCGTGCACGGCGCCGCTGCGATCGAGCAGACGATCGGCGCCGATGTTCAAATCCCAGTTCTTGATCCCGCGCGCGCTCCCGACGAAGTTGAGCATCGATTGCAGGCCGCGGATATCCGACGTGGTCGTATAGCCGTCGATCGGATCGTAATTCGGCGAGATGTCGTCGTAGCCGACCAGGGCTTCCCAATTCGGTTTGTGCACGTCGAGAAAGCCGGTGGTGTTGTGGGCGATACCGCCCGGCACCCAGCTTCCGCGTTCGACCGCGCTGTCGAACGAATACACGAACCCGGTGTGCGCGTTGCGACCTTTGACGCCCGCTTCGACGGTGCTGTCGTTTCCCGCGATGCTGTGGTGGGCGAGTACGCCGTCGGACCAGTATTCGAACGATTCGTTCTGCATCGCGTGCTTGAAGCCGTAGGCGATGTCGTCGAACGTGTTGCCGCTCACCTGATCGAACCCGCGGTACGAGAGCACGCCGAAGCTCTGCAGGCCGTAGGTCCCTTCGATCTTGGCACCGCGGTCGAACGGGCCGACGCTCGGCGAGTAAAAGATCGTGTCGGGCGGCGAGAAGGTGGTTGCGAAGCCCGATGGGTCGGGGTTCAGGTACTGCGCGCCCTGCGCGAAGAACGGACGATATTCTTGCAGCTGCCGCCGAAACTCTTGCGGCGCGATCGTCTGCTGATCCACCTCGACGTTCGAGAAATCCGGGTTCGCGGTGCCCACGAAGTTGATCGTCGAGGTCAGCGGCACGCTCACGTCCACCCCGAGCGGGCGCACGTTCTGCGAACGGAACGAGCCGTCGGCCTGCTGGAAGAGCTCGCGGTCGCCGCCCACGCTCGAGAGCGCATAGATCTCGGCGCGCGGCTTCGGCCGCGTCGCGACGCGGTCGTCGAGCGCGATCGGGCCCGCCGCGGGCCAAAAGCGCAGTTCGTAGAAGTTCGGCCAGTTGCCCGACCCGCCGTCCTGCATGACCCCGTCCCAGACCCACGAGTAGTGTTCGCCGAGAGCCGAGACTTGCCGGTAGAAGTTCACGCGCCAGGTCTGGTGCTTGCCGGGACGGATGCGCAGCACGTCGAGGGGGATGACGAGCACCGCCTTCCAGCCGTCCGGCGTGCGCTTCGCGGCGGCCCGCCACTGCGGGCGGTAGCGGGCGTTCTCGCTCGCCTGTTGGTAGCGCACCCCGCGAGGGGTGACCTCGAAGAGGTAGGCCTGCGATCCGTCGCCGCTCGTGTCGATGCCCACCGCCACGAAGTCGTCGGTCCCGAATCCCACGTCGTCGGTGCTTTGGGTGTCGGTGATCGGCACGCCCGGCTGCGCCGCGTCGAAGGCCACGTAGAGGTTCTTCTGGTCGTAGAGCAGGTAGGCGGT
Source organism: Vulcanimicrobiota bacterium (assembly GCA_027306785.1). GTDB lineage: Bacteria > Vulcanimicrobiota > Vulcanimicrobiia > Vulcanimicrobiales > Vulcanimicrobiaceae > REEB354. The sequence goes on from DAHUZB010000033.1 coordinate 25,408, forward strand.
GGTGGTGTTCGAGACGGCCCGGCGCCGCTTCGTCACGTTCTGCCAGGCCCCATCGCTCTCGATCTTGCCGGCCTTCCACGCGGGGTCGCGCAGCGACGGGTCGAGCGCCATCGGATGGGGAGCCGCGGCCGGTGTGAACGAAAAGGTATCGGGTACGGCGGCGGGAGCCGGTTGACTGAAACCGGCGACCAAAAGAGCCGTAGTTAAAGAGAGGGCGAGTGCGCGGGCATACATCGATGTTCGAGCATGGCGCGGGTGCGCCGAACCCGTCCTCAGAACGGCATCAAAGATTTCTCGCGATAGGAAACCGGATACCACCATGAGCGTCTACGAGTTCGGCCCGTTCCAGCTCGATGTCGAGCGACTGCTCCTTCTCCACGAGGGAGCCCCGGTCGCACTCGGTCCGAAGGTCGTCGAAACGCTCCTCGCGCTGGTCGAACATCCGGGTGACGTGCTTGCCAAGAGCGCGCTGCTCGATCGCATCTGGCCCGAAGGCTTCGTCGAGGAGGCCAACCTCGCCCAGAACATCTACGTGCTGCGCAAGACGCTGCGCGCCACCTGGGGCGTCGACGCGATCGAGACGGTGCCGCGTCGCGGCTACCGCTTCGTGGCCGAAGTCCGCCGTGTGGAGCACGTGCCGCTCGCGGAGCCGCCGCTCGTTCGCGAGACGGTGCCCGCGCCCGCGCCGCAGCGGCACCCGGGCTACCGTCGGCTGCTCGCCGCGGCGAGCGTGGCGATCGCCGCGCTCGGCTTCGCGCTGACCGCCGCGTTCGCGCATCGCGCACCGTCGGGTCCCGTGCTCTCTCCGAACGGCGCGCGCCTGTACCAGATCGGCCGTTACTACTGGAATCAACGCACGCGCAGCGGCGTGGAAAAGAGCCTCGCGTACTTCTCGCAAGTGATCGATACCGATCCGCGCGACGCGCGCGGCTACGCGGCGCTCGCGGAGGCGAACGCGATCATGGGCGACTACAGCTACGGCAACCAGTCGCCGAACGTCTACTTCGAGCGCGCGCGCGGGTATGCGGAGCGTGCGCTCGCGATCGACGCGAATTCGGCCGAGGCGCACGCGTCGCTCGGGCTCATCGCGCTCGACAAGAACGACATCGATACCGCCATCGACGAACTCGAACGCGCGCTGCAGGTCGATCCCTCGTCCGGGCCCGCGCACGAATGGTTCGGCATCGCGCTGCTCTACAAGGGCCGCGCTCACGAAGCGTTCCGTCAGTTGCAAACGGCGGCGAACTTGGATCCGCTCTCGGTCTCCACGACCGCGTGGCTCGGTTCCGTCGCGTATCTCGACCATCACTTCAACGAAGCGATCGCGTATTCGCGTCAAGCGCTCGATCTCGAGCCGCAGCGTACCGATGCGCTCACCACGATCGGCGAAGCGTACGAAGCCGAAGGCAACTATGCCCGTGCGGTCGCGACGTTCAAGCGCTACGGCATGGAGCCCGATAATCGCGCGGAGGCGGCGGCGTTGCTCGCGCACGTGTACGCGCTACAGCATCACCTGCGCGATGCTCGCATGCAGCTCGCATTCGCGAGCAAACATCAGCGCGACGTCGATCCCACCGACCTTGCCGCCGCGGCGGCGGCGGTCGGCGATCGATCGGTCGCGATCGAACTGCTGCGTCGCTTGAAAGGGCGCCTCGCGTGGTTCGCGATCGAAAACGATCCGCGGTTCGCCCAGTTGCGCGCCGACGCGGCGTTCCGTCAGCTCTCGCTTCGGCAACCGGCGTAACCGTGGCGTACGGATCGCTCTTCGAGGCGCTCGCCGAGCAGCCCGAAATCGCGCGCACGCTCGCCGCGCACCTACGCGCCTGCGGCGACGACGGCACGGTCGGTCGGCGCGTCAAGGAATTGATCGCGCTCATGGTCGGCTGGCTCAACGCCTGCGACTACTGCACCTGCGTCCACGAAGAGATCGCGCAGCACCTCGGCATCTCGACCGAGACGCTCGCATCGCTCGGCGACTACGCGCGCAGTCCGCACTTCAGCGATGCCGAGCGCGCGGCGCTCGCCGCGACCGTTTCACTCACGCGCGAGCCGCGTGCGCTGCCGCCGAACCTGATGGATGCGCTGCACGCACACTACACGCCCGAACAGTGCGTGGAGATCGTCGCCGCGATCGGTCTCAATAACTATCTGAGTCGCGTGAGCAACGCGCTCGGCGTCAAACCGCCTTCGTCGGCACCGGCGTAACCGCGTTCGCGGCGCGCGCCATGATGCGCTCCGCGCGAATCAGCCGCGTACCCGAGAGACGGTCGTGCAGCATGATCCGGTGCATGAACGGACTCAGCACGAGGATCAGCGGCCAGAGCGCGAGACCGAGCGCGTAGCGCGCGAACGAACGCACGAGGCCCGGCTGACGGTAGTCGGTCGTCACGATACGCAGGCCGACGATCATCATGCCGAAGCTCTGTCCGGCGAGGCCGACCAGCAGCCACAGGTAGAGTGCGGTGACGTCGATCGTTAGATTTCCGACGATGCCGGAGACGCGCGAGAGCGCGCGTCCGATCGGCGTGTCGGCGCCGTCGAAGTGGAAGCCGTTGCCGTCGAGCCGAATCGGCGCGAACACCACCGTGGTGCTGTCGCCGGAGCCGTGGCTCGCGGAACTCTTGGTGGTGGTGGTCGTCGTCGTCTTAGGAGCGCCGCCGCTGCTCGCCTGGTTCGTGAAGGCGAGGATCAGCGTGCTGACCACGATCAGGTCGATCGTGACCGCCCACGTGCGGCGCCACCAGCCCGCGCAGTCGGAACGCGTGACGAGCGAACCGGCGATCGCCGCGGGCATCGGCGCGGTGCGAATCTCGCGGTCGTACCACGCGGCGGCGGGCGCGTAGAGCGGTGAGTGCAGGAACGCATCCATCGCGGCGATGCGGCGCGTGGCGTACGGCTCGGAGCCGAGCCACTCGCCCCAGCGCAGCACGCTGTCGGTCGCGATCTCGCGCCCTTGCTCGATGAACTGCGAGGTATCGACGCGGCGCCCGAATTCGTGAAACGAGGCGATCGCGATCGAGCGGATCGCCGCATCGAGCGAGCCGCACGCGAGCAGACCGATACGATCGCAGGTGAACGTACACGTGCGCAGCCAGCCGCCGAAGACCAGCGAGACCAGCGCGTTCTCGTTGCCGTTCACGCTCAACAGCGAAAGAAAGCGCGTGTGTCCGGCGGCGATGTGCCCGAGTTCGCGTCCGATCGCAAAGGCGAGTTCGTCGTCTTCGAAGGTCTCGATCCAATGACTCGAGAGCACGAGCGAGTACGGTTCGCCGAAGCCGAGCGCTACCGCGGGAACGTTATTGTCTTCGCGCACGAAGACCAGCGGCATCGGAATCTCGAGCTGCGTGCAGATGCGCTGCACGAGCGCGAAGACGCGCGGATACTGTGCTTCGTGCACCATCACCGACGATCCGATCAGACGCCCGCGCGCGAGCGTGACGTAGAGCATCGCGATGACGATGAAGAGCGCCACCTCGGGCGGCCCGATTTTCTCGTGAATCACCGTCCCGATCGCGTAGGCGATCGGGAGCGCGAAGACCAGCGTGAGGACGAAGGCTAGACGCTCTCGAGGGTGACGAAGCGTCGCGGGGCCTTCGAAGAGTGGGCTTGGCACACGCTCTTCTCGGAGGAGGCGACGACGGTTTCCTTCCGGGGCGATGCAAGTTTGATCCCGCAGCCGCCGTTGCGCTTGACTTCGTACATCTCGCGATCCGCGAGCGCGACCACGTCGCGGGCGGTCGAACCGCTGCCGGGGTAGGTCGCGACGCCGATGCTCGCCCGCACGCTGAGCGGCACGCCGTCGATCATGAACGGCTCGTCGAGACTGCGCAGAATCTTGCGTGCCGCGTCGACGGCCGCGTCGTCGGTGTAGAGCTCGTCGATCAGCACCACGAACTCGTCGCCGCCGAAGCGGGCGACCGTGTCGGATGCACGCACGTGACGCGAGAGGCGGTCGGCCACGGCGATGAGGACGCGATCGCCGTAGGCATGGCCGTGACGATCGTTGAGCGCTTTGAATCCGTCGAGATCGAGGAAGAGCACGGCGCAGCGGCGCTCGTTGCGGCCGCAGCGCGCGATCGCCGATTCCAGTCGCTCTTCGAAGGCGGGGCGATTCGGCAGACGCGTGAGCGCGTCGCAAAGCGCGAGCTCGGTGAGCTGCGCCTCGCGCTCCTTCAGATCGCTGATATCGAGCATCGTCCCGACGCGCGCGATCGCCATGCCGCGCTCGTCGTAGACCGTGCGCAGGCGCTCGCGCACCGAGCGTATGCGGCCGTCGGCGCAGAGGATGCGATGATCCGAAGAGTAGGCGTCCTCGCCGTCGTGTTCGGCGAGCGTCGCGGCGACCTGCGCGCGATCGTCGGGGTGGTCGAAGGCGCGAATATCGAGGTGCAGCGTATGGCGCGGCGTGCCGAGAATGCCCGCGAGGCCTTCCGAGATGGTCACCACGCCGGTCCGCAGGTCTTCGTACCAGGTGCCCATGCCGATCGTGCGTTCCGCGGCGGAGATGGCGCGCGGATCCATACCGGTGAGCGCGTGGAGTTCGACCGCGCGGCCCGCGACGCCCACGATCTCGCCCCGCGCATTCACGAGCGGCGCGAGTTCGAATCGCAGCAGCGTGTCGTGAGCCGAGGCTTCGAAGGTGAGGGTCTCACCGTCGAGCGCCCACTGATGGGCGACGAGCGTGACGTCGGTGGGGGTAAAGCTTCCCCAGAGGTCGCTCACGTGGATGGAGTCCGCGTGCTCGCCGATCCCCGCAAAGCCGCGCAGCCGAGCCGTAAGCGACGTGACCTGCAGGTTGGTGTCGGTGTTCCAGACGAGAGCCTGGTCGAGCATCCGAGGGCCTTTCCGGTGAGCGAGTCTCTGGTGCGCTCATAGTACCTAAGGCCCATGGCCGCCAACATCCGGGGAAACCCCTGGTCTGGGCACGCCGGAAAATCCCCGTGGTACCCCCTTGACGGCGCGGGCGGCCTGTCCTATTGTACTAGTGTACTAGTACGACAGCACGTTGGTACTGGGACGGAAAGAAGGCAGCACCATGACCCGTTTCATCGATCGTCCGACCGAGACCGAGAGCCGCGAGACCCGCGTTCGCGTTCCGCAGCAGATGCCCGCCCCGATGTTCCAAGGCTGGGGCCCGAAGTTCTAAACGGCCATGCCCGTCGTTCTCACGGTCGACCCGCGTAGCGGCGTCCCGATCTATCTCCAGGTGATCGAGCAGGTCAAGCGCTCGGTGGCGCTCGGGATCCTCGCAGGCGGGGAACAGCTCCCGACGGTCAAGCAGCTCGCGCTCGATCTCACGATCAATCCCAACACCGTTGCCAAAGCCTATCGCGAGCTGGAGCGCGACGGCGTGATCGAGACCTCGCCGGGGCGCGGCTCGTTCGTCAAGAGCAACGGCGCCGCCGACTCCACCAAATCCGCCGCGCGCGATGTCGCTCGCGACGCGTTCGATGCGGCGGTGCGAGAAGCAAAATCGATCGGACTCGGCGCGGCCGAGGTACGAGACCTGGCCGCCGCGGCGATCGACCGCTGGTTCACGGAGGAGCAATGAGCAGCACCCTTACCGTTTCGCATCTTCGCAAGACGTACGGACCGTACGTCGCGGTCGACGATCTCTCGTTCGAGGTCCCCGAAGGCTGCGTCTTCGGATTGCTCGGCCCCAACGGCGCCGGCAAATCGACCACCTTCAAATGTATGCTCGGTCTCGCTCGCGCGACCGCGGGCAGCGTGCTCTTCGGCGGCAAGCCGCTCGAGCCCGCGCTCTTCGAGTCGATCGCGTACGTGCCGGAGCGCAGCGTGCTCTACGATTGGATGACGGTCGCCGAACACGTCGAGATGCAGCGCCGCGCGTTTACCTCGTTCGATCCGAAAGCAGCGTACGAATTGCTCGCGCAGTTCGGCATCGATCCGCGCAAAAAAGCGCGCGCGCTTTCCAAAGGCATGAAGACGGCGACGATGGTCGCGCTCGCGATCGCACGCCGCGCGCAAACGCTCATTCTCGATGAACCCACGAGCGGGCTCGATCCGATCAACCAGCGCCACGTCCTCAATTTGATCATCAACGAATCGGCGCGCGGCGCGACCGTGATCTTCTCGTCGCATCAGATCGGCCAGGTGGAACGCGCCGCGGAGAGCATCGCGGTGATCGATCGCGGACGACTCGCGCTCGAAGGCGCGGTCGACGATCTGAAGGCCGGACGCAAGATCGTCGAAGCGATCTTCCCGTCCGAAACGTACGCGCTCGACGGCGTGAGCGGCGATTCGCGCGTGGCTCGTCTGGATCGCACCGGACGTATCGTACGCGCGCTCGTGACGAGCGACGCCGGCGAATTCGTCACGCGGCTGGAAGCGCTCGGCGGCAGCGGCGTGCGCATCGTCGACCTCAATCTCGAAGACATCTTTTTGTACGCGGTCGCGCCGAGCGATGCAACGGCCGACGTGGTGGGAGGCGCATCGAAATGACCTATGTCGAATGGCTGCGCGTGCGAAACGTGCTGCGCGTCACCGCGATCGTGCTCGGGGCGCTCATCGTGCTCGCCCTTGCCGTGCGCTTGAGCCTAATGCATTACGGCTCGGTCGATGCGTACGTCAATCAGCTGCGCCACGAGCAGGGTGCGAAGGTGAGCACGACCACGCTTCCCGACGGAACGCGCCGCACCACGATCGACACGCCGAAGGGCGAGCACGTGGTGATCGACGATCGCGGGTATCGCGGCCAACATATCGTGATCACGCAGGCTAAGCGCGGAACGCATGACGGCGGACACTTGTTCGTCGGCATCGGCAGCGTGCGCGTCGATGAGTCCACGACGGGCAACAAAACGACGACGGTCGCCGATACCGATTCCGCGACACCCTTCTACTATCTGCTCGGCTTCGCCCAAATCGTCGCGTTGATCGTGGCAACCGTGCTCGCCGCACCGTTCGCGCGCGAAAACGACGGCCATCTCGAACTCGCTCTCACCAAACCGATACGACGCGACGCGTACGCCTTGCGGACGATGGGCGTCGATGCGCTCGGCATCCTGGCCGCCGCCGCGCTCACGATCGTCGCCGCGATGGTGAGTCAAACGATCTTCGAGGTGCCACGTTACGAGTTCGGCGGTCCGATCGTCTTCGTCGCGCTCATTACAATCGTGCTCCCGCTCGCGTGGTATGCGATGCTCGCGGCGGCGACCGCATCGATGCGACGTAGCCACGGTGTGCTGCTCGGCCTCTCGTGGCCGATCGTGGGCATCACCCTGCTCCTTGCGGCGCTTCCGATGCAAGGCTCGATCGTCGGCGTCTTCGTGCACGCGGTCGCGCATGCGCTCTCGTGGCTGATTCCGGTCAGCTACGTCAACTTCAACGTGTCGTATCCGACGACCGGTACCCCCACGTTCTACGATCCGACCTTCGGTCCGCGTTTCGCCGCGGTCACCCTTCTCACGCTGATCTATGGTGCGCTCGCCGTGTGGCAGTGGCGGCGCGTGGAGGCCTAATCATGATGGAGATTTTCGGAACAAACTTTTCGATTACGCTCGGGTCGTGGCGCCTGCGCTTCTGCCTCGCGCTCGAAGATACCGATATGCCGGTCCCGGCGAAGGCCGCGACGCCGCACCGCGTGCGGATCGTGCCCGAAGACGAATTCTCGCGCCGAGCCTAGACGACGAACCCCGTCGCGATCGCGGACTTCGCAAAGGTGAAGCCCGTGCTCGCGACGGTGTAGAAGTAGATGTTGGGTTCGTTCGCGTCGCCGCTGAAGGCGAAGGTGTACTGCCCGACGAGCAGATTGTAGCTGCCGCCTTGCTGCAATTCGGTGAGGACTTGAAAACGATTGGTCGCATTCGCGCGGCCCGCGGCTTGAATGATCAGCTGCGCCGCCGCGTAGCCGTAGGCGGAGAATGCCGAGACGCTCCCCACCTCGTTTTGAAAGTCGCGCAGATACGCGACGATCGAGGGCACGCGGTCGAGCGGCGCGAGTGACGATGCGACGAGCGCGCCGTCGAGCGCCTTGCCGAAGTTTTCGGTCGTGACCGGGGTGTAGAACGCGTCGCAGGCGGCGAACGGGGCCGTATATCCTTGAGCGCGCATCGTCTGCGCGACGGGTCCGAGCGCTTCGGGTTTGCCGCAGAGCACCACGTACGAGGGCGTACGGGCGATCGCGACCGCCGCGGCGTTCTTGGGATCTTCGTGTGCGTCGAAGGTGACGATCTCGGCGGTAAAATGCTTGGCTTTCGCCTGCGCGACGAACGCGCGGGCGATGCTCGCGCCGTAGGCGTCGCCCGCGGTCGTGAGGGCGAGCACGTTCGACCCGTTGTGTCGATCGAGCAGCGCGAGCGCGAGTAGACGCCCTTCGTTCGCGTTGCTGGTGGGCAGGCGGAAAACGTTGCGGAAGCCGCGCGCGGTGATCACGTCGTCGGTGACCGACGGCACCACGACCGCGAAGTTTGCGTTCGCGTACTGCGGGAGCGCGGCGAGCGTAACGTCGGCGGTGAGATCGCCGACCATGCCGACGACGGTCGGATCGGATGCGGCGACGAAAACGTTCGAGCTCGCGACGGTGCCCGAGTTGCGATCGTCGTAGGTGCGCACGCCCCAGGCGCGCGTGAGCGTGGAGGTGTAGCGGTTCGTCTCGTCCACCGCGGCCTGCACGCCGGTTACGATCTGTTTGCCGTATTGGGCGTACTCGCCGGTGAGCGGCACGTTCACGCCGATGGTGGACTGCTGCAGATAGCCGCCCTGCGTTCCGAACGGAGCGATCGCGGCGGCGAGTCCGCTCGTCAGAAAATCTCCGCGCGAGATCATCGGATCACGAATCCCGCGACGGTGGTCGCGAGGAACGCCACCGAGAAGAGCATGTTGCCGGTGAAGATGCGTTCGTTGAGCACGAAGACGTTCTCCGAGCGCCCGTAGAGCCGGTTCTCGTATAGCGTGACCGCGAGCGCGGCGGCAACGCCGAGATAGTACGGTCGTCCCGCGTCGGCGAGGACGCCCGCGAGACCGAGCAGCAGCACCATGACGAGGTGTAACGCGATCGGCAACCAGCGCCCGCTCCATTCACCGAAGCGTGCCGGAACCGAGTTGATCCCCTGCTCGCGATCGGTCGGCAGATCCATCAGCGCGTAGGCGATATCGAACCCGGCCACCCAGACGGTGACCGCGAGAAAGAGCAGTACCGCACTCGGGCTGATCGTACCCGTGATGCCGATATACGCGCCGAGCGGCGCGAGACCGTCGACCGCGCCGAGCACGAAGTGCACGAGCCAGGTGAAGCGTTTGCAGAGCGGATAGACCAGCACGCCGAGCGCCGCGATCGGCATGAGCTTCACGCAGAGCGGATTGAGCATCCACGCCGCGATCAGCAGTAGCGCGAAGCCGAGCACGATCGCCCAGATCATCACCGCCGGGTCGAGCGCGCCGCTTGCGACCGCGCGACGCGCGGTGCGCGGATTGCGCGCGTCGATCTCGCGATCGAAGTACCGGTTCGCCGCCATCGCCGCGGTGCGCGCGCCGAAGACCGCGAGCGTGATCCAGAGCAGCGACCACCACGACGGCACGCCGCGCGCCGCGAGCACCGCGCCCACGTACGCGAACGGAAGCGCGAAGAGCGTATGCTCGATGCGGATCTCTTTGAGAAAGAGCTTAACCACGGCGCAACCGCTCGAAGGCGAGCGGTCCTTGGCCCGACCACACGTCGGGCGCGAGCATCTTGCCGATCCGATCGAGCCCGTACTCTTTCCAGCGCTTGTCGACCAGTTGCTTCGTCTTGCCGTCCATCACGATATCCGGCGGCCATTCACGTTGATAGCCTTCGCTCGCGCTCTTGCGCGTGGCGTCGATACCGAGCTTGGTGCCGTAGGCGACGTTGTACGAGCCGTGATCGAGATCGTCGACCGGACCCGGCATCATCACCACGTCGCGATCCGGCGCGAGGTTGTTCAGCACGAACCAGGCCACGCTGCGCGTATCCTGCACGTCGACATCGGCGTCGACCACGATCAGCACGCGCGTGAGCATCATCATGTGCCCGAGGCCCCACAGCGCGTTCATCACTTTTTTCGCGTGGCCGGGATACTGCTTTTTGATCGAGACGATCGCGAGATTGTGGAACCCGCCTTCGACGGGAAGATTCATGTCGACGACTTCGGGTAGCACCATCTGCAGCAGCGGCAGGAAGATTCGTTCGGTGGCCTTACCCAGCCACGCGTCTTCCATCGGCGGTTTGCCGACCACGGTCGCGGCGTAGATCGGGTTGCGACGGTGCGTCACGCACGTCACTTTGAACGTGGGATACTGATCGGCGAGGCTGTAGACGCCGGTATGATCGCCGAACGGACCTTCGGTGCGCAGATCGGTGTTGTCGACGTAGCCTTCGAGCACGAATTCCGCATCGGCGGGGACCTTCACGTCGATCGTCTTGGCTTTGACGAGCTTCACGGGTTTGCCGCGCAGCAGGCCGGCGAAGGCGAATTCGTCGAGCACGGGCGGCAGCGGGGCGGTCGCGGCGTAGGTGAGCGCCGGGTCGCTGCCGATCGCGACGGCGACCGGAATCTTGTCGCCCCATGCCTGCGCGTGCGCGCGGCCTTGCTTGTGGCGCTGCCAGTGCATGCCCGTCTCGCGCGCGTTGTAGCGCTGCATGCGATACATGCCGACGTTCGGACGCCCGGTTTTGGGATCGTTGGTGATCACGAGCGGTAGCGTGATGAACGGCCCGCCGTCCATCGGCCAGGTGGTCAGCACCGGAATCTTGGTCAGATCGGGATTCTTGATCACGACCTCTTGGCACGAGCCCTCGCGCACGGTCTTCGGCAGCGCGTTGGCGAGCGGCGCGAAGCGCTTGAGCGCCCCCAGTTTGTCGCCGAGCGAGGCGCCGGGCGGCGTGAGGTCGAGCAGGGAGCGCAGGCGAGCCGCGATCTCGTCGAGATGCGAGGCGTCGAACGCCATCGCCATGCGGCGCTGCGACCCGAATTGGTTCGTGAGCACGGGAAACTTCGAGCCTTTGACGCGCTCGAAGAGCAGGGCCGGTCCGCCCGCCTTCACGACGCGGTCGGTGATCTCGGCAATCTCGAGGTACGGATCGACGGGGGCGCTGACCGTGTGCAGCTCTCCGGCCCGGCGCAGCGCATCGACGTACGCGCGCAGCGAATCGAACGGCATAGTCCTGGCAACTACGCTAAGGGAGGGTTCGGTTCCGCTCGGCGCGACTAATGTCGCCATGGAACCGCTGGATTTACGGACGCGCCCGCCGCGCAGCTGCTATGCCGAACTCGACGGCCTGATCTTCATGCCGCGCACGATCGATAAGCTGCGCGGTTTTCTCCCCGGCGGTAATCCCGGCGAATTCGTGATCAACGCGCGGATCAAAGGGATGTCGGGATTTCTATTCGAGCAGCTCGGCGTGACCGAAGCGCAGATGCTCGATGTCGTGGCGCGGGCCGCGACCGACGACGACGTGGCGGCGTGGCTGCGCGAGCACGTCGACCCGGCGACGTATCCCGCGCTCAACGAAACGATGCGGCGGATCAAGCCCAAGCACGCCGAGGACCCGGCCTTCTTCGCGGAGTTCTATGCGCCGACGCTCGCGCGGCATCCCGAGCTCGAAACGATTCTCGAGATCATCGAGGCGGATGATCGCCGCCTCTTTCCGTCGCATTTCAGTTAGCATGCAGATTCTCGCCGTACTCCGCCGCCGCACCGAAGCATTCACCGACGCGCAATTCGCGCCGTTGCTCGACGATGAAGCCGAGGCGCTGCGTCGCCTCTACGCCGAAGGCATCGTGCGCTCCGCATGGAGCCGCGACGACGTGCCGGGCGCGTGTCTGCTGCTCGAATCCGATTCGCCGGAGCATGCACGCGCCGCACTCGAACGCCTGCCGCTCTTCGCCGCGCAGATGCTCGAAGCGCAGATCGTTCCGCTCAAAGGCTACCGCGGCTTCGGCCCGAGAGCTTGAGCTTGACCGACGGCCATTCCGACGCGATCACGCTGTAGAACGAGGTGTCGCGGACCGCGCCGCTGCCGGGCTGCACGCGGAAATTCCGCAACGTGCCTTCGTACACGGCACCGATGCGTTCCATCGCGGCGCGCGAGCGGCTGTTGATCGCTTCTCCTTTGAGCTGCACGCGGTTGGCACCCCACACCTCGAACGCGTAGCGCAATAAGAGATACTTGCTCTCCGTGTTCACGTGCGTGCGCCAGTGGCGCCGCGCGAGAAACGTGTAGCCGATCTCGAGCTTGCGGTGCGCGGGTTGGATATCGAGATACCGGGTCGAGCCCGCGATCTCGCCCGAGCGTTTGTCCACGATCGCGAACGCGAGCACGTCTTGCGCGCGCGTCGCGTCGTGGAGCCAGCGCATGGTATCCGCATCGTTCGTGAACGGATTCGCACCGAACGTGAACTCCCAGAGTGCGGGATCGTTGCCGGCCCGCGCGACCGCGGGTACGTGATGCGCCTGAAGCGGCTCCAAACGCACGCCGTCGGATTCGAGAATGATGTCGCGGTCGATCATGGGGTGATCTCACCACATGGGGTCAATAGCGACACTCAGTCGAGCTTCATCACCTTGCGAATGAGCCGATCGCGCGTGCCGGCCGGGAGCGCCGCGACGATGCGCTGCATCTTCGCCTGTCGTCCGATGACGTAGCGTTCGCGCGGATGCGCGTCGGTGAGCGCGTGATAGACGGTCTCGGCGATCACCCGCGGCTCCATGCCGACGCGCTCTTCGTGTTTGGTCTGTGCGACGACCGCGTTGACGATCTTGCCGTAATACGTCATCGCTTGCGGGGGCATCTTCGCGACGAGTTCGTCTTTGCCGCGTCGGCCTTTCGCCCAGATCGGCGTCTTTACCGCGGCGAACTCGAGCAGGCTCACGCGAATGCCGCTCGGCGCAAGTTCCATGCGCATCGCGTCGGTCAGCGATGCGATTGCGGCCTTCGATGCGCTGTAGGGACCGACGAACGGCGCCGACATACGCCCCGCGATCGAGCCGATCACCACGATGCGCCCCTGCGTCTCGCGCAGCAGCGGCAGTGCGGCCTGCGCCATCGCGATCGGACCCACCACGTTCACCTCGAATTGCGTGCGCAGATCCTCGATGGGGAGAAATTCCAACGGGCCCGCGACCGCGATGCCCGCGTTGTTCACGAGACCGCGCAGCACGGCGCCCGTTTCGCGAACCGAGTCGATCGCGCGCGACACGTCGGCGGGAACGGTGACGTCGAGAATGATCGGGCGGATGTTCGGGTGCTCGGCTTCGAGCGCTTCGCGATCGCCCTCTTTGCGCACGCCCGCGAAGACGGTGTAGCCGCGCTCGGCGAGCAGCAGCGCCGTGGCGTGTCCGATGCCCGTCGAGGCGCCGGTTACGAGGATCGCGTCGGCGGGTTCGTGTGAGGCAGCCATGACGCGGTGCTTTGCGCGGAGTGCGCTCGCACCCCTCGCGAGTGGTGCGAGCGCCGGGCGCTATTTGCGTTGATGGACGATCGCGGTATTGCCGAACGGGTCGTCGGTGAAGGCCATGAAGCAGACCGGCGTCTCCATCGGATCGGCGATCTGCACGCCCTTCGCGCGCAGCTCTTCCACCTTCGCCTTCGCATCGGCGACGGCGAACATCGTGAATCCGCCGCTGGTCTTACCGCCCTCCGGCAGGCGCCAGAAGCCGAACGTGCTGCCGTCGGCAAGCGTGAATTCGACGCCGCGCGCCTGTTCGTCGATCTCGGTCGGAGTGAGGCCGAGCACGTCGCGATAGTACGCGAGCGAGCGCTGCACGTCGCTCACGAAGAAGCCGTACAGATCGGCGCCGTTCACGCTCGTCGCGCTACGCGGATGCTGCGGAACGGGTTCGTCGTCGGGCGTCTTGCGCTCGTGGACGATGACGCGGTTACCGTCCGGGTCGTTGCCGAGGCCCATGTAGCAGACCGGCGACTCCATGACGTCCATGAACTCGGCGCCGCGCGCGCGCAGTTCGTCGACGGCCTTGCGTGCGTCTGCGACGCGGAACATGACCGAGTAGTGTCCCGGCATTGCCTCGTCGGGCTGCCAGAGCCCGAACGTGATACCGTCGTTCATCGTGAACTCGGCGCCGTTGCCGTCGGTCGGAGAGGTGGGGACGAGGCCGAGCGTGTCGCGATAGAACGCGACGGCAGCCTTGATGTCGGGAACGATCGCGCCGATCAGATCGACGCCGGTGATCGCGGTGGCGCTCGCCGTGGAGGGTGCGGCCATGGGGTGCTCCTCGTAAAAGAAAGGCTCGGGGTTGTTCTGTACCCCGAGCCTAGAGCACCCTACCTGACAGCTGCTGTCAGGATTAGCGAGCATAGTCGCTTATCACGAAGCCGTATAGGCAAGCATTTTAAGGCGTGATTCTATAGAGGCTCAATTGACGACGTAAGCTTTACTCAGAGAGCCCACATTCCGAACGGAAAAACCTGGCGATCTACAGGCGACGCGCGCTCGGTAGGGAGTAACTCCGGCTGAGGGCCGCTTTACAGCTTGTCACAGTCCTGTTATCCTTACGCAGTTGTCTCGTCTGGTCCCGACAGGTAGTCGGCGACCCTTTGATGGCGGTCAACGGTTCTGGAGAAAATTTAATGGCCACTAAGACGGCTGCCGCGAAGGCATCTGTATACGTTTTTCGCTACCATTCATGCCGGAACATCACCTCGCCCGAAGATGAGAAGGCCGGTCGCAGAGTTTATGCCGGTCACGCTCCTGCGTCGGCTGTCCTCGACCTTGAAGACAACGATAACGTGCGCGAGTACCTCGTTGACGCGCCAGGCAAAGAAAAACGCTCACCCACGCTTGTTCATCAGGCTATCCGTAAAACGCTACAGGAGAATCCGGAGGATTTTTCTATCCTGAATGGCGGTATGGTCCTTGTCGCGCGCCACGCGGAAGTGATCGACAAAGAAAAGAAAATCCTTCTAACGTCGCCGAGCATCATCAACGGTTCACAGACTCAGGGCGAATTGAAGCGTCATTTCGCTATGAACTCGCGCTATCCGGATTTCGTGGAGCCGAGCGTGAAGTACGAGTTGATCGTCACGACCGATGACGATTTGATCGCTGAAGTATCAATCGCGCGTAATTTTCAGAATGACGTTCGAGCGATCTCCATCGCCGGCCGTCGCGGTCAACTCGAAGAACTCGAAGGCGCAGTTCAAGAGGTTCTGCCCAACGTGAAATTGCGAAAGTCGGAAACCGATATTGTTTCCGATGGGCAATTTCTGGATACAGAAAAGCTGATTCAAGTTGTTTTCGCGCTCATGCCCGAAGACTTGCTAGCTGCACTCGACGTTCGCGATGGCAAGGTTTTTACATACAGTCAAAAGACGCGATGCCTTAAACTGTTTCAAAAAATCGTCGATGGCCAGGCCGACCCGGAAATTCGTAAAGCCTATCGCTATTTTCTCGACATTGCGGGCCAAGCCTGGCTCCTGTACGAGCGGTGGAAGTCGCACGCGGGCTTCCGCGGAACCCGCATCCGATCGATCGTTCGAGAACGGGGGCAGATCGAGGATGTACCCGATGGTATCGTGTTCCCGATCATTGCCTCGCTCGAGTCATTTGTGAAAAAGACGCGTAACGGTTGGGTTATCAGAATCCCGAACGAGTTCGATGAGGCGGTCCTTATCGATACGGCCGATCAGGCCTATAAAGAAATAGCTGCTCATAATCCGCAAACGATGGGAAAGAGCAAGGCCTGTTACTCAGCCTTGCTTCGTGTTACCAGCATCTACGCAAAACTCATCGGCTAAAGTAAGAGCTCGTCGTACACCGCCTGCGGGCGCTGCGCTTCGTTCGGCTTTTCTTCTGAGAGTTTGACAACAAAAATTGGCGCGTGCAGCCGCGTTCTGTGATAGTCAATATTGACGCGGACGAGTCAACCGCATTAGTGCCAAAAAATCAGAGATCCTCGCAATAGCCACGAACGAGACCGGAAATCGGCCCCGTTCGCGGCTATTGGATTATGCCGCCTTGGGTTTCCAGGCGGCGATGATCGCGCCCATGATCGCCATGCCGATGGCGACGTAGCCGATGTCGATGCCGCCGAGCGCCGGGCCGCGCATTTCGAACGCGTACGTCATCCAGGTCATGCTGCCGTAGATCAGCAGGCCGATCGAGAAGCCGATGAAGGCGCCGCGCCCGACGTCCACGTTGCCGCGCCAGCTGAAGACGCGCGCGATCCCGTAGGCGGCAAAGAACGCCATGATGACCGCGACGACGTATTGATAGGTGCCGCCGGTCGGGGCCGACGTCGCGCCGAGGCTCATCGCCTGCATCCATTGGCTCTTGAAGAGCACGCCGTACCAAAGCCCGCCGAAGGCGAAGAACACGATCGCACTCACCACGATCGCAAGCCAGTTGACCCGCATAAATTCCTCCTTTTGTCGCAGCAAACGATTGAGGGCTCGCATTGCTGCGAGCCCTCTCGTTGTCCTGCCCTTAGTCGTCGTGGCGGCCCGGGGGGCGTCGGCGACGACGCTGCGGCGGCGCACCGGGTGCGTCGGCGGGCGGGGGCGGGTTGTCGCCGTGATCGCGGCTGCCGCCGTGGTCGCCGCGACCGCCGTGGTCGCCGTGATCGCGACGGGGGCGGAACTCGCCGTTGCCGCGGCTGCCGCGACCGCTATCGCCGGTATCTCCGCCCGGCATCAGCGCCTTGCGGGAGAGATTTACGCGGCCTTGGCCGTCGATCTCCATGACCTTGACGTCGATCTCGTCGCCGACGTTAACCACGTCTTCCACCTTCGCGACGCGCTCGGGAGCGAGTTGCGAGATGTGGACCAGGCCTTCTTTGCCGGGAAGGATCTGCACGAACGCGCCGATCGCGATCACGCGCGTGACGACGCCGTGATAGGTCTCGCCGACCACGATCTCCTTGGTGATCGATTCGACGTACTTCTTCGCCGCGTCTCCGCTCTCGCCGTCGAGCGAGGTGATGTACACGGTGCCGTCGTCTTCGATATCGATCTTCTCGACGCCGGTCTCTTGGATGATCTTGTTGATCACCTTGCCGCCCGGTCCGATCACGTCCTTGATCTTGTCCGGGTTGATCTTGATCACGATCATGCGCGGCGCGTACTTCGAGAGTTCGGTGCGCGGTGCTTCGATCGTTTCGGTGAGCTTATCGATGATGAAGAGACGCGATTTCTTCGCTTCCACCATCGCTTCGCGCATGATGTCGATCGTGATGCCCTGCACCTTGATGTCCATCTGAATCGCGGTGATGCCCTTCTTGGTGCCCGCCACCTTGAAGTCCATCTCGCCGAGCGCGTCTTCCAAGCCTTGGATGTCGGTGAGGATCGCGTACTGCTTGCCCTTGAGGATCAAGCCCATCGCGACGCCCGCGACGTGGCCCTTGATCGGCACGCCCGCATCCATCAGCGCGAGGGTCGAACCGCAGACCGACGCCATCGACGACGATCCGTTCGATTCGAGCACTTCGCTCATCAGGCGCATCGTGTACGGGAAATCTTCCTTGGGCGGAAGCACCGGCACGAGCGCGCGTTCGGCGAGGTGGCCGTGGCCGATCTCGCGGCGGCCGGGTCCGCGCATCGGGCGCGTCTCACCGACCGAGAACGGCGGGAAGTTGTAGAAGTGCATGTAGCGCTTGTCTGCGAGATCGACGATCCCGTCGAGACGCTGCGCGTCGCCCGACGAACCGAGCGTCGCGGCGGTGAAGACCTGCGTCTGTCCGCGCGTGAAGACGCCCGAGCCGTGCACGCGGGGCACGTAGTGCACCTTGCTCCAGATCGGACGGATCTCGTTCGGCTTGCGGCCGTCGGGACGGATCTTTTCGTCCACGACCATCGTGCGCAGCTCGTCCTCTTCCATCGCCTTGACGATCTTGCCGAAATCTTTGGCGAAGGCGGGATCTTCGAGCATCGCTTTGATCGCTTCGTCTTTTTTGCCGCAGCGCGCGATCGCTTCTTCGCGCGTGATCGCGTCGAAGGCGTCTTCGCGCTCGCCCTTCTCGACGACGCGCATCGCTTTGGCGACGTCCTTGGCGAACGTCTTGCGCACCCACTTGTCGAGATCGGCGTTGACCTTCTTGAGCGGGAACTCGCGCTTCTCTTTGCCGACCTTCTTCGCGAGCTTGTTGATCGCCGCGACGATGGTTTTGATCTCCGCGTGCGCGAACTCGACCGCGCCGAGGAAATCTTCCTCGGAGATCTCGTTACCGCCGCCTTCGACCATCATCACCGCGTCGGCGGTGCCGGCGATCACGATGTCCATGCCGCCGGTCTCGTACTGTTCGAGCGTCGGATTGCAGATGTAGTTCCCGTCTTCGTCGCGTCCGACGCGCACCGCCGCAACGGTCTTGTCGAACGGGATATCCGAAAACGCGAGCGCCGCACCGGCGGCGCAAACGCCGATCACGTCGGCGTCGAGCTGCGGATCGATCGAAAGCACCGTCGCGACGATCTGAACGTCGTTGTGGAAGCCTTCGGGGAAGAGCGGACGGATCGGACGATCGATCTGACGCGAGCTGAGCACGGCGTGCTCGGGCGGACGCCCTTCGCGTTTGATGTAGCCGCCGGGGATTTTGCCCGCGGCGTACATCTTCTCTTCGAAATCGCAGGTCAGGGGAAAGAAGTCGATGCCTTCACGAGGTTTGTCGGAGGCAGTGACGGCGCAGAGCACGACGTTTTGGTCGCCGTAACGAATCAGCGCGGAGCCGTTTGCTTGCTTCGCGAGTTCGCCGGTCTCGATGACCATCGTGCGCCCGCCGACCGTAAGGGTCACGGATTCGGGCACAGGTTCTCCTAGTTTCTGTTGTTTGCTCTTGTTAATGAACCGTGCCTCGTTCTGGAAAAACCGCCACTGCCCCTCGTCGTGCGTTCCGAATTACGCCTTCTTGGCGTACGTCGGGGCGCCGGTCAGGTCGAAGACGACGCACTCGTCGGAGCCGATGACCCAGGCATCGTGCCCCGGCGGGATCGCCATCGCGTCGCCCGGTCCGTAGTCCATCGTGGTCCCGTCGTCGCAGCGGACGTGCAAGCGCCCGGAGATCACGTAGCCCAGATGCGAACTGCGGCAGGTGGGGGTTCCGGCGAGCGTCTGCACGCAGTCCGACCACTTCCAGCCGGGTTCGAAGGTGGCGCGGCCGACCTGTTGGCCGCCGACGGTGACGATCTCGATGCGGCCCTTGGGAAAGGTGCGCACCTCGTCGGGCTTACTGAAGTTCTTGCGCTCGATGAGCGTGGCAATCGCCATTGATGACCCTCCTCGTGTGCTTGGGTCACCTGATGCTACCAGCGCCGTCGCGCGTTGGCAGTGGTTATGCGAGCGCCCTACTGTTTCGGCGGCAGCGGATTTGTCCAGACCGAGCCGTCGGCGTAGCGCACCGAGAGCACGACGCAGTGCGGGAACTCCGTGCCTAGCGGAAAGATTTGGTCGCTCACGGGAAAGCTGTGCTCGATCAGCGCGCCGTTCGAGAAAACGCCGGTGTCCTGCGCCGCGGCGACCATCCAGCCTTTGACGACGAAGGCGAAGGTGATCTCGCTCAGCGGGCGCGCGCCGTCGTTCACGTACGAAATGTAGAGCAGATCCTGACCGCGTTTGTGATAGCGCGTGCGGATCTTCCCTTTGTCGTTGGTGTAGGTATCCGCGTACGGAGCGGGCGCGCGATACGCATCGCAGCGCGTGACGCGCACGTGCGGCGGCGGTGCGGGCGGTGCCGTTCCGGCGTAGGCGAGCGCGGTTACGGCGAAGAGCGCGGCGAGCATCGATTGCGCTCGTTCGCGCGAGGCGGCGCGACTCTTCTACGCGAGCGTGTTGATGCCCGAGCCGTTGCCGTAGAGACCCTGCTGCACGGCGGGCGCGATCTGTCCGAGGAGCGTGGTGAGCTGCGCGAAGGACGACGCAGTTCCACCCGCGGTGAATTGCGGAATCTGCGGTGCGCCGAACTCGACGGCTTGGAGTAGATAGGTGTCGGACCACGATGCCAGCGAGTCGTAGCTCTGCTGGTACGGATTCGCGGAGGCGCTCGCGGGCGACGCAGCGGGCGCCGTCTGTGCGGGCGCGCCGTTGCCGCTCAGGCCGAGCACGCCGAACCCGGCCACGGTCGACGGGGCGGGGAGCGGGGTGGAGCCGATCGACGAAACGCTCATGTGACCCTTGCATCATAGCGCACGACGCGCGCGCGGCCAAGCGGCGCTAGTCAATCTTTACCGAGTATTGGCGGTTTTTGAAGGCCGGATACTCGCGCTCCCAGCTCTGCGGCCACGCGTCGCCGAGTCCGGCCGCGGTGGCGGTGTAGCCGCCGCCGTAAGCGTAGATCGCGGCGCGTTGGTCGGCGGCATCCTCGCCCGCGAGATTCTCGGGCCGCGACGCCGTTGCGTACATCGCGTACCAGGTCGCGGTAAGCCCCTCGCAGCGCGGGAGCAGTTCCAGCAGCGCCTGCGAGGTGGCGCGATGATCGTCGTGATCGCCGGGATTGCGCTCGGGGTCGGGATCCGCGGCGAAGACGCGGGCCGGGCCCGGCTCGCGTTCGTGCCGCACGATCGCCTCGAGCACGGCGACGAACTCCGCCCAAGTGCGATACGGGGGCGCATCGGCGGGCCAGCGCACCGCGAGCGGGCGGCTCTCGTCGCGCAGCGCGGCGAGCGATGCCGATCCGTCGCCGCTGCGGCCGTCGCGCGCGTGCAGCAGGTAGATGCGCACCGACGCCGCGCGCTCGTCGGTCACGTCGGCACGCAAGACCGCCTTTTCCGCGATGTGTTCGAGCGCGTAGGCAACCGTGCACGACGACGGCAGCGCCTCGTCGTCGGCGAGATAGGGATTCCACGAGGGCAGTGCGCGCATGATCGAGAGCACGCAGCCGTTGAGTCGGGCGCGCCAGTGCCGATCGTCGTGGCGGCCTTCGCCGGCCGTCGCAATCACGAAGACGACGTGTTCGCGCGGATCGCGCAACGCGCGATAGACGTCGGCGCCCATGAAGAGCTGCCAATCATCCTGGTGCGCGCAGACCACGAACGTGGTGCGGCGCGCGTTACGCGCGGTCGCGTACATAGGCGTTCAATGCCTCCGAAAACAGCGAGCATTCCCGTTCGAGCGAGTGCCGCGCGGCGACGAGCGATGCCTCGTGCGCGAGCCGGTCGGTCCGCGCACGGTCGCGCAGAAGTGCGGCGGCCGCCTTCGCGAGCGCGGCGCCATCTTCGGTCGCCACGACGCAGGTGCGATCGTCGATGCAGAAGTCGGCGGTGCCTTCGCACGGCGGCAGCACGACGGCGGTGCCGAGCGCCATCGCCTCGAGTGCGGGGAGATAGAAGCCCTCGTATGCGTGCGGCAGCAGCACCGCCACGCGGCTCGCCGCGATACGGCGCAGAAAGGCCTCGCGCGGAATCAACACGGTTTCGAGATCGGTCTCCACGCCGCGTTCGCGCAAGTGCCGCGCGATCGCTTCGGCGCGCGGCGCATCCTTCGCGCCGCCGATGAAGACGCGCTCGGCGCGTTCGCCGCGCAGGCTCGCGAGCCCCGACACGTCGATGCCGTTCGGAATCGCGACGATCGGTCCGTTCACGCCGTTGGTCGCCCGCAGCGCGCGCGCCACGCGCTCGCTTACGCAGACGCGCAGCGCGCGCCGTCCGAGCTCGGCGCGGCGCGGATCGCCGGGGGTCGCATGCCGCATGCTCTGGATCAAACTCACGACCGGCGCGTCGCCCATCTCGATCCCCGCCTCATCGAAGATGCGCCAGTTCATGCCCGCCGTGAAATAGGCATCGGCCGCGATCGGCTCGCGCACGATGCGGCATCCGGGCGGCAGTAATTCGGCCGGAGGCAGCGCGGCGCTCTCGGCGGTGAGCCAGAGCACCGGTTCGTAGATGCCGCTTGCGGCGACGTGACGCAGGTAATCGAACACCTTGAGATGCCCGCCGAGCATCGAATGATAGGTGCGAACGAAGAGCATCCGGCGCGCGGGGGCCGATTCCGACACGTGCAAATGATTGGGTTCACGCAGTGGGAACCCTGCGCTTGGGCGAATCTCGAACGCCTGCATGCTCGGAGGATCGGAATTTCGATGAAACGTGTCGTTGCCGCCGTCGCGGCTCTAGCACTCGCGGCGCTCGCCGCGCGCTCGTTCACGCTGCACGCGCGCGCCGCTACGCCGTCGCCCGGCTACCGTGCGATGGTCGTCACCGAGCAGCACCTCGCCTCGCAAGCGGGGATCGACGTGCTCGAGCGCGGAGGCAATGCGATCGATGCGGCGGTCGCGGTCGCGTACACGCTCGCGGTGGTCGATCCGTGCTGCGGCAATATCGGCGGCGGCGGCTTCATGCTCGTACGCATGCACGACGGCCGCGCGCGCTTCATCGATTTTCGCGAAAAAGCGCCGATGCGCGCCACGCGCGACATGTACCTCGACGCGCACGGAAACGTGGTGCCGATGCGCTCGCGTAAAGGGTGGCTCGCGATCGGCGTGCCCGGCACCGTGATGGGCCTCGATCGCGCGCTGCACCAGTTCGGCACGATGCCGCGCGCCGCGGTGATGGCGCGTGCGATCGCGCTCGCGCGCGACGGCTTCGTACTGCAGCCGGGCGACCTGCTGCCGTTCAAAGGCGCGGCGAGCGAGGGCTACAGCGGACTCTATTCGTTCGAGAATCAGCCGAACGTGCGCGCCATCTGGATGCCGCACGGCAGATTTCCGTACGCGGGCGAGCGCATCGTGCAGACGAACCTCGCGCACACGCTCGAGCTGATCTCGAAGGACGGCAGCGCGGCATTCTACCACGGCCCGATCGCGCGCGCGGTCGTCGCCGCGAGCGAACGCAACGGCGGGCTGCTCACGATGAGTGATTTCGCGCACTACACGGTCGACGAATACGCGCCGACGACGTGCGGCTACCACGGGTACGAGATTCTCTCCGCGCCGCCGCCGAGTTCGGGCGGCGTGACGCTCTGCGAGATCCTCGACATCGTCGCGCCGTATCCGTTCTCGGCGTGGGGTTGGCACAGCGTGAAGGAGACGCACTATCTCATCGAGGCGGAGCGGCGTGCCTATGCCGACCGCAACGAGTATCTCGGCGATCCCACGTTCGTGAAGAATCCGGTCGCGCAATTGCTCGCGCCGGCCTATGCGGCGCATCTGCGCTCCACGATCGCGCCCGCCGCCGCGACGCCCTCGAAAGACGTGAAGCCGGGGCTGCACGTCACCGTGCACGAAAACAACGACACCACCCATATCTCGATCGTCGATGCACACGGGAACGCGGTGAGCATGACCTACACGATCAACGACTGGTTCGGCGCGGGCGTGATCGCGGGCAATACCGGCTTCTTCCTGAACGACGAGATGGACGACTTCACCTCGAAGCCCGGCGTACCGAACATGTACGGTCTCGTGCAGAACGAACGCAACGACATTCAGCCAGGCAAACGCCCGCTCTCGTCGATGTCGCCCACGATGGTACTGCGCGGCGGTAAACTCGTGATGGTGACGGGAAGCCCGGGCGGCTCGCGCATTCCCACGATCACGCTCGAGACGATCTTGAACGTGCTGGATTTCGGCATGAACGCGCAGCAGGCGGTCGACGCGCCGCGCATCCACAATCAGTGGCTGCCCGACGAGATCCAGTACGAGCCGCATGCGTTCACCGCCGCGACGATGGCGACGCTGCGTGCCGACGGCTATGCGTTTAAAGAGATTCCGTTCTGGGGCTCGGCGCAGGCGATCGTGGTGAATCCGAATGGCACGCTGCAGGGCGGTACCGATCGGCGCCATCCCGCGGGAGCCGCGCTCGGCATTCGGTGACGAAGAGCCTCTCGCTGCTCGCCGCGTGCACGCTCGCGCACGGTGCCGTACCGGGCCGATGCGCGTGGTGCGGTGCCGAGTTGCCCAAGCGTCGTCGCACCTGGTGCAGCGACCGCTGCGGCGACGCGTTTTGGGCGAATCATTGGTGGTCGGTCGCGCGCCGCACCGTCCGGCGGCGCGATCGCTACCGCTGCAAACGCTGCGGTCACAAGCCTCCGGGTCGCACGCACCCTCGCTATCGCACGCTACGCAAGACCGATCGCCTGGAGGTCAACCACATCGTTCCCGCGCGCGGCGATCACCGTCGGCTGAGCTGCGCGCATCACCTGGAAAATCTGGAGACGCTCTGTCTCACCTGCCATAAAGCCTATACGAAGGAGCAGCGCGCATGATCTTCCCGGCGCTCACCTTGGCGGCCGCACTCTATCGCATCGTCGCGATACCGACGCCCACCGGCGTGACCTCGCATGCTTTCGCGATCAACGATCGCGGCGTCGTCGCCGGGCAGATGGGGCCGGGCGCTTTCACGTGGGACGGAACGCACCTCGTACGCTATCGTGCGGACGCGTTCTACTACCTCGACGGTGACTACACGAGCGTCGCGGTCTCGATCGACGACCATGGGTTCGCCGTCGGCCGCGACGCGAGCTACCGGATGCTCAGCATGAGCGGACTCGAAGTCGCGACTGCGGTCACGTTTCGTCACGGCACGATGCGTTATCTCAATCGAAAGATGCCTTCGACGTTCGAAGCCGACGGCGTGAACGATGCGGGATGGATCGTCGGAGCCTCTGCCTATCGCGGTTTCGTGCGCAGGCCCAACGGTCGCTACGTGGAGGTCGAGCCGCTCTCGACTCGCCCCGAGTACAACGGCACGCGCGCGACCGCGATCGACGACGAGAACGATATCGTCGGCGCGACGACGATTCCGGTTCCTTGGGCGCTCGACGGTAACGATCCCAACGGTCCGGAGGGCGTCTCGTCTCTGCCCGTTCATGCGTTCTTGCTGCACCTCGTCGGGAACTCGCAGCGCATGATCGATCTCGGTACGATCCCCGGCTTTCTCGATAGCTACGCGACGGCGATCGCGGAGGACGGTACCGTCGTCGGATTCAGCGGAAGCACCGCGGATCCGAAAACGGTTCAGATCGACGGACTGAGCCATGCGTGGATGTGGTATCACGGGCGCATGAGCGATCTTGCCGCCCTCTCGATGCGCGATTCCAGCGCGGCCTTCGGCGTGAACGATCGCGGTATCGTGGTCGGCTGCGATTCGAGTAACGCCGGTTACCGGTGGGGCAATACGAGTCCCGACGACACGCTTGCGACGCTGACCGCGGTGCGCTGGGTCGACAAACGCATCCAAAATCTCAACACGCTCGTCGCTCCGGGGTCAGGATGGTATCTGAGTTGCGCTCGCGCCGTCTCGCGTAACGGAACGATCGTCGGCGAGGGCCTCGATCGCGGGATCGCGCGCGCCTTCATGCTCGTGCCGCGCGAGCGCCGCGGCGCCCATGCCGAGTAGGATGAACCACATGACGCCGACCTTCGGATAGAGCGCCATGCAGTCCACGATTTGGTGGAAGGCGAGCGCGATCGATCCGAGGCATGCGCCGAGCGCGAGCGGTTCGTTCGCTCGTCGTACGAAGGCGCCGATCGACGCAGCGACGAGCCCCGCGTAGGTCGCGAGGCCGAGCAGCCCCTGCTCGGCCAGCGCTTGGAAGAACGCACTGTTGGCATGCGTTCGCACGCCGGGCACAAAACGCCCGACCGCGAGTTCGAAGTTTCCGGGCCCGATGCCGAGGAGCGGGTGCGCGCGCCACAGGCGGAACGCCGCGCTCCAGAGCTCGGTGCGCGAGCCGAGTCCGCCCGCGAACGCATCGCCGTGTCCGGCGAAGAGTGCCTGCAACGGCGCCGCTCCCGCGAACGCGGCGAACGCCGCGAGGGATGCCGCGAGATAGAGGCCGAGCGTCGCCGCGGCGGCGCGCCGCACGAGCGCGGGGCGAAGCGCGATTGCGAGCAGCAGCGCGAGTGCGATGAGCAGCGAGACGAACCCGGCACGCGAAAATGTGAGCGCACAGGCGAAGATGCCGAATCCGGCGGCGGCCCGCTCGAACGCTCGGCCGTCGCGGCGGAGCGCGAAGACGGCGAGCATGGGAACGATCAGGCCGAGGAATCCCGCGAGTTGGTTGGGGCCTTCGAGCGGCCCGGCGATGCGCGGCACGGTGTGTCCGCCGATGAGCTCGGCTTGCGGCGCGCCGAGGCGCTCTTGCGCGAGCGCGGGGAGCATCACGGCGAGCGCGACGGTTACGAGAGCGACGCGTGCGATGCGCTCGTCGGGATCGAGTCGGTACGCCGCGTAGGCGACCAGCAGCGTCGCGAGATACTGCGCGCCCTTGAGCAGCTCTCGCAGTGCGGGCGCGTGCTGAGCCGCGTGCGGCGTCGAGAGCGCGAGCGAGATCACGACCGCGAACTGCGCAGCGGCGAGGGTGACGAGCGCGGGCGACGCGCGCAGACCGCCGCGCAACGCGCGCGGCAGGAGCGCGGCCGCGACCGCGATCAGCGTCACCTTCGGCAGCGTGATCGTCGTGCCGTGCACGTAGGCGGCGATGAGGAACGGATCGGTGAGCAGCAGCGCCGCGAGTCCGTAGATCGGGCGGCGCAACGTCGCGCCGAAGATGACGAGCCCGGCGAGCGCGAGCAGGACGAAGGCGACGCGCGGCGGGAGCCACGGCTTGGGTGCCGGATCGAAGCGTTCGCCGCTGCGGGCGTTCAGAAACGCGACGTCGCGTATCAGAATGCTGAGTGCGCGCGGATCGTCGTTGAGGCCGCGCTCCTTCGGCACGAAGGTGCGGTCCGCGCGCAGGCTGATCTCGATCGTGCCGCGAGCCCCCGGCGGAAGATGAAAGGCTAGCTCCCGTTCGCCCGGCGCGATGCAGCAGATGCGCTGCTCCGGCATCGAGCCGATGCGCGCGCGCAGCGTCTCGCCGCCCGGTTCCCGCGCGAACGGGGGCAGATAGACGTTGAAGAGCAGGGTGTCGGCCTTCGGCGGCACCGTCACGCGCAGGCGCGCGGCCGGACCCATCCAGCAGCAGTTTCCGGGGTCGGTGCCGGGATAGAGGCCGTCGCGCACGTTCTCGCGCGTGAGACCGCTCGGATAGATGCTCGGCGCCGATTGGGCGCGGACGCCGCCGACGCACGAGGCGACGAGAACGAGCGCGATCGCGATGACGCGCCGGATGAACCGCGGCATGACGCAAGGTCGTTCTCGCGCGCGGGGCCAAATGCTTGCGTGAGGTCCCGCATTGTCAGGTTCGTCCGTCACGCCCGAGCCGAAAGTCGTCTCGGTCGTGCTCAATTGGAACGGATGGCTGGATACGATTGAGTGTCTGGAGAGTTTGCTGCGGGCCGAGTACCGCAATCATCAGATCGTCGTCTGCGATAACGGCTCGCACGATCACTCGGTCGAGCGTCTGACCGAATGGGCGGACGGTCTGCTCGACGTCACGGTCGTTCGCGACGGCTCCGCCGCATGGTCCTATCGTCCGGCGCCCAAACCCGTATCCTACGCACTCTTCGGGAGCGCCGCCGAGGCCTTCGCCTCCGGCGACGCGCCGACCGAACGCATCGTCTTCATCCGCAACGGCGCGAATCTGGGCTACGCGGGCGGCAATAACATCGGCATGCGTTTTGCGGTCGAACGCCTGCGTGCCGCATACGTCTGGATTCTGAACAACGATACGATCGTCGAGCGCGGCGCGATCGCGGCGCTCACCGATCAACTGGCGCTCGCACCGGATACCGCGATCCTCGGGTCGCGCCTGATGCGACACGGCGATCCGGTGACGATTCAAGCGCTCGGCGGCGGCGCGATCGATGCGCGTCGCGCGCGGGAGACGCAGATCGGGCGCGGCCGCACCACGCACGAATCCATCGACGAACGCATCGAGCTCGAGCACGTGGTCGGAGCGAGCATGTTCGTGCGCGCCGAAGCGTTCGCCGATGCGGGACCGATCGACGAGTCCTACTTTCTCTATCGCGAAGAGACCGATTGGTGCATCGAACTACGCAAGCGCGGCTGGCGGCTCGCCTACTGTCCGGAGAGCGTCGTGTGGCACAAAGAGGGCCGGTCG
The DNA here is from genome assembly GCA_027306785.1 of Vulcanimicrobiota bacterium. Classification (GTDB taxonomy): domain Bacteria; phylum Vulcanimicrobiota; class Vulcanimicrobiia; order Vulcanimicrobiales; family Vulcanimicrobiaceae; genus REEB354. The sequence continues at coordinate 53,271 of DAHUZB010000033.1, forward strand.
TTCGGTTTCAAGAGCGTGCTGCACGACTACTACGCGGTGCGTAACATGCTCTTTCTGATCGACAAGCATTATCCGCGCGAACTTCCTTTCGCGTTCGTCACCTCGTTCGTACGCGCGACCGCTCCGAAGCTCGCGCGGCTGCAATTCCGACGGCTCCGTTACGTGCTCAAAGCCTACGTCGACTTCTTACGGGGCGTTCGCGGAAAAACCGAAGTGAACCCGGACTTGTTCTACATGCTGGAGCGCGGCGTCTAGCGCGCGCTCGACCAGCGGGGTGACCGCGGTGTCCTCGAACGTACGCGCGGCATCGTAACCGCCGTCGGCGATGCGGCGCCAGAGTTCTTCATCGTTGTAGATCGCGAGCAGCGCGTCGGCGAATTCCAGCGCATCTTCGCGTACGATCGCGCTGTGCCCGTCGGCGAGTCCGATGCCTTCGGCGCCGATCGCGGTCGTGACGACGGGAAGTCCGCGCGCGATGCTCTGCACGATCTTGCCCTTCATGCCGGCGCCGTAGCGTAGCGGCGCGGCGAAGACGCGAGCGCGGTCGATCAGCGTCTCGACGTGTTCCACGTATCCGGTTACGCGCACGCGCTCGCTCGCCAGGCGCAGCACGGCCGGGGTCGGATCGGCTCCCGCAAGCTCGACGCCGAGATCGGGAGCCCGCTCCCAGACGAGCGGCATGATTTCGCGCACGAGTCGAACGACGGCATCGACGTTCGGTTCGTGACTGTAGTTCCCGACGAAGAGCAGATCGCGCCGCGCGCCGTACGATACGCGCAGATCGGCGCGGCGTTCGACGATCGGCACCACGTGTGCGCCGATCCCACCCTCGGCGAGCACGACGGCGTCGGACTCACTCGTCACGACCGTCACTTCCGCCTTGCGTGCGAGATCGAGCTCGATGCTTTGCATCGCCTCCCAATGCGTCTCGGTTCCGCGCACGTCGCCTTCGCGGCGCCTGCGCACGAAGTGCAGATCGACGGTATCGTAAACGATCGGCGCGCGCACCGCGCTGCGCAGCACGGGCAGGTAGCGCGAGAGCACATCTGGCCGCGCGATCCACGCGACATCGATCGGGACCGGCAGCGCTCGCAGTGCCGCCTCCGCGTCGCCGCGATGCGGAATCACCTCGATCCCGAGTCGGCGCGCGCGCGCGGTATAGGGCTCGTACGCGCCGCCGTCGTGCGCGACGAAGATCACGTGCCACCCGAGCGCGCGTATCATCCGCATGATCGCGAGCATGCGCCGCGCGCCCGCCGAGCGATCGTCGAACGGGACGAAGGAGTCCATCACGAGCGCCGTGCGCCGACCGGCGATGCGCCGCGCCGCGCGCTCGATCAGCAGATCGTCGGGCGGCAGGTGTCGGGCGAGATCCTCCTCCCAGCGCCGCACGAAACCGGCCGGTGCGGATCGCACCTCGGATGCGTCGTCGAAGCGGATCGCGACGGAGGCGGGTTCGTAGAGCACGCGATACCGCGCGCGATGCAGGCGCATCGCAAGCTCGAGCGCACAGGCGTTCGCGTCGGCGAGTTCTTCGGGCACGCCGCCGACCGCACGCACCGCGTCGATGCGCAGCAGCACGCTCGCGCAGGAGAACGCGTCGATCTCGCGCGGAAACGCGCTCGCGTGCGCACGCGTGTTCGCATCCGCGCCGAAGGGTGAGACGGAGCCGTCGCGCCAGATGATGCCGCCCGCGTGCACGGTGCGGCCGTTCGGAGCGCAGAGCCGCGAACCGACCGCCGCGATGCGCTCGTCACCCCGGCAGGCGGCGACGAGCGTGCCGAGCCAGTCGGGCGCCACGATCACGTCCTGATCGAGAAACGCGATGAAACGTCCGCGTGCCGCCGCGACCGCGCGCGCGGCGCTGCGTCCGAAGCCGAGCGCCGCCTCGTGGTGCAGCACGGTGATGCCGGAGCAGGCGGCGAGATAGCTGCGTACGGCGTCGGGGGCGGCGTCGTCGACGACCATCACCTCGCAGGGCAATGCGTCCAACTGCCGCAGCAATGCGTTCAAGCACGAAGCCAGGCGCGTGCCGTGCTCGGTCGCGACGATCGCGACCGTGACCATCGGCGCGCGTCGGCGCGGAAAATAGACGGGGCCGGATCGCACCCGCTCCACGAGCGCTCGCCACGCGCGCCGGCGGGCGCGTGCCTCGATGCGCGCGTTGAGCAGCTTGCGCAGGCGCGCGGAGGTGCGCGCCGCTAAGGCGCGCACGCCGTGCGTGCGGGCGATGGTTCTCGCGCGCGCCAAGAACGACATGGCGCTTGCGTTGGAGGCCGGAGTCCCCGCACCCTTGAACACCGCGCGCCATGACGTATGCCCAGCGTCAAGTTTTGGTCGGCGCGCTCGTCGCGCATGCATTGTGGGCGCTCTTCTTCGTTACCGGCTCCGTCTTCGATACCGCGCTCGAACGGCCGTCGTCGCAGGGGCGTTCGATGCTGCGCGTGGTCGCCTACACGCTCGCCGGTATCGCGATCTGGTGCTTCGAAGCGTTCGTGCTCGGCTCGCTGCATGCGCTCGATCGCGGCGGACTCGCGGTCGCGGCGTGCGCGAACGCGCTCGCGCTCTACGTCGTCGGTCGGCGCGCGATCGCGCAGCGTCGCTTCTGGGCGCGTCGCGTGGGGCTCGTACGCGACGCGCTGCGTGGCCCCGGGCTGCTCGTCTATCTCGCCGCGCTCGTGCTCTGCACGCCCGCGTCGATCCCGGATTTCTCCTCCGACGGCGTGCGCGTGCACCTCGCCAATGCCTACGAGTGGTTTCGCGCGCAGCGCATCTACGCCGAGCCGAGAATGCGTTTTCCGTACTACGCTTTCAATTCCGAGTTAACGTATGCGGTGCTGATGGTGCTCGGCGCCGGGCGCTACATTCCGTTTTTCGGGTGGCTCACCGGCACGCTCGCGTGTCTCGGCATCGAAGGGTTGATCGCGGGCGTCGACGATGCGGCGCAGCGCGCGCGCACGCGGGTTCCCGCCCTCGTCGCTTCGGCGGTCGCGGTGCTGCTGCCGCTCTCGTTCATGCTCTCGGCCGTCTTTCTGCGCTGGTGGCCGACCGCGATGACCGACGCGTTTGCGAGCGCCGCCTTCCTCGTCACGGTCGCTTCGCTCGTCATGCTCGCGATCGAAGGCGACGGCGCGTGGTTGCTCATCGGTGCGCTCGTCTGCGCGTTTCTCGCCGGGATGAAGCCGTCGTATCTGTTCTTCACGCCGTTCGTCGGTGCGGCGCTCGCATTCGCCGCCCATCGCCGCGGCTGGTCGCGCGGCGCGATCCTCGCGCTGCTCGCGATGCTTTTCATCGGCGCCTCGCCGTGGTACGTGCGGAACCTGGTGCGCGACGGCGATCCGATTCCGCCGGTCTTCAATCTCGCGCTGCGCGGCCACGACCCCAACTTCTCGCAGGCCGACTGGGATGCGATCGTCGCCGATCTTCACACCAAGCGCACGATCGCGCAGTGGGAACGCTTTCCGCTCGATGAGTTCGAGGATCCGCAGACGATCGTGTTCCGCGAATACGGTGTCACGGCGGTCGTGCTCACGGTCTATCTCTTTCCGATCGCGGTCGTGCTCTTGCTGCTTCAACGCAGGCGGTCGCCCGGCGAACGGGCGTTGCTCGTGCTCGTCGCGGGCACCGTACTCGGGATCGTCTACGTGATGGCCACCTCCGCGCTCACGCGCTATACGATGATCGTCTACCCCGAAGTAGCGGCCGCCGCCGGATTGGTCTTCCTGCGATTCGGCTTCACGACGACGCTCGGTACGATCGTCGCGCTCGTCGCGTCGGCGCTCTGCGTGCTCCCGTCACCCGGATCGAAGCCGTTTTACGTCCAGTTCCGCGGGCTCTACTACTCGCAGCTCTCGGCGTTCATGCCGAGCGACGACGTGGTGCTCGGCCGATTGATTCCCGGCTATGCCGAGGCTGCGCCGATGCTCGGATCGGGCGCGCATACCGCCGCGCCCTTTCACAACGTGATGCTGGTCGAGGCTCCGATTCAATACTACGTCGAATTGCACGGCGCGCAGCCGTGGGGCGATTGGAGCGGCCCGGGCCGCTACCGCGATATCGCGCGCGCGATCGATGCGGGAACGCTCGCCGCGTACGTGCGCGAGCACGATATCGGTGCGGCGGTGGTCAAGCGCGTCGGATCGCCGATCCTGCCTGAAGAAGCGGAGTTCATGCGCGAACAGCTGCTCGCGGACGGCTTCGTGGAATACCCGAGCTCCGATGCGTATTTCTACGTGTTCGCGCGCCGCGCGGCGCTTAATAAAAGAAAAGCCGCAGCAAGATAACGCCGAGGCGTCGCGGATCGGCGACGGCGGGATCGACGTCGTGGGGGACCGCTGCGCCTTCGACGCGCAGGCGGATCGGCACGTTGCCGATCGTATCGCGCAGATTCACGGGCACGGCGACGTGCAGGCTGCTCATTCCACCTTTGAAACAGCAGCGTCGCTGCATCGGCCCGTTGCCGACCGCGACGTCGATCGCCACGGGATGCGCGTTGTACCAGCGCCGCGCCGCAGCGCTGCCGTTGGGCACATAGAAGATCAAGGCGAGTCGTGCGGCGCGGCGCGGCTTGTGCAGCACGAAGCGCGCGTTCGGAGCGGTCCACACGCCGAGACCGGGTTCGCGGCTGGGATAGAGACCGCCGTAAACGCGACCCGGTACGAGCGGCGCCGTGGTGACGATTCCGTTCGGCAGCGCGGGCTGTTCGACGTGCGCGCGCGGTGCGCGATGCGCGCAGGCGGCGAGGGCGACGAGCGTCGCGAGCGCGAGCGCGCGACGGCGGATGCGGCGCACGTGCGACGTCAGCCCAGGCGCCGCGCGAGCGTGGTTTCGCGATCCTTGGCGCGCACGCCGCGCTCGCGAATCGTCTTGGGCGCGAACTGCACGTCGTACATCAAGGCGTTCGAAAGAAATTGAAAGCCGATCAGAATGGGGAGCACGGCGAGCATCACGGTGCCGGCGGTGCGCACGTGTCCGGTCTGCAGCGTGCGAACCCACTCGATCCCGCCGATGATCGTCCCCGCGAGCAGCGAGAGCACGCCGAAGAGCAGGTAGAGCGAGCCGAGATTCACGTCGAAGACGAAGTAGTGCAGCAGGATGCGTCGCCAGAACAGGCGCGCGAGCTTGGGCGGAAACTCGAAGATCACGCGTCGGATCGAGAGCGAGCTCTGCTCGGTGCCGTAGATCGTCGGCATCTCGACTTCGCCGATCGGCACGTTGCGCAGTCCCAATTCGCCGAGAACGCTCGTCTCGAAAAAATACGAATCGGCGAAGCGCCGCCACGGCAGCTCGCGCAGCACGTCGGCACGAAACGCGACGTAGCCGTTGGTGGGATCGAGTAGATTCCAGTAGCCCGACGCGAACTTGACCAGCAGCGAGAGGACGGCGTTTCCGAAGAGCCGGATCGGCGGCATCTCCCGCACCAGGCTTTCGCCCGTGAAGCGATTGCCTTTCACATAGCCGAGCGAGGGGTCGCGTTCGAAACACGCGACGAGATGCGGAACGAACGCCGGGTCCATCTGTCCGTCGGCGTCGAGCTTGACGATCACGTCGGCGCCCGCCGCGAGGCAGTACTCGATGCCGGTCTTCATGGCCGCGCCCACCCCGCCGTTGCGCTCGCGGATGAGCGTCGCCACGCGGGGATTGCCGCGATAGGCGCTTTGAACCGCCGCGCCCGAGTGTTCGGGGCATGCGTCGTCGACGACCACCACGAGATCCGCCACGGCGAGCAGCGACTCGACGACGGATCGCACCGTGTCGCTCGCGCGATACGCCGGAACGACGCAGGCAATCATGCCGACGAGCTTCGCAGGGGCGCCGCCGCAACCTGCACGATGCCAGGCGAACGCCGAGCGCACGAACAACCTACACGCCGATGTACGTCGTCGGGATCACGGGTGCGAGCGGATTCATCGGATCGCATCTCGTCGCTGCGTGCCTCGAGCGCGGGTGGTCGCCCATCGCGCTCGTACGCCGCGGCTCCCCGGAGCTCGCGGCGCTCGGCATTCCCGTTCGCAGCTATCGCATCGGCGAGGCGCCGCCCGATCTCGCCGGCATCGATCTGCTGGTGCACTGCGCCTACGATGCGCAGGCCGACAACGCGTCGGCGTGCGAGGCGCTCATCCGACGCGCCGCCGCGAGCGGCGTGCGGCGCCTGCTCTTCGTCTCCTCGCTCAGCGCCGATCCGCAGGCCGCCTCGCGCTACGGCCGTGAAAAAGCGGCCTGCGAGGCGATCGTGGCCGCCGCCGACGGCATGGTCGTGCGTCCGGGTCTGGTGCTCGGGGCAGGCGGACTCTTCGCGCGGATGCGCGACGCGGTGCGCGGTATCGGCGTCGTTCCGTTGGTCGACGGGGGCAGGCAGCCGGTCTATACGGTGACGGTCGGCGAGCTCGCCGCCGCGATTCTGGATCTGCTCGCGGCCGACGCGCGCGGAACCTTTGCGATCGCTGCCAGCGAGCCGGTGTCGATGGCCGAGCTCTACCGCGCGATCGCGCGCGCGTGCGGACGCCGCGTGCTGCTCGTGCCGATCCCTTACGCGCCGCTGCTGCTCGGTGCGCGGTTGGCGGAGGCGCTGCGCATCCCGCTCGCGCTCACGGTGGAGCGCGTGCGCTCGCTGCGGAATCTGCGAGCGGTGACGATCCCGTCGTATCCGCAGCTTCCGCGCGCGCCGCGGCCGTTCTCGCCCGAGGACTGCCGATGCTGACGCGTTTGCAGCCCGGGCAGGCCGAGATCGAACGCCTCGCGCGGCGGGAGACCGACCCGCGCCGCGCGGCGTCGTTCGAGCCGCTCGCGCTCGGTCCGTTACCGACCGTGCTCGCGCTCGCCGCGCTCGGGATCGCGGCGGCGCTCGTCGCGCTGCCACGCCTGCTCGTGCGTCTCGTCAGCGAGCGAGGCGCGCGATGATTCCCGATCTGCTCGTCGTCGGCTCCGGGCCCGCGGGCGCTCAAGCCGCCAAGGCCGCGATCGACGCGGGCGCGAGCGTGCAGATGCTCGATTTCGGCAACGACGATCCCGCAGGTCGCGCGAGCGTGCCCGATGCGCCGTTCTCGGTGGTGCGGCGCACCGACCCCGAGCAGGCACGCTACTTGTGGGGTGCGCGCGATGTGTGGAACCCGTATGAGGGCAATCGTGTGGCCGGGCATCTGACCGCGCCGCGCGCGTTCGCGCTCGCCGACGCGGATCGCCTGCTGCCCGTCGCATCCGACACCTTTACGCCGGTGCGCAGCCTCGCGCTCGGCGGGCTCGGAGCGGCGTGGGGGGCCGGAACGCCCTGCTTCGAGGATCACGAACTGGTCGCGATGGGGCTGCCGGTCGAGGCGATGGCGGCGGCGTACGACGAGGTGGTGCGCGACATCGGCGTGAGCGCCGCGTGGGACGATGACACCGCGCCCTACGTGCTGCGCAGCCGCGCGACGCAGCCCGCCGCCGAACCCGACACCAACGCGCGCGCACTGCTCGCCGCCTATGCGCGGCGACGCGATGCCGTGCGCGCGGCGGGCTTCACGCTCGGCCGCGCGCCGCTCGCGCTACTCACGCAGCCGATTCGACGCCCGGGCTGCGAGCGCGACGCCAATCCGTATTTCGACATGGATTTCTACGGGGACGCACGACGCTCGATCTATCGCCCGCGCTACACGATCGACGAACTGCGCGCGCATCCGCGTTTCACGTACACCGAGGGCGTGCTCGTGCATGCGTTCGCGAGCGAGAGCGATCGTGCGGTCGTGCACGGCACGGATCGGCGCGGCGAGCCCGTCGCGTTCGCGGGGCGGCGCGCGATTCTGGCGACGGGGGCGCTCAACTCGGCGCGAATCGCGCTGCGTTCGTTCGGCATCGCGGGCGAACGTCAACCGCTGCTGTCCAACGAGATGTCGTTTCTAATCGCGCTCAACCTCGCGATGCTCGGGCGCACCGCCGACGACCGTCGCCACAGCCTCGCGCAGTTGCTCGCGATCTATGCGCCCGACTACCGCGGCGGCGAGCGCGTCGCGGCTTCGATCTACTCGTATCGCTCGCTGCTCAACGTGCGCTTGGCGACGGAGTTTCCCATGCCGACCCGGCTCGGCGTGCCGACGGCGCGGCTGCTGACGAACGCGCTCACGATCGCGGGCGTGCACCATCCCGAGCGCCGCAGCGCGCGCAAGTGGGTCGCGCTCGCGCGCGCCGACGGAGATCTGCTGAACGCGCACTACGAGCTCGACGGCGACGAGCGGCGGGCCAACGCGCGCGACGCGGCGGGCATCGCGGCCGTGCTGCGCCGTCTCGGCTGCGTGACGCTCCGTCGCATCGCCACGCCGCACGGCGCGAGCATCCACTACGCGGGCACGCTCCCGATGCGCGCGCCCGGCGAGCGCGCGCCGCTGCAGACCGACGAGGCGGGGCGGATCGTCGGCGCGGAGCGCGTGCACGTGGCGGATTCCGCCACCTGGCGCGCCCTGCCAGCGAAGGGCTTGACGCTCACGATCATGGCCAACGCGCGCCGCGTCGCGCGGCTGGCGGTCGAGACGTTGCGCGCGGAGGCACGCGCGTGATGCGGATCGATGCACGCGAACGCCTGCTCTTCGCGCGCTACGCGGTAATCGGCGCATCCGGTGTCGGCATCTATCTGGGGCTCGTCTGGGTGCTCGCACGCATCGGGTGGCCGCCGCTCGCGGCGACGATCGCGGGGTATCTAGTCGGCGCTTCGTGGCAGTTTTTGCTCAACCGCTATTATAACTTTCGCGCATACGATCGACACGTCGCGCATCAGGCGAGCAGCTACCTCGTCGTGATGATCGTGAACTTCGGCCTGACGGTCGCGGTGGTGGCGTTCGGTATCCACGTGCTGCGCCTCTCGACCTTCGCGGCGAACCTGCTGCAGCTTCCGGTCACCTTTCCGATCGCCTATCTGGCCAATCGTCATCTCACCTTCGGGCCCGGAATCATCGCCCGGTTGCGCGGGCTTATGCGCCGCGATGCCGAAGGCGGAGAGCGGCGCTGATGGGATTTCTCAAGAACAAGCTCGCCGGTGTACGGCTGAGCGATCTGCTCGTGTCGCAAGCCGAGGCGGTGGTCTACTGGCTCGTCGGCGGTCTGCCGGGCGCGATCGGTTTTACGGTGCGCACCGCCGCGTACAAACTCTTCTTCGCGCGGCTCGGCGGGTTTGCGTGGGTGCAGCACGGCGTGACGATCGTGCAGAGCAATCGCCTGCGCGTCGGGCGGCACTTCGGCTGTAACACCGGCTCGTATATCAACGCAGTCGGCGGCATCGAGATCGGCGACTACGTGCTCATCGGCTCGAACGTCACGATCTCGTCGGGCATGCATCCCATCGACGGGGCCGAGCCGCCGGTCTTCGCGCGGCCGGTGATTCCCAAGCCGATCCGTATCGAAGACGACGTGTGGATCGGCGCGGGCGCGGTGGTCATGCCCGGCGTCACGCTTCGGCGCGGAAGCGTGGTCGGCGCGAACGCGGTCGTGACGCGCGACACCGAGCCCTACTCCGTCAACCTGGGTGCGCCCGCGCGCAAGATTCGCTCGCGTCTGCCCGAGGAGTCGGAGTGAACGACGAGGGGACCGTCGCCGACTGTCTGCGCGCGCACGCGCTGCAGCGGCCCGACGCGACCTTTTGCACCTTTCTCGCACAGGGCGGAGCGGAGCGCATCACGTTCGGCGAGCTCTATCGGCGAGCCGCAGCGTATGCGCGGGTCTACCGGCGGCTCGGCATCGCGCGCGGCGATATCGTGCTCGTGATGCTCAAGCACACGCCGCATCTCTACTATAGTTTTCTCGGCGCGATACTGGCCGGTGCGATACCGTCCTTCATGCCGTTTCCCACGCCGAAACAGCGACCCGAGTTGTTCTGGCGCGAGCACCGCGCCCTCTTCGCGCTGATCGAACCGCGGCTGATCGTTTCGTACGACGAGCAGATCGCGGCGGCGCGCGCCGAGCTCGGCGACATGACGATTCCGATGCTCGCGGCCGACGATGCGCTCGCGGCGGACGAGGAGACATCGCACGTCGAGCATACGGGCGGTCCCGACGACGTGGTCTGTCTGCAGCACAGCTCGGGCACGACCGGCCTGAAGAAGGGCGTGATGCTCACCAATCGCGCGATCGTCGGCGAGATTCTCGCCTACGCCGAGCGGCTGGGACTGCACGAACGCGACACGATCGCGTCGTGGCTGCCGCTCTATCACGACATGGGATTCGTCGCCTGCTTTATGACCTCGGTCGTGCTCGGAACGCGGCTGATCGCGCTCGATCCGTTCGAATGGGTCATGCGCCCGACGATGCTGCTCGATGCGATCGAGCGCTACGGCGCAGCGTTCGCTTGGCTGCCGAACTTCGCGTTCTCGCACATCGTCAATCATGCGCGCGGCGATCGGCGCTGGGATCTCGGTACGCTGCGCGCGCTCGTCAACTGTTCGGAACCGTGCAAGCCGCGTACGTTCGAACGTTTCGTCGAACGTTTCGCCGCTTCGGGCATCACCGCCGAGCGTCTCGGCGTCTGTTACGCGATGGCCGAGAACGTCTTCGCGGTCACGCAGACCGCGCCGGGCCATCCGGTCCGCACGATCGCGGCCGAAGCGCACGCCTTCGCGCACGGCGAGATCGTCGACGCGCATGAGGGCGCCTCCGCGATCGCGCTGCTGTCGTGCGGCACCCCGATCGCGGGCGTGCAGGTCGCCGTGCGCGATGCCGCGGGCGAACCGCTCGCCGATCGCCGGGTCGGCGATATCCACGTGAGCGGCGCCTACCGCTTCAGCGGCTACTATCGCCGCCCCGAGCTCGATGCGGAGCGCATCCGCGACGGCTGGTACCGTACCGGCGATCGCGGCTTCTTCGATCGGGGCGAACTCTTCGTCACGGGGCGCACCGACGATATGCTGATCGTCAATGGCCGGAACTACTACGCGCACGAAATCGAGGCGATCGTCGGCGAGATACCGGGCGTCGTACCGGGCAGAGTCGTCGCGATCGGGATCGAGGACGAACGCGCCGATGCGACCGTGGTCGTCGCGATCGCGGAGTGTGCGCCCGACGCCGATCGCGCCGCGGTCGCCAAGGACGTGCGCCTGCGCGTGCTCGAAGTGCTGGGCCTCGCGCTGCACGCGGTGGCGACCATCGATCCGGGGCGATTGGTGAAGACGACGAGCGGCAAGATCAGTCGTTCGAAGAACAAAGAACTCTATCTCCGAGGGAGCCTGTGATGACCGAAGCCGAAACGCTCGAACGCGTTCGTGCCGTAATGATCGAAACGTTCCGGCTGCGCGACGACGTCGTGGTGACGCGCGAGACGACGAGCCTCGATGTCGACGGGTGGGACTCGCTCTCGCATGCGCTGCTCATCATGCACGTCGAAGAGGCCTTCGGAACCGATCTGCCGCTCGAGCGCACGTACGCGCTCGCGAATGTGGGTGAGCTCGCCGATCTGATCCGCGAGACGCTCGCCGAGCGCGAAAGCGGCACGCGTTGACGCCCGTGATCCTGCTGATCGGCGATGCGCAAATGCAGGCGCTCGCGCACGTGCTGCGCTCGCTCGAAGGCGTGGCGCGTTCGTACGAGGTGCGCCATCGCGAGGCGGGCGACGCATCGATCGCAAGCGACGTCGAGCGGGCGGCATACGTGGTGGAGCAGTCGGCGGCGCGCGGACGCGAGCGTCGGGACCGGCGCGGCAAAACCCACGTGATCGTGCTCCCCGCGGTGCAGTTCCATTTGCTCTGGCCGCTTGCCGCGCCCAATCCGTTCGATCGTGCGGGCGAGCGACCGTGGTGCGACACCTTCGTCGTCGCGGCCCGCAGACAGAACGTGGCCGCGGGCGACGTGCTTGCGGCCTACGAGAGCACGGAGTGGAATGCGTCGTGGCCCGATCTCGACGCGTTCTTCGCCGCCACGACGACGCTGCTGCTCGGCGCCGACGCGAAGGCCGACGTGAAGATCGGATCGTTCGTGCTCAAGCACTTTCGCAAGCGCCGCCTTTTTTGGGCGCCGAACGCTCCGAGCAATCTGCTTCTCGGCGAACTCGCGTTTCGCGTGCTGCACGCCTGCTTCGGCCGCGAGATGCCGGTGACGCGCGAGGAACTCACGCAGACCGTCGCGGCACTCGGCGCGCGCGAGCTGATGCAGAGCGCGACGCTTCCGATCGATCCTCGGGTGGCGACGCATTTCGGTCTCGAATGGTACGAGCGGTATGAAGGCGATCCGTCACGCGGCGAGCCCGCCGCCTTTGCGCAGTACGTGCGCGAGATGATCGACGCGGCATACGAGACGCCCCGATGAGAGCGCGACGCGGTGCGCTGGGAACGGCCATCGTCTACGGCAATTGCCAGGGCGAAGCGATTGCGAGCACGCTGAAGGCGGACGCGCATATCGCCGCACTGCTCAAGACCGTCTATCTGCGTAGTTTCGAGAATCCGCTGCTCGGTGCGTCGACGCTCCCGCAGCGCATTGTGGGCTCGGCCGTGCTGCTCTGGGAGCAGCACGATCTCGTCCGCTTTCCGCACGCCGCCGGATTGCGCGCCGACGTGCTCGCGCTCACCTTTCCGTCGATGGATTCCAATCTGCTCTTTCCGTTCACGGTGGGAAATCCGTATGACATCGCCGATCGCGAGTTTCCGCACGGACGTTTCCACTATGCCGATCGCGCGATCATCCGTGCGATCGATCGCGGTATGAATCGCGACGACGTGCTCGAGTACTATCTCACCCGTTGGGACGACTATAAGATCGATCTCGATCGTCTCGCCCAGATCGAAGCGGCTCGCACGCAGGCGCGTGACGGTCACTGCGACGTGCGCATCGGCGACGTGATCGGCGCGAACATGCGCACGCGGCGTCTCTTCTGGACGACGAACCACCCGACGCCGTTTCTGCTCGGCGCGCTGGTCGAGCGGCTGCTCGCGGCTTCGGAATCGCTCGCGCCGTCGCTCGCCGATGCCGACATTGAAGCGACGATGGTCGGCTATTTCGGAGAAAAAGGGCCGCTCGGTGCGGTGAGCACGCCGATTCATCCACGCGTCGCCGAACATCTTGGCCTCGAGTGGTACGACCCGAACGAGCGCTATCCCATTTGGGACGGCACGCTCTGCAGCTACGAAGAGTATTACGCGGCGATGATCGATTGGTCGTTCCGCGTGCGCGAGATGACGCGCGAACGCGTTAGCGAGGGCTGAGCGCGCCTTCGAGCAGATCGCGCAGCATCGCGGTCATCGTCTCGCCGACGGCGCGCGGGCTGAACGGCGCGACCGCGTCGAGCGCGCGCTCGGCGATCGCGGTGCGGGTGTGCGGTTCGCGCAGCAAGCGCAGCGTGGCGCGCGCGAAGCTCGCGGCGCCGTTTGCGATCAGGCAATCCACGCCGTCGGTCAGATCGAAGCCTTCGACCGCGATGTCGGTGAGCACGCACGGGAGCCCGTAGGCGAGCGCCTGTCCCACTTTGCCTTTGATTCCGGCACCGTACCGCAACGGCGCGACGAAAACGCGGCTTTCGCGGAAATATCCGGAGACGTCGTGCACGTAGCCGGGAACGCGCACGCGATCGTTCGCGAGCGCGCGCACGCTCTCGGGCGGATTGCTGCCGAGGAGATGGAGCACGGTCTCGGGGGCATCGCGCCAGATCGTCGGCATGATCTCGCGGCAGAGCCAGAGCGCCGCGTCGACGTTCGGGTGATGGTTGTAACCGCCGATGAAGAGGATGCCCGAGGTCGCCTCGAACGCGGGGATGCGATCGACCTCGGGCGGGTGCACCGAGGAGATCACGTGGACGTTGCGGATCCCGCGCGCGCGAAGGAGCTCGCGCTCGCACGCGGTCACGACGACCGTGGCATCGGCGGTGCGCGCCGCGTCGAGTTCGAGTGCCTCGGCCTGTTTCCAGGCGGTATCGTCGCTGCGGCCCTCCACCTCCGCCTGACGCCGGAGGCGGACGAAGTGCAGGTCGATCGTGTCGTAGATCAGCTTCGTCGCGGGATTGCGCGCGATGTCGGCGGCGTACTTCGCAAAGAGTTCGGGCCGGCAAATCCATGCGGCGTCGAGTAGCGGAAGCACTTCGTCGATAGCTTCCCGCATCGTCCGCCCGCCTTCGGTGTGGTAGAGCACCTCGATCCCGAGCGCTTGCAGTTCACTCGTGTAGGGCTGGAGCGCGGCGTAGTTGTCGGGCAGAAACATCACGTGGTAGCCCGACTCGCGCATGATCCGCAGCAGGTGGAGCATGCGCAACGACCCCGCATCGCGGTCGTACAGCGGCACGTGCGAATCGATCACCAGAATCGCCGCGCCCGTGCGCAGGCGGCGAGCCGCGGCCGGCACCGCGGTGCGTTCGCCCGCGGCGTGCGCTCGCAACGCCTCGGCCCATTTCTCTCGAAACTTCGGGCGATTGATCTCTTGGAATCGTTTGGTGCCGCTTGTCACCTCGGTGCCGCTCGTCACGCCTTCGTGATGCACGACCTCGGAGCGCGGTTCGTAGACGACCCGTTGGCCGCGCGCGCGCAGCGCGAAGCAGAGATCGGTATCTTCGTAGTACGCGGGCGCGTACGCGGACGAGAAACCGCCGATCTCGCGGAAGAGATCGGCGCGTACGAGCAGCGAGGCTCCCGAGCAATAATCCACGTTGCGCGCATAGCCGTAGCGCGCGTCGCGCGGATCGTCGCCGCGCCCGTAGTTCCAACCGGTGCCGTCGCGCCAGATGATGCCGCCCGCTTCTTGGAGCGTGCCGTCGGGATAGATGAGTTTCGATCCGACCGCACCGATCTCGCCGTCGCTCTCGATGCGCGAGACGAGGGCGCGCAGCCAGCCGTCGCGCACCTCGGTGTCGTTGTTGAGGAAGTAGATGAAGCGTCCGCGAGCACGCGCCGCGCCGACATTGCATGCGCCCACGAAACCGCGGTTGATGCCGTCGCCGAGTACGACGAGGCCGTCGAGCGCGTGCAGCGCTTCGGCCGTATCGTCGCTCGACCCGTCGTCGACCACGATGATCTCGACCGGGATGCCGTCGCAGCCGGAGCGTGCGAGCGAGAGCAGGCAGCGCTGCGTGACGCCGAGGTGATTGTAGACCGGGATCACGATCGAAACGACGGCTGCGCCGCGCTGCGCGGCGTCGGCCGCGAAGGCGGTCCAGGCGCGTTCGAGTGATATCTCGATCGACGGATCGTCGAACGATGCGAGCACGGGCGGCGGCGCGCCGAGTTCGCGCGCGTCGGGCGGTACGCCCGCGACCAGCGCCTTGAACGAACGCCAGAGCGTGCGCAGCGCGAAGAAGCGGCTGCGGCGCACGAGCGCGTAATCGCGTTCGAGCGCTTGCGCGAGGCGGTGCTGCTCGGCGTAGGCGTCGAGCGCCTGCGCGAGCTCGGCGTCGGTCGTGCGTTCGTTCATCGGCGCCGCGCACCGCGAAAGAGGCGTTTGAGCTTCCACACCGTGCCGCGTTGCGTCTCGTCGATCAGGCGGGCATAGATTTCGGCGCGTGCGCGTGCGTCTTCCGCGGCGGCGCGCACGAAGCGCAGAAAGCGCCCGCGCAGATCGGCGAGTTCGACGCTCAGGCGGCGATTCGCGGCGCGGAGGCGGTCGCATTCGGCCTCGCGCTCGGCGAGTCGGACTTCGAGCTCGCGAACGCGTCGACGCAGCGCCGAGGCAGAACGAATCGGCGCGGCCGTAGTATCGGACGCGCTTCGTCGTGCGAGACCCGTGTAGCGCGCCGACATCAGCTGAGCGTGTGCGTTCGTGTGCGACGACGTGGAAACCCTTGTCGCAACGGAGCGGTGAGGTACAAAGACCTAGTTGCGCGCGGATTCGGAGAGCGCGTGGTAGGCCGCTACGACGGCACGCGGATCGCCGAGTCCCGCCACGCGGCCGCGATCGAGCCAGAGGGCCACGTCGCACCAATGCTCCACGATCGCCGCGCTGTGGGTGACGAGCACGACCGTCTTGCCGCGCGCGCGAAACTCGGCGATCGCATCCATGCACTTTTTCGCAAAAGCTTCATCGCCGACGGCGAGCACTTCATCGAGCAGCAAAATATCGGGATCGACGCAGATCGCGCACGCGAAGGCCAGGCGCATCATCATGCCCGTCGAGTACGTACGGATCGGGGCCTCGAAGAACTCGCCGATCTCGGCGAAAGCGGCGATGGCGGGCAGGCGTGCGTCCGCCTCGCGGCGCGTCATGCCGAGCATGAGCAGCTCGATGCGGGCGCCTTCGCGTCCGGTGAGATCGGGATGGAAGCCGGTTCCGAGCGAGAGCACCGCGGCGATGGAGCCCTCGATCGCGATCGCGCCCCGATCGGGTTTCAGAATCCCCGCGAGCAGGCGAAGCAGCGTCGTCTTCCCCGAACCGTTGCGGCCGATGACGCCCAGCATCGATCCGTGCTCGATGCCGAACGACACGTCGGTGAGCGCGTGCACGATCGTGCGTTCGGGAGGCCGGAGCGAACGGATCACGAGATCTTTGAGCGTCGCGTGCTGCGGTACGCCCGAGAGACGGAACGATTTCGAGATGCCGTCGGCGCGAATGCTCTCGATCATACGTACTGGCTGAACGCGTCCTGCGAACGCGCGAAGGCGAAGAGGCCGAGCGCGAGCACGACGACGCCGAAGATGAGCGCATAGGCGAGATCGGCCGCCGAGGGGAGCCGATTCGCGTAAAAGATGTCCTGATAGGCGGTCATGAGCGCGGCGAGCGGATTCCACACCACGAGCGCTTGAAAGCTCGCCGGCACCTGGGCGCGCGTGTAGAAGACCGGCGTGAGATAGAAGAGCACCGTGAGCGCGTAGGTGGCCAGTTGCTGGAGATCGCGGTAGAAGACGTTCGCGGTGGCGAGCAGCAGCACGACGCCCGCGATTACGATGGCTTGGATCGCGACGACGATCGGCAGCGCGAGCAGCGCGAAACCGACGTGCACGTGAAACGCGAGCAGAAACGCGAGCAGCACCGGCAGCGAAAAGAGAAAGTTGAGACCGTTCGAGAGCACCGGAACGATCGGCAGCACGATCGTGGGGAAGAGCGTGCGTCCCACGTACATGCGTCCGTCGAGAATCGAGGTGGTCCCGGCCAGCACCGCGCCCGAGACCCAGCCCCACGGCATCAGCCCGGCCAGCAGGTAGATCGCGTAGTGCGGTACCTGAATGCGAAAATAAACGGAAAAGACGAGTGCGTAAATCGCCATGAAGAGGAGCGGATTCAGCAACGTCCAGGCATAGCCGAGCAGCGAGCCGCGATAGCGCAGGCGCAGATCGCGCAGCACGAGCTCCGCGATGAGCGAGCGATATTTCCAGAGGGCGGGCGATGCGGTCTGTTCGGGCAACCGAGTCTCCAACGGGGCGCGTCAAGGTTTCATCCGTATGCGCGAGAAGCCTGCCACGCAATGCGGGTGCTGATTTCGTTGTGTAACGAGGAGCGCGATCCGGAGCGCGGTTTGCTGCTCTACGATGTCGCGCGCGCCGAGGGACGTTGGATTCCGGTCGGCACCGCGGAGCGCATCATGGGCACGCGCGGCATCTGCGTGCGCGGCACCACGCTTTACGCACTCTACACCGTGGGCTGGCACGAGACGCGCATCGTTTCGTACGACCTGCGCGGGCCGATACCGACGCCGATCACCGACACGCGGTTGGCGGAGGTGACGGATCCGCATTCGCTCTGTGTCTTTCGCGATCGGCTGCTCGTCGCGTCGACCGGCACCGACGAGATCATCGCCTACGATCTGGTCGGCGACGCACCCGATGAATTCGGCGAGACGTTTTGGCGCGCGAGCGGCGAGGGCGCCGACGTGCACCACGTCAACGGCGTCTGCGCCGACGACGAGCGCGTGCTCGTCTCCGCCTTCGGCCCGCGTTCCGGCGAGTTTTGGAGCAGCGCCGAGAATGGCTACGTGGAGGACGCGCTGGCGGGCACGTTCGCGTTTCGCGGCATCTATCATCCGCATAGTCCGCGCATCTTCGCGGGCGTTCCGTACGTGCTCGAATCCTCGCGTCAACGGCTGCGCCGCAAAGGCGACGAGGCGGTCACGATCGGCGGCTACGTGCGCGGGCTCGACCGCGCGTGCGACGGAACGCTGGCGATCGGCACCAACGCCGCGCGTCGCGTCTCGCGCAGCCGCGGCGTCGTCACCAATTCGACGAACCCGGAGAATGCCGACGGCGAGCCGGTGGGCAGCGCCTCGCTCGTGCTCCTCGCGCCCGACGGCGCGGAGCGCACGGTGGTCGATCTCGACGCCTTCGGACGCGAGGTCTACGACGTGCTCGTGCTGCCCGAGCCGCATTCTACCTAACCGCTAGGTCCGCCGGGCCGCCCCCTGGTATAACCGGCCTCATGCAGAGCCTGACCCCCGAGCGCCGCAAGGAGCTCGAACTCAAGGCGAACGACGTCCGGCAGGGCATTATTCGTTCGCTTCTTTCCGCGGGCTCCGGTCACTCGGCCGGATCGCTCGACATGGCGGATATCTTCACCGCCCTCTACGGTGCCGTGCTGCGCCACGATCCGGCGCGCCCGGACTGGCCCGATCGCGACCGTCTGCTGCTCTCGTGCGGACACATCGCGCCCGTTCGTTACGCGGCGATGGCGAATTTCGGATACTTTCCGGTCGAGGAGCTACTGACGCTCCGCAAATTCGGATCGCGTCTGCAAGGTCACCCGGAACGCGTGAAGTTGCCGGCGCTCGAATCCACCTCGGGGCCGCTCGGCGAAGGGCTCGCGCAAGGCGTCGGCATGGCGCTTGCCGCCAAGCTCGACCAGAAAGACTATCGCGTCTACGTGATCACCTCGGACGCCGAGCATCAGTGCGGCCTGCATTGGGAAGCGATGATGACCGCGGGTAAGTTCAAGCTGGATAATCTCACCTGCATCATTGACCGGAACTTCATTCAGATCGACGGTTCCACCGAAGACGTGATGCCGCTCGAGCCGCTCGCCGAGAAGTACCGCTCGTTCAACTGGGAGGTGCTCGAATGCGACGGTCACGACATGGCCTCGATTCTCGATGCGTGCGAGCGCGCCAAGCACACGACCGGCAAACCGCAGGTGATCGTCGCCAAGACGATTCCCGGTAAGGGCGTGAGCTACATGGAAGGCGACTACACCTGGCACGGCAAGCCGCCGAATCAGCAGCAGGCCGACGAAGCGCTGCGCGAACTCTCCGCCGCCCGCGAAAGGATCCTCGCCCATGTCTAGCACGGATGTCATGGATCGCGCCGCGCGGGAGATGCATCTCCTGGACTATCGCAACGGCGCGGAACTCAAGCAGCTTCCCACGCGCAACGGCTTCGGTGAAGGCCTGATCGAGGCGGGAAATCGCAACGAGAACGTGCTCGCGATCTGCGCCGACCTCGCCGAATCGACGCGCATGGAAGGCTTCAAAAAAGCGCATCCGGCGCAATATCTCGAGATCGGCGTCGCCGAGCAGATGCTCGTCGCGATGGCGGGCGGCCTCGCCTCGACCGGTAAGGTGCCGTGGATCGCGTCGTACGCGATGTTCAATCCGGGGCGCTCGTGGGAGCAAGTGCGCACGATCATGGCGCTCAACGAGACGAACGTGAAGATCGCGGGCGCGCACGCCGGCGTCTCGGTCGGTCCCGACGGTGCAACGCACCAGGCGATCGAGGACATCGCGATCATGCGCGTGATTCCGCACATGATGGTCGTGGTGCCGTGCGATTCGGTGCAGACGAAGAAAGCCACGCTCGCGCTCTCCGAAACGTTCGGTCCCGCCTACCTGCGCTTCGCGCGCGAGAAGTCGCCGATCGTGACGACCGAGGAGACGCCGTTCGAGATCGGCAAGGCGCAGACGTTCCGCGACGGCGACGACGTCGCGATCGTGGCCTGCGGCATTCTCGTTGCAAACGCGCTCATCGCCGCGGATGAGTTGGCGCGCGAGGGCATCAACTGCCGCGTCGTCAACAACCACACGGTCAAACCGATGGACGCACCCGCCATCACCGCGGCCGCGCGCGAATGCGGTGCGATCGTGACGGTCGAGGAGCATCAGGTGCACGCCGGTATGGGCTCGCGCGTCGCCGAGATTCTCGCGGAGTCGCATCCGGTGCCGATCGAATTCGTCGGCGTGCGCGATCAATTCGGCCAATCGGGCGAACCCACCGAGTTAATCGAGCACTACGGCATGGGGACCGAAGCGATCAAAGCCGCCGCCCGCCGCGCATTCAAGCGCAAAGTTGCCGGCTAGGGGACTGAGTACGACGCGGAGGCGGGCGCCTACGCGGCGCTCGTCCCGGCTCTTGCGAACGCTCGGGAGGCCATCGAGCTTGCGCTGGAAATGCGCGCGGCCGAGGGTGAGCCGATCCCGTTATCGGATGAAGTCCGACGCGTCAAGGTCGCCCTTCCCGCCGCGTAGCTCAAGAGTACCGGCGTCAGCATCGAAGAGCTGGAGTCGGTGTTGTAAAAAGAGTCCCGCATTGCTGCGGGACTCCTTTTTTTGTGTAAGCACATCTGCCATCCTCGACTTCGGCGCCACGCGCGTACCCGAAGCGGCGTTGCCTTTTCGGAAACTAGCGGCGCAGTCCGAGGTCGGCGATCAGCTTGCGATAGCCTTCCAGGTTTTTCTTCTGGAGGTAGTTCAGCAGACGACGGCGCTGACCGACCTGAAGCAGCAGCCCGCGGCGGCTGTGATGGTCCTTTTTGTGGACCTTCAGGTGCTCGGTAAGATGATTGATCGACGCCGTGAGGATCGCGACTTGCACTTCGGCGGAGCCGGTGTCGCTCGGGCCGCGGCCGAATTTGGTCGCGAGCTCGGCCTTTTGTTCTTTGGTCAGGGGCACGGTATCCAGAACTCCTTACAACAGGAAAGCCTCGTCCGGGTACAGGGGCGGAGCCTCCGTCCCGGCGACCGACGGATCATACCAAACTCGGCGACGAGGGACAAGGGCTCGGATCGCAGCGCAACACCCGGTTACGGCGCCAGGTGCTTGGCTCGGAACGGGGCCGCGTAGCCTTCGAACGCGGCGTACCCCATCCGACCCATGCGCTCGTAGAGCAGGGTGCCGGGGTGCGGGCGGCGCTCCAAAGCGGCTCGGTCGATCGCATCGTGGTAGAGCGCGCGCCGCAGCAAAAAGTGCAAGAGCGATTGCGGAAAGAGCCCGAGCCACGTTCGCCGCTGCGACGGGTAGCGCCAGCAAAAGTGCGCGTTCCGCCAGGCTTCGGCCAAGCCCAAGCGCTCGGTGCGCAGGGTCGGCCGCCGCTCGAGCGGGGCCAGCGTGCGAAAGAAGGGCGCCGGAATGCGATAGCCGTGGTAGATGGGAAACTGCCGAACGCGCTCCGTGATGCCCGCTCGCGTCGCAAAGGCGGCGACCACGAGATGCGCGGCGTCGTGATCCTGGTGACCGCCCTCCCACGCGAGCGTGTAGATGCGATCCGGCAACGCTCCGGCGTGCGCGACGAACGCGGTGAGGCCGTCGAGCGCGGCCTCGAGATGCGCCGGAAGCGAGCCGTCGTCGATGCCGAGCCGGGTGCCGATGAAGCCGATGTGCTCGCGCGGTACGCCGAGATCGGCGAGCGCGGCGAGACTCTCGGCGTCGCGTCGATCGGCGGAGGCGCTGCCGATGCGGCCGTTGGTGAGGTACGCGCAGAACAACTCGTCGCCGCGACGCGCGGCGCGCGCGATGATGCTCGCGACCGCGTATTCGTCGTCTTGATGGGCGAAGACGAAGAGCGTGCGCATCGGCGTCAGTACGCGTCGAAGTCGATCGCGTCGAAGCGCACGTGCTCGGCCGGGAGCGTGCGAGCACGTCCGGTGAGATCGAGAAAGATCAGATTGAGCGGCGACGGGCGCAAGCGGTTCGGCAGCGGCACCGCGAGACCGCGCCACCGGACGCCCGGGGCGAGCCCCATCCATACCGTGAGCGGATGCGCGAGCCCGAAGGCGGACGAGTGTCGCGCCGCATCCGGCCACGACGCGCAGGTCAGTTGCGCTTTGATCAGCGGCGTATCCGTCGCGCACGTAAGCGCGCCGGCGCCGTCGTAGTAACGGGTGCGCGGATTCGCGGTGCGCCACGTACGCGATGCGTGCGACCACGTGCGTTCGAACGCCGTGTCGAGCGATGCGGGCATGCGCGCCGCCCCGATCCCGACCAGCACGTGCAGCGGCGAGACGAGTTGAAAGCCGAGCTTGCGCGTGAATCCGGGCGTGCTATTCGCATTCGCGACACCGATCACGAACTCGTATCCCTCGCGCGCGGCATCCCGAAACGTCCGCTGCGCGAGCGCGGTGAAGAGCCCGCGACCTTGATGCTCGGGGTGCGTGGCGGTGTTGAACGAGAGCAGGCCGCGAACGTCGCGCCCGAAGAGTCGCGCCGTCATCGGCTGCGTTGCGTAATGCGCGCAGAGCCGATCGTCGCGGTAGGCGTCGTAGCCGAGCACGATGCCGTCGGGATTCGCGGCATACTCCCAGGCGAGATACGCTTCGGTGAAGTGGGCCGCATGCGGAAATGCCGTGCGTAACAAGAGCGCATGCTCGCGCATGCGTTCCGGCGTCGGTGAGATGCGTTCGAACCGGTATCCGTCGTCTGCGCCCATCGATCGGCTGCTTTCGCGCCGCGTTGCGGTCGTGCCCCCGGCCCCGCTTCGAGCGGGGGCTATCCCCGTACGGGCGTGGGCTTGCCTTCGGGGTCGACCGCAACGAAGACGAAATTGCCCGTGGTCGAGAGGCGGCGTTCGCCCGAGACCGGGTTTTCGGCCCAGAGCTCGATCGCGACCGTGATCGAGGTGCGGCCGATGCGTGCCACGCGGGCGATCGTCTCCACGAACTCGCCGGCGCGGATCGGCTCCTTGAAGTCGATGCGGTCGATGGAGACGGTGACGACCTGCTTGCGGCAGGCGCGCATGGCGGCGATGCCGCCCACCACGTCCATCATCGAGAGCGCTTTGCCGCCGAAGAGCGTGCCGTAGGCGTTGGTCTCGTGCGGGAAGACGATCTCGGTGCGTCGTTCGATGATTTCTTCGGTCTCGGTCATGATAGCCGCCGGGATATTCACTTCGCCCCGTGAAAGCGCCCGCCGATATGGAGAAATTGCTGGTTCCCGTCATCTACGGCTCGGTGCGCCGCGACCGGCAAGGCATCCGAGCGGCCCGCTACGTGATGCGTCGGCTCGAAGCGTGCGGCGCGGAGGCGGTGCTCGTCGATCCGCTCGAGAAGCCGCTGCCGCTGCTCGACCGCATGTACAAGGAGTATCCGCACGGCCAAGCGCCGCCGGTGATGGAGGAGCTCGCGCAGCTCTTTCGGCGTGCCGACGGCTTTGCGATCGTCTCCGGCGAGTACAACCACACCGTGCCGCCCGCGCTCTCGAATCTGCTCGATCACTTTCTCGAAGAGTACTTCTTTCGACCCGCGGGCATCGTGTGCTATTCGAACGGCCGCTTCGGCGGCGTGCGCGCCGCGATGACGCTGCGCGCGAGTCTCGCCGAGATGGGAATGGTGACGATTCCCTCGCTGTTGCCGATTCCGAATGTCGAGGGCGCGTTCGACGAAGGCGGCGTGCCGACCGATCCGCAGACCGACGAGCGCACGCGCGAGTTCTTCGATGAATTCCTCTGGTACGCACGCGCGCTGCGCGACGCGCGCGCAAAGGGTGTTCCCTACTAAGACGACAAGCGACGCGCCCTCCTAAAAACGCAGCGTCGCTTCGGCGATCGGCGTGACCGCGCCGCCGATCTCGATGCCGTCGCACCCGCGTTCGCCGCGGACGTGCACGTGCAGCAGACTGCGGCGACCCATCTTCGTGCCTTGCTCGCTGACGAAGCGCGCGCCGTCGTGGTGCGGCGCGAGCCCGTGCGCCATCATATATGCGGCGAGCGGACCGGTGGAGCTGCCGGTCGCGGGATCCTCCACGATGCCGTGCTCGGGGCCGAACATGCGTGCATACGCGCCGTTCGGCGTCGGTGCGAAGACGAAGACGCAGAGCGGTTCGGTGCGTCCGCGGATCAGTTCGTAGAAGCGCGCGCCGTCCACCTCGGCACGATCGACGCTCGCCGCATCCGCAACCGGTACGTAGAGCGTGGGATTGCCCGCGCTCGCGAGCGTGCACGGCAGATCGGGAATCAGGTCGCGTTCGTCGAGTGAGACGGCGCGCGCGCACGCGTCGCGCGCGAGTTCGCCCTGCGTAGCGATCGGCGGCGTGGTAAGCCACAGCATGCCGTGCGCGTCCACGCGCACCGGTACGTCGCCGACATTCTCCCATAGCAGCAGGCGATCGGCGTCGCGAGGCACGAGCGTTTCGTCGCGCATCACGTACGCGGTGCCGATCGTGGGATGTCCGGCGAACGCCATCTCGTAGGCGGGCGTGAAGATGCGCACGCGCATCGCGTCGCCGCGCCGCTCGTGCGGAAAGACGAACGCGCTCTCCGATTGATTCATCTCGCGCGCGATCTTCTGCATCGTCGCGGTATCGAGGCCGGTCGCATCGGGAAAGACGACGAGACCGTTCCCGGTAAACGGCGTGTCGGTAAAGACGTCAACCAAGCGATAGCGATACGAATGCATGCCTGCGCGCTTCGACGCGCGACGCGGAGGTTCACCATACGCGCGTCGGGGAAGAACGCGGCATGGATCTCGGAATTCGCGGACGCGCCGCGCTCGTGACGGGTGCGAGCGCGGGGCTCGGGCGAGCGGTAGCGCTCGCGCTCGCGGCGGAGGGCGTGCGCGTGGCACTCGCCGCACGCCGGAAAGAACCGCTCGATGCGGCGGCGGCCGAGGCACGCGCCGCGGGCGCGCCCGAGGCGCGCACCTATGCGGTCGATCTGGCCGACGAGGCGCGGCTGGCGGATATGCTCGCCGCGGTGCGGCGCGACTTCGGTGCGATCGATATCCTCATCGCAAACGGCGGCGGCCCGAAGCCTGGCACGGCGGCGCAGATGGGGCTCGCCGATTGGGATGCGGGCTATCGCGTGGTGCTACGCTCGATGCTCCAACTCGTGGAAGGCGTGCTGCCGGGCATGCGCGAGCGGCGCTGGGGGCGCATCGTGGCCCTCACCTCGAGCTCGGTGAAGCAGCCGATCCCCACCCTCGCGCTCTCGAACACGTTCCGCACCGCGCTCGTCTCGGCGCTCAAAACGCTCTCGCTCGAGGTCGGGGCCCAGGGCGTGACCGTCAACGCGATTGCGACCGGCCGCATCCGCACCGATCGGCTACGCGCGCTCTACGGCGGTGACGACGCGGCGATCGACGCGGCGGCCGCCGCGGACGTGCCGCTCGGGCGCGTCGCGACCCCGGAGGAGTTCGCACCGACGGTCGCCTTCCTGTGCGGCGAGGGCGCGCGCTACGTGACCGGACAGACGATTGCGATAGACGGCGGGCTGATCAAGTCGCTATTTTGAGGGCGTGCCGGAGTTCGTTCGGGTCGCCGACCTCGATGCGGTCCCGCCGGGCAGCGCACGCGCGTTTCCGGTCGGGCGCTACGACGTCGCGATCTTCAACGTGGGGGGCGATCTCTACGCCCTCGAAAACAGCTGCCCCCACCAGGGCGGACCGATCGCCGACGGGTTCCTCGAGGACCGCACGATCACGTGTCCCTGGCATGCCTGGTGCTTCGACCTGCGCACCGGACGATTGACCCTCGGAGATTTTGCAACGATCCCGCGCTTCGACGTGCGGGTGGAGGACGGCGGAATCTTCCTCGCCACGGAGCCGATGCCCGAATGATGAACGACCCGCAGCCCGCCTGGGATGGGCGACTCGGCACCGCCGGCGGCCCCGCCTTCGGCGCGGCGCTCGCGAGCTTTGCCGCCGAGCGCGAGGTGAGCCACGGACGCCTTGCCGAGGCGACCGAGATGCCGCTCGAGACCATCGCGGCGGTGCTCTCGGGCTCGCAGCGGGTGGGCATCTCCGCCCTCGCGCGCTTGGCGCAGGCGCTCCGGGCCAAGCCGATCGAGTTTCTGCAGAAAACCGCGATCCTCTCGCTCGAAGCCTACGCCTTCGGGCTCGACCCGCTCTACTTTCTGCCCGAGGGGCAGCTGCGCTACGACGCCCGCATCTACATGCGTGAGATCAACCCGCGCCACCAAGTGCCGGAGGGCGATATGACCAAGCGCAGCCCGGCGATCGCGGCGCTGCGCGCGGACGAGCTGCTCGACCCGCTCGGGAAGACCGAAATCGAACTCGCCTACCTCCTGCGGACCGCGGTCCAGCAGACGGGTGGGACACTCTAGGGGTCGCAGCGAACCATCGGCCCCACGATGCAAGGAGTGGATGGCAAGCGAATCGCCGCGCTTATCGGCGATGGATTCGAAGAAGCTGACCTGAACGAGCCGCGCCGCGCCCTCGAGGACGCGGGTGCGGTCGTGACGATCGTCGGCTTGGACGAGCGTGCTCGGCAGAAGATCCGCGGCAAACGCGGTCTCGACGACGGCGGCTCGGCGAAAGCCGAGGAGCTGGTCGCGGACTGCACCGCCGAGGACTTCGATGCGCTCCTGATTCCCGGCGGCTTCTCGCCGGACCGGATTCGGACCGATAAAGAAGTTCAGCGGTTCGTGCGCGAGTTCGACACGGCCAAGAAGCCGATCTTTACGGTCGGACACGGGGCCCAGGTGCTGATCTCGTCGCAGTTGGTGCGCAGCCGTCAAGTGACGGGCGCGCATTCGATCGCCGACGATATCCGCAATGCGGGCGGGCTCTATCGCGATCAGCCGACGGTACAGGACTCGAATTGGGTCTCGACCCGCGGCGGCGAGGATCTGCCGCAGTTCAATCGCGCGCTGTTGGAAAAGCTCGCGTCCTCGGGCGCGACCCAGGTCGTCTAAGCGGGATCGTAGCGCGCGAGCGCTTCACCGTACTCGCGTAGCGCGAGGAAGCCGACGACGGCACAGAACAGCAACTCCGAGGCGACGCCGATGGCGTCGCCTCGGTGCTTTACCGGCGGATCCACGTAGACGGCGAGGGCGTATGCGCCCGCGCTCACGCACGCCGCGCAGAGCATCGCGATCCAGCGGCCGACGCCGCGCCGCACCGTCGCGTTGAGCGCGACGATCCCGCTTGCGAGCACGCACGCGATCGCGAGCGCGAAGAAGGTGGGTGGCGCGGGAAATCCGGAGAGCGCCTGCGCGCACCAATACACGAATGCGGCGAGCAGCGATGCGATCGCGGGAACGAGTGCTTTCGCGCGCGCGAGCTCGCGTCCGAAGAGCGGCGCGCTCGTTTCGCTCGCGTCGAGGTAGGCGTGGCGCCCGGGTCCCTGCACGAGGGCGATCGCGATCGCGATCGCACTGCAGAAAAACATCGGTCCCGCGATCCACACGCTGCGCGTGGCGATATCGGCGGAGAGCGGATCGGTAATCGCCGCGATGCCGTGCGGCTGCACGAAGCCGACGATCGCCGCGGTCGCGCAGGCGAACGCGATCGCGCGCCGTTCGGCGTGCAGGCGCGCGCTCACGATCGCGCGGAGCGTGCGGCGCGTCACGCGTAGACCTCGGCGGCGTCGGGCGCGTACGCGCGAGCGCCTTCGTCATCGAGATGGGTGGAGAGCACCGCGCAGGCGCCCGCGGCGGCGAGCACGTGCGCGGCGAACGCCGGATGCGGCCGATCGAGCACGAGCAACTGCGGAAAGGGCAGCAGCGCGACCGCGAGCGGATAGGCGAACGCTTCGTGCACGCCGTGCAGCCGTTCGAGCAGCAGATCGACGTGGGCGCGAGCGCGCACCGGATCGATCTCCCAGAGCGCCGCGCGGTATTCGACGAAGCGCGGCAGATCGTCGCGAGCGAGCGGCAGCGGATCGTGCGCGACGTAGCCGACCAGTCGTTTGCAGTGGACCGGCTGCACGCGCGGATCGTACTCGCCGATCACGATCGATCCACGCGTCGCGCGCAGCAGCGCCGCGCACATCATGGCGAGCGCGCGCGCTTCGCGTTCGTCGCGACACCGACGAGCAACGCGCTCGGCGGCGTGCACGTCGAACGTGGCGGGAGCGACGATGAGCTCGCCGCGCGTTTCGTAGGCGGCGTCGCGCAGGCGCAAGAGCGGCGTCATACCGGTTCGAGTCGTGGATTGGGGCGCTCGGTGCGGCCCACCTTATGGCATTCGTGCCACCCACCGTCGCGATCGAGCGCAACGATGTCGGCCGTGAAATCGAAGCGTCCGGACCCTTCGAAGAACGCGCTGCCGACCGCATAGGCGTCGACCGGAACTCCCGCCGCCTCGAACTGGGCGATGCGCGCCGGGGTGAAGCCGCCGCTTGCGACGATGCGCACGTGCGCGAAGCCTTCGCCATCGAGTGCATCGCGAACGTTGCGCACGAGTTGCGGATTCACGCCGGTCGGCGTAAAGGTGCCGAAGCTCTCCCAGAGCGAGCGATCGACGAGCGTGCCCGAGGTGTCCAGGCGCACGCCCCAGAGACGATTGCCGAGCGCGCGCGCGCACGCGAGCGACGTGCCCACGCAATCGTTTTCGAAATCGACGAGCGCGATCACGTTGATGCCGGGATCGATGTGCTCGGCGAACTTCCGGGTGGCGAGTACGGTGTCGCCGCCGTACGCCGCGATCAGCGCGTGCGGCACGGTGCCCATGCCCTTCGCGCCCCACCACTCGGCGTTGGCGTCGGTGGAGACGCCGAGCGCGCCCGCGACGTAGGCGGCGTAGCCGTCGCCCGTCTGCACCAGATGGTGATCGAAACGGGCGGGAAAGAAGAGCACGGTCTTGCCGTTTGCCGCCGCCACGATATCGCGCGCGTTGGTCGCAATCCGCGTGCGTCGCGAAAGCACGCCGAGATAGGGCGTTTCGAGGTGCGCGAAGAGCGCGTAGTCGCCCTCGATCGTCATCACAGTTTCGTACGGGTCGACGCGATCGCCATCGTGGAGCGCGCGCACGCGCAGGCGGCTCCAGCCCGCCTCCCACGTGCCGTCCGAGGCGTGCCGCCCGCTGCAGAGTTTGAGGATCGCGAGCGCTTCGTCGACGCCGCCGAGCACCGCGTCGCTGCGCGTGAAGACCTGCATGCGCACGATCGGCCGATGCCCGTCGCGTTCGAGAATCTCGCGCGCGCGGTTGAAATAGGCGTCCGAGTAGTAGCCCGCGCGCATCTTCTCGACCGGCAGGTTGAAGATCGCGGGATCGAGCCGTGGCCTTGCCATCGCGGGCGATGTTCCCACCCCCGGCGAAGAATTCCCGGGCGATGCTCTCCAACGCCGAAATCGCCGAAAAACTGCTCGAGATCCGCACCCTGATGGAGATGGCGGGCGAGACGTTCTACAAATACTCGGCGTTCGAAAAGGCCGCCGCGAGCGTGCAGAATGCCGCACCGCTGGCCGACCTGCGTGCCGCGGGCGAGTTGCGCGCGCTGCCGGGCATCGGCAAGTCGATCGCCGCGGTCGTGGAGCAGTTGCTCGATACGGGCCGCGCCGATGCGCTCGACGAGCTCTATACGATCTTTCCGCCCACGATCGTCGAAGTGCTCGGCGTCAACGGCATCGGCGCGAAGACGGCGGCGATGTTGTGGAAAGAGCACGGCGTCGGATCGCTCGCGGATCTCGAAGCCGCGGTCGCGAGCGGCGCACTCGCCGGCATTCCGCGTCTGGGCCCGAAGACGATCGAGAACTGGAAGCGCGGGATCCTCGCGTACAAGGGCCGTCGGCGCCGCACTCCGATCGCGACGGCGCTGCGGATCGCACGCGAGGCGATGACCTACCTGCGTGCCGGTCCGCCGCACGATCGTCTCGTCTATGCGGGCAGCCTGCGGCGCCGCGAGGTGACCGTGGGCGATCTCGATCTCGTCTGCACCTCGTCGGATGCGGCGGCGGTGACGGGCTATTTCGCGCGCTGGGAACGCGCGAGCGCGGTGCTCGCGGAAGGGCCGACCAAGACGAGCATCTGGCTCGAGAACGGCTTTCAGATCGATCTGCGCGTGCTGCCCGATCATCTGTACGGCAATCTGCTGCAGCATTTCACCGGCTCGCGCGAGCACAACATCAAACTGCGCGAGCATGCCGTGCGCAAGGGGCTGCGCGTGAGCGAGAACGGGATTTTGAATCTCGAAAACGGAGACGTGATCACCTGCGCCGACGAAACCGCCGTCTATGCGGCGCTCGGCATGCAGTACGTGCCGCCGGAGCTGCGCAGCGGACTCGACGAGGTCGATCTCGCGCTGCGCGATGCGCTGCCGACGCTGATCGAGCGCGAGGATCTGCGCGGTGATTTCCACATGCATTGCACGTGGAGCGACGGACGCGATTCGCTCGAAGGGATGATCGCCGCGTGCGCGGAGCGCGGCTACGCGTATCACGCGATCAGCGATCACTCGTGGGGCAGAGGCAAGCGATACGGACTCGATCCGCAGGAACTGCGCGAGCAACGCGGGCGCATCGAGGCACTCTGCGCAGCGTACGGCATCCGCACGCTCTGCGCGAGCGAGGTGGATATTCGGCCCGACGGAACGCTCGATTACGACGACGCGGTGCTCGCCGCGCTCGATATCGTGATCGCGAGCGTCCATTCCGGATTCGACATCGGCCGCGAGGCGATGACGGCGCGCTTGATTCGCGCCTGCGAGAATCCGTACGTCGCGATCGTCGGACATCCGACCGGACGCATGATCGACGGCTTTCCCGGCTACGAGTTCGATTACGACGCGGTCTTCGCGGCGGCGGCGCGCACGGGCACCGCGCTCGAGATCGACGGACAGGCGATGCGGCTCGACCTCCCCGCTCCCTTGATTCGCCGGGCGAAGGGATTCGGCGTGCGCTTCAGCATCGATTCCGATGCGCACGACGCGGCCGACCTGGCGAACATCGAGCTCGCGCTCGGACAGGCGCGACGGGGCGGTCTCACCAAAGAAGAGGTACTCAACGCCTGGCCGCTCGACGACGTCCTGGCGTTCGTCGCCCGCAAGAGGAGTCGCGCGTGATCGAAACCCTGTCGCTGCAGACATCCGACGGTGCGTCCGCCGGAGCGCGCCACGACGGCGCGAACGGCTCGGCGCTGCTCTTCGTGCACGGGGTGGGATCGACCGCCGCGATCTGGGATCGCCAACTCGCGGCCTTCGCCGCGACGCATCGCTGCTACGCGATCGAACTGCGCGGCAACGGTGTGCCGAAACCCGAACCCGATCCCGCGCTCATCACGCGCCGCGGATACGCGCGCGACGTGCTCGCCGTCGCCGATGCCGCGGGCATCGATCGCTTTACCATCGTCGGGTGCAGCCTGGGCGGCGTGGTCGCGTTCGAGTTGTGGTCGTATGCGCCCGAGCGCATCGAGTCGATGGCGATCGTCGGCAGTTTCGCCGCCTACCCGAACGCGCAGGCCTACGCCGACGCAATCGCGGCCGCCGTGCGCGCGGCCGGCACGATGGCGACGTTCGCGAACGAGCGCGCGGCGCGTTTGGGGCTGCCGCCCGAGCGGCTGCGCGAGACGCTCGATCAGATGGCGTGCAAAGACGTACATTCCTATCTCGCCGCAACGCAGGCGACGTGGACCGGCGACTATCGCGCGCTGCTGCCGACGATCGACGTGCCGGTGCTGGTCGCGTGCGGCGAACACGATGCGATCGCTCCGCTCGCACTCTCGGAAGAGATCGCGCGCGGCATTCCGAGCGCGCGGCTGCAAGTGATTCCCGGCGCCGGGCACGTGGCGAATGCCGACGCGCCCGCGGCGTTCAACGCGCTGCTCGCGGAGCATCTCGCATGATCCCCGCGCAGCGCCCCCCGAACGAAGCCGAACGCCTCGCCGAACTCGAGGCCTACCAAATCCTCGATACGCCGGTCGAATCCACATACGACGCCTTCACGCGCCTGGCGCGGGCGATCGCGGGCACGAGCGGCTCGATGATCAGCCTCGTCGACGGCGAGCGCCAGTGGTTCAAGTCGTACCTCGGTGTGCCGGAGCGCGAGACACCGCGCGATCAGGCGTTCTGCGATCACGTCGTCGCCTCGGGCGAAAAGCTGGTCGTCGAAGACGCCGTCGCCGATCGGCGCTTTTCGGATAATCCGCTCGTGCTCGGCGACCCGCACATCCGCTTTTATGCGGGGATTCCGCTGCGAACGCCGGTCGGCAACACGATCGGCACGTTGTGCGTGATCGACGAGCATCCCAAGCACATCTCGGCCGAGCAGATCAACGCACTCGAATCGCTCGCGGGCACGCTCATGAGCGTACTCGAAGGCCGTCGCCGCATGCTCTCGGTCTTCGATGCGGCGCATATCGATCTGTTCATGGTCGATCCGCAGGATCGCACGATCACCTTCGCGTCGCGCGGAGCCTGCCTGCGGCTCGGCTATTCGCTCCGCGAACTCTCGGGCATGCCGCTCTTCGACGTGGTGCCGAACTTGAGCGATGCGTTCTTCGCGGGATTGGTGAAGCGGGCGCGCGAGGGCGCCGAGGTGGTGCGCGAGGCCGATCTGGTGCGGCGCGACGGATCGAGCTATCCGGTCGAAGTGCGCGTCGACGTGACGATGAGCGGTGACGAAGAGCGGCTGCTCGTGGTCGCGATGGATCTCACCCAGCGGCGTCTCGCGCAGCGCGAGATCGATCTGCTGCTCGGTGCGATCAACGTGGCGGGCGACGTGATCATCGTGTACGAAGTCGCGCCCGACGGCGATCTGCGCGTCGCCTACGTGAACGATGCGTTCACGCGGCAGACCGGCTTCACGCGCGACGAGGCGCAGGGGCGTTCGCTCGACTCGTTCCGCCATGCGATGCCCGACGACGACGGCATGCGCCGCGTTCGCGCCGCGTTCGCGAGCGGAGAACCGACCTCGGCCGAGGTGGTGAGCTATCGCAAAGACGGCTCCACCTTCTGGAATCAAGTGACGCTGCATCCGATCCGTCGCCGCGACGGCGCCGTCACGCACTGGATCTCGATCGAGCGCGACATCACGCAGGAGGTCGCGCGCACCTCGGCGCTCGCCGAAGAGCACGACCGGCTCCTCGCCCTCACGCGCGCCGCGCGTCGTCTCTTCACCGCGCTTACCGGGCGCGCGCTGATCGCCGCGTTCGCGGACGTGATCGCGCAATTGCTCGGCGCCGACGCGCGCGTGCTCGCGGTTCGCGAGGACGGGATCGTGGTGACGCTCGAGGATCTCGCCGCGATACGTTGGGAAGAGGGCGCGCGCGACGAGATCGTGGATCGGGCCGTGCGTCAGGAGACGCGCGTGGTGGATGAGGCCAACGCGCGTATTCTCGCGTACGCGGGTCGCTTCGGCGAGGCGCGCTTCGTGCTCGATGTGCGCATGCGCGCCGGGGTGGTTCCGCGCAAGACCGATCTCTTCGTCTTCGATCTCATCGCCGAATACTTCACGGTGGCCGCGCGCAACGTGACGCTCTACCTCGAACTCGACGAGCGGCGGCTCGCGGTGCTCGAACTCAGCCAGACCAAGAGCGATCTGATCGCGATGCTTGCGCACGACTTCCGCGGACCGCTCACCTCGATCGTCGGCTTCGCCGATCTCACCGGCGAAGTGGGCGATGTCAATGAGGAGCAGCGCGAGTTTCTCGACACGATCAAACGCTCGGCGCTGCAACTGAGCGAGCTTGCGACCGACACGCTCACGCTTTCGCGCCTCGAGCGCAACGAGGTCGCGCTGCAAGTCAGCGATGTCGATCTCGAAGGGCTGCTGCAGTCGGTGACGGCGCAATACGCGGATCGACGCAAAGTGGTGATTCGCAGCGAGGGCGATACCCGCGTGAACGGCGACGACGATCGCCTCCGGCAAGTCTTCTCGAATCTGGTCGATAACGCGATCAAGTATTCGCCGAACGGACGCGAACCGGAGGTCACGATCGAAGGCCGCGCCGACGACGTCGTGGTGCGCGTGCGCGACTTCGGCATCGGCATTCCCACGGGCGAACTCTCGCGCGTGTTCGATCGCTTCTCGCGCGCTTCGAACGCCAAGAAGATGCGCATCTCGGGTACCGGCTTCGGTCTCTTCCTCACCAAGCAGCTGGTGGGCTTGCACGGCGGCACGATCGCGGTCGAGAGCGCGGAGGGCGAGGGCAGCACCTTCGTCGTGACGCTGCCGCGACGGGTCGACCGCCGCGCCGCGCCGCGCACGCTCGCCGTGCTCGACCCCGATCGCGATCGTTCGGTCATCGCCTACGGTTTGCAGGAGGCGGGGTATCGCGCGATCGCGATCGGTTCGCCCGACGACATCCCCGCCTATGCCGACGCGCAGAGCTTCGATGCGCTCGTGCTCATCGCGCCCGAAACGCTCTCGAGCGCACAGGTGGCGCAATTGCGTACCTTCGCGCGCGAACGTGGTTTGCCGATCGTCGCGGTTGGCTCCGAACAGAACTCGGCGCGCATGGGCGCGGCGGTTACGCTGCCGCAGCCGGTGCTGATCGGCGATCTGCTGGCCGCGCTCGAACGGCTGCTCGCTACGTGATGATGCGCTCGGCCGCGCTGTAGACGTTGGCGCGGCCGTCGCGCACGAAACCGAGCAACGTGATGTTGAACTCGCGCGCGAGATCGACCGCGAGGCTGCTGGGCGCCGAGACCGAGCATACGATCGGAATGCGTGCCACCGCGGCCTTCTGCAGAATCTCGTAGCTCGCGCGCCCGCTCACGAAGAGTAGCGTGCCGGAGAGCGGCAAACGGGCGTTCATCTGCGCCCAGCCGATCAGCTTATCGAGCGCGTTGTGCCGTCCCACGTCTTCGCGTACCGCGAGTGCGTCACCGTCACGCGTAAAGAGCGCCGCGGCGTGCAGGCCGCCCGTCGCGGCGAAGACGCGCTGCGCCTCGCGCATGCGATCGGGCAGTTCGTAGATCGTCGCGATCGCCGCGCGCGTGTCGTCGACCAGCGGGGCGACGCCGAGATCGCGCAGCGCCTCGAGGTTGGCACGACCGCAGACGCCGCACGAGCTGTTCATCGTAAAATGCCGTTCGAAACGCGAGACGTCGGTTATCCTCGCGGCACGCAGTTCCACGTTGACGATATTGTAGCGCTGTGCGGCGTCGACGGCGGGATCGATGCAGTAGCCGATCTGCGCGATCTCGTCGCGTCCGCGCACGATCGATTCGCTCGTCACGAAGCCGGCCGCGAGTTCGAAGTCGTTGCCGGGCGTGCGCATGGTGACCGCGAGCGTGCGCATCTCGCCGTGTGCAACGAGACGCAACTCGAGGGGTTCCTCGGTGACGATCTCGTCGAACGTGTCGTGCGGTGCGCCGCCGACGTAGCGAACGACGCGCGTCTCGGTGGTGCGGCCCGGGCGCTCCTCGATCACCGCGGCTGGCGGAACGCCGCCTTGGGATCGCGTGCCGATGCTTTACCCGCCTCGATCAGCGAATCGCGCAGAATGTAGCCGCCGACCAGCGTCAACACCGAGGCGACCGTGGTGCGCACCGCATCGATCGGCTTGGGCAACTTCACCATCTGGCCGAGTGCGTTCAACGCCATCGGCGCGAGCGTTCCGGCGAGCACCGTGTACGTGCGCAGCCGTTCGCCGCGTTTGCCTTCGAAGAACGGCTTGCCGTACTCGCCGGAGGCGCGCTTGAAATCGTTCAGCACGAGCAGTTCGGCCGCGCCCGCGACCATTTCGAGGCGCTCGAGCTTATGCACGGCCGCGTGATTGCCCTCGAGTGTGGAGAGCAGACTCGCGAGCGCCGAGGCGGATGCGAGTCCCGAGCAGACGCTCGCCGCGGGAATGTGCCGCTTGCCCGATCCCCAGAACGGATTCGCGGTCGCCGAGAGCAGCACGCCCGTGTAACCGGCGGTGAAAGCGCCGAGCAACGCCTGGGCGGGCGCCATGAATCCCGGCGCGACAAAACGCATCCAGCGCGGCAGCACGCCGTCCACGGCGAGTTCGCGCACCACGTTTGCGCCCGCGGCGCCCGAGTAGAAGACGAGTCCCCACACGCCGAGCGACATCGGCGACTTGATCTTGACGATGCGCATCATGTTGAGAAAACGTTCGGGCTTGCCGAGATGCGTGATCAGAATCGCCGGATTCGCCGCCGCGAGAATAAAGGCGGTGTAGCGCGCGGTGCGCTTGAGACGACGCTCGTCGTCGCGTTCGGGATGCGCGAGCAGTTGGATGAGGCCGAGGCCGCCCATAACACCGCCGAGGAAGAGATACGTGACGACGTTCCACTCCCAATGCGGTGCCTTGAGCATCGGACGCTCGTAGTAGGTGGGCACCACGGCCTCCGTGCGGCCGTTGCGCGAGGCCGCGCCCATTAGCGCATCGTCGGGATTCGGCGGCAGGTTAGGCATTGCGGAAGATCATCCATCCGGCGAGCGCGAGTCCGACCGCGGCGACCGCGGCGGCGGTGTAGCCCGCGGGCTGTCGCGTCGAGGGTAGCACCGGCTGGGCCGGGAGATTGTAGGTCTCCGGGCGATCGGTCAATAGGAAGAACGCATTGAGCGAACCGATGCCGCCGCCAACGTCGTCGGCGCCGTAGAGCGTAGCTTCGACGCCGCGCTCGGTGAGCGTCTCCACGCGTGCTTTCGCGCGCGCGCGCAGTTCGTCGAGATCGCCGAACTGAATCGACTCGGTCGGGCACGCCTTCGCGCACGCGGGCACGAAGCCGACCTTTTGACGGTCGTAGCAGAGTGTGCACTTGCCCGCGACGCCGCCCGACTGCTGCACCGCGGTCTGCTTGCTGTCGAGGCGCGACTCGCTCAACGATGCGAGGTTGTAGTGCGTGCCTTCCGGATCGAATTTCTCGATGAGATCGACCACGCCGAACGGGCACGAGACCACGCAGTAGCCGCAGCCGTTGCAGACGTCGGGTTGGATGAATACGGCGCCGAACTCATTGCGGATGATCGCGCCGGTCGGACACGCCTCCAGGCAGCCAGCATTGGTGCAATGCTTGCAGACGTCGCTCGACATGAGCCAGCGATCGTGCAGACCGCCCTCCGGATCGACCGACATCTGCTCGACGAACGCTACGTGACGCCACGTCGTGCCCGAGAGCTCCGAGGTGTTGTCGTAGGAATTCCCGGTGAATTCGAAGCCGTCCGACGGCAGCTCGTTCCACTGCTTGCACGCTACCTCGCACGCTTTACACCCGATGCAGAGCGTCGTATCCGTAAAAAAACCAGTCGCCATCTATCCCAAACTTTCTCCCGCGTCTACCGTATCACCCCGAACATCTACCGTATCAGGGCATCCTGTCATCCCGAGCCTCCACCGTGTCATCCCGAGCCTCCACCGTGTCATCCTGAGCCTCCACCGTGTCATCCTGAGCCTGTCGAAGGGTCAGAACGTCGGCTCGCCCATGCGCGTACGCTCGTCGGGCGGCACCTCCCGGTCGACCCGACCTTCGTGGTGTGCGCGTCGCCGTCCGGCGCGTATGTTGCAGGTGAGCGTCTTCGATTCGTGGATCGAAACGTTCGGATCGACCGCGATCGGAATCAGTTCCCCGACCGAATCGCCGCGCGCGAACGCGACCATGCTGCCGTAGTTGTACGGGATGCCGATCTGATGGATCTTCTTCCCGTTTACGCGGAGCGGGCGCATGCGTCCGGAGACGAGCGCGCGCGCTTCCATCTCGCCGAGCGCGGTCGAGATCGTTACGTACTCGCCGTTCTTGATGCCCTTGCTCACCGCGAGTTCGGGGTCGATCTCGGCGAACGCCGACGGCTGCAATTCCGCGAGCCACGGTACGTACCGCGTCATGATGCCGGACATCTCGGTAACGCGATAGGTGGTCATCACGTACGGGTATTCGGCATCCACCGGCTTGTTGTAGGCGTTGTCGCGGCGGATCCACTCGCGCATCAGCGGATTGCTCTGCTGTGCGTAGATGGGGTTCTCGACCACCGATTGCAGCGGCTCGTAGTGCGCGGGCAGCGGCGCGTCTTGCAGCCCGGCGGGTACGAAGAGCTGCGCGACGCCGTCGACGTTCATGATGAACGGATCGGCTCCGCTATGGAACGCCATGCCCTTCGCGTGTTTGTCGGCGGGTGTGGAGGGCGCCTTGGTCTTGGGAAAATCGGGGACGTCGACGCCGGTCCATTCGCCTTTGGCCTCGTCCCACCACACGTACTTCTTGCGCTCGCTCCACGGCTTGCCGCTCGGATCGGCGGATGCGCGATTGTAGAGCGTGCGGCGATTGGCGGGCCAGGCAAAACCCCAATCGAGCGCGGTATACTCGCCGCTCGCATTGCGGTTGCGCGCGCGATTGGTCCGCGCGTCGGGACAGACGCCGGAGTAAATCCAGCCGCCGCAGGCCGTCGAGCCGTCGCCTTTGAGTTCGGTGAAGCCGCCGACTTGCGTGCGATCGGCGACGTTGAAGCCGTTGATCTCTTGAAGCACTTTGAGCACCGAGGGCTCGCCCTTCGCGCGCTCGTGCGGATCGTCGTGATCGTAGTCCCACGTGGTGTGCAGGATCGGACGATCCTTCGGATCGGTCGAATCCGCGTAGAGTTCTTTGATGCGCTTCATGAACCAGTTGAAATACCACGCATCGCTCTTGCTCGAACCCGCGGGCTCCACGGCCTTGTCGTGCCATTGCAGCAGGCGGCTCGTCTGCACCATCGTGCCCTCTTTTTCGAGCACGGTCGCGGCCGGGAGAAAGAAGACCTCGGTGCCGATCTTCGCGGGATCCGCGCCTTCGCGGCGCCAGAACGAGACCGTCTCGTTATCGTAGCTGTCGATGTTGACGAACCACTCGAGACGCTCCATCGCCGCGCGCACCAACTCGGCGTTTTGGCCCGATGCGCCCGGATTTTGTCCGATGACGAAGTAGCCTTTCACCGCGCCGTCCTTCATGGCGAAGGTGGTGGGCAGCATCGAATGATCGCCGATCAGTTGCGGCAGATACTCGTAGCCGTAGTCGTTCTCGGCGGTCGCGTGCTCGCCGTAGAACGCCTTGAGCAGCGAGATCATGTACGTGGGCGTATTCGCCCACCAGCCCGTCGCCTTGGTGTTCGTCTTCAGATAGGCATCGAGCGTTTGCTCGTCGCGCAGCGCCGAGGGCATCGGCAGATAGCCCGGGAGCAGGTCGTAGAGCGTAGGAATATCGGTCGCGCCCTGGATGTTTGCGTGTCCGCGCAGCGCCATGATGCCGCCGCCGGGACGACCGATGTTGCCGAGCAGCGTTTGCAGGATCGCGGCGGTGCGGATGAACTGCACGCCCGCGGTGTGCTGCGTCCAGCCGACGGCGTAGGCGAATGCGGTCGTGCGCTCGCGTCCGCTGTTTTTCGCGAGCGTCTCCGCGATCTTCAGGAACTGCTCCTTCGGCGTGCCGCAGGTGCGTTCGACCATCTCCGGCGTGTAGCGCGCGAAGTGGCGTTTGAGCACCTGATAGACGCTGCGCGGATGTGCGAGCGTGGGATCCTTTTTGATCACGCCCTGCTCGTCGCGTTCGAACGCCCAGGTGCTCACGTCGTAGCTGCGCGTCTCCTCGTTGTAGCCCGAGAAGAGACCGTCGAGCTCGTCGGTATCTTTGTACGCTTCGCCGACGATATAGCTCGCATTGGTATAGGCCTCGACGTACTCGCGGAAGATCTTGTCGTTCGCGAGGACGTAGTTGATGATGCCGCCCAGAAACGCGATATCGGTGCCGCTGCGAATCGGGGCATAGATATCCGCCACCGCCGAGGTGCGCGTAAAGCGCGGATCGACGTGGATGATCGTCGCGCCGCGTTCTTTCGCTTTCATCACGAAGCGGAACGCGACCGGGTGCGCCTCCGCGAAATTGGAGCCCTCGATTAAAATGCAGTCAGCGTTTTGGAGATCGGGAACCCAGACCGTCGCGCCGCCGCGACCGAACGAGGTGCCGAGACCCGGCACCGTCGAGGAGTGTCATATTCGCGCTTGGTTTTCCATCGAGACGACGCCGAGCGCGTGCATGAACTTGCCCAGCATGTAATTCTCTTCCACGCCGAAGGTCGCGCCGCCGAGCGAGGCGATGCCGAGCGTGTGATTCACGCGTTTGCCGTGGTGCTCGCGTACGAACGTCTCTTCGCGCGTCTTCTTGACCAGTTGCGCGATGCGTTCGAGCGCCCATTCCAGCGGCCGCTCTTCGTAGCGATCCGAGTACGGCGCGCGATACTTCACGGTCGTCCAGCGTTGGTCGTTGACGGTGAGGCCGAAGAGCGCGGAGCCTTTCGGGCAGAGATGGCCGCCGTTGATCGGGCTCTCGGGATTGCCTTCGACGTCGAGCAGTTTGCCGTCGTCGCTCACGTAGGCGAGCGTGCTGCAGCCGACCGCACAGTAGCCGCACACGCTCGTGACGGCCTTCGCGCCGGCGACGCGGCCTTTCAGGTGCTTGGTTCGCTCGGAGGCGACGTTGGGAAGTAGCCCGACGCGTTCGGTTATGTCGATACCGGCCTTGCCGGAGAGCATTGCGGTGAGATCGATCGTGGTCTTTGCCATGACTGCTCCTTGCGTACCCGCGAACGCGAGTCGCAACACGGGTGACGGCTGAAATCGGGGAGCGCGTGCGCGCTCCCCGATGGGATCTATGACGCGGAACGTGCGCTACGCGGTTGCGCCTTCTCCGCTCGGCTTCTTCACGAAGAAGGGGATGATCGCCGCTACGAGCAGCATCACCGCGATCCACACGAGGGCCGCCGTGTACGAGCCCGTCTTGTCCTTCACGAAGCCCGCGATGAACGGTCCGACCACGCCGCCCAAGCCCCAGGCGGTGAGGATGAAGCCGTAGATCTGTCCCATGTACTTCGTGCCGAAGAAGTCGGCGTTGAACGACGGCATCACGCCGAAGCCGCCGCCGTAGCAGAGCAGGACGATCGCGAAGCAGATGAGCACGCCGCCGAGTCCGCTCAGATGTCCGACGACCAAGAAAATCACGACCTGCACGAGATACATCACCGTGTAGGCCATGCCGCGTCCGAGGCGATCGGAGATCGCGCCCCAGAAGAAGCGACCGAGGCCGTTGAAGACGGCGATCAAGCCGTACCAGAGCGCGGCTGTCGCGGCGCCCGCGCCGGAGAATTCGCTGATCATCGGCACCGCGTTCGAGATGACGAAGATGCCCGCGGTCACGTTCAGGAAGAGCAGTAGCCACAAACCGTAGAGCTGCGGCATCGCGAAGGCTTGCGCGGGAGAGTAGCTCGGCGTGTGCACCACCGGTGCGGCCGACGCGCCGCCGACGGCGAAGCCTTCGGGCGGATTCTTCAGCGCCATCGCGCCCAAGCCGCCGAGGATGATGAAGACGATGCCGGAGACGATGAAGATCATCATGATGCCGTGCATGACGTCGGGCGAAAGCTGGTACTGCGACGGATCGAAGGCGGTGCCCGCTTTGATCGCGGCGTCGCGCGCCTTCACGTAGGCGAGCGCGGGCTTCGCGGCGGCGGCGTAGAGGGCAAAGCGCGTGACGATCTGGTTGTAGAAGAACGCGCCGAGTCCGAAGCCCATCACGACCATGCCGCTGCCGAGGCCGCGTCGATCGGGAAACCACTTCGTGACCATCGCGACCGGCGTGACGTAGGCCATGCCGTTACCGAAGCCCGCGATCACGCCGTAGGTGAGATCCATCCACCATTGGCCGAGCGCTTGCGTTCCGAGCCCGGCCAAGAGCACGCCGACGCCCCAGGTGATCGCCCCCACGATCGTCACGGTGCGCGGTCCGACGCGGTCCTGCCAACGTCCGCCGAAGACGGCGCCGAGGCCCAAGAAAAAGATCGCGGTCTCGAACGGAATCGTCGCAGCTTGCGTCGACCAGTTGAAGCCCGCGATAAGCGAGTTCGTGAAGATGCTCCAAGAGTACACCGTACCCAAACACAGCATTACGAGCACGCCGGCAAGCGCGATCGACCATCGGTTGCCGGAGGGTGCCGGGTTTGCAGCCATGCGCGTTCTCTCCTTACTCTAGAGTGCAACGAGACGAGATATCTTCAACTATAACTCAGAGCAACGGGAAATCGGATGCGCTTGGTGCGCGAAGCGGATTACGTGGGCTTTTCGAAGGTACTCGCAACGAACGTCGCGACCACGAGCGCCGTGAACGCCTCGGCGCGCATCGTCGGAAGCGCGAAGGCGGCGATCACGGCGAGGGCGAGGCCGAACGGCGTCAGCCGCGAGCCGCCGGTGATGAAGTCGTAGATCTCACGCAGCAGCCGCACGACGATGCACCCCCACGAGCAGGGCCGCGATGCACGCATACGCGGCGATAAAGGCAAAGAGCGTCGAATCGCCGAGCCACCACTGCAGCCCGGCGCCTTCGCCGGTCCAATAGGTGCCGAGCGAGAGCAGCATCACGCCCACGATGCTTTTGAGCGCATTCTCGGGCACGCGCGCGAGCGGCGCACGCAGTGCGATTGCCGCGACGATCACGAGCGCGAGCGCGACGAGCGCGCCGCCCGCCGACCACGCGACGAGGCGCGGTGTTGACGCGGCGAACGTGACCACGATCACCGCGACCTCGAGACCTTCGACGAAGACGCCTTGAAACGCGACCGCGATGCCGTGATGATGCTCGCGATCCGCGCGCAGCTCGGCCACTTCGCGTGCGAAAATCGCCGCTTCGTCGTGCTGCGCTTTACGTCCGGCGTAGCGCCAGACCGCCTTGCGCAGCCATGCGATGCCGAAGAGCACGAGAAACGGGCCGACGACGAGCTCGATGTGTTCGAGCGCGAGCGCGTTCGCGAGCAGCGGCGCGCCGAGTCCGACGAACGCGACGAGCGCGACCCCGGCGCCGAGCGTGCCGAGGAGCGCCGCGCGCACGCCTTGCGTGTAGGCCACGGCGAGTACGATCGTCGCCGCCTCCACGAACTCCACCGCCGAGGCGAAGAAGGTGGTTCCGGCCAGGAGCCACGGATTCACGGTTTCGTCCCCATCCCCGCCGCGTGCGCGAGAATGTCGTTGAGCTCCTGCGCGTTCGCATCGTCGGCGTGCGCGAAGTCCATCTTCGCCGAGCGGGCGGCGCCGTACGCGGTCTTGGCATTGCGCGCGTGTACGTCGATGCGCGGTGCGATCGCGTCGTAGGGGCGCAGACGAGGCGCGAGCGAGAACGCGTCGTACATCGGCGGCGCGACCGCGTCGTAGATGCTCATCGGCGGCAGGCCGAGGATCAATTCGATCGTGCGCAGCACGCTCGAGGTACTGTAGTGCTCGTGATGCACGCCGGGCGCCGCGTACGGCGACGCGAGATAGAAGGTGGTGCGCTGATCGTCCACGTGGTCGGGGCCGTTCTGCGCGTCGTCCTCGATCGCGAAGATCGCGGTATCCTTCCAGTACGGCGAGTGCGAGACGACGTCGACCAGGCGACCGAAGGCGTGATCGTTCTGCGCTACGTAGGCTTGGGGGGTGAGCTTGCCCGCACGCGTGCCCCACGTGTGATCGTTCGGCAGCCGCACGATTTCGAGCGGCGGAAGATCGCGGTGCACGACGTACTGCGTGAACTCACGTTGCCATTCGTCGATGCGCGCTTCGTCGCTGTAATCGAGATCGAAGCCGGGATAACGCGGATCGATCTTGCCGATCAGCCCCGGCATGTGCGTCGTCGCGGGCAGATGTGCGTCCCGCGGCGTCGAGACGAACTCGCCGTAGTCGCGAAACGCCACGTGCGCGCGATTCGCGTCATCCCACAGATAGCCGTTGCGCGGCGTGCTCGCGACGGCACCGTCTTCGAAATCGTAGAGCGGGCGGCGGCCGGCGTAGTTGGAGGGCCAAAAGCGTTCGAGATAGTCGTTTGCGAACGCGGCGGTCGACCAATTGTGCCCGGTGGCGCTCACTTGCGCGTCGGTGAAGGTGTCGTCGAAGATGCCGAAGCGTTCGGCGAGTGCGTGCTCGTTGGGCGTCACCTTCGCGCCGAACCATGCGAGCTTGGGATCACCGTTTGCGCCCGGGAGATCGCCGAGCACCTGATCGTAGGTGCGATTCTCTTTGATGATGTAGATCACGTGGTGAATCGGTCCGTGCGCGCGCACCACCGTTTGCGTGGGCGTGGGGACCGGGCGCGGAATGTTCGCGAGCACCTGCGCGGTGCTCGCCGCATCGAAGGCGCTGCGCGGGATCGCGCGCACCGATCCGATCAACGCGGCCGCGACGTAGTGCGGATCGCCGTGCTCCTCGGGATCGAACTGGGGATTCGCGTGCGATGATTCGCCCTTGCCGTTCGTGACGTAGACGGTATGCGCATCGACCGTAATACCGCTCGGGTACCAGCCGACGGGCATCCGTGCGACGACCCGACCGTCGCGTATCTCCGCGAGCGCGTTCTCCGCGCCGAGCGAGACGTAGAGCGTGCCGTCGGGCGCGAGTGCGAGCGCGTTCGGCGATGCACCCGGGCCCTGAGGAAGACCGACGTCGATACGCTGCACCACGCGATCCGTCGCGAGATCGAGCACGTCGATCGCATCGGCATCGGCACAGGCGATGTAGAGGCGTTTGCCGTCGCGGGAGAGCGCGAGCGCGCTCGGATGCAGGTCCACGGGAATCTTCGTGACGGAGCGCTCGCCGTCGCGCAGCGATGCGACGGTGAGCGAGGCGGCGCCGCGATTCGCCACGTAGAGCCGTCCGTCGACGATCGCAAGCGCGCCGGGATGGAGGCCCGTCGCGATCTCGATGCGCGTTCCGTGCAGCGCATCGACGGCGATCGCCTCGTCATCGAGATCGAAGCTCGCCGCAACGAAGCCCGAACCGGCGGCGACATCGTCGTTCCAAGCGCGTCCGTGCGAAGATGCGAGCGCGGCGAACGGCGTCGCGCGCTTCGTCGTGAGATCGACGACCTGCGCGCTATTCTCCGATCCGCCCGCGACGAGCACCCGATCGTCGTTCATCCAGATCGGCGTGCCGAACGCGTCGCGCAGCGGAATCCGCAGTTCGGTGTGCAGATCGCGGGTGGAGAGCACGCGTAGCGCGGGCGGATTGAAGCCCGCATCGAC
Source organism: Vulcanimicrobiota bacterium (assembly GCA_027306785.1). Lineage (GTDB taxonomy): Bacteria > Vulcanimicrobiota > Vulcanimicrobiia > Vulcanimicrobiales > Vulcanimicrobiaceae > REEB354. The sequence continues at coordinate 97,950 of DAHUZB010000033.1, forward strand.
GACGGCGAGACGCGTGCCGTCGGGTGAGAGCGCGATGCCTTGCGGCATCGTGCCCAGGTGCGCCATCGCGCCGACCGGCGGCGAGATCAGCCAATTCGTCGGGAGCCGTGTCGCGCTGACGGCGGCGGCGCCCAGCGCGAGTGCGAGAACGGCGGGGAGTACGAGACGGCGCACGAGATCAACCTCCGATGATGAGTCCGGCGAGCGCACCGAGCAGTACGACCGCCCATGCGGGAACCTTAGCGAGATGCAGCGCGATGAACGCCGCGACGACGAACGCGATATCGCGCGGCGAATGCACGGCCGACGACCAGATCGGCGTAACGAGCGCGGCGGCGAGCAGACCGATCACGCCCGCGTTCGCACCGGCGAGCGCCGCACGCACGCGTTCGTTCGCGGCGAGCGCCCGATAGAACGGCGCGATTCCGGCGAGCAGAAAGAATGACGGTGCGAAGATCGCGACCGTTCCGACGAGCGCACCGTACGGGCCGAAGGCGGCGTCGTACGCGCGAGCCCCGACATACGATGCGATGGTGAAGAGCGGACCGGGCATCGCTTGCGCGGCGGCGTAGCCCGCGAGCAGCGAACGCGCGCTCACGATCTGCGCCGACGCGACCTGTGTTTGCAGCAGCGGCAGCACCACATGTCCGCCCCCGAAGACGAGGCTGCCCACGCGGAAGAGCGTCGCGGCGAGCATTCCGACGCGATCGCCGCTCGCCGCCCAAACGGCGAGTGCGACGAACGCGGCGGCAAAGAGGATCAGGATCGCGGCGCCCGCGCGGCGCGAAACGTGCAGATCGAGCCGCGCCTGCGCTGTCGGGATGCGGCCGTAGAGCGCGATGGCGCCGAGGGCGGCCGCGGCACCGATGGCGATCGGCGTGATCGCGGGAACGCGCACGGCGAGCACCAGCGCGAAAACGCCGGCGGCGACGAGCAGGCGCGACCAATCGGGAGCGAGCGTCGCGCGCATCGTCACGATCGCCGAGGCGACCACGGCGGTCGCCACGAGCAGGAGACCGTGCAGCCAACCGGCGTGCGGATCGATCCGCGGCAAAGCGAGGGCGAATGCGGTCATCAGCAACGCCGAGGGCAGGGTGAAACCGACCCACGCGGCGAGCGCGCCGAGCGGCCCCGCCTCGATCCAGCCGATCAGCATGCCCGTCTGCGAGCTGGACGGTCCGGGGAGCAACTGCGTGAGCGCGATGCATTCGCCGAACGCCGCGTCGTCGAGCAGACGGCGACGATCGACGAATTCGCGGTGAAAGTACGCGAGATGAGCCACCGGGCCGCCGAACGACGTGCAGCCGAGCCGGAGGAAGGTGAGGAACACCTTCAAGAGCGTGGTCATCGCGCGGTAAGAGGTGCGCCGTGCCCGCGGCGGCAACCTTTGTACGGTTCGAGCGTTTCAAGATTTCGGCGAAACGCACTGTTAAGGAGCATTAAGCGACCGTGGATCTTTCAGCGATTACCGTGTTTTCGGGCGGCGAGTTCCGCCGCTACGACGAAGCGAAAGTCGGCCTGCTCACGCACGGCCTGCAATACGGCACCGGCTGTTTCGAAGGCATCCGCGGCTACTGGGATGCGCAGGATCGCGAGCTCTATCTGGTGCTGCTGCGCGAACACTACGAACGCTTGAAGATTTCCGCCAAGATCCTGATGATGGAGATCCCGCACACCGTCGACGAGTTGATCGCGATCACCGTCGAACTCTGCAAGCGCAACGGTTTCGAGACCGACATCTACATTCGCCCGTGCGTCTTCAAGTCGGCCGAAGATATCGGCGTGCGTCTGCACAACGTGCCGGATCACTTCGCGATGATCCCGGTTCCGTTCGGCAACTATCTCGACACGAACAAGGGCCTGAACGTCTGCACCAGCTCGTGGCGCCGCGCCGACGATACGATGGCGCCGCCGCGTGCCAAGATCACCGGTCTCTACGTCAACTCCGCGCTCGCCAAGAGCGAGGCGATCACGAACGGCTTCGACGAAGCGATCCTGCTCTCGCACGACGGTCATGTGGCCGAAGGTAGCGCCGAGAATCTCTTCCTGATCCGCGGCGGCAAGCTCTACACGCCCGATCCTTCACAGAACGTGCTCGAAGGCTGCACCCGCAAAGCGATCATGACGATCGCGGCGCACAACTGCATCGAGATCGTGGAGCGTTCGATCGATCGCGGCGAGCTCTATGCGGCCGAGGAGCTGTTCTTCACCGGCACGGCGGCGGGCATCGCGCCGATCGCGTCGATCGATCGCCGCGTCGTCGGCAACGGTGGTGTGGGAACGATCACGCGCATGCTCTCGGAGACGTATCAGCGCGCGGTGCGCGGGAAAGAAGCGCCGTTCGCTTCGTGGCTGACGCGCACGTATATGCGTTAGCGCCGCTCGTTTGCGGTAGCGCACGTTCCAACCCGGAGGACGCAAAAACCCCGCATCGTGCGGGGTTTTTGCTTCGCCGATTTTTCAACGGAACGAAGTTTTGAAGATCACATCCTGTGATGGTTGAAAAATCGGAGACCTCCGGGTCGGAACGTACGCTACCGCAAACGAGCTACGTAGCGAAGAGGGGGAGCATGGGGCGGATGCCGGCGTTCCAGTCGGCGGCGTGACCCAGGTAGTGATGGATGCCGAAGGCGTCTTCGAGCGTGCGTAGGAGCGAGTAGTGGTTGTAGGGGTGGGGGTCGCGTAGATGGCGGGGGCCGTGGTTGGTGATGACGAGCGTGGCGATGCGGCCGCCGCCGGGGAGGGTGCCGCAGCAGCCTTGGATGCCGGAGCGGTGCGCGCCGTCGTCTTCGTCCCAGGTGATCACGATGGCGGCGTTCTGCGCTGCGCGCCAGAGCGGGGCGCGTTGAATCTCGGCGACGAGCGCGCCGACGGCGGCGTCGCCCGCGATCGTCTTCTGCGGTTCGCGCTCGCAGCCGCGGGCGCCGTGCATGTCGGCGCAGAGATTCGGGATCACGAGCGCAAAGTTCGGGAGCGTCGTGCTGCGCAGCGCGGCGGCGAGCGATGAGAGCGGATGCTGATGTGCGGCGAAGCCCGGTTCGTTGCGCAGGTTCACGAAGTTCACGAACGGATTGTGTTTGGCCGCATAGTGATCGTGCGTGAACCGCGCAAACGGCCGCGCGGGATCGTAGCCGCCGAAGTAGCCGCCCCAGGTGAGTCCGCGCGCCTGCAGCTGCGTCGCGAGATTCGGCGCGTCGACCGAGTTCACGAGAAACGGTCCATCGTCGCGGATGCCATGCGTCGAGCCCGAGAAGAGCGCGACATAATTCGGCTCGCTCGGATGCGTCGTCGCGTAGAATTCCGTCGCGACCCCGTACTCCCGCGCAAGCCGAGCCAAATTCGGCGCATGTCCCGCCCCGAGAATCGACTCGTACCCGTGATTCTCGAGCACGACAAGCACGATATGCTCGTATCGCGGCACCGCCCGATCCGCCGCCGCAACCCGCGCACCGCCCCCCGTCGCCCCAAGCGCCCCCATCAGCACCATCGCGCCAAACGCGAGCGAAGCCATCACTCGATCCATCATCCACTCCATCCTATCCACCCCTCATGACGCCCGCATGAATCCATCCCCTCCACCACCTCGCACGCAATCCATCCCTCTGCCGGTATCCCGCGTAGCGTTGGTCGGAGGCTTCCCGTGCCTTGGGGGTGTGCGATTTTTCAACCTTCACAGGATGTGAACTTCAAAACTTCGTTCCGTTGAAAAATCGCCCAAGCAAAAACGCCGCACGATGCGGCGTTTTTGCGTCCCCCAAGTCACGGGAAGCCTCCGACCAACGCGGCGCAGGCGCTACCGCCTACCGCCCCCCGCCAACCCCCGCGGACGTCGCATGTTGCCAGTAGCGAATGTCGGGCGGCATGATCCCGCCGCCCGCGGCGAACGTGGCGATGCCCGCGATCGTGCGCCACGATGCCAGACGCTGCTCTTGCGGGAAGGCGGCGCGGGAGAGCGCGCGGATGAAGGTGCGGCCGATGGGCAGCGAGGGCAAGCCGGTCGTCATCACCGCGATGACGTAGGGTGCGTCGTTCTCGTAGACGATGCCGACGTCGTTGAGCGTATCGAAAAAGCTGCCGGTCTTGTGCGCGATCGGCACGTCGTCGGGAAGCGGTTCGGGCAGGAGCGTGTTGATCTGATCCTGTTCGAGGATGTCGATCATCTGCTTCGACGACCATGCGTCGACGAGTTCGCGCTTGGCCATGAGGGCGAGCAAATGCACCATGTCGGCGGGTGAGGTGCGCAGCGCCGTACGCACCGACCACGTATCGGTGCGAATGTCTCCGCGCAGCCGCGTGTGTTCGAGGCCGAGGCGGCGCATCGTGGCGTTGATGTTGTCGCGGCCGACCAGGCGGATCAGCATGTTCGTCGCGGTGTTGTCGCTGACGTCGATCATCCGCGAGAGCAGGTCTTCCACCGTGTACGTGGTGTCGATCGGCGCGTCGCAGAGATCGCCGGAGCCGTAATCTTTGTCGCTCGCGAGCAGCGTCACGCGGCGGTGTAGATCGAAACGGCCCTCTTCGAGTTGGCGAAAGACTTCGACCATCACCGGAATCTTGATCGTCGATGCGGCGGGCATGCTTTCGCCCGCGTTGTAGCCCACGCGGACGCCGGTGGAGAGATCCATCACTTCGAGCGCTTTTGCGGCGGGCAAGCGAGCGGCCAGTCGGCGAATCTCGGCGCGCAACGCACGCATCGGCGGCGGGGTACCGTATGCACGCGCGGGGCGCGCGCATGCGAACGTAGCGGTGAGTGCAACGGCGAGCAGCGCGGCGAGACGACGCAACATCTTATGGTTGGTATCGGTCACGCGCGTTCGATTCTCCACTACGCGCTACGCTGCACGCGTTAGTACGGCACGCCGTCGGAAGCGGGTGCGCGCACCTTGCCCGTGATCCCGGCAAGCGCGATCAGCGCCGCAATATACGGCAGCGCCTGCATCGCATCGGCGGGAAGCCACGCGATGCGCCCTTGCAGCACGTACTGCAGCGCCTCGAAGAGGCCGAAGACCACGCAGGCGGCGGTTGCACCGAGCGGATTCCAGCGGCCGAAGATCACGGCGGCGAGTGCGATGAAGCCGCGGCCCGCGGTCATGCCGTCGGAGTAGAGATTCAATTCGCCGAGCGAGAGGAAGGCGCCGCCGAGACCCGCGA
>DAHUZB010000016.1 GCA_027306785.1 Vulcanimicrobiota bacterium
TCGCCCGGGCCCGCGCCTGGTGGAGACCGCCGAGATCATGGCGGAACTGCTCGCGTCAGCGCACGCCGAACGCTAAGAGGATCAGCACCTCGGCGATCACCGCGATCGCGCCGTACACGTCGCCGGTGAGCCCGCCGCCCAGCCGACGACTCGCCCACCAGCCCGCCGCCGCCGCGGCGAGCGGCGCTCCGACGAGGGCGACGCGCGCGGGCGGCGGCAGATGCCACGCCGCGTAGGCGAGCAGCGCGAAGACGATCGTCATCACGACGGGGCTCGGCCGCGCTTCGAACGAGCGCGTCACCGCACCCGCGCGCGCGTAGGGAAAGATCCATGCGTTGCAGACCGCCGCCGCGCGCGCAAGCGCCCCGCTGAATGCGAGCGCCGGAATCCACAGCACGGGGGAGAGCTGCGCGATCGCCGCGATCCAGAACGCCGCGAGCATCGCCATGCCCGCCACCGCAAACGTGCCGTGACGCGGATCGCGCAGGATATCCAAGCGACGCTCCACGCTCGCGGTGACGAGTAGACCGTCGCACGAGTCCAAGAATCCATCCACGTGAATCGCGCCGGTCAGCCCGATCGCGCACGCCCACGCCACGATCGCCGCCGCGAGCGTCGGCAGATGTTGCGCGGCGAGCAGGCCCGCCGCCCCCGCGAGCGCGCCGACCACGGCGCCCACGAGCGGGAGAAACGAGAGCGCGTAGGCATCGGGCGCGGGGCCCGCGGCAAGCGGGCCGAGCGGAATCACCGTGAAGTAGCTAAACGCGCTTGCGAGGGCCGCGAGCGCGCGCTTCACGCTTCGATCGGCGCGCTCGCCGTCGAGACGCCCGCTTGCGCGAACGTCTTCATCTCGCGCACCATGCGCGAGGCCGCCTCGCAGAGCGGCAGCGCGAGCGCCGCTCCGCTCGCCTCGCCCAGACGCAGGTCGAGATCGAGCAGCGGCACGAGGCCGAGATGACGCAGCGCGATCGCATGCCCGAGCTCGCGCGAACGGTGCGCCGCGATGCAGTACCCGATCGACTCGGGCGCGATCTGCTGCGCCACGAGCGCCGCCGCCGAGACGATGAACCCGTCGAGCACGACCGGCACGCGTTTGCTCGCCGCCGCGAGCAGCACGCCCGCGAGGCCGAGAATCTCATACCCGCCGAGCTCCGCCACGATCCGGCGCCAGTCGCCGCCCGCGGTGCGCGCGGCCGCCTGTGCGACCACCTGCTGCTTGCGCCGCAGAGCCTCGTCGTCGACGCCGGTCCCGCGACCCACCACATCCTCCGCATCGGCGCCGGTGAAGGCGCAGATCAGCGCGGCGGCGCTCGTGGAGTTGCCGATCCCCATCTCGCCGAGCGCCACGATCTCCGGGCTCACGCGCGCCTCGACGTCGGCGAACGCGCCGATCCCCGCATCGAGCGCGGCATCGACGTGCGCGTCGGGCATGGCGGCCTCGCGCGCGAGATTGCGCGTTCCCCGCGCCACGCTGCGTTCGAGCAGGCGCGGATGCCGCGGCAGCTCCCCCGCCACGCCGAAATTCGCGACGAAGACCTCGGCGCGCGCCACGCGAGCGAACGCGTTGATCGCCGCGAACTCCCCGAGGAAGGCGCCGACCATCTGCGGCGTCACCTCGCTCGGATAGGCGCTCACGCCCTCGGCGGTCACGCCGTGATCGCCCGCGCCGACCACGATCGCCCGTCGTTCGTAGAGCGGCGGCAGCCCACCGTGGACGGCGGCAAGCCGCTCGGCGAGCTCCTCGATGCGCCCGAGGCTGCCGACCGGCTTCGTGAGCTGATCGATGCGTTCGCGCGCCGCGAGCGCGGCGGAGGCATCAAGCGATGGAATCGAGATGGGCAACATGATTGAGCGTGATTATCCGTACGGCGTCGCCATCCATGGCGAGTTCGGTGATGCTCGCGGGGTTGAAGCTGAGCGAGAGCGCGTCGCCCTTGCGATCGACGATCGAGGCCCCGAAGACCTCGAGCGTCGCGTGGAGCACCCCCGCATGGGTGACCACCAGCACCGTCTCATCGCTCGGCGTGCGAATATCCTCGAAGAACGCGCCGACGCGCGCGCACACCTCGTCGAACGATTCGCCGCCTTCGGGCTGGTAGAGCTTGGCCGCGGTGCTGCCGTGATCGCGCAGCTCCGGCCAGCGCTCGGTGATCTCGTTCCACGTCAGCCCTTCCCACGCACCGAAGTTGAACTCGCGTAACCGCGCGTCGGGCGCGACCGCGAGTCCGTGCGGTGCGGCGATCGCGCGGGCCGTCTCCATCGCGCGGCCGAGATCGCTTGCGTAGGCGCGCGCAAACCGCCGCTCGCGTAGAACGTCGGCGAGGGCCTGCGCTTGCGCGCGGCCCTCGGCGGAGAGTGGAATATCGCTGTGACCCTGGAAGCGCCGGCCGGCGTTCCATTCCGTGCGTCCGTGACGCACCAACACGACGTTTATTTGCGGCGTCCTTTCCCGTTGCTCGACGGTTCGATCTCTTCGATCAGATCGAGCATATCGTTGGCGTGCTCTTCTTCCACCCCGAGAATCTCTTCGATCAGCCGACGCGACGTGACGTCGCGATCGCCGAGAAAGCGAATGATCTCCGTATAGCTCTCGATCGCGATGCGTTCCGCGATCAGATTCTCTTTGATCATCTCCACCAACCCGCTCGCCTCCACGTATTCGGAGTGGCTGCGTGCGGTGAGCGTGGCCGGATTGAGATCGGGTTCGCCGCCGAGTTGAGTGATGCGCTCGGCGATGCGATCGGCGTGCTGTTGCTCCTCGTTCGCGTGCTGCAAGAACTCCTGCGCGACCGCATCTTTGTTCAGGCCCCGCGCGGCGTAGAAATGGCGCTTGTATCGCAGCACGCACACGATCTCGGTCGCGAGCGCCGCATTGAGCACGTCGACCACCTGCGCGGGATCGAGCGTGTAGCTCTCGGTGACGGCGCCGCGCTCCATGTTCGCGCGAGCGCGTTTGCGCAGTTCTTTGACGTCGGTCAGAAACGGTTTCACGGTAGCCATCGTCGCATCGAGCCTTTCCTTATCGAACGAGCGCGTCGGTTAGAGCGCTTGGTGCGCGGTATCGACCACAAGTCTTCCCAGATGTGCGTCGATGCATTCGTCGAGAAGTCGAAGGCGCCCGCCCGCGAGCGCGAGGCGCGCGTAGCCGCCGTTGACGACGCGCGGCCGCCAGAGCTGTGCGAGCGGGCGATCGCCCGCGTCGAGGATCGCCAGGCGCACCAGCACGTCGTGCGTGACGATCGCAACCTCGCCGTCCTCGTCACCGAGTGCATGCACGAAGGCGCGCCAGCGCGCGTGCACGTCGGCGAGCGACTCGCCGCCCGCAAAACGCACCCGATCGGGCGTCTCGCGCCAGGAGCGCATCGTCTCGGGATCGTCGCACTCGATCTCCTCGCGCAACCGACCCTCCCAACTGCCGTGCGCGATCTCGAGCAGCCGTGCGTCGAGTTCGAGCGGCACGTCCGCGCGTTCCGCGAGCGGGCGCGCGGTCTGCGCGCAGCGTCGTAGCGGGCTTGCGATCGTGCGCGCGAGCGGACGAGCTCCGAGCGCGTCGGCGAGCACTCGCGCCTGCGCGCGGCCGGTCTGCGTGAGCGACGACTCCTGCTGTCCCTGATAGCGGCCGTCACGATTCCAATCGGTTTCGCCGTGACGCGCGACGTAGAGGATCACAGGCGGACGAGCCGCACGGCGCTCATGCCGTCGCAGCGCGCGATCGCAGCGACCACGCCGCGCTCGATCTCGCGATCGACTTCGAGCACCATCATCGCGTCGCCGCCGCGTTCGCCGCGGGCAACCTGCATCGTGGAGATGTTCACGCCCGCATCGCCGAGGATCGTGCCGATGCGTCCGACCATGCCCGGAATATCGCGATGGCGCGTGACGAGCATCGTGCCTTCGGCCACCGCATCGACTTCGAATCCGTCGATCTCGACGATGCGCGAACCGTGCGGCAGCACCGTTCCGGCCACCCGGTGCTCGCCCGCGGCGATCACGATGCGCGAGCGAAACGGCTCCGCGCCGCGTTCGCGCGTGAGCGCGGTGCGCACGCCGAGTTCGCTCGCGAGCGCGCGCGCGTTCACCGGCGTCACGCGGCGGTCGGTGACGAAGGGCAGCGCGCCTGCGAGCAGCGCCGAGACGAACGGCTGCGCGTCGAGCGACTCGATCTCGCCCTGCAGCACGATCGCGATCTCGTGGCGCAGCGCTTCGTCGAAGAGCTGCGGCAGCAGCGCGCCCAGGCGGTAGGCGAGATCGACGAAGCCGCTCGCGCGCTCCGCGTCGGCGCCGGTGAGCGCGGGGGCATTCACCGCGCCCGCCGCCGGACGGCCGCCGAGCACCCGCACCACGTCGTGCGCGAGCTCGAGTGCGATGCGCTCGAGTGCTTCGTACGTCGAACCGCCCAGGTGCGGTGTTGCCACCACGCGCGGATGGCGCAGTAGCGCGGAGGATGCGGAGCCTTCCGGCGGCGGCTCCTGCGGCACCACGTCGATCGCGACCGCACGCAGATGCCCGCCGTTGACCGCATCGAGCAGCGCGTCGGCATCGACCACCGCACCGCGGGCGCAGTTCACGAGCACCGCGTGCGCTCGCATCAGCGCGAGCGCGCGCGCATCGATCATGCCGCGCGTCTGCGGCGTGAGCGGCACGTGGAGCGTGACGATGTCGGCCCGCGCGAGCACGTCGTCGAACTCCGTCAGTTCCACGCCGAGCGCGCTCGCGCGCGAAGCGGGCACGAACGGGTCGTACGCGATCGGCGTCATACCGAACGCCGCGGCGCGAGCGGCGACGCCGCTACCGATGCGTCCGAGTCCGACGATGCCGAGCGTCTTGCCGTAGAGTTCGTAGCCGATGAACGGCTTGCGATCCCAGATGCCCGCGTGCACGCTCGCATGCGCCTGCGGCACGTTGCGCATCGCGGCGAGCAACAGCGCGAAGGTCTGCTCCGTGGCGGCGAGCGTGTTCGCGCCCGGCGTGTTCACCACCACGATCCCGGCGGCGGTCGCGGCATCCACGTCGATCGCATCCACGCCCACGCCCGCGCGCGCGACGACCTCCAGACGCGGCGCGGCGCCGAGCAGCGCGTCGTCGACGCGGGTCTCCGAGCGGACGATCAGGCCGCGCGCGTCGCGCAGCGCCTCGTGCAGCGCTTCGCGCGGTTTTCCGACCAGCGAGACGATCTCGGCGCCGGCACGGCGCAGCACGTCGAGCCCGCGCTCGTCGAAGGGTTCGGCGACGACGACGCGCCCCAGGGAATGTTCCTCGACCATGGCCGTCGATTCGCCCGAGGGCTCCCCGCATCTTGCGTCGTAGCGCCGTACGGTGTCGAAACATGACGACGTGCGCCTCGACGTGCGCAAGATGTACAAGCTCTACATCAACGGGGCGTTCGTTCGCTCGGAATCCGGGCGCAGCGATCCGATGTGGGACGGCAAAGCCTTCGGCGCCAACGTCGCGCGAGCTTCGCGCAAAGATGCGCGTGATGCGGTGGTCGCCGCCCGCGCCGCGCAGCCGAAATGGTGGAAGAGCGCGCCCGGAACGCGCGGGCTCGTGCTCTATCGCTTAGCCGAGATGCTCGAAGCGCGGCGTGACGAGTTGATCGAACGCGTGCGCGAGGGCGCCGGCTGCTCGCACGCCGACGCCGAGCGCGAGGTGGCCGCCGCGATCGATCGCACGGTGTGGTACGCCGGGTGGTGCGATAAGTACAACGCGCTGCTCTCGACGCGCAATCCGGTCGGGGGACCGCATTTCAATTTCTCCACCGCCGAGCCGATGGGCGTCGTCGCGGTCTGCGCGCCGGATCGCCCCGCGCTGCTCGGCTTGGTCTCGGTGCTGCTGCCGCCGATCGTCGCGGGCAACAGCGTAGTGCTGCTCGCATCCGAGCACGATCCGCGCACCGCGATCGTCTTTGCCGAAGCGCTCGCCATCTGCGATCTCCCCGCGGGCGTCGCGAACGTTCTGACCGGCCTGCGCGACGAGGTCGTGCCGGTGCTCGCCAAACACATGGACGTCAATGCAATCGCGTTCGCGCACGCCGACGATGCCGCGCGCGCCGCAATCGAACGCGAAGCGGCCGAGAATCTCAAGCGCGTGCACGCCCATCCGAAGCGTTCGCGCGAAGACTGGTTCGCCCCCGATGCGCAGAGCCTCGATGAGATCGCGGCCTTCTGCGAGATCAAGACCATCTGGCATCCCGCCGGTGTCTGACGACGCCGCTCGACGCGAGCTCGCCGACTTCTGCCGCCGTCTCTGGGAGCGTGGGCTCACGAGCGGATCGAGCGGCAACGTGAGCCTGCTACTCGACGACGGCTACCTGCTCGTCACCCCCTCGGGTCGCTCGCTTGCAAACCTGCGCCCCGACGAGCTCGTGCGCGTCTCCCCGAGCGATCCGGGACGAGGCGCGACGAGCGAACTGCCGCTGCACCTCGCCGCCTACCGCGTGCGCGGCGACGTGCGCTGCGTGGTGCACACGCACCCCACCTTCTCGGTGGTCTGGTCGAAGACGGGCGCGCTCTTCCCGCGCGACACGGTCGGCGCGATGGAGTCGCTGCGCGCCTGCGCGTGGACGCCGTACCGTAAGAACGGCACGCACGAACTCGCCGAGCTTTGCGCCCGCGAATTCGCCCGCGGGATCGACGTGGTGGTGATGGAGCGCCACGGGCTCTCCGCGGTCGGCGCCGATTTGGAAGACGCATTCGTTCAGACCGAGCTTGCCGAGGAGGCGGCCAAGATCGCCTATTACAGCAGGCTGCTGCTCGGTTCGGTACGGGAGGCATCCGACGACGCGGAGAATCCGAAGCGCCCGTGAGCTACCGTCTCCCCATGCATCAGCGCCTGGCGAACGCGCTGAGCTACAACGAGTTTCGGCTCTTCTATCAGCCGGTCGTCGATCTGCGCACGGACAAGATCGTGGGCGTCGAGGCGCTCTGCCGCTGGCCGCAGCGCGACGAGACCTTCGCCCCGCCGGAGACCTTCATCACGCAGGCCGAGACCTCGGGCTTCATCGTGCAGTTGGGCGATTGGGTGCTGCGCACCGCGCTCGACCAGGTGCGGGCGTGGCAGGCGCAGTTCGCGACCGATCTCACCGTGGCGGTCAACCTCTCGGGACGCCAATTTCTGCACTACAATCTGGTGAAGTCGATCGAAGACGCACTGCGCGCCTCGCAGGTGCATCCGCGGACGATCGAGTTCGAGATCACCGAGAGCGTCGCGATGCACAACGCCGAGGATTCGATCGGCATCATGCGTCAGATCAAGGGCCTGGGCATGGAGCTCGCGCTCGACGATTTCGGCACCGGCTACTCGTCGCTCGCCTATCTCAAGCGCTTCCCGATCGATAAACTCAAGATCGACAAAGCCTTCGTGCGCGATATTCCCGACGACGGCAACGATCTCGCGATCGTCTCGGCGATCATCGCCATGGCGCACGCGCTCGGCCTCAAAGTGCAGGCCGAAGGCGTGGAGACCGCCGCCCAGGCCGAGTTTCTCGCCGAGTGCGGCTGCGAATACGCGCAGGGCTACCTTTTCGGCCGCGCCCTCCCCGCCGACGACCTGGCCGCCCTCCTCACCGCTCAATCCGAACAACCCGCATAGGACTCCCCACCACGGAAGTCCAATCGAACGCGTCGCCGCAAGCTCGGAAAGCGCGCACTTCGGGGAGAGGTGGTCGAGCGGTTGAAGGCACTCGCTTGGAAAGCGAGCAGACGTGACAAGCGTCTCGAGGGTTCGAATCCCTCCCTCTCCGGATTGCAGACAGAACCCGGCATCGCTGCCGGGTTCTTCTTTATTCCCGGAGCGCTACCGGTGGGACGCGAGGCGCCAGACGCCGTCGATCCGTACCCAGCGGTCGATCGCCGTCGCGTCGTGCCCGTGCCGGCCGACGTAACGGGCGTGCACTTCGAGCGAGCCGTCGCGCAGTTGCACGATCTTCTGCACCATCACCGCGAGCGGATCGAGATCGAACGACGCGAGCTTCACCGCCGCGCGATCGTGAAAACGGGGCGCCAGAATCGCACATTCGGCCGCCGTGTCGCCGTGCTGCATCGCGGTCGCGAGATCGGCGTACCGCTCGGCGATCGCCGCCTGCGTCGCAATCCCTACCATCCCACCTACCTCCGCTCGGGCGTCACTGCCACGCCGCGCGCGCAGGCTCCTCGCATCAGCGCCGAAAGTCGACGAGCTCCGGCGCCTTCGTGCTCGCCGCGTCGTGGTGCAGCGCCTCGCGTGCGGATCGTGCGACGACGAGCACGTCGTCGTAGCTCGGGCCCTCGGCGAGCGCCGCCAGTCGCCGCGCGATCGCCTCGGGATCGCAGAGACCCGCCTGATCGACGAGCAGCAGGCGCAGCGTGTCGCGCCCGTGCGCGTCGAAGCGCAATTGCACCTGAAACGCCTCGGCCTCCGCCGCAAGCGCGGCGATCGCATCGAGGTCGAAGGTCATTTCGAGAAACTGAAACGAGCGGCGATCGCGACCGCGCAGTTCGAGATAGCGCGAGCCCTCGTGCGCGACGATACGACCCACATCGCCCACGCGATAGCGAAAGACCGGAAAGCGCGCTCGATACGCGTTCGTCACCGCGAGCGCGCCGAAGCCCTCCGCGTCGGGATCGAGCACCTCGACGACGATGCCCGGCAGCAGCGCGAAGAGCCCGGGCGCGCGCGTGGCGTCGCTCCACGCCCAGATGCCGGTCTCGGCGCCGCCGTAGAGCGACCAGATCTGCCGCACGCCGAAGCGCTCGGCGAGCAGTCGCGTCGTGCTCTCGCGTAGCGGCTCGCCCCCGTAGACCAGCTGCGGGATCGCGAGGCGCACGTCGGCTTCGCCTAAATACCGCGCGAAGAGCGTGAGCTTGGACGGCGTGCCGAGCAGATGCGTCGGCGTGAAGCGGTGCGCGATCGCGAGCAGATCCGCGTACGGGGCGTGCGCGCTCATCGCGAGCGTGGTCGCTTCGCAGCGCTCGAGCAGATCGTCGAAGATCGCCGCGGTGCGGTAGAGCTCGGAGTATCCGAAGACGTTGAGCGCCACCGTGTGCGGCCCGAAGATCCCCGCGGCGCGCAGATGCTGCGCGAGCGCCGCGCGCTGCGCGTGATTCTCGACGATATCGACCGGAAAGACGAGCGGTTCGTTCGTGCTGCCGCCGGAGCGCACCAGGTACACGCCGCGTGCTTCGGCGCCGGGCGTGAAGGTTCGCAGCTGCGCGAGGAGCGTCGCTTTCCCGATCGAGGGCGCGGCTCGATGATCGTCGATGCCCGCAAGCTCGGTGCGAAAGAACGGGTGCGCGCGGGCACGTTCGAAACAGACGCGCAGCAGTTCGTCGTCGGTACGCTCCGGGCTCAGCACGCGATGCCGAACTCCGCGAGCAGCGCGCGATGATGCGCGATAAACTCCGCCGCCTGCGCGTGGGGCAGCGTTGCGCGGGCGTGCGCGAGCCAACGCTCGGCGAGCATCGCCGCGAGCGCGCGATCCCGCGCATCGCCGCTCGCACGATAGCGGGCGAGGCTAGGCGGAATCGCGAGCGCGCGCCAGTCGGTCGGACGCGCGTGCGAGAGGCTTGCGCTCGTGATGCGAAAGCGAATCAGCGGCTCCGCGCAGAGCGCAACGATCTCCCCGTCGTCGGACGCGGCTTTGAGCACGCGATACCACAGATCCACGCCTTCGTTCAATCGCGCGTGCGCGTCATACCGTAACGTGCCCAAGCACGAGCGCTGCACCGCGACGTTGCTCGCGCGCCCCATCACGAATTCCGGATGCGCGGCGGCGCGCGGCGGATCGATCAGGCGATACACGTCGGGCGCGAGCGGCTCGAGCTCACCCGCGAGCAGGCCCAGATCGGGAAAGGCCTCGCCGGGCGGATCGCTCGCGTAGCCGAGCACGAGCATCGCGAGACGATGGCGCTCCATGCTCTCGCGCACGAGTTGCAGGGCGCCCGCGTGCAACGCATCGTCGGCGTCTAGACAGAGCACGACATCGCTGTCGACGCGGGCGATGCCGTCGTTTCGCGCCGCGCCCGGCCCGCCGTTGCGCGCCCGTCGCACGATCTCCGTGCGCGTCGCGCGCAGGGCGCCCGCATGGCGATCGAGCGCCGCTTCGAGCGCGGCCACGCTGCCGTCGGTGCTCGCGTCGTCGACCACGATCAACTGTTCGGGCGGCGCGCTCTGCGCCGCGAGCGAGGCGATCGCGTCGCCGATGTACGACGCCTTGTCGTAGAGCGGCACGACGACGGCAAGCGAGGTCATGCGCCGACCAGCGGTACGTAGATGCGCCCGCGCTCGCCGTGCACGTTGATCACCTTGGCATCCGAACCGCGAAAGACGCCCGCGCCGTAGCTCACGTCATCGCGGCAGAGCTGCATGCCGACCAGGTGCACCGGCCGCTCGCCGTCGACCACGACGAACGGATATTGCTCGACGTAGCGCTGGTACATGTCGCGGCGCCACTCGGCGCGCACGCGCGCGCGCCAGCGCTCTTCACCGCATTCGCTGCGTACCAGGGCGTCGATGCCGCGTCCGCCGCTGCTGCGTTTGGCGATCAGCTCCTCATGGCGCGCCACGAACGCCTCGCACTCCTCCACGTTGCGGATCACGAACGACGGGATGAGAAACGCGCGCAACAACGCGCGATCGGCGGGCGCCAGCAGATCGGCGAGAATCGCCTCGTCGTCGAGCACGGCGAGCGTGCGCTTATCGTGCACGAGAATCAGCGTGCGAACGTCGTTGAAGTAGCAGCCGCGTTCGATCATCAGGCGCAGGGCGTCGCGCGGGATTGCCGCAAGCTCGCTGCGATCCATCTCGAGGATGCAAGCGTCGATCGCGCGATCGCCCGCGAAGAGCCGCCCACCGCGATCCGCGAGCGCCGCGGGCGGCGTCTGCACGAACTCGATGCCCCGCTCGCGGAGCGCCCGCGCGAGCAGAAAAATTTCGGTACCGGCCTCGCGCTCGTGCACCATCGAGACCACCTGACCCGGGCGATATCCGGCGCAGAGATCGTCTACGAAACGGAGCTGTTCGTGCTGCACGCCCAGGCCGAGATCGCCCGCACGGCTCGCATAGGCGTCGATGACCGCGCGGCTGAGCATCCAGCCGTTGAGCGGATAACGCGCGCCGATCTCGCAGATGCGCGGCTGTCCCTCGCGATCGTACACGAAATCCGGGCGATGGAATCCCACGCGGTACGGCTCGGCCGCATGCGCCGCGCAGAAGGCGAGCAGTTCGTCAAGTTCGGGCGGCAGCGCATAGACGGCGCGAATCCGCGCATCCTCGTGGTAGCGCGCCACGATTCCGCGCAGCGCCGCATCGAGCACGCGGTTAAGCGCCCGCAGACGCTCGAGATAGGCGGGCGCGAGGATCGCCGGGTAGGGTGCGATCTGCTCGGGCGCAACCACCGGCGGATCGCCGAGCAAGCGCGCGAGCTCCGCGCGCGCATCGTCGGCAAAGGCGCGCGACGCGATGTGAAGCGAGTGATCCAGCATCGAGGCCGTCTTCGCAGTCAACGCGCCGCCACCGCCTCCGCCACCCCGAGCGCGCAGACCGCATCGATCACGGCGGCCTTCTTCTCCACGTACGCGGCCACGATCGGGCCGAGTTCGTAGCTGCTCAGATCGCGATCGAGCGCGGTTGCCGCATGCCCGACCGCATGGAGCGCATGAAAGAAGTGATTCTTCTCCGTCGGGCCGCAGTGCACGCGAATCCAGGCGAGCGCGCGGCGCGCCTCGCTCGGCGTCATCCCGTACTGCAGCACCGCGCGTTCGAAGAGCGGCAGGATGAACTCCACTTCGCCGTGCGTGTAGATTTCGTGCACGAGCGTGGTGAGTAGCGCGATCATCGGATCGGCGTCGCGCAGCGACGCGCGGTCTTTCCACGCCTTGAATGCGCTTGCCGTCTCGTCGATCCACTGATGCGAGAGCCAGGCGTCGTCGCCGACGAACGCGGTCGCCATCTCGTAAAAGAGCTGCGCGTGCAGCACGTGTCCCACGACCGCCAAATCTTCGTCGATGATGCGGTCGAGGCTGGTCAACGCGCGCAGGAGCGCCGTTTCGTCGGCGACGGGGTCGCCGCGGTGCAGCAGCAGCGTGAGGCGGTTTCCGATTCCGGCGACCGTCATCGCGCTGTTGTTCGTCTGTGCCCAGCTCGCAAAGAAGCGCCGCAGCGCCGCGGGCTCGCAGCGCCGCGCCGTCATCGTGCGAAAGCCCGTTTCGATGCGGGCAAACGCCTGCGGATGCGCGGCGAACGCGACGAGGAGTTCGCGTTTGAGATGCGACTCCGGCATCGATTCCAATACCGGTGCCACGATCGCGTAGAGAGAGTCCATGATCACACCCTTGTCTCGAACGTGCGAAACGACGGGTATGCACGAAATGCGTACGCTGACGGAGCTCCTTCGAACGCACACCCCTCGTTCCGCGGAGAATACCGGGCTGTTGCGTTCGCGGCGCGTCCGCTCCTCTCGGGACGTTCGGCCTATGACGACGGTTGCTAGACGGGTTCTTCTTCGGGTGCGACGCCGTCGAGGTGCGCGAGCCAGAAATCGAACGAGGCGCGGGCCTGCGCTTCGAGCATCGCGTCGCCGGTGACGATCTCGCGCTCGAGCTGGCGATGCAGCGTGGAGCGCTCGCCGTAATTCGCGTCCATCAGCAGATCGGCATGCATCAGCGCATCGAGCATCGCCGGTTCGAAGCGCACGCTCGGCGGCAGCGTGCTGATCACGATCTCCGGCGGGTTCTCGAAGGGAAACGGCTGCGCGTCGTAGCGCTCGCAGGCGGCCTCCACCTTCGCGCGATCGCGCCCCCACACGAAGCAGTAGGCATCGTGATCGGCGAGTTCGGCCAACAAGGCGCGTGCCGTGGCGCCGTAGCCGAGCACGCCGATGCGCTTGAGCGCGACCGAATCGTCGAGCAGTGCTTCGAGCGCGGTGCGCGCACCGATCCCGTCGGTATTGTGGCCCAAAATCTCGCGCCCGAAGAGAATCGTGTTCACCGCGTCGGCGCGCTGCGCTTGGTCGGTGAGCGCATCGCAGGCGCCGAGCGCCTCTTCTTTGAGCGGATAGGTGACGTTGCAGCCCAGGTAGCCGTCGAGGCGCATGCGGCGGATCACGGCGGTCGCGTTGCTCGCGGGCACGCGAATCGCGACGTAGCTGCCGTCGATTTCGGCGTCTCGAAGAAACGCTTTGTGCAACTGCGGCGAGCGGCTATGATCGACCGGGTCGCCGATGACCGCGAGCTTCACGAGCCGCCGCGTTCCGGCAGCATCAGGCGCTCGAAGTAGCGGAAGACCTTGGTGATCGGAAAATCCTTGGCCTCGATCGGCTCGGTGAGGATCGTGTAGAGCCCGCAGAGTTTGCCCGAGAGCACGTCGGTAAAGAGCTGATCGCCGACGACCGCGATCCGTTCGCGCGGCAGCTCGAGCATACGCACCGCGCGCATCACCCCGAAGGGCAGCGGCTTGAGCGCGTTCGGGATGCACGGGATGCGCAGCTGGCGCGCGATGCCGGTCACGCGTTCGGTGAAGTTGTTCGAGACCATCACCATGCGAAAACCGCGCTCGTGCGCGCGCTCGCACCACGCCAGGTGATCTTCGCAGAGCTCGGTCTGGCGAAAGCCCATGAGGGTGTTGTCGAGGTCGACGATCAGGCCGTGCTTGCCCATCGCCTCGAGCTCCTCGTGCTCGATATCCGCCAGCCGCGAGACGAAACGATCAGGTCCGAACATTGCCGGAAGGCTTCCGCGCCCTTATCCCCAGGTCATCCACCCCTGCTCCTCCGATATTTCTCGCAATCCACAGCCCGATCACAAGGAATTGGGAGTACCAACCCCAATATCTTGTGCCAATGGGGTCGGTGTGGCACAATAGGTGTCCCGCCGGCACTCCGCGTCTCACGGGCGCAGATCGAACACCTGTTCGATAGAGAACGTCATCGGTCCACCTTTTTTCAAGCGCGTAACGAGCAAGGAGCAGCTCATGAAATTCCGCCGCCTCTATTCCACGTCGGGCGACCCCTACGCGGGCCTCGCGTTCGAGCCCCGCACCTCGCGCATCGTCAACCCCGACGGCTCGGTGATCTTCGAGGCGAAGGACGTGATGGTGCCCGCGGGCTGGAGCCAAGTCGCGGTCGACGTGCTGGCCCAGAAGTACTGCCGCAAGGCGGGCGTGCCCGATAAGACGGTGCGCGTGCCCGAGGACGGCGTGCCGGAGTGGCTGTGGCGCTCCGAGGCGGCCTCCGATGCCACCTTCGGTCCCGAGCGCGACGCGCGCGGCGTCTTCGAGCGCCTGGCGGGCTGCTGGACCTACTGGGGCTGGAAGTACGGCTATTTCGATACCGAGGACGACGCCAAGACCTACCGCGACGAGATGTGCTCCATGCTCGCGCGTCAGGTCGGCGCTCCAAACTCGCCGCAGTGGTTCAACACCGGCCTGCATTGGGCGTACGGCATTTCGGGCCCGGCGCAGGGCCACTACTACGTGGACCCGCGCACGAACGAGGTGCTGAAATCGGCCAACGCCTACGAGCATCCGCAGGTGTCGGCGTGCTTCATCCTCTCGATCGAAGACGATCTCGTGAACGAGGGCGGCATCTTCGACGGGCTCGTGCGCGAGGCGCGCATCTTCAAAGGCGGCTCCGGTTCGGGTGCCAACTTCTCGAAGATTCGCAGCGCGGGTGAAAAGCTGACCGGCGGCGGTACCTCGAGCGGCCTGATGTCGTTCCTCAAAGTCTTCGATCGCGCCGCGGGTGCGATCAAATCGGGCGGCACCACGCGTCGCGCCGCGAAGATGGTCGTGCTCAACGCCGATCATCCCGACATCGAAGAGTTCGTGTCGTGGAAGGTGCGCGAAGAGCGCAAGGTGGCCGATCTCGTGATCGGTTCGCGTATGCTGCAAGAGCAGCTCAACGCGATTCTCACCGCCGCGCACGATACGCGCATCCCCGAATCGGCGCGCATGGATCTCGCGCTCAACCCGCATCTGCGCGAAGCGCTGCGCAAGGCGCTCGCGATCGGCGTGCCGAGCGGCGCGACGCAGCAGGCGCTCGACTACGCGCGCCAAGGCTACACGCGCATCGAGATCGATCAGTACGACACCGGCTGGGATTCCGAAGCCTACGGCACCGTCGCGGGCCAAAACTCCAACAACTCCGTGCGTCTGGCGAACAGCTTCTTCGAAAAACTCGACCGCAACGAAGATTGGGATCTGATCTCGCGCACCAAAGGCACCGTGGTCAAGACGGTCAAGACCGCGGATCTGTGGGAGCAGATCGGGCTTGCCGCATGGCAGTGCGCCGACCCCGGCCTGCAGTTCGACGACACGATTCAAGAGTGGCACACGTGCTCGAACGACGATCGCATCAACGCGACCAATCCGTGCTCGGAGTACGTCTTCATCGACGACACCGCGTGCAATCTGGCCTCGATGAACCTCGTGACGTTCCTCAAAGATGACGGCACGTTCGACGCCAAGCGCTTCGCCGAAGCCTCGCGCATTTGGACGACCACGCTCGAAATCTCGGTGACGATGGGCCAGATGCCCTCGAAGACGATCGCCGAGAAAAATCACGGCTATCGCACGCTCGGCCTCGGCTACGCGAACATGGGCACGCTGCTCATGCGCATGGGCCTGCCCTACGATTCGGAAGAGGCGTTCGGCTGGTGCGCCGCGATCAGCGCGCTGATGACCGGCTCGGCGTATCGCACGTCGGCCGAGATGGCACAGCAGCTCGGTGCGTTCGCGCGCTTCGAGGCGAACCGCGATCCGATGCTGCGCGTGATCCGCAACCATCGCCGCGCCGCCTACAACGCGCCGGATGCGGAGTACGAAGGGCTCACCGTCAAACCGGTGACGCACGCGCCGACGCTCTTCACGCAGGAGACGTGGGCGCTCGCGCGCCGCAGGTGGGACGACGCGCTCGCCATCGGCGAGGTCTCGGGCTTCCGCAACGCGCAGACCGTGGTGATCGCGCCGACCGGCACGATCGGCCTCGTGATGGATTGCGACACCACCGGCATCGAGCCCGACTTCGCGCTCGTGAAGTTCAAGAAGCTCGCGGGCGGCGGCTACTTCAAGATCGTCAACCAGTCGGTCGAGCCCGCGCTGCGCAAGCTCGGCTACAGCGAAGAGCAGATCGTCGCGATCGAGGCCTACGCCAAGGGCACCGGCACGCTCGAGGGCGCGCCGCACATCAACCGCGCCACGCTCAAAGCCAAGGGCTTCGACGACGACGCGGTGGCTCGCATCGAGCAGGCCCTGCCGGGTGCGTTCGAGCTGCCGTTCGTCTTCAACAAGTTCGTGCTCGGCGAAGAGTTCTGCAAGCACAAGCTCGGCCTCACCGACGAACAGTTGAACGACTGGAACTTCTCGCTGCTCCGCGACGGCCTCGGCTTCTCGCTGCAGCAGATCGAAGAGGCGTCGGCCCACATCTGCGGGCGGATGACGCTCGAGGGCGCGCCGTATCTGAAGGACGAGCATCTGGCGGTCTTCGACTGCGCGACGCCGTGTGGCAAGTTCGGTTCGCGCTACATTCGTCCGCTCGCGCATGTGGACATGATGGCCGCCGCGCAGCCGTTCGTCTCGGGCGCGATCTCGAAGACGATCAACCTGCCGCAGAGCGCATCGATCGCCGACGTGAAGGAAGCCTATCGCTATAGCTGGGAGCGCATGATCAAGGCGGTCGCGCTCTATCGCGACGGCTCGAAGCTCTCGCAGCCGCTGGCCGCGAGCTACGATCTCGGCGGCGATGCGAGCGACGAAGACGGCGTTCTCGCGGCCGCCCCGCAGGCGTACGCACAGCCGTTGCAGATCGCCGAGAAGATCGTGTACCGCTACATCGCCAAGCGCCGCCGCATGCCCGAACGCCGCAGCGGCTACACGCAGAAAGCGATCATCGGCGGACACAAAGTCTACCTGCGCACGGGCGAATACGAGAACGGGCAGCTCGGTGAGATCTTCATCGACATGCACAAGGAAGGCGCCGCGTTCCGTTCGCTGATGAACAACTTCGCGATCGCGGTTTCGATCGGTCTGCAGTACGGCGTGCCGCTGGAAGAGTACGTGGAAGCCTTCACCTTCACGCGCTTCGAGCCCAACGGTCCGGTGGTCGGCCATCAGAACATCAAGATGGCGACCTCGCTGCTCGATTACATCTTCCGCGAGCTCGCCGTGAGCTATCTCGGCCGCTACGAACTTGCGCACGTGCAGCCGTCGATGGAGATGGACGCGATGGGTGTCGAGGCGGGCGAAGCCGAGTACCTCGCCGAGGAAGAGGGCCCGACCCACATGCGCCCGGCCGGCGTTGCCGAGCAATTCCATCCGGTCTCGCCGCATCTGCGCCCGGGAACGGAGAGCGCGCAAGGCAGCGCCACGCTCACCCCGCCCGCGCCCGCGATGCACGACACGCCGAGCACCGGCGCCGTGACGGCCACGCTGACCGCAACGATGCCCAAGACCGACGCGATCAACGCCGCGCGCGCCAAGGGCTACACCGGCAACGCCTGCGGCGAATGCGGCCAGCTCACCATGGTCCGCAACGGCGCCTGCGAAAAATGCGACAACTGCGGCGCCACGAGCGGGTGCTCATAGGGCGCTCTGGTACGATAATGACCCTAAAAACGGGCATCAGCGTACTTTCGCGATAGTCGCGAAGCAAAATCGAACTTTGCGATTATCGCGAGAACACAAAGAAGCAGCCGACGAAGAAATTCGTCGGCTGCTTCGTGCTAGGCGGCTTCCACGTCGCCTTCGATCAGAACGCAACCTCGAGCTACCGATTGAAATAACCGCTCTTATCTGATATAATAAATTTCGTATCTGGACATAAAACCTCAAATATGAGCGTTAATTTATTCTCGCCGGCCGATCTCCTGGCCGCCGTGGCCAAAAACGCGAAAGCCCGCCGCCTGGCCTACGGCTTACGGCAGGCCGACCTTGCGTCGGCAGCGGGTGTCGCGATAGCCACGGTTCGCCGATTTGAGGCTGGCCAGGCGGTCGGCTTCGATGCCGTCGTGGCCATAGCTCTTGCCTTGCGAGCGGAAGGCGGCTTCATTGATCTCTTTCCGGCGGTCGAACAGCGCTCGCTCGAAGATATTCTCGCGTCTCAAAAGCATCGAGTTCGCGCGAGAAAACGCTCATGAAAATCAAGCCTGGAACGCCTCTTGAAGTTCGTCTGGATTTCGGGAATGCAAACGTCAACGTCGGTCGGCTTGCCCTCGATCGGGGAATAGCCGTTTTCGAGCCGTCGGACCAAGGCATGGTCATCAATCCGCAATTCCCGCCGGAGAAGTTAATCAGGGCCGGAAACCCGCGCGCGTTCGACGGTCTCCATGGCGTATTTGCGGATAGTCTACCCGACGCGTGGGGCTCGATGCTCATTCAACGTCGAGCGGAACGAGCCGGCATTTCGTATTCATCGCTCACCGTTCTGGACAAACTTGCAATCGTCGGAACGCGCGGCATGGGCGCCTTGACCTATCATCCCGAAGTTGCGCATCCGGATGTCGAAAGCAGTGTCGACCTCGAAACATTGGCATTCGAATCCGAGCAACTACTGCAAGGTGCGGCGAGCGACTTCGTCGCGCAATTGGAAGAACTCGGCGGCTCCTCCGGTGGCGCGCGGCCGAAAGTGCTCGTCGGAATGAACGATGCCGATCATATCGTCGCCGGAGCTCGCGAACTCCCGGACGGGTTCGATTCGTGGCTCGTAAAATTCCGGACGGCGAAGGATTTTCCGGACATCGGACCGCTCGAAGCGGCCTACGCGCAGATGGCCCGCACCGCGGGGGTCGAGATCAGCGACACCAAACTGATCGCCACAAAAAAGGGGCCGGGCTATTTCGCGACTCGTCGCTTCGACCGACTCGCGGGAAAGAAGCGCCTTCACGTCGCCTCTGCCGCCGGCATTCTCGACACCGAATGGTTCACGCCGACCATCGACTACGATGATCTTCTCAAACTCACGATGTACCTCACGCGCAATTATCAAGACGTCGTGAAGGTGTTCCGTCGAATGGTTTTCAACGTGCTGGCGCACAATCGCGACGACCATGCAAAGCAGCACGCCTTTCTCCTAGATGCCTCAGGGAATTGGCGAGCCGCACCGTCCTACGATTTAACGTTTTCCTATGGACCCGGAAAGGAACATTACCTGGCCGTCAACGGCAAGGGCACCGAAATTACGCGTAGCGATATCCGAAAACTCGGAGCGAAGCACAATATCGATGCAAAGGAAACGAACGAGATCATCGAGCGGACGTTACAAGCGACGCAACACTTTCCGCACATAGCCAAAGACTTCGGAGTACATTCGGCGACAGTCAAAATCGTGAAGACCGGCCTCGAATCGGTCTTCAAAGGGATCTGAGCCCCCGAATCTAGTCCAAGATAGCTCGGCGGGAGCCCATCACGATAGGCGGCGCCGAAAGTCACCGGGTGCCATGCCGATCGTAAGAGATTGACGGGCACGTGAATGCCTTTCTCATGCGGCCGATCGAAGGCGATTGGCGCAACCTCTAGATCGATGCGACGTACGTGAAGACGAGTTCGGGCCGGCGTATCGTATCGGTCGCGATGATACTGACCGTCGGCGTCAACACCGATGGAACGCGGATTTGCTGAGCTTCGCGGTTGGTACGAGCCAAGCAGAGCCATTCTGGGCGGATTTTCTGCGCAGCCTGAGCTGCCGCGGATTGCGCGGTGTCAAGATCGTGATCTCGGACTCTCACGTCGGTTTGAAACCGGCCATCGCGAAGGTGTTCAAAGCAACGTAGCAGCGCTGCCGAGTCCATCTCATGCGAAACGCGCTCGCACATGCGGCTAAAGGACAACGGCAGATGGTTCTCGCGTTGATCAACTGGAACAGAATTTCGAATGACAACTGCAGCGGCGCTACATGCAACTCGAAGGACTCAGTGCCGTCAGCGATAATCAGCCCGCCAAGCTCTCCGCCGTGATCAACGACGGAGCGCTACCCCCGCCGAGCCACCGCTCGTACACCACGGCAGGGGACACGATCCTGTCTAATCTTCCAGGAGACCGATGGCTCTTCTTCGGTCGTTAAACTCCTTGCCGATGACTTCGACCACGCGTCGGCTTGGAAGGTCCAACGAGCGGCACACATCGCCGGAAAAGTCCAATAAAAATACGAGCATGTTCCCGCCGATCTGGTTCGTAAATGGACGGGCTGAATTCACGTGAACGCCTTCTTGATCGCCATCGACCTTCAAGATATCCATGCTAAGCATCGCATCGCCGTGGAGCAACGAGCCAGGATATGAGTAGAAATGCGCGTAGTATTCCGGCGCGTCACCCCCGTAGACGGCATCGCAAATCGCCGAGAAGTTCGGATACTTTCGGCGCGCAGCGTCGTATCGGTCCTGCTTGAAGTTGGGGTCGCGGATGAACGTCACTTGCCCAGGAACCCGTCTTTCGAACTTCCGGCCCAGATCGTGGAACTCGTCCATTGCCGTTGAGGCTTGGCTCGGATCGATAACGAATAGCCGGAAGCGAGTACGGTATTCGAACATGGCCCTGCGCAGCATCAGCGCGGCACGAGAATGGCTCCCGTCACTCAATAGGTTTGCCGCCGACCTGCCGATATCGCGCAAGACGACTGCGTACATAATCGCCCAGCGCATTAAATTCTTATTCTCCGCATCCTCGGGCGTCTCGCGAATAAGACGTAGCACCTCATCACGAATCGACGCAAGGACGTCAGCCGTGCGCTCAAAGAAGCGTTTCAGCTCATCGTCCAAAGGTTCGTGCTCGGATTGAATTAGTACGTCAGACATTGTTAGCGATCCAATATACATGGGAGCGCGAGAGCGGATCGTACCGATTTCGGCGCGAGCCCGAGAAGCGCAGCCCGTCTCCCATGCATGCTCTTGAAGCCGAGACGGCCTGCTAGCCGCCCATTGCTGCGATGAATTTTGCTACGAGCGACTCCTCACGCCTGATGGCCAGTTCGGCCGTCAGGCCGATCGACACCAGGGTCAGGAGCGCCGCAACCGGATGTATTCTATTCATTCATTCGTCTCTCTGTAGGCGGACCCAGTGTGTGTCCCCCTCACGTGGTGGATTATCTCACACGAATAAGGCCATTTCAGCCCAAATCGCGAAGCAGTTTTAATCAAAATGGCAAATTCTGTGTCCACGCCCCAAAAGCCCCGGGCGCGCCTTGAGAACTGGCGCGTCATGAAATGGCTCGAGTCGGAGATCCAGGAGCGCGGGCTTCCACTCCGCGAGGTGAGCCGCAGGATGGGTGGCACCGCTAATGCCACGCGTATCCGACAGTATCTCAACCAACAGATTGTCTGCGGCCCGGCGGTCCTCACCAACCTCGCGATGGCGGTTGGCGTGTCGCCGATCGAAGCACTTTGGCTTGCCGGCAGACATGAAGCAGTTTTCGACATTCTGCTCGCTCTGTACGGACTTGGGTACCGGTGGATGACAGCGGACAAGACGCACCTGGACACGCAAAGCGGCGCGAATTTCATGGGCTATTACATCGAACAAGCTCGCGGCAGAAAGGTCCGCACTCGCGAGGATAGCTGCGTCGTGCCGGAGCCATTGCGCCGCCGTTACCATCAGGCCGATATCTACAACTACGCTGGCCTTTACAACCACGTCACGCTGCCCAAGCCCATGGCGTGCGCGATCCTACTCGCAGTTGGATTATTTCCACGCCGTGGCGAACGCGCACACGAACAGACGCGCACGTTTATTCGGGAACTTGGCTCAATCGCAGCACGCATGCTTCCGGCCGCGGAGCGAGTTACGCTTCCGCGACACCTTAACTCAATGCACAAACCGTTTGAGTCCGCCAAAACACTTCTTCCGCTCCGATACTACGGCAAGATGCGATTAGCCGTCGTAGGCGAGTACGTCCAAACCTGGGCTGATGAGGTTTGCAAGGGCTACGCTGACTACGCCAGGATCGCACTCTACGAATGCGGGTCGTTCATCGGCGAACTTGGCGAGAGCGAAAACCTTTGGGAATGGCAGCGCACCGCATTCCCACGAGCGAACGAGTTCTCTACGGACTGAGGTTTAAGCACTCCCACCCTCGGAGCGCTGCAAGGTTCTTCTTAACGCGCTTTCGGTTATCATCAAGCGATGCAGGCGTGTACTCACCGGAGAGGACATCCACGTCGTGGTAGTAACGCGCGGCTCTCGGCAACGCCTGCGTTCAGACGCTTAAGCACGGTGTCGCCGGCGCTTCGCAAAGTAAGCGATCGATCCTATTCCTGCGCTTGCATTCGCAATCGGCGAACCTCGTTGGCTACAACATGGTACGGTGCGGCTTCGAAAGAGTCAGGCGACTCTTCGATGCGATCGCTAGGCGCCTCAACGCTTTGCTCTATCATGCCATATTGCGGATTGAAAAATGCTTTGTTCGCTTTAACGAACGCAAAAATCTTGTCCTCTAACACGAACTCGCCCATTGGCTCCGCTTTGAAGAAGGCATCATCACAGGCATCAAGCTCTGAGTCACGTGTCGGATCCTCCGTCGACATAATCACGTCGATTTGGTCCGGATCCGTCGAGCCGATCGCTATAATCGCACGCTCGATGATTTCTGCTATTTCAAAAGCGCCGATTGCGACAAGCGCCTCCCGTATAACGGGCGCGAAGCCGACAGATGAATTCGTAAAAAATTGATCGAAACCACCGTTGTTGACCTCACGGTCAAACGCGAGTGTCGCGAGCACGAAGAGTTCCGCGGCGGATAGCTCTCCTCGCAAGGATAGACTTCTCTCCAATCCTCGTTCTAAAGCGAACAGTATCTCGAATACGTCATACTCCGGGGCAAGACTAATGAGTTCGTCTATCGTCTGGCCGTTGTACTGAAGGTCTTCACGAGCGCCCATAGCCGCGCCCTTTACCGACCAACCTCGAGGAATCCTCGGGTTTCAAGGGTCGATGCTAGAGGGCAATCCGCCGCAGCGAGGATTCTCGTTGGCGCAGCCGGGCAGGAAAAAGACCGTTCGGGATTAGCCACCTCAAAACGGCGTGATCGAGGCGTGCCGCAAGACATTCAGACGGACGTTCGTTGGCGTTGCCGCCCATCACGATAGGCGGCGCCGAAAGTCACCGGGTGCCATGCCTGCTTCGCGGCGAAATATCTTCACGAAGTTCGAGGGCTCGTCATATCCGAGGCGCTCGGCAATCGCGCTGATCGGCAACGACGTATTGGCGAGCAGTCGTTTTGCTTCCAGGATTACTCTGCGGGTAAGATACGCCTTCGCCGTAGCTCCCGTTGCTGCAAGGACGGCGCGCCCGAGCGTTTTCTCCGACACGTCCGCCATCGTAGCGTAGTCGCGCACGCGGTGCGTCTTAGCCAAACTGACTTCCACATCGCGACGGAAACGCCGGAAGAGCTCCGCATTCGCTCCACTGGCGCCGGAAGCGACATCTACCGTCAGTCCGCACAACCGTAAGCGCGCGAAGAGCGCTGCCAATTCGTGACTGAGCAGCGCATCGATGATCCGTGCGTCGCCAGCAATGCGGGCGTCATCGTACATGCGCCCGATGCTCGTCACGACACATTCGCGATCTCGCCCGCGTAGGTGATACCGACTCGGGAGATCGAAAATGGCGCCGCTACCATCCACCGTGAGCGTTTCGCGCAGAAACTGCGGACCGCTCATCACAATCCATCCGTCCCAGGTCCGCATCGCTGCATCGAAGCGCTGCACCTGTCCGGGATGGAGCACGAGCAGCGTCCCCGGATAACACGGCACGGGCTCGAAGTCGATCGTATGCGTGCACGTGCCCGACGCGAAATAGATCAGGAGATGAAAATCCACCCGCTGCGGCGTGCGCAAATGAGCATCACTGACCCGCCGGCGGAAATCCGCGAGCGTGAAGACTTCCACGCCGAGTGCATATCGCGAGGGCGGACAATACGATACATCGATGATCTCGGCGGACGCCCTGACGCCCGATTTCCGCAAGTTCTGCACGAGGTGTCCGGTTTGTACCACGAACGGACGTGAATATACCTTGCGACTCAAGCGAGCGCATCGGTACCATACCGTTCATGGAAATCGCTTTAATCGGGGCGACCGGCTTCGTCGGCTCGTCGATCCTGGCAGAACTGTTACACCGCGGGCACCACGTCACCGCGCTACTCCGCGACCCGTCGCGGCTCGCTCCGCACGAACACCTTCACGTCGTCGTGGCCGACGTGCAGAACGAAGGCGAAGTGGCAGCCGCGGTGGCAAATCACGATGCGGTCGTAAGCGCGTTCAACGCGGGCTGGGACAACCCTAAAATCTACGGCGATTACATGAGCGGCATGCGTGCCATCATCGACGGCGTCAAAGCTGCGGGCGTCACGCGCCTGCTCACGATCGGTGGTGCCGGCAGCCTGTATGTCGCGCCTGGAATCCAGGGCCTCGACCGTCCGGAGTTCACCGGAAAGTACCGCCCCGGCGCGATGGCGGCTCGCGATGCGTACGTGCTGCTCTCTCGCGAATCATCGCTCGAATGGACGGTGCTCTCGCCGCCTCCGGGTCTCGAACCAGGTGAACGCACCGGCATCTTCCGCCTCGGCGGCGACGACGTGCTGCTCGGGGCTGATGGTACCTCGCGCATCACCACGAGCGATCTCGCGGTCGCGGTCGTCAACGAGCTCGAGAAACCGGCCCACGTTCGCCGTCGATTTACCGTCGCTTATTAAGCGCCTGAACGCGAAGCTCGGGAGTCGCAATCGCCGCAAGCGACTCCCGACTCGACGGCGAAGAAGGCCCCATGGCGAAGCCAACCGAGCGCCCGGGTGCCGTGCACGATATGCCGCCGGATCTCCAGCGCGCGATCGATGGGGACCCGGTCGCGCAAGCGGCGTGGGTGCACGTCACGCCGCTCGCGCGCAACGAGTGGATCTGCTGGGTCACCTCCGCCAAGAAAGACGAGACCCGGCAGCGCCGGATCGCCGTCGGCCTCGATAAGCTCCGCAAGGGCATGCGCCGGCCCTGCTGTTGGCCGGGATGCCCGCACAGATAGGACACATGCGCATCATTCTTGCCGCTCTCTTTTCGCTTGTTCTGCTTGGCGTAGCGGCACCGAGCGCCATACCGCCCGTCATTCCGCCGACCGGGTACGTGCGCACGCACGACGTCGATCTCGCCTACTGGGTCTACGGCGCAAAGCGAGGCACGACGCCCGTGATCGCCGTGAACGGCGGCCCGGGCCTTTCGCACATCTACATGATGCAGAACGACGTGTGGCTGCGCATCGCGCGCGAGCGCGAGGTGGTGCTCTACGATCAGCGCGGAACCGGGCGCTCCACGCGCATCGTCCGCGGCGCCTCGCAAAGCATGGCGGCGCAGGTGGCTGATCTCGACGCGCTGCGGGCGCACCTCGGCTTCAAGCGGTTCGATCTCGTGGGCGACTCGTACGGCGGAATGATCGCAATCGCATACGCCGCGGCGCATCCGCAACACGTGGCGAAGCTCGTGCTCAGCGACTCCGTCGCATCGTGGAACGGCATCGTGCACCTGCTCCCCGATGTCTTTCCCGACGTGGAAGCGGCCGATGCCGCCGCGATGAAGCGGCTCGGGCCCGATTCCGACGCCGCCGCGCAGCGCTCGCTGCGCGATCATTTCAAGATGATCTTCTATAGCCCCGAGCTGCGCGATCGCTATCTAGCGCACGCGAAAGACCTCGGCTACACGCCGGCGGTCGGCGCGGCCGTCGCCAAAGCGACCGCATCGCTCGATCTCATGAGCGCGCTGCCGAAGTTCCGCTTTCCCACCCTCGTGATCAATGGCCGCTACGATATGAACGTCGCGCCGCTCACCGCCTGGCGCATGTATCGCGCAATCCCGGGCGCACGCATCGTGTTCTTCGAGCACAGCAGCCATCTGCCGTCGTACGAAGAGCCCGATCGCTACGTCCGCGTTCTCGACGATTTTTTCAACGGCCGCTAATCAGCTCGTTCCGCTCGTTCCACCACCGCATCGCCCTCGGAATCGATCGACACCGTAAACGCGATCGGGCTGCAGCAGACCGGGCAGTCCTCGATAAACTGCCGGCGTCGCGCCGCGAGCGGATCGACGCCGACGTAGTTCGTCTCGCCGCAGAACGGGCACTGATACGATGCGTCGGCATCGAGGGGCATTCGAGCGGTCTCCTACGAAGGCGTGCGCGATGACCGTTCGACACGCTCGTTCCGGCGCCCGCATCGCTTCGGAACTTCTTGCGCTTCTTCACGATCGGGAGCAATGTGCTCGTCGTCGTCGTCGTAGCGGGGATTAGAGAAACCGTGCAAAATCGTAAAGCGACAATAGAGCGATCCCTCACCGAAGCGCGGACTGCAGCATAGGCCATGTGGACTAGGCCGAGCATGCACATCACAGCACGACGGGAGTCATCGAAATAGCGTTCGTGGCATTCGTTATCTCGCTATTGTTCGGGTTCTCGACTGAAGAGCCGCATGTTAGCGCGGCGGCTAAAACCGTTTGCTGCGAGTTACAATACAGATGGACGATCGCACCGCTCCCACCTGCTCACGATCCCGAGCCCGCACCCATTCACTTTGAAGATGCCTCGTTGAAATTGAA
Organism: Vulcanimicrobiota bacterium; assembly: GCA_027306785.1. Taxonomy (GTDB): domain Bacteria; phylum Vulcanimicrobiota; class Vulcanimicrobiia; order Vulcanimicrobiales; family Vulcanimicrobiaceae; genus REEB354. Next base: position 26,529 of record DAHUZB010000016.1, read on the forward strand.
ACCAACGAGATCAACGAGCGGTGCGGGCCTCCGAATTTTCGCCACCGCTCCGCAACTGGCCGAGGAAATTAGCTATGACGATGCCGGGCGCGAAGTCGGGTTTCGGCCGAGTAAAGACTCGGGGATTTTGCACTTTACGTATGCTCCCTCATCATTGCCGACCTCAAAGCTCGATTTTATTTTTCTTATCGGGCAGCGTCACATGAAGTTCAAGGCCGACAAGAGCGAAAACAAAGCCCTGGGAATTGTCATCATCTCCGGCGAGCTTTATCCACTTGACGCTCCGGAAAACCGCGTAACGTTTGAGGAAACGCTCGATGCCGGAGTCGTCTCGACGGCGCGTTTTCGTGCCTTTCGTGGGGAGGAAGTAGGGAGATTGTTCTTCACCTTGCAGAACGAAACAAGAGCTCCCGACTTCGCTTTTCCCACCATTACGCTTGCGTGCCTTGCAAGTCGCCAATTTTTGCGACCGAGGACGATGCAGCTCGACCCGTGCTTTCCTTCCTAGCGTACTCTCACGCGCAACCGAGACCGTGAAACATTTCCGACTTCATGCGCGTTGCCGCCATACTACGCGTACTCGTAGGCGATGTCGTCGATGGTTGCGCGCCACACCGGGAACTCGCCGTCCGGCGGTGCCCACGACACCTCGGCGGCGTGCGGGATCATCATGCCGTCCACCCGGCGATAGTCGGCATAGCGCCCGATCCAGCGCGTCGGCACGAGCTCGGTGCCGACCGCGCGGGGTCGCATCCCGGCCACCTCCACCATCTCGCCGCGTTCGTTGAATCGCACGTCCAGCGTGATCTTCGTCACGCCGTCGGCGAACGTCAAGAGTGCCTCATACTCGCCGATCGGGCTCCACCGCACGTGCGTGCTCGGCTCGAGCACGGTCGGGAACCAGGCGGCCTCAGCCGCATAGCGCATCAACGCCGCCGCATCGAGCGCCTCGGAGGCATCCGGTGCGCGCAGCGGTACCGCGCCGAGCAGGCTGCCGCGTGTCGATCCGCGTCCGTCCAGATAGCGATCGTGCACAGCGAAGAGCGGCATCCGCCCCACGTAGACGTTCGCATCCCATACGAAGCCGGGCGGCTCCGCCGACACGTGTTCCTCGGCGCTGAAGCGATTCCACGCGCCGCGTGCGCCGCCGCGCAATTCGCCGTGCTGACGCAAATGCACCGCGCGAATGCGGCGTTGCTCGATGGCGAATGCGTAATCTAAATACCGCGCGACGCACGACGGCACCGCGAACGGAATGGCGAGCGTGGCCGATTCCGGTGCGAGCGAGCGTCCGCACACCAGCGCGGCCTCGTCGCGCATCTCGCGATTCCAGCGCGATCGTGCGATTCCGACCGCGGCGGCACCGACCGCTGCTACGGCTGCCGCGCCTGCGGCTCTGCGAGTCCAACGTTCCATACCGCTCTTGTGCCCACCACGACGCGCATCGTAACAGTGCACGTCATTACCGGCATGGAGCGGCTACTGCCAGCGCTCCTGATAGTGCTCGTTGAGCGCTCGCAGCGCGCGGCGGAACGCGTGGCGCACCGCGAGCGCCGGATCCTTGCCGCTCTCTTCCGCATCGCCGGCATCGGTATGTCGGCTCACCACCACGTTGCGGCCGGGATATCGAGCTCGATACGCACGTCGTACGGCGCACCGCCGCGCGCATGATCGCGCTCGATCGTCACGTGCGCGCTCACGATGCCCGCGAAGACACGCTCCAAGCGCTCCATCTCGGCGCGCACCAGCGCCTCGAGCGCGGGCGTTGCGTCCATGCGGCGGAACGTGAGATTGAGCGTGGCGATCATCGGATGCCGCCGCGACCGCGCGCCGTCGGTCGATACGCGAATACGGCGCCGCGATCGTGCGCATCGGGCGCCAGACGGCGGCGCAGACGCAGGCGCCGATCGGCCCACATGCCCACGCCTAAGATCGTGTAGTCGTTCTCGCGCACGAAGATGGGATCGAAGAGCAGCGTCATCACGCCCGCCTGCTCGCAGATGCGCGCGGCACGCTCGAGCAGATGGGCCAGCATGCCGCGGCTCTGCACGCCGAGCGGCACCGCCCCCTCGCTCTCGAGTTGTGCCACCATCGCCTCCGCCTCGTACGCGGTGAGCGGAAGCAAGCGTCCGGTGCGATACTCGCCGTGCCCGATCGAGATGCGCATGCCGTCGTAGGCGGGCGCTGCTCGCACCCAGAGACGCACGCCGCGATCCACTCGCGCGTGCGCAAGGAAGCGCTCATCGGTGCTCGGGGCGTGAATCTCGTAGCGGCGCAGCAGCTCGACGATGTCCTGCATCCGCAGGCGTTGTCCGACGGTATTCATATGCACACCCCGAGTCTACCCGCGCATTGTGAATCTCTCGCGAGCGGCGCTTCTTCGGATTCGCCCCGCCCGAGCGCAGAATACCGGCATGACGATCGGCAGGCTCTTCGGTATCCCGATCCGTGTCGACTGGAGTTGGCTGCTCGTCTTTGCGCTCTTCGTGTGGGCGATCGGGCAGCCGAGCGGTATCTTCGCGCATGCAACGCCGTCGCTGCGGCTCGGCGCGGCAATCGTCACCATCGTGCTGCTCTTCGTCTGCGTCGTCGCGCACGAACTCGCGCACGCGCTCACCGCCCGTCGTTTCGGCGCGGCGATCCGCGAAATCGAACTCTTCGCCTTCGGCGGCGTCTCGCGAATCGATCAAACCGGTACGACGCCGCTGCGCGAAGCGCTGATCGCGCTTGCGGGTCCGGCGGCGAGCGTGGCGATCGCGCTCGTGCTCGCGGGATTCACGTTGCTCGCCGAGCCGCGCGGCATCGTGTTTCAAGCGCTCGGCTACCTCACCACGATCAACCTCGTGCTCGCCGCCTTTAACATGCTGCCGTCCTACCCGCTCGACGGCGCACGCGTGCTGCACGCCGTCGTCTGGGCGGTCGCAAAACGGCGATCGACCGCGGTCAGCGCCGTCTCCGCAACGAGCACGATCGTAGGGCTGCTCTTGGTCGCGGCCTCCTTCGCGCTCTTCTTCTCCGGGTACGTGACGAGCGGCGTTTGGACCGCCTTCCTCGCCTGGTTCATCATGCGTGCCGCCCGCGCCGAGACCACCAACGAACTCTACGTTGCGCCCCTCGCCGAGCTGCGCTGCGCGCAGATCGCCGACGACGTTCCCGAAGCGGTGCCGCCCGATACCGCCGGCGCGGACGCGCTCGCACGGTTGATCGCTTCGCGACGCCGCGCAATCCCGGTCGCCGAGGCGGGCACGTTCATCGGTATCGTCACGCTCTCCGATTTCGCAAAACTCGCGGGCGACGACCTCGCGCGCACCGCGGTACGAACGATCATGACGCCGCGAGCGCTGCTGGTGAGCGTCGAGCCCTCGCTCTCGGCGCTCGATGCGTTTCGTAAGCTCTCCGACTGCGGATTCCACCAGCTGCCCGTCATCGAGAACGGCGAGTTGCTCGGCTTCATCAGCGGCGAGACATTCCATCGCGCACTCACCTTCGCGCGCGAGCAGCGCGCGATACTGCCCACAAGGGGGTCTTCATGCGTGCATTCGTGATGAAAGAGATCGGTACGGTCGGCTTCATGGAAAAGCCGGTGCCGAAGCCCGGTCCGAACGAGGCGCTCGTGCGCACGACGCAGGCGCTCATCTGCACCTCCGACGTTCATACCGTTGACGGCGCGATCGGTCCGCGCACCGATCTCACCCTCGGACACGAAGCGGTCGGAATCGTCGCCGAGGCCGGCTCGGAGGTCAAGCGCTTCAAGCCCGGCGACCGTGTCGTCGTCGGCGCAATCACGCCCGACTGGGGCGATCCCGCCTCGCAGGCGGGACACCCGTCGCAGTCCTCGGGCGCGCTCGGCGGCTGGAAGTTCGCAAACGTGAAAGACGGCGTCTTTGCCGAGTTTTTTCTCGTCAACGAGGCCGATGCGAACATGGCGATCATCCCGGCGAGCGTCCCCGACGACAAGGCGGTCTACTGCGCCGATATGCTCTCCACGGGCTTCGCGGCGGCCGAGCACGGCACGATTCCACTCGGCGGCACCGTGGCCGTCTTCGCCGAGGGCCCGGTCGGCTTGATGGCGACGCAGGGTGCGCGGCTCTGCGGCGCGGGATTCGTGATCGGCGTCGAGAGCGTGCCGCAGCGGCAGCAACTCGCACGGCACTTCGGCGCGGATTTCATCGTCGATCCGAGCGACGGTGACGTGGTGGGGCACATTCTACGTGCGACCGAGGGCGAGGGCGTGGATGTCGCGATCGAAGCGCTCGGCAACGAAACGACGCTCGCGCAAGCGATCGCCGCCGCCAAACCCGGCGGTACGATCAGCAGCGTCGGCTACTACGGCAAAGGCGACACCATCGGCATCCCACGGGTCGGTTGGGGCGTCGGCATGGCCGAAAAGACGATCGTCACCACGCTGTGCCCGGGCGGGCGTCTGCGGCTCGAACGCTTGCTGCGCCTGCTCGAACACCGTCGCGTGGACCCGAGCGCGCTCACCACGCATGTGATGCCCTTCGATCGCATCGACGACGCCTTCGAGATGATGCGCACCAAGAGCGGCGGCATCATCAAGCCGCTCGTGCAGTTCGCTCCGGTTGCGATCGAACGCGGCGAAGTCGAAACGAAAGAGCGCGCTCGCACGCGCTGAGTTACTTTACTTCGATCCGCTCGATGCCGTCGAAGTCGGCGACGCGATCGATCAACACCGATCGAGAGCAGCTGTCGCGATAGTAGGCGGCGACGGTATCGAGCGGATTTGCCGCGACGATGCGATTGAACGCGCGCTGCGCGCTCAGCAGCAAGCCCTTGCGAAAATCCGCCACGCCGCTTGCGAAGAGGGCCGCCATCTGCAATTTGCTCTCGCGCTGATCGATCGGATCGGTGTCGAAGCACTCGTAGATCTCGACGCTCTTCGTCTTGCCTTTCGCCTGCACGGCGCCCAGATGTCGCAACAGGAAGCCGTGATCGGCCGGCAGTCGGTCGACGACGGGCCCGCTCACCAGCAGCGAGACGCCGAAGCGCTTCGTGAGACCCTCGATGCGCGAGGCCACGTTCACCGCGTCGGCGATGACGGTCGTCTGCATGCGCTCCTCCTCGCCGATCGTGCCGAGAATCAGCTCGCCGCGATGCAGGCCGATGCCCACGCGAATCGGCGTGTAGCCCGCCTTCTTCCGCCCGGCATTATAGGTATCGAGCGCGCGCTGGATCTCGACCGACGCCCGTAGCGCGTCGATCGGCTCGTTCGGAAAGAGCGCCATGATCGCATCGCCGATGTACTTATCGATAAAGCCGCGGTTCGCGCGAATGATCGGCGTCGCGTTACGCAGATACGAGTTGAGAAATTTGAAATTGTCCTGCGGCGACATCGCTTCGGAGAGGGCCGTGAAATCGCGGATGTCGCTGAAAAACAGCGTCATCTCGCGCTGCACGTGATCGCCCAGCTCCACGTCGGCGATCGTCTCGCGCCCGAGGTGGGTGAGAAATTCGCGCGGGACGAATTTGCGCGCCGCCTGCGAGTAGAGCTCGATTACGGCGGTCTCGTTCATCTCCGGTCCACGGGAACGCAACCGTACGGTGAATTCGCGCAGGTTTTTGCGCTGCAGCGCGAGCTCCACGCGGCGGGTGAGCGCCAGGGCATATTGCGGATCGAAGGGCGTGATCGCGTAGTCTTCCGCTCCACGCTGCAGACACGCATCGATGCGGTCCATCGCGTTCGCGGGTGCGGTCACGATCACGGGAACGCGGCTGCTCTTGCCGGGCGACGGCGCGGCCGCCCGCAGCAGCGCGAACACGTCGGTGCTCGGTAACAGAAGATCGAGGAACAGCAGATCGACCTCGCGAGCCGCAATCGCAACCGCCGCGTCTTCGGGCGATGCGGCAGCGACGTCGCCGTAACCGGCGCCGCGCAGATGCGTCTCGAAGATCGTGCGGTCGCTTTCGCTCCCACCGACCCGCAGGATACGCCCAGCGTTCAAACGAGAGAACCCTCCGAAGCGCGTCTTTCGCGCAGGAAGACGTCCATTACCCGTCGTTTACATGAGCTTTACACAACCACGTGCGCAAGGACGAACGATTCGCATGACACCGGTTTTGCCCGTCATCGTACGAGACGACGTACGCGATGCACTCGCTCGCGGCGGTGCGGTCGTTGCCCTCGAAACCACCATACTTTCGCACGGAATGCCCTACCCGCGCAATCTCGCCGTCGCCCGTCGCGTCGAGGCGATCGTGCGTGACTGCGGCGCCGTGCCCGCCACGATCGCGGTGATGGACGGCGCGATTCGCGTGGGCCTCGACGACGCAGCGCTCGAGCACCTGGCGACCGCGGGCGACGTGATGAAGCTCAGCCGCGCCGATCTGCCGTACGCGGTCGCGATGCAACGCACCGGCGCGACCACCGTTGCCGCGACGATGATCTGCGCGCATCTCGCGGGCATCGACGTGTTCGCGACCGGCGGCATCGGCGGCGTGCATCGCGGAGCCGAATCGAGCTTCGATATCTCGGCCGATCTGCACGAACTCGCACGCACGCCGGTTGCGGTGGTCTGCGCGGGCGCGAAAGCACTCCTCGATCTACCGAAGACGCTCGAGGTGCTCGAAACGCTCGGCGTACCGGTCGTCACCTACGGCAGCGATATCTTTCCCGCGTTCTGGAGCCGCGAGAGCGGCCTGCGCTCGCCGCTGCGGATCGACGAGCCCGACGCCCTCGCCGACTTCATCGTAACCGCGCGCGCGCTCGGCATGACGAGCGGCACGCTCGTGGCGCAGCCGATCCCGGCCGAGTACGAGATCGACGCGGCGTCGATGCGCATGCGCATCGATCTCGCCGTTTCGCAGGCGCACCGCGAAGGCGTGACCGGCAAAGCGGTAACGCCCTGGCTGCTCGATCGACTCTTCCGACTCACCGACGGCGCGAGTCTCGATGCAAACGTCGCGCTCGTCGAAAACAACGCGCGTCTCGCCGCACGATTGGCGCTCGCTATTCGGGCGCGTCGTCCTGATGCTGGGCGTAGTCGCGCGGATTGAAATACCAGGCGGGCAGCGTGAGCGGAAAGCTCACGTGCTTGAACGTGTAGTCGACCGTCTGACCGTCGCCGCCGTAGCCGCCGTAGACCACGCCGTGAATGGTCGTGATGATCGGAATGCCGTCGAACATCTTGAAATAGACCGTGAAGAGCACCGGATAGACCGGCCCGTTTTGTTCAAAGAGCTTGTCGGTCGCCACGATCTTCTTCAGCTCGAGCGTCTTCGCGTCGACCCAAATCTGACGCAGACGATTGCGATCCGGCTGACGGCGCGGTTCGAGTGAGAGGTGAAGCTCGTCACCTTCGCGCTGCACGCTCGTCACGCGATAGTCGAACTCGCCGCGCACCTTCAGTACGGCGATAACGGGCGGTGCCGACGGCTCCGGCGTGGGCACGAAGGACGGCGAGAGCGTGTGCAGCGGCGCGGGTTCGAATACGTCGGCGGTGGGCGGCCCCGGATCGGTGTCCTGATTGAACATCGGGCGCATGAATTCCATGTAGCCGACGGCACCGAGTTCCGAGATCTTGCGCTCGAGCGCTGCGTGATCGTACGAACGATACCACACGTGGTAGGTGTAGCTGTTCGCGTAGTCCGGATAGCCGTAGTTCGTGTTTTGCTTGCGTACGAGCGTATAGACCTCGTACGGCGGCGGCGGCCGGTGCGAGCGGAATTTGGCCCGAATCATTGCGAGCAAATCGTCGGGCGAGGGGAGCGGCGTGGGCGCGGTTGCGGTAACCGCCGCGGTGACCGGTCTCGATCCGGCAAGCGCGAGCGACGCACCGCCAAGCGCGAGCGCCGCCGCCAAAAGAAGCCTTCGCATCATCGTCATCCTCAATACGTCGTAACGCTCAACCGTTGCTGAGCGTTCTTCGTGACATCCGACGTGATGACCTGAATCATCGCATCTTTTCTCATCCAGGATTCATGCACGATTAGCGCCAACCTATTCCGGGTACGATCATCTCGGCCGAATCCCGCGATCGCGGGAGCGGGGGACCCAACCGCGCGGTAACCGCGCATGGGGTGAATCCGGCACCTCGCCGGACGGAAACGGGCACACTTCCGAACCCGACAGCTAACCTCGTAGGCGCCATGTCCGCGGCAGCACTGTACCCTGCCGATCGATGAGGAGTTATCTTTTGCTTTCACCCGAGCTTCTCGCTCCCGCATTCGCGCGCGCGCGCTCCGTTGCGCTCGTCTCGCTGCATGCCGATCCCAGCACGCTCGTCGGTGCGCCCCAAAACGGCGGCGTGACGATCTACGTGCGCGAGCTCGCCCGAGCACTCGCGCGCTACGGCCATCACGTCGACGTCTTCACCCGCCGCACCGATGCGGCGCAGCCCGCCTACGAACGCATCGACGGCTACACGCTGCGCCGTATCGACGCGGGCCCGGCTGCTCCGCTCGGCAACGACGAGATCGCCGCGTTTCTCGACGAAGCCGAGTTACAGCTCGACGACGCCGCCCGTGCCGCGGACTACGATCTGATCTCCTCGCACTACTGGCTCTCCGGCAAGATCGCGGGCGCGGTGGCGCGCCGCAACGGCATCGCGCACGTTCACACGCTGCACTCGCACGGCGTGGCGCGCAAACGCCGCGATGCGCTCACGCGCGAACGCATCGAGATCGAACGCGCCCTGCTCTCGCAAGCGACGATCGTCGCGCTCACGCCCTCGCATCGGGAACTCTTTGCGATGGAGTACGGCGTGGTACCGCCGCGGCTCGAGATCGTACCCGCGGGCGTCGATCTGGCACGCTTTCGGCCCGGGCCCGCAGCGGCGGCGCGCGCGGCGCTCGGCGTGCCCGAACGCGCGCAGATCATCGGCTACGTGGGCCGCATCACGCCGGAAAAGGGCATCGACGAGTTGATCCAGGCGTTCGCGCTGCTGCGCGCAAGCGGCTCGCATGCGCGCTTGATGGTGGTCGGCGGAGCGCAGCGCGGATCGCGCATTCCGGCCCTGCGCGATCTGGCGGCGCGTTTCGGCGTGGTGGATCGCGTCGATTTTCTCGGCGCGATTCCGAACGATCGCATTGCGGATGCCTTCCGCGCAAGCGACGTGATCGCGGTGCCGAGTCACTACGAAGCCTTCGGCCTCGTCGCGCTCGAGGCGCGCGCCTGCGGTATCCCCGTGGTCGCGAGTGACGTGGGCGGCCTGCGCGATCTCGTGCGTCCCGAAAGCGGCGGCGTGCGCGTGCCGCCGCACGATCTCACCGGTTGGGCGCATGCCCTCGCCGCCGCGCTCGAACCGCACGAGCGCGCGCGCCGTCGCGAACGCGCGTTGCATGCGGGCGTGCACGAGTACGCCTGGACGACGATCGCCGAACGCATCGTTCACGCGGGCCTGCGCGATGTCGAAGCACGCTAGGCTGCTGGTCTGCGATCTCGACGGCACGCTGATCGGCGACGACGCGGCGCTCGCCGAGCTGCTAGGGCTGCTCGAAGAGCCGGGAGCACCCGCCCTCGCCTTCGCGACCGGACGCCAGCGCGAATCCGCGTGCGAGCTCCTCGCCGCCGCGGACGTGCGGGCGGGTGCGTATCTGATCGCGGGCGTGGGCACCGAGCTCCATCGCCGCGGCGGCGACGCGTGGGAGCGCATGGACTGGCCCCCGCAGCTCGATGCCTGGGATCCGCAACGCGTCCGCGCGGCGCTCGATGCGTTGGATGTGGTACCGCAGAGCGTGCGCTCGCCCTACAAAGTCTCCTACGTCGCGCACGCCGCTGCGATCCCGGCCGTGAAAGACGCACTCGCGCGCGAGGCGATCGTGGCGACACTCGTGCACAGCCACGGCGATCTGCTCGACGTCCTACCGCCGGGAATCGACAAAGGCAGCGCGGTTCGTCACCTTGCCGAGCGCACGGGCACGCCGCTTCGCGCGGTCATGACCTGCGGCGACACCGAGAACGATCTCGCGATGCTCGCCCTGCCCGGGCCCTCGGTGATCGTCGGCAACGCGGGCCCGGAGCTCCGCGCGGCCGCGCCGCGTTTGCGTAACGTGTACATCGCGCGCGCGCACGCCGCCGCCGGCGTTCGTGAAGGACTCGAACGCTACGGCTGGCTCACCGCGCGAGGCTGGTCGCTGCTCGACTAGCCGCGATCGCGTCGCGATACCAGCGCCCGCTGTCCTTGATCGTACGCTGCTGCGTCTCGTAGTCCACGTGCACGAGCCCGAAGCGCTGGCGATAGCCTTCGGTCCATTCGAAATTGTCGAGCAGCGACCACGCAAAATACCCGCGAACCGGCACGCCCTCCGTCATCGCGCGCCGCACTTGGGCCAGATGCGCCTCGTAGTATGCGATGCGCTGCGCGTCGCGAATGCGTCCGTCGGCATCCACGATATCGGCGTAGGCCGCGCCGTTCTCGGTGATCAGCATATCGCCCGGCGCGTAGCGCTCGTGAATGCGGCGCAGCGTGTCGTAGAGCCCGTCGGGATAGACTTCCCATCCCATCGAGGTGCGTTCCGCGTGCGTCTGCTCGACGTACTCGCCGAGCGGGTTGTGGCGTGAGGGTCCGCTGCGCAACAGAAAGCGCGTGTAATAATTGACGCCCAGAAAATCGGGCTTCGAGCCGATGATCGCCATGTCGTCGTCGCCGATGCGCAGCTTCGCGAACGAGAGTTCGGGCAGCAGTACTTCGTTGTAGCAGCCGCGATAGAGCGGATCCAGAAACCACAGATTTACGTTCACGTCGGCCGCGCGCGCCGCCGCGATATCGTTCGGATCGCTGCTCGCCGCCTCGATCGGGCTGAAGTTGAGCGTGATGCCCACGCGCGCATGCGGCGAGTTGCTACGCAGCACGGGCACGGCCATGCCGTGCGCGAGGAGCAGATGATGCGCGGCCTGCATGCCGAGCTCCATCGAACGATAGCCGGGCGCGTGGCTGCCCCATCCGTAACTCAGCCACGAACTCACCCACGGCTCGTTGAGCGTGATCCAACCCGCCACGCCGTCGCCGAGCTCGCGCGACACGACATCGGCGTATTCGGCGAAGGCCTCGGCGGTATCGCGCCCGGCCCAGCCGCCGAAACGATCCTGCAGCGCCTGCGGCAGATCCCAGTGATAGAGCGTCGGATAGGCCGCGATGCCGCCCTCGGCGAGCCGTTCGAGCAGGCGCTTGTAGAAATCCAAGCCGCGCCGGTTCACCGCACCGACGCCGTCCGGCATGATGCGTGGCCATGCGATCGAAAAACGGTAGGCGTCGATCCCGAGCTCGCGCATCAACGCGACGTCCTGCGGCATGCGATGATAATGATCGGCGGCAACATCGCCCGTTTCGCCGTTCGCGATCGTCTCGGGGATCGCGCAGAACGTATCCCAAATACTCGCGCCGCGCCCGTCCTCGCGCACGGCTCCCTCGATCTGATAGGCGGATGTTGCGACACCCCACACGAAATCACGCGGCCACGATGAATCCATAGACACATCCTACCCGCTCATCCGCGCGATGCCTTCCGGCGTTCTCAAGATTGTGATGATGCAGACGATCAAACGGCTCGCCCTCGCGAGCGCCATGCTTCTCTCGATGCTTCCCCTCGGGGCGCGCGCCGCAACGCAGCACGTGGTGCTCGCGGGCGGCTGCTTTTGGGGTATGCAGGCCGTCTTCGAATCGGTGAAGGGCGTAACGCACGTCGTCGCCGGCTACTCCGGCGGCAACTTTCTTACCGCGCACTACGAGATGGTGAGCACCGGCACCACGGGACACGCCGAATCGGTCGATGTGACCTACGATCCCGCGAAGGTGAGTTTCGCGGATCTGCTCCGCGTCTATTTTCTCGTCGCCCACGATCCGACCGAGTTCAACCGTCAGGGCCCCGACGACGGCTCGCAGTATCGCTCCGAGATCTTCTACACCACCGCCGCGCAGCGCGCGCAAGCTCAAGCCATGATCGCCGAACTCACGCGCAAACGCGTCTTCGATGCGCCGATCGTCACGCAGCTCGCGCCGCTGCGCGGCTTCTTCCCCGCCGAGAGCTACCACCAGAATTTCCTGGTGCACAATCCCGACAATCCCTACATCGTGATCAACGATATTCCGAAGCTCAAGGCGCTGCGCGCGAAGTTCCCGCAACTCGCGCGCATGGATGCCGCGCCGATGCGCGTCGCGTTCGGGCGCTAACGGATCGCGGCGAGCGGCACGTCGTGTTCGTCGGCGAGCCGCTCCCATTCCGCCATGCTGCGCCGCACGAACGCATCGCGCAGCGCTTCATGCGTGAGCGTCGCAACGCCGGTTAGCGTGCGTAGGCGCTCCACGAAGTGCGGCTCGAGCGCGGCGAGCGCTATCCAGCCGTCTTCGGCGGGATAGATCGCGTAGGTCGGCTCCGCGCCGCCGAGCCATCCGTCGGCACGCGTGAGCCCGTAGCGGTACGGCTCCGCGAAGGTGCGCGCCGCGTCGACGATGCTGACATCCGCGCGTACCGCTCGATCGAAACGTTCGCGCAGCAGCAGCGCGCCGAGCGCCGCTTCCACCGCGCGTTCCGCCGCGGCCATGTCGCCGACGAGCGTGCGCGGCATCGCGGGCGGCGAGATCAATCCCGCCTGCGCCTGATAGGTGAGATCGTGGCCGGCTCGATCGTCATGCGGCGGCGGATCGCCCACGATCGCGACGTGCGCGAGGCGCGGATACCGCGCGTGCAGATGTTCCCACGCGAGGCCGAGCCGTTCGAGCGTGCTCGCGCGCACGGAGCTCAGGAGCAGATCCGCATCGCCGAGCAGCGCGTCGAGCGTGGCGGCGCCGCCGTGCTCGCGAAGATCTACCCGCACGATCTCGAGCCCCGCCGAGATCGCGCGATACCACGGCGGCGACGCCGTTTCGAGGGCGTCGCCGCGCAGCGGCTCGATCTTGGTGACGCGCGCGCCGAGCGCGCGCAAACGCGCGGCGGCGAGCGGTCCGGGAACGTTGGCGACGAGCGCGACGACGTGCATGCCGTCGAGCGCGCCTGCGAGCGCTTCGATCATAGGCTCGCGCTCTTCGACATTAGGCGCGGCGAGCGCTGCGTGAGAGAACGAACGTCACCGGCAGCGCGTAGAACACGACGTGCGCGAGCAGTCCCTGCACGAACGCCGGTCCGAACGGCTGACCGATCTTCACGAGGAGCAGCAGCTCCATCGCCGCATCGACCACGACGCCGAGCACGATCGCGCCGAGAATCCACTGCTTGAGCGCGCCGAGTGCGTTGAATGCGTAGGCATAGAGCACCGCCCACACGATCGAGACGATGAAATGCACCACCACCCCGAGCACCGCGTAGCCGGCGCTCGTGAACGCGACCTTGCCCACGATCGTAGAAGCGACGAACTGCCAGATGCCGATCGGCGATGTGTGCATCATCAGCGCCAGAAACGTATCGACGATGATGCCGCCCACGATACCGGCGACGACGGCGGCGCCGACGGGTGCGCCGGCGGATGAGGAGCGAGCAACGGTAGCCACGAGATGAACCTCCGATAGATTAGCTACTTACTATTTATAGATAGCTTACTCTTCATAGGTTCGTAGGTCAAGCGGCGGGGCGCGCACAATCGTCGGGACGTCGTGCCCAAGCGTAAAGCATCGCGGCGCCGCGCCGCTCGCCCCTCCTGGATCGCCCCGGTCCTGCTCCTCGCGATCGCCGCGTTCGCCGCCTGGTTCCTCTTCCGTCCCGCGCACCGGCCCGCGCGGCACGCACCGCACCGCGTCGCCGTCGCCACCGCGAGCCCGACGCCCGAGCCGACGGTCGCCGCGACCCCGACCGCCACCCCGTCACCCGCCGCCACGGCGAGCGCCACCCCGACCGAGACGCCGAGCCCCGCGCTCGCACCGAGCGCCGCCGCCTCGGCCGCCGCGGTGAGCGGACCCAAGCTCGCGCTGATCGTCGATGATTGCGGGCAATGGATATCGACCGAGCGCGGCTTCATCGCGCTGCCGATCCCGATCACGCTCTCGGTGCTGCCCGACGTGCACGGCACCACCCTCATCGCGCACGAGGCGGCTGCGGCGGGCAAAGGCGTGATGCTGCATCTGCCGATGGAGACGATCTCCGGACTGAATCCGGGCCCCGGCAAGGTGACGACCGAGATGACCGACGCGCAGATCACCGCGCGCGTGGAGAGCGACCTCGCGCAAGTGCCGCTCGCGGCGGGCGTAAACAATCACGAGGGCAGCAAGGCCACCGCCGATGCGCGCGTAATGCGCGACGTGGCCGAGGTACTGAAATCGCACGGCGACCTGTTCTTCATCGATTCGCGCACGAGCGCCGCGACCGTCGGCGCGCGGGTCGCGGCCGAGGTCGGCATTCCCACCGCCTCGCGCGACGTCTTTCTCGACGATAAAGCGAACGTCGCCTACGTAGAAGGCCAGCTGCGCGAAGCCGCCGCCGTGGCTAAGCGCACCGGCAGCGCGATTGCGATCGGCCATCCGCGACCGAGCACGCTCGCCGCGGTGCAAGCAATGATTCCCGAACTACAGGCCGAGGGAATTCATTTCGTGCTCGCGCAGAGCCTCACGCACTAGTCGCCGACGGGCATCCAGCGCTCGGCCCACTGGCCGATCGCATCCATCGCGCCCTGGAGCTCGGCTCCGGCGCAGGTGAGCTCGTAGACCACTTTCACGGGCGAACCGGGCTCCACGTGGCGCGCGATCAGACCCGCGCCCTCGAGTTCGCGCAGGCGCTCGGTCAAAAGGCGGTCGGAGATGCCGGGAATCGCGCCGAGCAGCTCGTTGAAGCGCCGCGGCCCGGCCAGCAGCACGCGGATGACCGCGCCCGTCCATCGTCGCCCGATCAACTCGACCGCGCGGTGAAAGCGCGGGCAGAGCATCCCGTCGAGCTGGTGTTCTTGCGTCTGCGTGCTTGCCATTCGTTCGTGTTCTCCGCCCCTAGCTTACCATAAGTAGGTTGAAGGCACAAATCGCGTTGAAACCGCGCCCTTTCGCCTGGTTTTGGAATAGGACGTCATGACATTTCGCACCGTTGCATTTTTCGGAGCCGGTATGCTCGGCTCGGGGTTCGTCAAATCGCTGCGCCGTCAGGGCTATGCGGTGAATGTTTGGAATCGCAGTCACGAGAAGGCGCAGGCGCTCGAAGCGACCGGCGCGCGCGCGTTCGCCGATGCGGCCGATGCCGCGCGCGACGCCGACATCGTGCATCTGTGCGTGCGCGACGATGCCGCGGTCGACGCGATTCTCGATGCGGCGCTGCCCGGCATGCGCGCGCAGACGCCGGTGATCGATCACACCACGGTGCTGCCGAGCGGCGTCGTCGCGCGAGCGGCGCGCCTCGATGCGGCGGGACACCCGTTTCTGCACGCGCCGGTCTTCATGGGACCGCCGCAGAGCGAGAGTGCGACCGGCACCATGCTCGCCTCGGGTCCGCGCGCGCGCTTCGACCAACTCGAACCGCACCTCGCGAAGATGACGGGCAAGGTGGTCTACCTCGGTGAGCGCGCCGACGTGGCCGCGGTGTACAAGCTGATGGGCAACTTGATGATCCTCGCGACGGTCGGCGGGCTGCGCGATCTCTTCGCCTTCGCGCAGGCCAACGGCGTCTCCAAAACCGATGCCTACACGCTCTTCGACTTCTACAGCCCGCAGGGGCAGATCGAAGGCCGCGGCAAGCGCATGGCCGAGAACGCGTTCGAACCCGCGTGGACCGTCGACATGGCGCTCAAAGACGCGAATCTGATGCGCGCGGGTGCGAGCGGCACCACGCTCGCCGTCGTGGATGCGGTGGTCGGCGAACTGGAACGCGCCATCGCCGACGGCGCGGCCGGGCTCGACCTCGCCGCGATCGCTCGCGATTAGGGCGAGGGCGTCGGCTCCGGTAGCGGTTCGTCGAAGGGCAGCGGCGTGCGGCGGGGCAGCGGTGAGCCGGTCCAGACCGGGCGCGGCGTCGGCGTCACCGTCGGGGTGAAGACCACGTTCGGAGCGACTTGCGGGGCCCCGGGCGCAAACGGGGTCGGCGTGGCCACCTCGGGCGGTAGCTCGCGCACGTCGAGCACGCGGGAACGCGCGTCGTAGGTGACGTTTAGTCCGAGCTCGCGGAGCAGCGGTCCGAGCGCAACGTAGGTGTGATCGAGGCGCGTCGGCACGGGTGGCAGCAAGAGCACGCTCACGCGGCGGCCGTCGCGCACCACGATCAGGCGTCCATCGGCGATCCAGGCGCGGTCGGCGACGCGGCTCAGCAGCGGCGCCGCGGGTCCGACGACCCGGCCGTCTTGCGCGAGCACCGGCGTATAGGCCCGAATGCGGCGCCCGTCGAGGCGGACGCTGACCGGCGGGGGAGGGTATACGGTCACGTCACGGCGATATACGGCTAGCGATGCCGCGACTCATCTCGGCCCTGCGCGAAGCGGGCCTGCGCTTCTCGCGCGACGGCTGCGCCTTCCTCGCCCAGGCCGTGGCCTTCAACGCGATCTTCGCGCTCTTTCCGCTCGTCGTGCTGATCCTCGCCGCGGCGTCGTACGTGTATCCGGAGGCGCAGACGCGCGTGCTCGCCTTCTTCGACACGTTCAGCCCCACGCTGCACGGCTTCATCGCCGCGAACCTGCAGTCGTACATCTACGGGCGCGGCATCTCGAGCATCATCGCGTTCGTCTTCCTGGTGTGGTCGGGCAAGAATCTCTTCATGGGCCTCGCCTATGCGCTCGATCGCGCGCTCGGCGTGCCCAAAGGGCGACCGCTGATCCACAACATCTTGCTCTCGCTCGTGATGCTGCCGGTGATGAGCGTGCTGATCCTCATCGCGATGGCGTTGCCGGTGATTCTCTCGATCGTGATGTACGTCACCGATGTCCCCGATCGTCAGAACCTCACCCACCTCGGCGCCTACGGGATCTCGCTGCTGCTCGTCTTCGCCGCCTCGATGCTGCTCTATCACTTTTTGCCGAATCGGCGCATGTCGTGGCGCTTCTCGCTGCCCGGTGCGACGGTCGTCGCGGTGCTCTGGCCGATCGTGCAGTACGCGTTCACGCAGTACACGTTGCACGTCAACTTCACCGAAATCTACGGCGCGCTCTCGGTTCCGCTCGCGCTGTTGCTCTGGTTCTACGTGATGGGATCCACGTTTTTCTACGGAGCGGAATTTTCGGCGGCGTGGCATGCGCACTCGGGCCGCGAACGGATTCCGCTCGTGGTCGACGTGATCGAGCCGGATGCCGACACCGTCCCCGTCGAACGATAGTCCGATGCCGATCTTCTGCTTCATTCACGGTGCGGGCTGCACCGCCGACGTCTTCGCCGCGCAGCGCGCCGCGTTTCCCGATGCGCTCGCGCTCACGCTTCCGGGTCATACGACGCCCGGCGCCCCGGCGAGCATCGCCGCCTTCGCCGATGCCGTCGCGGAAGAATTGGAGCGACGCGGCGCGCGCGACGTCGTCCTCGTGGGGAGTTCGATGGGCGGCGCAATCGCGCTCGAACTCGCGCTACGCGCGCTGCCCGCGGTGCGCGGCGTCGTCCTGATCGGCTCGGGAGCACGGCTGCGCGTGGCGCCCGCGATCTTCGAAGCGATCGAGGCCGACTTTCCGGCGGCGGCTCGCATGCTTGCGGGCTACTTCTTCGCCGAGCCGAGCGCCGAACGGATCGATGCCGCGGTCGCCGCGATGCTCGCCGTCGGCCCGGAACAGACCGTGCGCGATTTCGCCGCCTGCAACGCGTTCGACGTGACCGAGCGGCTGGGCGAGATCGCGGTGCCGCTGCTCGCACTCGTGGGCGAGCGCGACGTGATGATGCCGCCCAAATTCTCAGCGTTCGTCGCCGACCGGGTCTCGGGGGCGACGACGCGAATACTGCCCGGAGCCGGCCACCTCGCCATGATCGAGTCCCCGGCCGAGACGAACGAAGCGCTACGCTCGTTCATTACCCAGTTGTCGTAAGAACCGCCGTCCCGAAAAAAGGAGTGCCGTGCGCCGCCTCGTTGGTGTTCTCTTGCTCTGTTCCGGTCTCGCCCTGATCGCGGCCGCGCCCCCCGCAGCGAAACCCAGTCCCGCCCCCAAACCTTCGCCGAGCGCCGCCGCGAGCGCGACGCCGGTGCCGACCGGGCCGAAGATCGTGATCTACGACTTCCAATCGCCGAGCGATCTCGATCCGAAATACGGCGGCGCGGTGGCGCAAGTCTACGCCCAGGTGATGCAGCACGTGGGCGGCGTGCAGATTCTGCCGACGCCCAAAGATATCAAGCGCGAGGATTACTCCAAGTACGCGCACTCGCGCGGCGCGGATTATTACATCAGCGGCTATCTGCAGCCGATCGGCGACAGCATCGCGATCGTCTCGCAGATCTACGACGTGAACGACGGCATCAGCGTCTATTCGCAGACCGCGCAGGTCACGAGCATGCAGGACGTCGGCTCGCAAGCGCTGACCGCGCGCCAGATCATCTTGCAGGCGGCGGGCGTGGATCGCCCGCAGATCGCGGCGCCGCAATCGACGCCGACGCCGAGCGCGACGTCGGGCGCGTCGCTCTCGATCACGAACGTGCTCGGCAGTCTCTTCAAAGGCAAGAGCAAGCCCGCGCCCGCGAAGACCGCCGAACCGGTCAAGAAACCGGCGCGCGGCGTGCTGATCGCGCGCGTCTACGGCAACGCGGCGGGCGGCGATCTCACCACCGCCACCGACGAACTCTATCGCGGAATGAACGACCACTATCGCACGCAGATGACGAACGTGAACAGCATCGCGATCGCGAAGGATGCCAATACGGCCTGCGGCATGCATCGCGATAACACGATCGCGGGCGGCCGTCTCGACGTCGCGCGCGAAGGCGGATTCCGTCCGCACGACGTCTACACGTTCACGCTGGATATCTATACGTGCTTCGGTGCGAAGCTCTACACCGACAAGCAGACCGATCCGGATCGCGCGAAGGTCGTGCGCGAAGCCGTTGCCGCGTACGCGAAAGCGCACCCGGGCAACAACTAGTCCTCGTCGAGCAGGCCGGGCGGAACGTCGACGACGATGCGCCCGGCCGCCGTGTCGATCTCGCGGACGAACGCGTGCACGAGCGGCAGCATGCGGCCCGCCACGATGAGCATATCGCTTGCCGGATAGTGTTCGACGCGCGTCACGGGGCCGTACGCGCGGCCGTCCACGTCGATCACCTCGCAGCCGACCAAGTCCACATCGAGGTACTCGCCCTCGCCGATCTCGAGCAGCTCGCGGGGCGCGAAAAATTCGCCGCCCACGAAGCGCTGCGCCGCGGTCGCGTCGGGAACGCCGTCGAACGCGACGAGCAATCGCCCGCCGTGCTCGCGCACGCTCGCCAAGCGCACGACCTCGCTGCGGCCGTTCACGTCGAGTCGAATTTCGGCACCCGGAGAAAAGACGGCGCGACCCGCGCTGGTCGGGTCGCACTTGAGTTCACCGCGAATCCCGAACAGGCCGGCGATGCGGCCGATCGGGTGTTCGTTACTCGGCGTCTTCCGCGCCTTGGTCATACGCGGCGGCTTCTTCCTTGTCGAGAATATCGACCGAGACGCGGCTTTCGGCGGTCGCGCGCACGATGGTCCGCAGCGCTTGCGCGACGCGGCCGTTGCGCCCGATCACCTTGCCGAGATCGTCCGGATCGACGACGAGTTCGATCACCGGTTTGCCGTCTTCGTCGACGAAGAGTTCGACCGAGGTTTCTTCCGGCTTCTGCACGAGCTTCTTCGCCATGAAACCGAGCAACACGGTCGCGCGGCGCTGCGATGCCCACGGATCGCTCGGCTGACGGCCGCGTTCGCGACCGCCGCCGCCGGCGGCACCGGCGCTGCGACGACCGCCTTGGTCGCCGCCGCGAGGCTTGCCGCCGCCGCGCGACGGACGCTCGGTCCGCGGCGCGCGCGCTTCTTCGGGTTCGATCTCGTCGATGATCTTCTCGTTCGAAGCGATCTTGCGAGCGCCTAAGGTCGAACGACGTTCGGACTCGTCGGCATCCTCGCCGAAGAGACCGAACTCGTCATCGAACGCGCTCATTACTCTTTGCCTTCGTTTTTCGGCTTACGCTTGGTCGTCGGGATCGGGCCGCGATCCATGATGCCCTTCTCGGCGAACAGGCGACGGACGGTCGCGGTCGG
>DAHUZB010000019.1 GCA_027306785.1 Vulcanimicrobiota bacterium
CGGTCTTGTGCGAAAAGACACGATGCTCGACCTCGGGCGGATACGCGTAGACGACCTTGCCGTCGTCGCCGGTGATGGCGCGCACGATGCGCGGCCGCATCAACAATCCTCCGTTTGCAATCGCACAATAGTAACGTGCCATCGCGATCGGCGTGACGGAGACGCCTTGGCCGAACGCCATCGTCGCGAGCGACGATCCGCTCCATTCCGAAGGCGGCGGCACGATGCCGGGGTTCTCGCCGGGAAGCTCGACTTCGGTCGGCGTTCCGAAACCCGCTTTGCGTTCCATATCGTAGAACGTCTTGCCGCCGATCGCGAGCGCGACTTCCGCCGCGCCGACGTTGTGCGAGTATTCGATGATCTGCTCGAGCGTCTCGGTGCTGCCGATCGTCGGCATATCGTCGTCGGCGTTGTGAATCACGCGTCCGCCGACTTCGAGCGCGTCGCGCGCGGGAAAGCGCGTGTTCAGCGTTACCTTCCCCGATTCGAGCGCCGCGGCGGCGGTGATCAGCTTGTAGGTGGAGCCGGGCTCGTACGCATCGGCCACCGCGCGGTCGCGCCGCTGCGCGTCGGTGTATTTCCAGAAGTGATTCGGATCGAAGTGCGGCAGGTTCGACATTGCGAGAATCGCGCCGGTCCACGGATCCATGACGATCGCGGTACCGTCGATCGCATGATATTTCTTCACCTGCTCGCTCAACGCTTGTGCGGTGACGAACTGCAGGTAGGGATCGATCGTGAGTTCCACGTTCAATCCCGGCTGCGCGGGCTTGACGATCGTCTCGTGCCCGAACGGAATCGGGTGGCCGAACTCGTCGGTTTCCAGCGTTACTTTGCCGGAGGTGCCTTTGAGAATGGGATCGAGCGAGTATTCGAGCCCGTCGAGCCCGGTTTCGTCGGTGCCGACGAAGCCGAGCAGCGTGGAGAGCGTGTCGCCGACCATGTCGATGCGGCGTCCGGTATCTTCTTGCTTGAGTTGGATACCGACCAGGTTGAGCGCGCGCACGCGGTCGGCTTCTTCGGTCGAGATCTTGCGAGCGATCCAGATGAACCAGAGGCGCTTGTCGTGCATGGCCGCGATCACGTCGGGATCGAGTTTGCCGACCACGGTCTCGAGCTTGGCGATCGTGGTATCGGGATCGAGGATGTCGTGCGGCACGGCGTAGACGCTCTGCGAAGGGAGCGAACGCACGAGCACGTTTCCGTTGCGGTCGAGGATGGAGCCGCGGCGCGCGAAGACTTCGACGGTATCCGAACGCTGTGCGAGCGCCGCCCGCGCGAGCACCGGCCCATCGATGACCTGCACGATGTACAAGCGAATCGCGAGGAACGCCGCGATTCCGAGACAGATGTAAAAAAAGACTTTCGCGCGCATCGGAGCGATACGCGCGAAGGATCGTTTTTGCACCGGCGGCTGACCCGTGATGCGCTACCGCGCCCGCGGCCGCGGTGCGCCGTGACCGAACCATCCGGCGATCGAATCGAAGACCGGAAAGTCGCCGTTCGCGACGTGGGTCGGTGGTGCGAGCTTCACGAGACTGATCTGCTCGGGTTGATGCATGCCGAGCTTGGCCGCTATTTTGGCGAGCCGTTCATCGGAGGTGAGCGCGGTAATGCGATCGTCGAGCCGCGCCGACTCTTCCTGCAGTTTCGCGCGGCGCGCCTGCGCCTTCCCGAGCGCATAGTTCAGGCTGGTGACGTTCGACGTGAGCATCACGTAGCTGAGAAAGCCGATCATCAGGACGGTGAGGACCGCTCCGACGCGCAGCAGCGAGCTGTAGCGCGCGCGGTTGTTCTTGACGATACGCGTCTCGGTCGCGGTGCGGGCGCTACGCGGGTTGGGAATGCGCGGACGCTCGACGTACTGCGGCTGAACCATGGCCATGGGACTAACTTGCCTTCCGTTGCGCGGCGCGCAGCTTTGCGCTGCGAGCCCGGGGATTACTCGCCATCTCGGCCTCGCTCGGCAGGATGGGCTTTTTGGTGAGAATTTCGAGCCGCTCGTCTTCGCGGAACGTATGCTTGACGATACGGTCTTCGAGGGAATGGAAGCTGATCGCAACCACGCGCCCCGCGCCGCGCAGCCGATCGATCGCCGCGTGCAACCCGTCACGCAGCACGTCGAGTTCGTCGTTCACCGCGATGCGCAGCGCCTGAAAGACGCGCGTGGCGGGATGGATGCGCTCGCGCTTGCCGGGTCGATGCACGACCCCGGCGACGAGCTGCGCGAATTCCACGGTCGTCTTCGGCAAGGCGCCGCTCGCGCGCCGCTCCACGATCGCGTGCGCGATGCGACGCGCGGCGCGCTCTTCACCGTAGTGAAAGAAGATGTCGGCGAGTTCGCGCTCGCTCGCGGTGGCGAGCACCTCGTAGGCGCTACGACCCGCGTCGGGATTCATGCGCATGTCGAGCGGAGCACTCTCGCGGAACGAAAAGCCGCGCGCGCTTTCATCGAGCTGCATCGACGAGACCCCCAAGTCGAAGAGGACTCCGTCGACCTGCGCGACCCCACAGTCGTCGAGCACGCGACGAAGCTCCGAGAAGTTGGCATGAACGAAGGTAAACGACGGATGATCGATCGCCGCCGCGCGCACGACCGCGTTCGGATCGGCATCGATGGAGATCAGCCGACCACCCTGCAGGCGCTCCAAGATCGCCCGCGTATGGCCGCCCGCGCCAAAGGTCGCATCGACGTAGATCCCATCCGGCCGGATCGCCAGATACTCGAGCGACTGCTCGAGCAGTACCGAAACGTGCATCGCTATCAGCCGCCCACATCAGTAGAGTCCGAGATCGGCCATGAACTCGGCGACCTCGCCCTCGGGGGCAGCTTGGGCGGTGTAGCGCTCCTTGGCCCAGATCTCGACCCGGGTCAGGGCGCCGATCGAGACGACCTCGCGGTCGATCCCGGCATAGGCCCGCAGCGCGGCGGGGATGAGCAGACGCCCCTGAGCGTCGCACGCGACTTCCTCTGTATTGGCGAAAACCTGGCGGACGTAGCCCCGGAACTTGTCGTCCTTGCGGGGCACGGCCTCGAGCTTGGCACAGACGCCGGCCCACGTGACGCTCGGGTAGAGGGCAAGGCATGGGTCAGGCAGAGCAATCGTAATCACGAAGCCCGCTCCCAACCGCTCCCGATAGCGCGCCGGAACGATGAGCCGCCCTTTTTCGTCTAGGGCATGCTCGACCGAACCCGTAAAACGCGGCAGCTCCGCCTGCAAAACCCCTCCCTGTAGCACCACCTGGCACCACTTTGCACCACTATACGCCCTTCCCTACAGGGAGGCAAGGAGAGGAGCCCCTTTTGCGGCGGATCGCACCGGGGTACCATGGGGAGAAACTACAACTCATTTGTATCCTTATTACAGTAATTTTGCTACAATAGGGCCATGCTCGAAGCGCCTAAGCTGTTCGGCAGCGTGCCCCGGACGGAGGTGCTGCTGGCTGTCGGGCTTCTGGGAGACACGTACCCGAGCGAGCTCGCGCGGGGTCTCGGGTTTGCGATTCCGTCGGTCCAGCGCATCCTCCGAGATCTCGAAGTCGAAGGCGTGCTCGTCTCGCGCGAACGCGGGCGTACCCGACTCTATTCATTGAATCCCAGATTCTACGGTGCATCCGCGCTCAAAGATTTCCTACGTAAGTACGTGCAACAGACCGACGTCGACGCGAAGCTGCAGCGAATACGCTCTCGGCCGCGCCGCGCCGGTAAGGAGCTCTAGCGCATTTGATCTCTCGCGATTCGTCGCTCGTCGACGTCTGCTTCGCGGTCTGCACCGCGCTCGATACCATTGGTACGACGGCCGTGCTCACGGGTGGGAGCGCCGCGACGTTCTACGCGCCCACCGCGTACCAATCGCGCGACGCGGACTTCGTCATTACGATGGGCAACGATTCATCGAACGGGATCGAAGCGATGACTCGTCTCGGCTATACGCGGACGGGCAATATCTACGTTCACGAGTCCAACCGCTACACCATTGATTTCCCGCGTGGGCCGCTTGCGATAGGCGAGGAGATCGTGCAGACCTGGGCGACGTTCGAGCGCGGAAACCGGCTCCTTCACGTCCTCTCGATATCGGACTGCATTCGGGATCGGCTGTCTTGGTTCTATTGGTATCGCGATACGAGCGCTCTCGCAGCCGCAGTTGCCGTCGCGACCGGCGGTGATATCGATCTGTCGGCGGTGCGCGACTGGAGTGTGCGCGTCGACGAACTCGCGGCCTTCGAAGAGTTCGCGGATCGCGTCGCGCTTCGGCGCGAGCTCGCTGCGAACGGCGTCATCGCGGATGACTTCGGCGAGTTGCCGTAACAGCCTGATCCCGGATTACGATCTGTTCGGCGGCGGGCAGATCGGGATCGCGTCGTACGCGGTCGGTCCTGTCGCCATTCACGGCAAATCGGCTCGCGTCACGATGCACCTCAGGCTCTCGAAGGCCGCCGGCACGACCACCGCCACGCTCGTGATGACGCGCGCGGCCGCGTTACCGCAACCTGACGAGCGCGGAGCGCGCCTGTCTCGCGAAAATCCCTACTAACGCATCGATGACATGGGGCCCGGCATCCGGTCCATCGCATCGATGTGCGTGAGGAGCGCGTGCCAGGCTTCCGGCGTAATCCCGAGCGCACTGCGAAACGGGTCCTGCAGTTCCACGAGCAAGACGAACATCGCGGTGATCAGGATCGTTACGAGCCCGGTCATCAGCAGATGCGAGCCGAGATTCGTGACGCTGAACGTATAGCAGAACGCCAGCACCACGACGGCCCCGATCGCGAGCACCGCCCACTGGAAGGCGGAAATCCCGCCTGCGTTTGTGGCGAGGCGGTCCGCCCGCGCGTCGTGAAGATCGTTGACGCGCGCGATGATTGCCGATTGCGCGTTGCTCTCGCCCGCGTTCTTCGGCACATACGTTCCGGCAACGGTCGCGGCATCCATGATCAACTCGTCACCGCGTACGCTGAACCCACCGGCGCGCATCGCCGGCCACTCCTGATCGATCATCGTGTGCGCGTACCCGAGCATATCCGCGCGAATGCGCACGCGCTGCGCGAGCGGTAGACCGACCGCGTCGTGCCAAACGTCCGCCACGCTCGCGCTCTCCGCCCACACATGGACGCGCGCCGTCTCGTAGTGCTCCCACACTTCGACCGTCATGAATCCGAGTTGCACCGCGTAGAGCGTGCCCACCACGGCGATGATGAACCCGGCAACGTCGTTGTCGACGAAGAAGCGACGCAGTTGCAGGCGGCCGTGGAGATACCACTGGCCGCCGCAGACGAGGGCGGGCACGAACACAATCGCCGCCGCGAGCAACAGATACGGCGGGATCGCGTACACATTCACGGCGCGCTGAGCGTATAGAGATTCAGGTTCGTATCGTACCGGATGTGACGGGTCTGCCCGTTGCCGACCGGATAGGTCTTCGTGGTGAAGTTACCGTTGGCGCCGGTCTCGAGACTGAGCATCGCCCCCGATGCACACGCCAACACCTGCGTGAACGTCGCGTTCGGCCCCACGCTCAGCGAGGCGGGGGTCTGATTTTGGCAGGCGAGCGTGAAATTCACGCTGCTGGCCGTATCGTTCACGATGACGAGCGCCGGAGGCGGCGCCGGCGCCGAGCCGAGATCGAGCGAATCCCCGTTGTAGACGATCGAATACGAACCGCCCGCTTGGACAGCGCGATCGTTCTGCGTCTGGCTACCATCGTTGTTCGAGGTCGTGATCTGCACGGTGTAGTCGGAACACGACGCGTTCCAACTCGATGCACTGAACGTCTGCGTAGCGTTCGCCGCTACCTGGAACGGTTGAAAGGCCGACTCGTTCGCACATTTGAGTCCGATGGAGACTGCGACCGCTGTCGTGTTCGTGAACGTAACGCCGCTCTGCGGCTGCGACTGGGGCTGCCCGCTCGTGCCGCCGAGTGCCTGCGCAAGCGAGTCCAACGCGCCCAGGAATCGGTCAAACCCGCTCACCGGCGCGTCGTCGTTGCAAATCACGAATCGCTGCTGCCACGCCGAGAGGTCGTTCTCTACGTTTCCACGGGTGCGCTTGCGAACGCCGCGCGAGAACGTTCCGTCGGCATTGAATCCGAAGCCGCCGCATCGGTGGTTCGCGTGCGAATCGAACTTTATGACCCGCGTGCAATCGTTGAGCACCACCGAGAGCGCCGGACCGGCGCCGGTCGCCGCCACGCCCGCCTCCTTGTTCGAGTAGGCTTGGAGGGATTGGGCGTCGATCTGCCCGCCCTCGCACATCGCATGCGCTACATGATCGGCGTTTGCGTCGTCCGGCATGCTACGCGCATACCCGATGCGATGCCCGGAGGCGGAGTAGTAGATCGAGCCATGTCCCCGATCTTGGGCATACGCCGGCGCCGTGCTGCCGACAAGCAACGCAAACACGAGCAGCATACGTACAGCAATGGACATCGTGGGTAACCCTCCGACGCGTGGAGTAACTTCGGTTACCATTTCCAACGCACTAAGGTTGCTACCTTTACCGGCAAGCAAGTCTTTTGCACTACCGTGTTCCAACGGATGCTCAGGGAGCCCCGAAACGATGGATGACCTCGATCGGGCCGACGATGTGGGCGTTGAACTCCGGCAGGTCCTCGGCGGGAATCCAGTACTCCACATGTGACGCACCGCCGACGCGCTGCACCTGGTATCGGTCGAGAAACGTGCGGTCGACTTCGAAGCGCGTGACGTAGCCCGCGCCGGACTCTTTGACGTTCCAATCGCGAGCGATCTGCACGGCGTACTCTTCGTTGAGCACCGGGTAGAAGATGGGCTGCTCCGGCAATCTGGGCGGAAATCCGCGAAACGAAAGCGCCTCGATCAATGCGAGCTCCGCCGGTCCGACCGGCCGGAAGAGGGTACTCGTCTCTTTCACGCTCGGCTCACTCCGGATGCTTGATTGCGGTCCGAACGTGTAGCGAACGACCATTCCATGTAGGCGTTGCGCGGCGCAGGCATACCGCAACGTGCGCAGCTACGTTGCAAATTCCTGCGGCCACAGCGCCGTCCCGCTACTTGCCTCGTTCAAGGTAGCGATACGTGAGGAGTTTCACGCGATCGTTCACGAAGAACCATGCGAGAGCGTAAAGCCACACGAGTGCGGCGAGCTGCCATCCGATCGGCGTCATGAAGAGTCCGAAGACGGCGATCAGCGTGGCGAGCACCTGCGTTGCGAGCACCGCGATCAGCAGCACCGGCGCCGGGCGCGTGCTCCAGAACGGGCCGCGCGTGCGCGTGACGAAGATCGTCAGGTGCCCCGCGACCGAGAGCTTCGGATACATGAGCGTCTGAATCACGTCGCGGCTCAAGTGCAGCACGCGCTCGCCGACGAAGAACAGTCCGAACGACGCAATCACGCCCGCGATGCCGAGCACCGTCGCCACGCCGAGCACCGAGCGCATCTCCCAGCGTTCCGGCTCGTTGGAATAGTGCACGCGGTCGTAGGCGATCGAGAGGATCGCGCCGTCGTTGAGAATCGCGAGCAGCACGATCATCACCGCGGTCACCGGGTAGAAATTGAAGACGAGGATCGAGAGCGTCATGAAGAGCAGCACGCGAATCGTCTCGGCGATGCGATAGGTCGCGTAGCTGATCATCCGCTGAAAGATCTTCCGACTCTCGCGGATCGCGTCGACGATCACCGAAAGGCCCGGGGTGAGCAGCACGATCGCGGCCGCCGCGCGTGCCGCATCGGTTGCGCCCGAGACTGCGATCCCCGCGTCGGCCTTCTTGAGCGCGGGCGCATCGTTCACGCCGTCGCCCGTCATACCGACGATATGCCCCTCGCGCTGCAGTTGGTCGACGATGAAGAATTTGTGCTCGGGAAAGACCTGTGCGAATCCGTCGGCGCGATCGATCTCCGCGCGCGCGTGTTCGAGATCGGCTTGTGCCGCGGCGGCGAACGGCGATGCGTCGAGGATCGTTGTGCCGAGTCCGAGCGCACGTGCGGTTTCGCGTGCGATCGGCAGTTGATCGCCGGTGAGCATCTTGATGTGCACGCCCATCGCTCGAGCGGCTGCGATCGTCGCCTTGGAATCGTCGCGCGGCGGGTCGTAGAGAGAGAGCACGCCGAGCAGCCGCCACGCTCCGTCGCCGTCGGCGCGCGCAACGCCGAGCGCGCGAAAGCCGCGGGCCGCGAACGCATTGATCGCGGCGTCGACACGCGCGCGCGCGTCGCCGAGATCTGCGCAGAGCGCCATGATGACCTGCGGTGCGCCCTTGGTTACGCGGAACGTACCGCGCGCGTCGCGCACCGTCGCCTCGCTGCGCTTGTGCACCGGGTCGAACGGAACGACGTGTAGGATCTGCGCGTCGCCGGGTGCCGCCGCTCCATGCGTGGCCGCGAGGATCGCGGCATCGATCGCGTCGGCATCGGCAGCTTGCGACGCGAGCGCCGCCGCACGGATCACGTGATCGGCGTCGGTTCCCTCCATGCAGAAGGGCTCGCCGAGCGTGAGCAGGTTGCGCGTGAGCGTTCCGGTCTTATCGGCGCAGAGGACGTCGATACCCGCCATCTCTTCCATGGCCGAGAGGCGCGTTACGATCGCCTTCCGCCGTGCAAGGTTGCGCGATCCGACGGCCATCGTGACCGAGAGCACGGCGGGCATCGCCACCGGCACCGCGGCAATGGTGAGGATCAGCGCAAATTGTAGCGTCGTGAGCATCGCGTCGCCGCGCACCAGTGCCACGACGAGAATCAGCGCAACGAGCCCGATGGCGATCGCGATCAGATAGTCGCCGATCTTGAGCACCGCGCGCTGGAAGTGACTAACGGTGTGCGCGCTCTCCACCAGGCGCGCGGTCTTTCCGAAATAGGTCGCTGCACCGGTCGCCGTAACGAGCGCTTCGATCTCACCCTGCTTGACGATCGATCCCGAATACACGTCGTCGCCCGTCTTACGCTCCACCGGCAATGACTCGCCCGTGAGCGCCGATTGATCGACCTCGATCGGGTCGCCCGCCTGTAGCCGCGCGTCGGCCGGAACGATATCGCCGATGCGAACGCGGATCCGATCGCCCGGCACGATCTCGCGCGCCGGAATCGTGCACCATGCTCCGTCGCGTTTCACGCGCGCCTTTCGGGCGAGCGTTTCTTTCAGCGCGGCGACCGCGTTACTCGCCTGAAACTCTTCCCAAAAGCCGACGCCCGCGTTCATCAGCAAGAGCACCATGATGATGCCGAAGTCTTCCCAGTGACGCACGACGGCGGAGAGGATCGCCGCCGCCTCGATCATCCAAGGAATCGGGCCCCAGACATACGAGAGCAGGCGAAGCAACGGGTTAACGCGCTCGTCGGGGATGGCGTTCGGGCCGTGCTCCGCCAGCCGACGAGTGGCCTCGGCGGCGCTGAGGCCGTTACCATCGTCGCTCATCCGATCAAAAAGCCGCCGTCGACGACGAAGGTCTGCCCGGTGATATAGCTCGCTGCGGCGCTTGCGAGGAAGAGCACGCAGCCTGCGATATCGTCGGGCGTGCCCACGCGGCCGAGCACGGTACGTTTCATGAAGAGCTCGTTTGCCGCGGCACTCGTGCCCGCGCTCATCGCGGCCACGCCTTCGGTTGCGATCATGCCCGGCAGCACGGCGTTCACCGTGATGCCGTCGTGGCCGAATTCGAGCGCGGCGCTGCGGGTGAGCATATTCACGCCGCCTTTGCTCGCGTCGTAATGCGCGAGGCCGATCATCGAGGGATGCAGCGAATCGATCGATGAGATGTTGATGATGCGTCCGCCGCCGCCTTGTTTGCGCATCTGCAAGGCGGCCTCGCGCAGGCACAAAAACGTGCCGCGCAGATTCACATCCTGCACGCGCTCCCAGTCGGCGAGCGACATCTCCGCAATAGGTTTCACGGGGAAGATCCCCGCATCGTTCACGAGGATGTCGATGCGACCGAAGCGTTCGACGGCGTGCTGCGTCATGCGCCGCACGTCGCCTTCGCTGCTGACATCGGCCTCGATCCACGTACTGCACGGGCGCTCCGCATTGAGCTCGTTCGCCGTGCGCTCCGCGGTCGCGCCGTCGCGATCGGCGATCACCACGTTCGCGCCCGCGCGCGCGAAGAATCGCGCGATGCCGTGGCCGATGCCCGCCCCCGCACCCGTGACGATCGCGGTCTTGCCGTCGAGCCGGAAGAGCTCGGCCGGAAACACGGGCGACGGCGTCATTTCGGCGTCGCGACGGCGAGGGCCCAGGGGTTGAGCTGCGCGTGACGATCCGTATTCATGCTTGGTGCCTCCGAGGGCAATCGTCCCACCCTCGATGGAAAGCCGGGGGAATGCTCCGAGAACACGATAACCTGCATCACCGGTAGCAGACTTGCCATCTACATTCGAATATCGTAATATTTCATATGCCATGATGCGACACTTCAAGGCGGAGATCTTCAAGGCGCTCTCCCACCCGCTACGCATCCGCATCCTCGATGCGCTGCGTGACGGCGAGATGACCGTCGGCGCTCTCCAGCAAGCACTCGGCACCGAGCAGCCGACCATCTCCCAACACCTGGCCGCGTTGCGCTCCGCCGAGTTCGTGCGCACGGTTCGCGAGGGGAACTCGGTACGCTACAGCGTCGCCGATCCCGCCGTATGGCAGCTTCTCGATATCGCGCGCGAGATGTACGAACGCCAGTTACGCGAACGGCAAGCGCTCCTCGAAACAACGCCGTAACGTCACCGTGATCGCTCTTGGCGCGCCGCCGATGCTGCCGATGCTCGACGTCGCGTTCGGCCCGCAGCCGCTCGCGCTCCCCTTTCTCGCCGCGCTCGCACTCGGAGCAATCGGCGTCGGCGTCGCCGTCGCATCGATGCGCGCACGTGTGCGCGACGCCGCGCTGCTCGCGGCGTTCGTCGCCGCGATGGCCGCACTACTTCTCTCGCAAAGCGTCGCCGCGTTCATGCTCTCGTGGGAAGCGATGGCGCTGATCTCGGCGTTTCTCGTGGGAACGCACGCGGAGCAGCGGTACGTGCGTCGCGCGCTCATCGCCTACGCGATCGTCGGGCAGATCGGCGCGCTCTGCATTCTCGCGGCATTCGCTCTGCTCGGCGCCCATGCGGGCAGCTACGACTTCGCCGCGATCGCCGCGTCGGCAACCACGCTCGCGCCGGGGATGCGCATCGCCGTCGCGCTGCTGGCATTCGTGGGGTTCGGTTCGAAGGCGGGACTCGCGCCGATGCACTTTTGGCTTCCGCGCGCGCATCCGGCGGCACCCGCCCCGGCTTCGGCGCTGCTCTCCGGGGTGATGCTCGCCGTCGCACTCTACGGGCTCGCGCTCGTCGGATGGTCGCTCGCGCAGCCGCTCCCCGCGGCATTCGGCATCGGCGTCACGCTCATCGGCGCGTTCGGCGCGGTTCTCGGAGCGCTGTATGCCTCCGTCGAAACCGACGTGAAACGACTGCTCGCGTACAGTTCGGTAGAACAGAGCGGGATCGCGGCGAGCGTGCTCGGTCTTGCGTTCGCGGCGCGGGCGTTCGATCTGCCGCAACTCGCCTCGCTCGCGCTGCTCGCCTTCTTCTTTCACGTGCTCGTGCATGCGGCGTTCAAGAGCCTGCTCTTTCTCGGCGCGGGGCGTATCGTTGACGCGACGGGAACGAGCGATCTCGAACAACTCGGCGGCCTCATGTACACCTTACGCTACAGCGCGCCGCTGATCGTTCTCGGCGGCGCGGCGGCGGCGGCGTTGCCGGTTACCGGCGGCTTCGCGGCCGAATGGCTGATCTTTCGCGGATTCATCGCGGCGCTCGCCGCGCAGCACCCGGCGCTGCAGATCGCGGCACTCGCCGCGATACTCGCGCTCGCGCTCGCCGGTGGTCTCGCCCTCGCCGCCTTTGCGAAGTTCGTGGGTATCGGCTTGCTCGGAAGACGGCGCTCGGAGCACGTGACCGCAGCGGAACGTGCGAGCGCGCCGTTCTTCGGCCTCGCGTGGTTTGCGGGCGCGATCGTCGTGCTCGGACTCGTCCCCGATCTCGCGCTGCGCGTCTTCGGCCCGATCGCGCGCACGCTCGCGGGCGTCGCGCCCGATCCCGGTGGGATCGCGGGACTCTCGCGTTCGCTCGCGATCGTTCCGCTGCTGGCCGCGGCCGCAACGGCATGGGTGGCGCGCTCGCGCGCGATCGCCTGGCGCCCGACGTGGACGTGCGGCTCCGCCGTTACGCGGCGCGCCCAATACACCGCGACCGCGTTCGCCAAACCGCTCGCGCGCATCTTCGCCTTCGCGCTGCTGCCCACACGCGAACGCACCATCGAGCGCGGCGACGCGAACTTTCCGAGCGCGCTTCGCTACGAGACGCATCTGCGCTATCCGATCGACGAGATCACGCGTGCGGCGTCGGCGGCGATGCAGCGCTGGGCGCGTCGCACGCGCATCGTGCAAGGCGGTCGCCTGCGTGTCTACCTGGCCTACGCCGTCATCGGAGCCTGCGTGCTCTTCTGGCTCGCGCGATGATCGCTCACCTCGTGCAAGTCGCCGCTCTGCTGCTCGCGGCCCCGCTCGTGCAAGGCGTGCTCACCACGCTGCGCGCGCGCCTGCAGGGGCGCCCGGGGCCTTCGCCCTTGCAGCCGTATCGCACGCTTCGTAAACTCGCGCACAAAGGGATCGTCGTGCCGCTCGATGCGTCGCTCGCGTTTCTGTCGGCGCCCGCGATCTTCGCAAGCGCATCGGTAATGCTCGCGTGGCTCGTGCCGGTCGCGACGACGCTCCGCCCGATCGATGCCGTCGCGATCGCACTCGTCGCCGCGCTCGGGCGCTTCGCCCTCGTCCTCGCCGCTCTCGACGCACGCTCGTCGTTCGAAGGCATGGCGGCGAGCCGCGAGAGCGCGTTCGCCGCACTTGCGGAGGCACCGCTCGTACTCGCGCTCGCATCCACCACGCTCGCGCAGACGCACGCACTCGCGGCGTTCTGTTCGGCGGGGGCGATCTTTCTCGTGAATCTCTTCGAGACGGCGCGCATACCGATCGACAATCAGGAGACGCACTACGAGCTCACGATGATTCACGAAGGACTCGCCTTGGAGTTCGCGGGACGCCATCTCGCGCTCGTGCAGTACGGCGCCGCCGTGCGCCAAGCGGCGCTGATGCTGATCTGCGCGTTGCTGCTCCCCGGTTCGGGTCTCGCCACGATCGCCTGGTTCGCGGCGCTCGTCGCGATCACACCGCTCGTCGAGCGTACGTTTGCAAAAGTGCGGCTCTTCGAGATCCCCTCGCTCTTCGCGCTCGCAACGCTGCTCGCGCTCGGCGGCATCGCGATGCGCATTCCGGGAATCGGCACATGGTAGATATTCTGCTCACCCTCGCGGCCGCCGCGCTGATCCTTGAATCCGACGTTCGCCGCGCGACCGTCGCCTACGTCGTGCTCACCCTCACGACGCTGCGCATCGCGCTGCCGCACGTGGAAGGCACCGCGGATACCGCGCTCTTCGCAACGATCGCGTTTTTGAAGGTCGCGGTCGGCCCCGCGATGGTCCTGACGCTCGTCGCACGCTATCACGCGCGCTCGGAGATGGGCTCGTCATTCGGTCCCGCCGTGCGGCTGCTCGTCGCGTTCGGCGCGATCGCCGCCGGACACGCCGCCGCGCGCATGGACGCGTTCAGCACGATACCTCATGCCGCCGCGGTCTTCGAAGCGCTGCTCGCGAGCGCGGCGGTCGTCATCCTCAATCGCAGCCTGCTCGCGCACGCCCTCGGCCTGCTCGCGCTCGGAAGCGCAATCGGGCTCGCGAGCACCGTCTTCGCCGCCGGACTCCCGCTCGGCGTGGAGCTCGGCGACACGTTCGACGGCGTGCTCGCAACCTTCGTCGCGCTCGCGATCGTGCGCGCCGCGATCGTACACGATCCGTCGCTCGACGTGCGCTCGATGCGGAGCCTGCGCGGATGACGCCGCTCACGTGGGCGATCGCACTGCCGACGTTGGGAGCGGCCCTCGCCGCGCTCGTGCCGCAACGCACGCCGCGACGCGCGTTACGCATCATCTTCGCGATCGCGGCGGCGGCGAGCGCGGGCGTCGCGCTGCCGCGTCTCGATGCACTCTCCGCCGTCTTCGTCGCCGTCATCTCCGTGGTCGCCGTGCTCGTGGTGGCCTACTCCACGAGCATCGTGCCGCATAGCGATGCGCCCGAGATTCGCTGGACGAGCAAGCCCGCGTACTTTCTGCTCTTCGGCATCTTTTGGAGCAGCATGCTCGCGGCGGTCACGTCACCGACGCTGATCGGGATGTGGCTCGGCATTTCCGCGACGACGCTCGCAACGGCGTTCCTCGTGGGATTCAGCGGGGGAAAGAGCGCACTCGAGGCCGCCTGGAAGTACGTGATGCTCTGCAGTTTCGGCATCGCCGTGGCACTGCTCGGCATCGTGCTCTTGGCGCGCGCGGCGATCGCCGCGGGCGTGCCGTCGAACTCGGCCCTCGCGTGGAACGAGCTCGCTGCGCACCTCGGCGCAATGCAGCCGGAACTCGTTCGCGTGGCACTGCTCTCGATGCTGCTCGGGTTTGCGGTGAAAGCGGGCCTCGTGCCGATGCATACCTGGCTGCCCGATGCGCATTCCAAAGCGCCCGCGCCGATTAGCGCGGCGCTCTCCGGGCTGCTGGTCACCTGCGCGCTCTATGCGATCGCGCGCGTGCAGGCGCTGGCGCACGCCGCGCACGTGGCGCTCTTCGATCCGCTCCTGGGAGGCATCGGCATCGCGTCGCTGCTCCTCGGTACGATGCTGATGCTCGCGCAGCGCGATCCGAAACGATTGCTCTCCTATTCTACGATCGAGCACAGCGGCTTGGTCGCGATCGCCCTTGCGATCGGAACACCGCTCGCGCTCTTTGCGGCCGTCTTTCACGCGGTGGCGCATGCATTCGCGAAATCCTCGGCGTTCCTCGCGGTCGGCATCTCGTACGAGCGCGGGCGATCGTCGCGACTCGAACTCGCGCCTTTCATTGCGCTCGGCGGATTGCCGCCCTTCGCCACCTTCGCATCGGAGATGCTCATCCTCGGCGCGGCGGCGCAGGCCCGCGCATGGGTTGCGCTTATCGCGATCGTGATCGGCTCGATCGTCGGCTTCATCGCGCTCGCGCGCTTTGCCGTGGGGCGCCGCGCGGAGGCCTCCTCCGCATCGGCCGCACGTACGCCGAAGCTCGCGCTCACCGCGACGCTCGTGGCGACCGCCGCCGCGGTACTATGCGCGGCGTTTCCGTACCTCGGAGTGTTTCGACCGTGAACTATCGCGAGTGCGACGTCTCCGTCGCCGAGCTTCCGGCGCGCGTGCGCGAAGAAGCGGAGCGCACGATTCCGCTCGGAGCGCACGCGAGCGCGAACGTGGTGCAGTACACGTTCCTCGAGCGCGAGGGCGCGCTCGCGCTACGCGCTCGGGTGCGCGACGGCGAGACGCTCGTTTCGTCGACGCCGTCGTTTCCGATGTTCGATTGGGACGAGCGCGAGATGCGCGACGAGCGCGGCGTGCAGTTCGTGCAGATACCCGACGAACGTCCACTCTTCATCGAGCACGGGCGCGTGCCCGAAGCGCGCACCGCGAGCGGGCGCGGCGTGACCACGATCGTCGTCGGTCCCGTGCATGCGGGTATCATCGAGCCCGGACGATTCACGATCTCGAGTGCGGGCGAGAGCATCGCGCATCTCGACGCGCAACTCTCCTACAGCCGCCGCGGCATCGAACGCGCGCTCGAAGGGATGCACGTGCTCGACGCGGCGCCGCTCGTCGCGACGATCTGCGCGGCATGCTCGGTCTCGCGTTCGTGGGCGTACGCGCGGTGCATCGAAGCGCTCGGCGATTGCGCGTGCACGCCCGCCGCGGAGTTCGCGCGGTTGATCTTTGCGGAACTGGAACGGCTCTACAATCATCTCTTCGATCTCGCATCCGCATCGGCGGGGGCGGGATTCGCGCGAGGACAGCTCGAGGGCTTGCGCTTGAAGGAGCGCGTGATGCGCTTGTGCGGGGAACACACCGGGCACCGCTTCATGTTCGATGCGGTGCAGCCGGGCGGCGTGCGCGCGGGAGTTCTCGCCGATCCGGCCGCGCTCCGCGCGTCGCTGCGTGCGATGCGGCCGGAGATCGAGCGCTACGGCACGCTGCTCTTCGAGACGCGTTCGCTCGTAGCACGGTTTTCGCAAACGGGCATCGTCTCGCCCGAGCGGGCGGGCGCATTCGGTGCCGTCGGTCCCGCGTTACGCGCCTCGGGCGGCCGTGCGGACGTACGCACGCACGCGCCGTACGGTGCCTATTGCCTGATTCGGCCCGAGGTACCGTACGAGAGCGCGGGCGACGTCCTCGCACGCGCTCGCGTAAAGTACCGCGAAATGCTCGATTCACTTCGCATGTGCGATCTCGCGCTCGCGGAGCTCGGCGCGAGTACGCCGGATGAGCCGGAGGAGCTCTCGTTTCGCGGCGGGCGTTGGACGGCCGTGACCGAAGGCGCGCGCGGGGCGACGGTGATTTCGCTCGGAGCCGACATGCGCGGCTCGATCACGCGCATGCATTGCATCACGGGTTCGTATCGCACCTGGCCGCTCGTCGCACGCGCGATGGAACACGGGATCGTGCCGGATTTCCCGCTCGTCAACAAGAGCTTCAACCTCTGCTATGCGTGTGCGGATCGCTGAGATGAGTCGACCGTTTACGCATGCGCTCGCGATCCGTCATCTCGTCTGCGGCAGCTGTAACGGCTGCGAACACGAGATGAACGCGCTCGCCGGACCCGATTACGACATGACGAGCGAAGGCTTCGAGATTGCCGCCTCTCCGCGCCACGCCGACGCGATCACGATCTCCGGACCGATGAGCGACGCGATGCGCAGCGCCGCGGCCGCGACGATTGCCGCAGCCGCGCAACCGTGCATCATCGTCGCCATCGGCGATTGCGCGGCGGGCGCGGGCCCCTGGTGCGGCATCGGAACCGCCGGAAACGGTGCGGGCGAGGAAGTGGGTGCCGAGATCGTCGTGCGCGGCTGCCCCCCGACGCCCGAGCAGATCAAAGCCGGGCTGCGCGAAGCCGCCGCGCGCCTGAACGACGGCTCGCGCTAGCGCCGCTGCCAATCCATGAGCGCGTCGCGCACCACCGCGCGATCGTCGTGCGCCCGTAACGCGACGATGAGGCCGACCGCGCCGTGCGCGAGACCCGTGCGCCAGTCTTCGGCCTCGATCCCGATCTCGAGCAGCGCGCCCACGATGCCGCCGCTCGCGAGCCCCACGCTGAGTCCGGCGATGGCGCTGACGAAACGGTCCGGCCACGAACGGAATGGCGGCGCCTTCGGAGATGACGATCATCGCGGTGCTCGCCGCGAGCCCGACGATCGCCCCGAGAATGCCGCCCGCCGCGGCCCCCACCCCGAGGCCGACGGTGCCCATCGGGCCTTCGGTCGCGAGCGGCGAGCTATCGCTCTGGAAGCTCTGATCCGGCGGAAGATCCCGCTCGCCGAGCACGAGGCTGATCTGCTCCTTGCCGTAGCCGATCTCGGCCAGACGCTGCAGCGCGGATTCGGCATCCTCACGCGCCGGGAAGAGCCGTGCTTCGTATTCGATCTCTTTCATGCATCGAGCGTACCCCGGTGCTGCTCCGATCCTGGGAACATCTCGAAGCCCGCTCCTGCCATATTGACGAGTCTCGATGCAGCTCGTAATATCGATGCATGTCGATGCAACGCTGCTGCCCTCCGGGCGAGATCGCGAGCGACGAGTTCGGTGCGGCCGCCGAGCTGCTCAAGGCGCTCGCCGATCCCCATCGCCTACGCATCCTCGCGACCCTCGCGCGAGCGAGCGACGAGGTGTGCGTCTGCGATTTCACCGCTGCGCTCCCGCTCAACCAACCGACCGTCTCGCATCATCTGCGGGTGCTGCGCGAGGCGGGTCTCGTGACCGGGGAACGTCGCGGCACCTGGGTCTACTACCGCCTGGCCGACGGCGCGCGCGAGCGCATCGTGGCCGCCGTCGACGGCGCGTTACGCGCGCAGGTGCGCGCGTGAGGCTCGCGCGTGCGGCCGTCGCGGAGTTTCTCGGCACGGCGCTACTGCTCGCGGCGGTGGTGGGATCGGGCATCATGGGCGAGCGCCTCGCGGGCGGCAATACCGCGATTGCGCTGCTCGCAAACTCCCTCGCGACCGGCGGCGCACTCGTCTGCCTGATCGCCGTCTTCGCGCCGATCTCCGGCGCGCATCTGAATCCCGCGGTCTCGCTCGCGGATGCCCTGCGCGGCGGATTATCGTGGCGCGAGACGCCGGTCTACATCGGCGCGCAGATCGCGGGTGCGATCGTCGGCGTCGCCGCGGCGAACGTCATGTTCGGGTTACCGCTCTTCTTCGCGTCGCATCACGTGCGCAGCGGCGGCGCGCAATGGTTCTCCGAATTTCTGGCGACGTTCGGATTGCTCGCGATCATTTGGGGCTGCGCGCGGCACCGTCCGGCCATCGTGCCCTTCACCGTCGCCGCCTACATCGTGGCGGCCTATTGGTTCACCTCGTCGACATCGTTTGCCAATCCGGCGGTCACGATCGCGCGCTCGCTCACCGACACGTTCTCCGGCATTCGCCCGGACGACGTTGCCGGGTTCGTTGCGGCGCAGTTGCTCGGCGCGCTCGCGGCAACCGCACTCTTCGCCTGGCTCGCACCGCAATCGGGAGAAGCATCACATGACCTCGCCTAAGCCGCTCGTGCTCTTCGTCTGCCGCCACAACACCGGGCGCAGCCAGATGGCCGAGGCGTACCTACGCCACTACGCGGGCGACGCGCTCGAGATCGCATCGGCCGGAACCGAAGCGGCCGACGCCCCGAACGCGGGCGTGGTCGCGGCGATGGCCGAGGACGGCATCGATATCTCCGCCGCCCGCCCGAAGCTGATCGATCCCGCACTCGCCGCGCGCGCCGCACGCATCATCACGATGGGCTGCGACGTGCAGGGCGTACCGCGCATCGACGCCGACTGGGGGCTGCCCGATCCCAAAGGCGCAACGCCCGAGCGCGTCCGCGAGATTCGGGATCTGGTAAAGGCCAAGGCACGCGCGCTGGCCGAAGAGCTGACGACATAACTTCCGCTCACCGGCGAGGTGTCTCGTGATCACCCACATCGCATTTTCCGGCTATCCGTGCCGCGACGTCGCAGCGACGCGCGCGTGGTACGAAGCCAATCTCGGCTTGCACTTCGTCGGCCCGTACGTC
This sequence comes from Vulcanimicrobiota bacterium, assembly GCA_027306785.1. Lineage (GTDB taxonomy): Bacteria > Vulcanimicrobiota > Vulcanimicrobiia > Vulcanimicrobiales > Vulcanimicrobiaceae > REEB354. Next base: position 19,159 of record DAHUZB010000019.1, read on the forward strand.
GAAGACGGCGTCGAACGCTACAACGAAGTGCACCTCGGTGATACCGCGTTCTCGCTCGTCTGGTGGGAATGGAACGGGCGCGCGGCCGGCACCGGCGCGGGCGTCGTTTTCGAGGTCGACGATCTCGACGCCACGCTGCGCTCGCTCTCCGAGCGCAGCGTGGCAACCGAACCGATCACCGAGACCCCGGTCTGCCGCATGAGCGTCGTACACGATCCCGAAGGCAACCGGATCGGACTCCACCAGCAGAAGCGCGGATAAACGGCGACCTATTCGCCGACGGAGACCGTGAACTGCACCTCGCGCGGCGCACCCGGATCGGCGAGCAGCTGGCCCGCACCGTAGTTGGTGCCTTGGCCAGCGCCGCCCGCGAAGTACGCGCCCGACGTGAGATACTCGAACACGTTGTACTTACGGTTGAACAGGTTCGTCGCGTTCACGCTGAGCGTGACCGGTTCGTTCTTCGTACCGACGCGATACGAGAGCGACCCGTTGACGAGATTGTAGGACGGGATCGTGCGCCCGAGCAGATCGGGGCCCTGGAAACCGGGGATGATCGTCGACGTGCCCGAGTTATCCCAGAGCGGCTGCGGACCGACGAATTGATCCCACGCCCGCGCGGTGAGGAGGCCCTTGCCCGCGTGGAACGATGCGACGAGCCCGAGATTTCCCGTATCCTTCGGCGTCTGCGTCACCGGCAGTCCGTTATACGAGCCGACGCCCGGCACGTTGTAGGTCGAGAAGATCGCGTGCGTGATCGAGTAGCTGCCGAACATTTGGAACGCGCGGTCGACATCGGCGTTGAACGCGAACGTCAAGCCGGTGTAGCGCGAACTTCCGCTCGCCGACGAGACCTTGAGGCCCTGACCGACCGAGAGCGGGATGTTCTGGTTGAGCAGCGTGCTGTCGAAGAGCCCGATCGTCGCCGAATCCTCGCGATCCGATCCGTCGAGATTCTGTCCGACGAGGCGGCGGTAGAATTTCAGGCCGCCCTCGGTGTCGTCGGTCGCTTCGGGCACGAGCCCCTGCACGGAGACGCGCTGGTACGGGCCGCCGGGCGAGGTCTGCGGATTGCGCACCGCGCGACCGTACGACACATAGCCCGCCAAGTTGCGCGCGAGCGCGTAGCGGAACGAGAACGACGGTTCGAGTTCGTGAAAGCCGGTCGTCGAGTTCGGCTGATTGGTGTGATTGTTGCCGTAGCAGACCGATGTCGGATCCGCGCAGATGGGGAACGCGGCCAGACCGTTATTTACGAAACTCGTATTCAGCGCGACGGTGCGCGCGCCGAGAATGAGGTTCGCCCGCTCGCTCAAATGCACCGAGTCTTGGAAAAAGAGCGCCGCGTCGGACATCCAGAAATCGTTGCTGCGGAAGTTCGAGGGCGCCTGCTGCGACGTCGCCGGGCCGCCGCTCTCCACCGGGTCGGTGTTCCAAAACGCGTTGCGCGTTTCGTAGTGCGAGTAGAGCAAATTCATGCCGACCGCGATATCGTGCGGACCGTGCGCGAGATGGTACGTGAACGTGTCACCGAACGCGTTCGAGAACGGGTTATTGTACTCGTAGCGCGACGTGTTCCCGCTTTGATCGAAGTTGAAATCTTTGACGTGAAGACGGTCGCCGTGACGATACCAGAGCTGGTTCGTGAGGTACGATCCGTAGCCGGTATTGTAGGTGAGATCGACCGCTCCGAGTCGCGTGGCGTTCGTATCGGTCTTCTGCCATACCGAGCCCGGCAGCGCCGAGTAGAATCCCGTGGTGGCCTGACTGTACGCGGGACCCGGAATCGGATTTCCCTGAAGATCGAAGCCGTTTACCGTCACCACCGCGCCGTTGGGACCGACGAGCGGCGTCACGGGCACGAGATTCGGACGATAATCCACGCCGTCGGCGGCATATCCGAAGAAGAGCAGCGAGCCCTTCGGGAAGAGATCCTGAAATTCGGCGAAGGTGCCGTAGGTGGAACCGGGCGCGCTCTGTCCCGATCCGTAGATGTCGCGGAAGCCTTGCGAGAACGTACGGCCCTGCGCGACGAGCATGCTCCAGTGCGACGAGAGCGCGCGGCTGAAATCGAGATGATAGCCCCGGCCGCCGTAGCTTCCCGTCGTGGTGCTCGCGCGGAGCGTCGAGTCTTTGCTCGGGAGAATCGTGTAGAAGTCGACCGTTCCGCCCATGCTATCGAAGGTGCGCGTCGCGACGTTACCGGGTCCGAACGTCACGCGCGATCCCGAAATGATCGAGAGATCGGGGACTTCGTTCGGTTCCCAAATGCCGGTCTGCGGATTGTTCAGATACACGCCGTTGAGCGTGACGCCGAAGAGCCCGTCATCGACGACGCCGGCCTGATTCGCCCAGCCCTGTTTGAAGCCGCGAAGACTGATCATGCCCTTTGCGGCGCCGGTCGAACCGTAGCTCGCTTGCATCACGCCCGGTGCGGCCGCGAGCAGTTGCTCCGAACCCGCGAGCGGCGCCTGCGACTTGATGATGTTCTTATCGAGAACGACCTCGGTCTGCGAGGTGTGGAAGAGTCCCGCTTTGCTCGGCGCGAGGCGACGCGGCGCGTTCACGGCGATCGCCGCGATCGTGCGAACCCCTTCGAGCGTCAACCGAAGATCGCCGTCTCCCACGCGCACCGGCAGCGGCGCGGTGTAAAACGTCGTCGACTGCGTTTCGACGCGGTACGCGCCCGCCGGAATGCCGGTCAGGCGAAAGTGTCCGTGCGCATCGGTGCTCGCGTGATAGACGCGCTGGCCGTCGGCGCCGATCAGTAGCACTTGGGCACCGGCGATCCCGTTATGCCCGACGATCGATTCAAACGTTCCGGTCACGCTGCCGATCGTCTCGGCATGGGCCGCGCCGGTCCCGAGCAGGCACGAGGAGACGCAGGCGAGCAGAGCTGCGCCCACGCGTGTGCGTAGAGTATTCATAGCAAGTGCGATCCGTATTAAAAAGAAAGAAGACGAACTACCGCACACGCTACACGATCGTCGATTAAAACCGCGTTATCGCCGCGTTATCATCGCCTTAGACGGCGCACCGGGAGAGCACGTACCACTCCGAGAATGGCCGGGGAAGAGGACGCGATTATGCCGATTTTCAGCGAACATCACGAATCGCACTTTACGGCGTCGGAGACGGTGCGCGACGTCGTCATCGGGATGTCCGACGGCCTCACCGTGCCGTTCGCGCTTGCGGCGGGTATCTCGGGAGCGATCGCTTCATCGAAGATCGTGGTGACCGCGGGCATCGCGGAAGTCGCGGCGGGCGCGATCGCGATGGCGCTCGGCGGCTATCTCGCCGCGCGTACCGATCAAGAGCACTATCGCAGCGAGCTTGCACGCGAGCACCGCGAGATCGCGACGATTCCCGACGCAGAGCGCGGCGAGGTCGCGCAGATCCTCGCGAGCTACGGCCTGAGCGGATCGACCCTGCACGACGCCGTGGAGATGATCGCTCGCGATCCCGACCAGTGGGTCAACTTCATGATGCGTCTCGAGCTCGGGCTCGAGGAGCCCGATCCCAAACGCGCCCTGCGCAGCGGCGGGACGATCGGCGCATCCTACGTGCTCGGCGGCCTCGTTCCGCTGATTCCGTATATGCTCGTCGCTAACGCGGGCGAAGCGCTGCTCGTCTCCGCCGTCGTCACGATGATTGCACTCGCGATCTTCGGCGCGGTCAAGGGCGCACTCACCGGCATCCCGTGGCTGCGCTCCGCGCTCCAAACCGTCCTCATCGGCGGCGTCGCATCCGCCGTCGCCTTCGGCCTCGCGAAACTCGTCCAGGGAATCTAGGGAACGTCCTTCGACAAGCTCAGGATGACACGGGGACATCCTTCGACAAGCTCAGGATGACACGGGGACATCCTTCGACAGGCTCAGGATGACGCGGGGACATCCTTCGACAGGCTCAGGATGACACGGGGACATCCTTCGACAAGCTCAGGATGACGCGGGGACATCCTTCGACAAGCTCAGGATGACACCGGGATGGGCTCAGGATGACGCGGGGTGGTCTTCTACTGCGAGCGCCCGGAGATCGTCAAAGCCGTACGCGACATCGTCGAAGTGACCGGCGTCGTAGTCGAAGCCGTCGATCAGACGTGCACCGAGCCGCTCGTAAAACGAACGCGCGCGGTTGAGGCGCAGCGTACGTAACGCCATGTCGGCGATACCGCGCGCCTGCAATTCGGCGGCGACGGCGCGAATGAGCACCTCTCCGAGGCCATTGCCCGTCGCACCCGGCGCGAGATAGAGCGTGTGCAGGTAGCCGTGAAAACCCGCCTCCGGCTGCGCGAGCAGGATCGCGCTCGCGAAGCCGATCGCGCCGCGGGTGGCGTCATCGGCGACGAGCGTCACACGATCGGTCGCGTCGAGCAGCGCAGTCCATTGTGCGCGACGCACCTCGACCGTGCGGCGGTCGATCTCTTCGTCGGTCAGCAATCCGCGATAGTGCGCGCTCCACGAGGCGACGTGCACGCGCGCGATCGCGTCGGCGTCGTCGGGCCGCGCCTTACGAACGTGCGGCTCGGGCATCGTCCAGCGAGGCACGAAAATTCGGTGCGAGCGGTTCGAGCGGCGGCACGCAGCGCTCCCACGCGTCGTCGCGACGCTGCTGCGCGACCAGATACCGCACCGCCGGAATCATCGGCTGTCCGTCGAGCTCGGCGCGCAAAGCGTCGAGCGTCTCGGCTTCGCTCGGATCGCCGGTGTCGTACACACGGCGCGCGAGCGACGCCCAGAGCGCAACACTGCCGGAGATGCAGCCCGCCAGGCCGCGCTCGCGCCGCGAGCCGAGTCCCGTCTCCGATCCCGGCATCACCGCGAACGAGGGACGGCGCTTCACCAACTCCGCCTGCAGCGCACGGTCGTTCGAGCTGTCTTTCATGCCCACGATCGCCTCGGGGAAGGCGGTAACGAGCCGATCCACGAGATCCGCGTGAAACGTGATGCCGCTCATGCGCGGGAAATTGTAGAGCAGCACCTTTGCGCCCGGGCGATGCGAACGCGCGAGCAGCGCGTCGAAGAAGCGCAGCACGCCGTCGTCGGTCACGTCGCGATAGTAGAACGGCGGGATCACCAGTGCGGCGGCAAAGCCGAGATCGAACGCGGCGCGCGTGAGCACGGCGCAATCGGCGAGCGCGGCGGCGCCCGTGCCGACCATCGCTCGCTCCGGCGGAAAGCCGCTACGCGCGAGCGCTTCCATCAAACGCACGCGCTGCGCGGTGCCGAACGACATCGCCTCACCCGTCGTGCCGAGCAGATTGATGCCGTGTAGACCCTGCTCGATCAGGTCGCGATAGTACGCGATCGCGCGCACGGCGTCGGGCTGCAGATCGGCGTCGACGGGCGTGAGTACCGCCGACCACACGCCTTCGAGAGCAAAACTCATCGCTTGGAAAACGCTCCGCGCAAAAAGAACGCGAGATTGGCCGGACGCTCCGCCAATCGCCGCATGAGGTAGGGAAACCAGTAATCGCCGAACGGCACCGCGAGGCGCACCCGATACCCGCGCGCGACGAGTGCATCGGCAAGCGCGGGACTGATGCCGTAGAGCATCTGAAACTCGAAGCGGCCGCGCAGCGGGATCGAACGCTCCGCGATGATGCGTTCCGCATGCGCGATGATCGCCGGATCGTGCGTGGCGATCGCGGTGTAGCCCGGGCTCGCGAGCGCCCGCTCGACGAGTGCGAGATAGTTTGCGTCCACCTCGCGCTTCTCGGAGAAGGCGATCGCGGGCGGTTCGAGATAGGCGCCTTTCACGAAGCGCACGTTCGGCTGCAGATCGAGCGTGGAGACGAGATCGTCCATACTGCGCAGCAGATACGACTGCAGCACGTAGCCGACGTTATCGAAACGCGCGCGTAGACGGCGGTAGATCGCGAGCGTGGCATCGACGTACCGCGACTGCTCCATATCGAGCCGCATCGTATTGCCGCACTCGCGTGCGGTCTGCGCGATGCGCGCGGCGTTCTCGAAGGCGAGCTCGGGATCGATATCGAGCCCCACGTGCGTGAGTTTGAAGGCGACGTTCGCATCGATCCCGCGTTCGGCGAACGTGCGCAGCAGCGCGCAGTAGTGATCGGCCGCCGCGATCGCCTGGGCGCGATCCGCCACGCCCTCGCCGAGAATGCCGCACGCGACCGCGAAGCCGCGCGCGTTCACCTCGCGCGCGACGGCGAGAAACTCATCGGTGCTCTCGCCCGCAACGAAGCGGCGCGCGCCGAGCTGCATGCCGTAGCGGCTGACCGTGCGCTGGACGAACGGACTATCGGCCGCCGCGAGAATCGCCGCGCGCAGCGGCCGCTCCAGAAGTGACGCCACGCACGCTCACTACACCTCGGAGAACGGAAATTCCCACAGGACGCGATACTCTTTGGGCAGCGTGGCCTCGATCTTGACGATCGCATCGCCGACGCGGCCGCCGAGCACCGAGAAGACCGCCGTCGCGACCGCCCCGGGATCGAAATCGCGATCGTGACGCCCGTACTCCTCGGCGATGCGTTCGAGAAATTCGTCGAGCGTCGCGCGCTTGGCAAGCGAGCCGTGCGGATCCCACGACTCGTAGTAGAGCCCCCGCAGCATGGTCGGCAATTGCGCGGAAAGGTGCGTGTTCTGATCGAGCGTGAGGCGATCGCGCAGCGCGTGCAGCACCGCTCGCATCGCGTGGAGCGCGCGTTCGGGCTCCCGCTCGCCCGAAATCTCCATGTACTCCTCGATCCAGGCGCTCGTCTCGGCCAGCGTCTTGCCGAACAGATCGATCGTCAGTGTACTCATGGGCGCATCGTAGGCGCCGCCGGAGAATAGGCGAAGAACCGCCGGTGTGAATCTCGCGCTCATCGCCGCGGTCGCCGCCGTCGGCATCCTGCACACCATCGTACCCGATCACTGGGCCCCGATCGCGCTGCTTGCACGCCGCTCGGGATGGACGCGCACGCAGGCCGTGCGCACCGCGGTGCGGGCGGGCGTGGGGCACGTCGCTTCCACGCTCGCGATCGCGATCGTCGTTTGGATTCTCGGCGTCGTCGCCGCGAAGACGATCGGGCATGCGCTCGCGCTGCTCTCAAGCCTGGCGCTCGTCGGATTCGGCGGATACGTGGCGTTCGGCGCGATGCGCGAACTCCGCGAGGGGCACGGGCACGAGCATTTCGGGCACGCGCACGAGCACCGTCATGCCGACGGCACCGTGCACGTACACTGGCACGAACATCACGACGAAGACTGGCACGCGCTCGACGGTGTGGCGGTGATGCACGATCACGCCCACCAGGCGAGCGGTGCGATGACCCTGGCCCTCGTCCTCGGCTCGAGCCCGATGATCGAGGGCATCCCCGCCTTCTTCGCCGCCGGCCGCTACGGTCTCGCGCAGCTCTCGGTGATGGCGGTCGTCTTCGCGGCGTCCACCATCGTCACGTATGCCGCACTGGTCTACGGCTCGGTTGCCGGGCTCGAGCGCGTGGCGTTCGGTCGCCTGGAGCGCTACGGCGAGCTGCTCTCGGGCCTCGTCATCGCCGCGCTCGGCGTGGCCTTCGCCTTCCTGCCCTTCTAATCCGCAGGGCCCTCGGAATCGACAGGCCGATGCCCCCGATCAGAGAAGAGGCACCTGATATGAAACGCCTGCTCGGGACGGCGATGCTGCTCGGCCTGCTCTACGGATGCGGGGGCACGGGATACCTGCCCTATGCGCCGCACGCGCTCAACCCCGCGCAGATCTCATCGCTCGTGCAGCAGGCATCGACCGAGAGCAGCGTGCCGCCGGGACTCGTTCGCGCGGTGCTGATGGCCGAATCCTCGGGCGATCCGTCGGCGGTGAGCCTCGCGGGCGCGCAAGGGCTGATGCAATTGATGCCCGGCACGTCGGCGTCGTGCGGCATTGCGAACCCGTTCGATCCCACCGAGAACGTGCAGTGCGGATCGTCGTATCTCAAATCGCTGCTGTCGCGCTATCACGGCAACGTGACGCTCGCGGTCGCCGCGTACAACGCGGGACCCGGCGCGGTGGACCGCTACCACGGCGTTCCTCCGTATGCCGAGACGCGTGCCTACGTGGCGCGCGTGCTCTCGGCGTACCGGAGCTACTAGCGCAGCGTCAGGAACACCGATGGCGACGCTCACCGACCGTCAGCCGCTGCCGCGCCTGCGCGCGCTGAGCTTGCGGCTCCCGATTCTCGACCGCTACCTGCTGAACGAAATGGTGGGACCGTTTCTCTTTGCGGTCGGCGCCTATCTGATCTTTTGGGCGCTCAACATCTTTTTCTTGGCGGCGGATTACATCATCAATCAGCACGCGCCGTTCTTTTTAGCGCTGCGATTCGTCGTCTTCCGCATTCCGCAGGCGACGCCGATGGCGTTCCCGTTCGCGTGTCTCTTCGCCGCGCTGCTCGCGATGGGGCGCGTGATGGGCGACAACGAGGTCACCGCGATGCGCACCTCGGGCATCCCGGTTTGGCGCATCGCGCTCGCGCCGTTCGCCTTCGGCTTCGGCATGTTCGTCCTGACCTATCTCATCAACGAACATCTCGCGCCGATCTCGGTCGATCTCTCCACGCGGACGTTCTACCAGATCATCTATCACACCAACGCACTGCCGGTGGAGCCGCAGTTCTTCCGCAAAGATCCCGATACCGGCAACGTCTTCTACGTCTCGCAGGTGCTGCCCGACAACAAGACGATGGAAGGCGTGCAAGTATTCAAGCCCGCGCGGTACGGCCCGTGGGCCGAAACGCTTCAGGCAAAAACGGCGACCGTGGAACACGGCGCGCTCGTGATGCACGACGTGATCGACACGCGCTACAACGCCGACGGCTATATGACGAGTCAGCAGCACGTCAAGAGCGTGACCGTCGGCTTGCCGCTCGCGGAGACCGCGGCGCAGTTCATGAGCAGCACCACCCAAGATCCGTGGACGATGTCGAGCAAGGATCTCAAGGTGCGCGTAACCGCGCTGCAGGCCCAAGGCATGGGCGGCTCGGCGCTCGGCGGCCTGGAGATCAACCTCGCGCAGAAACTCGCCTGGCCGTTCGCCTGCTTCATCGGCATCGTGCTCGCGGTTCCGCTCGCGCTGCGTTTCGGCAAACGCGGGCGCACGCTCGGCGTCGCGCTCTCCATCTTCGCCTTCTTCGTCTACTTTTTGCTGACGTCGGCGGCCGCAGCGTTCGGACGCAACGGACAGATCAACCCCTACCTTGCCGCGTGGATACCGAACATCATCATGGGTATCAGCGGCATCGTGCTACTCTGGCTGGAAGAACACTGACCGCGTGACCCTCACCGCCGCCTCTCGTCGCGCGCTCGGCGCGGCCGTCTGTATCCTCGCGCTGCTCTGCGAGTCGGTGCCCGCGCCGGCATCGCCGCTGACCGGCGCGAAGGCGGCGAACGATCACGTCCTCGCGCTCATGAACGGACAGAGCTGCGCCATCCACGAAGCCGCGGCGTTCGCGCGCGATCGCGCCCGCGCGCAGGAGCCGGTGGGAAGCGAATGGGTGGCGCAGTTCACGCTGCCCTCACCGAGCGCATCGCCCTCGGCATCGCCGTCCGCGTCGCCCTCGCCGCTCGCCACCCCGAGCTTCGCGCCGGTCGGCAACAGCACGACCACGCTCTACGCCACGCCGCGCCCGCAGCCGGGCGCGACGCAAGCGCCCACGCCGCCGCCGATCCCGACCGCGACGCCGAACCCCTTCGATCAGAACCAGCCCGTCTTCGTGGAGCGCGGCGGCAGCACGCCCCCGCCGATCACGCCCGCGGGCGTGGAGCCCCCCTCGCCGACGCCGCAGCCGACCGGCCTGCCCACCCTGCCGCCGAACGCAATCGCGATTCTCGCCGACAAGGTCTCGGGGAACACCAATCAGGGTCAGCCCGGCGACGCCGACGGCAACGTGCACATTCTCTACGGCGCCGAAGAGATCGTGGGCGAGCACGCGCACTACGACGGCCTGCGCACGGTTACCATCACCGGTCATCCGTTCATCATCAACCATGCGCGCGACTCGGTGCTGAGCGCCGACAAGATCACGTTCGACACGATCGATCAGACCGCGCGGTTGGACGGCGCGCGCGGCACGAGCTCGGAGGGCGTGCAACGCGGTCTCGTTCATTACACGGGCAAGAATCTCTACACCGAGCCCGACGGCGTCGGGCACGGAACCGCGCCCTACGTCACCACGTGCGAGAACGCGCGGGGCGGCTACCACATCACCGGCAAGAACTTCGTCGTCTATCCCGGCGACAAGATCGTCATCTACCGGGCGATCCTGTGGCTGGGCGCGGCGGCGGTCTTTTTTCTGCCGAAAGTCGTGATTCCGCTGCGCACCGTTCAGAACGAGGCGCAGCGCCCGAAGTATTTTCCCGACGTCGGATACGATCAGTACGAAGGCTATTGGATCAAGACGCGTACCACGTTCGGACGCGATCAGTACTACTACGGGTACTACATCCTCAACTATTTCACCAAGGTCGGGCTCGGCCTCGGCTACGTCGCCTATTTCGCCAAGCGCAGCGGGCATCGCAGCGGCAACGTGAACTTCTATCGCATCAACGACCGCCGCGTGCAGACGACGAACAACAACATCCAGATCGCGGAGACCGAGAACTTCTCGCAGACGCTGCGCGGTAACTTCGGGCTCTCCTATCAGTCGAACTACGGCCCGTACACTAACCTCCCCGCGAATACCAACTTCAACGGAACGATCGCCCACCAATCGCTGCACACGTCGCAGACCTATGGATTCACGCGTAGCGCGGTCGGCTCGCAGTCGAGCAACAACAGCTTTTCGTTCACCGATAATCGGCAGTTCACGCCCAAGCTGAGCAACGGGATCAACTTCAACCTCGCCAACAGTCAGTCGACCTTCGCGGGCATCGGTTCGTCCAACGCGACGGCGCACGTGAACGATCAGTTGCATCTCACGACCAACGGCGCCGATTACCTGATGACGATCGACAAAAACTACGCGCAGTCGCCGTACGGCGTCAACAAGCTGCCGGAGTTGCAGATTCGGCCGTACAAATTTTTGCCGAATCTCACGGTTCCGGCAAACGCGTCGTTCACGGTCGGCGAATACAGCGAGCCCTCGAACGCGTTTGCGTCGCAGCGCGCCGCGCTCGCGTTCGGCTTCGGTCCGCTGATCGAAAACGTATTCGGGAGCAATTTCCAAGGCTCGCTCAACGTCTCGCAGTACGCGTACGGTACCGGCGATATGAAGGCGTCGATCCAGCAGCAGGCCTCGCTGACCACGCCGATCGGCGGACACATCGTCAACTCGCTCACCTACGGCGAATCGAACTATAACGGCCCGGCGTACGTGCCGTTCCAATACTTGGATCAGCAGCCGAACGCGAACACCAAGACCGCACAGGATCTGGTGCGCGTCTTTAACGGCAACACCTACAATCTCTCACTCGGCTTCCAGACCAATTTCAACGCGCAGGCGCTGCCGGTGAGCTATCAGCTGATCGCGCAGCCCTCGCAGCGTTCGATGGTGCTGCTGAGCGGTTCGTTCATTCCCGGAATCGGCCGCGGGTTCTACACCTCGAACCTGCAGCTCTCCACCCCGATCGGCAAGAATACCGCCGCGCAATTCGTCACCGATATCGATTGGAAGAACAAGGGGCGCCTGGAGAACAAGGTGCTCTACATCACGCGCACGATCGGCGACTGTTACCAACTGCAAGCGCTCTACAATCAGTCGCTGAAACTGGTGACCGTCTCCATCAATATCCTGGCCTTCCCGAGCCACAGCGCGACCTTCAACCTCGGTCAATCCGGGCCGCTCGTGCCCTCGACCTTCAACTTCTAGTCGCGCGCGGCGTTCAGCGTTCGTCGCAAGGCGGATGCCCGCAGGCGCAGGTCTCGCTCTCGATGCCGTCTTCGTCGGCCTTGCGGCACGTTTCGGAGCAGTAGACCTCGCCGCGGCTCGGCCCCATCAGCGTGCAGCGACAGACCTCGCGCGAACACGCGGTGAGTTCTTGGTTGCCGGCAAGTTCGTCGATCATGCCCTCATTGTAGCACCGGGCTACGGCGAGTTCGCGATCTCGCCGCCCGTGATCTGTTCGCTCGGGTCGCTGAACGGTGCCGACGGCGCCTGCGCGATGATCGGAATATCGAACGCGGTCGTGGTATCGAGCGGTGCCGGATTCACGTAGCTGGCATCGTTCGCGCCGAACGATCCGAGCGAATCGACGATCTGCAGGGTACCGCCGCTCTGGATCGATCCGGTAACCACGAAGAAATTGTACTGCCAATTCGTCGCGAGGCCCGGAATCGGCGTCGGCGATGCGCTCGGACTCGCCGACGGGCTGCCGCTCGGACTCGCAGACGGGCTCGCGCTCGCCGTGGGTGAGGCGCTCGGCGAGGCGCTGACGCTCGCGGTCGGCGACGGCGCCGGGGTGACGAACGCGCTTGCGATCAGCCGCGCGAAGTGCAGCGCGAATTCGGTATTCTGGCCGTTGGAATTGATGTTATCGAGCACGAGCTGCTGTTGCGCCGCGTTGATCGGAAAGAGCGTCGGCTGCTGGCTCGGATTGTTGTTGGGTCGCACGAAGGCGTAGGCGTTCGCGGTGACGCTGCCGCCCGAGCCGCTCACGATGATCGCGAAGGAATAGCCCAGATAGTTGTTGCTCGCGCCCTGCGCGCGCGGGGTGTTGCCATCGCCCGAGGTGTTAAAGACGATCGCGTACGAGTACTTCTGGAAGTTGAATGGGGCCGCCACGCTGAACTTCACGCTCATGTCCCCCGACGGCAGTCCGCCGCCGGAAGGGTTGCTCCCACCGCGATCCGGCGTCACTTGCCGGCCGCACGCCGCAAGTATGAACGCC
>DAHUZB010000012.1 GCA_027306785.1 Vulcanimicrobiota bacterium
TAGAGCAAGCGGAGCAAGCTCGATTTGCCCGTTCCGGAATGGCCGACGAGGAAGACGAAGTCGCCTTTGGCGATCTCGAGGCTCACGCCGTCGAGGGCGCGCACGCCATTGGGATAGATCAGCGATACGCCGCGCAGAGAAATCATCGCTGTAAAAGGGTTTTTCCTAAAGCCACGACCTATACCTCCGGGCTATGAATTTCGACCTGACCGACGAGCAACGAGCGATTCAGAGCCTCGCGCGCGACTTCGCGCAGCACGAGGTGAAACCGCGCGCCGAGCACATGGACCGCGAGGAGGCGTTCCCGTACGATCTCGTGTCCAAGATGGCGGAGCTCGGTTTCATGGGTCTGCCGTTCCCCGAAAAGTACGGTGGCGCGGGCGCCGATACGGTGAGTTACGCGCTGACGGTCATGGAGATCGCGCGCGCCGATGCGTCGACGGCGATCACGATGGCCGCACACGTGTCGCTGGGTGCGACGCCTTTCTATCTCTTCGGCACCGAGGAGCAAAAACAGAAGTACCTCGTGCCGCTCGCGCAGGGCAAAATGCTCTGGGGCTTCGGTCTGACGGAGCCGAACGCGGGCAGCGACGCGGGCAACTGCTCGACGAAAGCAGTCAAGCAGAACGGCAACTGGGTCATCAACGGGACCAAGGCTTTCATCACCAACTCCGGCACCGATCTGACCGGCGGCACGACGATCACCGCGGTCACCGGCACGCGCCCCGACGGCCGCCCGGAAATCTCGAACATCATCGTGCCGCAGGCCGCGCCCGGCTTTACCCGCAGCAAGAAGTACAAGAAGATGGGTTGGCGCGCATCCGACACCCGCGAGCTCAGCTTCGTGGATGCGACGGTGCCGGAAGATAGCTTGCTCGGCCCGCAGGGCGAGGGCTACAAACAGTTCCTGACCATTCTCGACGGTGGGCGCATCTCGGTCGCCGCGCTCTCGGTCGGCCTCGCGATGGGTGCCTACGACGAGGCGCTGCAGTATGCCAAAGACCGCGTCGCCTTCGGCAAACCGATCAGCAAATTCCAAGCGATCCAGTTCAAGCTCGTGGACATGCTCTGCGAGATCGAGCACGCCAAGCTCATGATCCTCAAGGCAGCGTGGGAAAAGGATCACGGCCGCGATTACGTGCAGACGGCCTCGCTTGCTAAGCTCTATGCCGCCGAAGTCTCGCGGCGCGTCGTCAACGAGGCGGTGCAAATCCACGGCGGATATGGGTTTATGGATGAGTATCCGGTCTCGCGGATGTATCGCGATCAGAAGATCAACGAGATCGGCGAAGGCACGAACGAAGTGCAACGCTTGGTCATCGCCCGTCTCATGGGTCTGTGACCGCACGCTAGAGAGGAAGTAGGATGTTCGGTCGATTCATGCGCGCCTTCGCGGCGCTCGCGCTCGTCGCGACGGTTCCCGCGCTCGCGGCGCTTAAAGACGGCACCAAGGCGCCGGATTTCACGCTTCAGGCGACGCAAGGCGGGAAGGTCTTCACCTTCAGTCTCGCCGACGCGCTGAAGAAGGGGCCCGTCGTGCTGTACTTCTACCCGGCCGCCTTTACGCCGGGCTGCACGATCGAAGCGCACGATTTCGCCGATGCGATCGGCAAGTACCACGCGCTCCACGCAACGGTGATCGGCGTCTCGCACGATCCGCTCGCAAAGCTGCAGAAGTTCTCGGTCAGCGCGTGCCGCAAGAAGTTCGCGGTCGCCGCCGACACCAATCAAACGGTCGAGAAAGAGTACGACGCGGTCCTCGCAGTCGCTCCGAAGTACGCGAATCGCACCTCGTACGTGATCGCGCAAGACGGCAAGATCGTCTACAGCTACACGAACCTCGACCCCGACAAGCACGTGGCGAACACGCTCGCCGCGTTGAAGCAACTCGAAGCCGCACACTGACGCGTCGACGAAAACGACGAGGAGCGGCGGTCGACATCGTGCGACCGCCGCTCTTCGTTCGTGTGGGGGAACGCTACTGATTCGCGGCTTCGTTCGGTGAGAACATCGGATTGCCGCTCTTCGTGCGCGACGCCGGGACATCGGGCTGCATGACATCCCAGTGCTCGACGATCTTTCCGCGTTCGAGTCGGAAGATGTCGACCGTATCGAGCACCTTCGGTCCGAAGCCGATGTACTGCCCATGCAGCATGACGAGGTCGCCCTGCGCGACGATCATGCCCGGAATGTAGCGAAAGTTCTTCGGGAGGTGAGCGACGAGCGCGGCGAGCGATGCCGTTCCGTCGGGAACCATCGGGTTGTGCTGCTCGTAGGGATTCTGCCAGTACCGCTTGATCGCGCTCAGGTCGCGCTCGACGAAGAGCTGATGCATCGCGCGCGTCACGATTGCCGCGTTGGTCCGGGGGTCGGCCTTGACCGCGTGCGGCGCGGCGGTGAGGAGTGCGGCGCCGATCGCGGCGGCCGCAAGAAACTTCTTGGTCATGGCCTCAGCGTAGCGTCGCCGTACCGCAGGCGGTAGGTCGCGATTTACGCGCCGATTGATCGGGATTTTGCTCGCCACGCGGCGGGCGTCACGCGGTGATGTTCGCGGAAGCGCCTCACGAACGATTCGCTCTCCGAATAGCCGATGCGCTCGGCGATATCACCGATCGCAAGGTCCGTCGCGGCGAGCAGGCGGCGCGCTTCGATCATGCGGCGCTCGATTACCCAATCGCCGTACGTCCGTCCGGTCAGCCGCCGTAGCCGCGTGGTGAGGTAGCCGGGATTCGATCGGAGACGGCGACTCGCCGCCGCGAGTGTCTCCCGCTCCGTAAAGTGCAGATCGATGTCGGCGAAAACGCGCGCGAGCAGGTCGCGGGCACGCGGCTCGTCCGCGTCGATACCGGTCGCGGGAGCGCTGCGGGCGAGTTCGATGAGCACGATCTGCAGCGCGCTGCGCACGATGAATTCGTAGCCCGGCCGTTTGCCGTGCAACTCGGCGTGCATGCGCTCGAAGGCATCGCAGATCGTGCGATAGGTCGCGTCGTCGAGCGCGATCGGCTGCATCAACTCGAGTACGGGTCTGCGAAAGAGGTCGGAGAGCATGCCGGTCGGCACGTCGTCGATCAGACTCAAGCCCGCGTGCGCGGACGCATCCGCGCCGTCGGGTAGGAAGAGCAGCACCCACGCGTCGGCCTCACCGAACCCCCGGCAGTCGTGAATCACGCCGGGTGGAATCACGAATGCGGTGCGCTCGGCGAGATCGATCGCACTCTCACCCACCACGTGTCGTCCGCCGCCGCGCGTCACCACGAGAATCTCGAAGAACGTATGCCCGTGCGGCTGCATCCGGCGCATCTCGTGCGTCGGGGTAAGCTGCTGCACTTCGACGGCCACCGCGCTCACCGAACGCGGCGTATAGGGATAGAGCGGGTAAGCCACGCTCGGCTGCGCTTAGCCCGCTTCGTCGTTCTGAAAGAGCTGCGGGGCGCCCGGCGTGCGCTTCGAACGTGACGGGCGTTCTTGCGCGTCGAGCGCGGTGACGGTGCGTGGTGCGAGATCGATCACGTCGACCTCGGGCAGATCGTCGCTCGAGAGCGACGCCTCGTCTTTGAGCTTGCGCCCCTGCGGTAACAAGCGCGTCTCGTAGGTGCCGACCGTTTCGTTGAACGCGCCGACCGTGCGTTCGATCTGCGCACCGAGCTTGACCAGGCGCTCCGCGAATTTCGTGCTGCGTTCGTAGAGTTCGCGTCCGAGCGCGGCGATGCGCTTGGCGTTCTCTTCCTGTTTGACCGCTTGCCAGCCCATCGCGAACGAGCGCAGCAGGCTGATCAGCGAGAGCGGTCCGGTGACGAGAACGCCGCGATCGAGCGCGTATTCGATCAGCGCCGGATTTTCGTTGCAGGCCGCGCTCAGGAAGGCTTCGCCGGGCACGAACATGATCACGAAGTCGGCGGAACCGTCGATCTGATGGTAGCCGCGCTTGGCGAGCGCATCGATGTGCTCTTGCAGCGCCTTCGCGTGGCGCTTGACGAGTTCGCGGCGCGCTTCCTCGTCGACGGCGTCGAAGGCGGCCTGCAGCGCGTCGGTCGGCGCCTTCGCATCGACGAAGACGCGTCGGCTGCCCGGCAGATTCACCGTCATATCGGGGCGGCCGCGGCCCGATTCGACCGCGATCGTCTGCTGCTCGTCGAAGTCGCAATAGGCGAGCATGCCCGCTTTCTCGACCACGTTGCGCAGTTGGATCTCGCCCCACTTGCCGCGCGTCGAAGGACTGCGCAGCGCCGTCACGAGCGTGGAGGTTTGGTTGGAAAGCGCGTTCGCGGCCGATTCGATCTTGTCGGCGCGTTGCAGCAGGTTCTCGATCTGCGCTTTGAGGCTGCCGGTATCTTCGTTACGCTTGCTCTCGATTTCGCGCACGAGCCGGTCGAATTCGCCGAGCTTCTGCGCGATCGGTGCGACGATCTCGCCCACGCGTTCGCTCGCGCGTGCGGTCGTGCTCTCGCGCAGCTCGTTCTTGGCGCGTTCCAGCAGCGCTTCGACCGCGTGCGTTTGCTCGCCCGTCGCGGCGAGCCGTTCTTCGAGCCGCGCGGTACGCGCGCGTTGCGCGAGATGGACGAAGGCCGCGCCGATCGCAGCGCCGACGATGAGAAACAGGAGATCGACGAGTGTGGTCACGGTAACGGTCCGAGCTGCTCCGAAAAGAAGGCGATCGTGCGTTTCCATGCGTCCTGCGCGGCGCTCGCGACGTACGATGCGCGGGTGTCGTCGAAGAAGGCATGGGCGGCGGTGGGATAGATGCGAATGTCGTTCGGCACGCGCAGGGCGTTGCGGAATGCGCGTACATCGTCCGCCGGGATGCTGTGGTCCTTCTCGCCGTAGCTGCCGCAGACCGGAATGCGCACGTCGAGCGGATCGATATCCTTGACTGCTCCGTAGAACGGAGCGACCGCGCTGAAGACGTCGGCGTTGTCGATCGCTTGGATCAGTGCGATGTGTCCGCCCATGCAGAAGCCCGCCGTGCCCACCTTTCCGCTCGGCGACTTCGCGCGCAGATGCAGTGCCGCGGCGCGGAGGTCGCCGTCGTACTGCGCGCGCCGGAGCTTCGATGCATAGGGTTTGAAGAGAGCGATATCGCTCGTGCCGTCGCCGCTCGGCGGATCGTTGCGGGCGTAGAGATCGGGCGCGATGCAGTTGAAGCCGGCGAGCGCGAAGCGGCGTACCGTGTCGCGTAGTTGCGCGTCGACGCCCCAGATGTGCATGCAGATCACCACGCCCGGCGTGAGCGAGCTCGCGCGTTTGGGGTAGGCGGCATAGGCGTCGACGTTGCCGTCGGGGCGGCGCAGGATCGCGCGTTCGACGACGATCGCGGGATCGTCTTCCGGAACGAGCGGTGCGTGCGGCGCGCCGAGCGTCGAAGCGGCCACCGCACTTGCGGCGATGAAATCGCGGCGATTCATCATGCGTCGAATGCTCCCGCGTCATGGTCGTTGCAGAGGTACTCGCCGAATGCCCGCGCGAGCGGCGGCAGCGTGCGATCGCGCAGATGCACGAGCGAGAAAACGCGATCGAGCACGAGGTCGCTGACGGGAATGATGCGGACGGTCTTCATGGCGAGCGCACGCTCCACGACGCGTTCGGAAAGGATGGCAAGGCCGAGTCCGGCTTCGACGGCCCGCGCGATCGCTTCGCCACCCGGAAGCTCGATCACGAGGTTCGGCCGGACACCGCGTTCGAGCAAGAGTTCGTACCCGAGATCGCGCGTTCCTGATCCCCGCTCGCGGCTCACGAACGCAATGCCGTCCAACTCTTCGGCGCGCACGCTCGCCCGCTTCGAGAAGGGATGGCCGCGCACCGGAACCACGAGCGCCATCCGATCGCGCGCGAACGGGCAGATCGTGAACGCTTCGTCGTCGATCCGCCCTTCGACGAGCCCGAGATGCACGTCGCCGTCACGCACCAAGCGTGCGACCGCCGTCGTGTTGACCACGTCGACGCGCGGCACGATCTTGGGGCGGTCGCGCATGAATCCCGCGAGCACTTTCGGCAGCAGGTAGTTTCCGACCGTCAGCGTTGCGGCCAGATCGAGCGAGCCGCGTTCGGCGTGGCGATAATCGGCGGTCTCGCGCACCAAGCGATCGAGTTCGCGCGAGACCATTTCGGCGCGCTCCGCGACGAAGCGTCCGGCGTCGGTGAGCACGGGCCGGTTGCGTACGATCTCGATGAGCTGCACGCCGAGCGCCCGCTGCAGCGCGGCGATCTGCTGGCTGACGGCGGGTTGCGTGACGCGCAGACTCCGAGCCGCGCGGGTGAAACTGCCCGTGCGTGCGACCGAGCGGAGCGCCTCGATCTGGCTGATGGTGATGTTCATAAGCAAATGTTTAGCAAGCGCTAGAAAACCCTAATTTGACTTATTGCGCTCGCCGTCCTAGCGTGGGAGTATGCTTCGCACACTCGCACTCGCCGCGGCAGCGCTGCTGCTGACCGTCGGCGCCGTACCCGCTCCGGTCGACGGCACCGTTCCCTGCGTCGATCAACTCATGGACATTCACGGCGATCCGGTCGGAGCCGATCTCGTGATCTTCGCGGGCGGAAACCAGTGGTTCGTCATGCCCGCACTCCTCGCGGCGTTCCAAAAAGCGCATCCCGAGGTCAAGCACGTCTTTTACGAAACGTTGCCGCCGGGGCTGCTCGCGGAGCAGATTCAGCGCGGCGGACTGCGCATCGGCGAGATGACGATCGGCCTGCACGCCGACGTCTATCTCTCGGGGAAAAAGCGGATGGATGCGATGCGCGCATCGGGTCTCGTCGGAACGCCCGTCACCTATGCGACGAACGTGCTCGCGATGATGGTTCGCGCGGGCAACCCCAAGCACATCGGATCGCTCGCCGATCTCGGCCGACCCGACGTTCGCGTCGCGATGCCGAATCCCAAGACCGAGGGCATCGCGCGTCAGATCGAGCTCGCCTATAAAAAGACCGGCGGCGCCGCGCTCGTACGCACGATCATGGAGACCAAGGTTAAGAACGGCGGCACGCGTCTCACGCAAATCCATCACCGTCAGACGCCGATGTGGATTCTCGACGGGCGCGTCGATGCGGGACCTGTGTGGATCTCCGAAGCGCTCTATCAGGAGCGCATTCACAGCGGCATCGTTGCCGTCCGCATCCCCGCCAAAGACAACGTCGAGGCGATCTACATGGGTGCGACCGTGAAGGGAGCTCCCCACCCGAGTGCCGCACAAGCCTTTGTGAACTTCCTGGCGACTCCGACGGCCGAGGCGATCTATCGCTCCTACGGCTTCGGCGCGCCGAAATCGACGGAGGAATAGCCGATGAAACGCACCACCTTCCTCGCCGCATCCGCATCGCTCGTCGCTGCCGGCAGCGCCGCGTCGGCCATGGCCGAGACCGTGCCCGGAGGCACGCACCTGGTCGAACGCAAGGCCGATTTCAACGAGGCCGCGTTCGCCAAGCTCCTCGGGCGTCCGGCCGAGATTCGTCAGATGTTCGAGGCGATCGCGTTCAAGCCGACCATGCTCGCGAACATCAAGAACTCGCTCAACGGTCTGCACTTCGGATACGGGTATCCGGCGGATAAGATCGCGATCGCCGTCGCCAATCACGGCCCGTCGGCCGCGTACGGCTACAGCGATTACGTGTGGTCGAAGTACAAGATCGGCGAATTCTTCGGCATCAAGAACGACGCCGGTGAAACGGTCACGAGCAACCTCTGGCTGAAGGCGAAAAACGCCTACGATCCCTCGGGCGATCCCGACGACGAGAAGAGCATGTATCAGGATATGTCGATCGAGATGCTGCAAAAGCGCGGCGCGGTCTTCATGACCTGCCACACCGCGGTCGAAGAGCAGTCGCGCGCGATCGTGAAGAAGGGCCTTGCGCCCGCGGGCATGACCGGCCCCGAGGTCGCCGAGGATATCCTCACCCATCTCATCCCCGGCGCCGTCGTCGTTCCGTCGATGGTCGCGACGGTTGCCGTGCTGCAGGCCAAGTATCATTACACCTATGCCGCACTTACGTTCTAAACTCGCACTGATCGTCGCGCTCGCCGCCGTCGCCATGACGGCGGCGTGCGCGAACCGGTCCTCGCAATCGTCCGCACCGCAGCAGAGCGCGTCGGCCTCGGCGTCGAGCGCGTCGGAGGCGCTCTACGATCCGCAGGCGCTGCCGACCGGACCGCTCGGTGCGTCGATCAAACTCGGCCACGACATCCTCGACGACACGCAGAAGTATCTTCCGCACAACGTCGTCGCGGGAATGTCGTGCTCCGCCTGTCACGTCGCCGCCGGAACGCAGGCGCGCGCGGGATCCTTGGTCGGCGTCTACGCGCGCTTTCCGCAGTGGAACAAGCGCGCGAAGCGCATGATCACGCTGCAGGATCGAATCGCGGAGTGCTTCTTGTACAGCATGAACGGCACGCCGCCCGCGTACACGAGCAAAGAGATGATCGCGATGGTGAGCTACATGGCGTATCTCTCGCGCAAGGTTCCGACCGGGCAGCCGGTTGCGAAAGACACGCGCTTCATCGTCGCGCTGCCGTCCGCGGCGCCGAACGTCGCGCACGGCGCCGCGCTCTACGCGCAGAAGTGCTCGATGTGTCACCAGGCGAACGGCGCGGGCGTGGCGGGCGCGTTTCCGCCGCTATGGGGTCCCACCTCGTTCAATAACGGCGCGGGCATGTCGCACCTTGCGATGATGACCGGGTTCGTGCTCTACAACATGCCGAAGAATGCGCCGGGATCGCTCTCGATGCAGGACGCCTACGATATCTCGGGCTGGGTGCTCACGCACAAGCGCCCGGTATTTCAGAAGGATCGGCTGATCACCCAACCGTCGCAGCCCGCGAAGTTCTTCTAGCGGCGACGCACGGACCACTCGAAATAGGATAACGCGATGCTCGGGGTTCTTCTCTGTCTCATCGTGGCGGTCGTCGCCACGGTGCTCGGTGGCTACGTGCCGATCGTCGGTGCACCGGTCTTCGCGATTCTACTCGGCGTGATCATTGCGATCGTGCGTGCGCCCGATGCGCGCTTGAAGCAAGGCATCACCTTCGCGAGCAAACAGCTGCTGCAGTGGTCGATCGTGCTGCTCGGCGCGAACCTGAGCCTCGCTCAGATCGTGCACGGCGGCGCGCAATCGCTGCCGGTGATGATCGGTACGTTCGTCGTGGTGCTGGTGCTCGCGTACGTGGTCGGCGGCATGCTCGGGCTCGACCGCGATCTGCGGCGGCTGCTCGGCGTGGGCACCGCGATCTGCGGCGGCTCCGCAATCGCGGCGCTCTCGAGCGTGATCGAGGCCGACGCGGCCGACATCGCCTACGCGCTCGGCGCCGTCTTTCTCTTCAATGTGGTCGCGGTGATCCTGTTCCCGCCGCTCGGACATCTCATGCATCTTTCGCAGAGCGCGTTCGGGCTGTGGGCGGGCACCGCGATCAACGACACGTCGTCGGTCGTTGCGGCGGCGTTCGCGTACGGTCATTCCGCCGGTACGTCCGCGGTGATCGTGAAGCTCACGCGTACCACGCTGATCGTGCCGCTGGTGCTGTTCTACGCGTGGCGGCGCGTGCGCGAATCGCGCGAAGGCGAGCGCGTGGATCTGCGCTCGATCATGCCGTGGTTCATCCTGTGGTTCTTGCTCGCCGCGACGCTCAATTCGCTCGGCGTGATTCCGCTCGCACTGCAGGCGCCGCTGCAGAAGCTCGCGCTCTTCGCGATCGTCGTCGCGCTCGCGGGCGTCGGCCTCGGCACCGACATCGCGAAGATTCGCAGCGCCGGATTTCGCCCGCTGTTGCTGGGCGCAATCCTCTGGGCCGCAATCTCGTGTACGAGCTTAGGAATCGCCTCGCTCATGAAGGTGCTCTAGGCGCTCAAAGACCTCGGGATGCCGCGGGCGCCACACGTAGCGCGCCCACGCCCAGAGCGCGATGAGCGCCGCGAAGGCGCAGGCATAGATCACCCAGCCGATCGTCTCGCCGGCCGTTCCCGCCAGAACGGTTGCGTTCAAGGCCGGAATGATGACGAAGAGCGCGATGGGGACGAAGGCGAACGCGAAGAGGAAGAGTACGCGTCCGGCGAGGCCCTCGCGCTTGACGATTGGGCGGCTTTTCGACATCAGGAGCAAGCCGATTGCGATCGGCACTCCGAAGACGACGCACTCGGCCGCGATCGCGGCGGCAAGCTGCCACTCCGGCGGAACCGCGTGCCGGACGGCGAGCAACGGTACGGTCGTTCCGAGGATGGCGTACAGAGCCATGCCGAGCGCCATGAGCAGCATGCGCGCCGTCGTCCACGGGTCTTCGGGCTTCGTGCGCTTGCGTGCTTGCCGCGCTCGCACAAACAAGCCGGTGCCCGCGACGGCGAGTAGGACGGTTGACTCTATACCGACGTGCTCGAGCACGGCCGTGCCGGCGGCAGCCGCGAGGATGAGCGCCGCGTACATCGCCGCGGCACCGAACGAGCGCGCCTGCTTCGGGGCGAGAAACTCGATCGCGATCGTCGCAGTTGCGAGCACGAGCCCCATCATAAGCGCCGGCGTCATGTCGGAATAGTAGCACCTCGGCCGCCCCCGCCCCTGGTAGTAGCTCGGCGGTGACGGGCGGGTTTAGACTGTTGGGTGGTTAACTTCCACCCTTCGGGTCTCGCGGTTTCGAGGCTCGCATCAAGCTCGTAGGACGGAGTAGAACAGAAACGTGGCGGACGCGGTCGTCAAAGTGACCCTTCCCGAGATGGGGGAGTCGGTCGCCGAGGGTTCCATCGTGGAGTGGCGCAAGAAGGTCGGCGATTTCGTAGCCGAGGGCGACACCCTCGTCGATGTGACGACCGATAAGGTCGACGTCGAGGTCCCCGCGACCGCGTCGGGCGTCATCACGCAGATATTCGGCGGCGAGGGCGACGCGATCGCCGTCGGCGCCGTGCTCGCCGAGATCGACACGACCAGGGTCGCCGGCAACGGCAAGGCCACGAGCAACGGGCATGCCGCCACGAACGGCTCGGCCGCGCCCGCTGCGGCGCCCGAGCGCAAGGGCCCGCCGCAGCTCGTCGAGGTCACGCTCCCCGAGATGGGCGAGTCGGTCACCGAGGGCTCGATCGTCGAATTTCGCGTGAAGCCGGGTCAGTACGTGAACGAAGGCGACACGATCGCCGATGTGACCACCGACAAGGTGGACGTGGAGGTTCCCGCCCCCGCCGCGGGCGCGGTGACGCAGCTCTTCGGCGCCGCCGGCGACACGATCGCGGTCGGGGCGAAACTCGCCGAGATCGATGTCAACGCCGCGCCCGTGCTTCGACAGGCTCAGCATGACACAGCGGGCGGCGGGCGTGACACAGCGGGCGGCGGGCATGACACAGCGGGTGGCGAGCGTGACACAGCGGGCGGCGGGCGTGACTCAGCGGGCGGCCGGGCGGCCGCGGAGCAGAAGAGTGTCATCCTGAGCGCGCCGCAGGCGCAGTCGAAGGACGTGCTCGCGACCGCGCAGGCGCGTCGTATCGCCCGCAAACAGGATCTCGACCTGCGCCTCGTGCGCGGCTCGGGCCCCGACGGCCTGATCCTGCGCGCTGACGTGCTCTCGCAGGCCGAACAGGCGCGCCGCAAGTCGGCCGCGCCCGGCGCGGCGAACCTGCCGCCGCTGCCGCCGATCGGCGCGGGCGCGAAGGTGACGCCGCTCAAAGGCCCCGCCGCCGCGCTCGCGGGCTACATGGACCAGTCGCTCACGATTCCCACGGCGACGAGCTTCCGCACGCTCGCCGTCGACGTGCTCGATGCGCGACGCAAAGAGCTCAACGGCGCGATCAAGTCCGCGGGGCGCGCGGAGAAGGTTTCGTTCACGCACCTGATCGCCTACGCGATGGTGCGCGCCGCGAGCGAGATGCCGTTCATCACGCACAGCTTCCGTCGCGACGACCACGGCGCGCCCGTGCGCGTCGAACCGGGCGTGCACCTGGGCCTCGCCGTAGATTCGGAACGCAAGGACGGCTCGCGCTTCCTCGTCGTGCCGGTGATCAAGAACGCGGCCGCGCTCGATTTCGCGGGCTTCTACGCACAGTATCAGGCGCTCGTCGATAAAGCGCGCGAGAACAAACTCGGCGCCGACGATCTGCAAGGCGCGTCGTTCACGCTCACCAATCCGGGCGGTATCGGCACGGTCGCGTCGGTTCCGCGTTTGATGGCGGGTCAGGGCGCGATTCTCGCGACCGGTGCGATCGGCTATCCGCCGGGCTTCGCGAACGTGCCCGAAGCGACGGCGAAGTCGCTCGGCTTGAGCAAGGTCATGCAGATGACGAGCACCTACGATCATCGCGTCGTGCAGGGTGCGCAATCGGGCGAGTATCTGCGTCGCGTCGATCAGTTGCTGCAGGGCACCGACGGCTTCTACGAAGCGGTCTTCGCCGCGCTCGGTCTCACGGCGGGCCCGGCGCCGCGCGCGCAGGTCTCCGCGATGCCGACGACCGTCGCCGCGAGCGCGCAGACGCCCGCCGCGCCGAGCGACGAGATGCTGCGCGCGGTTGCAGCTGCGATGGCGATCGTCTCGGGCTATCGCACGCACGGCCATCTCGCCGCGCAACTCGATCCGCTCGGCTCCGCGCCGATCGGCGATCCCAAGCTCGATCCGGCGACCTACGGGCTCACGCCCGCGCTGCAGGCCGCGATTCCGGCCTCGGTGCTCAACGTCAAAGTTCCCGGCAACACGCTCGCCGATATTCTGCCGCGTCTGAAAGAGACGTATAGCTCGACGATCGCTTACGAGTTCGAGCACATCTCGAACACCGATCAACGCCGCTGGCTGCGCGAGACGATCGAGAGCGGCGCGCACAAGGTCTCGCTCTCACCGCAGCGCCAGATCGAATTCTTGCATCGCCTCACCAAGGTCGAAACGTTCGAGCGCTACATTCGCAAGACGTTCCTCGGACAGAAGAGTTTCTCGGGTGAGGGTCTGGACGTGATGGTCCCGATGCTCGAAGAGATGCTGGAGATGTTCGCCGACGACGGCACGCCGAACGCCGTGATGGGTATGGCGCACCGCGGTCGCTTGAGCGTGATCGCGCACGTCGTAAACATGCCCTACGAAGAGCTGCTCGGCGAGTTCGAAGCGGCGCATCAGCGCGGCGAGGTGTCGAGCGACGACGATGTGACCGGCGACGTGAAGTATCATCACGGCGCGACCGGCGTGTACACCACCTCGAGCGGCAAGCAGATCATGGTGACGCTGCAGCACAACCCGTCGCATCTCGAAGCGGTCGATCCGGTCGTCGAGGGACGCACGCGCGCGCTGCAGACCGATCATGCCGGTCCCGCGCCGCTCTTCGACGTGAAGAAGGCGGCGCCGATCCTGATCCACGGCGACGCCGCGTTCACGGGTCAAGGCATCATCTCGGAAGTCTTCAACCTGCAGTCGCTCAAGGGATACAGCACCGGCGGCACGGTGCACCTGATCGCGAATAACCAGATCGGCTTCACCACCGATTCGCCCGACTCACGTTCGACGCGCTACGCGTCGGATCTCGCGAAGGGCTTCGATGCGCCGATCGTGCACGTGAACGCCGACGATGTGGATGCGTGCATCTCCGCGGTGCATCTGGCGGTCGAGTTCCGCCGCCGCTTCGGCCGCGACGTCGTGATCGATCTGATCGGCTATCGCCGTTTCGGTCACAACGAACAGGACGAGCCCGCGTACACGCAGCCGATGATGTACGACAAGATCAAGACGCATCCGACCGCGCGCGAACTCTTTGCCAACAAACTGATCGCGCAAGGCGCGATTACCGCCGACCAGGCGAACGAGATGATCGCGGAAACGACGGCGCGTCTGCAGGAGGCGTACAAGAACGTCAAGTCCGCCCCGGGCAAAGGCATGATCGAGAAGATCAGCGCCTCGGCGCCGCTGCCGACCGCCACGCTCGCGCCGATCGACAAGGCGACGCTCGTGAAGTGGAGCGACGAACTGGTCGCGACGCCGCAGGGTTTTGCGATCAACAAGAAGCTCACCACGCAGTTCGAGCGCCGCAAGGCCGTGATCGCCGAGAAGGGTCTCGTCGATTGGGGCATGGCCGAAGGCCTCGCGTTCGCATCGCTGCTCTCGTCGGGCGTGCCGATCCGTATCTCGGGTCAGGATACCGAACGCGGCACGTTCAGCCATCGTCACGCGTTGCTGCACGATCCGAGCAGCGACGCGGAGTACGTGCCGCTGCAGCATCTCGCGGGCTCGCGGGCGAGCTTCGAGATCCATAACAGCCCGCTCTCGGAATACGCGTGTCTCGGCTTCGAGTACGGCTACGCCGTCGCGGTGCCGAAGTCGCTCGTGCTCTGGGAAGCGCAGTTCGGCGATTTCGTCAACGGCGCACAGATCATCATCGATCAATTCATCGCCGCCGGTCAGGCGAAGTGGGGACAAACCTCGCGTCTCACCCTGCTGCTGCCGCACGGGTACGAAGGTCAGGGCCCGGAGCACTCGAGCGCGCGTCTCGAGCGCTTCCTGCAGCTCGCGGCCGAGAACAATCTGCGCGTCGCCTATCCGTCGAACGCGGGCAGCTACTTCCACCTGCTACGTCTGCAGGCGAGCACGCCGAATCCGGTGCCGCTGATCGTGATGACGCCGAAGTCGCTCTTGCGCGCGGAGATCGCCGCGGGTTCGATCGACGACATGGCGACGGGTGAGTTCAAGCCGGTGCTCGACGATCCGAACGTGACCGACAAGAAGAAGATCGAGCGCATTCTGCTCTGCACGGGCAAGGTGTACTACGATCTGATCGGCTCCGAGCTCTACGCGAAGATGAAGCACACCGCGATCGTGCGCATCGAGCAGCTCTCGCCGATGCCGGGCGCCGAGATCAATGCCCTCCTCGACACCTACCCGAATCTCAAATCGCTCGTGTGGGTGCAAGAAGAGCCGAAGAACATGGGTGCGCGTGCCTACGTGCGCCGTCGTCTGCTCGAGAAGCTCGACAAGCCGCTCGACATCGGCTACGCGGGACGCGGCTATCGCGCCTCGCCCTCGGAAGGCTATCCGGGCGCGCACGCGGTCGAACAGGAGCGCGTGGTCACGAACGCGCTTACCGAGTGAGCGGCCCGCGAAAAAAGGCGTATCTCTTTCTCGCTATCACGGTATGCGTTAGCGTCATGTTGGTGCTCGATTTCGTGCCCCGCGTGCCGCACCGCTCCGGATGGACGATGCTCGTGACGGGGCACGTCGTGCTCGTGCTGCTGTGGGCCCTGCTCACGATGCGAGCGTTCTCCCGCGCCGACCGCGCCTAAGGTGTCCGACGAGAAGCGCGCGCTCGGCGAGGCGCTGATGCGCAAGGTCGACGGGGATCGCGTGACCGATAATCTCCTCGCAGCATACGCGGAGATCGCGCCGGAATTCGCTCGTTATCTCACCGAGTTCGCGTTCGGCGAGATCTACGCGCGCGAAGGCGATCTGCGCCAGCGCGAGCTGGTCGCGATCGCCTCGCTCGCGACGATGGGCGGCTGCGACGCACAGCTCGAGACCCACGTGCACGGCGCGTTCAACGTGGGGCTCTCGCAGGCCGAAATCGTTGAAGCGGTGATGACGCTCATCCCCTACATCGGCTTTCCGAAGGCGCTCAACGCCATGGCGGTCGTCAAGCGCGTCGTCGAAAAGCGCCGAGGGGCGTAGCACCGCCTAGGGATTGGGCGGTCGGCGGTGCTGCGCGTTGCCGTAGTACCCGTTGCCGTAATAGCCGCCGTTGTACCCGTAGTTTCCGTTGCCGGTGATCGTGCAGTAGTCGTTGCTGCACGCTACTTGCTCGCCTTGATGGCTCGGATACCACGAATAACCGTTGGGCGAGACGACGTGGCCGTCGGCGTAGACGGTACTACCGTCGGGAAGATAGCCGATCACTTGGTGCGCGACGCGGTTCTTGTGCTCCACGTTCACGGCGGTCGCGATCGCCGCGATGCCGAGAGCGATGCCGATCAGTGTGCGCGTACGCGCGGCGCTATCCGCGCGCGCGGGCGCGGGCATGCTCGTGAAGATGACGCCCACGAGTGCGATCGCGGCGACGGTCGAGCGGAGAAGTGAGGTATTCATGTCGGGGAAACGACGAGAGGCGGCCGGGAGTTCCCCGACCGCCTCTCAACGTGTTGTCAGCTTTGCGGATTACTCCATGAGTTTCATCGTGAAGTAGGTCCACTCGAGCGCGCTCGTATGCGCCTGCTCCGCGAGATTGGCGCCCGCGCCGTGACCGCCCTCGGTCACTTCGTAGAACAGATACGGCACGCCCATCGCCGCGAGTTTCGCCGCGAATTTACGCGCGTGCTGCGGGCCGACGCGATCGTCTTTGGTCGTGGTCCAGATGAACGGTTCGGGATACGCGACGCCGCCGCGCAGGTTGTTGTACGGCGAGATCTCGGCGAGGAAGGCGCGTTGTACCGGATTGGAGACGCTGCCGTACTCGCCCACCCACGACGCACCCGCGTCGATCTTCTCGAAGCGTAGCATGTCGAGGAGCGGAACCTGAATATCGACCGCATTCCACATATTCGGATGCTGCGTGAATTCGACGCCCATCAGCAATCCGCCGTTCGAGCCGCCCTGGATGCCCAGGCGACGCGGGCTCGTGATCTTGCGCGCGATCAGATCCTTCGCGACCGCGTAGAAGTCGTCGTACGCGCGCTGCCGATGGATGGTCATCGCGGCTTCGTGCCACGCGGGCCCGAATTCGCCGCCGCCGCGGATGTTCGCGAGCACGTACACGCCGCCGCGATCGAGCCATAGTTTTCCGAGAATGCCCGAGTACGTCGGCGTCATCGAGACTTGGAAGCCGCCGTAGGCATAGAGCACCGTCGGATTCGCGCCGTCGAGCTTCATGTTCTTGGGATGCACGATGAAGTACGGAATCTTCGTGCCGTCCTTCGAGGTCGCTTCGTGCTGCTCGACGACATCGTTCGACGCATCGAACTGCGCGGGCATCGCCTTGGCGACCGCGAGTTTGTCGGTCGCGGCGTCGAGCGACCAGAGGGTCGTCGGCGCGAGAAAGCCCGTAACGGTGAGATAGGCATGCTCGTTGTGCAGGCTCGTGTCGACGATGCCGATCGACGAGTTGTCGGGGAGCGCGAGACGATGCGAGCGCCACCCGCCGTTTGCCGTCGGCTCGAAGAGGTAGGCGCGACCGCGCACGTTATCGTAGATCGTCACGAGCAGTCTGGATTTGGTGGCCGAGACGCCGTCAACCGATTGGCGCGCGTTCGGCGCGAAGATCAGCGAGGGACGCAGGTGCATCGGATCGGCTTGCAGCGCGGCCGCGTCGATCGCGACGAGCGAGCCTTGCGCGAAGTGCTTGCCGTCCACGTTCCAATTCTGGTTGAGGCCGAGCACGAGCTTGCCGTCGACCATGCCGTCCACTTGCAGTTTCTCGGGAAACGCGACGGGCATCGTGCCGTGCGCGGTGACCAGGAAATACTTCGAGGTGAAGAACGAGACGCCGCGATCGATCATCGTGAGATGATGAC
The DNA here is from genome assembly GCA_027306785.1 of Vulcanimicrobiota bacterium. Classification (GTDB taxonomy): domain Bacteria; phylum Vulcanimicrobiota; class Vulcanimicrobiia; order Vulcanimicrobiales; family Vulcanimicrobiaceae; genus REEB354. The sequence goes on from DAHUZB010000012.1 coordinate 17,428, forward strand.
CCTCACCGTCGCGCACGTTGAAGGCCTGCACCGAGACGTCACTCGGTTTACCCTTGAAGACCGGCTTCGCGTCGGCGAGCGGTTCGCCGCGCTTGAGGCTGCGCACGTCGTACGCGTAGCCCGATTTCGTCAGTTCGCCCGGCGTCCATGCGCGCGCGACGAGCAGCGTGTCGTCGTTTAGCCACGTCGCATCCTGCTTGCCGCGCGGCAGCAGAAAGCCGCCTTTCACGAAGCTGCGCGTGCTCAGGTTGAATTCGCGCAGCGTCTGCGCGTCTTCGCCGCCGTTCGAGAGATGGACGATGCAATCCGATTCGTCGCGCCAATTGCACGAGGCGCCTTCGAAGACCCAATGCGCGTGCTCGGCCTTGCCGAGCGCGTCGACATCGAGCACGGTCGTCCAGCGCGGATGCGCGCTCTCGTAGCTCTGCATGCTCGTGCGGCGCCAGATGCCTTGCACGTGCGATGCGTCTTGCCAGAAGTTGTAGATGGCGCCGTCGAGCATCTCCGGGTAGGGAATGCGGCCCTTGGCCTGCGCGATCTTCAACGCCTCGGCATAGAGCGTTTTAAAGTGCGGGTCGCCCTGAAGTACCGGCAGGGTCTTGGCGTTCTGTGCGTGCACCCACGCCATCGCGCGCGCGCCGGTCTGCGATTCGAGCCACAGGAACGGATCGGTTCCGCCGGGGCCGGTCGGCGGTGCTTTGGCGACGGTGGTTTGATTGGCGCCGGCCGATGCTGCCGCGGCCGGGAGCATCGCACGCTGTGAATATGCGAACGCCGCGATAAGCACCGCGACGCCGAGTGAGCGGGTAAAGCGATTCACGTAGTCTCCTCCACGAGTCTGCGAACTCCGAGGCTTAGCGGCGCGGCGACGGGAATCCCTCGAGGTATGAGTGCATTTCGTGACAGCGCCCACCTGCGCGACGTTCTGGGCGGATTCTTCCGCCAGGAAGCCGCGACCGACGACCACATATTTGCGGGCAGCGGCGTCATCATCGCGTACCGCTTGAAGAATCCCGATGTGCTACTGGTGCTCGACGCGAGCATCACGCCGACGCCGGGCAAGGCCTTCGAAACCTACGTCGACGACCCCGCGGCGCCGTCGGCGCAGGTGGAGATCGGCATGGATGCCGATACGTTCGATCAGCTCTACCGCGGTCAGGTGCAGGCGATGGCGCTCATGATGACCGGCAAGGCGAAGGCCAAAGGCGATATCACGATCGCGATGCGCCTGCTCCCCGCGATGGCGCGGGTGATTCCGCACTACAAAGCGTACCGCGAGTCGCATTGAAGCGCTCGCACGACACTACGGCGCGAGCGTGCGCAGCAGCTCGGCGATGGTCGACGCGGCGCTGAAGAGCGCACGCGTCTGCGCGCGCAGAAAGCCGTCGCGCTCCATGCGATCATAGAGCGCGAGCAGCGCATCGTAGTAGCCGTCGGCGTTGAGCAGCGCGATCGGCTTGTCGTGAATGCGGAGTTGGCGCCAGGTGAGGATCTCGTGGAACTCATCCATCGTGCCGAAGCCGCCTGGGAGTGCCGCGAAGCCGTCGCTCAGATCGGCCATCAGCGCCTTGCGCTCGTGCATGCTCTCCACCACGTGCAGCGCCGAGAGCCGGTCGTGCGCCACCTCGGCGGTCGCCAGGCCGCGCGGAATCACGCCGATCACTTCGCCGCCCTCGGCGAGCGCCGCGTCTGCGACGGCGCCCATCAGCCCCACGCGGCCGCCGCCGTACACGATGCCGAAGCCCGCCCGTACGAGCGCCCGTGTGGTATCGCGCGCGAGTTCGAGATAGCGATCGCTCTCACCGGCGCGCGCGCCGCAGAAGACACAGATGCGAGGCATGGAGCGTGTTACTGAGATGGCACGCGCCGCGCCTGCCGAAATAGCATCGCACCTATGCGCGACGATCGAGAACTCGTCTACTCCACCGAGACCGGCTATCAGGCGCCGCCCAAGCGCCGCGACGCCAAGCCGCAGCCGGGTAAGCAGGCGCTGCCGGACGACGGCGTCATCCGTGTCGCCCGCGAACGGCGCCGGGGCAGCATGATGAGCATCGTGCACGGCCTCGCCGCGCGCGAGATCGACGAGGTGGCAAAAGCGCTCAAGCGCCACTGCGGCACCGGCGGCACGGCCAAGAACGGCGTCGTGGAGATTCAGGGCGATCACCGCGAGAAGATCGTCGCCTGGTTTGCCGCGCAGGGCCGTAAAGCGAAACTCGCGGGCGGCTAACGAAGGTGCCGCCCCCGTGGTGTTTAAAGGCCTCGTATGGCTGGATGCGGGCGAAGGCATGGCTAGCGTTCGGACTTTAGCGAACCCTCCGATAATTGAGGGCGTTTTGGGTATTTCCGTGGCTAGCGAAATCGAACCGAAGGACATCGAGATCGTGGCAAAAGAGCTCGCCGCGAGTTACCCGGTTATTCATGCGCTCGTTGAAATTGAAGGACAGATACAAATCGGTCCTGGTAGCAACATGGTCGGGCATCAGCAGCGGCTGAAAGGCTTCCAGATTCGTAGCGAGAGCGAAAATGTTGTTGCGTCGTTAAAAAGCGACGGGATCAATGTTAGTGTGCTCGCGCCGTACCAAGGCTTTGAGGCTCTTGTTGAAATCGCGTCGAATGTGTGGGGGGCGTATACGCGCAGTTGGCCTGCCCTTCAAGTCACCCAAGTGGGCCTTCGCTATATCAATCAGCTTGATTTGCCACTCCCTATCCCGGATTTTCAAGATTATATTAGGACGGTCCCGCTTGTCGGCAGTCCGTTGCCTCAGGGCCTGAGTCAATTTGCCATGCAGTTAGTTCTCCCAGAGCCCGGCACGGGTAATGTCGCGATTATCAACGAGCTACTGGATCCGCAGAGGCGTAAATCTGCAAACTCCGTGCCAATCATTTTTGACATTGAAGTTCGGCGTGAGTGCAATCTCGGCAGTGATGTCTGGACTACGATTCGAGATTTGAGGCGCTTCAAGAACGAAGTTTTTTTTGGGAGTCTGACCGAACGCTGTTTGGAGTTGTTTCAATGAGTGTTTTGGAGATGAAATCGCCTCTGATGTTGTCTAACGCGGCGAGCGTTAGTCGAGTAGAAGTTGCAATATCCGATCGCTTTCAGACTGCATATGCAAATGTGCTGACGAAGCCATCGGTCGCAATTGTTCCCATGTTGCGTCTCCTTGGGGCCCGCCTTGAGGGCGATCTCGCTTACACGTCGAACCCAGGTCTTATTAGAGATCATCCTGCGTATGAGAAAATAATCGCTCTCGGTGATGAATACGTTGTAAGCTATGCAATCGAGAGACTTCGAGAAGAACCGTGGATTTGGCTTGAGGTCTTGAAAGGCGTCGCTGGGGAAAATCCTGTTCCGAAGCGTCATTACGGGAACACGGCCGCGATGATTCGAGACTGGGTCAAGTGGGCGAAAGAGCATCGATATATTTAATCGATGAATTGGCGGCAGACTAGCAAGATTGATGGTCGCTATAACTGCGTTGCCTGGGGCTTACATTGCAGTTCCGATACTATTTGGCCTGAAGATGGCCATTTTTGGCCTCTTCCGTATCCCAAAACGGTTGATGTTACTGCGTTTGTGCGAGGCTTTGCCTGCTACGGCTTTGAGCCATGCGCAACAAGCGATTTGGAGCACGATTTTGAGAAGATTGCACTTTATACATCCCATGGAGTCCCGACGCACGTCGCGAGACAGTTGCGTGATGGTACATGGACGAGCAAGCTCGGCCCGAAGATCGACATATGGCACCGAGGGCTCAACGATTTCCCGGAAGATCTCTTCTTACGGGTGGGTTATGGTCAGGCAACTCATTTTTTTAAAAGGAGCCACGGACGGGCGCGTTTGGATATGATCCGGCGGACCCTATGGATATTAAAACGAAAGATTGAAGCGCGTTTCTAACCTTTTAGCCAAGTACATCGGTTTTGAGTTGTATGGCACGCGTCTGTTCCATCCGAGCCGCTCGTCACGCTGCGTCCGCGCGGTCCGCTGACCATGCGCCTTCTCGCCCGGTCATCCGGGCCGGCGGCAGCGGCGTACTAGGGGCATGACTCGTCTTTTTGCCGCCTTCGCGGCCCTTGTGATCTCGAGCGCAGCCGCGGCGAATGCGGCGACGCTTCCCCGCGCGGATCTCGGCGTTACGAGCGCCGTCTCCGTCGATACCAACCTGCACACCGTCACGCTGCCGATCCGTCGCGGACGCGTCGGTTCGGAGACGGTGTGGTACATCGTCACCGATGCATCCACCCCGGCCGCGGCGCGCGCCTACGGCGTCAACTACGCTCCGTCGCTGAAAGATCTCGGCGCGGCGGCATTACAGTCGGCCGTGAAAGGCCGTAACGGCGAGCTCGCGTTTCAAGGCGGGCCGAACTTCGCGCCGACGCGCACCTACGTTGCGAGCGCGGGCGGCTTTCCGCCGAAGTCCGCCACCCCGGGCGGCATCGGCGACGCGGCCTACTCGCCGTTCGTCCAGGTCGCGGGCCTCGGCATCATCAACGCGCCGATCATCGCGACCGGCACGGGAGCGTTCGATGTCACGAAACATACGAATACCGAAGATCGCGTGATCGCGATCGACGTGCACAAGAAGACGGCGACGCTCGTCATGGCGCGCGGATTTTCGAACGGTAAGCCGATCTACTACATCAGCACCGAAGCTTCGAACCCGGTCGCGGCCTCGGTCGAGCGCGCTACCTACGTGCCGAAGCTCGCGAAAGCGCAGGCTGCGGGTGAGATTCCGATCGGCGTCGTGGTCGACGGTCCGCAGACCGGCACCGCGCCGCAGGGACTCACCTTCCTCACGCTGCACACGCCGCTTGGCGTCGACGCGACCGCCGCGAACGTGAAGACGATCATGTCCTCGTTCAACGTACTCTCGATCGCGCCGAACCTTGCGAAGCCCTACGCCGACAACGGCTACTCGCCGCTCTGGAGCGTGCAGGTGGTCGGCAAGCACGCGACGCGCGTGACCAGCTACTCCGCCTATGCCGCGCTCGGAGCCAAGCCCGCGGGGTTCGTGGTGAACTGCCCGTTCATCTCGCTCGGCGACGAGAGCGCCGGAGGCTACTAGGCCGTTCGTGCCGCGTCGTATGCGGTGATCTCCGCGAGGAACGCCTCGCCGTAACGCTCCAGCTTCACGTCGCCGACGCCGCTCGTCGCGCGGAAGTCCTGGAGCGTTTTCGGTTTGCGGCCGCTCAGTTCGCGTAGCGTGGCATCGGAGAAGATCACGTACGGCGGTACGCCCTGTTCGTCGGCGAGTCCCTTGCGCAGCACGCGCAGACGCTCGAAGAGCGCATCTTCGTAGGAGAGCGATTCCACGGCTTCGCGCGAGCCGCGCGTGCGCTTCGCACTCTTCTTCAAGAAGCGCGGTCGCGTATAGACGATCGCGCGTTCGTCGCGCAGCGCCGCCATGCCTTCGCTCGCGAGTTGCAGCGTGCGGTGCTCGCCCTCTTCGATGTAGCCGCGGCGCAGCAGATCGGAGATGAGCGCAAGCCAATCGTCTTTGCCGAACTCGGTGCCGATACCGAAGGTGGAGAGGCGATCGTGTCCCCAGGCCTGCACTTTATCGGTGGCGTTGCCGAGCAGCACATCGACGAGATGGTGCGCGCCGCACGAGAAGCCGCTGTGTGCGCGGATGCGATAGATGCACGAGAGCAGCTTGCGTGCGGGGATCGTGGCGTCGATCTCGTCGGGCGGATTGAGGCAGTTATCGCAGTTTCCGCAGGTCGATCCCTCGCCCGGCTCTTCGCCGAAGTAGCGCAGCAACGAAGCGCGCCGACAGTGCGGCTCGGCGGCGAAGTCGAGCATCTTGCGCAGCAAGCGATCCGCTTGTTCGCGCTCCTCGGGGTCTTCGATCTGCCGAATGAAGTGGCGCTGCTTGGCCGCGTCGCCGCCGTTGAAGAAGAGCACGCATTCGCTCGGCAATCCGTCGCGCCCGGCGCGCCCCGTCTCCTGATAGTACCCCTCGATGCTCTTGGGTACGTCGTAGTGCACGACGTAGCGCACGTTCGGCTTGTTGATGCCCATGCCGAAGGCGACCGTCGCGCAAATGACGCGAATCTCGTCGCGGATGAAGAGCTCCTGGTTGCGCGCGCGCTGCGCGGCCGTGAGGCCGGCGTGGTAGGGGCGAGCCGGAATTCCGGCGGCGACGAGCTTGCGCGCGAGTTCCTCGGCCGAGTTGCGGCTCTGCGCGTAAATGATGCCGCTCTCGCTCGGGCGCGCGGTGCACCACGAGAGCAACTGCTTGAGCGCATCGCGCTTTTCGAAGACGCGATAGGTGAGGTTGGGGCGATTGAAGCTGCCGACGAAGCGCCGCGGGTCATCGAGACGCAAGAAGCGCTCGATATCCTCGCGCACGCGGGTCGTCGCGGTCGCGGTGAGCGCGAGCACGGGCGTGCCGGGGAGACGCTCGCGAACGTCGTGCAGGCGGCGATATTCCGGGCGAAAGTCGTGGCCCCACTCGCTCACGCAGTGCGCTTCGTCGACGGCGATGCGCTCGACGTTCCAGCGCGACATCCGCGCGAGAAAACTCGGCATCACGGCGCGCTCCGGCGAGACATAGAGCAGGCGATACGCGCCGCGATCGAGCCCGTCGTAGCACGCGGCGGCCTCGCTCGCGTCGAGCGTGCTGTTGAGAAACGTTGCGGCGATGCCGTTCGCGCGCAGTCCGTCGACCTGATCCTTCATCAACGCGATGAGGGGTGAGATGACGAGCGTTACGCCGTTCGAGGCGAGGGCGGGCAACTGATAGCAGAGCGATTTGCCGCCGCCGGTCGGGAGCAACGCGAGCGCGTCGCGCCCGTCGAGCACCGCGTCGATGATCTCGCGTTGGAGCGGACGGAACGCGTCGTAGCCGAAGTGGTGTTTGAGAAGGCTCTCGAGTTCCGCGGTCTGCACGGACTGCTAGTTCCCGTGCGGGTTCCGCTTTGCCTCGCGGCCGTCGGCGCGCCGCGCGCCGGAACCGTCTATACCGACATCGTGCGGCGGAGCGGATCGATACGATCGAGAAGCTCGCTGCGCTCGCGCGCAATGTGGTCGCGTATGCCGTCGCGCACCGCGTAGTACTCTTCCAGAAATGCACCGCGAACGCGCTGGATCGCATCGTCGTCCCAGCGCTCGACGAAATCACGAACGTGCGCGCCGCACGTCGTAATACGGTCGGAGCAGCTTCGGGCTATTGCGCGAACCTCTTCGCGTTCGTGCTCGGCGAGGCGCGGGTAGAGCGAGTCCCGGAGCATCGAGCAGTGCAGTTTCACGAGCGACGCGAGTCGGCTGAGCTCGCGGCGAAATTGCCAGGATGCGCCCTCGGGTCCGAGTGCGTCGATCGCGTTGAGCTGGCGCAGAATCTGTTCGTGCTGGCGCCGATAGAGCCGGGTCTCCACATCGAGAGAGACGATTTCGCAGGTTAAGCGGATGTCAAGGAACGGTAAAGAGGGCGCTCGATAGACGAAGCGCCCGCGGCGAGGTGCCGCGGGCGCTTCGAGCGATCGGGTGCGGGCGATGGAAGCCTAGGCGAGCACGAGCTCGTCGGCGGCGTCGCCGGCTTTCTTGAGCGCCTCGGCGATCATCTGATCGGCGATCTCCTTTACCGCCCAGCGCGCCTGCGCGTCGGGCGCGAGCGTGTCGATCGGATCGAAGTAGACGAAGGCCTTGCCTTGCTTGACGCTCGGCGCGGTGTAGACGCAGATGCCGTTCTCGCGATCGTAGTAATCGTACGAGTGGATGTCGCGCTTGCCGCCGCCGCCCGGCGCGTCGCAGATGAAGAGCGGCGTGTTGAAGCCGGCGGTCGAGCCGCGCACGAACTTCTCGAGTTCGATCGAGGTTTGTACCGTGGTGCGTAGCTCTTCGACGCCTTTGACCATGTCGTGCATATACACGTAGTACGGGTGCACGTTCACGTGCTCGAGGCGCTTCACCAGCATCGCGGCGCGCTCGGGCGTGTCGTTCACGCCGCGGATCAGCACCGACTGGTTGCGCACGTAGATGCCGCGCTCGAAGAGCATGCGCATCGCGCGCGCGGTGATCTCGGTGATCTCCTCGGGCGAGTTGAAGTGCGTGTGCAGCACGACGTCTTTGCCGAGCGTGCGGCCGCGTTCGACGACCTGGGTGAGCGCGTCGAGCCAGGCCGTGTCGGTGATGATCTTCATCGGCATGATCGCCGGGCCTTTGGTCGCGAAGCGCATGCGGCGCACGTGCGGAATATCGAGCAGCGCGTTGCCGATCAGCGTGATGTTCTTCGCGGGCAGCTGATACGTGTCGCCGCCCGAGATCACGATGTCTTCGAGCTCGGGACGCTCGCCGATGTACTTGAATGCCTCTTCCCACTGTTTGGGCGTCTTCGCGAGGCCGACTTTATCGACGTTCTCGGTGTCGGGGCCGATCGCGTAGCTGCGCGTGCAGAAGCGGCAGTAGACGGGGCAGGTGTTGAGCGGCAGGAAGAGCGCCTTATCGACGTAGCGGTGCACGAGGCCCGGGACGGGCGAATCGTCCTGTTCGTGCAGCGAGTCGAGCGTGAGGCGCGGATGATCCGGCAGCAGCGTCGAGCCGAGCGGAATGAACTGGCGGCGGATCGGATCGTTGACCGGGTCGTTCCAGTCGATCAGCGAGAGCGCGTACGGCGAGACGCGTACCGCCATCGGCGCCTTGTGAAAACCGGACTCCACGTCGGCGAAGAACTCGGGCGAGCAGAGATCCTTGATCGTCTCGAGCAGCTCTTGCGGCGTCTTCACCGCGTTCTTCTGCTGCCAGAGATGATCGAGGAACGTCGCTTCGTCGATCTCCTTATATGCCGGAACGTGACGCCAGAACTCGCCGCTCTTGAGATTCTTGTACGCGAAATACGAGTCGGCGACCGGGGGTTTGAGGTGTTGAATCTCGCTCATGCCTGCCTCTACTTGGTGGACGCGTACTTCTCGTCGAAGTACGCGCGGATCCGGGGATTATCGCGCAGCGTTTGAAGGGCCGTGTCGGCGTGCCCGCGCGCGTAGCCGTTGCCGACGATCATCGTGACGTCTTTACCCACGCCCTCGGCGCCGAGCGCCGCGGCCGTGAACGAGGTCGCCATCGAGAAGAAGTAGACGATTCCGTCTTCTTTGGTTGCCAAGATCGAGCCGAGCTCGGTGTTGGGAACGTTGACGCAGTTGATCGTGATGTCGGCGAGCCCGGGCGCGAGCGCAGCGACCTTCTCGCCGATCTCGAGCGCGTTGCGCGCGTCGGCGACCACGAACGCGTCGACCAGCTGTGCTTCTTGCAGCAGCTTCGCCGACGGCGTCTCGGCCGACGGCGCGATGCCGATCACGGTACCGCTCGCGCCGACCTGCGCCTTCGCCTGCGCGCACGAGAGCATGCCGCTCTTGCCGTCGGCGCCGATCACGACCACGGTCTGTCCCGGTTTACACATGCGTTTGGTCTGTGCCGGGGCACCCGCCACGTCGAGCACCGCGAGCGCGACGTTCTCGTCGATATCGGTCGGGAGCTTCGCCCACAGGCCCGATTCGAAGAGCACCGCCTTGCCGCGAATCCAGATGCGTCCGGTCGCGACGTCGATCTTCGTGATCGCTTCGATGTAGAGCGGCGTGAGCGTGAGCGAGACGAGCGAAGCGATGCGATCGCCCGCTTTCAGATCGATGCGCTCGCGCAGCTTCTCGCCGATTTTGAGCACGTAGCCGATGAACATGCCGCCGCTGCCGGTGACGGGATTATGCTGCTTGCCGCGCTCGCGCACGTTGGCCAGCACGTGCTCCTTGATGCGCTCGGCGTCGCCTTCGCAGGCGTCGTGGATCTGTTTGAACGAGGCCGAATCGATGTTCAGCACCTCGACGTCGCACAGGATCTCGTTATCGAAGGCGATCGGCGTGTTGTCGACCTTCCATGCATTCTGCGGCATGGCGCCGGTCGGCTCGAGCACGCGATGCGTGCCGAGCGGATGAACCGTGCGTTCGAATGCGATACTCATGAAAGAACCGAGATGCCTCCGCGGTCGAATGGGGTGGAGAGAACGATCGTCGTCTTCGTGCGCGCCATGCCGCGCATCGCTTTCAGGCGGCCGAGCAATTCGTCGAGATGCTGCGTCGAGCGCGTGACGACTTTGCACACGAAGCTCTCCTCGCCCGCGACCGAGTGGATCTCGCAGACCTCCGGCATGCTGCCGAGGGCGGTCGTGAACTCGTCGTAATCGCAGTCGGGCGTGGTGTAGCAACTCACGAGCGCGATCAGTTCTAGGCCGAGGCGCTTCCCGTCGAGGCGCGCGGAGTAGGCGCGGATGTGTCCGCGCGCTTCCAGGCGCTTCACGCGGTCGTGCACGGCGGGCGCTTTCAGGCCGACGAGCGCGCCGAGCTCCGCGAAGGTGGAACGGGCATTCTTCTGCAGTGCTTCGAGCAGCTGCAGGTCGAGCTCGTCCAGATCGTCGTGTGCTTGAATCATTTATTCGATAAAATCGTGACTTTGCCGAATGATATTCGGTCATATCACTCTACCACCGACGATTTGTTTGGGCAAGGGTCGGGGCGGTTAGGAGCTGGGCAACCGAGGGCGAATGGCCGTTCGATGCGATTGCGGGCGCTTCTCGGCCTCGGTCTCCTCGTGCTCGGCGCGTGCACCCGCGGCGGCACGCCGGCGGGGGCGCTGCCGGACACGGTGCGTTTTTCGCTAGCCGCCGACCCGCTGACGCTCAACCCCCTCTTCGCGCACCCCGACGCCTCGTCGGTGGAGCTGCAAGTGGCGCGGCTGAGCTTCGAGCCCTTCATCGACCTCGATGCGCACGGGCGCCCGGTCCCGGCGCTGCTCGACCGGATACCCACCCGAGGGAACGGCGGCATCTCGGCCGACGGGCGCACGATCACCTATCACCTGCGCCGCGGGGTGCGCTGGAGCGACGGCGTACCGGTCACCAGCGCCGACGTGCTCTACACCCTGCACGCGATCCTCGATCCGCGCAATCCCGTGCGCTCGCACGAGGGCTACGACCTGATCGACCGCGCGACCGCACCCGACGCACACACGGTCGTCTTTCATCTACGCCGCGCCTGGGCGCCGGCCGCGATGACCTATTTTTCGTACGGAACCTCGCCGCAATTCGTGCTGCCCGCCCACATTCTGCGCACGCAGGGCGCGCTTGCGACCGGTGCGTTCAACGCCGCGCCGACCGTCGGCGACGGCCCTTACACCTTCGTCGCGTGGCATCGCGGCGAGGACATCGTGTACAAGGCGAATCCGCGCTACTGGCGCGGGACGCCGCACGTCGCGCGACTCGATCTGCGGATCGTGCCCGATACCTCGACCAATCTGTTGCTGCTGCAGTCGGGGGCGCTCGATTGGAATCTGATCGCGCCCGCGCAGCGGGCGATCGTCGCGCACGATCCGCATATCCGCTTCCTTCGCGTACCGACCGCCGTGATCGGCACGCTCGTCTTCAATACGGCGCGCGCGCCGCTCGATGACGTGCGCGTGCGCCGTGCGATCGCGATGTCGGTCGATCGTGCGTCGATCAGCCGCAAGATCACGCTCGGCGCCTACCCGGTGACGAACATGCTGCAACCGCAGTTCTCCCGGGCCTACGATCCCTCGATTCGCGAGCCCGGCTACGATCCGCGTGCGGCCGATGCACTGCTCGATGCGGCGGGCTGGCGTCGCGGGGCGAACGGCATCCGCGTGAAGCACGGCGTGCGGCTGCATCTCGTCTACGTGCAATTCCCCGAATCCGATACCGGCGTGCGCGTCGCGACCGCGGTGCAAGCCGAGCTGCGCGCGCGCGGCATCGACGCGACGATCAAGAGCGTGAGCGACGCGCAGCTGTTCCTGCCGAAGACCGGAACGCTCGCGTCGGGCACCTTCGATATCGCCTACGTGCCGTATACGATGGGCGCCGATCCGGACGATTCGTTCGTTTTATCGTGCCGCGGCGTCTCGAACTACATGCGCTGGTGCGATCCGCGGGTCGATGCGCTCGAACGTGACGCGCTCGCGACGGTCTCGCAGGCGCGGCGAACGGCGATCTATCGCAAGATCGCGCGCATCGTCGCGCGGCAGGTTCCGCTCCTCTACCTCTTCAACGCCGATTACGTGTATGCGTATCGCGATCGGCTTCGCGGCTTCGCGCCGAACGCGTTCCTGCCCACCTGGAACGCCGGGGCATGGAGCATCTGAAGCACGAGCGCGTGGCGCTCGTCGTGGTGCACGGCGTCGCCGCGCATCCGCGTTACGAGTTCCAGGACCAGTGCGCGGGGCTGCTGCGCGAGCATCTCAACGTGCGTGACGGCGATGATGCCTGGCGCGTGGACATCATCAACCCCGGCAACGTGCTCGCCGTCGGCGAAGAAGATCCGCACCCCACGATCAGCCGCGTGCATCGCTCCGACGACGCGGAGCGCCCGGACGGGGCGCATTTCGACGTGATGGAGGCCTACTGGAGCCCGATTCCCAAGCGGCGCACCAATTGGCTCTCGCTCGTGAATTGGCTGCTGCGCATCGTCTTCGTGCCGTTCAACACGACCGCACGTTACGATGCCTCGTGGCGCAAGCAGTTGTTCGACTACGCCTTCATCGGCGGCACGCTCGCGCTCGCCTTCGCGCTCTTCGTGCTCTCGCTGAGCGGCGTATGGGAATCGTTCGTGCACGTCGTCGCGGTGACCGGCATCTTTCGCCGCGCCGACGCGGGTTCGGTGATCGCGGCGCTCAACGCGAACGCGAGCCTGGCGGGCGTGCCGATCAAGGTGGGTGCGTGGGTGCTGGTCGGTATCGTGGGGGCGTTTCTGATCGGGCAAGCCTTCGCCGCGATCTGGAAGACGGTCGCGCAGCGTGCCGCGCTGCGCAAGCATCGCATCGCGCTCTTTCAGCGCGTCGTTCCGATCGTCGTGCTGCTCGCGGTCGGCGGCGCGTTCGTGTACGGGATGGCGACCGTTCGTTTTCCGCACGGGACGCTCGGCTGGCGCGGCATCGCATGGCTGGTGACGATCTTCGTCGCGTTTCAGCTCGGATACGCGCTGCTCGTCGGATTCATGGTCGATTTCTTCGGCGACGTGCAGATCTACACCACGCGCGATGAGAACGATTCGACGTTTTACGAACTGCGCGACGCGATCTTGGATACCACGGTAACGGCCGTGATGCGGGCGATCTCGCCGCAGCTCGCCGGCGGGCGCCGATACGACCGCGTGCTCGTGCTCGCGCACAGCCTGGGCGCGACGATCGCCGCCGACGCGCTCGTGCGGCTCTACCAGCTCTCGCTGCAGGGTGCGATTCGACCCGACGAATTCGCGCGCATTCGCGCCTTCGTGATGCTCGGATCGTCGCTCGAGAAGACGAAATACTTCTTCGACGTGCAGGGCGCGTCGACGACCGCGTCGTTCGATCGCTGGAGCCGCCGCGCATACGAAGAACTCTTCACGGCCGACCCGGCGGCGCTGCGCGGACCGAACGGCGGCAAGATCTTCTGGTGCAACTACTGGTACTTCCAGGATCCGATCTGTAACGAGATTCGCTCCTACGACGCCAAGCGCGAGTTATGCCGCAACGAGCGCGGCAAGCGGCGCGCATCGCTTCTGCATCCGATGCTGCATTCGGACTATCTCTACGATCCGTGGGTGTGGGGATCGCGTGCGGACGACGATCATCTCGGATTGCTCGACGTCCTGACCGCTCATCTGAAAGGAACCGCCTCATGATCGTCGGCGAGATCATCGGTACCGTACTCTCCAACTTCGTCATCGTGTTGCTCGCGATCGCGATCGTCACCTCGATCGCGAAGATCCGGCGCGCGCGCCTGAGCCGCCGACCGTTCAGCGCGAGCGCGATCGTGTGGGCCGAACTGCTCTTCTATCTCTACGGCATCGGCAACATCTACGGCGGGCTCTTTCACGCCTACGCGGGATCGACGGTCGCGGCGAGTATCGGCTGGCAGAACAGTCCGTTCCAATACGAGCTCGGCTGGTTCGAGATCGCCTATGGTGCCGCGGCGCTCTTCACGTTATGGCGCGGTCGCGAATATCGACTCGCTCTCACGTTCCCGTACTCGATCTTTCTGCTCGCCGCGGCCTCGCAGCACATTCAAATGATGCGCGTGCAGCACGACTTCGCGCCGAACAACGCGGGCCTGTTGCTCTGGGTGGGCGACATCGCGGTGCCGCTTGTCGTACTCGCCCTCGCTTGGCTCTCGCGCGACGAGTAGCTCGCGAGCGCGCTAGTGCGCGATCGAGATCGTGTAGGCGCCGCCGCTGCCGAGAAAGAGCGGCGTTCCGACCGTGCCGTCTCGCGCGACCCGTACGAGTGCGTTATCGCGATGCAGGATGACGATCGCGGCCGAGCCGTCCGGCAACCACTGCGCATCGAACGGTTGTCCGCCGACCACGATCGCGGGAGCGGCCGTTCGCGTCTTCGGATCGATCGGCGTGAGCGTGTTCGATGCGTAGTTCGGAACGAAGGCGCGGCTGCCGTCGGGTGAGACGGCGACCATCTGCGCCTCGACGCCGGCCGGGATGGTCGCGAGCATGCGACCATCGGTCGTGTCGATCACGGTGACGCTGCGGCTGCCGTTGTCGGCCACGAAAAGCGTCGAGCCGTCGGGCGAAAGGGCGAGCCCGGTCGGCATGGCGCCCGCGGGCCAGCTCGCGATGACGCGTCGCGTGCGCGTATCGATTGCGCTCACCGTGTTCGCACGCTGATTCGAGACGTAGACGCGGTCGCCGTTCGGCGCGACCGCGATGAAGCGCGGACCCGCGCCGACCGCGATGGGCGTGCTCGCGCGCAACGAGGCGGTATCGATGGATTGAATCGTCCCGTCGTCGTAGTCGGCAACCCAGACGGTGGAACCGTCGCGCGAGATCGCGGTGCCGTTCGGCGAGTTGCCCACATGCACCGTCGCGATCACGCGCTGCGCGACCGTGTCGACCACGCTCACGGCTTGCGCGGAACGGTCGGCCACGAAGAAGCGGCGATTGTCGGGCGTCAGCGCGCCGTCGCGCGGTTCTTCGCCGACCGCGATCGATGGCCCGAGCGCGTTCGTCCGCGGATCGTACGGCATGACGGTGTTATCGAAGCGATTGGCGATCCAGGCGAGCGGAAGCACCTGCCCGGGATTCGCTACGCGCACGACGAGCCGCACGGGTGCAAGGCGTGCGCCGTTCGCGGCGGTCGCGCCGACGATGACGTTGTAAAGACCTGCCGGAGCGCCGCTCACGCGCACGTGCCCGTCCGCGATGCTCGCACGGAGATCTCCGCCGACCGTATAGGTCAGGGGTGCGTCGGCATTGCGAACGCGCAGTGCGACGCTCGCGCTCTCGCCGGGCCGCAGGGAGATCGATGAGGATGCGAACGCGAGCGTCGCGCGCGTCGATGCCGGAAAACTGCCGGTGAACGGCGCGAACGCGGGCATCGCGTCTGCGGGCGATGCCGCCCATCGCTCGTTCGGTGTCGATGCGACGCGGTAGGTGAGGTGCACCGCGCCGTGCGTCGGCAGTGCGAACCACGAGCGATCCCAAGGCGCTGCATTCAGTCGCAGCGACGTCACATATGCGTCCGCCGTTCCGGCGTGCGGCGCGTCGATCGTGATTCGCGGTCCGTTCGGCGCGGCGATGACGACGTGCGGAAAGAGCGGCGTTCCGAGATCGAGGCTGCGTACCGCGGTAAACTGCGGGTAGAGGCCGAGCGACGACCAAACGTACCACGCGCTCATCGTGCCGAGATCGTCGTTGCCGGGAATGCCGTCGGGGCGATCGGCGTAGAGTGTGCGCAACACCTCACGCACGATCGCCTGTTCGCGCCAGGGTTGACCCGCGGCGAGATATGCCCACGGCGACCCGATGCTCGGTTCGTTTCCCATCCACGCGTAGGGCTCGCTCTGCCCCGCGTCGAGTTGCGTGAAGAACGTATCGAGTTTCGCCGCGGCCGTGCGCGCGCCGCCCATGCCGCGCATCAGTCCCGGCAAATCCTGCGGAACCATCCAGGTGTATTGTGCGGCGTCGCCTTCTTGAAAGCCGCTCTGGCCGGATTCACCGATCGGCGTCTGCTCGAAGGCGCCGCTCGCGTCGCGCGGCGCAATCAGGCCGAGCGACGTATCGAAGAGGTTCGCCCAATTCGACGCGCGCGGGATGAATCGCCGATACGCGGCGTCGTCGCCGATTGCGCGTGCGAACGCCGCGATCGAGGCGTCGTCGAGTGCGTATTCGAGCGTCTCCGAGGCGCCGTTCGGTACCGGTGAGACCGAGGTGGTGTGCGTGTTCGGGATGTAGCCCAAGCGCTGATAGTCGGCCGACTCCGGGCGCTCGACGTACCAGTCGTAGACCGGCGGATCGGTGGTGTTCGTCGCGCCCGCGATCATCGCACCGAGTGCGCCGCGCACGTCGAAATCCCGTGCGCCGAACGCGTAGCCGCCTGCGAGTACCGGGTCGACCGAGTCGCCGCCCATCACGCTCGTCGGGTTGTTCACGAGCGCCCAGCGCGGTAATCGGCCGCTTTGTTCGTAGGCGTCCACGAGCGACTGCATCATATCGCTCGTCCGATGCGGCGCGATCAACGCGATCAGCGGAATCTGCGTGCGGTAGATGTCCCAGTCTGAGTAGTTCGCGTACTCGTGGTGCCCCGCGCGTACGTGATGGATGCGGCCGTCGAACCCGCGATAGCGGCCGTCCGCGTCGTCGATGACGTTGGGGTGTAAGGTCGCGTGATAGAGCGCCGTGTAAAACTGCCGCGTGGCATCGACGGTGCCGCCGCCGACGCGAATGCGCGAGAGCATGCTATCCCATGCGTCGAGCGCGGCGTTTCGCACGTGTACGATGCTCCAACTGTGCGCTTCGGCGTGCAGATTCGCAAGCGCGCCGCGCGCATCGACAAAGGAGAGCGCCACCTGCGCTCGCACCGTACGATCGCGCGCCGTGTCGAATCGCAGCAGCAGGCGCGGGTGGCCGTCGCGGCTCGTCAACGGTTGCGCGGTCGTGAAGGCGCGATCGAAGCGCATCGCCAGGTAGACGGTGTACTGATCCGGCATGCCGCAAAAGTTGCCGCTCGCCGCTTGCGCGACCACCTCACGATCGCCGACCGCGTGCGCCGATGCCTGCGTGACGCCCGCCTGATTCGACGCCGGATCGAGCACGAGCCCGCCGTCGGGCGCGGAGAACGTGAACACGCCGAGCCCCGTGCGATCGGTGACCGAGAGTTGTACGCGCATCGGCGGCGAGCCGAGCGTGACCGCGTAGTAGCCCGGTACGGCGACTTCATTCGCGTGCGAAAACGCATCGCGCAACGTCGAGGGATCGCCTTGGATCGGCCCCGAGACCGGTAGGATGCCGAAGTCGCCGAAGACGCTGCAGCCCGGGCCGCTCAGATGCGTGAGGCTGAAGCCGGTAATGCTCGTGTCGCCGTACTCGTAGCCTCCGCCCGCGTTTTGCGAGGGTGTGTCGGGGCTCCATTGCACCATTCCGAACGGCATATCCGCGCCGGGAAACGTATCGATCGGTCCGCCGATCGGCGTGCCCGACGTGCCGACGAACGGATCCACATGCGATGCCGGTGCGAGCGACGCGGCGAGCAGCAACGAACCTACGAGCGCAATCATCGCGTGTTACAGCCCCTTCACCGCGGCGGTGAGGCCGTCGACCGAGGCTTTCGCGTCGCCGAAGAGCATGGCGCAGTTCGGCATTTCGTAGAGCGGGTTGTCGATGCCGGCGAAGCCGGAGCGCATCGAGCGTTTGAGCACGATCACGTTGGCGGCTTTGTCGACGTCGAGGATCGGCATGCCGTAGATCGGCGAACTCTTCACGCTACGCGCCGCGGGATTGGTCACGTCGTTCGCGCCGATCACGAGCGCGACGTCGGTGGTCGGGAATTCGGGATTCGCGTCTTCCATGTCGAGCAGTTGCTCGTACGGCACGTTTGCCTCGGCGAGCAGCACGTTCATGTGGCCGGGCATGCGTCCCGCGACCGGGTGGATCGCGTAGAGCACCTTCACGCCGCGCGCTTCCAGCTGATCGGCGAGCGCTTTCACGCTGTGCTGCGCCTGCGCGACCGCCATGCCGTAGCCGGGCACGAACATCACCTTGCTCGCATACGCGAGCATGACCGCCACATCGTCGGCGCTCACGCTGCGCACGTTTTGCGGGCCGCCGCTTCCGGCCGCGGCGGGCTCGCTGCCGCCGCCCGAGCCGAACGCGCCGAAGAGCACGTTCGTGATCGAACGATTCATGGCGCGGCCCATATCGACGGTGAGGATCGTGCCGCTCGCGCCGACGAGCGCGCCGCAGATGATGAGCAGCACCGAATCGATCTCGAAGCCGGTGATCGCGACGGCGAGGCCGGTGAACGAGTTGAGTAGCGAGATCACGACCGGCATATCGGCGCCGCCGATCGGCAGCACGAAGAGGACGCCGAGCGCGAGCGCCGCGGCGAGTAGCCCGTAGAATGCGCCGATCGGCAGCGTACCGCCGCTCGCGATGAACCACCCGCCGAGGGCCACGATCGCAAGCGCGATGAGCGCATTGACGATCTGCTGACCCGGATAGGTGATCGGGCGACCGGTCATTACCTCTTGCAATTTCAAGAACGCGATGATCGAGCCCGCGAAACTGATCGCGCCGATGATCATCGAGAGTACGAGCGCGATCGCGACGACCGGATCGAGCGCGGTGTGTCCGCTTGCGAGGAAGACCGAGTACTCGACCACGCCGATCAGCGCGGCGGCGCCGCCGCCTGCACCGTTGTAGAGTGCGACCATCTGCGGCATCGCGGTCATCTTCACGCGCACGGCGGCGACCACGCCGATCGTCGCACCGATCACCGTGCCGATCGCGATCGCCCACCAGCCGACGCCGAGCGTCTGCACGAGCACCATCACGAGCGCGATGAACATGCCGACGGCGGCGAGGCGATTGCCCAGACGCGCGGTCGGCGGTGAGTTGAGGAAGTGCAATCCCAGAATAAAGAGCGCGATCGCGACGAGATCGAGCAGCGATGCGGCGACGTTCACTTACCGCCCTCCTTACGCCGAAACATCTGCAGCATGCGTTCGGTCACGGCGAATCCGCCGAACACGTTGATCGCGCCGAGCGTTACCGCCACGATCGCGAGCACGGTCACGAGCGGATTCGATCCGCCGCCCGCAAAGAACGCCGCGGTGACCACGATCGCGCCCGCGAGCACGATGCCGTGGATCGCGTTGGTCGCCGACATCAGCGGCGTATGCAGTGTGGTCGGCACCTTCGAGATCACCTCGAAGCCGACGAAGACCGCGAGCACCAGCACGGTGAGCAGTTCGATCAGATGACTCACGTCGGTCACTTGGCACCTCCGAGCAGCACCGCGCCGTCGCGCACCACGCACGCGCCCTTCACGACCTCGTCGTCGGGATCGAGTGCGAGCGCGCCGTCTTTGAGGAACGGCGAGAGCAGCGCATGGATATTGCGCGAGTAGAGTTGGCTTGCGTTATACGGCATGCTCGAGGGAAGGTTGGTGGTGCCGATCACGCGCACGCCGTTTTCGCTGACGACGGTCTCGTCGGCGCGGGTGAGCGCGCAATTCCCGCCCGCCTCCGCCGCGAGATCCACGATCACCGATCCCGGTTTCATCGCGGCGACCGCGGCTTCGGTGATCAGAATCGGCGCGCGGCGCCCCGGCACGAGCGCGGTCGTGATCACGACGTCGTTCTTGCCGATCTGCTCCACCATCCACGCGCGCTGTTTCTCTTGCTCTTCGGCGGTGAGCTCGCGCGCGTACCCGCCGCCGCCTTCGGCGCTGCCGCCGAGATCGAACTCCAAGAAGGTCGCGCCGAGCGACTGCACCTGCTCCTTGACGGCGGCGCGCACGTCGTAGCCGCTGACGACCGCGCCCAAGCGGCGCGCGGTCGCGATCGCCTGCAGACCGGCGACACCTGCCCCCAGCACGAGCGCACGCGCGGGCGGAATCGTTCCGGCCGCGGTCGTGAGCATCGGAAAGAACTTCGGCAGCGCGGCGGCGGCGAGCAGTACGGCTTTGTAGCCCGCGATGTTGCTCTGCGAGGAGAGCGCATCCATCGATTGCGCGCGCGTGATGCGCGGAATCATCTCCATCGCGAGTGCCGTCACGCCCGCTTGCGCGAGCGTCTGCAGATACGCGGCGTCGCCGAGCGGATTGAAGAACCCGACCAGCACCGCGCCGCGGCGCATCGCGGCGAGCAGATCGGGTGCGGGTTTGCCGACGCATGCGACCACGTCGGCGTCGCCGACGAGCGCGGCGCCCGCATCGGCGAGCGTCGCACCGGCCTTTTCGTACTCGGCATCCGGAAACGAGGCGGCGGTTCCGGCGCCGCGCTGC
The DNA here is from genome assembly GCA_027306785.1 of Vulcanimicrobiota bacterium. GTDB lineage: Bacteria > Vulcanimicrobiota > Vulcanimicrobiia > Vulcanimicrobiales > Vulcanimicrobiaceae > REEB354. Next base: position 37,700 of record DAHUZB010000012.1, read on the forward strand.
ACGCGGACGGCGACGCCCGCTTTGACAAGCTTTTGAACCGTCTCGGGAACGAGCGCCACGCGATGCTCGTTCGGAGCGGCTTCACGGGGAACGACGACGATCATGCCGAGGCGTTCCGCGCGAACGAGGGCAACCCTGCGACTAACGTCTCAACAATGTGAGCAAGAGCGCGGTGATCACCGCAAATCCGACGGCGCCGCCGATATGTGCGAGATGTTCGCTGCGAAAACGCCGCCCGTAGCCGAACGCGATGGCGAAATCGGCGAGCGAGAGCACGAAGCCCGCGATGCAGAGCGTAACGAGCACGATCGCATCCTGCAGATAGGCGGCCCCCGCCAGGATCAGGCCCAGCAGCGCATCGCGCACGCCGGTGGCGCGCACGAACGCGGCACCGGCGCGATCGCCGATCTCCACGCCGTAGCTGCGGGCGAGCCGCTCCGGCGCGAGGAGCGCGAGCACGCCGATCGCGATCAGCGCGATCGCCGCGAGACGACAGAGCAGGATCGCAAAGTCGGCGAGATGTGCGGCGAGTGCGCCGTTCATGCGATCGCCACCCGATTGCGCAGCACGCCGATCTTCTCGATCTCTACCTCCATCATGTCGCCGTCGCGCAGAAACTCCGGGGGCGTGCGCGCGAAGCCGACGCCTTCCGGCGTTCCGGTCGCGATCACGTCGCCCGGTTCGAGCGTCATGCCGCGCGAGAGCTCGGCGATCAAGCGCGGGATGCGGAAGATCATGTTGCCGGTCGTGCTGTGCTGCTTCTCGACGCCGTTCAAGCGGAATGCGATCGCGAGCGCGTGCGGATCGGAAATTTCGTCGGCCGAGACGATCCACGGGCCGAACGGCGCGGTGTCGTCGAGGCTCTTGCCCTTGAACCATTGCACGTGCGCGCGTTGCACGTCGCGCGCGGTCACGTCGTTGAAGGCGGCGTACCCGAAGACCGCGTGCATCGCCTCGGCCTCGCTCACGTTCTTGCAGCGCGCGCCGATCACGACCGCGAGTTCCGCTTCGAAATCGTACTCGGGGGAGATAGCGGCCTGGAGGTGCAGCGTCCGATCGGGCGCGGCGATCGCGCTCGGGGCCTTGGTGAAGAAGGTCGGCACCTCGGGGAGCTTCAGCTCGCGCCCGAGCGCGCGTGCGCCTTCCTTGGCGTGTTCGAGGTAGTTGCGCCCGACGCAGAAGACGTTGCGCGACGGAATCAGCGGCGCTTCGAGCGTCACGCTCGCGAGCGGAATCGATTCGTCGGCGGCGTGCCATGCGATGCGCTCGTGCGGCGCAAGGGCGATATAGTCGCGCAGCGTCGGCGTGGAGATGGGGCGGATCGCATCGCCCTCCACCACCCCGGGCTGCGTGCGGCCGTCGGCTCTGCGAAATGTTACGAAGCGCATGGCGCTAGTGTATCATTCGCGCCGCCGCGTGAGATGCCAGAGATCGCAGTAGCGGCAGCGATAGACCGATAGCGCATCGGCCATGCCGTTCATCAGCATGACCGCGCGTGCGTGGGCTTCGCTCGGATAGCCGTCTTTCGAGGTGCAGCTCCGCGCGCGGTCGGCGACTTCGTCGAGCACGAACTCGCGCGGGAGCGGCGGTAGCGGCTTACGGATGCGGCGACGGCGTGCCAAGGATCGCGTTGAGCGGCGGCAGGTTCTTGCCGCTGCGCGCCTTGCGTGCTTGCTCCGCCTCGCGATCGGCGGTATCGATCATGTCGGTGGCCGCGCCTTTGGCGTTGGCCCAATTGCCGCCCGCCTTCAGCAACGCGATCGAGCGGCGCACCTTCTTCGTCTTCGGGTTGTAATCGTAATTCACGCGGTAGAGACCCACCTCGGCCGAGCCGTCGGGGTGGCGAATCCACATCTGCAGCACGTTCCCGTAGGTCTGCGCGTTGAAGGTGAGGTTCTTGCACGACTTGCCGGACTTCACGCGGACGACTTGGCCCCGTGCGTTAACCTCCACCACGAACTCGGTGTGGAGCGGGACGTTCGGAAGCGCCGGGGTGGGCACCGCGACCGGGTGCTTGGGCTTCGTCGCATGGGTCGCGGCGAACGCGGGGATCGCGGCGGCGGTCATGAGGATCGCGAGGGCCATCGCCCGCGCGGCAAATCGTTTCGTCATAGTCCTTGTCTTCCGGGTGGTGCCGTGGCCGAAGAACGGCTTTCGAACCCGGAGAAGTTCCCGGTCGGCCCGGTCGCTCTCCTCGGTACCTTGGCCGGAAGGGCCGGGCGCCTGGGCGAAGCCAGCGCCTCGTGCTCCAGTTCCGCTCCGTTTTCGCAGCGCTCGTCGCGCTGATCGTCGCCGCCGCGCCCGCCTCGGCGGCGCGGCCCATCGTCGACCTGCACAAGCTCGACGCGTACTTTGCCCTCTTCGCGAGCGACTCAAACGTGCCGTGGCAGAAGACCGCGGTGCGTCTGGACACCTACTCGTCGGCGCCGGTCGATTTTACCGTCTACCAAGTCGACCCGGCCGACGTGCTGACCGCCGGCTCCAACGCACGTCCGCGGGCGATCGACACGCGCAACCGCAAGCCGGTCGCGCGCTTCGTGTATCGGCCGCCCGGCGGATATCGCTTTCAATCGAATCGCGTCGAGATTCCGCTCGGATCGCGCCAGGGCTTCTTCGTGGTCGAGGCGCGCCGCGGCAAGGTGGGCGAGCAAGTCTGGATCAACCGCACGCGCGTCGGACTCGTGGCAAAGCAGTCGCCGGGCGAAGTGTTGATCTACGCGGCCGATCTCGGCACGGGACGCCCGCTCGCGCACATGCGCGTACAATTCGTCGTGAACAGTCGCTTTGCGACGCGCTTCACCGACGCGCACGGCATCGTGCGCTGGACGCACGCGCCGTGGCCCGTCTTCGCGCTCGCGCAGTGGGGACCGAGCTACGCATTCACGAGCTTTCTGCCGCAGGCGCCGCTGCCGTCGACGATCGTCGGCATCCGCACCGATTCCGCGGTCGTGCACGCGGGCGACGCGCTGCGCGTCGTCGGGTTCGCGCGCACGCGCGACGGGGCGGTGATGAAGAGCGCGCGCGGCACGGCGACGATCTCGATGCGGCTGGGCGGCACGCTCGTCGCGCAGGCGCAGACGCCGCTCGACGCCGCGGGTGCGTTCACCGCGACGCTCGCGGTGCCGCCGGAGGCTAAGGCGGGCGACTATGCGGTGCTGGCCGATGTCGGCGGCGGCGTGGGCGGCGCAAGCGTGCACGTCGATGCCGACGCGAACGGCCTCTCGCTCGGCGTGAGCGGCGGCTGCGACGGAACCTGCAATCCGCATGCGGACGTGCCCGTCGAGATCACCTCATCGCGTCCGAACACCGACGTGCACGTGAAGGTGATTCGCTCGCCGCACGTCTACGTCGGCTACACGCCGCCGGGCGAACCGTGGGCGATCACGACGTGGCTCGATCGTCACGTGACGACCGACGCGCAGGGTCGAGCGACGGTCGAGATTCCGCACCCGACCGACGGGCTCGCTTCTACCTACGGCGTGCGCGTGGATGCGGGCGGCGCGAGCGCCGTGACGCGTATCACGGTGCCGACCGCGCGCGCGGCGGTTCGCCTGATGGTCGATCGCGATACGCAGACGCTCGGCACCCCGCTGCGTTTCGATGTCTACGTCAATGACGTCGACAGCGGCAAACCCGTCGCCGGCGCACGCGTGGTCGCGCAATTGCAGCACGGCAGTTCGACGCAGGAGCAGACGCTCACGCTCGATCGTGACGGGCACGCGCGCGGCACGTTCACCTCGCCGGAACTCGGCACCGATCTCGTGCTCGCGCGCGTCGACGTCGGCGGTGCGGTCGCGATGGATGCGACGCAGGTCGACGTGATTCCGCAGGCGACGCAGGACGCGAGCAGCAGCAGCGCGAGCGTACGCATCGCGCTCGATCGTCCGATCTATCACGCGGGCGAAGAGGTGCGCGTGGACGCTGCGCTGTCGGGCGCGCAGGGCGACGCGTTCGTGACGCTCGAGGGCGCGCAGGCGATGCAGAGCGAGGTCGTGCCCGTGCGCGACGGACGCGCCGTCTCGACGCTGCGCGCGGGCGATACGCCCGGTGATGTGCGAATCGGAGCAGCCTTCGTGCATGACGGCGCGATCGAATGGACGAGCATGCCGCTCGCACTCGATGCGCCCGGCCGCCCGCAACTCGTGCCGCTCGCGCTCGCCGCGCGCACGCTCGAGCCGGGCGCGACGACCACGCTTACGCTGCGCGGCGTGAAACCGGGCGCGGGGACCGCGGTCGTGCGCATCAGCCGCGGAGCGCCCTCCGGCAGCGCGCTCTTCGATACGGCGCCGTCGCTGCTCGCGCTCGGTCTGACCGCGACGCAGGTGAGCGCGCCGTCCGGATCTACCTGGCACCCGTGGGTCGATTCCACCGGGGAGCACGCACTCGTGATCGGTTTCGAACGGCGCGGCGCGCCGCCGAAGAATCTCTCGATCGCCGACGCCGACACGCAAGCGATCTCGTGGAGCGTGGTGCACGCCGACGGTGAACCGATTCCGGTGAAGCTGCCGAAGGAACGCGGGCGGTATACGCTCTCCGTGCTCGAAATGACCGACGACGGCCGCGTGCTTGCGGCCTCTTCCGAGATCACGGTGCAGTAGTGGCAAAAGCGACCGACAACGAGCGCCTGCTGATGGTGCTCGATACCTACGGGCTCGTCTATCGTGCGTTCTTCGCGCTGCCGCCGCTCACCACGACGCGCGGCGTACCGATCAACGCGGTCTACGGCTTCACGATGATGCTCAACAAGCTGTTGAACGACGAGAAGCCGACGCACGTGATCGCCGCGTTCGACAAAGGTCTGCCCAAGGAGCGCGTCGAGCTCTTCCCGGCCTACAAAGCGCAGCGCGAGGCGATGCCGGACGATCTCCGTTCGCAGTTCGCGCTGGTGCGCCGCGTGCTCGAGGTGCACAAGATTCCGGTGATGGAGATCGAGGGGCAAGAGGCCGACGACATCATTGCCACGCTCGCGAGCCAAGCGGAATCGCATCGCGAACGCACCCTCGTCGTTACCGGCGACTCCGATTTGCTGCAAGTGGTCGACGAGAATACCACGGTGCTGATGACGCGCCGCGGCATCACCGATCTCGGGCGTTACGATCCCGCCGCCGTGCGCGAGCGCTTCGAACTCGATCCCCGACAGTTGCCCGATTACCGCGGCCTCAAAGGCGATCCGTCCGACAATCTGCCCGGCATTCCCGGCGTCGGCGAAAAGACCGCGATCAAGCTGATCAAAGCGGCGGGTACGCTCGATGCGCTCGTCGCCGATCCCGCGCTCGCCGGCACCGCGAAGCTGCAGCGCCTGGTCGAAGAGTACGGCGCGCAGGCGCAGGTCTGCCGCGATGTGTCGGTCGTGCGGCGCGATCTGCCGATCGGCATCGATTGGGATCACCCCTATCGCGCGCCGAGCGATGCCGAGCTCTATCCCGTGTACAGCGAGCTCGAGTTCAAGACGCTGCTCGCCCGACTCAAGCCCTCGGTCGAGGGCTTGCCGCTCTTCACCGGTGAGGAGCACCTGCGCGGCTCGTATCGCTCGTACGTCGCCTCGGTCGATCCGCCGGAGTTCGTGAAACTCGCCGACGAGTTGCGCGCGCTCGGCGCAGCCGAACGCGTTGCCCTCGCCGTGCACGAACAGACGCTGGGCGTCAGCGCTGCCGCGGGGAGCGGCATCGCCTTCGGGCTCTCGGCGCTCGACCACGATGCCGTGCGCGGCGCGTTCACGACGCTGCTGCACGAGGCGCGGCACGTCGCCGCCTACGATGCCAAACGCCTCACGCACGCGCTGCGCGCGAACGGCATCGCGCACGAACGATTCGACGATGACGCGATGCTCGCGGCGCATCTGCTCAACCCGACGCGTACCTTCGCCGAGATTACCGATGCGGCGGCGGAACTGCTGCAGCTCGGTCTCGACGCCGATGCGGCATCCTACGCCGACGCGACGCTGCAGATCATCGATGCGGCGCATCCCGAACTCGAAGCGCGCGAGCAATTGCGCCTCTATCGCGACGTGGAGGTGCCGCTCGCGCCGCTCCTCGCACGCATGGAGGCGAGCGGTATTGCGGTCGACACGCGCGAGCTCGATGTGCTCGCGATCGAGATCGACGCCGCGGTCGCGCGCTTGCAACGGCAGATCTACGATTTCGCGGGCGAAGAGTTCAACATCGGCTCGCCGCTGCAACTCGGCAACATCCTCTTCGGCAAGCTACGGATTCCCGGCGGGAAGAAGACCAAGACGGGCTGGGCGACCGGCGTCGAGATACTCCAAGGGCTGTCGAAGGAGTATCCGATCTGCGCGCTCGTGCTCGAGTGGCGCGAGGTGACGAAGCTCAAAAACACCTACGTGGATGTCATCCCGCAGATGCTCGATCCGAAGGACGGCCGTCTGCATACGGTCTTCAATCAAACGTCCACCGCGACCGGACGGCTGTCGTCGACGAATCCGAACCTGCAGAATATCCCGGTGCGCGGCGATCTCGGACGCCGCATTCGCAAAGCGTTTACGGCGAAGAGCGGCGACTACGTGCTGCTCGCGGCCGACTATAGCCAGATCGAGCTGCGGCTGATGGCGCATCTGTCGGGCGACGAGGCGATGCGGCGCGCGTTCGAAGAGGGTGCCGACATCCACGACTTCACCGCGCGGCAGATATTCAATCTCGCCGCCGATCGGCCGGTCGACGGCAATCAACGGCGCATGGCCAAGAGCGTGAACTTCGGCCTGCTCTACGGGATGTCGGATTTCGGTCTCGCGCAGCGCTTGGAGATCGGGCGTCAGGAAGCGCGCGAGATTACGGCCGCCTATTTCGCGCGCTTTCCCTCGGTGCAAGCCTACATCGATCGCACGATCGAGGAAGCGCGTCGCGACGGCTACGTGACGACGATCCTGGGCCGCCGCCGCTACATGCCCGCACTCAGCTCGAGCAACTACATGCTGCGCTCGGCCGCCGAGCGCGAAGCGACCAACGCACCGCTGCAAGGCAGCGCGGCCGATCTGATGAAGCTCGCGATGGTGAAGGCGGAACGCGCGCTCGCCGATGCCGGGCTCGATGCGACGATGCTCCTGCAGATTCACGACGAACTGATCTTCGAGGTGCGGCGCGAGCAGGTGCACGACGTCGCGCATCTGGTACGCGACGTGATGGAAGGCGCGCTCGCGTTGCGCGTGCCGCTCGAAGTGACGGTGAAATCGGGTGACAACTGGTACGATGTCGAGGCGATGAATGATCTTTAACCACCTACTGCTCGCACTGCTGGTGGCGGTTGCGCCGACTGCGCTGCCCACCCCGCAGCATCTCCCCACCATCTCCGTGCAGGCGCCGAAGGCGATGCTCACGCTGCAGGTCGCCGCGACCGACGACGAGCGAGAACGCGGCTTGATGTCGGTGACGAAGCTCGCGCCGCACACCGGCATGGTCTTCGTTTTCGATACCGATGCGCCGGTCGAGTTCTGGATGAAGGATACGCTCGTTCCGCTCGACATGGTCTTCGTCGGTGCCGACGGGCGCGTACGAAGTATCGCGGCGAACGTGCCGGTGGTGCCGACCGATACACCCGACGACGCGATTCCGCGCCGCGTCGGTCACGCGAAGTACGTGATCGAGCTCGCCGCGGGCGAAGCCGCAAGCGACGGGATCGTGCCGGGTACGATGCTGCGCGCATTGACGCCGCTGCACACGTAAGCGTCACACGGTCGCTTCGCGCGGCGTTGAAACGGGCATGAAGTACTCACTCATCGGTGCGATCGCGCTCGGCGCGGCAACGATTGCACTTCCCACACACGCGGGTGCCGCGCAGGAGGGCGGCACGGTCTGCGGCCGCGTGAATGCGCCGTCGTCTTACATCCTTTCGCTCGAACTCTCGCCGCAGCACGGCAACATCGTCGTCGCGCACTCCGCGAACGGCGAAGTCTCGACGCGCGTGAACGTCGATGGAACGTTCTGCTTTCGCGATCTCGCGGCCGAGCTCTACACGGTGACCGCGTTTCCCCAAGCGTTTCCGGGCTATTCGAAATCGGTTACCCCGGTGGCCGGCAAGACCGTCACGATCCAGCTCGACCCGCCGAACGGCTAGGGGGCGGAACGGCCGGGGCGAATTCGCCCCGACCGATGCCTGAGCTTCCCGAAGTCGAAACGATCGCCCGCGGCCTGGCTCGCGCGGTGACCGGCAAAACCATCGAATCCGTCGAGATCCGCCTCCCGAAGATGGCCGTCGCGCCGCCGGGGGTGGATTTCGCGCGTGCGCTCGCCGGGGAGCGGGTTGCCGAGGTCGGCCGCCGAGCGAAATACGTGCTCATCCGCCTTGAATCGGGCCGAATGCTGGTCACGAGCCTGCGCATGACGGGGCGCCTGCTCGTCCAGCGGCCGGGCGAAACCGAATTTCCCGGTACCCATGTCGTGCTGTTTTATACGGATGAAACGCGGCTGAGCTTTGCCGACGTGCGGACGTTCGGCCGGATGCGCCTGGTGGAACCGGGCGAAGCCTGGGACAAAAGTCTCGGCCCCGAGCCGCTCTCAGCAAGCTTTACACCGGAAGGCTTTATCGGTATGCTCTCTGGGCGGACAACGCCGATCAAGGCTTTTTTGCTGGATCAGCAGCGCATCGCGGGCATCGGCAACATCTATGCGTGCGAAGCGCTCTGGGCAGCCGGGATAAAACCCGGGCGCCCGGCTGGATCGATCACGAAACCGGCGGCACGGAGGCTCTACCACGCCGTCGTGGACGTCCTCCAACGCGCGATCGATATGCGCGGAACGAGCGTCGACGACTACGTGGATGCCGAAGGTCTGCGAGGCGGATTTCAAAACGTCCTCGCGGTCTACGGCAGACTCGGTCAGCCGTGCGCACGTTGCGGATCCCCGATCGTACGAACGGTGATCGCGCAACGCGGAACGTGGTGGTGCCGGCGATGCCAACGGTAGTTCGCAAATAAAAATTATAGCAAGGTAGGAACTTCAACATCTCTACAACTGAAATCGCTCCCGCACTTCACGAGGAAGAAGATCAACTCGCGCTGGAGCAGCGTCTGTACGAAGAGTCGCTCAAGGTACTCGACGAAGGTCAAGTCCTGAACGGCATGATCGTTCAAAAAGATAAGGACGAGTTGCTCGTCGACGTCGGCGGCAAGTCCGAAGGCGTCCTTCCGTTCCGCGAACTCTCGCTCGCCGTCGAGCCGAAAGCGCTCAAAGTCGGCGATATGCTCGAAGTGATGATCCATCGCATCGACGAGATGGACGGAACGCTCTTCCTCTCGGAACGTCGCGCCCGCGCCCTCAAGACGTGGGAGAAGGTCATCGAAGCGCACGAGCGCGACGAAGTGATCGAGGCGACGGTCACGCAGGTCGTCAAGGGCGGCGTGCTGGTCGATCTCGGTATGCGCGGCTTCGTGCCCGCGTCGCAGATCCGTCGCCAGCCGGTCGGCAACCTCGACGAACTCGTCGGGCAGAAGCTCCGTCTCAAGGTGATCGATCTCGATCACAAGCGTCATCGCGTCGTGCTCTCGCAGCGCCTCGTGCTCGAAGAAGAGCTGCAGGCCAAGAAGCAAGAGCTGCTCGACACGATGGAAGTCGGTCAGATTCGCGAAGGCGTCGTCGTGCGTCTCGCGGACTTCGGTGCGTTCGTCGATCTCGGCGGCATCGACGGTCTGATTCACAACAGCGAACTGAGCTACGCCCGCATCAAGCATCCGTCGGAAGTGGTCAAGATCGGCGACGTCGTCAATGTCGAGATCATGAAGTTCGATGCCGAAGCGAAGAAGGTCAGCCTCTCGCTCAAGCACGCGCTGCCCGATCCGTGGGACGAGCACGCGGACAAGCTCTACGAAACGAACAAGCTCACCGCGCAAGTCGTGAAGGTGACGCCGAACTATCTCCTCGTCGAGATCGTTCCGGGTATCCTCGCGATGGTGCCGAAGGGCGAGTTCGATCCGTCGGCGCAGTTCGCCGCGGGTCAGGATGTCGAAGTGACGCTGCTCACGATCAATCACGCCACGCGCCGCATCACGGCGTCGATCCAGCACGTTGCCGACGTCTCGCCCGAAGAGATCGAAGCGCTTGCGATCGACGATGTCGACGGCCTCGGCACGATCGGCGACGCGGTTCGCGCGAGTGGGAACTAAGACCCACTAGCATCCTTCGCCGAGTACGCGAAAGAGACGCGGGAGTTCGCTCCCGCGTCTCTTGTTATTGCTACGGGTGAGGTGATTCGATGATTCCTGCGCTGGTATTTGCGGCCGCGACGACGGCGGCGTGTACGCTTCCCGACCGTCCGCCCCGTGTCGTCCATAATCGGCAGCCGATCGCGCCCGACTCGCCGACGCTTGAAAAAGGCACGCCGCTGAACGTTTTGCTGGCGGTACGCATCGGTGCGGACGGTCGGCTCGAGAGCGTTCGCGTCGCGAAGAGTTCGGGTGACGCCGACGTCGATAATGCCGCAATCGCCGCGGCGCGCGGATCGACGTACGCGGCCGCGCGCGTAGACTGTCGAGCTATTCCGCAGGAGGTAGCGATGCGGTATCTGTTTAGCGGGCCGGTACTGCAACTCAATGACGCGACCCCGGTGCCCGATGCCGCAAGCGTAGCTCCGCCGCACCTGGACGTTCCCGCCGGTTGGCGCTTTCGCGGAACCTCGAGCGACGACGTCGCATCGTGGACGCGCGGATCGGGGACGCTTGCGGCCTTCGGTCTGGCGGAGCGCGATTCGCTTACGGAGATCGAGAACGAACGTATGCTCGCGGTCGGCGCACTCTATGCGCGGATCCTCGAACAGCGTACCGTTACCGTCTGCGGCGGATCGCAATGGGCGTTCGAGATCGTCTATGTGGATGCCGACCGGAATCTCACCGCCGAACTCTACGACGTGACCCCCGCTGCCGGGTATGAAACGCTCTATACCGCGAAGGGCGTCGATTCGCTCGATCCCGCGGTCGAACGGATCATGCGTTCGACGTGCGCGCCGCGATCCGGTCCAGGAGCTTCGGGATCCGCTCCTTGAACGCAAAAAATCCGCTCGTCGCATGCGGCCATGCGGCGTCGTCCCATGCGCGGCGAATGCGCGCGAGGCGAATTCCGTCGCGCGCGAGCGCCGCTTCGGTTCGCGCGAGTTCTCGGGCGATGAGGCCGGTCGGCGGATAGGCCGTTACGACCGTGCGCGCGCCGCAGCCGCGCGCCCACGCGAGCAGCGCATCGCCGTCGACGAGCACGCCGTCGCAGCGCGCGTCGAAGTGCGCGGTCGCGCGCCGCAGTCCGTCCTCGATCGCACCCGCGCCGAAGCGGGCCGCCGGGCGCTCCGCGCCGGCGATCGGCGGCGATGCGAGCGCCGCGACGGCGCACACGTCGCATTCGATGCCGAGGCTTTCCGGATGCAGATCCTCTTCGGTGAGCAACAGTGCTACCGTTTCGTGCGGCACGGGATCGGCGGGCGGCAGCGGAACGATCGGCGGCGGCGCACCTTCGTCCGGCAGCGGTCGTGCGTCTTCGCTCAGCAGGCCGCGCGGATCGAAGCGTCCTTCGGTATACGAACGAATGTTGTCGGCGCGCGCGAGATAGTGTTTGCCGCGTGTCTGCAAGCCCCCGACCCAGCGCCACGAGAGCGTGTTCGAGGCGGGGTCCGCGTCGAGCAGATGCTTGAAAAAGAAATCGGCGCCGATCTGCCAAGGCAGGCGTAACGTGAAGATCCACACGCTCGCAAACCACATGCGCGCGTGGTTATGCAGGTATCCCGTCGCGAGCAGTTCGCGCGCCCACGCATCGAAGCACGCGATCCCCGTCTCACCCGCCGTCGCGCGCTCGACCGCGCGTGCAAGCTCGCGCTCTTCCGCGAGCCGTGCTTCGAGCGCGATACGCTCGTCGTCGAAACGCGTGAGCACGCTCGGGCGCAATTCGAGCCTGCCTTTCCAGTAGGTGCGCCAGCAGATTTCTTGGATGAACTTCTCCGCGTTCGCGTAGCCGTGACGCGCGAGCACGGCGGCGAGCACCTCCTCTTCGGTTATCAGGCGACGTCGAATCCAGGGTGAGAGCGCGGAGACGTTCGCGCGATCTTCGGGGCCGCGGTCCACGTTGCGCTCGCGCGCGTACGTGCGACCGGCGCGCGGGAGAAATGCGGCGAGGCGATCGAGCCCCGCACGCCGGGTGGGGATCCAAAGCGGTGCGGACATCGCTCCCTACAAGTAGGGCAATCCCGGCCGGGTTTCCAATGCAGAGGCATGCGGGTAGGACTCACCGGCGGAATCGGATCGGGCAAGAGCGAGGTTGCCCGCGTGCTGCACGATCTCGGCGCGTTCGTCATCGATACCGACGAACTTGCACGCGAAGCCGTCGCGCCGCATTCCGACGGTCTGCGCGAGATCGCGCGCGAATGGCCGCAGGTCGTCGTCGGCGGCATGCTCGATCGCACCGCGCTCGCGCAGATCGTCTTCGGCGATCCGGCCGCGCGCGCGCGGCTCAACGCGATCGTGCATCCGCACGTTCGCCGACTGGCGCTCGAACGCGAGCGCTACGCCGAACCCGGACAGCTGATCGTGCACGTGGTGCCGCTGCTCTTCGAAACGGGCTATGCGGAGCTGGTCGAGAAGACGATTCTCGTCGCCGCGCCGGAGGGGGCGCGCATCGCGCGCGTGCTCGAGCGCGACGGCACCGACGAAGCGCACGTGCGTGCGCGCATGGCCGCGCAGATCGATCCGCGCGACGCGCGCGCACGCGCCGACTATGTCATCGACAACGACGGCAATCTCGCGCATCTGCGCGATCGCACCGGCGCGGTCTATACCGCGCTCATCGGGTAGCCCGGCTACCGGGAGAAAAAGATGCTCTTACGCGGTACTTCCGGCATGACTCGCGCGTTTGTAACCGTCTGCCTCGCCGCTATGGTGGTTCCGCTTGCGGTAAGAACTGCATCGGCGCAGCAGCTGACGGCGCGGCAGCCGGTCTTTCCGATCGGTATCACCGTCGTCTCTTCCGGCAGTGCGACGGCGACACGCGTGCTCAACGTTTACGATGTGACCCCGAAGAACCCGAACGACCTTCACCAGGCGCCGGAGTTCGTCGACGCGCTGGCCCGGATCGGGATCGGCTCGAACGCGCTCCGGGTCGCTCCGCTCGAGGTGACGATCGACGCACCTCCGAGCAAAGATCGCGAACTGCGAGCGGCCGTCGCCAAGGCCGGCTGGACGATCGGCACGGTCGCTCGGAAGCCGGCCGATCCGGATAGCGTGGCGCGTGCCGCGCTTGCCGACGCGACGCGCAAGGCGCGCCTCAAAGCCGAGGCGATCGCCGAAGCCGACGGCAGACACGTCGGAAAGCTGCTGAATGTTCAGCCCGGCGTCGCGGATATCTACAGCGGCATTACCGACAAATTGGCGGCAATGAATCCGTTTGCGAGCGCCTCCTCCAGCGGTGCAACGGTGACGGAGAGTGCGATCTTTACGTTCGCCCTCGAACCGTAATTACGGCGCGAACGGCGCCCAGCGCTCCACGTAGAAGAGCGATGACCCGTCGGGGCGCTTCATGATGTAGCCGCGTACGGCGATCGTCGCACCGGGTGCGGCCGCGAGCTTGCGGCCGAGCGCGACCGACCCGGTTTCGTCGGTCAGTTCTTGTTTGGCCGCATCGAGCGTGCCCGCGATCGTGACCTCGTCGCCCGGCTTCAGCTTGGCGAGCGCGACGATCGGTGTCGGCGCGACGAAGCGAACCATGGTCTGCGCTTGCGGCGACGAACCCTCGGCGAGCAGCGTTGCCCGCACGGTGTAGGTGCCGGCGCGCGGTGTGCTCCCGTCGTTCTCGATCGTGTTCCAATCGTAGATGGCAAGGACCGTCGGCCCGGGTTGTAGCGTGCGCCGGTGCGGCGGAAACGTGATATTCGCCGGAAGCGGCCGCAGCGTCGAAAAAATCACGTGCGTTCCGCGCAGCACGTCAATCTCGTACTCTTCCGGGCGGGAAAAGCGCAGCGAGACCGGCGCGTTGCCGGTGTTGTGCGCGGCAACCTCCACGTTTACGCCGTCGAGCACGTCGAGCGTGCTGCGTGTGATCTGCAGCGAGAGCGTGATGGCGGCGAGTATCATCGGGTGCCTCCTCGGAGAACGTGTCCGGGTCGGGGAGCGTTGCGCGTGCCGGGCGTCACGCGTTCGCCGTTGACGAAGACCTCGGCGATGCCGACCGGTAACGAAAACGGATGCGTATAGGTTGCGGTGTCGGCGAGCGCATCGGCGTCGAAGACCACGATATCCGCATAGGTATCGGGCTCGAGCACGCCACGCTCGGGGATGCCCGCGATCCCCGCGGGCAGGCTCGTGAGACGGCGCACCGCTTCTTCGAGGGTGAGCGCGCCGCGTTGTCGCACGAAGCGTCCGATGCTGCGCGGGGCGGCGCCGAACGCGCGCGGATGCGGCCCGCCGAAGGCCGTATCGGGTGCAACCGGATAGAGCGCGGCGCTCGTGCCGACCGCGCAGAACGGCGCCGAGAGCAGCGTCGCCACATCGTCTTCGGCGATGCAGAAGAGAAACGCGCGCGCGTGCGGTTCATCGCGGATACACTCGACCGCGGCGCGCGCGCCGGAGACGCGCTTGCGCGCGGCGAGTTCATCGACGCGCGATCCGCACCATGCCGCGTGCTCTTCGCGTTCGACCTGCGCGAGCATCAGGTCGTGCCACATATCGCCCAGACGCGCCTGCATCTCGAGCGCGGCGGCGGCCGCGATCGCGGGATCGGTAAGGTGCGGCGCCGCGATGCCGCGCGGCAGCAGCGACGCGAGGTCGATCCAGGTCGCGACGTACGGAGCGGCATCGCAGGTGAGCGCGACCCCGCGTTGACGCGCGCGATCGATGCGTTCGAGTGCGCGATAGAGCGTGCCGGAGCTGCCCGCGTACGCGACGTGCAGATCGGTGACGTGCAGTGCGACGTCGGCGCGTACCGCGAGATCGATCACGGCATCGAGCATCGCGAGCAACGAGGTCGCGTCATCGGTCAGGCGCACGGATACGCGCGCGGCGCCGCCCGCCCGCGCGGCGAGCATCGCCGCGAGCGCTTCATCGAGCGAACTCCGCGCGAGGTCGATGCTCGCGCCGACGGCGCCGCTTTCGCAGGCGATCCGCACCGCGCCCGCCGCGTCGTGCGCGGCTTGCGCATCCGAAAGACCTACGAACGACGCGACGTTCGGGGTGATGCCGCCGCGTGCGACCAGGCCGAAAAACTCATCGGCATCGTGCCACTCTTCCCCACGAAAGAAGCGGGAGTCCGCGCAGTTTCCACCTATCTCGCTCGTGATGCCTTGCCCGATCTTCGAGGGAGCCGCGGGATGCCGCAGCCACTCGCGTCCGCTGCGCGAGGAGATGTCGATGAACCCCGGTGCGACGATGCGCCCGCGGCAGTCGATACGCTGTGCGGCGTCATATTCGGAGCAGTCACTGATGCGGGCGATGCGGTCACGGGCGACGGCGACATCGGTCGTAAACCGGGGTCGCCCGGTGCCGTCTACGATCGTCCCGCCCTCCAAAACGATCGAGATCACGCTTTACGAATCCGAGGTTTACCGAGCGGCCGGATGGGCATAACTACAACCGTACCCTTTTCTCCGAGGTGAGCAATACGACGATGGCGATTCAAGAAGAACCACAAGGCGGCGGCATGAGCGTCCGTGAGGCGGGGCGCCGCGGCGGCGAACGCGTGAAAGCCAAATACGGCACGGAATTCTACGAAGAGATCGGACGTAAGGGCGGCGAGGCCACGAAAACCAAGTATGGTCCGTCATTCTATGAAGTCATTGGCCAAAAGGGCGGGCAGAAGCCCAAACGCAAGTCGGATTCGTCCTCGTAAGACAAACTCATGGCTGAAAAGAAGCACGGCGAAACGCCCGAACACAAAGAGATGTCGGTGCGCGAAGCCGGAAAGAAGGGCGGAGACACCGTCCGCGACCGCTACGGCTCGACGTTCTACGAAGAGATCGGACGCAAGGGCGGTAAGGCCACGCGCGACCGCCACGGCGTAGAGTTCTACGAGTCGATCGGTCAAAAAGGCGGCAAGGTCGTCAAGGAAAAGTACGGCCCCGACTTCTACGAAGAGATCGGTCACAAGGGCGGTCAGAAGGTGAAAAAGCTGATCGCCGAAGCGAAGAAAAAACTCGAAGAAGAGCGCGAGCCCGGCGAGGGCTAGCGACAGGCGCCGGCGGCGATGAGCCGCCGCGCTTCATTCTCCACCTGCTTCGGCGACGCGGTGCCGTCGGGCTGAAGCGTCATCGCCAAGCGTGCGTGGGTCGTCCAGGCCACGCCGTCGCTCTTGTAGTGCACGACCTTGCACGGCGTGAACGTGATGTCCTGATTGCGCGCGAAGAGCAGGGTGAAGTTCTGCTGCGGCCATTCCGAGAGCAGCATGGCGTAGCTCCCGATCTGGTACTCCACCGCGATGCCGCGATGCTGCGGCGTATCCGTACCGCCGAGCGGTGGAATCACGGCGACCTTCAGGACGTCGCCCGGCGGGATCCACGGCCGGTAGGCGATCTTCGTGACCGCCTCTTCGAGCGGCATCACGATGCCGCGATCGTCGATCATCATCGGCGGGAGCGACGGCTGCGGAGCGGTCTGACGCGCGCCGTGCCCGCACGCGGCGAGCAGCGCGGGAAGCAGGCAGGCGAGTACCCGGCGGGTGAGGCGCATGTCCTTTCTATCGGCCGAGCGAGCGGAGCGCTCAAGGCGACGCCAGCACGAACGCTCCCGAGAGTTTGTTGATGTGCACCTGGTTGGTATCGAAGTTGATCGTCACGCCGTCGATCTTGAGCGTCTGTCCGCCCGAATGCAAGTAACTCGGGTGATCCATCCGCAGCATCTTCGCGCCGTTCGTCCACGTGACGAGATCGGTGTCGAACGAGCGGTGCTCGGGATCGCCGATCAACTCCACGTGTACCTTGCCGATGGCGGTGAAGTTCATCGCCATCGTGTCGAGGGTGATCTGCTCGGCCGAGATGCGCAGGTGCGGCTTGCCGTGCTTGTAGACGATCCCGTCCTTCACGCCTTCGATCGTGCCGCTCGTGCCGTCGGCCGAGAGCTGCGCCGTTTTGTAATCGAAACTCCACGATTTGCTCGAGATGCGATTGCCGCGCACGTGTCCGCCCGCAAGCGAGATTCCGCTCTGCGCGGGCGGCAGCGGCGGTGCGTCGCGTCCGGCGAGCACAATGCCGACGACCACGTAGATCCCGAGCGCGACGGCCGCGACGATGCCGATGCGCTTCCACGGCCATCGCTTAAGCTTCACGGCGCCTCCACGGAACGAGTACGAGCAACAGGTAGAGCGCGATCGTGGCGAGCCAGATCGGCGTCGGTCCGATGCGCGCGAAGAACGAACCGACCGGCGGACCCACCTTGCCGAACGCGGTGCCTTGCGTTTCGAGCGGCAGCTTCGTCTGCCAGCGCCCGTTCGGCGCGATGATGCCGCTGATGCCGGTCGCGGCCGCGCGCACCACGTAGGTGCCGAACTCGATCGCGCGCATCTGCGCGATCTGCGCGTGCTGATACGGCCCCGAGGTGGTGCCGAACCAGGCGTCGTCGGTGCTGATCACGAGCAGCTGCGCGCCGTGACGCACCTCGTCGTACGCGATGTCGCCGAAGGCCGATTCCCAGCAGATCATCGGCCCCGCGCGCAGACCGGCCGCGGTCGGATAGACGCCGACCTGCTTCCCCGCCGCAAAGTTGCCGCTCAACTCGCCGACGTACGGCAACCACCAGAGAAAGCGCCGCCCCGGAAACGACTCGGCGAACGGCACGAGCTGGTGCTTGTCGTAGATCGCCTGGAGCCCGCTGCCGTCGATGAAGTAGAGCCCGTTGTAGACGTGCTCGTCGTGAATATCGATGCTGCCTGCGACGATCGTGCCGTGCGCGCGAGCCGCGAGCTGCGCGAATCGCGCGATCAGCTCCGGATCGGCGTTGAGGCCGCCGCGATCGGCGATCACCGTCTCCGGCCACACGACGAGGGCCGGATCGTCGGCGGTCGCCGCGGCGGTCATCTGCGTGTAGCGCGCGATCGCCACTTGCAGCGCGCCGGGCTGCCACTTGAGCGTCTGTCGGATATTGCCTTGTACCGCCGCCACGCGGATCGTCGGCGCGGCGAGCGTGCGCGCGGGCCATGCGATCCAGCCGAGCAGCAGTGCGACCAGCACCCCTCCGACCGCGACGGCGAACGGCCGCCAGGTACGGCGAACGAGCGCATCGGCGGCGTACGCTCCGAAGACGCAGATCGCGAACGTCACCCCGTTCGTCCCGACGTAGGCGGCGAGCACGCCGAGCGGCGTATCGGCTTGCGTGGTGCCGAGCTGGGCGAAGGGTACGCCGAGCGTGCCGATCGAGCGCGTCCATTCGAGCATCGTGTAGGCGGCCGCGGCCGCGAGCGGCGCGACCGCGGCGGGCGCCCGTCGGGCGGCAAGCACGCCGAGTGCGGCCGCGGCGCCGAAGGTGAGTGCCTCGAGCGCGGCCGCGGCGACGACCGCGATGTAGGCGAAGATGCCCACGTCCGCTTGGATCGTGTTGCTCCACCACCAGAAGCTGATCGTGAAAAAAATCAGTCCGGTGAACCATCCGCGCCCGAATGCGCGTTTCCAGGATGCGTCTTGCCACCCCCAGAACAGGGCCGCTGCCCCGAGTGGAGCGCACCATGCGGCGCCGATTCGCGGAAACGCGGCGGCGAGCAGCAGCGCCCCGACCGCGCCGACGATCGTTCGGCGAACTCGCTCCGAGGAGAAGATGATTCGTAGATTCGGTTTCGTGATGCTCGTGACGGCGTTCATACTTGCGGCGTGCGGCCGGCAAGTGACGCCGGATCGCGGTGGGAGCAACCCTTCCGGCGGCGGACTGCCGTCGGGGGACATGAGCGTGAAGTTCAGCGTGGCGGCCCCATTCAACTTCCAGAAGTACTCGTA
>DAHUZB010000020.1 GCA_027306785.1 Vulcanimicrobiota bacterium
AGCGCTTCGGGCGGCATCGCCGCCACCATCTCGGTGCCGATAAAGCCGGGCGCGACCACGTTCGCGGTGATGCCTTTGTTCGCGGTTTCGAGCGCGAGGCTCTTGGTGAATCCGAAGAGGCCCGCTTTCGACGCGGCGTAATTGGCTTGGCCGATGTTGCCCGTCGAGCCGATCACCGAGCTGATGTTGATCACGCGTCCGCTTCCGCGTTCGATCATGTGCTCGAGCACGGCCTTCGTCATGTTGAACGCGCCGGAGAGATTGACGTTGATGACGTTGCACCAATCCTCGCTCGTCATCTTGCGCAGCGTCTTATCGAGCGTGATGCCCGCGTTGTTGACGAGAAAATCCACGCGCCCGTATTCGTTGAGGACTTCGTCGAACACGCGTCGGCAATCGTCGAAATCGTCCACGCGCCCTTGGTGCAGCGAGATCGATCCGCCGCTCGCACGCAACGTTTGCGCGCATGTCTCGGCGGCCTCTTTGCCCTTGCTGTAGCCCGCCGCAACGTGTGCGCCCGCACGCGCGAGCGCGGCGGTGATCGCCGCGCCGATGCCGCGCGTTCCGCCCGTGACGATGGCAACCCGACCAGTGAACATTCACACCTCCAGCAAACCCGGTAGTGCACTCCTGGTGCGCGTGCGTTGCGGTATTCTCCCGCGTGGTCTACGCAGCACTACGGCGTTGCCGTGGGTGCGGCGGTGAGCGTGGGTAACGGCGCGGGAGCGGTCGGCGTCGGCGCGGGCGAGGGCGTGTAGGCGATCACCACCGTGAATGCGGTAGGTGCCGATCCGCTCGCGAGCACGTCGTCGCGTTCCACGCCCGCGGCGCGCAGGTGCAGCAACACCACCCCGTTGCCGCCGCGCGCGATCGGCAGAGCGGTAAACGCATGCGCGACGTCGGGGGCGTGCACGCCTGCGAAGAGCGGATCGTATGCCGGGCTCGCGGGATCGGCGAGCGCGCTTGCCGGATATGCGACGGCGGAGACCGCATCGTAGCCGCCGAGCAAATCGGTCTCCACCGCTGCGCGCCCCGGTGCGTAGGCATAGCGCGCCAAGGTGTGCGTCGCGGCGTCGTAACGATACGCGAAGGCGTAGGCGCGATGCCCCGCGTCCTCGCCGAAGAGATCCAGTTCGTGTCCGTCGGCGTTGCTCGCACCCGTCACGTCGGTCGGCGGAACGAAGATCGCCCATGCGCTCGCCGCCTCGCTCGCGAGCCGCTCGCTCAACCGGTCGGCACGAGCTTGCGCGTCGCCGCGTGCCGCGAGGAGTCGCGCGCTTGCCGCGGTGCGCGCCGCGAACGCGACGAGACTCCACATCACGACCGCGGCGATCGCCGCGCCGATCGTTACCTCGATCAGCGTGAACCCGCGTTCGGAGGCGTTCATCACGGCCGTCGGTGCCCGGTATTTGCGAGACGGGGACACTTTGTGCTACAAAGTAGTCAGGCATGACCGATTTGGAGCGGGCGCTGCTCGATATCGCCGAGGTGCGCGAGCGCCTGGCGGAGACGCAGCAATTCAAAGGCTACTCGGGCGTCGCGGCGATCGCGTCGGGCCTCTTTGCGCTCGTCGCGGGCGCGGTGCAGGCGGTGCTCGTACCGGCGCCGCAGGGCGCGCATGAGAACCGGCTCTACTTCGCGATCTGGCTCACCTGTTGCGCCGCCGCCGCGATCGTGAACTACGGTGCGATCGCGCACTGGTTCGTCAGCGACGCGAGCGCACGCGATCGCTGGCAGACGCGTACCGTCGGGCTTGCGATTCTGCCCGCGCTCGTGCTCGGCGCCGCGCTCTCGTTCGCGCTGCTCGTGCACGATCATGTGAGCGATCTGCCGAGCATTTGGTACGGCTGTTACGGCGTGGGACTCTTCGCTTCGCGCACGATGGTGCCGCGCGGCGTCGTCGCGATCGCGACGCTCTTTCTCGCGGCGAGCATCGTGCTGATGTTCGTGCCGCCGGCGATGGCGCTCGCATGGTGGGTGCCGCCCGCCGGATTCGGACTCGGACAGATCGCGATCGGCGCGCTCGTGCTGCGCGATCGGGCGGTGCACGCATGAGCGCGACCGATCTCGACCGCGTCTTTCACGAACGCGGACGTCTCGCGATCTGCTCCACGCTCGTGGCGAATCCCGGCGGCGTCTCGTTCACGCAGTTGCAGGATGCCTGCGCGCTTACCGACGGCAATCTGAACCGCCATCTGCACGCGCTCGCGGAAGAAGGCATCGTCGCGACCGAACGTATTACGGGGCGCGGCCGTCCGCAGACGATCGTGCGCATTACCGACGCGGGGCGCGCCCGCTTTCTCGCCTATATCGATGCGCTCGAAGCGATCGTGCGCGAGGTTCAGCGCTCCACCACCGCGAGCGAATCGCCGATGCGCGCCGTACCCGCGCGCAGCACGTCGCAGTAGATCCCCATCCACGTTCCGCGCGCCTGCGCGACGTAGCGTAGAATCTCGGGCTCGCTCTCGCCGGTCGTCTGATCGTAGGTCGTCGTCACGCAGCGCTCGATCGGATAGCGCACGCGCAAGCGCACCTCGCCGAGCGCGAGCTCGCGGCCGGTAAGGTCGTCCTCGCGCAGCTTTATCCCGTCCTCGGCGTGCACGTAGAAATTGGGGCGAAAGCGCTCGGGCTCCACCTCGAAGCCGACGTGCGCGCGCAGCCCGTCGAGCCACCGATCCAGAATCAGCGAGAGCGGCGCATCGTCGAAGTAGTGCGGCTGCGCGTCGAGCATCTCGAGCGTCACGCCGCGTTCGTGCGCCGCCGCGATCGCGTGCGCGGGATCGGCAGTGAGGTGCAGTCGCTCGTCTTCCTTGCCGCGGTAGGTCTTGCCCGAGCGCGCGTGGCCGCCGAGCACCGCGAGTGCGCGCGCCCGATCGCCCTCGATGCCCTCGGGCCCGATCGGCGCGCTCTCCAGCGTCTCGCCGCGCAGGCTCTTTACCGGGTAGCGCCAGATGCGCGCGAGTCGTCCGATCTGCATAGGTCCTTCGTACCGTAGGAAGGGTGATGAATTCTCAAGAAGCGCGGCGCCATGGAGGCTACGCCGTCGTTCCCGCTGCGCGCGCTCTCGATCGGTGAGATCTTCGATCGCGCCGTTACGATCTATGTGCGCTACTTCGCGGTCTTCACCGCGATGATCTTCTCGCTGCTCGCGCCGTTTTCGGTGCTGCAGTATCTCATCGCGCCGTCGCAGGGCGATCTCGCGCAGGTCTTCACGCAGGCGGGGAAGACGACGACGCAGACGCAGATGCTCAGCGGTGCGCAGCTCGGCGAATTCCTGGTGCTCGCGCTCGTGCTCATGCTCCTCTCGCCGTTCGTGAACAACGCGGTCGCGGTCGGCGTGGCCGATCTCTACAGCGGCCGCACGCCGAATTTCGGCGCGGCGTTCGCCGCGGTATTTCGGCGCTGGGCGCCGCTGCTCGGCACGGCCCTGCTCGCCGGTTTGATGATCGCGGCGATCTACGGCGGCGGGGCGCTCGTGCTCGGGATCGTGCTCGGCATCGGGATCGTGCTCGTGAAGCCGCTGCTGCCGCTCGCGATCTTTGTCTTCATCCTCACCGGCATCGGGCTCTTGGCGCTGATCCTGGCGCTCGTGGTGCTGCTGCTCGTCTTTGCGTTCGCCACCTACGGCTCGACCCTCGAGCAGCTCGGCGCCGGCCAAGCGATCGCGTCGGCGTATCGGCGTATCTTCGCGGGCGGCGAGCTGCGGAAAGCGACGCTCATCGCGCTTGCGTACATCGCGCTGCAGTTCGGATCGCTCACGGTGAGCTCGGTCGTCGCGATCGTCGTGCGCTTGCTCACCAAGCTTCCCGTGCTCGAGATCGCCGTCAGTGCCGTCGCGAGCTCGGTACTCACCGCATTCCTCACGATCCTCATCGCCGTCTACTACTACGACGTGCGCACCCGCGCCGAAGGGTTGGATCTCGAAGTCGATCTCTCGCGTCTGACGGCTACACCGTGACCCCCGTTCCGCCGCACGATATCGTGCGCGCGGTGCGCGCCGAGCTCGCGGTGCCCGGTCGCTATCAGCTCCACGTCGCCGTACGTCGGCCGAGCCTCCTTGAAGTGCTCGCCGACTGGCTCGGCGATCGCTATCGCGCGTTCGAGCGCGCGCTCGCGGCGCACGTGCACGTGACGCCCGCGGCAAAGACGGCGTTCGGCGATCTGATCGTCGTTGCGGCGGTACTCGCGGTGGCGATCGTCGCGGCGCGGCTGCTCGCACAGGCGCAGATCGATGCCGCGCAGCGCGGCGACGCACATTCGCTCTCCCCCGCACGCAGCGCGCACGTGCTGAGCGTCCGCGCCGCCGCCGCCGCCGCGGAGGGCGACTACGCGCGCGCGGTGCGCACGCTCTTCGCCGCCGCCGTGACGCTGCTCGATCTGCGCGGCGTGGTGCGCGACGACGAGAGCGCCACCGTGAACGATCTGCGGCGCGCGCTGCACGAGCGCGACGGCCGCGTGGAGGCGCCCTTCATCGAGCTCGCACGCATCTACACGAGCGTCGCGTATGCCGAAGCGCCGACCGGTGCCGATGCCTGGGAGCGTGCGCAGCGCGCCTACGGCGACCTCTCGCGGAGCGCGAGCGTATGAAGATGCGTCCGCTCGAGGCCGCCATCGTGCTCATCGGCATCGCGGCGATCGTCTGGGTGGCGATCGCGAGCGGTACCGCGGGCATCGCGTCGGTGCCCTCCACCTACGATACCGGACCGCGCGGCTACGAAGCGCTCTACAACGTTCTGCAGCGCGAGGAGGTGCCGGTGGCGCGCCTGCGCGCCCCGCTCGGCCGTCTGCCGAAGACGGCGCGCGTGCTCGTCACCGCGATTTCGCCGCAGGCCGGCTCGCTCGCAGCGGTCTACGGAGCGCAGGATCTCAAGCGTATCGAACGCTTCGTGCGCGGCGGCGGGACCGTGGTCGCGTTTCTTCCGCCCAAGAGCACGCTGCCGAAGGCGTTCGCGCATCTGCCGAAGACGCGCGTGCATCGCTTTGACGTGACGCAGTACGACAATGCGGCGCTCGATGCGCATCCGGGGCGCGCGCGCGATGCCTATGCCACGATCGCCGAGCGCGGTGTCGCCTACTTCGATGAGTATCCGTACGGCTACGACGATACGCGTTCGCTCTGGTCGGTGCTGCCGGAGCCGGTGCGCGCGGCGTTCTGGGTGACGGTCGCGCTGCTCGTACTGCTGCTGATCGATGCCAACGTGCCCTTCGTGCCGCCGATGCCGCTCGATCCGCCGCAGGACCGCGATTCGGCGGCGTACATTACCTCGATGGCCGCGCTGTTGCGGCGCGCGCGCGCGGGACGCGCCGCGATCGCACGCTTCGCCCACACCTATCCGAACGATTCCGACCTGCAACGCCTCGCGAGCCTGGCGCAGCCGAGCGACGCCGTGCTGCTGCACGCCGCGAAGCTCACCGCCTCACGACGAAAGGACCCCGTGTGAACGATACCCCCGTCTCCGTCCGCGATCTCGCCGGACGTCTCCGCGATGCGCTCGCACGCGCGATCGTCGACGGCGACCGCACCGCATTCGGCTTGCTCGTCGCGCTGCTCACGCGCGGCCACGTGCTGATCGAAGGCGTACCGGGCACCGGTAAAACGCTCGCGGTGCGCGCCTTCGCCGCGGCGCTCGGGCTCGAGTTTCGCCGCATTCAGTTCACGCCGGATCTGATGCCCGCCGACGTGATCGGCACCACGGTTTTCAATCCGCAGAGCGCGCAGTTCAGCGTACGCCCCGGGCCGCTGGTCGCGCATGTCGTGCTCGCCGACGAGATCAATCGCACGCCGCCGAAGACGCAAGCCGCGCTGCTCGAAGCGATGGAAGAAGCGCGCGTGACGATCGACGGAACGCCGCTCTCGCTGCCGCAGCCCTTCATCGTCTGCGCCACGCAGAATCCGATCGAGTACGAAGGCACCTATCCGCTGCCCGAAGCGCAACTCGACCGCTTCATGGTCAAGATCCAGACCGGCTATCCCGCGCAGGCGCAGGAACTCGATCTGCTCGCGCGCGTGGCGCAGGGATTCGACGCCCGCGCGCTCGATGTCGGCGGCATCACCGCGGTCACCGATGCCGAGGCTATCGTCGCCGCGCAGCGCGCGGTACGCGCGGTGCATCTGGCCGACGACGTGCGCGGCTACATCTACGCGTTGATCGCCGCCACGCGCGCGAACGCGCGCCTCGCGCTCGGTGCCTCGCCGCGCGCGGGCGTGGCGCTGCTGCTCGCCGCGCAGGCGGCGGCCGCGATCGACGGACGTGACTACGTGACGCCCGACGACGTGAAAGACGTCGCGCCGCTCGTCATCGCCCATCGTGTGATCGTGCAGCCCGATGCCGAGATCGAGGGTGCCACGGGAGCCTCGGTGCTCGCCGATATTCTCGCGAGCGTGCCCGTGCCGCGTGCGTAAACGCTACCTGCCGCTCGCGCCGACCGTGCGGCTACGCTGGGCGCTCGGCGCTATCGCGTTTCTGCTCGCCGCTTCGCCGGGCGTGCACCTCTTCGTGCCGCTCGCGCAAGCGGCGGGCGCGGTGCTCGCGCTTGCCGTCGTGGTCGATCTCGCGCTCGGGCCGCCGCTACGCGCGTTGCATCTCGAGCGCAGGCTGCCCGCGCATCTTGCGCTTCGCGCGCGCGCGTCGATCCGCTATACGATCGAGAACGCGTCGCGTCGCGCCGTGCGCGTGGGTATCGCCGAAGCGCCGCTACGCACGCTGCGCTTCGACGCGCGCGAATGCGTGACGCTCGTACCGGGCGGCGCGGGCACGGTCGCGCATGCGACCGCGATGCCCACGGAGCGAGGGCGCGATGCCTTCGAACGGCTCTACGTGTGGTACGAGAGCGTGACGATCGGCCTCGTTCGGCGGCGGGCGATCCTCGATGCGCCGCAGGAGTTCCGCGTCTATCCCGATCTCTCGGCCGTCGAGCGCTACGGCTCGCTCCACGCGCGCAACCGCCTCATCGAAGCGGGGCTTCGACGCATGCGGATGCGCGGTGAGGGAACCGCCTTCGAGAGCCTGCGCGAATATGCCGACGGCGATGCGTTCCGCGCGATCGATTGGAAGGCGACGGCGCGTCGCGGCAAGCTGATGGTGATGCAGCGCGAGGTCGAACGCAGCCAGGACGTGATGCTGCTGCTCGACTGCGGACGCTTGATGCATCCGCGCATCGGTGATCAGCGCAAGCTCGATCATGCGATCACCGCCGCGCTCTCGGTCGCGTCGATCGCGTCGCTCGCGAGCGATCGGGTGGGCGTGGTCGCGTTCGCGCAGCGTATTCTGCTCGCGCGCGCGCCGCGCTCGACCGCCGCCTCGATCGGCGCGCTCGCCGATGCGCTCTGCGACGTGGAGCCGCGGTTCGAAGAGTCGGACTATGCGCGGGCCTTTCGCTACGTGGGCGCGCATCTGCATCGGCGCAGCTTGGTGGTGCTCTTTACCGACGTGATCGATCCGGTCGCGCAGAGCATGGTGCTCGCCGAACTGCGCTCGCTCGCGCGTCGCCACGTGGTGCTCTGCGTCTTCATGAACGACGCCGCGGTGCAGACGGTGCTGGCCGAGACGCCGGCGAGCGTGGACGACGCCTACCGGCTCGACGTGGCACTCGGCCTGCTCGCCGAGCGCGGCATCGCGACGCGCACGCTCGAACGAAGCGGCGCGATCGTGCTCGATGTGCCCGCCGCCAAACTCAGCGTGGCCGCGATCGACGAGTATCTGCGGATCAAGAGTCGCGCGCTGCTGTAGCGCGCGAGCGTCCCGCGAAGCCGAAGTAGAGCAAGAGCAGCACCGCGGTCACCGCGCCGACCGCTACGCGCGGGCCGGGCGGCAGCCGCAGCGGCGAGAAAAAGCCCTCGATCGTTCCCGCCACCACGAGCATGGAGGCGACGCCCGCGATCAGCACGCCCGCGCGCTGCGCGCCGATGCGAATCGCGTCGCGACGGCGCAGTCGGCCGGGCGCGATGATACCGAGACTGATCAGCAGGCCCGCGGCCCCGGAGATTTGGATCGCGGTGAGTTCGATCACGCCGTGCGGCGCGACCGTCACCCAGAAGTCGCCGCCGAATCCGGCGTTCGTGAAGAGCGCGCCCACGCCGCCGAGCATCAGCCCGTTCTGCGCGATGACGAGCAGCGTGAAATAGCCGAGCGTCACGCAGCCCGCAAAGGCCAGGATCGCCACGCGTATGTTGTTCGTGATGATCTCGGTCGACATGAGCGGCGATGCTTGTGGATCGAATGCGAAATTCGAGTCGTGCAGACTCTTTTTGATCTGATCGGGGATCAGCTGCTGCGGCAGGAGCGAGTACGCATCGCCCGGATGCGTGCGGATCAAGACGTACGCGACGATCGCGGTCACAATCGTGATCGCGGTGCAGAGTGCGAAAAGCGCGAACGAGCGACGAAACTCCTGCGGAAAGGTGTGCGTGTAGAAGCGTACGATGCGCTCCCGGCCGGTGGTGGCGGAGGCGCCGTACACGTAGGCATGCGCGCGCGCGACGAGACGGTTCAGGTAGCCGAGCAGTCGCGCGTCGTAGGCACGTCCGGTCGCATAGGCGAGATCGCTCGTCGCCGCGCGGTACAACCGGCCGATCTCTTTGATCTCCTCGGGTTCGAGTCGGCGCAGCCCTCGCTTCGCGGCGCGCCCGAGGAGCGCGTCGAGCGATTCCCATGCGCCGGAACGGCGTTCGACGAAGGTAGCCTGCGTCATCGCGTCCCACTACTAGAGACGATGGACCGAACCCTAGAAGTGCGTACGCCCGAATCGATCGCGTTCTCCTACGAGCTCGCGGGCCTCGGTTCGCGCTTTCTGGCGATTACGATCGATCTCTGCATCCAGGTCGCGGTCATCGTCGCGATCAGCGTCGGGATCGCCGAGATCGGAAACCATCTGCCCAAGGGCGGACATGCGAAGGACGATCTCGCGACGAATCTCGCGACCGCGTTCATTATCGTCGTGCTCTTCCTCGTCTTTTTCGGCTATTACATCGCGTTCGAAGCGCTCTGGAACGGGCAGACGCCGGGCAAACGCGCGCTCGGCATTCGGGTGGTCCGCGACGGCGGCTATCCGATCGATTTCGGCGCCTCGCTCATCCGTAATCTGATTCGGGTCGGCGAGTTCGGCTTCGGCTTCTACGCGATCTCGATGATCGTCGCGCTGCTCTCGCCCGAGAACAAGCGACTCGGCGACATGGCGGCGGGTACGATCGTGGTGCGCGACCGCCGGATGGACGTGGCGATCGACGATCTGCGCAAGCTCCCGAGCGAGCCGGTCTATGCCGCCACCGCGTTCGTAAGCGGCGAGGAGCGCGCGCTCATCAAACGTTTTCTGGATCGACGCGACACGCTCAATCTCGAACGCCGCCGCGCGCTTGCCGCATCGATCGCGGAGCGCATTCGTCCGCGTCTGCCGAGCGATCTGCAGCGCCTCGACGACGAAGATCTGCTCGAACGCCTCTAACCATCGGGAGAGAAACGCACGCCATGGCCGACCCCGCCGCCCTGAGCAATCGATTGCACCTCTTCGCGCGTCCGTCGCACCGCGACGCGATGCGCGTCTTCTTCACCGAAGTGCTCGATTGCACGTACGACGAAGTCGACGGCGGACTCGAACACCCGGTCGCGATCGTGCGCGCCGCGCGCGGTGCCTTCAGCATCGAGTATCGCGACGATGCCTATGCCGCCGACGAGACCTGGCGCGGCGCCTGGATCGAGTTTGCGGTCGACGATCGTGAAGCGATGCAGCAGCGTCTGCGCGAGGCGGGCGTTCCCGAATTCCGCCATCCCGGCAGCGCCCAGCTCTACTACCGTATGCCGAACGGCCAAGTCTTCCGCGTGATTCCGAACGCGGTGCTGCGCTAACGCTCGACTTCGATCCGCGCGAGCACGGCGGGATCGGCAACCAGTTCGATCGCCGTGATGCGGTCGTCGGCGACGCCGAAGCGGAATGCGACGCGGACGGCTCCCTCGTGCATCCAGACCGCACCGGGCGTACCGTCGATGAGCGCGGCGATCGCCGCGCGTGCGCGGCCGGCGAAGATGCGGGCCACCGTATCCGCCCCGCGGATGCCCGTCTCGAGATCTCCGCTCTGCCAGTACTGCGCGCCGCCCATCGCGAGGACGGCCGCATCGGCGCGCAGCGTCGCGCCGGGATCGAGCAGCGCGATGAGCGCGGGAAAATTCGCCGAACGCGCGGCGTGAAGGAAGGCGCGCACCAGCTCGTCGTGCCGCTGCGTCGCCGCATGACGATGCACCGCCGTACCGCGCACCCGCCTGCGGGCGCGACTCGCGAGCTGGCGCGCCGCATCGACCGAGCGGCCCAGGACGATGCCGATCTGCTCGAACGGCACGTCGAAGAGGTCGTGAAGCACGAATGCCACGCGTTCCGCGGGAGCGAGCGCATCGAGCAGCACGCGCAGCGCGGTGCCCACGGAGTCGCGAAGGAGCGCTTCGTCCTCGGGATGCTCGCCGGGCGCGTGCGCGGCGGCCTCGCGGCGCGGATCGTCGGGCGTGAGCTCCTCGCGCCGCCGGGCGCGCCGTTCGAGCGCATCGTAGCAGGCGCGGGCCGTGATCGTCGTGAGCCAGGCATCGAGGTTGGACACGTGCGCGATCTCGGCACGGCTCGCGCGCAGCCACGCTTCCTGCAGCGCATCGTCGGCTTCGGCCGCGGAACCGAGGATGCGTGCGGCGACGCGACGCAGGCGCGGACGCGCCGGCTCGAAGCACGCGACGAGACGCTGCGCGTCTCCGGTCATCGCCGTTCCGTCGAGCATGTCACGTTTCCGCGCGCTCGACCTGTCATCGTGGTGAAAGGAGCACACATCAGTGCACAACGTTTCTCTCTTGGTCTATTCGGCATCGGATCTCGCCACGGCTAAGCCGTTCTTTCGCGAGCTCATCGGAGGCGACCCCTACGTCGAGAGCGCGCAGTACGTCGGCTACAAGCAAGGCGCGACGGAGATCGGTCTCGTTCCGAGTTCCGACGGGCGCGAAGGTGCGCTCGCGTATTGGGACGTCGACGATATCGCGGAGCGCGTACGCGCGCTCGTCGCCGCGGGCGGCATCGTGGCGCAGGAGGTCACCGACGTGGGCTACGGCCTGCTGGTCGCGAGCGTAAAGCACCCGAGCGGCGCGATCGTCGGGTTGCGTCAACAACCGCGCGGGTAAGGCGATGTTCTAACGCCCGCCGCGTTTGAAGCGGGAGACGATGTCGCGCGCGAAGCGCATGGCATCGTCTTTCGTGCGGTCATACACTTGCGCGGCTTGGCCCTTGCTCATGTGCTGTCCGTGTTCGAGGAAGAACGTGACGCCCTCGCCGACCACGATCGTTCCCGCATAGGCGATCGCGCCTTTGATCGCGATGCCGGCGACCGGCACGAAGCCGACGAGTTCTCGTGCGAGCGTACGCCAGCCGAAGCCGCCGCCGATTACGGGCAGCAACTGCCACATGCGCTGCACGTCGGGATCGCGCCCGTACGCGGCCTGAATGTGGAGTAAGAGCATCATCTGGATGCCGGTGATCGCAACCATGTCTCCCGCCGACGCAAAGGCGCCGAGCACGATGCCGACGACGGGAATGTGATCCACGACGGCGCTCGCGAGCGCGACTTTGAGCGCATTGTTCGCGGCGTCGCGCGTGAGCTTCGCGGCGACGCTCTCGCGCAGCGGCGGAAGGCGGCGACCGACCGCGATCTCCACGCCCTTTGACGCATCGACGATATGCGGGAAGACGCGTCCGCGCAGTACCTCGCGCGTGAGCGCCGGGACGACGTACTCGCCCACCGTTCCGGCGGTCGGCAACGCCGAGGGGCCGCCGAGCGCGGCGCCGGGGTCGAGCGTGATCGCGAGGATCGGCACGCGCAGCGTCTTGAGCGGTTCGAGATCGGCGCTGCTCGCGTCGCCGCGATGGCCGAGAAAGAGCACGACGCGCACTTCGCTCGTCACGATCGGCAGCGGACGCCGCGGATCGATCGTCTCGAGACACGATGCCGCGTCGATCGGAACCGTGTCGTCGTCGTGCCCCGAGAGCAGCAGCGCGCGCATCTCCGCGATCAGCGCGAGATCGCCGCAGAGCAGAAAACGGAACGGCTTGCGCACGTTCGCGTGCACGGCGTTGACGTCGATGCCTTTGCGAACGAGACGAAAGAGATCGCGCGCGCCGAGTGCGGAGGCCATGCCTTCTCCCCGATTCAGGTGGTTTGCAGTTCCTTGTGCGGATCGTCGGTGTAGTCGAGATAGATCAATCCGGTGAAGATCTCGAGCGGCCAGGCGTGCATACCGTGTTCGTCGGCCACGTCGACCGGGGACTTCTTGGTGCGCACCACTTCGTCGACGATCTCCTCGGGCGTCGATTTGATATCGGCCGCGAGGATCGTCGCCACGGTCACGTCACCCGGCGTGAGCCCGTCGTGCAGCATCTCGCGGTACGGGATGCCGTTCATGCCGAAGCGCTTCTTCAGTGCGTACTGCAGCGTGCTGTAGCGCTGCGGCGAGGTGCCGAGTCCGAGCAGCGTGATGCGGGCCGAGAGCTGGCGCGTGCGGGCCATGTTGTAGAGTTGGCTCGCCTGCGATGCGGCGGTGGCGGCGGTGTTGAAGCTCGCCGAGAGCTTCTGCACCTCGGGCGCGAGTCGGTCGTACTCCGCCTGCGAGATATCGCCGCGGAAGTCCAAGTGCGAATCGTTCAGCTCTTTGAAGAACTCGTCGAGGTCGCCGAGCGATTGATCCATCAGCGTGAGCGCGGCGCGCGCGCCGTCGATCGAGCGGATCATGTCGCTATCGGCATCGCGCAACTCGGTGAACATGCTCGGGTACGACGGCATGACGCTCAGCGAGTCCGTCGGAATCGGCGAGGTGTCGAGCGGGGCCTGCATCTCGTGCAGAATATCCTCGCTCTCGCGCAGCAGCCCGGATTCCTTGTTCTTCTCGAGCGAGCCGACGCCGGTGATCGAGCTGCCCGCGTCGCCGAGCGCGCTGTTGATCGATCGTGACATCGAGTTGAGATTCTTCAAGACCGTATCGAGCCGCGAACCGGGCTGCGGGTTGATGCCGTTGAAATTCGGCACCTCGTACTGCAGCGCGTCGAGCCGCGCGTTGATCTGCTTGAGCTGATCCAGACCTTCGTCGCGCCGCGCCGCGATCTGCGTGTTGGCATTCGATTGCGCCGCTTGCGCGTCGGCGAGCAGTCCGCGTAACTGACCGAGATCGGGCTGGGTGAGATCGACGCGCTGCGCCTCCATCTGCTGCAGCGCCGCGATGCGTTCGTCGGCAAGGCTGCGCGTGGCGGGCGAGCCCAACTGCGCGGCCTCCGCGAGCGTCTGCTGGCTCTTGCTCGGGAAGCCCAGCGCGAGCTGATCCTGGCCGAGTCCGAGCAACGCCTCCGCGTTGTGCGGATCCATCTTCAGAATCTTGCGGAACTTGATCGATGAGTATTCGTAGCGCGCGCGCTCTTCGTCGCTGAGCGCCTGCACGAGCAGCTGCTGCTCGGTCACGTGCTTCGGATCGAGTTCGGGATAGCCGAGGAGATGGTTCACGCGGGCGCCGGGATCGGGATGGTCCTGGAGATACTTCGTTACCAAGTCGCTGTGCGCGTTGCCGAGCGCCGTCAGATGCGCGAGCATCGTCTCCATCGCATCGGGATCGTAGCCCGCGCGCGACATCAGCTGCAATCCGGTGCGATCGGCTTGGAGTTCGTCGGCACGCGAGATCTTCGCGAGGGCGCCCGCCTCCATCAGGTTGCCGAACTGGTAGAGGATCGGCGAGAAGAGCGAGGCCACGCCGAAGAGCAGGTTGAGCGCCTGCGCCTTCGACTGCATCGTGAGCACGTGGCGACGTTCGATATGGCCGGTCTCGTGGCCGATCACGCCCGCGAGCTCGTCGTCGGACTGCACGAAGTCGATCAGGCCTTCGTTGATGTAGACGTAGCCGCCGAGGGTCGCGAACGAGTTGACCTCGCGATCCTTGATGATCTTGATGTTATAGGGAACGTCCTTACGCGCGACCTCGCGCCAAACGTTGTTCGCGATCTTCTGGACGTAGGCGTTGAGCAGCGGATCGGTTTCGATCACGTTCG
Organism: Vulcanimicrobiota bacterium; assembly: GCA_027306785.1. Classification (GTDB taxonomy): domain Bacteria; phylum Vulcanimicrobiota; class Vulcanimicrobiia; order Vulcanimicrobiales; family Vulcanimicrobiaceae; genus REEB354. The sequence continues at coordinate 14,050 of DAHUZB010000020.1, forward strand.
TCTCGACGATCTGCTGATCGCTCGCGCGACCCATCTCGATCTCGGTCTGCGTCGACGTGGCGCGCGCCGGTGACGGGCATATGGCACCGACGATCGAGAGAATGACGGCAAGGGGAATGATGCGACGGAACATGGGAACGCCTACCTTTACTGCTGCACTCGCCCTAATGTTACGACCCGGACCCGGACTAGTCCAACGCTCGACCGGACTCGGACGTTACAACGGCTCTCTGTGTATTGCATGTGGATAATAGGAAGAACTTGCGAGTCCCTGTGGATGCATGGAGGCCGTGCCCCCGGGGGTTCGAAGTTCGCACCCCAATGACGCTGATCCGTGGCCGGGGCCGAGGCCTCGAGTTGATGTTGGCCGACCGCGAGTTCGACGGGGCGCTCTCCGAGCTGCAAGCTCGGCTTACCGAGCGACCCGAGTTTTATCGCGGCACGTCGGCCACCGCCATCGTCGGCGATCCGTCGCCGAGCACGGCCCAGCTCGACGCCCTGCGCGCGCTCCTGGAGACCCATGGGATCGCACTCGGCGGCGTCGAGCAGGCGGCCGCGGGCGAAGAGCTGGCGCGCCGTCGAGCGCTGCGGCCGAAGGGCGAGCTGAAGCTCTCCGAATCGGCGCGCTCGCTCGTCGCCGACTTCGCGGGCGCGCGCTCCGACATCGCACAGCGCCGCCGCAGCGGCCAAACCAGCGTGCGCCGGGCCGCCGTGCCCGCCGCGCCCGCGCCGGTTGCGGTACCGCTGCACGTCGCGCCACCGCCGCCGGGCACGCTCTATCATGTCGGCACGCTGCGCGGCGGGCAAGCGCTGCATCACGTCGGCAACATCGTCGTGGTCGGCGACGTGAATCCGGGGACCGAGCTCGTCGCGAGCGGCGACGTGGTGGTCTTCGGGCGGTTGCTCGGCGTCGCGCACGCGGGTGCGCAGGGCGACGACCGAGCGCGCGTCTACGCGCTGCACCTGCAAGCGACGCAGCTGCGCATCGCGACGACGATCGCGGTCGACGAGGAAACGCGGCGTGATTCCTCGGAACCGGAGGTTGCATTCGTGCGCGATGGCCGCATCGTCATCGCGCCGTTTTCCAAGATTGGGGAGGTACGCGCAGAGTGAGCGGACGACGCATCGTCATCACGTCGGGTAAAGGCGGGGTCGGCAAGACGACGACCACGGCGAATCTCGGTGCCGCGCTCGCGAAGCGCGGCGCACGGGTGATTCTCGTCGACGCCGATATCGGCTTGCGCAATCTCGATCTCGTGCTCGGGCTCGAGAAGCGCATCGTCTTCGACGTGGTCGAGGTCGCCGAAGGCCGCTGCCAACTGCGCCAAGCGCTCATCAAAGACAAGCGTTTCGAATCGCTCTCCATTCTGCCCGCCGCGCAGACGCGCGACAAAGATGCGATCACCGAGCAGCAGTTCGCGGCGATCGTCGAGCAGGCCGCGGAGCAGGCGGATTTCGTGCTGATCGATTGCCCGGCGGGGATCGAGGCCGGCTTTCGCAACGCGATCGCGGGCGCGCAGGAGGCGATCGTCGTCACCACGCCCGAGGTCAGCGCGATTCGCGACGCCGATCGCGTGGTCGGCAAACTCAACGAGAAGAAGATTCCGATTCGACTGATCGTCAATCGTTTGCGTCCGGCGATGGTGCGTTCGGGCGATATGCTCTCGGTCGATGACGTGTGCGAGATCCTTTCGGTCGAGCTGCTCGGCATCGTACCCGACGACGAGGAGATCATCGACACGACCAATCGCGGCGAGCCGATCGTGCTCGACGAGTCGGCGAAGCTGCGTACGATCTACGACAAGATCGCGCGCCGCATGGAAGGCGAGGTCGTGGCGTTCACCAATTTCGATGCGCAAGGCTTGTTCGGGCGTCTTTTCGGCGCTCTGAAAGCGGGGTAATCATGCACGAACTCCAACCGATGCACGACGAATCGCCGGCGGCCGCGCCGGTGAAGCTCGGACGCGCGATCGTCGTCACCTCGGGGAAGGGCGGCGTGGGCAAGACGACCACGACGGCGAACCTCGGCCATGCGCTCGCCAGGCGCGGGGCGCGCGTGGCGCTGGTCGACGCCGATGTCGGCCTGCGCAATCTCGATATCGTGCTCGGCCTCGAGAGCCGCGTGAAGTATCACGTGCTCGACGTGCTCGAAGAGCAGGTTACGCTCGATGAGGCGCTGGTGCCGGACAAGCATAGCGAGCACCTGATGCTGCTCGCCGCGGCGCAGACGCGCGAAAAAGACGATGTCGATACCGACAAGATGCGCGCGCTCATTCTGCAGCTGCGCGAACGCTTCGACTACGTGCTCATCGATTGTCCGGCGGGCATCGAGATGGGGTTCAAAAACGCGGTCGCGGGCGCCGAAGAGGCGATCGTGGTCTGCACGCCCGAGGTGTCGGCGGTGCGCGACGTGGATCGCGTCGTGGGGTTGCTCGGCAACAAGTTCAAGCCGCAACTGGTGATCAACCGGCTGCGTCCGCAACTCGTGAAGAAAGGCAAGATGCTCTCGGTCGAGGACGTGAACGCGATCCTGCGCCTGCCGCTGCTCGGCGTGATCGCCGACGAGCCCGAGATCATCGTCACCACCAACAAGGGTGAACCGCTCGCGCTCCGTGAGGAAGGCGCAACCGCTGGTGCCTATCACGCGATCGCCGCGCGCATTGCGGGCGAAGACGTGCCCGCACCGACGGTCGAGAGCAAGGAGTCGTTCTTCGACAAGCTCGGCGCGTTCTTCGGAGGGCGTCGCCCATGATCGAGTGGCTGAAGAAGATGCTCGGCACGCAGCCGTCGAGCAACACGGCCAAGGAGCGGCTGCGCCTGGTGCTGATGACCGATCACCTCGCGCTCGCGCCCGAGATTATCGAGAACATGAAGCGCGATCTGGTCGACGTGATCTCTCGCTACGTGGAAGTGGATCGCCAGAAGGTGGAGATCGATTTCGAGCGCGAGGACCGCGCGCTCGCGATGATGGCGAGCATTCCGATCATCGCGGTGAATCGTCCCGGCGGCGGCACGCCCGCCGACGAGGCGGAGCCCACGCCCGCCGCCGAGGCACCGCCCGCAGCGCAGGCGACCGCCTCGCCGAGCGTCGCGGCAACGCCGACCGCGGGCGATCCCGCCAAGCGAAAGCGGCGCAAGAAGCCGTCGGCGAATCCGGCGACGGCCCACTGAGAAACCTGTTGCCGCGCGACGGAGAGGCCCTCTACGTCGCGCGGTTTCTTTCCGAGGACGAATCGCGCGCCGCGTTCGCGGAGCTGCGGGCGAGCCTCGCCTGGGAGCAACCGCGGCTCGTGCTCTTCGGCCGCCCGGTGGACGCGCCGCGCCTGGAGGCGTGGTACGGCGACGCGGGAGCGGGCTACCGGTACTCCGGGCTCGCCCACGATCCGCTGCCGTGGACGCCGCTGCTCGCCGCCCTGCGCGATCGCGTCGCCGCCGTTGCGGGCTGCACGTTCAATAGCGTGCTTGCGAATCTGTACCGCGACGGACGCGATTCCAACGGCTGGCATGCCGACGACGAGCGTGAGCTCGGGCGCGAGCCGACGATCGCCTCGCTCTCCTTGGGAGCACCCCGTCGCTTCCGCTTTCGGCGCAAAGACGATCGTCGCGAGACGGTCGACGCGCTGCTGCTCGACGGCAGCCTGGTGCTGATGCGGGGGCGTTCGCAGGAGTGTTGGCAGCATACGGTCCCGAAAGAGCGCGACGTGCACGCTCCGCGGATCAATCTCACGTTCCGAACCGTTGCGGCGCGCAAGATCTGAACGATGGCAGTATTGACGCTCGGCACCGACGTGCGACGACACGTCCGCAACTTCAACTGGATGCTCGCGATCGCGACCGTGCTGATCTCGGTTATCGGCATCGTCTGCATTCAATCGGCCGATCTGCACGGCTCCGATCCCACCGCGGAGATGCGCAAGCAGATCCTCTACGTCGTGCTCGGCGTTCCGCTGATGATCGGCTTCTCGTTCGTCGACTACCGCAATTTTCAGCGGTGGGCGCCCGCGCTCTACGTGATAAACCTGCTGCTGCTGCTCTATATCTTGCGGGGCGGGCACTCGGCGCTCGGCGCGCAGCGCTGGATCTCGCTCGGGCCGCTCGGCACCTTTCAGCCCTCGGAACCCGCGAAGCTGATCCTCGCGATCTCGATCGCCTGGGTGCTCTGTAGAAGCACCTACGATCGCGTGCAGGATCTGTGGAAGCCGCTCGTCGCGGTCGCGATACCGGCGCTCCTGATTCTCAAGCAGCCCGATCTCGGCACCTCGCTCGTCGTCCTCGCGATCCTGAGCGCACAGCTCTTCTTCGGCCTACCCAAGCTCGGCGATTTTGCGATCTACGCGATGGGCGTGCTTACCGCCGGTGCGCTCGCCGTCGGCACCAACGTGATTCTCAAACCCTTCCAGCGCGCACGGCTCTTCGTGTTCTTGAATCCGAAAGCCGATCCCGAAGGCGCGGGGTACAACCTCAACCAGTCGAAGATCGCGGTCGGCAACGGCGGCTGGTTCGGCCGCGGCTTGCATCACGGCACGCAGACGCAGTTGAATTTCGTCCCCGAACACTCGCGCGATTTCATCTTCACCGTGCTCGCCGAGGAGTTCGGGTTCATCGGTGCGGGCGTGCTGATCGTACTCTACGGCCTCGTGCTCGTCGGCGGCGTGCAGGCGATGATCGCCGCGCGCGACCGCTTCGGCTTTCTGCTCGCGAGCGGCATCGTGGCGATGCTCTTCTTTCACCTGCTCGTCAACATCGGCATGACGGTCGGCATCATGCCGATTACCGGCATTCCGCTGCCCTTCATGTCCTACGGCGGATCCGCGATCCTCACCAACTTCGCCGCCGTCGGCGTGTTGCTCAACATTTACTCGCAGAAAGACCGCGACGTCTTAGGGAACGCGTAGCGCGACCTCGACGGGGATACCGGCGCGCACGCTTTCGGTGACGGTGCAATACTCCTCGAAGAGCGTGCGGCAGCGTTTGAAGCGCTCGCGCTGATCGTCCGGCACGCGCGCGTCGAAGGCGACCTCGACCGATCCGATCCGCAGTCGCCCGCGCTCGTTGCGCGCCTTTTGCACGCGCACGCTGCCGGTGAGCGCCTCGACGGTCACGTGCGCCTTCTGCACGCAGAAGAGCAGACTCGACGCGAGACACGTGGCGAGCGCCGCGCCGAGGAGTTCGTCCGGAGCGGGATTTCCGGCGGGGCCGAGCGGCGGTCCCTCACCGGTCGTATACGCATGGGCGTTCGCGCCCTCGACGCGCACCGTGAATTCGTAGGGCGCCCGCATCTCGATCGTCAGCGCGGTTGCCGCGGGTTCGTGCGATGGACTGCTCATCGGTCGATCGTACGCCTCGGTATCGAAAATGCAAAGAAGAGCGCGGCGGCGAGTGCGGCGAGCAACCCGGTAACGGCCGCGACGAGCGTCGCGGGGAGCGCCGCGGCGACGGTGCCGGTGAGGACCATCGCGCATGCGGCGACGACCGCCGCCGCCGTGGAGAGTGCGAGCGGTCGCGAGGGCGCAACGAGCGGCGTACCCGGTCGTCGGCGTACGACGTAGACCGAGAGCTGACCCATCACGGCGATCGCGAGAAAGACGACGCTGTGCAGTTGGGCGAGATCGAGACGCCACGCATGCGTTGCAAGAAGTATCGCAGCGGTGACCGCGAGCGTGGTGCCGAGCGCGGGGGCGAGCGCTCCGCGCAGCAACGCGCCCGCCGACCAGACCGATTGGTGCTGCACGGGCGCAACGTTGTCGGTGGAGAGCGAGAGCGTGACACCGTCGTTGAAGACGAGCAGCGCGACCATCAGTTCGGGCGTCAACAGGAAGATGCGCGTCAGCAAAAAGCCCACGCTCAGAATGCCGACGATCTCGAGATACTTCACGAGCTTCATCAGCGTGTAGGTGGTCATGCGATAGAAGATCGTTCGACTGGTCTCGATCGCGGTCACGATGTCGGCGAGTCCGGGTGCGGTGAGGATGATCCCCGCCGCGGATTTCGCGACGTCGGTCGCGTTGGCGACGGCGATACCCACGCTCGCGGCGCGCAGCGCGGGCGCGTCGTTGATACCGTCGCCCGTCATCCCGACCACGTGCCCGGCGGCCTGCAGGCGCGTGATGATCTCCATCTTTCCGTCGGGAAAGATCGAGGCGTGCACGGCATCGTCGGCGATGCCGACCTCGCGCGCGACGTGCAGCGCGGTCGCGGCCGTGTCGCCGGTTACGAGCGCGACCCGCACCCCCATCGCGTGCATCTGCGCGATCAGCGGCCGTGCATCGTCGCGCGGCGGATCCGCGATCGCGAGCAATCCCACGATCGCGGTGTTCTCACCGCGCGTCACGGCGACCGCGATCGCGCGCCCCTCGGCCGAAAGCTCGCGCAGGCGATCGTCGAAGCCCGTGGGCAGCGCCGTCGCCGCGGCGCGCAGCACGTCGGGCGATCCTTTGGAGGCACGGGCCGGTTCGTCGTGCCACACGATCTCCGCCGCACTGCGCTTGACGGCGGGATCGAACGGCGCGAGCGAGCGGCGAACCGGCGCCGCGGCGCCGCGCGCGGCTGCGAAACGCAGCACGGCGGCATCGAGCGGATCCTCGCCGGCTTCGTCGGATGACGCCGCCGCGAGCGCGGCGACGGTGGTCTCGTCGAAGGGAGCGAATGCGGCGCACGCGACGACGGTCATGCGGTTGGCGGTGAGGGTGCCGGTCTTGTCGGTGCAGAGCGTATCCATCGACGCCGCGTCTTCCAGCGCCGAAAGACGGGTCACGAGCGCACCGCGCCGCGAGAGGTCGAGCGAGCCGAGCGTCGTTGCGAGCGTGAAGGCCGCGGGCAGTGCGATCGGTACCGACGCGAGCAGGATCATCACGGCGAAGAGCGCGAGATCGGTGCCGCCCTCACCTTCGCGTAGCGCGACGAGGGTGACGATCGCCACGAGTACGACGCTGATCGCGCTTAACATCGTCACGAGCCGCAGCACGAAGCGTTCCAGCTCCCCGCGCGTACGCGTCGTGCGAAAGAGTTCGACCGTCTTGCCGAATTTCGTCTGCGTACCGATCGCGGTGATCACGGCATCGGCATCACCGCGCACCACGGTGCTCCCGGCGAACGCGCCCTCGCCGCACGCGGCCGTGCGCGGGAGCGATTCGCCGGTCAGCGTCGATTCATCGAGCGCGATCGTGCCGCGCACCGTGCGCGCGTCGGCCGGAACGATCGCTCCGACCGTGAGATGAATGAGATCGCCGGGCACCAGCTGCTCGCTTGCGAGACTGCACCACGTTCCGTCGCGCCGCACGCGCGCGCTCACCGTCACCTTTGCACGCAGTAGCTCGACCGCATCGTGCGCGCGACCTTCCTGAATCGTCGCGACGATCGCGTTGAAGAGCAGGAGGATGCCGATCGCGATGCTGTCGGCGTAGCGCGCCGTGACGAGCGTCAGCACGAGCGTTGCCTCGAGCAGCCACGGCACCGGTCCCCACAAGCGTCCGGCGAGCGCGAGCAGCGGATGGCGTCGCTCGGCCGGGATCGCATTCGCACCGTACCGCGCGCGCAATTCCCGCGCGTGAAGCGTCGTCAGTCCGTCGTTCGTCGCGTCCACGGCGTCGGTTAGCCGCCGGGTGCCGCCGCGCGGGCGACGAGACCGAAGCGCTCTTCGGCGACGACGACGATGTCATCGTACGCGTCGAGTTCCGCGCGTTCGACCGGCGTATGGTAGAGGATCCACGTTTCGCCCGCGCGCCGACGCCCGCGGATGCTCGCGAGCGCGGCGCGCAGCGCTTCGGCATCGAACGGATTGAAGAGAAAGACGACCAGATCGCCGGGCGGATACGTCCAAATACGCGCATCGGCGCGCACCGGGCGCAGGTCGTTGCAGCGCCGCCGTAGCGGCCGCGCGCTTGCGAGATTCTCCTTTGCGACCTCGTAGAGGCTCGGCGAGACCTCGACTCCGCAGACCTGACGAAACGGATATTCGCTCGCGAGCAGCATCGCGCGCCCCATGCCCGCACCGATATCGACGAAGGTGGAGCGAGCGACGATGTCCGGCGGAACGTGCGCGAGCAATGCGTGGAACTCGGCGACGGGCACCGCTTCGTAGTGCGTGGCATGCGCGCCCGCGTCGCCCACCGCCTCGGGTTCGAGATCGGTGAGGAAGAGCACGGCGTGCGTGGTAACACCGTAGTCGTGATCGAATCGTCGGCCGCTCGACCGCTCGGAGTTGGGCACGGATGAAGCTTCCCTATCGCGTCGGCGACTCATTTGCGCTGCCGCTCGGCGATGGTCGCACGGCGAACGCGCGCATCGTCGGACACGCGCATCACCTCGTGGAGATCGCGATTGCCGGACCGGATGAGCGCGATGCCTTCCGGCTGCGCACCACGGATCGCGCGCTCGTCTTGCAGCGTTGGCGAAAGACGGGGCATGGCGACGCCGCCGTCGATCCCTCGCTGCCGCGCGCGGAGCGAATCGTCGGCCCGGCGTTGGCGGAGCGCCTTGCAGCCGAACGCTTCGGCATTCTCGCCGCAACCGATGCACGGGTACGGGTGCGCGCGCTGCACGCGCACGACGACGCCGCCGCGGTGCTGACGGAACTCCCCGACGACGCCTGCGTAACGCTCCTCGATCGCCTCGAACCGCGCGCGCTCGCACAGCTTTGCGCCTGGTTTGCCGATCGTCCGCGTGCGACGCTGCGCCTCGACGACGGCGCCGCCGCGCACCTCGCCGAGATCGCGGCATGGCCGCTCGCACGCCTGGCGCTCGCCGGCAACTGCGTGCTCGAGGGCATCGTCGCGCCCGCGGTGCGCCGGCTCGACGTGCAGGCGCCGCTTACGACGACGGCGATAGCACGCGCGTTTCCGTCGCTCCGAGCGCTGCGCATCGGCGCGCTCCGCGCCGAGGTCGATATCGCCGCGCTCGCCGCGTGCGGCGCGCTCGAGTTGCTCGACTGCTCGCACGTGCGCCTGCGCAACGCCGATGCGGTGCCCGCGTGCACGCAGCTGCGCGCGCTACGCCTCGCGCATACGAGCTCGCCGCCGAACGCGGCGACGATCGCGCGGCTTCCGCTGCGCGCACTCGCGCTCGAGGCGCAGAGCACGCTCGGCGATCTCGCGCCGCTCGCGCGCATCGCGTCGCTCGAGCAGCTCGAACTGCGCGAGCTCTGGCAGTACGACATCGAGGATGTCGCGTTCGTGCACGCGATGCCCGCGCTGCTCCGCGCGGAGATCGATATCGGCGGACGGCGCAAGAACGTCGAGCTGTACCGCCGCGCCGCGTGGGCGTATCCGTGGCCCGTGCGCGTGCTCGACTAGCCGCGCCGCATCGTGGCGAGGCGCATGTGCTGCACGAAGCGATCGATCTCGTCGGTAAAACGCGGATCGGGATTCGCCCAGGCGAGGCTGTGCACGTAGCGCCCGCGCAGCGTCTTGACGCCTGGTAGCGGGCGCGCGTTCGCGCGCAGCTCGGCGTTCGAGTCGCCGTTCGGTAGGTTGAAGCGCACGAGCACGTTCCACTCCTGGCGCAACACGCGGTCGGTGATGATGCGCGCGCCGCCCGTGCTCAGATCGAGGGCGGTGCCGACCAGGATGCCGTTCGTATCGGGCACCGAGTATCGCACCGGAATGTTGACCTCGATGCGACGCTCGGCGCGCATCTGCTGCGGGCGTGTGGGCGCGGCGGGCGCACGCTCGAGCTCTTCACCGCGCGCGGCGGCGATGTTGCGGCGCTGTTCGTGACTGATGAAGCGCAGCAGCTCGTCGTGCACGTCGTCGGCCGTCGCCTCGAACGACATCGCGTACCGAAAGGTGCGGTCGCTCGGCACGTAGTTCACTTTGACCAGCCGACCGTTGAGGCGCAGCGGCGGCGCATCGGGGCGCGGCAGGACGAACTCCACCTGCGTGTGCGCCTTGAGCATGGTCCGGGCGACCAGCGCGCAGCCGCCGCCCGAGAGATCGACGACCGTCGCGGGGATGGGGACACGGAAGCCCGCGACCCGTAGGTCGACGCGCACGAACATCGGCTGTCGATAGAACAGCCGGCGGTTTGACGTTGCGGGAGCAGCCAAAGGATGTCCCTCCTGCCATTAAAAGTTCTGTCTGGTACCCGCACTTCTAAGCATCGGGACCGGGCGCGCGCGTGTCCAGGGACCTTTGGCCCGACTTGTGTTCAGTTTTGTGTAAAGCGCGGCTTCGGACGTTTCGTGCAGGTCCGACGCGACGGGGTCCGGAATCGAACCCGCGTTTTAAGATTTTCCGTAGGGAGCGGCAGTGGCAGCCCGCGCGTCCCGCAGACGAGAAAGCGATCCCGAGGCAGCCGTCTCGCAGGGTCGCGGTCGCGAAGTGCGTTCGAAGGCCGGTATCCGCGCCGTCGCCCCTCACAACAATTGAGGACAATTTGTCGACCGAGATTCTGATCTCGAGCGACCCGTGGGAGAACCGGGTCGCCATTCTCGAGGACGGCGCACTCGCCGAACTCTACATCGAACGCGAAGAGCGCGTCATCGGGTCGATCTACAAGGGCAAGGTGCAGAACGTGCTCCCGGGTATGGGAGCGGCGTTCGTCGACATCGGCCTCGGGCGTAACGCCTTCCTGTACGTCGACGACATCAACAAGCAGCCGCTGAACATCGGCGACGTGGAGATCACCCACGGTCACTCGGGCTTCACCATCAACGAGAAGGTGAAGAAGGGCGACGACGTGCTGGTGCAGATCGTCAAGGAGCCGCGCGGCCTCAAGGGCGCGCGCATCTCCACCAATATATCGCTGCCCGGCCGCTATCTGATCCTGATGCCCACCGGCAAGTACTCGGGCGTCTCGCGCAAGATCGACTCGGCCGACGAACGCAACCGCCTCAAGGGCGTGATGAAGCGCATCCGACCCGAGGGCATGGCGACCGTGGTGCGTACCGCCGCGGCGGGCGTGAGCGAGGCGGAGCTGATCGCCGATCTCGGCGTGTTGATCCGCATGTGGCACGGCATTTTGGAGACGTTCAAGCGCGCGGCCTCGCCGTCGCTGCTTCACCGTGACATGAACCTCGTCTACAAGGCGGCGCGCGACTTCGTCACCGCCGACGTCGACCGCGTGCTGATCGACGACGAGGAAGAGTACCGCAAGGTTCGCGAGTTCCTGCAGTTGCTCGGGCCGCAGCACCTCGAACGCGTGCAGCATTACAATCACGGCCGCAAGCTCTTTGCCGATTACAAGATCGACGAAGAGATCTCGCGTCTGATGAAGCCGAAGGTGAATCTGCCCTCGGGCGGATCGATCGTCATCGAGACCACCGAAGCGCTCACCGTGATCGACGTAAACTCCGGTAAATTCACGGGCGGCCGCAACCTCGAAGATACGATCGTCAAGACCAACATCGAGGCGGCGCGCGAAATCGCCCGCCAGGTGCGTCTGCGCGATATCGGCGGCATCATCGTCGTCGACTTCATCGATATGTCGTCGGAGAGCGCGCGCAATAAGGTCGTCACCGCGCTCGAAGACGGGCTGCGCCGCGATCGCACGCGCGCCACGATCCAATCGTTCTCGAATCTCGGGCTGCTCGAATTCACGCGCAAGCGCATCGGCAAGGATCTCTCCGGTCAGTTGCGCGGCGCGTGTCCCACGTGCAGCGGCCTCGGCAGCGTGCTCTCGCCGCAGTCGGTCGCGATCGAGACGATGCGTAGCGTGCGCGATCATGCCGCGCAGGCGCACGGTGCACATCAGGAGCTCTTCGTCGAGGTCGCACCGACGGTCGCCTCGCAACTCGAGTTCTGGTACGAAGACGAAGTTGCCGAACTCGCGGGTCGTCTCGGTGAGAAGATCCACGTGCGCGTCGATCCGTTGCTCCATCCGGAGCGCGCGCGTGTCGATCACGCACCGCACGTGAGCCGCGACGGCGTCGCGGTGCGCGTCGGCGACGAGCACGACGTGGAATTGCTGCCCGGACGTCTTCCGAACGCCGGCTCCGCGGCCGCCGTCATCGGCGGACACATCGTCGAGGTGGAGAACGCGGCGAACAACGCGGGCAACAGCGCGAAGATTCGCATCATCGACGTGGACGACGAGAACGACTACGTGCTCGCCGAGCTCGTCACCGCCGCCGTTGCCGCCGCGAAGAAGCGGCGCAAGCGCGGCAAGCGCAAGGGCCCGGTCACCGCGGCCGAGGAGGCGCAGCAGCTGCGCGAACTCGCCGAAGAGGCGGCACAGCAGCACCAGGCGCGTCCGCCGATCGGGATCACCACCGTCACCGAAGAGGAAGAAGCGCAGGACAAGACGCTCGTCGCCGAGGCGAGGGGCGAACAGGCTCCCGACGCGATCATCATAGGCGAAGAGGGCGGCGACGAAGAGGGGCGCGGAAAGCGCAAGCGCCGTCGCCGTCGCGGCGGACGCGGACGCGGACGCAACGGCGAGCAGCGCATGGATGCCGCGATGCAGGTCGGCATCTCGCCGCAGAGCGCCGCCGCACAAGCCGCGCCCGAAGAAGACGAAGAGGACGAGGACGAGGAGAGCGTCGCAGGGCAGCAGCCGCAGCCCGGCGCCGCGCAGGGCGAGGGCGGCCGTCGCCGTCGCCGCCGTCGTCGTCGCCGCGGACGTGGCGGCAGCGGTGCCGAGGGCGGTCAGCCCGGCACGCGTGAAGGCACGGAGCCGCTCACGGGCTCGCTGCCGATGAGCCCCACCGTTCCGGATCGCCACGTCTTCCGCGTCGACGGCGCGGGTAAGGCGCAGCCGACCGGTATGACGGCCCCGCGCGAGCCCTCGCGGGCGATCGCTCCGGTGCGCTCGGCGCATCCGGCGGTCGAGCCGCCGCCGCCGCATCTCACCCTGCCCGACGAAGACGTCCGCACGGCGAAGCCGACGCGACGCCGTCGTCGTACCGCGGCGCCGGCCGGGATCGCGGGGGAGCTGGAGTCGAAGCGCATGCCCGCTCTGCCACCGCCCGAGCCCGTCGTCGAGGCCAAGCCCAAGCGCACCACGCGCAAGAAGGCCGCCGAGGCTCCGGCCGCGGCGCCGGTCGCCGAAGCGAAGCCGAAACGCGTAGCGCGCAAGAAAGCCGAGCCCGCCGCGAAGCCCGCGGTCGAGGTGAAGCCGAAGCGCACCGCGACGCGCAAGAAGGCCGCGCCCGCGGCGAAGGCGCCCGCGGCCAAGAAGACCGCGACGCGTAAGAAGTCGAGCACGACGGCGAGCGCGCGCAAGAAGAAATCGTGATCGCGGATCGTGCCGTCTTCGTCGATTTCGACGGCACGATCACCGATCTCGACACCTTCGACGTGCTGGTGCGCACCTACGCGGGTGCGCATCTCTGGGACGAACTCGAAGCGCGTTTGGAAGCGGGGAGCATGTCGTTACGCGACGTGCTCTCCGCACAAGCGGCGCACATCCGCGTCTCCCTCGATGAAGCCGATACGCTGCTCGCGGCGCGCACGCGCTTCGATCCCGCCTTCGCGGCCTTCGTCCGCGCATGCGAGGCGCACGCGATTCCGGTAACGGTGCTCTCGTCGGGCATTCAGCCGCTCATCGAGCGCGCCTTCGCGCGCAACGATCTCGCGCACGTGCGCGTGCTCGCGAACGAGATCGTGCCCGCCGCCGACGGTTGGCGCTTTCTCTTTCGCGACGATTCCGATAACGGGCACGACAAAGCGGCCGCGGTGGCGCGTGCGCGCGACGCCGGTGCGAAGACGATCTTCGTCGGCGACGGCCCCTCGGATTACGATGCGGCGCTCATCGCCGATCGCCGCTTTGCAAAAACGGGACGCGGGCTCGAGCGTTTCCTGCGCGAGCGCGGCGTCCCGTTCACGGCCTTCGCATCGTTCACCACGGTGACCGACGCGCTCGGATTATTTCCAAACCGAACCGTCGGAAAATAGGACGCGCCGAACCGAGCAGATCAGCGTCGAGAAACCGGGCCACTCGTCTTCGCCGTCCCAATGCCGGTTTTCGATCGGTACGCCGGGCGAAAATGTCCCGCTCGCCTGCGTGCTCACGCGGCCGAGCCGAGACGGGTTTCGTCGACGTATTTTTAAAGCTCACCGAGAGATGCAAGGTGTCCGAACTCGTCCCCCACACCCCCGCGGCATGACCCGTTCCCGAGGTGCATGCGGTGATCCGAATCGGCGATCCCGGCTGCGAACGAAGCCGCGGTTCATAACCATGTGCGTCACCACCGTGTGCCCGCACGCTCGCCGAATCCGCCGATTCGTCCCAGCGAAAAAAAGAGCCGCGCTCGTGAAGAACGCGGCTCTCGGGACTGACCGATCCGACTCGGATTAACGCTTCGAGCCTGACCCGGCGCCGGTAACCGGCGCCGATGTGGCGTTCAGGTGCGCGAGTCGGTCGTTGATGTACTGGATCGCGCGGTCGAGCTGCGCGTCATCCTTGGGATCACCGAAGCGCGGCTTCTTGTTTTCGCTGACCGTGATATCGGGCGTGATGCCGCGATGGTTGATGTCGCGGTTGAGCGGCGTCAGGTAGCGCGCGGTCGTGATCTTGACCGCCGAGCCGTCGCCGAGCGGATAGATCGTCTGCACGACGCCTTTACCGAACGTCTTGGTGCCGATGATCGTGCCGACGCCGCTGTCTTGAATCGCGCCCGAGGTGATCTCCGACGCCGATGCGGTGTACCCGTTCACGAGCACCGCGAGCGGTACCGGCGCGATCGCCGTGTCGTTGGCTTCGAGCGTGGTGATGTTCGACGCGCGCGACTCGACCGAGACGATCGGACCCGAAGCGATGAACTTCGAGCTCACGCCGACCGCGGCTTCGAGATAGCCGCCGCCGTTGTTGCGCAGATCCATGATGTACGCTTTCGCGCCGCGCTGGTGCAGGCGATCGAGCGCGGTCGCGAGTTCGTCGGCGGTATCCTTGCCGAAGACGCTGAGCGCCACGTAGCCGATATCGCCGGGTAACATCTTCTCGAAGACGCTGATCTGATGGATTTTGGCGCGCGTAAGGGTGATCGGCGCGAGCATCTTGCGATCGCGCTCGATCGTGATCGTCACCTTCGTGCCCTCTTTGCCGCGCAGATGCGCGCTCGCGCGATCGATCGACCAGCCCTTGGTCGAGGCGCCGTCGATCGCGGTGATCAGATCGTCCTGCTGGATGCCCGCCCTATCGGCAGGCCCGTCCGGAACGACATTGCTCACGGCGATGTACTTGGTCGCCTGATCCTCTTGGATGACGATGCCGGTGCCGCCGAAATCCGATCCGTCGAGACCCTGATTGAGCTCGGCATACTCCTTCGGCGTGAGGAAGACCGTCCAACGGTCGTGCACGGAGTTCATGATGCCGGCGATCGCCGCGTAGGTGAGATCGACCGGTTTGACCTTCTTGCCCGCGAGGCGGCCCGCGCTCTCGACCGCGAGATCGATCTCGCGGATGTTCGCGGCGCTCGTCGTGCCCGCGTGCAGCGGACGCAGCGCGCCCTTGACGTTCTCGTGCTTCAAGAGCGTCTGCAGCGAGGAGCGCACCGAATCGAGCACGCGCTGCTCGTCGACCTTCTTGTAGAACTGCGTGGTGAGGTCGTTGTAGCTCGTCGCGATCTCGCTCGCGTTCGAGGCGGGCAGCGCGGCGGCGGCGACGGGCAGATGCAGCAGCGCCGCGCCGAGGATGCCGGTGAGGATGAGAGCTGAGAGTCGCTTCATGGTTCTTCTTTTAACGGCGGAGGGCTTCAAGTTGTGCCTTGGCAGCGGCGAGCTGCTTGTCGGCGGGGGTGTCGATGAGGGCGGGATCGACCGCCTGATTCACCACAACGTCGGGCATGATGCCCTTGTGTTGGATGTCGCGGCCGAGCGGCGTTACGTAGCGCGCGGTCGTGATCTTCAGGGCGCCGCCGTCCGGCGTGCCGTAGATGCTCTGCACGACGCCCTTGCCGAACGTCTTGGTGCCGATGATCTTGGCGAGATGATAATCCTGTAACGCGCCCGCCGTAATCTCGGATGCGCTCGCGGTGTACTTGTTCACCAAGACGACGAGCGGCTGCAAGCCGCCGATCGCGGTGCCGAGCGCTTCCTGCACGTCGCGGTTGCCGTGACGATCGATCGTCGAAACGATCGTGCCTTGTGGGATGAACAGGCTCGAGATGCGCACCGCCGCGGTCAGCAAACCGCCGCCGTTGTCGCGCAGATCGAGAATATATCCCTTCGCGTTATGCGCTTTGCCCGAGAGCAGCGCCTTCTTCACTTCGTCGGCCGAGGTCGAGCCGAAGTCGGAGAGGCGAATGTATTCGTAGCCGTCCTCCATCTTCGCGCGGACGGTCGGCACGTGAATGATCTCGCGCGTGATGCTGTAGCTGTGCTCGCCTTTGCCCTTATACGGGTGCACGCCGATGCGCACGATCGAACCCGCGCTGCCGCGAATCAATTGCTCTACGCGATCGAGGGTGAGCCCGCGGATCGACGCGCCGTTCACGGTGTCGATCACGTCGCCCGGCTTCACGCCCGCGCGCGCGGCGGGCATCCCGTCGATCGGCTGCACCACCACGGTGCCGTCTTTGAGCTGATAGATGTAGACGCCGATGCCGCCGAAGTCGCCGCCGTCGAGCGATTCTTGCAGTCCTTCGTTCTCTTTCGGCGAGAGATAGACGGTGTAGGGATCGTGCACCGATGCGAGCATGCCGCGCAGCGCCGCTTCGGTGAGCGCGGTGTTCGCGTCGGGTCCGAGCTTGGCGGCATAGTGCTGCTGCGCGTACGCGAGCACCGTTGCGAGCGCATCGGCATCCTTGGCTTGATCGCCGGACGCGGTTTCGTGCGGCAGCGCGCCCGCGACGTGTTTGCTCTTGAGCAGCGCATCGATCCCTTCGGCCTCGCCGTTCAGCGGCAGCTGCGGGCTGAAGGGCTTGTAGTAGACCGCATCCATCTTGGTCAACGCGAGATCGAGCAACGCGGCGTCGTCCTGTCCGCCGCCGAGCAGCGAACGAACGTCGCCGGTCGTGGCGACGTCGAGTCCTTGCGAGCCGTGCACGCTCGCCACGCCGCTGCGATAGCCCACGAAGAGCGCACCGGCCACGGCCACCACGATGACGACGAGCGCGGCCAAAAGCGCGCGAGATTTTGCGGTCATGGGATCGATCATACCCGCCTTCCTTAACGACCGATGAGCCGAAGTCCGTTTCGGAGGCGGACGAAAAACGACGATGCCTTAATGCAGGCGCGGTGCCGGATCGATCGGTTTGCCGTGAAAGCGCACTTCGAAGTGCAGGTGCGGACCGGTCGACTGCCCGGTCGAACCGACGGCGCCGATCGCCTGCCCGCGTTGAACGTGCTGCCCGACCGAGACGTAGATCGCCGAGAGATGGCCGTAGCCGGTAGAGTACCCGCCGCCGTTATCGAGCAGAATGTAGTTGCCGTAGCCGCCGTACCACTGCGCGAGCAGAACGGTACCCGTCGCCGCCGCGGTGACCGTCGTTCCCGTCGGTGCCGCGATGTCCAAGCCTTGATGGAACTCCGGGCTGCCGCCGAAGGGATTGGAACGCCACCCGAACGGCGAGGTGATCGTGCCGGTGATGGGCCACGAGAAGGTGCCGGTGCCGCTCGCGGGCTCGGCCGTTCCGGCGATACCCGCCGCTTTGCGCTGCGCTTCGATCTCGCGCTGCCGCTCCTGGATCAGTTGCTCCAGCTGCGCCTCCTCGGAGGCCGAGATATCTTCCATCTGGGCGACCTGGGCGGCGACGTGGCGCCGCTCCTGATCGGCGAGGACGACGAGATTGCGACGTTCGTCGGCGAGCGAGGCGAGCTGCGTGCGCGCACGCTGCTGCGCCTGGGCCTCGTTCTGCAACGCGAGCTGCGTCCGTTCGAGATTCCGCTCGACCGATGCGACGTGCGATTCGGCGGCCTTGCGCTCGCGCACGGCCTGCTCGTTCGCGTCGATAAGCAGTCGGAGATCTTCCCAACGCTCCACGAAATCGGTGAAGCTGTGCGCGGAGAGCAGCACCGCGGCGTAGCTCAGATTGCCGTTTTCGTAGATGTCGACGAGGCGGCGGCGCAGCGCGGCGTCGTGGAGCGCGAGCGAGCGTTTTGCCGCATCGAGTTGAATCGTGTTCCAAGCGATGCGGTGCTCGAGCCCGCGTCGACGCACGTCGAGAGCGCCGAGTTGTGCGTTCACCGCGCCGATCGCGCGATTCGTCTCGTCGAGCTGCGCTTTGAGGCCCTGCACCTTGACGGTCGCCGTACCGAGCTCGAGCTTCTTCCGATGCAGGCGCGCATGGAGCGTCTCGCTCTTGCGCCGTTCGGCTTCGATGCGCTGCTGCAGCGTTTGCGCGCGCAGCGGCAGCACGCTCGGCGCGAGCGCGAGAATGCAGAGGGCGGCGGCGAAACGGGCGAGCTTCACGGGCGGCGCTTGTCCTTCACGAAGACGGAGCCGGCGATCGACTTCGCGTAGCGCTTGAGCTCCGCGGCCGCCTCGCCGATTTGGGCGTAGTTGGTGAGCTGATCGCGGTCGTTCATCACGATCGCGATCGAGAGCGACATGATCGGAAAGCGATTGAGCGCGCCGCGTCGGTCGCGCGTCTCGATGTACCCGGCGTGCAGATCCTTCGCGGTGTAGAGGTTGCGGATGTCGCGATCGAAGTCGGCGATGATCTCGCGCGCGATCTCCTCGGCGCGATCCGGCTGCGTGACGACGATCAGGTCGTCGCCGCCGATATGCCCGACGAAATCGCGCGCGGTTCCGCGCCGACGCACCGCTTCGACCGCGCTGCGCGCTTCGAGCTGTATCGCCTCGTCGCCGTGCGTGAAGCCGTATACGTCATTGAATGCCTTGAAGTTATCGAGATCGAGGTAAAGCACCGCGAACGGCTCGCGCTTTTCCAGGCGACGGCGCAGGTCGCTTTCGATCGCGAGGTTGCCGGGCAGACGCGTGAGCGGCGAGAGCGACGAGTCGGTCTCGACGCGACGAATCTTCGCGCGTACCCGTGCGAGCAGTTCTTGG
Source organism: Vulcanimicrobiota bacterium (assembly GCA_027306785.1). Lineage (GTDB taxonomy): Bacteria > Vulcanimicrobiota > Vulcanimicrobiia > Vulcanimicrobiales > Vulcanimicrobiaceae > REEB354. The sequence continues at coordinate 32,935 of DAHUZB010000020.1, forward strand.
GGGCCGAACGGCTTCGTGATGTAGTCGTCGGCACCGGCCTCGAAGCCGCGCAGTTTGTCCTCGGTCTCGCTTTTGGCGGTGAGGATGATGATCGGCACGTTGGCGACGAGCGGGTTGGCATGCCCGCGAATATGCTGCGCCACTTCGTAGCCGTCCATGTGCGGCATCATCAGGTCGAGCAGCACGACGTCGGGCTCGTATTCGTCGATGAGCGCGAGGGCCTCGCGGCCGTCGGCCGCCGTTTGCACGCTGAATCCGGCGAGCTCGAGATTGGTCGAGATGATCTTGCGCAGGTTGCGGTCGTCGTCGACGACGAGGACGCGATGCTCGGTGGTCTCGACGTTTCTCATCGGCGCTCCGGGAGTCGAATGGTAAAGGTGGAGCCCGCGTGCGGGGCGCTCGCGACCTCGAGCGTTCCGCCGTGCGCCCGCGCGATCTCGCGCGCGACGAAGAGCCCGAGGCCGTAGCCGCTCGTGGACGCGCTGAGCGAGCGTTCGGAGCGGTAGAAGCGTTCGAAGATGTACGGCAGATGCTCGGCCGCAATACCGATGCCGTGGTCGCGGATGCGAATCTCGATCGTTCCCGCGTCGGTCGCGGCGGCGAGTTCGACCGTCGAATCCTCGGCCGAGTACTTCAACGCGTTATCGACGAGATTCGCGATCGCCTCGGCGAGCAGCTCGGGATCGACGTTCACCTCGATCTCCTCGACCCGGCGCTCGATGCGTGCAAGGGCGTGCGCGGGTACGCGCGCGAGCGCGCGATCGATCAGCGCGGCCAGGCGCACGCGCTCGCGTCGGGCGAGCAGGTGCTCGGGCTCCACGCGTGCGGCCGAGAGGAGTTGCTCGACCGCGACGGTGAGGCGGTCGGCTTCGTGCTCGATCGTCGCCAGATACTCCGCGCGCTGTGCGGCCGTATTCTCGGGATTCTCGCGCAGCGTGGTTGCGAAGGCTTTGATCGAAGCGATCGGGGTTTTGAGTTCGTGCGAGACGGAAGAGACGATCTCGCGTTTGAGGCGATCGATCGCGTCGAAGCGCTGCTGCGCGCCGAACGAGAGTAGCCAGCCGCCGTCGACCGAGAGCACGGTTGCATGCAGCGTGCGCCGGCGTTCGTCGTTGGTCCAGCAGCGCAGCACGCTCGGCACCACGGCGAATCCGAGCGGCGGATCGACGTGCGCGAAGAGCTCGTCGAGCGTGCGCTCGAGCGCGTCGGCGCGCGCGATGCCGGTCACGTCGGCCGCGGCGGCGCTCCACGCCGAGACGCGTCCCTCGGGCGTGAGCGTGACGATCGCGTCCGAGATGCAGCGCTCGAGCGCATCGAAATCGACGTCGACGCGCAGACGCGTCACGTCCGCAGGTGTCGCCCGACGGAGATCCACGACGCGACCGCGCCGATCGCGGCTCCGGTGAGGAAGAGTTCGAGCAGCATCATCGGTCCGTCGATGTGCGCGGTGTTCAACTGCACCCACGGCAGCGCGAGCACGAGCTTCGGCCAGAGCCACAGCCGCGCCGAGACGAGCACGACGACCGCGATGAATGAACCCGCGATGCCGTCGAGCATGCCCTCGAAGATGAACGGCGCGCGGATGTACATGTTGGTCGCGCCGACCAGCTGCATGATCGAGATCTCACGGCGTCGCGCGAAGACGGTAAGGCGGATCGTATTCGAGATGATGATTCCGGCGACCAGGAAGAACGTGACGATCACGCCGATGCCGACCTTGCGCAGCACGCCGCCGAGCGCGAGCAGCCGCGCCACCACCGTCTGCGGAAAGACCACGTTCGCCACGGCGTCCATCTTTTTCAGCGATGCGGCGACCGCGGGAACGGAATCGGGGTCGACCACCTTCACGCGCAGCTTGTCGGGCAGCGGGTTCTCGGTGAGCAGCGAGGTATCGATGATGCCCTGCGTGCGCGCGCGCAACTCCGCGAGCCCCTGTTTCTTCGAGACGAATGCGACCGAGGCGATGCGCGGATCGTGCGCGAGCGCGGTACGCACCGCGTCCTCTTGATGCGGGCTCGCATCGTTCGTGAAGTAGACCGAGATCTCGATCTGACTCAGGATGTCGTTGCCCAGACCCGCGAGCGTGGAACGAACGAAGAGAAAGGCACCGAGGAGGATGATGGTGAGAGCGACCGTGCCGATCGCGGTCGCTTGCATGCCGGCGTTGCGCGTGAAGTTGCGCAGCACCTCACCCAGAAAGAATTTGACCTTGCCCCAGTCCAAGATAGTAATAGCCCCGTTCTTCGTCGGTAACGACCTTGCCGTCTTCCAGGCGCACCACGCGGCGGCGCATACGGTCGACGACGGCCTGATTGTGGGTGGCGACGAGCACCGTCGTGCCCTTGAGGTTGATGCGTAGCAGCAGCTCCATGATCTCGGTCGTGTTGGCCGGATCGAGGTTGCCGGTCGGCTCGTCGCAGAGAAGGATCTTCGGATTGTTCACGAGCGCGCGCGCGATCGCGGTGCGCTGCTGCTCGCCGCCCGAGAGCTCGCTCGGAAACATGCGGCTCTTGTGCGCGAGCCCGACCAGGTCGAGCGCGCGCGGCACCTGCCGCATCACGTCTTTGGTGTGCGAGCCGGTCACCTGCATCGCGAAGGCCACGTTCTCCCACACGGTTTTGTCCGAGAGCAGCTTGAAGTCTTGGAAGACGACGCCGAGGTGACGGCGCAGCGCGGGGACGCGCCCGCGCGCCAGACGGTCGACGCGAATGCCGTCGACCGTGATCTCGCCGGAGGTCGGCAGCTGCTCGCGGTAGAGCAAGCGGAGCAAGCTCGATTTGCCCGTTCCGGAATGGCCGACGAGGAAGACGAAGTCGCCTTTGGCGATCTCGAGGCTCACGCCGTCGAGGGCGCGCACGCCATTGGGATAGATCAGCGATACGCCGCGCAGAGAA
>DAHUZB010000023.1 GCA_027306785.1 Vulcanimicrobiota bacterium
CCCCCCCCCCGCTTCTCGTTCTCGGTCGGCGGCCCGCTTAGAAGTAGCGGAACTGACCGACCTTGTTCGCGGTGCGCTCGGTGAAGTAGAGTTCGTTGTCGGGACCGAGTGCGAGGCCGTAGACGCCCGCGGGCTTCGTCGGCACGGGGAAGACCTTGAAGCTGCCGGTGGTCGTGATGTACTGGCCGATCTCGTCGTTCGTGCCGTCGCCGATGTAGAGGTTCTGATCGGCGCCGAGCACGAGGCCGAAGGGGGCCGACATGCCGGGCAGCGGCGTCTCGGCGGTGATCGTGCCGTTGGTCAGCACGCGTGCGAGCTTCCCGGCCTTGGTCTCGGTGACCCAGAGCGCGCCGTCGGGGCCGGTCACGATTGAGCCGAGGCCGGCGCCGGCGGTGAAGCCGCCGTATTCGGTGGGTGACGGGCCCTGCGGGCATGCGGGCGGGACCGAGCCGACGGCCTGCGCCGCGGGGATCGCGCCGACTTTATCCACGCCCGATTCGACGAACCAGACGTAGCCGTTGGGCCCCGAGGTGATCGAGGTCGGCTTCGCGTTGGCCGTGGTGAGCGGGTAGTACGAGCAGTCGCCGGTCGTCGTGATGCGCCAGATGCGGTTGAGCGCCGGATCGGTGATCCAGAGCGCGTCGTCGGGGCCGGTCGTGATATCGGTCGGCTGCGCCGCCGGATCGGGGAGCGTGAACTCCTGAACCGTGCCGCCCACGAGCCCGATACGGCCGACCTTGGCGGCCGTCGATTCCGTGAACCAGACGTACGAGTCGCTGCCGAGCGTGATGCCGAGCGGCGTCGCGTTCGAGGTCGGAACGCCGAAGTCGGTCACGGTGCCGTCCGAGGCGATATGGCCGAGCTTGCCGACCGCGGGTTCGGTGAACCACAGGCCGCCGTCACCGCCCTTGGTGACGAAGGTGGGCTGGGACGCAGCGGTCGCGGCCGTGTACTCGCTCGATACGAAGGGGGTAATCGTCGGGGACGGGGTCGGGGTTCCGCTGGTGATCGGGGTCGCGTTGCCGCAGGCGGCCAAAACCGCAGCGGTCATCGCGACGACCACCGAGCCGAGCAGTCGTTTCACAGTCATCTCGTGTACGGGTGTTCCTTTCGAGTCAGCCTCCCTTATTGGCAGGCCGCGGGCTCCTTCCCGCTTCGAAACGCAAGCAGGCTTCTCAGAATGACGGCCCGGACGCCGAAAACTTCTAATAGCCGATGGCGAAGCCGGAACAAACCGAAAAGGCCACACCGAAACGGCGCGAGGAGGCACGCGGACGCGGCCAGGTTCCACGAAGCTCGGAACTGGCCGGAAGTGTGATCTTCCTCGTGACGGTCTTCGTCATGCACGCGCTCTTCGCGGGCACCTTCGCCTCGATGGAGAGCGGCCTGCGCGCCTACTTCGCCAAGGTGGCCCTCCACGGCGATCCGACCTTTTCATCGGTCTGGGGGTTCTTCGTACAGGCGGGAGCGTGGGCGGGCCTCGGCCTCGGGGTGATCTTCGCGATCGCGTTCTTCGTGGGCATCCTCGCCAACGTCGCGCAGTTCGGTTTTCTCTTCACCGGGAAGTCGCTCGTGCCGTCGTTCGGGAAACTCAATCCGCTCACCGGATTCCAGAACATCTTTTCGAAGCGCATCGCGGTCAATCTCGGCAAGCAGCTCATCAAGCTCTTCGCGGTTGCGATCATCATCTTCACGTCGATTCGTGCGAACCTCGGACTCTTTGCGGTGCTCGGTCAGACCTCGCCCGCCGACGTGATCGGCATGACCTTCGATCTGATCTACGATATCGCGTGGAAATTCGGTTTGCTGCTCGTGATCGTCGGCATTCTCGACTACGTGTACGAGCGCTGGCAGCTCGAAGAGAACCTCAAGATGAGCAAGAACGAGGTCAAGGACGAGTACCGCCAATCCGAGGGCAACCCCGAAGCCAAGGGCGCGATCAAGCGCCGCCAGCGCGAATCCGCGCGACGTCGCATGATGCAGGCGGTGCCGCGCGCGACCGTCGTCGTGACCAACCCCACGCACTTCGCGGTGGCGCTCGAGTGGGACGAGATGAAGATGGAGGCGCCGGTCGTTACCGCCAAAGGTGCCGATCTCGTCGCCAAGCGCATCCGCGACATCGCACGCGAGCACGGCGTGCCGATCCTCGAAAATCCGCCGCTGGCACGAACCTTGTACGATCGCGTCGAACTCGACCAGGCGGTACCGCCGAATCTCTATGCGGCGGTCGCCCAGGTTATCGCGTTCGTGTATAAGCTCAAGAGGAAGACCATCGCCTAATGGCAAGCCAAGCCCCCGCCGCCCCGGTCGAAGGAACCTCGATCGCGCAACGGCTCGCGGCCTCGACGCCGATCCTGGTCGCAGGCGCCTCGGTGATGCTCGTCATCCTGATGATCGTCTCGGTGCCCGCGCCGGTGCTCGACGTGCTGCTTACGCTCAATATCGGGCTTGCGCTCGTGATCATCGGCAACGCGCTCTACGCGGAGAACGCGCTCGCGTTCTCGGCCTTCCCCACGCTGTTGCTGATCGTGACGCTCTTCCGCCTCTCGCTGAACATCACGGCGACGCGCTCGATCCTCTTGCACGGCTACGCCGGGCACGTGATCGACTTTTTCGGTCAGCAGGTCATCGGCGACAACTACGCCGTCGGCTTCGTAATCTTCCTCATCCTGATCATCATTCAATTCGTCGTCATCACCAACGGCGCGGGACGCGTGGCCGAAGTCGCCGCGCGCTTCACGCTCGATGCGATGCCCGGCAAACAGCTCGCGATCGACGCCGATCTAAATGCGGGACTGATCACCGAGGCCGAGGCGCGCAAGCGTCGTTCGGATATTCAGCGCTCCGCCGATTTCTACGGCGCGATGGACGGCGCGAGCAAGTTCGTACGCGGCGACGCGATCGCGGCGGTGATCATCGTGATCATCAACACGATCGGCGGCTTCATCGTCGGCATCGCGCAGATGCACATGAGTTTCCCGCAGGCGCTCGGACACTTCACGCTGCTCACCGTCGGTGAAGGTATCGTGACGCAAGTACCCGCGCTGCTGATCTCCACCGCGACCGGCATCATCGTCACCCGCGCCGCCTCGGAATCCGACTTCGGGCGCGATATCACCGGGCAGCTGATGCGCCAGCCGAACGCGCTCTTGATCGCGGCGATCATCACGGCGGTCTTCGGCGTGGCGAACCTGGTGCGGCCGCTGATGTTCGGACTCTCCGCGCTGCTCTTTTTCCTGTACTATCGCCGCCGCAACGCGCCCCCCGAGGGCGCCACGCTCGCGGTCGCCGGTGCACCCGGCGCGGCCGCCGCCGTGGCCAAGCCCGCCGAGACCATCGTGCCGCTGCTTTCGTACGATCCGATGGAGCTCGAGATCGGCTTCGGTCTCATCCCGCTCGTCGACGTCAATCAGGGCGGCGATCTGCTCGAACGCATCACGCTGATTCGCCGCCACGCCGCACGCGATCTGGGGATCGTGGTTCCGCCGATCCGCGTGCGCGACAACCTGCAACTGCGGCCGAACAGCTACGTGGTGAAAGTCTACGGGCTCGAGGTGGCGCAGGCCGAGGTGATGGTGAGCCGTCTGCTCGCGATGAATCCGGGCACCGCGACCTCGCCGATCGACGGCATTCCCACGACCGAACCCGCCTTCGGTCTGCCCGCGCTCTGGATTCCCGAGAACGCGCGCGCCGAGGCGGAGATGTCGGGCTATACGGTCATCGATCCCACGAGCGTCGTCGCGACGCACCTGACCGAGCTCATCAAGGGGCACGCCCCCGATCTGCTCGGGCGACAAGAGGTCTCGGCGCTGCTCGACAACATCAAGTCGCACTATCCGGTGGTCGTTGACGAGCTCGTGCCGGGATTGCTCACCGTGGGCGAGATCCAGCGCGTGCTGCAGAACCTGCTGCGCGAGCGCATCCCCATCCGCAATCTGGTGATGATTCTCGAAACGCTCGCCGACGCGGCGCGCGTGAGCAAAGATATCGACTTTCTCACGGAGAAGGTCCGAGCCGCCCTCGCTCGGCACATTTCGGCCGAGTATGCGGAGAACGGACTTCTCTCGGTCATCACGGTCGATCCGCGCCTTGAAGCCCTGCTCTCGGAAGCGGTGCGCCGCGGCGAAGACGCCTACGCGCTCCTCGATCCGAACACGGTTTCGCGGATCTACACCTCGCTCACGCGGCAGATCGGAACCGCGTCGAACGCGGGTCTGACGCCGATCGTCTTGTGCTCTCCGGCGGTTCGTCTCGCGCTCAAACGCTTGACCGAACGCGCGGCGCCGCAGCTGGTCGTGCTCTCGTACTCCGAGATCGCGCCGGGCCTGCGGGTGGAATCGATCGGTCAGATCTCGACGACCGACGACGAGTAATCTTCGGACGAATCGAACGCTCACGATGTTCAAATCGCTCTTCGGCGGGAAATCCGCCGCGCAACCGCCCTCCAAGCTGCCGCAGCTCAACGCGTTCGTCGACGTGAGCGTGGGCGGCCGCGCCATGCGTTCGGTGACCGTCGAGGCGGTCAGCGCGAAGGCGATCGTCACCCGCGAGATGCTCGGGAGCGTGGGCGAGAGCGCGGTGCTGGTCTACACGACCCCCTCGGGACGCTACCGCGCGGCGACGAAGATCGCCGCGGTCAGCGCATCGAGTACCCAGTTCGACGCCCCCAAAAAAGTGAGCCTGATCGGCGCCGCGGTCGGTGCCCAGAAACGCCAGAGCGTGCGCCTGGACGCGTTGGTCAACGGGCAGTGGCGTTTCGCGCCCGGCGGCTTGGGGTCGGGCGAGTTCGGCCGCTGCACGATTCGCGATATCAGCCGCGGCGGCTGTTCGCTGATCCTGGACCGACCGCTCAAGCTGCACACCACGGTCGAGGTGCGGATCCAGCTCCGCAGCGACGCCGCGTTGACGGTGCTCGGCGAGGTCATGCGCCACGAGACGATCAAGGCCTCGGGAAAGCATTCGCACGGCCTGCGCTTCCAAGGCATGCGCCCCGAGGAGGATCAGGCGATCATCGAATTCATCAACCGACGTCAGGCCGAGCTTCGCAGCCGGGGATTAGCCTGACCGATCCATAAAGTAGAGTCGTCCTTCGGCCGATTCTGGTTTAAGGATGACGCGGGGCGCTACGTGCTCCGCGACACTTTGCACTTCGTCTTGGGAGCAACGGATGAGCAAGCGAGTCCTCATCGTCGACGATGCCGTCGTCATGCGGATGATGATCAAAGGGATTCTCTCGAAGAACGGCTTTGAGGTCGTCGGAGAAGCCCAGAACGGCGTCGAGGCGGTGGAGAAGTACAAACAGCTCCAGCCCGACCTCGTGACGATGGATATGGTGATGCCCGAGATGGACGGCATTTCGGCGGTCAAACAGATCGTCGCCTCGGATCCCAACGCCCGGATCATCATGTGCACCTCGATGGGCCAGCAGGCGCTGGTGGTCGAGGCGATTCAAGCCGGAGCGAAATCGTTCATCACCAAACCGTTCCAGCCGCCGAAGATTCTGGAAACGATTCAAAAGGTGCTTTCGTGAGCGGCGGACAGAGTATGGAACTCAACGATCTTCAAAAAGACGCGCTCAAAGAGGTCGGCAACATCGGTGCCGGTCATGCCGCGACCGCGCTCTCGCAGCTGCTCAACACCAAGATCAACCTGAGCGAGCCGCGCATCGACGTGATCAAGTTCCGCGACCTCGCGTCGCGCGTCGGTCACGCCAATCGCACCGTCGCCGCGCTGCACATGTACGTGCGCGGCGAGGCGCCCGGACAGATGATCTGTCTCTTCGATCGCGAGCAGGCGCTGGACTTCGTGAGCCAGTTCCTCCACCGCGTGATCGGTGACATCCAGATCTTCGATTCGATCGCCGATTCGACGCTCAAAGAGCTCGGGAACATCATCGCGGGCTCCTATCTGACCGCGATCATCCAGCTGACCGGATCGAACCTGCTGCCGAGCGTGCCGACGCTCTCGTACGGCACGGTGCAGGCCGCGTTTCGCACACTGATGTCGATCCTGCCCGATCAAGACGTCTTTCTCATCGAGTCGAGCTTCCTCGATAAGGAGAAAGAGGTCGCGGGTCAGTTCATCCTCATTCCCGAGACCGGATCGCTCACGCCGCTGCTCGCCGCCTTCGGCGTCGAATAACCCGCGGCTAGCGGATCGCCATGTCGGACGAACTATTCAACCGCGAAGAGTTCATCTCGTACTTCCGAGATGAAGCCGAGGAGTTGCTGCAGCAGATCGACGCCGATCTGCTGCGGCTTGAAGAGTTCGTTTCGTCGGGCGAGACCGATCCCGAGATCGTCAACTCGCTCTTCCGCGCGCTCCATACGGTCAAGGGAAGCGCGGGCATGCTCGGCTTCACCGACGTGCAGAACCTCGCGCACAAGCTCGAGAACCTCTGCGATCTGCTGCGCAAGGAGCGCATGCCGCTCTCGGAGAGCGCGGTCGATCTGCTCTTCACCGGGCGCGATCTGCTGACCGAGCTCGTCGAGGCGGCGATCGGCACGCACGAAGCGCCGGGCGGTGTGGACGAGTACATCCGCAAACTCGATCAGTTCACCTCGATCTACGAAGAGACGGCTCACGTGATCGAGGGCCGTATGGGCGAGCAGCACTCGTTCGACGAGGCCGCGGCTGCCGAAGAAGAGCAGGTCGGCAACGTCGACGTCGAGGCCTTCGAGGCCGAGGTGGCGCGTCTGCTGGCCGAGGCCGAGTCGCGCAAAGCCCCCGCGCCGCCGCCGGTTCCCGCCTTCGAAGAAGCGCCGCCGCAGCCCGTCGCCGCGGTACCCGCCGAGCCCGTGCGTCCGGCCCCGCAGCCGCCCGCGCCGGCCGCGGCGGACAAAGCGCCCGCGAAGAACGGCGAGCAGAAGCGCTCGTCGATCCATCAGACGATTCGCGTCGATATCGAACGGCTCGACGCGCTGCTCAATCTCGTCGGCGAGCTCGTAATCAATCGCACGCGCATCTCCGATATCGCCAACACGCTCGAACGCTTGATGGGCACCAAGGGCACGAACGGGCAGGTGATGGCCAACTCCGGCGTCATCGCGCCGCTCGCCAAGGACCTCGCCGACTCCGCCGGGCTCCTCGCGCGCACCACCAACGAGATCCAAGAGTCGATCATGAAGGTGCGCATGGTGCCGATCGGCCAGGTCTTCGATCGGTTCCCGCGCTTGGTGCGCGACGTCGCGAAGGCGCGCGGCAAAGAGGTGCAACTCGTCATCTCCGGCGCCGAGACCGATCTCGACAAGACGATCGTCGACGAGGTCGGCGAACCGCTGATGCACCTGCTGCGCAACAACGTCGATCACGGCATCGAAGCGCCCGACGAGCGCGAGAAGATGGGCAAGCCGCGCGCGGGCACGATCTCGCTCAACGCCTATCACGAAGGCAATCAGATCATCATCGAAGTCTCCGACGACGGTGCGGGTATCAATCTCGAAAAGGTGCGCGCGCGCGCGCTCAAGCAGGGCTTGATCTCCGCCGACGATCGGCTGAGCGATCGCGAGATCGTGGAGTTGATCTTTACGCCGGGCTTCTCGACCGCCGAGGTCGTCTCCGACGTGAGCGGACGCGGCGTCGGCATGGATGTGGTCAAGCGCAACATCACGCGCCTCAAGGGTGTCTTCGACGTCGATACGGTGCCCGGGCAAGGCACGCGTTTTACGATCAAACTGCCGCTCACGCTCGCGATCATCCAAGCACTGCTCGTGCGCGTCGCCGAAGAGCTCTACGCGATTCCGCTCGACTCGGTCATCGAGTCTCAGCGCGTGGAGATGAGCGACGTGCGCACCGTGCACGGCAACGAGGTGATCACGCTGCGCGGACAGGTCGTGCCGCTCGTGCGCATCGCGGAATTTTTCCAACTCGACGGCAAGCGCGATCCCGACAAGGTGATGATCGTGATCGTCGGCCTGCAGGGGCGCCAAGTCGGCCTCGTCGTCGATTCGTTCGAGGGCGAACAGGAGATCGTCATCAAGCCGCTCTCCGACGTGGTCGGGCGTATCGCCGGCATCTCGGGCGCGACGATCCTCGGTAACGGATCGATCTCGCTCATCATCGACGTGCATTCACTGGTCAGCGAAGCCTATTCGGGCGGCAAAGTCGCGCGCGCGGAATTCTCGGGGGTCTAAACCATCATGGCGGACGTGAAAGAAGACAAACGGCAGCAACTCTCGGGCGAAGTCGTCCAGGTCGTCTCGTTTCGTCTGGGCAGCGAAGAGTACGGTGTCGATATCTCGCAAGTGCAGGAAATCATCCGCATGGTCGAGATCACGCACGTGCCGCGCGCACCGCGTTTCATGGAAGGCGTCATCAACCTGCGCGGTCAGTTGATTCCGATCATCGATCTGCGCACGCGCTTCGGCATGTCGCGCATCGACGCGACCAAGAGCACCCGCATCATCGTGACCGAGATCGGCAGCAAGCGCGTCGGCATCGTCGTCGATTCGGTGAGCGAAGTGCTCAATATTCCGATCGAGAACGTCGAGGACGCGCCGGAGATGATCGCGGGCGTCGGCACCGAGTACATCCAGGGCGTCGGCAAGATGGACGAACGTCTCATCATCATGCTCGATCTCACGATGGTGATCTCGGGCGACGAAAAGCGCGAGCTGGACCAACTGGGCGAGCAGCCGGTCGCCTCCTGACCGCCTGCCCGTAACGCTGCGGGGGCCGGTTGCGTTTCCGTAGTAGAATGGGACCCATGCGCAAATTCCTCGTCTCCTCGTTCCTCTGTGCCGCGCTCGCGGGCGGAGCGGCCCTGGCCGCCCAGCCGTCGCCGAGCGCCGCGACCACGCCGCCGCCCACGATCTATCGCGTGAAGGTGCGCCCGCTCTGCAGCGCCCTGCACACCAAGATCGCGCCCGCGGTCGGCATGATGCTGCAGAACGACCGGACGATCGCGAAGAGCCCCAAGCTCTTCAACGCCTACATCCAAGGCGCGCTCGACGCGGGCCCGTCGGATGCCGATCACGAGGCGAGCCCGGCGCAGAACATCGCGGTGATGCGCCTGGAAAACCTCGTCTCACCGCTCGCCGACAATATCCTCGCCATCCAGAAGATGCTCGAGGACAAGACGGTTTTCGCCGCGAGCGGAAATACCGAAGATGACCGCGCGCTCGCCGAGCTCAAGCGCAAGATGCTGACCGCGCTCGCGAGCCAGCAGGCGTCGCTCGATATCATCAACGGCTTCGTCGACACGCAGCAGCTCGATGCGATGCAGCACGAAGGCTTCGGCTTCGTCAACTCGATCAATGCGAGCGATGTCGCGACGCAGAACGGCAAGCAGCACAACCAGCAGCTCAGCAACTTGATCGGCGCCACCCCCGATCCGCTGCGCCCGCAAAGCTTCGACCAAACCGCGATCAACGCGGGCCTGGCGCCCAATCCGTACGAGATCGATCTCGCGCGTCTGCCGGGGCTCGCGCTCGGTTACAACCCGGTCGGCCGCCTCAAAGAGGGCGTGGTCGTCACGCAGCAGATGGCGAAAGCCCACGAGTCTTCGCTCGCCAAGAGCATCTTCGCCGCCAAACGCGTTTGCGACGGTAACTAGTCGGCGAACGGCCCGCCGTTCGCAAACGCTTCGTACCATAATGCGCGCGCTCGAACGAGCGCGCGCGCACGCGCGCGGCTGAGCCTCGCGCGCGTCGCCTCCGCTGCGGCGGGCACTGCCGCGAGCAGTACGTCGCGATCGTGTAGCTCGCCGAGCGCGTCTTGGATTGCCGCCAGGCGGACGGCTGCCGCGGGCACGGTAGCCGCTTGCGCGGTAAAACGTTCGAGCGCGTAGCGCAAGCGTTTGCACGCGATGCGAAGCTCGTGCAGCTCGTGCGCTTCGCCGCGCCGCAAGGCGGGCGCGAGGGCGAGCATCTCCGCCAAGCGCAAGACGATCACGCGCCGCATCGCGTCGCTGCGATCGCGTGCTCCGGCGAGCGCGACCACGCGGGGCGTCACGATGCCCGCACGCGCAGCCGCGTCACCGCGCGCCGAATGCGCCGCATTCCCCGTCGTTCGCGCCGCCGAAGATCGCGTGCGAGCGGCCGTACCGCCGCACGCTCGCTCGCTTCGCAGGCATCGCGTAGCAACGCGCGCAGTACCGAGGCGTCGCGAGCCTCTCCGGTGAGGTGCACGAAGCGGCGCAGACGCTTCATACCGCGCAGGCGGAGCAACGTCCCGAGATCTTCGTCGAGCGAGAGCAGGCGCCGGGCGCAGACCCGCAGATCGTGCAGGCGGTCGGCGTCGGGGCGGCGCCGGAAGCGGCGCCGAGCGCGAGCGAATGCGGCGATCTCCGCCGCGGCCAGGTGGCCCGCCCACAAGCGAAGATCGGCTCCTTGACATCGAACATACGTTCGATTAGGATGGTCACCCATGCTTCCGGCAGTCGCGTATGCGCCCCCTCGACGAGAGCTTTTTCAGGAGCTGAAGAGCCGCCTGCAAGGGGCTCCGAGCGCCCCGGGGATCGCGCGCGAGCAGCTGCTCTCGAGCGCGGTTCCGGCGCTCGACGCGCTGCTCGGCGGCGGGTTTCCGGCGGGCGCGCTGATCGTGCTCGAGGGCAGCGGGAGCGCGGGCTGTCGGAGCATCGCGGCGGCGCTGCTCGCCCAGGCCACCCGGCGCGGCCTCGGCGCCGTGATCGACGACGGTGAGCTCTACCCGCCCTCGCTCGAAGCCGCGGGCGTACGGCTCGATCGACTGCTGATCGTTCCGGCCGCGTCGCCGCTGCTCGCGGCGCGGGCGGCCGACCTGCTGTTGCGCTCGCGGGCCGCACGGGTGATCGTCATGGCGGCGGCGCACCTGCGGGCCGCGGTTTGGGCGCGCCTTGCCCAGGTGGCGCACCGCACCGGCGGCGTGCTCGTGGTCGTCGCGCACCGCGCGCTCGTCGAACTGCAGGGGATCGCCGCCGTTCGTGTGGGCTGCGCGTTCGAGCGCGCGCTCGTGCGCGGCTCGCACGGGGTCTGGTGCACGTTCTCCGGCTTCGCATCGCGCGCCGAACTGCGCAAGCATCGGGGGACCTCGCACGGCGGTGCCGTCGTGCAACTCGAATCGGCGTTTTCCACGACGGCGTGCGTGCAGGGATGACGATGCTGCTCTCGCTGCGCATCCCCGAGTATCCGCTCGCGCTCGCCTGCCGCGGTTGCGAGGACGACGGCGCGCCACGTCTGCTCGCCGATCGGTACGACCGCGGGCGCGTACTTGCGCTCGACGAGCGCGCGCGCTCGTGCGGCGCGCGGGTGGGACAGACGGTTACGCAGGCCGCCGCCGTCGTTCCGAACGCACGCGTGCTCGTGCACGACGGCGAACGATCGCGCACCGCTTGGCAGGCGATGCTCGATGGGCTCGACGCCGTGACCCCGCTGCTGCACGACGTGCGTGAAGGGGTGGCGTTCCTCGATATGCGCGGAATCGCGGGCGAGCCGCCGCGGTGGATCGCGCAGATCGAGTCGGTGCTCGCGCCGTTCGGATTGCCGCTGCGGATCGGAGTCGGCCCCAATCACTTCTGCGCGTACGCGGCGGGATGGATCGCACACGGCACGGTGCTCGATGCGGAGCACGCGCCCACGGCGCTCGCGCCGCTGCCGCTCGACGTGCTGGATCTCGATCCGAGCGCGCAGACGCGCCTGCATCTGCTCGGCGTCACCACGCTCGGCGAGCTCGCACGGCTGCCGCACGGTCCGTTCGTTCGTCGATTCGGGCGCGCCGCCGCGCGCTGGCACGAATGGGCGCGCGGGATCGATCGCACCTCGTTCGTGCCGCGCGGTCACGCGCTTGCGATCGAGGCGGCGCTCTTCGGCGAAGGCAACGCCGACGACGAAGCCGCCGTCTTTTTCGCGCTGCGCGTGCTGCTCGCGCGCATCTGCGGCGATCTCGAACGCTGCGGCAAGCGGGCGAGCCTGCTGCGCCTGGAGACCGAGCTCGACGCCGGCGGCACGCGGGTGTTCGACGTGCATTTGGCCGCCCCGACCGCCGACGAGCGCGCGATGCTCGACGTGCTACGCGCCAAACTCGAAGACGTGCGCTTTTCGGCGCCGCTCGTGGGCGTGCGCGTGCGCGCGATGGAGCTGGACGAAGGCGGCGAGGCGCTCGCGCTCGTGCGCGGCGACGAGATCGACGCGCAGAGCGTCGCGGTGCTGCTCGCGCGGTTGGAATCGGTGCTCGGCGAGCCCGTGCGCCGCGCGCGCACGCGCGAGGCGCACGCGCTCGAAGAGCGTTTCAGCTACGAACCCTTTGCGCTGCCCGCGCGCGAGCCGCCCGGCGCCGCGATCCCGCTCGCGAACGCGCGCGTGGTTCCGCAACTGCGGCTGCTCGCGGTGCGCGAGATCGACGTGCGTCTGCGCCGCGGCGAGCCGCATCACGTTGACGGGCGCGCGGTCGTGCGCTGCGCGGGTCCCTGGCGGATCGACGAAGGCTGGTTCGAGGCTCCGGTTTCGCGCGATGAGTACGACATCGTCCTCGACGACGGCGAGGTCTGCCGTATCTACCGTCAAGGCACGCACTGGTATCTGCGAGGTTCTTATGATTGAGATCGATCGAGCGGCATGCGAAAAATTCCAGCGCATCGCTTCGTCGTGGCTGCGTAGCGGGGAGATCACCCGCACCAATCACCTGCTCTCCCCGCTCGAGGAACTGGCCGGTTATAACTACGGCTTCGTCTACCTGCTCGACGTGGACGACCGCTCGTGGAAGATCGGCTACTCCGAACATCCGATGCGCCGTATCCGCGAACTGCGGCGGACGTTCCGCTACGGCGATGCCCTGCGCTTGCGCGCCTGTTTCGTGGGCGAGCAGCAGGCCGAACGCGAGCTGCATCGCCGCTTCGCGCATCTACGCATCGAGAACGAACGCTTCTTGGCGAGCCCCGCGATCGAATCCGAATTCACGGCCGCGCGCGAACGCATGCGCGAACGGGTGCGCGCGCTGCATATCTGTACGCCCGAATGCCCGCAGCTCGTCAATCGGCTCGATCTGCGGATGCTCTGCACGTGGCTACGCCGGTAGGCGGGTATGCCGAACTGCATTGCCGCTCCAACTTCAGCTTTCTCTCGGGCGCCTCGCATCCCGAAGAACTCGTGGAACGGGCGGCGGAGTTGGGACTCGCCGCGATCGCCCTCACCGATCGCGACGGGCTCTACGGTGCCGTTCGTGCCGCCACGGCGGCCCGTGCCGCGGGGATCGCCGCGATCGTCGGCACCGAGCTCACCTTCGAAGACGGCACGCACCTCGTGCTGCTCGTGGAGAACGAGGACGGCTATGCCAACTGCTGCGAGCTGATCTCGCGTGCGCAACTGCGCGGCAGCAAGGCCGATGCGCGCGCGCGGATCGAGGATTTCGACGGCCGCGGCGAGGGGCTGATCGCGCTCGTGCGCAGCACCGATCGCGCGCGGATCGCGGCGTTGCGCGAGCGTTTCGGGGAGCGCCTCTATCTGGAACTTCAGCATCACCTCACCCCCGACGAGGCGGCGGCGAACGATGCGATCGTGATGCTCGCGCGCGAACTGCGCGTGCCGTACGTCGCGACCAACGGCATTTACTACGCTCGGCGCGACGAAGCGCCGCTCGCCGACGTGCTTACCTGCGTGCGCGAGACGCTCACGCTCGAGCAGGCGCGCGCGCAGCATCGTCTGCGCCCGAATGCCGAGTACCATCTCAAATCCGCCGCGGCGATGCGCGCGCTCTTTTCGGCCTATCCCGAAGCGATCGACGCCACGCTCGGCATCGCCGAACGCTGTCGCTTTCGTCTCGATCGCCGCAGCGGACAGTTCCCGCTCTTCCCCGCGCCCGAGGGTTTCACGCGTCAGAGCTATCTGCGCGAACTCGTCTATCGCGGCGCGGCCGAACGCTACGGCACGCCGATCGCGCCCACCATCGAACGTCAACTCGAGTACGAGCTCGGCATCATCGCGAAGATGGACCTGGCGGGCTATTTTCTCATCGTCTGGGATATCGTGCAGGCCGCCGCGCGCTTCGGCGTGCTCTGCCAGGGGCGCGGATCCGCCGCGAACTCCGCCGTCTGCTACGCGCTCGGCATCACCGCCGTCGATCCGATCGGCATGAACCTGCTCTTCGAACGCTTCATGTCGGAGGAGCGCCGCGAGATTCCCGATATCGACATCGACTTCGCGCATCAGGACCGCGAGAAGGTGATCCAATACATCTACGAGCGCTACGGCCGCAGCAACGCCGCGATGGCCGCCGAGGTGATCACCTACCGCACGCGTTCGGCGCTACGCGACGTGGGCAAAGCCCTCGGCCTCACCCTCGCCCAAGTCGACCGCATCGTCAAAGAATTCGACGCCCGAGAATCCCTAAGCGGCGCCACGGGGCAAGACACACACGCGAGTGCAAGCCACCCTGATGTCACTGCTGACCACCCTGATGTCACTGCTGACCACCCCGGTGTCACTGCGGAGCACCCTAGTGTCATGCTGAGCTTGTCGAAGCACCCGCCCTCCGTGCAGCACCGCCGCGACCTCGACGCCGGATCGAACGTGCGCCACTCCCGCAAAGAAGGCCCCGACCCGTACTACTACGGTTTTCGCGGCAAAAACTTCGGCGAGAACCCCGACCCCGATATGCCCGCTCCGATCTCGGGCGAACTCGCGGAGCGTTTGTACCGCTTCTGCCGCCGCATCGACGGCTTTCCGCGCCACATGGGCATCCACTCCGGCGGCATGGTGATCACGCGCGATCCGCTCGTGCGCGTGGTCCCGGTGGAATGGGCGACGATGCGCGACCGCACGATCATCCAATTCGACAAAGACGATCTGCAAGAACTCGGTCTCATCAAAATCGACCTGCTCGGCCTCGGCATGCTCTCGTTACTACGCGAAGCCTTTTCCATCCATGAGCGATGTATCGAGCGTGGTGATGGGCATGCGTTGGATGCGGGGCGTCTGAGAATCGACCGGAGCCAGGATGGCGAGAGGTCGATTTCAGCGAGTAGCGTTTTCGCACGATGCGAAAACGCGGGCGTCCCCGCAACCAACGCATGCCCGTCACCACGCGTCCTTGCATTGCATACCATCCCGCCTGATGATTCGGCGACATACGAGATGATCTCGAAGGCGGACACGATCGGCGTCTTTCAGATCGAGTCGCGGGCGCAGCAGTCGATGTTGCCGCGTATGAAGCCGCGCTGCTTCTACGACATCGTGATGCAGGTGGCGATCATTCGGCCGGGTCCGATTCAGGGGCAGATGATCCATCCGTTTCTGCGGCGTCGCGCGGGATTGGAGCCGGTCACCTATCCGCACCCGAAGCTGAAGCCCGTGCTCGAACGCACGCTCGGCGTGCCGCTCTTTCAAGAACAAGGGATGCGTCTTGCGATCGAGGCGGCCGGGTTCTCGGCGGGCGAAGCCGACCGGCTACGCCGCGCGATGGGGCACAAGCGCTCGCGCGAGCGGATGCGCGAGATCTTTCCGCGACTCGTGGAGGGCATGGTGCAGAACGGGATCGAGCGCGGGGCGGCGGAGCAGCTGTTTCACATGCTCGAAGGCTTTGCCGACTACGGCTTTCCCGAATCCCATGCGGCGAGCTTCGCCCTGCTCGCGTATGCCTCGGCGTACGTGAAGTGTCACTATCCGGCGATCTTTGCGGCGGCGATTCTGAACGTGCAACCGATGGGCTTCTATTCGACCGAGGTGCTAGTGAACGACGCAAAGCGGCATGGCGTCGCGGTGCGTCCGGTGGCGGTGAATGCGAGCGAGTATTGGTCGAGCGTGGAGTCCGACGGTGCGCTGCGTTTGGGCTTTCACCTGGTGCGCGGGCTCGGTACGGTGCAGAAGGAGCGGCTCGAACGCGCCGTTGCGCAGGGCGCGTTTGCCGATTTGCTCGATTTCGCGCGGCGCACGCAGCTGGAGAAGGAGGCACTCGAGAATCTTGCCGCCGCGGATGCGTTCGCGCCGTGGTACCGCGGGCGGCGCGATGCGATCTGGGCGCTGCGCGCGCTGGATGAACGTGAAGCGCGCGGTGAACTCGGCGCGTTGATGGATGTCGAGGAGCCGGCGGTGTCGTTCGCGCCGCTCGCACCGCACGAGGCCACCGCGTTCGATCTGTGGTCCACCGGCGTCACGCCGCGCGGACAGGCGATGGAGCACTTCCGCCCGATGCTCGATGCGCAGCGCGTGATCCCGGCCGCGCGACTGACGGAGATGCCGAATCATCTCGTCTGCCGCGTCGGCGGGCTCGTGATCACGCGGCAGCGTCCCGGCACCGCCAAGGGCTTCGTGTTTCTCACCCTCGAGGATGAGACGGGCCTCGTGAACGTGATCGTACGTCCCGATATCTACGAGAAATACCGGCGCGTGGTGCGCACCACGAACACGCTCGTGATCGAAGGCACGCTACAAAAAGAACAAGGTGCGATCGACCTGCTCGCACGCCGCATCTGGGCTTTCGACGCAAACGGTCTGGTCGACGGCATCCGCCCGAGGAATTTTCACTAATGCAACGCGAGGCGACGATAATGATTCACGTCGCTAAATGAATGGTCCTTATGGCTCATGTGGCATCTTCGCAAGAGGGTTGTGAGCCAAGCGAGCGTACACGTCGTCTCTTTCTCTACGGTCAAGGCGCGATACGATGAAGCCTGAGGGCCCATAGCGAGTGGCGAATTCACGAAAGTCCCCCCCCGCGTCCATCCCTATCGGACGACGAGTTGGAAAAGCGTACGCCGCATGAGCTTTATCGCCTCAAACTGACGGAAGACGAACGCGCGCGCCTACGAGCAATTAACCAAAGGCGGGAGTGCGAGCGCCAAGAGCGAGCGCGGCTCTGGCGCGTTGAAGAAAACGCGCCTTTCGATGAGTTGCGCGCCGCCGGCTATCCGGTGGAATCGGTGTGGCACTTGTGGCAAAAGGGCACTGCGTACCCCGAAGCCATCCCGATTTTGTTACGGCACTTACAACTCGATTATTCCGACCGCACGCGTGCGGGGATAGCCCGTGCCTTGGCTGTCCCGGACCCTGAAGTGCGCAAGGCGTGGCCTCTCCTCGTTGAGGAATTCCGGAAGGCGCGGGACGGCAAGGGTAGCATAGCGCCGGGCGATACAAAGCAATTTTCGCTCGGCTTCAAAGACGGCTTAGCATGCGCGCTGTCCGCTGCGGTGACGAAGGAGACGCTTCCGGAGCTGATCGCTCTGGCGAGCGATCCATCGCAGGGCACATCGCGCGTCATCCTACTAACGGCGCTACGACCACTGCGCAAGAAGGATCCACGCGTCAAAGAAGCCATCGAACACCTCGCAAACGATCCCGACCTTGCAAAAGAGATTGCCGCCTGGCGCAAATAGCCACGGACCTATGAGCACAAAAGACATCCTCTCTTGCATTTCCGGCCCGGAGGTAAGTGATGAAATCAGGCGCGCGCGCGAGTTGCTCTCGCGTCGTGATACGCGCCTCCCTCATGCTGAGCCCACTATCGTGAGTGTTTCCGACGTTAAATCGCTTTGGAAAACGAGGCTGGATATAGCGAAAAATATTACTGGTCATCCAATTCTCGGTGCTGCGGATCTTGTTGAGAAATGTCAAGCAACTGCGGGCGTGACCGAAATCGAACAATACCCGTTCTGCGGTCCGACCTCTGCGGGGATCGTATTCAGAGGTGGCCCCAGAAAACTGGACTGACCGTTAAGTGGAGTCCTTGCCCTCTGCAGAGCGAATATGCCCTGCGATTGGAGCAAGAATTTGTCCAGACGACCCCGTCGTAACCACTCGCCGTCATTCAAGGCTAAGGTGGC
>DAHUZB010000006.1 GCA_027306785.1 Vulcanimicrobiota bacterium
ATGCCTATGAGCTCGACCGCAAAATGGCGGTGACGGCATAACCATGTCGTTCATCCGCACGGAAGATAGAGACGGCGTCCGGGTTATCACGCTCGATAACCCGCCCGTCAACTCCCTCTCGTTCGCACTCTCGGGCGAGCTCGTGCCCATCGTCGAAGCGGCCGACAAGGACGAGAGCGTCAAAGCGGTCGTCTTCATCGGCGCGAACGGCATCTTCTCGGCCGGCGCCGACGTCAACGACTTTTCGACCGAGCCGACGCCCGAGACGCGCACGATTCGCGACGTGATCGCGGCGGTGGAGCGCAGCAACAAGATCTTCGTCGCCGCGATTCAAAAGAACGCGCTCGGCGGCGGTCTGGAACTCTCGCTCGCGTGCGACTACCGCGTCGCGACGGCCGACACCAAGGTGGGGCTCCCCGAGATCAAACTCGGGCTGCTGCCCGGTGCGGGCGGCACGCAGCGCCTGCCGCGTCTGATCGGCGCGCAAGACGCGCTCGACATGATGCTCAAGGGCAAGAACATGAAAGCCGCGGATGCGAAGGCGAAGGGCATCCTCGACGAGGTCGTCGAGTCGCCCGATGCGCTGCTCGACGCCGCGCTCAAGCTCGCCCTTCGACAGGCTCAGGGTGACACCCAAAAGGCTCAGGGTGACACCCAAAAGGCTCAGGGTGACACCGGTAGCGGAAAACGTCGCATCTCCAAGCGTAAGGTGGAGCTGGGTAAGGGCATCACGGCGCAGGCCGCGCCCTTCATCGTCTCGCAGGCGCACAAGATGGTGCCGGCCGAAGACGCGGGCGGTCTCGCCGCGCACAAGCTGATCGATGCGGTCGAGGCCGCGTTCGAATTGCCCTTCGAGTTCGGCATCGCGCGCGAAGCGCGGCTCTTCGAAGAGCTCGCGCGTTCCGCGCCGTCGTTCGCGCTGCGCCACGTCTTCTTCGCCGAGCGCGAGCTCGCGAAGATCCCGTCCTTCGAAAAGCTCAGGATGACAGACACTCCCGAGATCAAAAAGGCGGGCGTCATCGGCGCGGGTACGATGGGCACCGGCATCGCGATTACCTTCGCGCAAGCGGGTATTCCGGTGCACGTGATCGACTCGAATGCCGACGCGGTTGAGAAAGCGCGTCAGACCGTCTTCGGCATGTTCATGTATCAGGTTCAAAAGGGCCGCATGACGCAGGAAGAGGCCTGGAAGCTCGGTCAGTCGATCCAGTTTACCGACGACTACAACGAGCTCGCCGATGCCGACGTCGTGATCGAGGCCGTCTTCGAGAGCATGGACGTGAAGAAGCAGGTCTTCGCCAAGCTCGACGGGATCGTCAAGCCCGACGGCATCCTCGCTTCGAACACCTCGACCCTCGATATCGATGAGATGGCGTCGGTAACCAAGCGCGCCGACAAGTTCGTCGGCCTGCACTTCTTCGTGCCCGCCAACATCATGCCGCTGCTCGAGATCGTGCGCGGCAAGGAGACCTCGCCGCAGACGCTGGCGATCGCGTTCAAACTCGGCAAGGCGCTGCGCAAGACCGCGGTGCTCTCCACGAACGCCTTCGGCTTCATCGGCAATCGCATGGTCTTCGACTACGCGAAGGCCGCGGGTGCGCTCGCGGAAGAGGGCATCTCGCCGATGCGTATCGACGGCGTCGCCAAGAAGTTCGGCTTCCCGATGGGACCGTTCGCGATGGGCGATCTCTCGGGCATCGACGTCGCGTGGCATATCGCAAAGGCGCGCCCCGACGTGGCGAAGGGCCGCACCGACGTGATCGATCGCCTGGTCGAGATGAAGCGCCTCGGGCAGAAGACGATGGCGGGATACTTCACGTACGACAAGAGCGTCGGCAAGGGACGCGAGCCGATCGCCGATCCGGAGATCGAAGCGCTCTTCGCCGAAGAGGCCAAGAAACACGGCATCGCGCCGCGTGAGGTCTCCGACGAAGAGATCCTGCAGCGCTTGGTTTTCGCGCTCATCAACCGCGGTGCGTACCTGCTCGAAGAGGGCGTTGCGCTGCGTCCCGGCGACATCGACATCGTCTACATCTTCGGATACGGCTTCCCGCCGCACCACGGCGGACCGATGTGGTACGCGGATGAAGTCGGCGTGAAGCACGTCTACGACAAGGTGGTGGAGTTCGGGTGGGAACCCGCGCCGCTGCTCAAAGCCATCGCCGAGAAGAACGGCACGTTTGCAGCACTGAAACAGGGAGAACTCGTCAATGCGTGAGGCGGTGATCGTCTCGGCGGCGCGGACGCCGATCGGTAAGGCGTTCCGCGGCGCATTCAATCAGACGCCGAGCGCGACGCTCGCGGGCTTCGTCGCTCGCGAAGCGATGGATCGCGCGAAGGTCGATCCGGCCGAAATCGAAGAGATCGTGATCGGGGCGGGGCTCCCCGAGGGCGCGACCGGCAACAACATCGGCCGCACGGCGGCGCTGCGCGCCGGATGCCCGGTGAGCGTTGCGGGCTCGACGGTGAGCCGTTTCTGCGCCTCGGGTCTCGATGCGATCGTCGCGGGCGCCAAGCGCGTCATCGTCGACGGCGCGGAGATCGTGGTCGCAGGCGGCGTCGAGTCGATCTCGATGGTGCAGAACGAACTGAACATGACGCACTACACCGAGGAGTGGCTGCTGCGCCACACGCCCGACGTGTACATGCCGATGCTCTACACCGCCGACAACGTGGCCAAGAAGTACAAGGTCTCGCGCGAGGCGCAGGACGAGTACGCGTTGCAGAGTCAGCAGCGCACGGCCGCGGCTCAAGAAGCGGGCCGTTTCGATCGCGAGATCGTCGCGATGCCGTCGTGGATGTATCTTCAGGATAAAGAGACCGGCGTCGTCACCGAAAAGCACGTGACGCTGCGTAGAGACGAGGGCAATCGCCCCGAGACGACGCTCGAAGGGCTCTCGCAACTCAAGGGCGCCGTGCCCGGGATCAAAGAGACCTCGATCACGGCCGGCAACTCCTCGCAGCTCTCCGACGGCGCGGCGGCGGTGGTGCTGATGGATGCGAAGCTCGCCGAGCAGCGCGGACTCGAGCCGCTCGGCTACTATCGCGGCTTCGCGGTCGCGGGCTGCGAGCCGGGCGAGATGGGCATCGGTCCGGTCTTCGCGGTGCCGAAACTGCTCAAGGCGCACGGGTTGAAGATCGACGATATCGGTTTGTGGGAATTGAACGAGGCGTTCGCCGTGCAGACGGTCTACTGCCGCGACACGCTCGGCATTCCGAACGATCGTTACAACGTCGACGGCGGCGCGATCTCGATCGGACACCCGTACGGTATGAGCGGCGCGCGCATGACGATGCACGCGCTCATCGAAGGCAAACGCCGCGGCGTCAAATACGTCGTCGTCACGATGTGCGTCGGCGGCGGTATGGGCGCGGCGGGTCTCTTCGAAGTCGCGTAGGTCCGGCACGCGCGTGCGATGTGCGAAGCCCCGAGGAGCGACTCCTCGGGGCTTCGTTTTTCTATCGTGATGCGTAGCCGTTATTTCGGCGCGTAGGCGGTGCACCAGCCGTGCGGGCTGATCGGACCGGCGACGACCTTGCAGACACCCGCCGCCGTCTTCGTTTTGCCCGGAACGAAGAGCGCGCATCCGGAGCACTGCTGCTTGCCGTTCGGGTGATCCTGATACTTGAACTGCGCCTTCGTGCCTTTGGCCTCGGCCGTTCCGGTCGCGCCGACCGCGAATGCCGCTGCGAGCGCGGGAAGGACGATCAGGCCGCCCAGCGCTTCTTTGCGAGAAATGGGACGATTCACGTGAAGAGCCTCCTTTACCGACTGTTCGGGGGATTGGCGAACCGTGTCGCGTGTGCCTGTTGGTCGACCGACGCCCGAGCATCGAGGGCTTCATTCGCGGCGTCGGGAAGCAGCGTCCGATGAACCGTCGACGAGCGCTCTCGATCGCCGCGATCCTGTTTGCCTGTGCGATCCTCGTGACGGGGATGAAGCTGCTCGAAGTGCAGTGGTTTGAGGGCGATACCGCGCTTTTCTTCCAGACCGCCGAGCATATCGCGCACGGCGAGGGCGCGACGAGCAGCATCTTCACGTCGATTCAATCGGCGCAGCACTCGCCGTTTTTTCGTGACTCGCTCGCCCAGCTGCGGGCCGATCCGCTCGTTTCGCCGCCCTTCAGCGACGATCGCGTGCTGACGCTGCACGCCTACTTCATCCTTTTCCCGCTCGGATGGCTCACGGTGCTCCTTCCCGTCGGCGTCGTGCTCCTGGGCGCGTTCGCGCTCGTCTTCATGGGGCTACTCTACTGCGCGATCGCGATGGTCTCGGCGCGCGGCGTGCCGCTCGTCGGGGCGGTGCTCTTCGCGGCGATCGTCGCAACGCATCCCGCCTTCAGCGACAGTCTGCTCTACGGCCAATTCTATCCGGATCGCTTCTTCATGCTGGGCGGGATGCTGCTGCTACTCGCGGCGACACGCGAGCGGACGAACCGTGCGGCGCTCGTGGCGGCCGCGCTCTTGTGCGCGTCGATCGACGAGCGCGGCGCGCTGGTGGGCGGCGTGATCCTCGTGCTGTGCACGCTGCTCGTCCCGGCTGCATCGAACGATCGCCGGCTCAAGTACGCGCTCGGCGCGGCGCTGATCCTCGTCGCCCTCGCCGAGTCGCACTTCTTTCTGGTTCACGGCGATAACGGCGGCTATTTCGGTGCGAATCCGGCGAAGTTCGTCGCCATTCTGTTAAATCCGATCCTGATGCGACTCTCGCTCGTCTTTCTCATGGTCAGCATCCCGCTGCTCGCGTTCGCGTTCTTCGAATGGCGTTCCGCGCTCGTCGCCGTCGCGACGATGCTGCCGAATCTCCTCGGCACGATCGGCGGCGCCGAGAAGGTCGGTTTTTCGACCCACTATCATTCCTATTATTTCCCGGTGTTGGTATGGGCGGCGGCGCTCGGATTCGCTCGTCTCTATCGCATCGCGACGGCGCGCAATCGCGCGCGCGTCATGCTTGCCGCAACGGCGGCGATCCTGTTGATCGCCTGCTCGTTCGATCCGTACGCGGGCATTCCGAGGCTCTCGCTCGCGCGCATCGGTCAGAGCTTCATACCCGCCCTGATCACCAACGCCCAAAACGACTACAGTGCGGCGGGCATCGCGCATAGTCGTCTGGAGAACGCGTTACGCGCGGCGGTGCCGCGTGGAGCACTGGTGAGCGCGCCGGAATCCGCGATGACCGCCCTGTATAGCGGCCGTCGAATCGTGTTCTTTCCCCTCGATATCGAGACCGCCGAGTACGTGATACGCCCGGTAACGGTCTTGCCCGACGGAACCTACGAGTACAGCGGCCTCGTGAGCCGTCTTCAGGGAACGACGCTCGCACGCGCAAATGCGATGCTCACGCGGCGGATGCGGCGTGCCGGTTTCGACGTGGATCACCCGCTCGTGATCTCGGGACTCGCGCTCGCCGTCATACACCGACGAGCCGGTCGGCCGCGCTAACGGCGCGCCGCCTTCGGAGCGTCGTCGGGGCGATTACGGGTGGCCGAACGCCCCGATGTGGACGGTGGTCGGGATGAGGAGCATCCCATCGCGCGTTTCGGATGCGTGCGGCGCGAGATGCGGCGCGGCTAGGTCGCGATAGCCGTCGGGCGTGCGCGCGAAGCGACCGCGATCCGCGCGCGCGATCCTTCGCGCCATCGCCGATTGCGTCGGCGTATAGGTGGGATCGAGCGTCACCACGCGCCCGCCCGGAGCGAGCCCGCTTGCGATCGTGGCGAAGAGATCGCGAGCCGTCGCGTCGTCGCAATGATGGATCACGCCGAGCAATAGCACCAGGTCGTAGGGCGCGAGCGCGCGCGCGTGTTCCGGCGCGAACATCCCCTGCTCGAAGCGCCCCTTGCTGCCGAAGCGCCGGCGCGCCCAGGCGATGTAGTCGGCACTGGGATCGAAGCCGATGTACTCGACGTTCGGCAAGTAGCGCAGCGCGAGGCCCGGCCCGCAGCCGACGTCGATCACGCGCGAACCCGCGGAGACCGCTCCGTAGGTCGTGACGCAGTAACGGCGCGGATTCTCGGCACCGAGCAGCCACTGCACCGCGTTGTAGAGGACCGGATGCTCGAGAAGGGCAAGGGCTGACACGCACGCTTGCTTCGGCTCGCCTCGGGCCGCCTCCCGGCGGTCGGTGCAGCGCTCGAAAGGAACCCGCCGCTATGAATCTCCGCCGTTTCGCGCCCGTTGCGTGCGCGTTGCTCGCCGCATGCTCCACGGGCGCGCCGCAGCGCAGCGCCACCGTTACCGTCACCGCGGGACCGGTGGTCGATGCGCGGGCGACCGTTGCGCCGCGGGATTTCGGCGCGCTCGCCTGGCGCATCGTCGGCCCCGCGGTGATGGGCGGCCGGCTCGATGCGGTGGCGGGCGTTCCGGGCGATCCTGCGACGATCTACCTGGGGCATAGTTCGAGCGGGCTCTACGAATCGACCGATGGCGGAGCCGAATTCAGCTCGATCTTCGATGCGGGGCGTTCGTCGTCGATCGGCGCGCTCGCACTCGCGCCGTCGAATCCGAAGATCATCTACGTCGGGACCGGCGAAGGCTTTCCGCGCAACACCGCGGCGCTCGGCGACGGCGTCTTTCGTTCCGACGACGGCGGGAAGACGTGGCGCGCGCTCGGGTTGCGCGGCACGCAGCACATCGCGCGCATCGCGATCGATCCGCGCGATCCGAACGTGGCGCTCGTGGCCGCGATGGGTCCCGAATTTACGCCGGGCGGCGAGCGCGGTATCTACCGCACGAGCGACGGCGGCAAGCATTGGCGGCGCGTGCTCGCGGGCAATCCGACCACCGGCGGCAGCGACGTGGCCTTCGATCCGCGCGATCCGTCGATCGCGTTCGCGGGAACGTTCGATTACGTGCGGCGCCCGTGGACGTTTCGCGGCGGCGGCACCGGCAGCGGACTCTTTCGTTCGACCGACGGCGGTCGTACCTGGACGCGATTGACCGATCCGGCGCGGCACGACGGTCTGCCCGGCGGCATCATCAACCGCGTCGGGCTCGCGATCTGCGCGCATCATCCGAACGTCGTCTACGCAATCGTGCCGACCAAGCACGGCATGCTCTATCGCTCCGACGACGGCGGCCTGCGCTGGCGACTGGTCAACGCTGATCAGGATCTGGTCTTCCGGCCGTTCTACTTCTCGCAAGTGCGGGTGGACCCGAACGATCCGAACGTCGTGTGGATCGTCTCGGGCGGACTGCGCCGTTCGACCGACGGCGGCGTGCATTTCAAAGGCGTCGATGCGGGCGGGGACAATCACGACCTCTGGATCGATCCGACCGACGGGCGTCACGTGCTGCTCGGCAGCGACATGGGCTTCGATCGTTCCGTCGACGGCGGCACGACGTGGACGTACCTGAACAACACGCCGTTCTCGCAAGTCTATCGCGTCGGCTACGATCGCGAGGTGCCGTATCACGTGATGGGCGGCATGCAGGACCACGAGGTCTGGTGGGGACCGAACGAACTCTGGAACGACACGGGCGTCTCGGACGGATCGTGGCGCAACATCTCGGATTGGGGCGACGGGCAGTATGCCAAGCCCGATCCGCGCGATCCGAACATCATCTACGAAGACACGCACTTCGGCGATCTCACGCGACGCGATCTGCGCACCGGTGAAGCGCGCTACATCTCGCCGCAGCCGCTGATCGCCTTCGGAACCGGCGCGGGAACGTTCCCGTACCGGTTCAATTGGAGTGCGCCGCTTGCGATCTCGCGTCGCGATCCGAACACGATCTACTTCGGCGGAAACGTGCTCTTCCGCTCGCGCGATCAAGGGCAGACGTGGCAGGCGATCAGCCCCGATCTCTCGCAGCCGTGCAAACCCGCATGGCTCGCGCCGAGCGGCGGTCCGATCACGCACGACAACACGAACGCCGAAACCTACTGCACGATCTACGCGATCGCGCAGGGACGCGCCGCGGGCTCGCTCTGGGTCGGCACGGACGACGGGCATCTCGCGCATTCGAGCGACGACGGCGCGACCTGGCACGATCTCACCGCGAAGGTGTCGGGATTGCCGCCGCAATCGTGGGTGGATTCGATCGAAACCTCGCGCGTGCACGACGGCACCGTGTACGTCACGTTCGATCGCCACCGCATGGGTGATACGCATCCCTACGTGTACGTCACGCGCGACGACGGCGCGACCTGGCGGCCTATCGATCGCGGCTTACCGCTTTGGGCCTACGTCGTGCGCGAGGACCCGCGAGCGCCGAACCTGCTCTTCGCCGGGACCGAAGACGGTATCTACGCGTCGTTCGATGCGGGCGCGCACTGGCACGATCTGCTGCTCGGCACGCACCATGTGCCCGTCTACGATCTGCAGATCCAGCCCGATGCGAACGACCTGATCGCCGGAACGCACGGGCGCGGATTCGCTATTCTCGACGATATCACGCCGCTCGAGGGTCTTGCGCGCGCGGTGCGCAGCCGCGTCGCGCTCTTCGCGCCGCGCGACGCATGGCGTCACGCGCAACGCCCCTACTACGACATCGGCAAGGATGCGTTCGTGGCCGAGAACAAGCCGTACGGCGCGACGATCTCGTATTATCTCGCGCCCACGCCGAAGCCCGCGCACGGAGCGCACCCGAAGGAGAAGATCGAGCTCGAAATTCTGCACGGCGCGACCGTGATTCGCCGGCTGCACGCAACCGATAAAGCGGGGATCAATCGCGTCACGTGGGACCTTACGACCGATCCGCCGGGCGGCACCGCGGCGAAGCAGGATCCGCGTCCGTATTACGTCTTCTATTCGCTCCGCGTCACCGGGCCTCAGGTGCTGCCGGGAACCTATACGGTGCGCCTCGTCGCGCGCGGCGCGACGCTCGAGGCTCCGGTGCGCGTGCGTCTCGACCCGCGTTCGAAGGCGACGACCGAGCAGTTGCAAGCGCAGTACGACGCGCTCGCGCGTCTGGCGCGCGATCAGGAGCGCGGCGAGCGGTGGCTCGCGGAGGCGCTCGCGCAGCACAAACGCGTCGGCACGCGCAATCCCAAGCTCGGCGCGCAGCTGACCGATCTTGCGAACGCGCTGCGCAACGGAAACGGGAGCGAGAACGCGGGCTACCAACAACCGGCGCAGGTGATCGACCAGATCGCCTACCTGCGCCATATCATGGCGACATCGCTCACCGGACCGACGCAGCCGCAGGCCGACGAGATGGCGCGCTACGAGCGCGAACTCGACGCGCTCGCACCGCGCGCGCGGGCGCTCTTTGCACGGGCCGCGGCGATCAAGCCCACAGCATCGCCGCGCCCCGCACGCCGCTAGAGTCGCCGAATGCGGCGCGCACGATCGGCGTCTCGAAGGTGTCGCTGAACGCATAGCGCGCGACGAGCGCGGGCAGATCGTCGTAGAGCTGCGCGACGTTCGAGACGCCGCCGCCGAGCACGATCGCATCGGGATCGAGCACGTTGACGAGCATCGCGAGCGCCCGCGCGAGCCGATCCTCGTAGCGCGCGAGGTGCGGCTCGCGTGCGAAGGCGGGGCCGGCGAGAAAGGTCTCGATGCAGCCGTCCTTGCCGCAGTAGCAGCGCGGACCGGGCAGTTCGTCGGGCGTGCGCCACGGGAGCGGTGCGTGGCCCCACTCACCCGCGATCGCGTTCGGTCCGGTGTGCACGCGACCGTCGATCGCGAGACCGCCGCCGACGCCGGTGCCGAGGATCACGCCGAAGACGACGCGAGCGCCTGCGGCGGCACCGCCGCATGCTTCGGAGAGCGCGAAACAGTTCGCGTCATTGGCGGTGCGAATCTCGCGTCCGAGCCGCGCGGCCAGGCCGCGCGCGAAGGGACGGCCGATCAGCCAGGTGCTGTTCGCATTCTTGATGCGTCCGTCGCGCAGCGAGGCGGCTCCGGGGGTGCCGACCCCCACGCTCGCGTGCGTACCCAGTTCGCGTTCGGCGTCGCGGATCAGCGTCGCGATCGCGTCGATCGTTGCATCGTAGTCGCCGACGGGGGTGGGAACGCGGCGACGGATCAGTGTCGCGCCGCGTTCATCGAACGCGGCGATCTCGATCTTCGTCCCGCCGAGGTCGATACCGATGCGGAGCATGCCTCCATATACTCGACGACGTGCAGCGTCCCCGGCTTGCGCGCGAGCGCTTCGCAGAGGATCGCGAGCCCGCAGCCCAGGGCGGGCAGCATCGGCAGGACGACGACGCGCAGTACGTCGCCCGGCAGCGGATTGAGGACTAGGGTCGGTAACGCGCAGAGCAGCGCACCCGACGCGATCGCCGCATCGCTGCGCGCACGCGCCGCGACGAGCGCGTAGAGCGCGATCGGTCCCGCGAGCGAGGCGACGAACCAGTCGACCGTCCCGAGCGTCGAGCGTGCGAGCTGGAGCAGGTAGTCGGGCGGTAGCGGCACGTTTGCTCCGGTGAGGCGCATCACGGCGATGACCAGGACGCAGAGCGCCGCGGAGATCGCCGCGAGCGGCAGGGCTCGACGCGGATGTCCCACCGCCGCAAGCACGATCGCGACCGTGAGGAGCATGTAGGGGATCGGGCGCGTGAACGAGAGCACGAGTGCGGCGGCGGTGAAGAAGAGCAGGTCACCGCGGCGACCGCCCGCGGCGAAGCGCATCATCGCGAGCAGGGTGACGATCCAGAGCGCGTCGCCGAGCATATCGGTGAGGTTGCTGCGCCCGATCAGACGACTCTCCGGATAGAGCATGAGCAGCAGGGCGATGCCGCCCGCAATCTCCGCGCGTGCGAAGCGCAACAGCAGTGCGTAGAGGGCGACGGCGGCGGCGACGTACGCCGCGGCACTGATCGCGAAGAGCGCTCCGAAACCGAGCATGGGCCACAGCAGCGAGGCGAGCCACGGATAGACCGCGCGCACCGCGAAGAGTGCCCACCATTTCGGGGTCGGCGTATCGAGCCACGGATGGTTGCGCGGTTCGGCGAAGGCGGCGCTCTCGGCGTAGACCGCGCGCGTCGCGGCGTGGGCTTGCGCGTACGGAACGCCCGCATCGAGCTGCGTGCGGATCGCATACGCAAAGCCGTCGAAGGCCCACTGCGGATCGAACCGCAGTTGCAGCCCGATGACCGCCGCGCACACCAACGCGACGGCGGCACCCACCAGCCTCACGCGCATGCGTGCTCCTCCATCGTGATGATCGTGAAGCGATCGGCGAGCATGCGCACGTAGCGTTCGGTGATCGCGAGCTTCTCCGATGCGTGCAGATCCATACCGGGAAAGAAACGCAGCGACGGTACGTCTTCGCCGCCGAGGAAATCGAGCGGATGGAGCAGCAGCGACGGACGCGTGCGCGTAAGCGCGCAGAGGCGAAGCGCGGTCGCGAAATAGCGTTCGGCCACCTGCGGCGAGATACGATCGAGATAGTGCAGGTAGCTGAAGTGGATCGGCACGCGCGCGCCGGGCATCGTCGTTACCGGAATCTCGACGAGCGAACCGTAGCGCGTCGTGATTCGGTGCGATCCGTTCCGCTGCAGCACGTCGCGCCAGGAGCCGAAGAGGTCGCGCCGCAGCGCGCGCTCCTCGGGCGAGAGACGCGCGCTGCGAAAGTAGTACCAGCGCGCGAGCGGGCCGATGAACGTCGGCAGACGCGACGCGTCGTAGTGGTAGCCGAGGCGAACAAGCGTATCGAGCAACGCGGGCGAGGTGGCGAAGCCGGGACCGCGAAAGCCGCGCGGCTCGATCCCCGTCGCCGCCGCGATCGCGTCGTGCGCGCGCGCGAGTTCGTCGTAGACGAGCGCCTCTTCGGCGTGCGCGACCCACGGCTCGTGATGAAACGAGTGATTGCCGAGCGTGTGTCCCGCCGCGGCGAGCGCGGCGATACTCTCGTGATTCTCGGGGCGCGCCGCGTCGGCACCGACCACGAAAACCGTGATGCGCGTCTCGAGCGCACGCAGCATCGCGAGCACGCGCGGAACCACGATATCCAGATACGATGGGTAGCTCTCCCACTCCGGATCGCCGTGGATCTTGAGATAGGACCACTGGTTGTCGAGATCGAGCGAGAGGCTAGCCTGCGGCTTCATGCACCGCCGCATCCGAAAAGTGCACGTCCGCGACGATGTGCTCCGCCGCGCGTCGCGCGAGCTCGAGCGTTTCGTTGACGTTGAGCGTGCCGTCGACGATCTGTGCCGAGGTCGCGATGTAAAGCCCGCGCTGGGTGGTCCCGAAGCCCGGTAGCCGCCCCGCATAGCCGATCGTCGGCAGCGCGAAGACGTGCGGTACGCGCGACACGCGGAACGCGCGCACGTGCGAGGGCGCATACGCGGGAAAGAGACGCGCGAGCGCCCGCGACGCCGCGATGCGCAGTTCGGCATCCCCCGCGAGATAGTAGGAATCGTTGACGTCGGCGTAGCGCGGCAGATAGATCAGATGGCGTCCGCCGAAGGCGCGCGGATCCACGAGTGCCGTCATCTCGATCGCGCCGGTGAAGGGGATCGTCTCGTCGGCGAGATTGGTGACGTAGGCGTCACCCAACGGGCGATCCAGCAGCACCGAGGCGCAGACGATCCCTTGGTAGCGGATCGCGCGCAGACGGTCGCGCTCTTCCTGCGAGAGCGCCTGCGCGATGCGCGCCGCGATCCCGGCGGGCGTGGTGAGCACGACGCGATCGAAGCGCTGGATCTGCTCGCCCGCGAGCAGCCCGAGTTCGCCGTCGCACGCGGCGACGGTCTGCACCGCGGTGCCGAGTTCGATGCGGACGCCGCAGCGTTCGAGGAGCGCGTGCAGGTGCTCGATCACGGTGCGGTATCCGCCTTCGACGTAGCCGAAGCGCTGCGGCGCACCGGTTCCGTACATACGGCGAATCGTCGCCCAGATGAACGAGGCGGCGACCGTGTCGTAGGCGTCACCGAGCTTGGCGCGCAGCAGCGGGCGCCAGATACGCTCGAAGACGCGATCGCCGCCCCGTGCTCGCAGCCACGGTTCGACGCCGATCGCGGTGAGCGCGCGTCCGTCGCGTTCGCGGCGCGCGTGCGCGACCGTGGCGGCGAGACGGAGCTTTTCGGCGAGCGAGAGCGCGGGAAAGCGCAGGTAGTCGAGCGCCGTCGAAAACGGATGGACGGCTCCGTCGATGTAAAACGCGCTACGCAGCGCCTTCCAATGCACGCGGTCGCCGAGCCCGAGTTCGTCGATCAGCGCGCGCAGCTCTCGGTCGCCCGAGAGCATGACGTGATAGTGCCGATCCCAGGTGACCGCGCCGAGTTTCCACGGCGCCGCGAGTCCGCCGAGTTCGGCCGCATGTTCGAAGATCGTGACGGCGAAGCCCCGGCGGGCGAGCCGCAGGGCGAGCGACATGCCGAGCATGCCGCCGCCGACGATCGCGATGCGGCGCGCGTTCACGATGCCTCGGCGATCGTGCCGCCGCTCTTGATGTAGCTGCGCGAGCAGCCGCGGCAGCGTAGCCAGTCGTCGAGCGGATGCCCGCAGCGGCAGACGTAGCCGATCGTGCGCGCCGGGCTGCCCACGACCAGGTGAAAATCGGGCACGCTCTTGGTGACGACGGCACCCATGCCGATCATGGCGAAGCGGCCGATCGTGAGATCGTTGCCGATGGTGCAGTTCGCGCCGATCGTGGCGCCTTCGCGCACGAGCGTGGGGCGCGTCTCCTCGTCGGGATCGCTGTCGCGCAGCGCGCGCAGATCGGGCGTCGTCGCGCGCGGGAAACGGTCGTTGGTGAAGACGGTGCCGGCGCTCACCATCACGCCGTCCTCGATCGTGACCGCGGTACAGACGTAGACCATCGCGTTGAGCTTGCAGCGATTGCCGATGCGCACCCCGTAGGCGATGTACGTCTTTTCGCCGATGATGCAGTCGCGTCCGATCGCGGTGTCGTGACGAATGTGGACGTTGTCCCAGACGCTCGTGCCGTCGCCGATCTGTACGCCCGCTTCGACGATCGCGCTCGGGTGGATGCGGATGCGCGGAACCGCGGTTACGCCCATAGCGCGACCGCCGTATGGAGCGAACGATAGGCCGCGTCGACCGCGATCACGCTCGCGAGGGCGTCGTCGTTGGAGACCTCCGGCAGCGCCTCGCCCGCGATCGCCGCGGCGAAGTTTTCGAGCAGGCGCGTGAACGCGTCGAGCTTGGAATACCCGTTGCCGAAGGCGCGCCACGTGCCGTCGCCCGCGCGGCGGATGCGCGACTCGCGCCAACCGATCTCGATCGTCGCGTTGCTGCCGTGGATGCGTAGGTAGCAATCGGAGCGCTTGTCGATCGACCAGGAGAGATCGCTCGATGCGACCGCGCCGTTCTCGCATTGCGCGAAGAGCAGCGCCGTATCTTCCACCGGCAGCCGCTGAAAACAGTGGTACTCGGTCGCGCGCACATCGTGCAGCGGGCCGCAGAGGTAGCGGAAGATGTCGACCGCATGGGTGCCGTTATCGATGATCACGCCGCCACCGGAGAGGGCGGGATTGCTGTTCCAGCGGCCGCTCATCTCGGTTGCGGAGGTGAAGCTGTTCTCGACCATCAGGACGCGTCCGATCTCGCCGCTCTCGATCGCGGTACGCGCGAGTCGGAGATCGTCGACGAAGCGGAATTTGGAGGCCATCGTGAGGATCGCGCCCGCGTTCGAAGCCGTCCGAATCATCGATTCGGCGGCCTCGACGTTGGGAGCGAGCGGCTTCTCGCAGAGCACGTGGACGCGTTCGTTCAGAAAATACTCGGCGATCGCTTGATGGCTCGCGGGCGGCGTGGCGACGATCACGCCGTCGAGATCCTCCTCCAAACGCATCGCTTGGATCGAATCGTAGGCGCGTGCGCCGGTCGGGGGGGCGAGCGCGGTCGCGCGACGGATATCTTCGTCGCAGATCGCAGTGATGCCGAGGCGTTCGCTCCGCTGTGCCGCTTGCACGTGCGTCACGCCGATCGCACCCGCGCCGACCAGTCCCAGCCGCACGCGCGTCATGCGCGCGCGCTCCGCAGGTCGGCCGCCGCCGAGCGAACCGCGTCGGCGACATAGGAGACGTGTTCGAGTTCGTAGCGTTCGTTGATCGGGAGCACGAGTACGTGCGCCAAGCCCTCGGCGGTACCGGGAAAGCGTTCCAGCCGGTAATCGAGCGTCTCGGGGCGCGCGAGCGTGAGCGGGAAGGCGCTCGTGCCGAAGGTCCGACGTTTTTGGAAGACCTCGCACATGAAGGCGGGCTTGGCGATATAGCGCGGCACCGCGGCCACGTTGGCGTCTTTGAGCAGACGCGCGAGCGCGGGCGGTCCCTCGGGGTAGATCGCCGGGTCGAGACGCAGCGCGTACTTCCAATACGAATGCTCGGCGCCGTCGTAGACGTACGGCACCTCGAGGCCCGGCACGTCGGCGAGCGCGTTCGTGAGCGCGGCGGCTCGTTCGCGGCGAATCTCGACGTGTCGATCGAGTTTACCGAGCTGCGCGAGCGCGACCGCGCCCTGCAGTTCGGAGATGCGATAGTTCAGCGCGAGGAAATAATGGTCGGGGTGTGGATCGCCGTAGCCCCAGCCCTTGTTGATGTAGAGATACATACGCCGCGCGAGCGCCGGATCGTCGGTGACGACGATGCCGCCCTCGCCGCAGGTGATGTGTTTGCCCTGCTGGAGACTGAAGCAGCCGATCGTGCCGAGCGTGCCGACGTGTCGCCCGCGATAGCGCGCGCCGAAAGCCTGCGCCGCATCTTCGATGACGGGAAGGTGACGCGCGCGTGCGAGTTCGAGAATGGCCTCCATCTCGCACGGATTGCCGAAGAGATGCGTCACGATGATGGCGCGCGTACGCGCGGAGAGTGCCGCCTCAATGGTGGCCGCGGTGACGTTGCACGTGCGGGGATCGACGTCGGCGAAGACGGGGATCGCCGCTTGGTACAGGATGGGTGCGAGCGCACCCATGTCGGTGATCGAGGTGGTGATCACCTCGTCGCCCGGCTCCAAGTCGAGGGCGGCGAGCGCGGTGTGCACCGCCGCGCTGCCGGAGGCGCACGCGTAGGCGTGCGACGCACCGATATGTTCGGCGAATTCGCGTTCGAAGTTTTTGACGAAGGCGCCCTTCGTGCTCGTGAGCGTTCCCGATGCGAGCACCGCGTCGAGCGCGGTCATCTCCTCGATGCCGAAGTCGCGACCGGAGGCATCTTGGTCGTTCGGGAGGGTGAGGGTCGTGGTCTCAACGCTGGACATGCGTTCTCCTTACGAAATCGCCGATTTGAAACGAAAAGAGTCCGAGGCTCGCGTACTGGACGACGATCGTCGCGAGCGTGGCGAAGGCGAGCTGCGCGGGACTCGCGCGCAGGACCAGCGCCCCGGCGACGACCGCGGGCAGCAGGCCGGGCACGAGTCCGGGAATCGCGGCGAGCAGCATCGGGCGGGCCCGCACGCCCGCGGCGAGCACCTGCCAGGTGTGCGCCGCCGCGCGCCGAAGCGCGAGTCGGCGTCCGCGCGTCGGCGGCTGCTCCGACCAGTCGAGGCAGGCGGGCAGCTCGACGATGCGCGCGCCGCGGCGATCCGCGGCGAGCAGTACGCCGAAGGTACACTCCGCAAAGTCGCCGGACGCGAGCAGTCGCCGCGCGAGCGCGCCGTCATAGGCGCGCACGAGGCAGGTGAGCGTTCGAATGCGCCCGTTGACGGCGAGCGAGAGATATCGATTCGCCCATCTGCTCAGTTGCAGTCGAAGGAATGGAACGCGCTTACAGCTCCCGCCGCGCATATACGGAGAGGCAACCGCGATTGCGGCCCCGTGCTCGACTGCGTCGGCGAGCGCGCCGATCGTGTGCGGATCGTAGGTGAGATCGGCATCGATAACGGCGATGACGTCTCCCGTCGCGGCGGCGATTCCCGTGCGCACCGCCGCGTCGAGCCCGAGATTGCGCTCGTGCTCCTCGATCCGAACGCGCGACAGCTTGGCGGCGCACGCAGCGAGCATGCTTCCCGTCGCATCGGTGCTGCCGTCGTTGACGACGATCACTTCGTACGCGGAACCGAACCGCTCGCTCAAGTAGGCATCGAGTCGGTGCA
Organism: Vulcanimicrobiota bacterium; assembly: GCA_027306785.1. Taxonomy (GTDB): domain Bacteria; phylum Vulcanimicrobiota; class Vulcanimicrobiia; order Vulcanimicrobiales; family Vulcanimicrobiaceae; genus REEB354. Next base: position 16,950 of record DAHUZB010000006.1, read on the forward strand.
GATCCGCTTCCAGGTGATCGGCTTCATTGAAGGCGGGCACGATCAAGCTGGTAAGGCGCTCCATGCGCAGAGCGTAGCGAACGCGGGGCATTTCGCGCGTCCGGTACGAGGGGAAGCCGCGCTAGGCGAAGGTCCCGGCGCTCGGCGCGGCAATACGTCCTTTCGCCCCTCCCCGGGCGTCCCACGGGAGTCGCAATGCGTTTCATGAGCAAGCCGCTCGTGCCGGAGGGCGCGAGCTTCGAGAGCGACGATCGCGGCCGGTTCGAACCGGCGGTGCCGCCGGCGTTTCGCTTGGGCGACGAGCGCCTCGGCGTGCTGCGCGTTCTGCGTTCCTGGCGCTCGGAGCGCACCGATCGCGGCGACTCCTATCTCAAACGACATTGGTTCGAGATAGAACTAGACGACGGTCGAATCGCCGTCGTCTATTTCGATCGGGGTGCCAGGCGCGGCGCGCCGCGCTGGTGGTGCTACACGCTTTAGCTCAGCGTAAGCGGACGATAGCGGATGCGCTTCGGGCGCGCGGCCTCTTCGCCGAGGCGTTTGATCTTGTCGGCTTCGTACTCTTGGTAGTTGCCTTCGAAGAAGTGCACGCGGCTGTCGCCTTCGAAGGCGAGGATGTGCGTGGCGATGCGATCGAGGAACCAGCGGTCGTGGGAGATCACGAGCACGGTGCCCGCGAATTCCACGAGCGCGTCTTCGAGCGCGCGCAGCGTTTCGACATCGAGATCGTTCGAGGGCTCGTCGAGGAGCAGCACGTTCGCGCCGGTGAGCAGGGTCTTTGCGAGATGCAAGCGCCCGCGTTCGCCGCCGGAGAGCGTACCGACGATCTTTTGCTGATCGCCGCCCTTGAAATTGAAGCGGCCGAGATAGGCGCGCGAGGGCATCTCGAATTTGCCGACGTTGATGAGATCGAGCCCGCCGCTGACGTCTTCCCACACGCTCTTCGTGTCGTCGAGCGAGTCGCGACTTTGATCGACGAGCGCGAGCTTGACGCTCGGACCGATCGTGATCTCGCCTGCGTCGGGCTGCTCCTTGCCCGAGATCATGCGGAAGAGCGTCGATTTACCCGCTCCGTTCGGTCCGATGATGCCGACGATCGCTCCGGGCGGAATCGCGAAGTTTACGTCGTCCATCAGCAAACGATCGCCGTAGGCTTTGCGCACGTGCGAGAACTCGATCACCTTGTCGCCCAAACGCTCGGCGACCGGGATGAAGATCTCTTGCGTCTCGTTGCGGCGCTGGTACTCGTAGCTGCTCATCTCGTCGAAGCGCGCGAGACGGCTCTTGCTCTTGGATTGACGGCCCTTCGTGCCCTGACGCACCCATTCGAGTTCGCGCTTGAGCGCCTTCTGACGCGCGCTCTCGGCGGCTTCTTCCTGCGCGAGGCGCTCCTGCTTTTGGTCGAGCCACGAACTGTAGTTGCCCTTCCACGGAATGCCGCGACCGCGATCGAGTTCGAGAATCCACTCGGCCGCGTTATCGAGGAAGTAGCGATCGTGCGTGACCGCGACGACGGTGCCGGGAAAGCGCTGCAGAAACTGCTCCAGCCACTCCACGCTCTCGGCGTCGAGATGGTTGGTGGGTTCGTCGAGCAGCAGCATGTCGGGCTTGGAGAGCAGCAGTCGGCAGAGCGCGACGCGGCGCTTCTCGCCACCCGAGAGCGGACCGATCTTCGCTTCCCACGGCGGCAGGCGTAGCGCGTCGGCCGCGATCTCGAGTTGCTGATCGAGATCGTCGCCCGCGGCGGCGATGATCGCTTCGAGACGCGACTGCTCTTCGGCGAGTTTATCGAAATCGGCGTCGGGGTTCGCGTATTCCGCGTAGAGCGCGTCGAGACGCTGACGCGCTTCGAGCAGTTCGCCGAGTCCCTCCTCGACGGTTTCGCGCACGGTCTTGTCGGGATCGAGCTTGGGCTCTTGTTCCAGGTAACCGATCGTGAGATTCGGCGCGGGCGCGGCGTCGCCGTCAAACTCGGTATCGACCCCCGCCATGATCCGCAGCAGCGACGACTTGCCGGCGCCGTTGAGTCCGAGGATGCCGATCTTTGCTCCGGGGAAGAAGCTCAGCGAGATGTCTTTGAGAATCTGACGCTTCGGCGGCACGAGCTTGCCGACGCGATACATGGAGTAAACGTACTGCGACACGGGGTGGGCGATTCGCCGGGCGGCGCGGAAGATTCCCCTATGAAACGCTTGCTCGCCGCGATCTTTACGCTGCTCGTCTCGCTCCCCGCGATCGCTTTCGCCGCCCCGCCGCCCACGACGGTGACTGGGATTCCGCTCGATGCGCCGTGGAAGGTGACCGTGTATCACCTGGTCCGTTCCTCGTTCAAGCACCCGGCCTGGGGCTGGCAGCACGCCGAGCGCGACTACGATCTCGCGCTGCGCCTGGCCAACGATGACGGGCTGAAGGTCGATACCGACGTGCTCTTCGCCGCCGCGATGCTGCACGATATGGCGGCGTTCCCGCCCTACACGGTGACGACGAAAGAAGAGCACGGCGCGGTCGCGGCGCGCGAGAGCGAACCGATTTTGCGCAAAGCGGGCTTCCCGATGGCGAAGTTTCCCGCCGTGCAGGCGGCGATGCGCGGCCACATGTTCTACAGCAATCCCGGCAGCGAAGCCGAAGCGATCGTCCTGCACGACGCCGACTCGCTCGACTTTCTCGGCGACATCGGCGCGGTGCGCATCATCGCGCTCACCGGCGCATCGGCCGCGAGCGCGGCGCCCGCGATCGCCGAGTTGGAATCGTTCGTGAAGCAGATTCCGCCGCGCCTCATCACCAAGGCCGCCAAACGCATCGGCGCACGACGCGCGAAGGAACTGCAAGCCTTCATCGATCGCTACGAAAGCGAATCGTACGGCGGGAAATTGCCGTAGCGGGGCGGCGTGTTGGGTCTGTCGAGCGGGCGGCTTCGTGCGGTGCGGGGACGCCCGCTTTTTCGCATCGTGCGAAAAAGCTGCTCGCTGACATCGGCCTCTCGCCCCTCCAGGGCTCCGGCCGATGCTCAGACGCCCCGCGCCCGCACGAATCCACCCGCTCGACAAACCGAACGATCGTGACATTTTGTATGCGGTGGGGTTCGGTTTATCGAGCGGGCGGATTCGTGCGGTGCGGGGACGCGCCTGCACGAATCCCCTCGTTCGACACACCGAGCGATGCGAGCGCTTGCGGTAGCTCCGTTACGTTGATGCGCGGCGTTTCATCATGCCGCACGTCAGAGAGAATGCGTTCGCGCTTGTATCAGCCGCCGAGGGCGACCGGGGCGTGGCCGAAGAGCGGTGGGATGAAGTGACCGGCGAGGTATGAGAGGGCGAAGACGCCGCAGCCGAAGGCGACGATCTCCAGGCCCTTGACGACGGGATTGCGATCGGTGTTCAACGCGGCGAAGTAGCCGACGGCAAAGAGTCCGACGACCGCGAAGACGAGGGCGAGGAGCGAGGATCCCGTCATCGAGAGCGGCAGCAGGAAGGCGAGAATCGGCACGAACGCGCCGAGCGCGAACGACGCACCCATCGCGAGCGGCCCGCGCACGCCCGCGTCGTCGGCTTCGCGCGGATCGATGCCGAACTCGTCGCGTATCATCTCGTAGAGATAGATGTCGGGATGCCGGGTGAGACGCGTGACGATCATCTGCGCTTCGTCGGCACTGAAGCCTTTGAGTTTGTAGTAGGCGACCTGTTCGGCGAACTCGGCCTGCGGATCGGCCGCCATCTCCTCGCGCTCCATGCGAATCGCGGCGCGCACCACCTCGCGTTCCGATTTTCCGCCGAGATACTCGCCCACGCCCATCGAGAGCGCGCCCGCCAAGAGGCCGAGAAAGCCGCTGATGAAGACCGCGGAGCGTTCGCCTTCGGCCACGCCGACGCCGGTCACGAGGCCGAGCGTGGTGAGGATACCGTCTTGCATGCCGAAGACGATCTCGCGCACGCTGCGCTGCTTTGCGAGTCGGCGACGCTGCGGCGTGTCGGGAATGCGCGGCTGCACGCGTTGCCAACCGGGAACGTCGACGACGACCTCGGTGACGGGCGGCGTGAGCGGATCGTCGGACATCTGCATGATGGAGACGGGTTTTCCGGAAGTAGCGCCGAGATGGCCTTCCATACGATGGATTTCGGCGCGCCTACGTGCGCGCGCATCAGCGAACGCGCGCTCGCGATCGCGTTCGAGGCGGAGCCGTCGCCCGCGCTGCAGGAGCGCATTCGTTCGCTCGCGCGCCGCGCGCTCGAGCACGACGCGGTTGCCGAGGCGGTGGCGGGGTTGGGCAATCTAACGCTCTTTCTGCGCTCGCCGGACGACGCGGAGGCGCTGCTCGCGCGCCTGCCCGCGTGGGCGAGCGAGGCGGCCGCGGCCGAGGCGAGCGCGCCGCGCACGATCGAGATTCCGGTGCGCTACGGCGGCGCGGACGGACCCGATCTGCCCGCGGTCGCGCAGCGCTGCGGCCTTGCCGAAGATGAGGTCGTGCGGTTGCACGCGGCAGGCGAGTACCTCGTCTTTTTCCTCGGTTTTCAACCGGGCTTCGCCTATCTCGGCGGGCTCGACGCGCGCCTCGCGACGCCGCGCCTCGCCACGCCGCGCACCGAGGTGCCCGCCGGGTCGGTCGGCATCGGCGGCGCGCAGACCGGTGTCTATCCGCGTCGCGCCCCCGGGGGGTGGAATCTGATCGGTCGCACCGAGCTCGCGCTGTTCGATCCCTTCGGCTCGCCGCCGAGCCTGCTCCAAGCGGGCGATCGCGTGCGGTTCGTGCCCGTATGAGCGAACGGCGCGTGACGATCCTCGCTCCGGGACTCTTCGCGAGCGTTCAGGACGGCGGGCGTTTCGGCGCGCGTGCGAGCGGCGTCGGCGTCGCGGGCGCGCTCGATCCGCTCGCGCTCGTCACGGCGAACCGTATGGCGGGCAACGATCCCGACGCGGCGGCCATCGAATGCACGCTCGGCGGCGCGCGCATCCGCATCGAAGCGCCGATGCGCGTCGCGCTCGCGGGTGCCGAATGCGATGCGCGGATCGACGGCGTACGGCTCCCCGCGTGGAGTTGCGCATTCGCCGAGGCGGGCAGCGTGCTCGCGCTCGGTGCGGCGCGCGAGGGCACGCGCACGATCGTCGCGTTCGGCGGCGGCATCGACGTGCCGCGCGTGCTCGGGTCGCGCAGTACCGATCTCGCTGCCGGGTTCGGCGGATTCGCGGGGCGCGCGCTGCGGGCGGGCGACGAATTGCCGATCGGACCGTCCGCCGCATCCGCGCGGGCGGCGTTTCGTCTGCAGCCGCCGGAGTGGAGCGTGCATCTATCGAGCAGCGAGACGGGCGCGGTGCGCGTGCGCGCGCTCGTCGGTCCCGAGAGCGCGCGCGTCGCCGATGCGCGGTCGTTTTGGGAGCGCGAGTGGGAGATCGCGCCGCAGAGCAACCGCATGGGGTATCGCCTGGCGGGCGCGCCGCTCGCGGCGCCGCGCGACGGCGCGATGCGCTCGCACGCCGTCGAACCCGGCGTGGTGCAGCTTCCGCCGAACGGTGTGCCGATCGTCTTGCTCGCCGATGCGCAGACGACCGGCGGCTATCCGCGCATCGCGATCGTGATCGAAGCGGATCGACGGCGCGCCGCGCAGGCGCGCATCGGGGGGCGCCTACGCTTCGTCCGCACCGACTTTGATGAAGCAAAGGCCGCGCGACACGACGTCGAAGCCTATCTGCGGGCGACCGCCGCGGCGATCGCCGCGCAACTGCAATGATGACTGATGAATCGATCGATCTGAATGCCGACGTCGGCGAGGGCTGCGGCGACGATGCCGCCCTCTTCGCGCTCGTAACATCGGCGAACGTCGCGTGCGGCGTGCACGCGGGTGATGCGGCGACGATGCGTGCCACGTTGCGGGCCGCGCGCGAACGCGGCGTCGTCGTCGGCGCGCATCCGTCGTATCCCGATCGCGCCGGGTTCGGGCGCACCGCGATGGAGCGCACACCCGAGCAGATCTACGGCGACGTGCGTGCCCAGATTGCGGCGCTCGCGCTCGTCGCGGAAGAAGAAGGCGTGCGGTTGCGCCACGTGAAGGCGCACGGTGCGCTCTACAACGTTGCGGCGCGCGATCGGGCGGTCGCCGATGCGATCTCGCGCGCGGTGCGCGACCACGACGCCGGTCTCGCGATCGTCGGCCTCGCCGCGGGCGAACAGATTGCGAGCGCGCGCGCGCACGGTCTGCGTGCGATTCGCGAGGTATTCGCGGATCGCGCCTATCGCGCGGACGGCACGCTCGTCCCGCGCAGCGAGCCCGGTGCCTTGATCGACGACGCCGAGCGCGCCGTCGCACAGGCGCTCGCCTTCGTGCGCGAACGGAGCGGGGAGACGATCTGCCTGCACGGCGACGGCCCGCACGCGCTCGCCTTCGCTCGGCGCATTCGCGACGCGCTCGCCGAAGCGGGCGTGCACGTCGGCGCGGTCGAGCTGCCATGATCCACGGCGTTTCGCTGCTGCCGCTGCTCGGCATCGCCGTCATCGTCGTCGGGTTTCTGCTGCGCTTGAATCCGATGCTGGTCGTGCTCGCGGGCGCGCTCGTCACCGGCCTCGCCGCGCATCTCGACGCGAACGCGCTGCTCGCCACGATCGGCACCGGCTTCGTGCAGACGCGTAATCTCTCGCTCGTGCTGGTGCTGCCGCTCGCGGTCGTCGCGCTGCTCGAACGGCACGGCTTGCGCGAACGAGCGCAGATGTGGATCGCCGGGTTTCCGGGCGCCACGATGGATCGCGTGCTGATCGCCTACTTGGGCTTTCGCGAACTGACGGCGGCGATCGGACTCTCGAGCATCGCGGGTCAGGCGCAGATGGTGCGCCCGCTGCTCGCGCCGCTCGCCGAGGGTGCGGCGGCGACCGAGGGGATCGCGCTCGACGACGCCGCGCTCGCGCGTCTGCGTGCGCACTGTGCCGCGGCCGATAACGTGGGACTCTTCTTCGGTGAGGATATCTTCGTCGCGTTCGGCGCGGTCGCGCTGATGCACGAGATCGTGAAATCGCTCGGCTACGACGTGGCGCCGATGCGCATCGCGCTCTGGGCGCTGCCGACCGCGCTCTGCGCCTTTGCCATCCATGCGCTGCGGATCGTGCTCTTCGCGCGGCGTCTGCGGAGGACGCGCGCGTGATCGAGGCGCTCTACGCGCTCGTCGGGCTCGTGCTCGCGATCGTCGCCGCGCACACGTTCGCCGATACCGCGCATCCGCGCCGTTGGACGAGCGGCGCGTTTTGGCTCCTTTTCGCGCTTACGTTCCTGCTCGGCGGCCGCGTACCGCCGCAGGCGATCGGGGTCGCGGTGATCGCGATGGCGTTGCTCGCCGGGTTCGGCGGGGTGCGTGGCGGCGCACACGCGAGCGGTGACGCCGAGGCGCGGCGCGCGAGCGCGGTGCGCTTGGGTAACCGTATCTTTCTTCCCGCGCTCGCGATCTCGGTCGTGACGCTCGTCTATGCGCTGCTCGTACCGGGCGGCGCGTTCGTCGGGCTCGGAATCGGCTGCATCGTCGCGTGGCTCGCCGCACTGCTCGTCACGCGCGACACGCCGCTGCAATCGATGCGCGAAGCGAGGCGCCTGATCGACGCGCTCGGATGGGCCGCGGTGCTACCGCAGATGCTCGCGATGCTCGGCCTCGTCTTCACCGCGGCGGGCGTGGGGAAGGCGGTCGCCGCGGTCGCGACCGCGTATGTAGACGTCAACTCGCTCGTCGTCGGCGTGCTCGTCTTTGCGCTCGGCATGGCGCTCTTCACGATCGTGATGGGCAACGCATTCGCCGCCTTTCCGATCATGGTCGGCGGTATCGGCGTACCGGTGCTGGTCGGCGTGCATCATGCCGATCCGGCGGTCGTCGCGGCAATCGGTATGTTCAGCGGCTACTGCGGTACCCTCGTAACCCCGATGGCCGCGAACTTCAATCTGGTGCCCGTCGCGTTGCTCGAACTCGAGGATCGCTACGCGGTCATCAAGGCGCAGGCGATGACGGCGCTGCCGCTGCTCGTCTGCAATATCATCCTGCTGCTGGTGTTGGTGCATCGATGACGATTCTGCTAACCGGCTTCGAGCCGTTCGGCGGCGAGGAGCGCAATGCGTCGTGGGAGGCGGTACGTCTGCTCGACGGCGTTGAGGTCGGCGGCGCGCGCGTGGCGGCGCGGCAGTTGCCGTGCGTGTTCGATACGTCGCGGGCCGCGCTCGACGCCGCGATCGACGCGTACGATCCGCTGCTCGCGATCGCGGTCGGTCAAGCGAGCAATCGCACCGAAATCTGCGTGGAGCGCGTCGCGATCAATCTCGACGACGCGCGCATTCCCGATAACGCGGGCGCGCAGCCGATCGATCGCGCGATCGACGAAGCGGGGCCCGCGGCGTATCTTACTCGGCTTCCCGCGAAGGCGATGGTTGCCGCGATGCTCGAGGCGGGCGTTCCGGCGAAGCTCTCGGAGACGGCCGGAACCTACGTGTGCAATCACGTCTTCTACGGATTGCTACATCGTATCGCGATGCGCACGCCCGCGCTGCGCGGCGGGTTCATTCACGTGCCGTCGCTTGCGACGATGGAGGCCGAGCGGATCGCGGCGGGTCTGCGCGCGGCGCTCGCGGCCGCGCTCGAAACGGGTTAGCCGGGGCCGTCGCCGCCCGGCGCGCACGAATAGTCGAGCGTCGTGCTGCACACGACCACGTTGCGCGTGGTTTTGCTCGCGCTCACCTTCACGTGCACGCGCTGCGGCGGCACGTCGTCGGAGGAGAGCGTCATCGTGTAGGTGCCCGGGCGAAGGGCGCGCACCACGTACGCGCCGTTGCTCGTGGTGGTCGCGCGCGCGTGTGTCGGGCCCGAGAGCGCGATGTGCACGCCGCCGATCGGCTGACCGGTGGTGCGATCGGTTACGTGGCCGACGAGGACGGCCGCCGCAAACGCGGCGACCGTGGAGAGATGACGTAGCCGCATCGGCTTACGAACGCTTCAGCTCGATGCCGAGCGGGGCGAACGCGGATGACGACGAGGACGTCGCGGCGGTGTGCATCGTGCTCAGGCGAATGCGGCGATTGCGATAGTCGACGTTACGCACCGAGACTTCGACCTTTTCGCCGATCTCGTACTCGTCGGGATTGGCTTCGCGATCGGAGATGCTGCCGACGACGCCGGGCGCGATCTCGACTTCGAGACGCGGCGCCTTGGCGACGACGGTGCCTTCGACGACGTTGCCCTGGCGCAGGAGCTCGGCGTGGTCGCGCCACGGATCGGCTAGCGCGGCTTTGCGCGAGGCGGAGATCTTTTTGCCGCCCTGATCGATGCGCATGATCTTCACCGGGAACTCGTCACCGACGTTCACCACATCGGTCGGTTTCTCGACGCGTTCGAAGGCGAGTTCGCCGATCGGCACGAGCGCATCGACGCCGCCGAGATCGACGAACGCGCCGAAATCGGCGATCCGCACGACCTTCGCGCCGCGTTCTTCGCCGACGTGCAGCGATTGCAGCAGCGCCGCGCGCGCACCGCGACGCTCTTCTTCGAGCGCGCGGCGGTGCGAAACGACGAGGCGCTTGCGCTTCTCGTCGACTTCGATGACCTTGAGCGGCACGGTCTCGTTCAGCAGGGTCGCGAACGAGGTGCCCTTGGGTACGCGGGTCTGCGAGGCGGGAAGAAACGCCCGGTAGCCCTCGACCTCGGCGAGCAGGCCGCCCTTGATCTCCGATTTGATGCGGCCGTGCACCGTCTCGCCGCTCTCCTTGGCGCCGGAGACGCGTGCCCAGGTCTCGGCGGCGCGTTTGCGGCCCTCCTCGGCGGCCTTCCGCGCCGCGAGTTGCTCGGGCGTCGGCGGGGCGGCGGGCTTGGGAGCCTCCGCAACAGGGGCGGATTCCGCAGCTGGCGCGGGCTCGGCGACGGGCGATGGCTCGGCGACGATCGCGGGCTCGGCGACGACGGGTGCGTCGGCGGGCAACTCGGCGACGACCGGGGCCGATGCGACGGGGGATTCGAGCGCGGCAGTCGGCTCGACGGCGGGGTGCAGCTCTTCGGTGTTCATGGTGCGCTCTCGCAAAAAAGGAAACCTCGCACGCACGAGATTTCCCGAAGGAATGGTGACTCCGTGGGGTACCACGCGCACGCGCCTCCCTCCTGGGCCGAACGGCCCTTCCGAGCCCGGATGCCGCGTGCGCGACACCGAGGCAAGGGGCACCCTGCAGTCAAAGGCTCCCTTGTGGAGGTTTTCTAGCGTGCAACATCCGTTTTTTCGGTCTTTCTCGCGCGTGCTCTCCTGCGCCGCCATCGGCGCTGCGGCACTGCTTCCGGCGGCGGCGAGCAGCGCCGCGCCCGTAGCTCCGGCGCCCGCGACCGCGCTCGCCTGGCGCAATATCGGTCCCTGGATCGGCGGTCGCGTGGTCGCGGTTGCCGGCGTCCCGAGTCAACCCAACCGCTTCTACATGGGCGGTGTCGACGGAGGCATCTGGGAGAGCACCGACTATGGGCTCTACTGGCACAACATTACCGACGGGAAGTTCCCCGTGCGCAGCAACAGCATCGGCGCGCTCGCGGTCGCGCCCTCGAATCCGAACGTGATCTACGCGGGTACCGGCGAGAGCGACATCCGCGGCGATATGATCACGGGCGAAGGCATGGTGAAGTCGACCGACGGCGGCAAGAGCTGGCAGTCGATCGGCCTGCGCGACACGCACACGATCACCGGCATCGCGGTCGATCCGCGCGATGCGAACGTCGTCTATGCGTCCTCGATGGGCCACGTCTTCGCCGATAACGACGAACGCGGCGTCTTCAAGTCCGTCGACGGCGGCAAAACGTGGAAGAAGGTGCTCTTCGTCGACGGCAAAACGGGCGCGGTTGCGATCTCGATGGATCCGCAGCACCCGAACACGCTCTACGCGGCGATGTGGCAAGCCTATCGCACGCCGTGGACGCTGCAGAGCGGCGGTCCGGGCAGTGCGATCTACAAAACGACCGACGGCGGCGCGCATTGGACGAACGTCTCGCGCAACCCGGGCTTTGCGGGCGGCGTGCTCGGCAAGATGGGCGTCTCGGTCGCCGCGAGCGATCCGCGCGTGGTCTACGCGGTCGTGCAGGCGAAGCACGGCGGCGTCTTTCGTTCCGACGACGGCGGCGCGCATTGGAAGCTCGTCGACGACAAATGGAACGTGCGCCAGCGCGCGTTCTACTACATGAGCATCTACGCCGATCCGACGAATCCGAACACGGTCTACGTTCCCGAAGTCGACGGGCTGCTCGTCTCGCGCGACGGCGGACGCACCTTCGTTCCGCTGCACACGCCGCACGGAGACAATCACATCGTGTGGATCAACCCGCACGACCCGAAGATTCTGCTCGAAGGCAACGACGGCGGTGCGACGGTCTCGACCGACGGCGGCACGACGTGGAGCACCGAGTGGAATCAGCCCACCGGGCAGTTCTATCACGTCGCGATCGACGATCAATTCCCGTTCCACGTGTACGGCGCGCAGCAGGACGAAGGCTCGATGGAGGGGCCGAGCGCGTCGGATAGCGGCGTGATCACGATCGCCGATTGGAAGCGCGTGGCGTACGGTGAGAGCACCTTCGTCGCGCCGCAACCGGGCAACCCGAACATCACCTACGGCGCCGGATATTTCAGTATCTTCCTCCGGCACGATGCGCGTATCGGAGAGTATCAGAGCGTCAGTCCGTGGCCGCTCTATCAGGAAGGCGCCTCGTCCGCCGAGCTCAAGTACCGGCTCGCGTGGACGCATCCGATTCTCTTCTCGCCCGCCGATCCGCGAGCGCTCTACGTCGGCGCGCAGATGGTGCTACGCAGCGACGATCACGGTCGCACGTGGAAGGAGCTGAGCCCCGATCTCACGCGAAACGATCCGAAGACCGAGGCGCCGACCGGCGGTCCGATCGATCTCGATCAGACCGGCGCCGAGATCTATCCGTATATCGAAGCGCTCGGGCTCTCGCCGCTCGATGAGAAAATCATCTGGACGGGGTCGTCGGACGGCCTCGTGCACGTGACGACCGACGGCGGCGCGACGTGGAAGGCGGTAACGCCGCCGAGTCTGCCGCAATGGGCGGAGATCACCTCGATCGAGCCGTCGCACACCGAGAAAGGCACCGCCTATCTCACGGCGTCGCGCTACATGTGGGACGATTTCCGTCCGTTCATCTACAAGACGACCGACTATGGCGCGCACTGGAGCGCCATGACGGCCGGCATCCCGCGCGGCGAGTACGTCTTCGCGATCAAACAGGATCCGTCGACGCCCAACCTGCTGCTCGTCGGCACGCGCGACGGCGTGTACGCGAGCTACGACGGCGGCGCGCACTTTCATTCGCTCTCGCTCAATCTGCCGAACGTGCAGGTGCGCGATCTCGCGTTCGATACCCGCGAGGGCGAAGTCGCGATCGCGACGCACGGGCGTGCGTTCTGGATCCTCGACGGATTGGGGCTGCTCGAGCAGCTCGCAAAACGCGACGGCGAAGCCGCGCCCGCGCCCGCGCTCTACGCGCCGCAGACGGCGTGGCTGAGTCATGCGTATCAGGGACCGGATTTTCCGATTCCGCTCTCGGGTCCGAATCCGGCCTACGGTGCAACGGTCTACTTCGCGCTGCCGTCGTCGTATGACGGAAAGACGCCGGCCACGCTCACCTTCGCCGACGCCGCGGGCCATACGGTACGCCGTTTCTCGCTGCATCTGCGCGCGCACGCGGCGAAGCCGACGCCCGTACAATTGGCGCAGATGACGCCCGCGCAACACAAGGCGATGGCGGAGGCGGCACTCACGGCCGCCGCGCCGGGCATGAACCGCTTCCGGTGGGATCTGCGCTACGCGCCCGCCGCCGAGGTGCGCGGGTTCTGGGTGCCGATCGCCGCGGGCGGTCTAACCGACGAAGTCGACGGTCCGACGGTCGTGCCCGGCCGTTACACGGTGACGCTCGCATACGGCGGGCACACGACGTCGCAGTCGTTCGACGTGGCGCTCGATCCGCGCATCCACACGAGCGCCGAGGATCTCGACGCGCGCCTCGCGCTCGCGCAGAAGATCCACGGCACGCTCGATGCGCTCGATCGTACGATCGACGCGGCGATGACCGTACGCGATCGCACGCACGACCGCAAGGCCGCGGCGGCGCTCGACGCGGAGATCGGCTCGCTCGTGCAGTTGAAGATCGCGTCGAGCGAAGGTCCGCTGATCCACGAGGCGGAGCTGCGCAGTCACCTCGCCTATTTGGCGGCGGAGGTGGATATGGCGTACGTGAAGCCCACGGCCGCGCAGTATGCGGTCTACGCGCAGCTTGCGAACGAGGCCGACGCCGGCATCGCGAAGCTGCACGCACTCATGGCCGCGGCGAAGTGACGCGGCGGGAGTTCGGGGCGATCAGTGGATGATCGCCCCGAACCCCAAGTAATGCGGTTTGCTGTCGCCGGATTGGTTGAAGGTGCTCCCCAGTTCCAGGTTCACGAGCAGCCGTTTGGAGACCGCGTGAGCGAAGGCGATCGTCGCGCCCGATTGCGCGCTCGCGCCGAGAAACGCGGCGGATTGTAGCGAGAGCTCGGCCGTGACGAAATTCCGTCCGCGCAGCGCGCGCGTGGCGCTCAGAGCCAGGAGCGGCGACGTACGATGCCCGGGTTCATCGGTGCTCGCGTAGTTCAAGAGACCCGCCGATGCCGTGTACTGCATGGCGCCGGCGCCGCTCCAATCGACCGAGAGATGCACGTCGGAGAGCGGCACCAACTCCGTATTGGCAAACGCGCTCAGCGGCGGATGCGACTCGGCGGAGAGTGCGACCGCGGCGTTGCCGGCATCGAAGAGGCGATACTTCATGCCGAATCCGCCGCGCGTCATCGTGTAGATGCCGGCGCCCGCGAGTCCCGATTGCGCGATCTCGGAGGGTGCGTCGTAGAAGGCTTCCAGGCGGTCGAGCAGGCCGTATCGCACGCGCACTTCGGGGTAGGCTGCAAGTGCGGTGCCGCCGATCTTCGATGCGTTTTGATAGTACGTCGTTTCGACGATCACGCGATGGCGCGGCGTGGTGCACGGGGTGAGGCGCGCGTGCGTGCGGCTCGAGGCGAGGGTCGCACGCGCGCACGGGGAGGCATCACCGACGCCGCGCGCGAGCGCGCCGACGGGAAGCCCGATGATGACGGCGGCGGCGGCAAGCGCCGAAAGCCGGCGCACGAAGATGGCGGCGGAAATCATGCCGCCCGTCGTATCACGTTCGTGAAGGAGGCGTCAACGACAGAGCTCGGGCACGAGTGATGCTGATGAAAACGGCATCGGTTTTCGCGCGCCTCATCGCTGCTCCAGGAGGAGCGTTTCGGTACGCCCTTGATTGCGTGTCGCGCGAATGCGCACGCTCGGCAGGGTGAAGCGCACGGCGAGTCCCATACGTCGCGCCGCGCTCGTATTCGGGCGCGAACGGTGCCATGCGTCTTGATCGAAGAGCACGCATTCGCCCGGTGCGAGTTCGACGGGAACCGTCGCGTGGTCGCTGCCGCGAAACTCCAGGCAGCCGCTTTCGCGCGTGGCGGCATCGATCGCGATCCAGGCGCTCAGAGCGCGCATCGGATCGAGCAGACCGCCCCAGTGATCGCGGTCGCGATGCCAGTCGAGTGCGCCGTCTCCGGCATCTTTGCGGTAGAAATTGGTTCGCCACAGCACGACCGCCGGGCCGAGCCGGGCGTGAATGCGCGCGAGCAAGAGCGGATGCCGACAGAGATCGAGCACCACGGGCGCGTCGAGATGGCGCGCTTGATACGGCGCGTGCGGCGCACGGCCCGGTTCGGCGAAGAGCCGATCGAACGCCCGCCGATAGTCGTCCATGACGCACTCCTCGACCACGCGAAACGGCGCCGAGAACGAAGCGGCATCCATACGGCTGCGTTCCGCGGGCGCAAACGCGAAACCCGCCGTGGCGGCGCGCGGTTGGGACCCGATATGGAAACGACGACAATGAAGGCGGTGCGCGTGCCGAGCGCCGATGCCGCACGCTTGGAGCTTGCGACCCTCGATATTCCGGCGGTTCGACCGGGCACGGTACGCGTGCGCGTCGGCGCGTGCGGCATCTGCCACAGCGACGCGTTCACCGTGCACAATGCGTGGCCCGGCATCGACTTCCCGCGCGTCCCCGGTCACGAGATCGCTGGCACCATCGATGCGGTCGGCGAGGGCGTGAGCGGCTGGAAGGTGGGCGATCGCGTGGGCGTCGGCTGGCACGGCGGCCACTGCGGTGTCTGCGATCGTTGCCGTCGCGGCGATTTTCTCACCTGCCGGGCGCTGCAGGTTCCGGGCATGGCCTACGACGGCGGATACGCCGAGTACGTCGTCGTCCCGGCGGTCGCGCTCGCGCGCGTGCCCGACGCGCTGACCGACGCCGAAGCGGCACCGCTGATGTGCGCGGGCGTCACCACCTACAATGCCTTGCGCCACAGCCCGGCGCATCCCGGCGACGTGGTCGCGATTCTGGGTGTCGGCGGTCTCGGCCATCTGGGCGTGCAGTTTGCCGCGAAGATGGGCTTCGAGACGGTCGCGATCGCCCGCGGCGCCGAGAAGGCCGCGTTTGCGAAAGAGCTCGGCGCGCATCACTATCTCGATAGCCGCACGCACGACGTCGCTGCCGAATTGCAGAAGCTCGGCGGTGCGAAGGTGGTACTCGCGACCGTGACCGCGGCCGATGCGATGCTGCCCGTGCTCGGCGGCCTCGGCTTCGACGGCCAACTCCTTATCGTCGGCGCATCGATGGAGCCGCTCGCGGTGCCGACCGCGCCGATGATCGGCGGACGCCATTCGATCAAGGCATGGCCTTCGGGCACGAACGTCGACTCCGAGGAGACGATGCGTTTCGCGGTGCTGCACGGCGTGCGCGCGATGATCGAGACGATGCCGCTCGAGCGCGCGAGCGAGGCGTACGACCGCATGATGAGCGGTGCCGCGCGCTTTCGCATGGTCCTCACGCGTTGAGGATGAAGCCCCATCTCATGTACGATTTGAGCAAACGCGTCGTCCTCGTCACCGGCGGCACGCGCGGGATCGGCGAGGCCATCGTGCGCGAACTGCACGCGGGCGGTGCGACGGTCGCCTTCACCTATGCATCCTCGTCGGCGCGTGCCGATGCGATCGTCGCCGACCTCGGCGATCGCATTGCGGCGATACGCTGCGATCTCGCCGACCACGCCTCACTTCCGGCGGTCGTCGCAGCGTGCATCGAGCGATTCGGCCGCATCGACGTGCTCGTGAATAATGCCGCGATCTTCGAAGAGAATCCGTTCTTCGGCACCACCTACGACGCGTGGCGCGCGGGATGGGAGCGTACCTTCGCCGTCAACCTCTTCGGCACGGCCGATCTCACCTGGCTCGTGCTCCAGCACATGCGCGAGCGCGGCGGTGGCACCGTGCTCAACATCACCTCGCGCGCCGGACATCGCGGCGAGCTGACCTTCGCGGATTACGGCGCGAGTAAAGCCGCGCTCGCAAACCTGACCAAGTCGATGACGCGATCGTGCGCCGCCGACGGCATCGTCTCGATTGCGATCGCACCGGGCTTCATCGAGACCGAGATGGCGGCCGAAGAACTGGCACGGCGCCGCAGTGAGATCGAAGGTGAGATCCCGGGCCGACGCGTCGGCACGCCCGAAGAAGTTGCACGTATCGTCGCCTTTTTCGCAAGCGGCGGCGGCGACTATGCCAACGGGACGACCGTCGACGTCAACGGCGGCAGTTACGTGCGCTAAAGCAAAGGATTTTCCGAGCGTGCGGCGCTAGTGGGCGACATGAAGCGCTCACTCGCCGTCACCCTCGCTCTCTGCTTTCTTGCAACGCCGCTCGGCGTTCGCGCGGCCGCACCGCCTGCGGCGTCCTCGACGCACCAGCAGCTCTCGAAGCTGCGTTGGCGCGATATCGGGCCGTACAACGGCGGCCGCGTGGTCGCGGTCGCGGGCGTCCCGACCCGCCCGAACGAATTCTACATGGGCGGCGTGCAGGGCGGCGTGTGGCGCACCGACGACGCCGGCATGACGTGGGAAAACATCTCCGACGGCAAACTGCCGCAAACGGCTTCGAGCATCGGCGCGATCGCCGTCGCGCCTTCGAATCCGCGCGTCATCTACGTCGGGACGGGCGAGAGCGATATTCGCGGCGATATGGCGACCGGCGTCGGCATCTTCAAAAGTACCGACGGCGGCACGACATGGTCGTACGCCGGGTTGCGCGATACGCACACCACCATGGCGCTTGCGATCGATCCGCGCAATCCGAACGTCGTCTACGCGGGCTCGATGGGACATGTCTTCGCGCCGAACGCCGAGCGCGGTGTCTTCAAGACGACCGACGGCGGCAAGACGTGGAAGAAGATTCTCTACGTCAATTCTTCGACCGGCGCGAACAGCGTGGTGATGGATCCGAGCAACCCCAACGTCCTGTACGTCACGATGTGGCAGGCGCAGCGCACGCCGTGGAACCTCACGAGCGGCGGCCCGGGCAGCGGCGTCTACAAGACGACCGACGGCGGGGCGCACTGGACCAAGATCTCCGCGCATCCCGGCTTCGCCGCGGGCATGCTCGGCAAGATGGGCGTGGCGCTCGCACCGAGCGACCCGCGCATCGTCTACGCGATCGTGCAGGCGCGACACGGCGGCGTCTTTCGTTCGGAGAACGGCGGTGCCACGTGGACGCGCGTGAACGGCGAGATGAAGCTGCGCCAGCGCGCGTTTTACTACATGGCGCTCACCGTCGATCCGAAGAACGCGAACGTGCTCTATGCGCCCGAGGTGGACAGCGTCTGGAAATCGACCGACGGCGGAAAGGTGTGGAAGCCGCTGACGCAGCCGGGCGATCATCACATACTCTGGATCAACCCGCGCGATACGCGCTATATGGTCGAGGGTGACGACGGCGGCGCGACGGTCTCGGTGAACGGCGGAAAGACGTGGAGTGACGAGAGCGTGGAGCCGCTCGCGCAGTTCTACCACATCACGCTCGACGATCGCTTTCCCTATCACGTTTACGGCGCGCAACAGGACCAAGGCGCGTACGAGGGACCGAGCGCGTCGAGCCGCGGTCTCACGCAGGGCGCGTGGCATTCGGTCGCACTCGGCGAGAGCACGTTCGTCGCGGTCGATCCGCGCGATCCGCACACGACCTTCGGCAGCGGCTACTACAGCTCGCTCGTGCGGCTGGACGATCGCACCGGCGAAGAGAAGAACGTGAGCCCGTGGCCGCTCTACATGAGCGGAAGCGCGCCGCGCGATCTCAAGTATCGCTTCGGCTGGACGCATCCGATCCTGTTCTCGCCCGCGCAGCCGAACGTGCTCTTCGAAACGGCGCAGGTCGTCTTCAAGAGCACCGATTTCGGGCAGACGTGGTCGGTGATCAGTCCCGATCTCACGCGCAACGACGTGAAGACCGAGGGCTACAGCGGCGGCCCGGTCGATCACGACATGTCGGGCGCCGAAGTCTTTCCCGACATCGCGTCGTTCGCGGTCTCTCCGCTTTCGGGCGACGTGATGTGGGCGGGATCGGCCGACGGCCTCGTTCACGTCACGACCGACGGCGGCGGCACCTGGAAGCTCGTGACGCCTCCGGCGCTACCGCAGTGGGCGCAGATCAGCAGCATCGAACCGTCGCACACCGAGAAGGGAACGGCGTTTCTCACCGCCTCGCGCTACATGTGGGACGATTTCCATCCCTACGTCTACGAGACGACCGACTACGGCGCGCATTGGACCGCGATCACGACGGGTCTGCCGAGCGATCAGTACGTCTTCGCGGTACGTCAGGATCCGCGCGATCCGCGCGTGCTCGTCGCCGGAACGCGTAGCACGGTCTACGTGAGCCTCGACGGCGGAGCGCGCTGGCAGCCGCTCACGCTCAACCTGCCGGGCGTGCAGGTGCGCGATCTCGCCTTCAGCGCGCGTCAGGGCGAGATCGCCATCGCGACGCACGGCCGCGGCTTCTGGATTCTCGACAACCTCTCACTGCTCGAGCAACTCGCCGCGCACGGAGCGCGGATGCTCTACGCGCCGGAGACGGTGTGGCTCTCGCACGCCTACGGCGGATACACGCCGGCGAACGGCGGGGAGAACCCGGCCTACGGCGCGACGGTGTTCTTCGACATCCCGCACGGCTACAACGGCAAGACGCCCGTAACGCTCGCGTTCGAAGACGCGGCCGGGAAGACCGTGCGCGGCTTCACGTTGCACCTGAAGGATGCGCATGCGAAGAAGATCGCGGATGACGTCGTGCAAGGCTGGAGCGAGGAGCGCCAGATGGCCTATGCGCTGCATGCGCAGACCGCGATCGAGCCCGGGATGAATGCGTTCCAGTGGGATCTGCGCTACGCTCCGGCGACCGAGGTGCGCGGATTGCACATCGAAACGACCGACGATTTCAGCGATGAACTGCGCGGTCCGACGATCGTGCCGGGAAGCTACACGGCCGTGCTTTCGTATGGAAAGACGGTTCGTAAAGTGCCATTTACCGTGAAGCTCGACCCGCGCTTGCACCCGGCGCCGGGCGCGCTCGATGCGCGGCTAGCGCTCGCGACGACGCTCTCGCAGACGCTCGATCGCCTGAACCGCACGATCAACGCCGCACTCGCCGCACGCGCGCATCTCCCGCACGCGAAGCGCGCGCAGATCGATGCGACGGTTGCAAGCATCGTGCAATTCCACATCCATTCGAGCGAAGGCGACCTGATGCGCGAGGTAAAGCTGCGCGATTACCTCACGTTCGTGATGAACGAACTCGATCTCGCCTATCAGGCGCCGACGCCCGCCGAGCAGACGATCGCATCGGAGCTGATCGCGAAGGCGAACGCGGCGATCGCCGCGCTCGACGCGTCGATGCGATAGCGGTGGATACCGGGAGAAAATGCCCATGCCCGCGTGAGAGGCGAGGCGCGTCCGAGAGCTAATCACTCGCTCGTGAACCGCGGGTTGAGGCTTATTCTGATGCTCCTCGTACTCGTCGTTCCCGCGACGTCGAGCGCCCTCGCGCGCCCCGCGCACCCGGTCTCGAATCGTTCGCTCTTCGCGGATGCGCAAGGCTTCTACGATGCCGCGGGCACCGCGACGATCGCGACGGTCCGGGGAGCCGATCGCGGCCGTTTCGTACCGGCCGCGACGCTGCCGCAGTTTCCGGAGAGCAGCGTTCCGCGCGTGTATTGGTTTCGGGTTCGCGTCGATCGCGGCGACTCGACGCGTGCGTGGGCGCTGCGCTTCAGCTACAAGGTCACGCGCGTCGATCTCTTCGTGCCGTCGTCTCGCGGGTTGACGCACGTCGCGGCGGGATTCGATCTCGGCCCTCGCGACCGCGGGTTCGCCTCGGGGTACCTGATGCTGCCCGAGAACGCCCTCCACGAGACGTTTTATGCGCGCGTGGCGAGCGTGATCGATCCGCGTTCGGTCCAGTTCGTACCGGCCGCGAGTGCGGCCACCTTCGCGCTGCAGCGGCGCGGCGTGTTCGGATTCTTCGTCGGGTTCTTCCTCGCGATCGGCGCGTTCAATCTTTTGATGTTCTTCAGCCTGCGCGATCGCTCGCTCGTGAACTACGCGGGCGTGATGCTGCTCGACGCGTGTCGCTCGGCCGTCGGGTTCGGCGTCTTTTGGGTGCTGCTGCCGCCGCTGACGTTCTTGACGCGCGAACTGATCTACGACACCGTATCGCTCGCGTCGGCGGTGGCACTCGCCGCTTTTTCCATCGACTTTCTGCGGCTCACCGAGCGGGATCGACGCGCGGTCGGGATCGTTCTCGTGGGCGTCGCGATCCAGCTCTCGGTCTATCTGACGGATTTTTTTCCGAATGTGACCGTCGCATTCGATTGGACGCTGGTGGTGACGCTCGCCTATTTCGGCGTGCTGATCTACGCCGGTCGGCGCGCCTATCGGCTCGGTATGCGCGTCGCGCGCATCTACGTCGCGGGTATCGTCTGCACCGCGCTCGGCTATGCGATCAACATGAGCTCCTACGCGCTGCCGCGACAGGATCTCTGGGTCTACGCGCTCGACGCGGGCGCCTGTCTGCAGGCGCTGCTGCTCGCGCTCGCGGTAGCCGAAGGCGTGCAGGAGTCGCGCTCGGAGCATCAACGGCTGCTCGCCGAGTCGGAGCAGCTGGAGCGGCTCGCGCATCTCGACGGGCTGACGAGCGTCTTGAACCGCCGCGCGTTCGATCATGCGCTGCGCGACGCGGCCGCAGCGGATACGCCGCTCGGCATCCTGATGCTCGACATCGATCACTTCAAGGCGTTCAACGACAGTCTGGGGCACCACGCGGGCGACGAAGCGCTGCGTCTCGTGGCGCAGGCCTGTGCGGGCTGCGTGCGCGACGGTGACGTCTTCGCGCGCTACGGCGGCGAGGAGTTCTGCGCCGTGGTCCCCGGCGCCGACGGCCGGGAGTTGGAACGCATCGCGGAGCGGATGCGGACGGCGGTCACGGCTCTCGACCTGCACGGATTCGACGGTCGTGTGCTGACGATCAGCGTGGGCGGCGCGTGCGGAACTCCGAGCGGCAGCGAGGCGGCGGTGAGCCTCGTGCGCGAGGCCGACGCGGCGCTCTACGCGGCTAAAGCGGGCGGCAGAGACCGCGTGCATCTCCTCACCTAGATGCGGTTTGCAGCTAGGCAGGCTGGGCGGATTCCCGCATAGTCAGCGGGAGTAGCCTTCTCCGAGGCTGCTTTGCTGCACTAGAGTTGGAGGAATTCTCACCTTTGAAAGCTCTCGCGAAATCACCGCGCCTGCTGCTCGCGCTTGCGGCGGCGGCGTCGATCATCGCGGGTTGCGGAGGCGGCTCGCATAACGCGGTCGTCCCCGGCACCCCGAACAACACGGCCCAAAAGCCGGTCGCACAGGGTCATCGCATCCTGTTCTACAGCAAAGAGTACATCAAATCGCATCCGCAGCTCGGTCATCCGGGCCCGCACTCGATCGCGCACGGCCGCGCGATGGCGTCGAACAATCTGAATTACGGCGGCGGTCCGATCCAGAAGGTTCCGAAAATCTACTTGATTTTCTGGGGCTGGAGCGGCGCCAACGACACGACGCACGATCCCGACGGCATGGCGACGTATCTCGTGAATTACGTCACCGCCCTCGGCGGAAGCAATCTCGCGAACGTTGCGACCCAGTACACCGGTACCGGTCAGGGCAACATCACGAATCCGAGCAATCAGCTCGGCGGCGTGTGGTATGACTCGAGCTCGCTGCCGCCCTCGAACTATGCGGATTCCGATATCCAGGCGGAAGCGGCTAAAGCGGTCGCTCACTTCGGCTACAGCGCGGACGCGAACTACTTCGTCGTGACGCCGACCGGCTACACGACGAGCGGCTTCGGCTCGCAGTGGTGCGCGTACCACAACTCGTACAGCTCGGGCAGCGGCCCGGTCGCGTACACGGACTTCCCGTACGTGCCGGATGCGGGCTCGGGCTGCGGCCAGGGCAACGTAAACTCGCCCGGCACGCTCGACGGTGCGAGCATCGTCGGCGGCCACGAGATCACCGAGACGATCACCGATCCGGGTGCCGGCAACGGCTGGACCGATTCGTCGGGCGCGGAGATCGGCGATAAGTGCGCCTGGACGAACGACCAGAACGTGACGATGGGCAACGGCGCGGTCTTCGCGAACCAGCCCGAGTGGAGCAACGCGATCAGTGGCTGCGCCTTCAGCTACGGCTCGGTGACGACGCCGTCGCCGGGTCCGACCGCGACGCCGGTTCCGACCCCGGTGCCGACCGCCACGCCGACCGTCGGCCCGACGCCGACCCCGACGCCGGTCGCCGGCTGCTCGGGTCAGAAGTTCATCAACCCGGGCTTCGAGAGCGGCCAGACCGGCTGGTCGACGACCTCGGGTGTGATCAACACCGACGGCGCGTACTCGCACACCGGCAACGGCTATGCGTGGCTCGACGGCTACGGCACGACCCACACCGACACGCTGAGCCAGTCCGTCACGATTCCGTCGGGCTGCAAAGCGACGCTGACCTACTGGCTCTCGATCGAGACCCAGGAGACGGGATCGACGGCGTACGACACGCTGAAACTCTCGGTCAACGGTACCGTGAAGCAGACGTTCTCGAACGTCAACGCGGGCGCGTACCAGCAGCACTCGCTCGACCTCTCGGCCTACGCCGGCCAGACCGTGAAGATCCTGTGGACGGGCACCGAGGATGCAAGCCTCGAGACCTCGTTCTTCATCGACGACACGGCGGTCACGCTGCAGTAGTTCTCACGAACCTGCGGCCATGAGACGGGGCCCGTCGCGCAAGCGGCGGGCTCCGTTCTTCGTACGGCGAAAGCCTCACCATGAAGACGCCGCTCACCCCGCTCGAATTCATGCGCCGCGCGCGCCGCCTCTACGGCGATCGCGAGGCGGTCGTCGACGAAGGCACGCGCATGACCTACGCGCAGTTCTTCGATCGCTGCGATCGATGGTCGGCGGCCCTGCAGCGACTCGGGGTGCGCAAAGGCGATCGCGTCGCGTATATCGCGCCGAACACCCACGCGCAACTCGAATCATTCTATGCGGTGCCGCAGATCGGCGCGGTGCTCGTCCCGATCAACTATCGGCTCACCGCGCGCGACTTCGCGTACATCATCAACCATAGCGGCGCGACGGTCGTCTGCGCGCACGAGGAGTACCTCGATGCGGTCGATGAGATTCGCGGCGAGATTCCCGCGGTGCGCGCGTTCGTCGCCCTGGAGGGTACGCGCGCGAACTGGCTGACGTATGAGTTCGAGATCGCCGCCGCCCCGGCCGCGTTCGAACGTCCGCCGCTCTGCGAAGACGATCTTCTGACGATCAATTACACGAGCGGCACGACCGCCAATCCCAAGGGCGTGATGATCACGCATCGCAATGCCTACTGCAACACGATCGGCACGATGATCCACGTGCACATGACGCCGGACGACCGGTATCTTTGGACGCTGCCGATGTTCCACGCCAACGGCTGGACCTTCGTGTGGACCGTTACCGCGGCCGGCGGGACCCACGTCTGTCTGCGCAAGGTCGATCCGGTGCGCATCTTCGAACTGATCGAGCGAAGCGCATCACGATGCTCTGCGCCGCGCCGACGGTGCTGATCGGCATCGCGAACGCGCCCGAAGCGCTGCGCCGCAACGCGCGTCGCGGCGTGCGCGTGCTCACGGCGGGCGCGCCGCCCGCGGCGGCGACGATCGAACGCGTCGAGCACGAACTCGGTTGGGAGATCACGCAGGTGTACGGCCTCACCGAGACCGCGCCGTTCGTCACCGTCTGCGAGCCGCTCGCGCGTCACGCCGAACTGCCGCTCGCCGAGCGCGCGCGCATCAAGGCGCGTCAAGGCGTCGAACTCGTTACGTCGGGCGAGCTGCTGGTGGTCGACGAGCGCGGCGCGGAGGTGCCGCACGACGGTGCGACCGTCGGCGAGATCGTCGTGCGCGGCAACGTGGTGATGGAGGGATACTACAACGATCCCGAGGCGACGGAACGCGCGTTCATGGGCGGATACTTCCACACCGGCGATGCGGCGGTCGTGCATCCCGACGGCTACGCGGAGATTCGCGATCGGATCAAAGACGTGATCATCAGCGGCGGCGAGAACATCTCGTCGGTGGAAGTGGAGGGTGTGCTGTTACGTCATGCGGCGATCGTCGAGGTTGCGGTGGTCGGCATGCCCGACGAAAAATGGGGCGAGGCGCCGCACGCGTTCGTGGTACGCGCGCAAGGCGCCGAACTGACCGAGGATGCGCTGCGCGCGTTTGCGCGCGAGAATCTGGCGCATTTCAAAGTGCCCAAGCGCGTGCACTTCGTCGACGAACTTCCCAAGACGGCAACCGGAAAGATTCAAAAATACGTGCTGCGCGGACGACGGACCTCGATCGCCGCGCAGTGACGCTCAGCGAGCGCGGTTCGTGAAGAGGTCGCCGAAGAGCATCGAGGTCTCGTTCGTGAAGCGTGCGGCCGCGCCGGGGCCGTAGCGCGTATCGATGTCGGTGGTGACACTCTTCCAGAGCGGCGCGGTCAGGATGTGCGCGAAGAAGCGCTGCGCCGCGAAGGCGCCGCTCGCGTTACCGGCCGCCGCGAGCGCGTCGCCGAGTTGCGCCCCGCGCAAACCGCCGTCGGGGATCGAGACGTTCTCGCTACCCGCGCGGTGCCATGCGTCGGCCATCGCGTAATCGAAGATGTCGACGAAACGGCCGGCCGCCTGCGCGCCGCGCCGTGCGGTGATGCGGCTCAGCTCGTCCTGCACCGCATTGCTTCCGACGATCGCGCTCAGCGCCCGGATGCTGGAAAAACTCCCGGCTCCGCCGCCTTGGGCGATGAGCGCCCCGGCAAGGCCGTTCGTTACGATGGGGGCGGCGTTCGCAATGCCCGTCGCGAGCGCGACGGCGGCGATCCAGCCGAGGATTCCACGAGTCATCATGGAGGCATCGTACCCAAACGCGGGCTCAGTTTCCCGGGGGCGGCGTCGCCGAGGCGCGATCGGTGAAGGTCTTGGAGAGTACGTGCGGCGTGATGACCAAGTAGAGATTGGTCTTTTGGCTGGTCGAGGTGCGGCTGCGGAAGAAGGCGCCGAGGATCGGAATGTCGCCGAGTCCGGGGATTTTGCTGAACGACGAGATCTCCTGATCCTGCAAGAGTCCGCCGATGATCACCGACTGGCCGTCTTTGACGGTGGCGGCGGTGAGCTCTTGGCGGACCGCGATGCGCGGGGCGGTCTGCACGTAGCTCAGGATGCTCGAGACTTCGGAGAAGATATCGGCGGTCACGGTGCCGCTCGCCGCGATGCGCGGCAGAATCTCCAGGCTCACGCCGACGTTGATGTATTGCAGCTGCTGCTGGAGGATCGTCGTTCCGCCCGAGGGCACGACGACGTTCGTGAAGATGGGAACCGCTTCGCCGGAGAGGATCGCCGCCATCCGGTTGTCGAGGGCGAGGATGCGCGGCTGCGCGAGGATCTTCGCCTGGCCCTTTTGCTGCAGTGCGAGCAGTTTCGCGGAGAGCGAGAGCGAGGTTGACGGTTTGCCGCTGCCGTTGACGGCACTCGCGCCGAGCGCGGTTCCGGCGTTAAACGTGGCCGAGGCGAGCTGTCCGCCCGGCGAGTAGTTGATCCCGAGATCCGATTCGCCGGTCTCGGTGAGTTCGACGATCTGCGTGTCCAGCAGCACGCTGCGCTGCGGTGTGTCGACGAGCTTGATAAGCCGCTCGTAGGGCGCGATTTCGGCGGGCGTGCCGCGCAGAATCACCGCGTTGAGGCGACGGTCGACGCTCATGCGGTTATCGATGTAGACGCCCTGCGGTTTATCTTTGGGAACGAGAGCGTGCGTGGGAAGGGTGACGTAGCTCGGCGCGTTTGCGGTCGGCGGGCTGCCGTAGCTCGACGAACTGCTCGATGCGGGCGTCGGCGCGGCGAACGGCGATTGCGCGCTGAAGTCCTCCACCGAAGGAACGGTCACGCCGCTTCGCACGAGGCCCGCGACCTCGCTTACGTCCGCGTAGGAGAGCGGGATGATCGTCACCCCGTCGTTCGTCGCGGCCCGCACGCTCGTACCGTGCGCCTCGAGGTCGCTATGGAAGGCGGGAATGTGCACGATCAGGCGAGATCCGCGACTTTCGGCGCGCGGTGTCACGTCGTTCTTCAGCGAGAGATCGATCAGCAGCCCGACGCCCGCGAAGGGAGCGATCTTGGCCGAGAGGATCTCGCCCGCGGGTTCGAACATGCCGGGCAGATTGCGCCCGCGCTCGACGCCGATCATCACGATCTTCACGTCGTTGCGCTTGGCGTGGACGACCTGCCACGACGGTGCCGTCGCGTTGAAGTCGAGCACGAGCCGAACGCTGCCGTCGGAGGCGACGGTGGAATTGTAGGCGACGAGCTCGGGCTCGCGCGCTCGCGCCGCCGGGGGCGCCACGAAGACGGCGAATGCAAACGCGGCGAGAACGGCGATCAGAGTTCGGCGCATCGCGTGACCTTAGCGGCCTGGAGAGCGCCCCCCTGTTTTAGCGAGGGCGCTCGGGATCGGCGATCAGCCGCGCGTAGTGCGCGCTCGCATCGGTCGGTTTGCGCTCGAGTGCGGGATCGTCGTCGAGATCGATGTGAAAGAGCCCGAAATCGCTGTTCTCGTCGAAGACCAGCCCCCATTCGCGGTTCGAGGTGATGCTCCAACAAAGATACGCGGCGACGGGAACGCCGCGCTCGGCCGCGCGCCGGACTTCGCGCACGTGGGCTTCCAGATAGGCGGCACGCGTGAAGCCGTCGGCCTCTTTCACGCAGCCGTTTTCGATCACGACGATCGGCTTGCCCGGGAACGCCTGCGCCTGCTCGCGCAGGATCATCTCGAGCGCGCTCGGCCACACCGGCGCGCTCGCGTATTTGAACTCGGCGGCGGCGCTCAGGCGATGGAGTTCGGGCGGCCAGAACGAGGGAACGCCCCAGTAGTAATCGAGCCCCACGTAGTCGAGGCTGCCGACGCAGTCGGACGGACAGAGAAAGGACGGCAGCTTTCCGGCCATGCCGAGGTTCCACCAATTCGTGCCGAGCAGCGTGCCGAAGATGGCGAGCGTTTTGCGCAGGGTGAAGAGCGCCTGCAGCCACGAGCGCGTGGCTTTGAAGCGTTTGTCGCCGTGGAGCGGCACGAACTCCACGCGATCCGCGTCGCCCAGAATGTGCCGTGCGAGACGACGCCCGATCTCCGGCTCGAGTCCGGTGTAGCGGTGCGACGGTGCGACGTTACGATCCGGCGACTCTTCGCAGAGCCCGGGAATGCCGGGATGAACGCCGACCCGCAGCACGCCGCGACGCACGATACGGTCGAGCGAGCGATCCAGACGCGGAATTTCGTGCGTTTCGTGCGAGGCATCGCCGCGTCCGATGTGCGCGACCGTTTTGCGATTCGCGGCGTGCGGCAGATCGGGGCGCTCGCGTTTGAGTTCGCGCAGCACGCGGTCGACCGCATTGAGGAGCGTGCGGCTGCCGAAGGCCGTGGCGACCGCGAAATACTGCGTGGGAGCGGGCACGCGGGCGAGCGCGAGCGCGTCGTTCGCGAACGGCCGGAGCACGACGTCGTCATCGAAGACCGCGTCGATCTCGCCTGCGCGCAGGGCGGCGGCGGCGAGCTGCGGGCTCGGATAGTACAGCAGGCGCGCGGCGGGGAAGATCGAGACCGCTTGACGCGATGGCAACATGTCGGAGACGACACCGATGCGGCCGTTCCAGTGCGTGCGATCGACGGGCGGCGGCGCGGATGCGGGATGCAGCACGCAGAGGTGCGCGGCGAAGTACGGCTCGGAGAAGAGCGCGGTGGCCTCGCGCGCGGCGGTCATGGTGATCTGCGCGATCGAGACGTCCACCTGCCCGCCTTCGAGCAGCCACGACTGCGAGAGGTGCGCCGCCTGTTTACGCACCTGCTCCGGCGAGGTGAGGCGCGTGGCACGGCGGTCGACGAGGCGCTGCAGCCAACGCGGCAGTCCGAGGACGAGCGGATTGGCGCCGACGCGCGCGTTCGGCGTACGCGCGCGAATCGCATCGCGCGAACGCGCATGCGCGCGAAAGAGGTTGGGCATCAGCGTGAGGACGTCGTCCATCTGCCGATCGCTCGTCATGTACGGCGGCTGACCGGGCGGCATCGCGTAGCTGCGCATCCAGAATCCGCGAATCCAGCCGTAGACGAGCTGATTGGGTTCGTTGAGCGTGACGTAGTAGTCGATCAGATCGCCGAGCCGTTCCGCGACGACGGCCGCGTACTGCGCCATGCGTTGTGGAAAGCCCGCGTCGAGCAGCCCCGCGCCGTTGCCCGCCGCCTGCACGTGCAGCGGCCAGGTGTTGTGCACGAGGGTGACCACGGTCTCCATTCCGGCGGCGCGCATCGATTGCAGCACGTCGCGATAGTGCGCGAAGGCCGCGTCATCCCAGTGCCCGGGTTCGGGTTCAAGGCGCGCCCACGAGAGCGAGAGCCGAAAGATCGTGCAGCCGAGCGACCGCGCGAGCTCGACATCCTCGCGATAGCGATTCCAGAAATCGGTCGCGCGACCGCGCGGCACGAGCCCGCGCACGCGCTCCCACACGTCGCGAATGTCGTCGCTGCCGTCGTAGGCTTCGCATTGATGGTCGGCGGTGGCCACGCCGAAACGGATCGTATCGGCCATAGCTGCGATGTGCGGTGCGTGCAGGGAGCATCCCTTTGCGTGCACGAACGCGAACCGCTATGAGATTTGCCGGAAAAACCTGTATCGTGACCGGCGGCGGCTCCGGGATCGGCCGCGCCACCGCGCTGCAGATGGCGCGCGAAGGCGGACGCGTGGTCGTCGCCGATCTTCAGCTCGCGGCGGCGCAGGCGACCGCGACGGAGATCGCGGCCGCGGGCGGCGCCGCCATCGCTTCGCAAGTGGACGTGGGAAATTCGGCGCAGGTGCAGGCGACGATCGCAAGCGCGGTCGCGCAGTACGGCGCGATCGACGCGATCGTCAACGACGCGGCGATGATGACGTTTCATCCGATCGTCGAGATCGCCGAAGCCGATTTCTTTCACGTGATCGCGACCAACCTCGGCTCGGTCTTTCTCTTTACGAAATACGGCGTGCCGCACATGCGCCCGGGCGGAGCGATCGTGAACGTAAGCTCCGTGCACGCGCACGCGACCACCGCGAACGTGGTGCCGTACGCGTCGTCCAAAGGCGCGATCGAAGCCTTTACGCGCGGTGCGGCGATCGAGCTCGCGGCGAGCAAGATACGCATCAACGCCGTCGCGCCCGGCGCGGTGGATACGCCGATGCTCCGGAACAACCCGAACGTCAAGAGCGGCGTGGAGAAGGTGCAGGGCGCGATCGGCAAGCCCGAGGATCTCGCCGCCGCGATCTGCTTTCTCGCCTCCGACGATGCGGCGTTCGTGAACGGGACGACGCTCGTGGTCGACGGCGGGCGCCTGGACTCACTGCCCTAAGCGCGCGAGGTCCTCGAAGAGCGCGAGCTGTCCGCGCGCACGCACCGCGTTCTGTCCCGCGTACGCGATGCGATAGTAGACGTCGCCGAGCAGGTGATCGGTCGCGAAGCGTAGCGCCTGTTCGTAGGCGAGCGTGCGTGCCGCAGTCGGCAGATGCACGCGCTGCGCGCTCGTGAGCGAGGATGCGGCGCCGTCGACGAAGCCGTCGCGCAACACCTCGTATCGCTCGGGATCGACGCGAAACCGCGAGGGATCGGGATCGTCTTCGTGCGTCGCGCAGGCGGCGCTGCGCGCGAGATCGCCGAAATCCACGAGCGCGCTTGCGGGCATCACCGTGTCGAGATCGATCACGACCGCGCTCCCGTCGGTACGCACGAGGACGTTTGCGAGCTTCGCGTCGTTATGGGCGATGCGCGGCGGCACGACGCCCGCGGCGTGCGCCGCGACGAGGCCGTGTGCGGCCGCTCGCCGTGCGTGCAAGGCGTCGATGAGATCGGCGCACTCGGCGCGTCGCCCGTGCGGATCGCGTGCCGCGGCGGCGTCGAACGCGGCGAGGCGCGCGGGCGTATCGTGAAAGTGCGGGATAACCTCGGTGACGCGCGTCGGCGCGAGATCGGCAAGGGCGTGCGTGAAACGGCCGAAGGCGTGCGCGGCACGGTACAGCAGTTCGCGTGATGCGTGATGCGGCACGGGAAGGGCGTCATCGAGAAAGCGCGCGGCGCGCCATCGGGAGCCGTCGGGTGCCTGCCATGCCGCGTCGCCGTCGCGGGTCGGAATCGGTTCGGGGACGAGCCCGGGTGCGCGCTCGCGCAGATGTGCGGTAACGAGCGCGGTATTGCGGAGCAGGGCTTCGATGTCGGGAAAGACGCGCTCGTTGATACGTTGGATCACGATGCGCCGCGTGTCACGTTCGGTGCGAAGGGTGACGACATACGTGCGGTTGATCAATCCGCCCTCGAGCGGCGCCGCGGCGACGACGCCGCCTTCGCACGCGAAGTGCGCGGCGATCGCGCGCGCATCGGCGGTCATGTGATCGCGTGCAGTTCGAGCGTGCGCACTTCGAAGGGGTCGAGGACGAAGAGATGCTCGCGTCCGGCGGTGAGGACGGTCTCGTCGCGCGGCGCGTCGCGCCAGGGCGAGCGCGCGCGATAGGTGCGCGCAGCCGCATCGGGCAGTTCCAGCGCGTGCGCGATGTCGAGCGGAAGTTCGCGCGTGCGTCGTGACGGGTTGCGCAGCGTGAGGATGCTCGCGTGCGGTGACCAGGCCGCCCATCCGTAGGGATCGAGGCGGGCGGGGTTGCCGCCGACCCAGTGCGTATCGCGCAGCACGCCCGCGTGCGCGGCCGACCAACGCGCGGCTTCGGCGAGATCGTCCCAATCGCGTTCGGCGAGCAGCGACGGCGTGACGTAGAGCTCTTGCAGTTGCGTGCCGCTGCCGAAGTAGGAGCGGATCTCGCTGCGGAAATCGCCGTGCGGATCGGTCGCGAGATGCTCGGCGTGCTGCGCGTAGATGAGCCCGTGGAGCATCAGCGAGTTGAGCGGATAGAGCGGGCCGGTATTCACGATCCCCGCGTAGGTGTCGGCGTCACGATAGGTGATCCACTGCTGGCGATCGGAGCCTTCGCCCGTGAACGCATGATCTTCGCCGCCGCGCCAGATCGAATCGGCGTAGCGTAGCCAGAACGGCGACGGATAGGTTCCGGTCGTGAGATTGACGTAGATCGCGGGCTCCGCGGCGCGCATATCCGCGATCAACGCGATCGCGGCGGCGAAATCGTTGCTGAAACGGCTGCCGGGAACGACCGCGCCCGCGTCACCCGTGCCGTCGAGCTTGAATTGATTGACGCCTTGCGCGATGAAGTTCATGACGACGTCGTGGAAGCGCGTGTAGTAACGCGGTCCGGAGAGCGCGAGCCCGTCGGCGTCGAGTTCGTAGCCTTCGCGCTTGGCCGCGGCGAGTCGCTCTCGACGCGGTGTACCGTAACCGCCCCAGGGCGAGAGCCACGCGCCGGGCCGCGCGCCGTAGCGCTCCGCGGCGGCGGCGAGCGGCGCGAAGCCGTGCGGAAAGCCCGCGTTGAAGGCCCAGAGATCGTTCGGATCGTCCCACCCGTCGTCGAAGAGAAACGAGGCGAGGGTGACGCCGCGTCGCGCGTGCAGTTCGTCGCCGAAGGCCGCGATACGCGAGAGGCAATCACGCTCGTCGTAGCGGGTGAAGTAGCCGATGTCGTACCAGGAGTTGTAGTGCAGAAAGGTGCGGTACGGGTGCGCGCGTTCGCGCTCGACGTAGGTGAGGAAATCGCGCCGCAGTTGCCCGGGGCGCGCGGCGCCGATCACCGCCGAGGTGACGAGCGGCACGCCGGGCTGCACGTCGACGCGGCTCGGATACGATGCGTAGGCGCGATCGAAGAACGCCTGCGTCTGCGCGAACGGATGCTCGACGGCGAAATAGACGTCGTGCGCGACGATGGGCGAGCCGTCGCAGGTGCCGATCGGACGCGCATCGGGCATCGTGGGAAAATCGATCAGCCGCACGTCGCGCACGGCGAGCGGAGCGAGCTCGGCGTCGATCGTGAGCTCGGTGCGTAGATAGGCGGCGCCGTCGCTCGCGATCGTGCGCCAGGTGAAGAGCGCGCCCGTCTGCGGGTGGCGCAGGCGCATGGTGACGATCCCGGCGCCGATTCGCGCGCTGTAGCGCGCCGCGCGCGGCGTACCGCGAGTGCGGGCAAACGCGGGGCCGTCGAGGATCGTGCACGCGCGCGCCGCGATCGCCGAGCCGTCGGCGAGCGTGAGCGTGAAGAGCTCGCGCGCGGCGGGGAGCGCGCGGTGGTTCACGAGATCGGTGAGTCCGACCATGCGCAGCACGCCGCCGTCGGTACTGAAGCGGGCTTCGATACCCGCGCTGCGCAGCGAGAACGAGGTGCCGTGCGCGCGGTACTCGGCCGCGAGCGCGAGCGGTGCATCGAGCAGCGCGGCCGATGCGGCGACGCCGCCGAGAAATGCGCGGCGCTTCATGCGGCGCGACCGCTTCGACGAGCGATCATCGCGCGCACGGCATCGTGAATGCGCAGCGCCGCGGAGCGGCGGCTTGCGAGCGAGTCGCCCGAATCGGGAACGTAGATCGTCATCGCGGCATTCGCTTCGAAGACGACGACCTCGCCGCTCGGCGCGAGCGAGAAATCGATGCCCGCGTAGTCGAGGTTGAGCGCGCGCGCGACCTCGGAGAGCGCCTGCATCGCGGCGGGACCGAGATAGCCCGCGATGTCGTCGCAGAAGCGGCGCTGTGCGGCCTGTTCTTCCTCGCCCATCTCTGCGCTGAAGTAGTGCACGTTCCAGTCGCGCGCAACGGCGAGATGGGCGGGATAGAGCGCGCCGTCCACGATCATCGCGCGATACTTCCAGAATCGTCCGGCATCGTCGCGGAGATCGATGAATTCGATCGCGTAGAGTTCCTCGCCCGGGATGCGCGCGAGCGCGGGCGCGAGATCGGCCGGCGCCGCGACGCGCGTGAAGTGTTCGCCGTTGTGGAATCCGGGCGCGCGCAGCAGCAGCGGAAAGGCCAGTCCGTGCGCGCGAAGTGTCGCCTCCGCGGATGCGCCTTGAAGCAGCGCGCGTGCCAGGCGCGCGATGCGCGGCGCGCGCACGCCCGGCAGATCGCGCAGGCGCGTGCCGTTGCCCAGGCGACCCGTGAGGCGCGCCGCGGCGGGCGCATTGAGCACGGGCTTGTTCGTGCGCGTGACGAGCGATTGCGCGCGGACGAGCGCGGCATCGCAGCTGTCGGGATCGGCGATTGCGTTGAAGACCAGGTCGTGGGCGGGGAGCGGCCGTTCGTCGCTCGCGAGCTCGACCCGCATCGTCGTCACTTCATAGCGATCCGGCGTGAAGATCTGATCGGTGTTCGTGTGGCCGCCGGGAACGTTCGAGCCGAGTTGTAGGATGCGGATCGGAATGCCGCTCCCGACGTAGGGCTGCACGATCGCCGCGCGCGCCGCATCGGCGGCGAGGATCGAGGTGCGGATGCGTTCGAGTTCGGCCTCGGCCGAGGCGAGCAGCGCGAGCTGCGCTCGTAGTTCCTCGGGAAGATCGTCCATGGCGAGAGCTTCGACGCGCCGTGGCGCAGTCTATTCCGTCGGGCGGGTCGGGGCCCATTCGTAGGTCGCGAAGCCGTCCACATCACGGCCGGTCGCCGCAAAGCCCTCGGGCTTGGCGAGGCGCGCGTAGACGGCGTCGCTGATCTGGAGCGCGTCGGCGCCCGCGTGCTTCTGCATGTGACCGGCGACGTCGATCACGTGATCGGCCACCTTTTCGAGCGCGCTGTCTTCGAAGATGACGACCTCGCCTTCGTTGAGTCCGCAGCGTACGGCGATCGGCGTGCGCAGCTGATTCTCGCTCGCGTTGAATGCGGCGAGGGCGACAAGCACCTGCTGCGCGGCGGCGACGGCAAGATCGCGATCGAGGAAGCAGGCCATCACGCCGTCGGGCGTCCAGGTGTCTTTCCACACGCGGTACTGGGCAAAGATGCGCCGCACCATCTCTTCGTAGGCCTGGAACGTGGCCGCGATGGCGGTCTCGCGTTCGCCGCGCTTCATCTCGGTCGAGCCGACGACATCGATGGAGAGAAAGGTGCAGCTCTTGCGCGCCGTCGATTTCAGCGCGTCCTCGATCTCGCGATAGCGCTTGAGGAGCAGCGTGCGGTCGCTCTCGGATTGCGCGCTCAGCGCATACCGGCTTGCGTTCGCTTGCGCGGTGTCGGCGCCGCGCGGTGCCGCGGGTTTCCACGAGCGCTGGAGCGCGGTATCGAGGCGATCGAGCGCGCCGTCGATCAGGGAGCGCGCGATTGCGACGCCGACGGCGAGCAGCAGCGGCGCCCAGTTTGCCGTCTGCCCGGATGGCCAGCGCCAGCCGAACCAATGCGAGACCGCGAGGATCGAGGGCGCGAGCAGGTGTGCGACGCGCACCACGAACGGATTCAACGCGAGGTTGTGCAGATGCACGAGTTCGAGCACGAAGAGCCCGACATAGGCCAGGGCGGCGAGGACGCCGACGACGCTGACGATCGTGCGCACAAACGCAAGAAGGCCGAGCACGATACTACGAGCGGTTAGTGGCACAACGAGGCTCCTTTAGCGCCGTTCGTGCGCCTCGCCGGAAAACGCTTCCTGCCCGAAAAACAGGTAGTGCCGGGGATTAATGCAGCGCGTGCAGCGCGGACGCCGAGACGAGAACGGGCGCATGCACCGGAAGCGAGGCAAGGCGATGCTGGACCCCTGCGAGGATAGCCACGACGATGGCACCGAGGATCGTCCAGCGATTGATCAGCTTGCGCATAGTCGGAATATCGGCAGGCGAGCGTACGCCCGAGGTGCGCGAGCGGACCTTCGCGGATTCTTTACATTTGCCATACGCTCGCTTTACAAATGCTCCGGATGGGGGCCGTGAAGCTGGTAGTGGGTCGTCGTGATCAGGGTCCGCGGGGTCTGGCGGAGACGCTGCGCGAGGGGCTTCGTCGCCTCGACGCCCATCTGGTAGGGGAGCTTCCAAGCGTAGACGTTGCCCGCGTTATCGATCGCGTAGACGCCGCTTGCGACCACGGCGGGTCCGCCGTAGAAATAGCCCATCACGTGAAGCGGATCGGCCTTCCAGATGATGTGGCAGCTATCGTCGAAGGCGACGAACTCCGGCGCGGGGTTGGAAGCGCCGGTCGGCACGCCGTCGGTCGCGCCGTTATCGATGCCGACGAAGCCGACGCCCGAGCCGTACGCCGCGTAGGAGTAGATCGTCGAGTTGGTGGCCGAGAGCTTTGCGAACGGCGTCGACGCTCCGAGTTTGAAGCAGTCCAGGTCGCTTGTCGTGCACGCGTTCGCGCTGTCGCAGCGGTTGTACCCCGAGGATGCGGTGAGGATCGTCCCGTCGGTCGTGGGCGTGCCGATGCCGCCCCGTCCGCCGGGCTGCGAGTTGGTGTTGATCAGCGTCTGCGCGAGCGGCGTCGTCGGATTGCTCTCACCGTAGGCGTAGAAATAGCCGTTCTTGCTCGTGAAGTAAACGTTGCCGCCGTAGAGCATGACGCCGCCGCCGATATCTTCGTCATCGCTCACGTTGTCGAACGTGGAGATGAGATAGCCGGTGTCGATCTGCGGCACGCCGCCGATCTGCGGCGTGAGTTCCAAAATTCCGTCTTCGTAGCCGTCGTCGTTGCGCGTGTTCCCCGATCCGAGCAGCAGATGCGTGCCGTCGTAGGAGATCGGCGACCACGAACTGCCGCCGTCGAAGCCCGCGTACGGGTTGCCGGGCGGAGCGAAGGTGAGGGTCGAGCCGATCTGCGCGCCGGTCGCCTCGTCGAAGACCGCGAGGCCGCCTTCAACGAATCCGCTCGATGCGTCGCCGCCGGCTACGCCTTGGTAGATCTGTCCGTTGAGGACGAACGGCTCGCCGCGCAGGTTACCGAGCGCGAGCGGGGTGCTCCGCCACAGCGGGGTGCCCGTCGTCGCATTGAGGGCGAGCAGGTAGCCGCCATGCGCGCGATCGCATGTCGCAAGCGTGGCTGCGGTGCAGTTGCCCGGATCGCCCCAGATCGGCACGATGAGGGTGCTGCCGTCGAGCACGGGCGTGCCGAGCACGCCGTCGACGCCGAAGGGCACGTTCGGCGCCTGGTACGACCACGCGACGGTGCCGTTCATGCGGTCGAGCGCGGCGATGAAGCCGCAGGTGTCGGCGTAGTAGACGAAGCCGTTCGCCACGAGCGGACTCGCTTCGTCGACGACGACCGCGTTCGCGATGGCGGTGGTGTGACACCCGGGATCGGGCGCATCGCTCCAGGCGAGCTGAAGCGAGGGCGCGTTCTGCGCGGTGATCGCACCGAGCGCGCTCGATCCGGTCGGCGGCTGCTCGTAGCCGGTGCGCTGCGGATCGTGCGCGTAGGTGATCCAATCGTCGGTGAAGACCGGCGTGGGAATCGCGTAGATGGCGAAGGTGTAGGTCGCGCCCGCCTGCACGTTCCAGGCGCCCACGTTCAGGTTGGCGGGCAACGTGAGCTGCACGCCGCTTCGGGTTGCGGGACCGAGCAGCGGTTCGGTCCACGCGGCGCCGCCCGGCGAGAGCGACGCGACGTAGAAGCTGAGGCCGCTCGTGCTCGTCGCGGTGCCGAGATTGACGATGATGCTCGGCGTCGTGGAAAAGTTCGCCGAGACCGAGGGCGTGAGCGTCACGTAGCCGAGCGGCTGCGGCGCCGGGCCGACGGCGGCCGTGAGGGTCGGCGCGTTCGGGGGGAGCGCCGTCCAGCCGTCGATCGTGACGGAGCCGGTTGCCGTCGTCGGCGGCAGTGCGATCGTGATGCCGGAGATTCCGTTTGCCGCGGCGGGCGCGAGGATGAGGCCCGTCGTCGCGCCGTTGCCGCCGCTCAATGCGAGCGTCGCCGTCGCGGCGGGCGTGGCAACGGCCGCCGGTGTGCCGGGTGCGGTGGGCGGAACGACGCCGCCGCCTCCGCTCGTGCTCCCGCTGGTACCACCGCCACCGCCGCCGCATGCGCCGAGCGCGGCGGTGCAGCAGAGAAAGACGGCGACTGAGAAGATCCGACGCATCACAACGACTCCCGGTTAACGCGGCAAACCGACGGCTCGACCGAAGAAGAGGCCGAGCGTGATCGCCGATTCATGATAGATGTTCGCGCCCGTGCTTTTCAACGCATGCGCGGCGATCGTGCCGCCGACGATGATACCGAAATCGGGGCGGAACCAGTGCTTCGCGGAGAGATCGAATTCGTTGACGCGCTGCAGGCTCGTGAACGAAGGCGGCAGCGTGCCGACGAATCCCACCAATAGACCCGGCTGCGTGCCGCCGAGATAGGTAGCCGTGATTTGGTTTTTGCCGAGCACGTTGTATTCGGCGACCGCTTCGAGCGCGGTGCCGTTCGCGCTGTTTGCGCCCGAGACCGCGGTGCCGTTCGAGGTGAGGCCGGTGTAGCGGCCGTTCACCACGGTTGGGAGGACGCGCACGGTGTAGACCATCGATCCCGTATAGAGCGTCGGTCCGAAGCTGAAGCCGTGCGTCACGCTGCCGTCGGGATTCGCGTAGAGCGATGCGCCGGTGCCGACGACGAGATTGCGGCGCCGTCCGAACTTCACGTCGCCTTCCAGATAGGCGAGGCGATTGGGCAGAATCTGTCCGCTCGACGTCATGACCTGGGCGTAGGTGAAGAACGAGTTCGACCAAGTGTGGTAGTCGTCGGCGTAGACGGCGGTCGAGTGCGTCGGCGCGGCATCGCCGAGGGTGTTGCGATCGCGGTCGGTGCGGTCGAGCAGCGTGATCGAGGGCACGTCCTTTGCGCCCGCCTGCCACTGATCTTCGAGCAGCGTGGTCTGCCACGGGCCGTAGAGATCGCCCGGGCTGGAAAACGTGTCGAGCGTGGTCGTCGCGGTGAGCTCTTGCGCGCGCGTGGCCGCGGTCGGTGCGGCGGCGATCAGCGTGAGTGCGAGCGCGATGCGGAAGGAGCGGATCATGGCGTGCGGGCGTCCTCGTGCGGGGTGACGGCGGCTGCGGTCGTGCCGCCGCGTTCGGCGATGAGCCAACCGAAGATACAGGCCTCGGCGGCGATGGTGGCGTTGCGCGATGCGTGGATCGTCTTGGGTGCGTGGCGGTCGCCGACGAGTGCTCCGCCGTGGAGCACGACGTCGCCGTCGCCGAAGATGTGCCCGAGTACCGTCGCGTCGCGCTCGAGCGTGACGGTATCGCGCGCGACGATATTGCCGCACACGCAGGCACCTTCGCGGAGCGTCACGCTCCCGCCCGCTTTGATGCTGCCGCGAACGATCGCGCCCGCGCCCACCTCCACCTCGTCGGCGGCGATGACATCGCCCTCGAGATCGGCACCCGCATCGACGACGAGCTTTTTGACCAGGCGGCGCGCGGTAGCGGTGCGGACGATCAGCGGCCCGAGTTCGAGCGCGCGCAGTTCGGCGCGGGCGCTCGAGACGACGGCGATCGGCTTGCCGAAGAGGCGGTTGAAATGCACGCCCGGACCCACCTCGAGGCGCCCCGACGCGCTGACCGACTGGCCGAGTTCCGATGCGCCGCCGATCTCGCAATTGCCGCCGACATCGATCCAGCGTACGACGTGCGCGTGCGAGCCGATGCGCGCGTCGCGATCTCCGGCGAGCGTGCGCAGGCGCGCGTAGGCGCCCAGTTCGATTTCGCCGCGCGCGTAGACGTCGAGCATCTCGCTGTGATCGCCCACGCGGAACGCGCCGCGCGAGAGCACGATCTCCGAGAGTTGCTCGCGGTCGGGCGAGGCGAGACCGTCGGTGACGCGCGCGAACTCATCTTTGCGATTGAGGAACGGCACGCGCGCCTCGCCGACCGCGGCGTCGAGAATCGGTTCGACCTTCGCGCGCATCGATTTTCCGAGAAAGCGTGGATCGCGCGCGTACGACGCGTCGATTTTGAGCGGATCGTCGTCGGCCGCGACGCGCAATTCGAGCAGTCCGGGCAGCAACGGCAGCAGCACCATGACGGCATACGCAAGGTAGAGGCCCGCTTCGACCGGGCTCACGTCGGCGGAGCGTTTCCGACGCGCGCCGTCTTATCCCATCGTCCGCGTCGGCTCTTGGCGATATCGCCGACCGCGTCGATGAATCCGGTCGTGATCGCCCACGAGTTGAACGGGAACATATAGAACAGGTAGGGCAGCAAGAAAAGACGCGTGGTCGAGCCGTCGAGCACCTCGGCGGTGGCGACTTGGTAGACCGGCGCGAAGTTGCCGAACGCGTTGTAGAGCACGACGCAGAACGCGAGCGTGACGCCGCCCGCATAGGGGAGCCGCCCGAGCAAGAACAGGACGAGCGCGGCGGCCCAGCCCGAGAGCAGAATCGGCGGCACCGCGTAGCAGAGCATCAGCAGCCCGGCATCGATGCGCTGCGGGAGCGTGAGCACGGGCGCCGTGACGAGCCCCCAGAGGTGCGACCAGAGCACGCGATTGTGCCCGCGCGACCAACGGCGCAACTGTTTGAAGCGCGACTCCCACGTTTCGGGAACTTCTTCGTAACACTCGGCGCGATTGTCGTAGACGATCTTCCAACCATGCTGAAAGATCTTGGCGGTCAGCTCGGTATCCTCGGCGAGCGCGTGTTGATCGAAGCCGCCGAGTTCGGCCAGCATGCGACGTCGAAAGCCCCCGACCGTGCCGCCGTACTGCGGCAGCAGATTGAAATTGTAGCGGGCTTGCTGATCGACTTGGTAACCGCCCGCGCGCTCCATCGAGAGCAAGCGCGTGAGCATGCTGCGATTGGTGTTGCGCGGTACGACGCGTCCCATGACCGCGCCGATCTCGGGATCGACGAACGCGTTGATGAGCGTGCGCACGAGACCGCGCCCCGGCGTGTAATCGGCGTCGAAGACCAGCACGAACTCGGATTCGACGCTCTCGAGCGCCACGTTGAGGGCGTTGGCTTTCCCGCGTTCGGGACCGTGCATCGTGAGCACCTTGACGTGCGGGTGACGTTCCGCGTAGGCGAGCAGTATCTCGTTCGTGGCATCCGTCGACTGATCGTCGATCGCGATGACATCGAGGCAGTCTTTGGGATACTCCGAGGCGAGCAGCGCATCGAGGCACGCCTGCGCGACCAGCGCTTCGTTGTGCATGGGTACGAGCACGGTGACCGACGGCGGATGCTCTTCGTAGGCATCGGAGAACGACATACGTTGCTTGCCGTACACGCGCGAAAACGTGAAGATCCAATGCCGCACGGTGTAGATCGACATCAACAGCACGACGAGCGTGAGCCACGCGTTGAGCGCTACAACCATTCCCACACGCTTTCGGTGCGCGCGATCCGGCGGCTGAGCGAGACCACGCAGAGCGAATAGGCCGTGATGAAGTAGACGACGTCGATGAGCGGGCCGAAGAAGAGGTAGAGCACCGCTTCGATGACGACGCCCGCGTGCGTGAGCAGCAGCGCGAAGACCGCGAGGCGCAGGATCGACATCACGAAGTCGATCGCGATCAGCATCGTGAACATCGCGGTGCGTTCCAGGGTGCTGAAGGGCAAGAGCGCCGAGACGACGACCGCGAAGATGGGAGCGCAGAGGATCATGATGACGCTCGTGCGCTCGAGCAACAGCATGTAGGTGGGCCCGTCATAGGCGACGCGCCCTTGGAGAAAGGCCCAGAGCGCGGTCGCAATGAGGACGATGATGTTGCCGATGATCCAGAGCGGCAGCGGCGCGTTCTTCTGCTTGTAGAGCGCGGCGACGACGAGCGCGGCGGCGCCGAGTCCCGCGACGTCGAGCGCGCTCACGACCGAGAGCGAGGGAAGCGTGGGAACCGGCACCGTGGACGCGATGCGCAGAAAGTTGTCGGAGACGGACTGCGTGACCGGGGTGTTCTGCGCGAGCACGTGCGTTATCCAGGCGGTCGCGCGCGGCCATAGCAGCAGCAGCACGGCGTAGGCGAGCAGCATGCCGAGCGGCAACGAGACGGCGTTCGCGGGCCAGGTGACGCGGGAAACGCGCAGCGTTCTGTACGAGCGATGCGGACGAATCGTTACCCGCGCCGGCCGCGGGCCTTCGGGTGTGGGCAAGCTCTCCCTTTCAGCGTGCGATGAGCGCTGAGGCAGCCTTCAGGCCGAGCAAATTGCCGCCCTGCCGAGGCGTGTGCGGCGGAGCTTGCGAGCGGCGTCGGGAATGCGTTTCCCCATGACATCTCCGACGGCGGGTCGTAGGCCGCTCGAACTGCTGACCGCGCTTGCGTTTGCGAGCGCGGCGGTGCTGTGGGGCGTGGCCGTGTTCGAGACGACGGTCGGAAACGATGCGTTCGCGCCGTTGGTCTTGGGTGATCTCGGCGCGATCGCGTGTTTTGTCATGGGCGCGATCGTCGCGCGTTCGTGGATCGCGGTGGTTGCCGCCGTCCTGTCCGCGCCGTACTTCGTCTTCGACGCGGTCCTGCGCGCGCTCGGCGGCGCCCTGGCGACGGACGGTGCTCGGCCCGTCCCGGCCTACATCCTTCACCCGGGAAACGGCTCCGCCGTCTACCCCGCGCTCGCAAGTCTGCTGATCCTCGCGCTCGCGTTCGCGTTGCGGCGACGCGTCCCGATCGTGTGGCTCGCAGGCGCGGGCGTCGCGCTTGCCGTCATCGGCTTCGCGCTACTCGGCCGCGACGCCGCGATGCTCTTCGGCATCTGGTATGCGATCGCCGCAATCGGCTTCGCGCGTTCCGAAACGTCGGGAAACGTTGACCGCTTCACGCGCCTACGTGAGTGATTTCAATTCTTCGAACGCGTTGCGGATGGAGCGTTCGAAGGGGCTCTCGTTCGGTTGCGAGATCCAGTTCTCGAACGCGATCTTGAAGGCGGCCACGCCCATCTCGGCGGCGAGTCTGGCGCTTGTGGCTTTGACCCCGCGCCGCTGCAGCGCCGCCGCTAACGCTGCCGCGAGCGCGCCGAGCTTCTGACGCTCGCGCTCCTGGAGCTCCGGATTCGCGTCGATGACCGCATACCGCCGGCGCGCGTGCGCGCGGCGATCGGCAAAAAACGTCGCCGTGTGTTCGAGCGCGACGGCGACCGCGTCGAGCGGGGTGAGCGCCGCGGGCGCGCGTTCGAGCCCTTCGACGATGGAACGTTCGAACTGCTCCGAGCCGAGGAATAACACCTCACGCTTGTCCGCAAAGTAACGAAAGAACGTGCGCTCGGTCAATCCGGCCCGTTGCGCGATTTCCGCGACGGTCGTTTGCTCGAAGCCACGTTCGCTATAGAGATCCAGCGCCGCCTCGATCAGGCGACCCTGCGCGTTCGGTACCCAGCGGCCCATCCGGCGTAGTATAGCACCATCGGCATGACAGCGGTTGACATCAGTGGTACACTCACGTCAGTATCTGACATCACGGACTGGGGGCAGTTTCATGCGGGTCTTTCTTACCGGGGCATCCGGCTTCATCGGCACGCCGCTCACGGCGGAGCTCATCGGCGCGGGCCACGAGGTGGTCGGCCTGGCGCGCTCCGACGCGTCGGCCGCGGCGCTCGCAGCGGCGGGCGCGGACGTGCATCGCGGGTCGTTGGAAGATCCGTCGAGCCTGCGCGGCGGCGCCGCTCGCGCGGACGCCGTGATCCATCTGGCGTTCATTCATGATTTTTCGCGCTTTCAAGAGAACTGCGAGATCGATCGTCGAGCGATCGAAGCCATGGGCGACGAGCTCGCGGGTTCGAACCGGCCGTTCCTCGTGACCGCGGGGACCGGAATGCTCGCGCCTGGTCGCGCCGCGACGGAATCCGACATGCATACGGGCAGTTCGCAATTTCCCCGCAATGCATCGGAAGAGGCGGCCGACGCCGTTGCCGCGCGCGGTGTACGCGTTTCGGTCGTGCGCTTGCCGCAGGTGCACAATCCGCTCCGACACGGGTTGATCTCGCTCCTGATCGCGCTCGCCAAAGAAAAGGGCGTCTCCGCCTACGTGGGTGCTGGCGCAAATCGTTGGCCCGCCGTTCACGTGCTGAACGCAGCGCATCTCTATCGCCTCGCGCTCGAAAAGAACGCGGAACCCGGAACGCGCTATCATGCCGTTGGTGAAGAAGGCGTGCCGCTTCGCGAGATCGCGGAGGCCGTGGGCAGACGCGTCAACGTTCCGGTAACCTCGCTGCCGGTTGAAGAAGCGGCGGCGCATTTCGGTTGGCTTGCGCCGCTGATGTCCGCTGATCTGCCTGCATCGAGCGCGCAGACGCAAGAGCGTCTTTCCTGGCATCCCACGGGCCCCGGTCTCATCTCCGATCTCGATCGCATTCGCGAAGTGATGTAAACGCGACCGATGCGAAG
This sequence comes from Vulcanimicrobiota bacterium, assembly GCA_027306785.1. Lineage (GTDB taxonomy): Bacteria > Vulcanimicrobiota > Vulcanimicrobiia > Vulcanimicrobiales > Vulcanimicrobiaceae > REEB354. Next base: position 60,625 of record DAHUZB010000006.1, read on the forward strand.
GCAGCGCATCGTCGAGCAGCAAAAATGAAGAAAGGCGCCTGTCACAGGCGCCTTTGGAATTGATGTGGCGACGCTAAGCACTGCTCCAACCCGGGGAACGCTTGTCCGCTCTCGTACGTTCTTGAGTCAGGACAACACGCTACCAGAAACGATATTCAAGGAGGAACTCCTCATGGTTCGAGCGCTGACACTCGGCATCGCGGCAGTCATCGTAACGGTCGCAACCGCCCCGCCCGTATCGGCTCAAGGCACACTGACCCACGACGGGTTCCCCATCAAGCTCGCTGTCGTAAATTCATCGTCGGTTTGCCAACGGTTTGCTGCCCAAGCTTTCAAATACGACATGAGCGGCATGGGACGGGTTGGCGGGAATGACGTCGCTGTCGGACCACACATACAATATGAGGTCCACCCCCATGAGAAAGCGATCTTCGAGCTTCACGGCCAGGCAGCCCGGGTGTGGGCTTCACCGCACGAGAGCTCGGATTGTACTTCGCGAAGCACAGGTTCGGTCTATACGGATCAAGTGGGGCAATCCTCACACCTGACGTTCGACGGCGCCAAATTCACCACGACGCCACGTCCCTAAACGCTCGCGCGGACGGCAGTCCGATTGTCCCGTCACGCGAGCCTTTGCGCGCAGGCGGGGGTCTCGATTGAAGCCGTAAGCCAGTGACCGGGACGCCGACGCTACCGCTGCATTCGGGAGGCTCGTCGGATAGGAAACGAACGAGGCTCCGTGTTGCATTTCTGTTGCACGGAGCCTCGGGTGTCGCGGAAACCCTTATGAAATAAGGGCGAAAATGGTAGCCCCAGCGGGATTCGAACCCGCGTTACCGCCGTGAGAGGGCGGCGTCCTAGGCCTCTAGACGATAGGGCCATGGCTCCCGGTCATGGACTCGAACCACGAATACCTGGTTCAGAGCCAGGCGTGATACCATTTCACCAACCGGGAACGGCAGCGACGGTTATACTACACGACCGCATCGGGGTCTTGCAAGCGCTGTCGTCTTTTTGCGTTTCGTCCGCCATAGGTCTCAGTTTGGCTATGGCAGTTTGGGCAAAGCATTCGAAGGTTCTCGATGCGATGGTCGGTTCCGACGCCGTTGATGTGGTCAATGTGCATGCTCAACGGTCGCCCTAGCCAACTTGTAATACCGCAGAGCGAGCAGCGGTTCTCCAGCAGTCCATCCGCGAGAAGCCGCCGACGAACCGCGGAGCGAGATCGCGCCGTAATGAGCAGCTGGTTGATCGGCAGAGCGCGAGCTCGCGCGCGGAGGTCGCCTCTCCGTACGGCCTTTGTCCACGCTTGCGCTGCGAAGCCGAAGTGCTCCCTGCACTGCCGATATGTGTGACCTTCGTCATAGTAGCGTTGTACGGCTGACCAGTCGTAGCGGCGGCGGCCCATGGGTATGATTCTATCCGAACGTGCGTTCGTGGTGGTTACCGGGATGTTGCCGCTCGCCTGTGTCGAAGGTGCGCGCTTCCGGCATCGTGTGAGCGAAAGGAGCCCTGGTTGCAAGCGATCGTCCTGGTCGGCGGTGAAGGTACCCGCCTTCGCCCTCTGACGTACGGAACTCCCAAGCCGATGGTCCCCATCATGGGCGTTCCGTTCCTCGCGCGCACGCTCGAACGGCTCTGCGAGGCCGGCATCCGCGACGTCATCCTGCCCGCAGGCTACATGCCGCAAGCAATCGTCGACTACTTTAAAGACGGCTCGCAGCTCGGGATGAAGATCACCTATGTGATCGAGGAGAGCCCGCTCGGGACGGCCGGTGCGCTCAAGAACGTCGAAGAGCACATCACCGGGCCGTTCTTCGTGCTCAACGGGGACATCCTCACGAGCCTCGACCTGCGTGCGATGCTCGCCGAGCACGAGCGGCTCGGCGGCATCGGACTGCTTCATCTGATCCGCGTCGACGACCCGTCCGCGTTCGGCTGCGTGGTGCACGACGAGCAGCGCCGTATCAGCGCCTTCGTCGAGAAGCCGCCGCGCGAGACCGCACCGACCAACGAGATCAACGCGGGCACCTACCTCTTCGAGCGCGAGATCCTCGATATGATCCCGGCCGGGCGCCCGGTCTCGATCGAGCGCGAGACCTTTCCGGCGGTCATCGCGGCGGGCAAGGGGCTCTACGCCTACACCACCGACGATTACTGGATGGACCTGGGCAAGCCCGAGCAGTACCTCGCCGCCCATCGCGATATCCTCGCTCATCGGATGCCGATGCTCGCGCTCGAGCCCGGCGCGAGCGGCGCGGGCGCGGCGGCGCTGCGCGAGGTGCGGCGGCTCAACCTGCCGGTGCATGCCGACGCCGAGGTTCGGGTCGATCCCACCGCCGAGATCGGGCCGAACGTGGTGCTCGGGCACGGCTGCTCGATCGGCGCGCGCGCGGTGCTGCGCGATACCATCCTCTGGGACGATGTCACGGTCGAAGACGGGGCGATCCTGGAGGGCGCGATCGTCGCGAGCGGTGCCCGCATCGGCGCCGAGGCACGCGTCTTCGAGGGCAGCGTGATCGGCCACGATACCGCGATCGAGCCGAAGGCGGTGCTCGAAGCCGGCAGCCGCGTGGGGGCGACCGCGCCGATCACGCGCTAGGTTTATCTCGCACTCCGGTTGGGGTACACTAGAGGTATGACAGGGAGGAGCTTCCTAGGTAACTTGGAGGCCCCGCTCGATCCCGTTCCCTCGTGTTTGCCGACGGAGAGACGTGCATGCTGGTGCCCCGCGTGTTACTGCTTGGATCGTACCCGCCGCGCGAGTGCGGCATCGCGACCTTCACGCACGACGTCGTCACCTCGTTCGACCGCGCGTTCAACCTGCGTAGCGAAGTCGTCGCGATCGACGAGCCCGGCGGCGAGATGCGCCGCTACCCGCCCGAGGTGGTGGGCCGTCTGAACGAACAGGACCGCTACGGCTACCGCGAGGCCGCTCGCTTCATCAATCGGCATCCCGCCGAAGTGCTCGCGATTCAGCACGAGTACGGTCTCTTCGGCGGCGAGCGCGGCGAGTGGCTGATCGACTTGCTCGATGCCGTGGAGAAGCCGGTCGTGCTCACGCTGCACACCGTGCTCCCCGAGCCCGACGAGACGATGCTGCGCGTCACGCGCGACCTGTGCGAGCGCGCTGCGGCGGTCGTCTCGCTCTCGGGCACCGGGCGCGATCTGCTCGAGCGCATCTACGGCATCGATCCGCAGAAGCTGCGCGTCATCCATCACGGCGTCCCCGACGTCGCCTTCCAGTCGACCGATGCGGCAAAGGCATCGTTCGGCATCGGGCAGCGCATGGTGATCTCCACCTTCGGGCTGATCAACCGCGGCAAGGGGCTCGAATACGCGATCGAGGCGATGCGCGAGGTCGTTACCCGACATCCCGAAGCGCTCTACCTGATCCTCGGCGAGACACATCCGGTGGTGCGGCGACGTGAAGGCGAGTCGTATCGCGAATCGCTGCACGAGATGGTGCGTAGCTTCGGTCTGCAGCACAACGTGCAGCTCGTCGATAAGTACCTCGACTTCGACGAGCTCGTCTCGTATCTCGCGGCCACGGACATCTACCTTACGCCGTACCTCAACCCCGTGCAGATCGTGAGCGGCACGCTCGCCTACGCGGTGGGCTGCGGTAAAGCGATCGTCTCCACGCCGTATCTCTACGCGGAGGAGCTGCTCGCGCATCACCGCGGCTTCTTGTGCGAGTTCCGCGACGCGGCGTCGATCGCGCAACGCCTCACGATGTTGCTCGACGATGCGTCGCTGCGCCGCGCGACCGAGCGCCGCGCCTATCGGTTCGGTCGGCAGATGACGTGGCCGAACGTGGCGCGCGAATACGGCAACCTGTTCTGCGAGCTTGCGCCGCCTCGCGGGGCCTCGCTCGTCACCTCGGCATAGGCATGACGCTGCCGCCGCTCGACCACGTCGTCGTGCTCAGCGACGACGTGGGCATCATCCAGCACGCCACGGAATCGGTGCCGAATCGTTCGACCGGCTACTGCACCGATGACGTCGCGCGCGCGTTTATCGTCGCGCTCGCCCGGCTGCGGGTGACGCCGCGCGACGCGCAGGCGCGCCGCTTGGCGGGCATCTACCTCGCGTTTCTGCACGACGCGCAACTCCCCGACGGGCGCTTTCACAACTTCATGAGCTACGATCGCATCTGGCTCGACGCGGTCGGCACGCACGACAGCTGCGGGCGTGCGATCTGGGCGCTCGGGTACGGCGCGCGTTTCGCGCCGGAGCCCGCCTGGCGCCGCCTCTGCCGCGCGATGCTGGATCGTGCGCTCGAGAGCGTGGAGTGGCTTGCCTACGAACGAGCGCAAGCGTACGCGATGCTCGGGCTCGCGCACGTGTCGCTCGCCGACGCCGCGCCGGGGCATCGCGCCGTGTTGCGACATTTGGCGGAACTGTCGACGGCGCGACTGGCGGCGGCGCGTACGTCCGCGTGGATTTGGTTCGACGAGGCGATGACGTACGACAACGCGCGTCTGCCCGAAGCGCTGCTGCGCGCGGCGGCGGCCCTGGAAGAGCCCGCCTTCGCGCAGGCCGGGCTCGATGCGCTCGCCTTTTTGGAAACGGTGGTCTTCGAAGACGGACTCTTCGTGCCGATCGGCAACGACGGCTGGTATCGCCGCGGCGGTCCGCGCGCGAGCTTCGGACAGCAGCCGCTCGAAGCGGCCGCGATGGTCGACGCGGAGCTCGCGGCGCACGCGCTCGCGCCCGCCGCGCCGCGTCTGGAGGCCGCCGAAGCGGCACTCGCGTGGTACTACGGCAAGAACCTACAGGGCACGGCGATGGCGCAGGGCGGCGGGTGCTACGACGGGCTCGAGCGCGACGGCGTGAATCGAAATATGGGCGCCGAATCGACGCTCGCGCACCTCGCCGCGGCCTACGCGATGGCCGATGCGCGGCGCGGCGCGCTCCGTCTCGCACGCTGAGCGCGCGCCGTTCGAGGCCGATGTGCCTTGCACGGCGAAGTATTACGGGATGATGATCCTGGAGTCCGAATCCCTCAACGCCGTGCAAGCCGAGGCCGTTGCGCATACCGACGGTCCGGTTTTGATCTTCGCGGGCGCGGGGAGCGGCAAGACGCGCGTCCTCACCCACCGCATCGCCTACCTCTTGAACGAACGCGGCGCGACGCCGGATCGGATCCTCGCCGTCACCTTCACCAACAAGGCGGCGGGCGAGATGAAGGCGCGCTTGGAGCGCATGGTGGGCGGCGATGCGCGCGATCTCTGGGTCGGCACCTTTCACTCGATGTGCGTGCGTATCTTGCGCCGCGACGGAACCCGCATCGGGATCGCCCCGAGCTTCGCGATCATCGACGACGCCGATCAGCGTCAGTTGGTCAAGGATATCCTCGACGATCTCGATTACGACGAGCGTCAGCTCGCGCCGGGTGCCTGTCTGCACGAGATCAGCAAGGCGAAGAACGCGCTGATTTGGCCCGAGCAGTATCTCGAGAAGCAGACCGCGTTTCTCGGCGAGCGCATCGGTAACGTGTACGCCGAGTACCAGCGGCGCTTGAGCGAATCGAACAGCCTCGATTTCGACGATCTGATCGTGCGCACGATCGATTTGCTCGAAAAAGACGCGGCCGTTCGCGAGAAGTATCAAAATAAATTTCAATTCATCCTGGTCGACGAGTATCAGGACGTCAACATCGCGCAGTATCGCCTGATCGCGATCTTCGGCGGCAAGCACAAGAACGTGACGGTGGTCGGCGACGACGACCAGTCGATCTATTCGTGGCGCGGCAGCGATTATCGCATGATCCTGCGGTTCGAAGAGGATTTTCCGGGCGCCAAAGTCTTCAAGCTCGAAGAAAATTACCGCTCCACGCAGCGCATTCTCGACGCGGCCAACGCCCTGGTCGAGAACAACCGCACGCGGGCGAAGAAGAAGCTCTTCACCAAGCGCGCCGAGGGCGAGGCGATCACGGTCTATCCGGCCGCGACCGAACGTGACGAAGCGCGCTACGTGACCGAGAAGATCAAAGAGATGGTGCGCGAGGGCGCGGCCTATCGCGATTTTCTCGTGCTCTACCGCACCAACGCGCAGTCGCGCGTGTTCGAAGAGTCGCTGCTCGCGGACGGCATTCCGTACCGCGTGGTCGGCGGTGTCGGCTTCTACGCGCGCGCCGAAATCAAGGACGTGATCGCGTACCTGCGCTACATCATGAACCCCTCCGATGCGATCGCGTTCAAGCGCATCGTGAACGTGCCGCGCCGCGGCATCGGCGCGCAGACGCTCGCATCGCTCGTGCAGGCGGCGACCCGCCGAAAAATGTCGGTCGGCGAAGCGATCTTCGACGGCGAGTTGCTCCGTGAGGCGGTGCCCAAGAAGCTCAAAGAGCTCGAGCGCTTCGCCGAATTGATGCGCAGCTTCCAGGCGCGCGGTGAATCGCTCGGCGTCGCCGATCTGCTCGTCGCCGTGATGGAAGATTCGGGCTACGTCCGCGAACTGCAGGCCGAAGAGACCCACGACGCGCGCGCCCGCATCGAAAATCTTCAGGAACTCGTCGGTGTGGCCCGCGAGTACGAAGGCACCGACGCGGAGCCGTCGCTGATGGGCTTCCTCGCCAACATCTCGCTCATCAGCGATCTCGATTCGCTCGATCCCGATTCGTCCTACGTGACGCTGATGACGATGCACGGCGCGAAGGGACTCGAATTCCCGCACGTCTTCCTCACCGGTTTGGAAGAAGGCGTCTTTCCCCATAGCCGCGCGCTCACCGATATGCCCGAGCTCGAAGAGGAGCGTCGTCTCGCCTACGTGGGCGTCACGCGCGCGATGGATCGCCTCTTCCTCTCGTACGCGCAGCGCCGTGCGATCTTCGGCAACACCTACGCCTATCCGAAGTCGCGCTTCCTCGAAGAGATGCCCGGACTCGAATTTCTGGAAAGCACCAGCGTGCAGCTGCCGCGTCCTTCGGGCGGGCGTTGGCGCGAGGTCGCGATCCATGAATCGGCCGGTGCCGGTATGTCGATGGATCTCAAAGACGGCGACCGCGTGCGTCATCCCAAATGGGGTGAGGGCACGATCCGCGACATCGCAGGCGCGGGCGGCGACGGATTGGTCACCATCGACTTCCCGAACGTCGGGCAGAAGATGCTGATGCTCAAGTACGCCCCGCTCGAAAAAATCTAAGAGTGTAAGAGAGCCGATGCTACGCGTTGCCGTGGCCGGCGCGCTCGGCCGCATGGGGCGCGTCGCCTGTACCGCACTGCACGAAGCCGACGGCGTTACTTATGCCGGCGGCTTCGCGCGCACGGCCGTGCCCGAGGAGCAGATCGTCGACTCGCTCGACGCACTGCTCGATCGCGCGCCCGACGTGTTGCTCGATCTCACCACGCATCCCTCGACCGTGGCGATCGCAACGGCTGCGCTGCGGCGCGGCGTGCGCCCGGTAGTCGGCGCGACCGGCTGGAGCGCGCAAGAACGCGATGCGCTCGATGCGCTCGCGCGCGAGCGCGGTCTCGGGGCGATGCTCGTGCCGAACTTCGCGCTCGGTGCGGTGCTGATGATGCGCTTTGCGGAGATCGCCGCTCGCTATTTTCCGAGCGCCGAGATCGTGGAACTGCACCACGACAAGAAGAAGGACGCGCCCTCGGGCACCGCGCGGATCACGGCCGAGCGGATCGCGGCTGCGGGCGGCCCCGCGCCGGTGCCGATTCACAGCGTGCGCATGCGCGGATTGCTCGCGCATCAAGAAGTGCTCTTCGGGAACGACGGCGAGGTGCTGACGATCCGTCACGACTCGCTCGGCCGCGAATCGTTCGTTCCCGGCATGCTCGCCGCGGTCAAGGCCGTCGGCGCCGTTCACGGACTCGTCGTGGGGTTGGATCATGTCATCGGTTGACGTTGCGATCGTCGGCGCGACCGGCGTGGTGGGTGAGACGATCCTGCGCGTGCTCGAAGAGCGCGGCGTGGCGGTCGGGCAGGTGGGACGCTTCGCGTCGCGCGCGCGCGACGGCGTGCAGGCGACCACGCTCGAAGCGCTCGCGCCGTATCCGGTCGTCTTTTTTGCGAGCACCGAGGACGCGAGCGCCGAATACGCGCCCGCGCTCGTGAAACGCGGCGCGGTGGTGATCGACAACAGCGCGACCTTTCGCATGACGGAGGGCGTGCCGCTCGTGATTCCCGAGGTGAATCCCGACGCGGTCGCGCGCGAACATCGCCTCTTTCCCGTGGCGAACTGCACGGCGATCATCCTCTGCACGGCGCTCGCGCCGGTGCGCGACGCGGCCGGGCTGCGCGCGGTGCGCGTGGCGACCTATCAGGCGGCGAGCGGCGCCGGACGCGCGGGGCTCGACGAACTGCTCGCGGGCGAACGCGCGCTCGCGAACGGCGACCCGGAGCCTGCGGCGACGGTCTTTCCGCGCCCGCTCGCGCGCAACGTCGTTCCGCAGATCGGCGGCTTCGATGCCTCGGGGTACACCGGCGAAGAACGCAAAGTGCGCGAGGAGACGCGCAAGATGCTCGGGTTGCCGGAGCTGTTCGTGAGCGCGACGACCGTGCGCGTGCCGGTTCGCACGGCGCACTCCGAAGCGGTGTGGTTCGAGACCGAACGCGAGACGAGCGTGGAAGAACTCGCGGCCGCGTGTGCGCGTGCGCCGGGAGTCGTGTTTCATCGCGACGGTATCGTGACGCCGCGCGAGGTGGAAGGCACCGATCTCGTGCACGTGGCGCGCCTGCACGCCGAAGAAGACGGCGCGACGCGACACTTCATGCTGTGGTGCGTGGGCGACCAACTGCGCAAGGGAGCGGCGACCAACGCGGTGCAGATTCTGGAACTCTTGCTCGAGCGAGGTTTCGTGTAAGCCATGCAGACGCTGCGCGCGGCGGTATTGAAATTCGGTGGCACATCGGTCGCAACGCGCGAAGCGCGCGAGACGGCCTTTGCGCGCATTCTGGCCGCGCGCGAGGCCGGCTTCGCGCCGGTCGCGATCGTCTCGGCGATGGGACGCGCGCCGCAGCCGTACGCGACCGACACGCTTCTCGCGCTCATCGGCGGCGCAACGGGCAGCGCGAACAGCGATCTGCTGCTGGCCTGCGGCGAGTTGATTTCGGCGGCGGTCTTTGCCGAGGAACTGCGCGCGATGAACGTGGAGGCGCAGGCGATGACCGGCGCGCAGGCGGGCGTGCGCACCGACGCGACGCGCGGCGACGCGAAGATTCTGCGCGTCGAGCCCGACGCGGTGCGCGCGGCGATCGAGCGCGGCATCGTGCCGGTGATCGCGGGCTTTCAGGGAGCCGATGAGACGGGGGCGATCACGACGCTCGGGCGCGGCGGCAGCGATCTTTCGGCGATCGCGATCGGTCATGCGCTCGGCGCGGAGCGGGTGGATATCTACACCGACGTGAGCGGCGCGATGACCGCCGATCCGCGGCGTGTGCCGAGCGCGCACGTGATCGAACGCGCATCGCACGAAGAGATGACCGAGCTCGCGGAGCGCGGCGCCAAGGTGATGCACCACAAGGCGGCCGCCTATGCGGAGCGCACCGGCACGACCTACGCGATCAAGGGCCTCGCGACCGATGTGGGCACGATCGTGCAGGCGGGCTACGATTCGGAGCGACCCGTGACCGGCGTGACGGCATCGGGCCGCGTGACGTGGGTGCGCGTGATTCGCGGCGATATCGAGAACCCCACGCAGCGCATGCAGACCGAGCTCGAGATGTTCCGCCGCATCGCCGACGCGGGCATCTCGATCGATCAGGTGACGATCAATCAGGCGGGCGTGGCGTTCGTGGTCGACGGCGACCGCGGGCGCGACGTGCGCGGGCTGCTCGGCGATCTGAACCTGGCGGTGCGCGTGCGCGAAGGCTGCGCCAAGATCTCGGTGGTCGGCCACGGGATGCGCTACATGCCGGGCGTGGTGTTCGCGTGCGTCGCCGCGCTCAGCCGCGCGAACGTGGAGATCATCCACTGCACCGACAGTAACATCACGATCTCGATTCTGGTGCCCGAGGACGACGTGGTTCGCGCCGAGGCCGCCGTTCACGACCAATTCCATCTGGAAACGAGCGAGGTATAACGTGCAAGCACTCGGGACCATCGTGACCGCGATGATCACGCCGTTCGACGAGCGCGGCGAGCTCGACACCGCCGAAGCGGCGCGTCTGGCGCGCTTTCTCACCGAACGCGGCAACGACGCGCTCGTGATCGCGGGCTCGACCGGCGAAGGCATGACCCTCGATGCGGCCGAGCGCAATGCGCTCGTGCGCGCAACCAAAGACGCGGTGGGCACGAGCGCGACGATCATCGCGAACGTGGGCACGAGCGATACGCGAGCGAGCGTGCGCGCCGCGCGCGAGGCGCAGGACGCGGGCGCCGACGCGCTGCTGGTGGTGGTGCCGCCGTACAGCAAGCCGACGCAGAGCGGAATGCTCGCGCACTTCGGCGCGATCGCCGACGCGACGCCGCTGCCGATCGTCGTCTACAATATTCCCGGACGTTCGGCGTCGAATATGCTGCCGGAGACACTGCTGGAACTGCATCGCCGCCATCGCAACGTGCTCGGTGTGAAAGAGTCGAGCGGCGATCTCAAGCAGATCGCGACGATCGTGCGCGACAAGGCGCCGGAGTTCCGCGTGCTCGCGGGCGACGATCATCTCTTCCTGCCCTGCCTTGCGGTCGGTGCGGACGGCGTGGTCGGCGTCGCTACGCATCTGTGCTCGCGCGAATTCCGCGCGATGCTCGATGCCTATCGCGGCGGCGATGTCGCCAAGGCGGCGGCGATCCACCTGTCGCTGCTCGGACTCTTCGACGCGCTCTTTGCGACGAGCAATCCGATTCCGATCAAGTGGGCGATGAATGCGCTCGGCTTCCGCGCCGGACGTTGCCGCTCGCCGCTCGACGAGTTGCCCGCCGCGCTCGCGGAACGGCTTGCGCCGCTGGTCGAGCCGTACCGCGCCGCCGCAGCGCTCGGCTGACGACGCACCGCGTGGCCGACAGCATCGAGATCCTGGGATGTCGCCTGGATCTGCTCGACGCGCCGAGCGCGACCGAGCGGATCTTGGATTTCGCGCGTACGGGCGCGGGCGCGCAGATCGTGACGCTCGGCACCGAGATGGTGGTGCAGGCGCAGCGCGATCCCGCGTTTCGCGCGGTCGTGAACGGCGCGGCGCTCTCGCTCTGCGATACGATCGGGCTGTTGGCCGTCGCGCGCCGCCGCGGCGCCGAGCTGCGCGAACGCGTGACCGGCGTGGAACTGGTCGAGCGGCTCTGCGCGCACGCGGCCGCGGAAGGCGTACCGGTCTACCTGTTCGGCGGCGCCGAAGGGGTGGCGGCCGATGCGGCGGCGGTGCTCGAAGCGCGCTTTCCGGGGCTGCCGATCGCGGGCCTGCGCAACGGGTTTTTCGGCGAGAGCGAGTCCGCGGAGATCGTCGCGGAGATTCGGGCGAGCGAGGCGCAGATTCTCTTCGTCGGGCTGGGGTCGCCGCGCCAGGAGTATTGGCTCGCCGAGCATCTGCGTGCGACGGGATGCGGCGCGGGCGTGGGCGTGGGCGGCTCGTTCGATGTGTTGAGCGGGCGCGTGAAACGCGCTCCGCGGGTGTGGCGTCGTTTGGGAATGGAGTGGCTCTACCGGTTGCTGCGCGAGCCGCATCGCTGGCGCCGTCAACTCGCACTCCCGTATTTCGTCTGGCTCATCACCCTCGATCGACTCGGTGTCGCAAGCAAGAAAGGGACGTAACACGACGTGAAAGCGATGATTCTCGCGGGTGGGCTCTCGACGCGCCTCTATCCGCTCACGAAGCAAGTGCCCAAGCCGCTCGTGCCGGTTGCGGGCGTGCCGAACGCCGTGCATCTGATTCGTTATCTGCACTCGTACGGCTACGACGAGATCGCGATCAACGTGCATTATCTCGCCGACGCGATCGTGGCCGCCCTCGGCGACGGATCGCGCTTCGGCGTGAAGCTGACCTACTTGCACGAAGCGCAGTTGATGGGCAGCGCGGGCGCGGTGAAAGCGATGGAATCGTTCTTCGGCGCGGATGATTTCGTGGTGGTGGGCTGCGACGATCTCACCGATCTCCCGATCGACAAGCTGGTCGCCGAGCATCGGCGTCACGGCGCGGTCGCGACGATCGGGCTCGTGGTGCGCCCGCAGGTGGATCAGTACGGCGTCGTGGTGCTCGGTGAGGACGGCCGCATCACCGGCTTTCAGGAAAAGCCCGCGCCGGGAACCGAGCGCAGCAAGCTCGTGAATACGGGCATCTACGCGTTCTCGCCCGCGATCTTCGAGCACATTCCCGCGCTGACGTTCTACGATTTCGGCAAACAGGTCTTTCCCGATCTGCTCGCCGCGGGCGCGGCGTTTTACGGCTACGATGCGCGCGATGCCTACTGGTGCGATATCGGGACGCCGAGCGAGTATCGCCGCGCGAGCGACGACGTGGTCAACGGAATCTTCCGCATTCCGGGTACGCGGGCGAACGGCGCCGCGGCCGACGCGCGCATCGACGCGAGCGCGCAGGTGGATGCGAACGTGTGGATCGGCGCGGGCGCGGAGATCGGCGCGCACGCGCGCGTGAGCGGCCCCGCCGTGGTCGGCGATCGCGTGACGATCGGCGAGGGTGCGCAGATCGACGGCTCGATTCTGTGGGAAGGCGCCCAGGTGGGCGATGGTGCGACCCTGCGCGATACGATCGTGGGTATCGGCTACGCGGTGCCCGCCGAGGCGCGTTTGACCGGCGCGGTGGTGGCGAACGACGAAGTGCCGACCTAGCCGGATTCACGCGACGGCGTGAACGAGCTCGTGCATGATGCACGGGCTTTTCGAGTTGCTCTTTCCCGCGCAGTGCGCGGCGTGCGGCGCGCAGGGCGGTGGGCTGTGTGCGCGTTGCGTGCCGCTCGACGCGCCGCCGTTGCACCGCGCGACCGAGACGTTGCGGGTCCACGCGCTCGGCTCGTACGAGGGGGCGCTGCGCGCCGCGATTCTCGCGCTCAAAGACGGCCGCCGCGACGTGGCCGAGGCGCTCGGCGAACGGCTCGCGCGGCTGGTTCCGGCGGGGGCGCTGCTCGTGCCGGTTCCCACGAGCGCCGCGCGCCGCCGCGTGCGCGGCGTCGACGGCGTGCGCCTGGTGGCGACGCAGGCCGCGCAGCGCGCGGGCGCTCGGGTCGTCGCGGCGCTGGAACATCGGGCGAGCGACGCGCAGCGCGGACGCAGCGGCGAACAGCGGCGCGCGGCCCGCGGGCGTTTCCGTTGCGATGCGACAATGGTCGGCGGTCTCGACGTGATGCTGCTGGACGACGTCTGCACCACCGGCACCACGCTCGACGACTGCGCGGCGGCGCTGCGCGCGGGCGGCGCGCGCGTGACGCAAGCGTTGGCGGCGGCGGTCGCGAACGGAGGGGCGTGACCCCTGCGGATCGTCTTTTCATGGAGCGCGCGTACGAGCTCGCGGCGCGCGGAATCGGGAACACGTCACCCAATCCCGCCGTCGGCGCCGTGATCGTGCGCGACGGGCGCGTGATCGGGGAGGGCTACCATCACCGCGCGGGCGAGGCGCACGCCGAAGTGCACGCGCTCGCGCAGGCGGGCGATGCACGCGGCGCGACCGTGTACGTGACGCTCGAACCGTGCAATCACGTGGGCCGCACGCCCGCCTGTTCGCAGGAGTTGCTCGATGCGGGCGTGGCGCGCGTGGTCGTGGGCACGCTCGATCCCAATCCCAAGACCAACGGCGGCGGCGTGGCGCGCCTGCGCGAGCGCGGCGTAGAGGTGACGGTGCTCGATGAACCGCGCGCGCGACGCTTGATCGAGCCGTTCGCCGCGGCGATCGGGCGCGATCGCCCGTACGTGGCGCTCAAGATGGCGATGTCGCTCGACGGCCGCATCACCTCGCGCCCCGGCGTGCAAGAGTGGATCACGTGTGAAGAAGAACGCTTGTACGTGCGCGATCTGCGCATCGCGCACGACGCGGTGATGGTGGGCGCGGGAACGATTCGCGTGGACGATCCCCAGCTCACCGTGCGCCCGGCGTCGCACCGCCTGCGCCCGTACGTGCGCGTGGTGCTCTGCGAGACCGACACGGTGCCAGAAAGAAGCCGCGTCTTCGCCGCGGTCGAGGATTATGCACGCACGATCGTGGTTGCGCCCGCGGGTGCGCGCGAACGCTTCGCCAACCTGCGCGACGTGGCCGATCTGCTCTTCGTCGGTGACGACGATGCGCAGCAGCTCGATCTTACCGCGGCGATGCGCGGTCTGCGCGAACGCGGCATTCAGAGTGCGCTCTGCGAAGGCGGTCCGACCGCGGGCGGCCGACTGATCGCGGCGGGTTTGGTGGATCGTCTCTACTGGGCGGTCGCGCCGGTGCTGCTCAGCACCGATCGCGCGGTGCCGGTGCTGGCGGGCGCCGATCTCGCAACGCTAGGCGCGCGAGTGCGGTTTGACGGTGTCGAAATGGTCGGCGCGGATGTCGTGCTGACGGGAGTGATGGAGCAGCCACGTGTTTAGCGGATTGATCGGATATCGTGCGACGGTCGTCGCGAATGACGCGCTCGCGGGCGGCGGCGCCACGCTGCGGTTGCGCTGCGAGGGCGTGGCCGCGGAGCGCCCCGAGGTGAAGGATTCGATCGCGGTCAACGGCGTGTGCCTCACCGCGACGCGCATCGAGGGCGAGACGATCGCCTTCGACGTGATTCCCGAGACGCTCGCGCGTAGCACGCTCGGCACGCTGCGCGTCGGCGACGTGACGAATATCGAGTACTCGCTGCGCATCGGCGATCGCATGGGCGGACACTTCGTGTACGGCCACGTTGACACGACCGCGCGCGTGCTCGCGCGCACGCCCGAAGGTCAGGGCGAACGGGTGCGCATCGAGCGACCGGCGCAGTTCGAACCGACGATCGCGGAGAAGGCGTTCATTTCGATCGACGGCGTGAGCCTCACGGTCGCGGCGGTGGGCGACGGCTGGTTCGAACTCGCGCTGATTCCCGAGACGCTCGCGCGCACGACCCTCGGCGCGCGCCCGGTCGGCAGCGCGGTGAACGTGGAGATCGATCCGCTCGCACGCTACGTCGTGGAAGCGGTTCGCGCGAGGAACGTATGACGAAGTTTCGCGATACGATGCCCCCCGGCGCGCGCGCGTTCGAGGCGCGGCTGCAGGTGCAGTGGGCCGACGTGGATATCGCCGGAATCATGTACTTCGCCGCCTATTGGCGATTCGCGGAGTATGCCGAGATGGAGCTTTTTCGCGAACTCGGCTTTCCGTACAATTCGGTCTTTGAAACGCTCGATTTCTGGCTCCCCCGGGTGAAGGTGGAGGCCGAGTATCACGCGCCCGCGCTGATGGGCGACTGGTTGCGCATGCGAACCCATCTCGAGAAGGTCGGTGCCTCGAGCGTGCGCTGGCAGACGGTGATCTTCAACGAGCGAACCGGCGAGCCGAGCGCGGCGATGACGCTCACCGTCGCCTGCATGAACCGCGAGACGAAGAAGAGTATGCCGCTGCCACCCGCGCTACGCGAGCGCCTGCTCGCCGCGCTGCATCCGTAGCTTCGGCATTCATGCTCTTCCGCGATCCCGAAAAAGACGAAGTCGATATCGCTTCTCCTCACGCACGAGCGCGAAGTTGGCGCCGCCGAGTTCAAAGCGCGCTGTCTCGAAATCATGGACGAGGTGGAGCGACTCGGAGCCGAGATCACGATTACCGGATTTCGGCTCGCGCGGCGAACGCGATCGAGGAGGCTGCGTCTGCAGGCGAGTTGCTGCTCTCGCCGATCAGCGCTTGGGAGATCGGCATGCTGGTTGAAAAAAGACAGCTACGGTTGACGATACCGGTCGATGAGTTCGTGCGTGAATTGTTCGGGGCGAAGGGTGTGGTGACCGCTGCCTTCACGCCCGTGGTCGCGCTCGCAGCCGCGCGACTCCCGGGCGGCTTTCACGCAGACCCCGCCGACCGCACGGTTCGCTGCGCGGCGTGCTGAGCGGCGGGTCAGTGCGTGAAGTGGACGATGCCGATGCGGACTTGCGCGAGCCCCTTCGGTAAGAACAGCCCGGCGAGCGAACCGATATCGACGGCGACGTTCGTGGAGGTGTCGTCCCAGCGATAGTCGTTAAGGCCGAGATCATCGCCCGTCGTCGTGCTGAAGCCGCCGGGCAGCGCCGCGGCGACGGCCTGCAGCACCTGCGCTTCGAGCGCCTTCGGCGACGCGACCATCGGCGTCGTGGAGCATTCGAGCGTCCAATTCGGCGAGAACGAATCGAGCTTCAACACGTTCTCGGTGAGATCGCGCACGCTGCATTCGGTGAGCGATGAGCCGAATGATACAGTGAGCGGGTAGGCCATCTGTCCGAGATCGTCGCGTTTTCCGCCGCCGCGCAGCGAGGTGAAGTCGGTCGGCCCCGCTTCGACGCCGAGCTTCACGAAATTGCTCACCGCATCGCGCAGCGCATCGATCTCATCGAGGGTGGCTTCGTGTAGGGTGTGAAGCGGTTGCGCGAGATCGTGACCGATTCTCGTGCTAAACCCGCCGTTGTATGTGTCGACCTGCACCCAGAGCTTCGTTTTCGCGTTCCGCCATCGATAGGTGGGATACTCTTTGGAGCCCGATGTGGCGCGGTCGAATCCGACGAGTGACGGCGTAAGCTGCGCCACGATGTAGGATGCCGTCTTTTCGTGCGACCACGATTTCGGCACGGTCCACTCGTCGTTGAGGTACCAGTTCTCCGCGTGATGCGGCCACGAGAACTCGTCGACGATCGAGCACGACGCGCAGCCCTTCGCGTGGGCTCGCGCGATGCCGTACGTGATGCGGTAACTCTCTCGTTGTTTTTCGATGCCGCGTAGCGCGGAAAAGTTCTGCGGGGCGTACGCGAGCATAGCGTGCGTGTAGGTGCGGAGCACGTCGGAAGCGCGCCCCGGAAGCGGCAAGAGGAGCGTCGCACAGAGAGCGACGAGGGCAGGCGTCTTCATGGTGCCGTGTTCGCGCCGCTCGGGCATGCTCCCGCTGATAGTTCAAGGGAACGATCTGCGGCCCTGAGAACGTCATTTTCATGCGGTGGTGTGGATATATCGTTGTACTCGCTGTGAATCTCGCGCTCGCGGGGTGCGGCGGCGGCGGAGGCAGTGCGGCGCTACCGGTGTCGGCTCCCAAGCCGTCGGCGCTGCAGCACGTTACGATCCGCATCGACGAGCCCGCGGCGGCATCGGCGGCGCGACGAGCGCAGTACATTTCGCCCGCGACCACGCAAGCGACGATCGACGTGGAGCAGGGCGGCGTCTCGATCGCGGGCTATCCGCAGATGGTCTCGCTGACGCCCACCTCGAGCGGCTGCAGCAGCACGCTCGCGAACGTGTCGTGTCAACTCACGCTCGCGCTCGCGGCCGGTTCGTACACGCTGACGTTGACCGCGAAGGACGCGAACGGCAATGCGCTCTCCGCGGCGCAGAACGTGCCGTTCACGGTCGTCGCCGGCACGGCCAATTCCGTCGGCGTCTCGCTCGGCGGCGTGGCGGCGAGCGCGGAGATCGTGCCGAACGCGAACGCGGAGATTGCCGGTAACGCAAGCGCGGGTTTCTCGCTGCAAGATTGCATCGGTTCGCAGACGGTCAGCGTCTTCGGCCTCGATGCGGACGGAAACGTGATTCTCGGCGCGGGTGCACCGTCGGTGAGTTTGACATCGGATAGCTCCGCGTTATCGGTGACTTCGCTCGGAACGTCGAATCCGAATGCGTTCACGCTGAGCTGCAATGGAGCGGTTCCGTGGAACGCGACGCTGCATCTCACGGCGACGGCGACGCCACCGAGCGGAAGCGGTTCGGCTGCGGTTAGTTCGGTGATACCGATGACGTTCGATCGACCCGTGAGCGGCACGATCACGGAGTATTCCACCGGCTACGTGCTTCCATCGGGAATCATCGTTCTGCCCGACGGAAATGTGTGGTGGGGTGAGGCGCAGACCAGATCGCTCGGGACGATCGCGCCCGATGGGACGAATCTGCTCCAGATTGCCCTTACGGGGCCGGCGGCGGTTCCGCACCACGGCGCGCTCGGTCCTGACGGCGACTATTGGACGCTCGATTACGATCAGACGCACGTCGACCGGATCACGTTTGCCGGCGCTGTCACGCAATACACCGCACCGACCGGCGTGGACAATGAAAACACGATCACCCAGGGTCCGGATGGTGCGATGTGGTTTACGGAGTGGTCGGGCGCGGGAACCGGTGCCGCGATCGCGCGCATCACGACGAGCGGGACCATTACGGAGTTTCCGCTGCCGAACACGAGCTATCCCGCGGGCATCGTGACGGGGCCCGACGGCAACCTGTGGTTCACCGAGGCGGGTGCTTCGAAGATCGGCCGAATCACGACCTCCGGTACGATTACCGAATATACCCTCGGCACTTCCGCGTGCCCGAACTCGATTGCCGCCGGACCGGACGGTGCCCTGTGGTTTACCGATTCGTGCTTAAACATGATCGGCCGCATTACGACTACCGGGACGATCACCGAATATCCGATCCCGACCGCCAACAGCGCCGCGATGGGCATTGTCGAAGGCCCCGACGACGCGATGTGGTTCTGCGAGAATGGCGCGAGCGCGGTCGCGCGGATCAACATGCACGGCGGGATCACACAGTTTGCAACGCCGACCGCGAACAGCCAGCCGGTCGACATGGCCGTCGGCCGCGACGGCTCAATCTGGTTCACCGAAACCGTCGGCGCCATCGGCCGAATCCGCTAACACGCGCGCCTACGCCTAACTGCTTGTTATCGGTCGTACCACGTGCCGTATTCGGATGCTCGCGTTGGCATCGGTTCCTGTCAGCAATGTTCACGATCTCTCCCGTGAATTAAAGCTCGCGGATACGGCACTGGCGTGCGCTTCACGAAAGTAACTACGATCGCGTCGTCAGCTAGGTGTGCTCGGTCGAGTGCGGCGGTGTCGATCTACGAATTTGGGATTGAAGCGAATTTTCGGCAATCGCAATCAGCATAATGTCATAGTGGTGGCGCACGAGAGTGTAATGATCGGTCCATGATCTGCGCCCGTAGCTCAAATTCGGATAGAGCAGGTGTTTCGCAAACCCAGGGTCCGGGTTCGAGTCCCGGCGGGCGCGCACCCCATTCGCGGGGGTCCACGGTAGACCGGGAGACGCGCCCGGTGCTATAGTGGAGAGGCGAAACACCTGCTCGGATGAGCTACAAACGGGGTCGGGAAAACCGGCCCCGTTTCATCTTTTCGGAGTTACGATGCCCCCACAGGACCAGCGCCGAGGCGGGGTAGCGCTCGGCGCGAAGGGAGCAGGATGGGTAGGCTTATCCCCTCTATCGCGTCGGGAGCGTTCACCGTATTAAATGGTGCGCTCGGCGCGGAGCAGATTGACGAGGCTGTAGAAAAATCGGTCGAGCCTATCCAATACCCGCCGGGAGGCTCGCGAAAGCGGGCCTTCCCTGCTACAATGAGCTGGCGTATCAAGCAAGCTGTAGAGGCTGGGGAGCGATCCCTGGCCTCCAGCTTTTTGATACGCCTCTGCCTGCCCGTAAAATCCGCAATAGGCAAAGCCGCCAATAGGTATATCGTCTTGACAGATGTCTAGATGATATACCTCACTCACCCGATATTTTTCGGAGCGGCAGGGTGGTTAGCCAATCGGGCCGAGGCTGCCGGGCCCCTGGAGCGAATGGGCCGATATGCCGGGTCATCACGCCTCACCGCAGCCAAAAGCAAGCGTCACGCTACATCCTCGGCCATCTCCACCCGCGCCGCATACTATTGGCGTCGATGTCGCGGGTGACGTTTACCTCGTCTTGGCGCTGGTGGGTTCTCTCATATTTGCATTTGTCAGATGCAAGTCTGAGCAGGGCTACAGTGCGGCGGCTACCATGATAGCGGCTCTGATAGCATTGTTCTTCGTGCCCACGAGCGACATACTACATGTCACGGTGGTGATAGTTGGTGCCCTCGTGATATTGTTCTTTGGCATTCGGTCGATTCAGATAGCGGAAGACAAGGAACAACAGCGCGCGGCGGAACGCCGAGGCGATATGGACCAGGCCGCATGGCTCCGCACAACCGTGGATGGCCTGAGGTCAGCCGCTGAAAACCACGATGCTGACCTGAAAACCGCCCTTACGGTGCTTGCGGCTATGAATCCCGTTACAGGCGCTGGACGTGGCGTACAATCTCGCCAAACTATGCAGGCCACGGGAACTGTTCAGTTTGTGCTGTGGCCTGAGGAACAAACACTTCGTGCCCAAGTCGTGGACCTGATTAACAACTGCCGCAGAGCGGCAGAAGCATTGCGAATTACGCCGGACGATCAATACGTAAAAGTGTTAGCAATAATAGCGGAACCATTCGTCGGTCCGAGCATCGTTATTCGCCAGGCACTCCGTCGCGTAATAGGCTATCCCGAAGCGAGGCCGCTCGATCATTTACCGCCGGGCACGACAGCTCTCGAATACGATACAATCGCCGAAGCGCACGAACGTCTGTTACGGCTTATTCCAAGCGATGCGCCAGCGGTGCCCCTAGAAAGTTACCAATGAAAAACGACGACAAGAGCCCCATGGAAAAGTTCGATGACCTGGGACGAAAGCTGTTCTCGATTCCCCCAAAGCCTGAACCGCAAGATGAAGAATTGGCGGATGCTATCGGTTTCGAGGAAGACGATGCTACGGAAGAACCCGAGGACGATGAATCGAGCCCTTCTGATTGATACGCAGGTCGGCGTTCGCGCACCGAAGCGCGTCGTACGTTAAGCGTCGTCCGTCCGTGCTTTTCAGCACCGATACGAAGCGGCTAGCGTCGTCATTGTCGCGCGCGTTGAAGCGAAATACTTGCTCGTTCACGTAGGCATCGAGATGGAAGGGACGCGGAGCGATATACGTTCCATGCAGCGTCCGCTTGATCGTGTCCCGGCCCGTGGTGTATGAGAGGGTCGCCCTCGTAGCATAGAGAGCGGCCACCGTGGCTTTCGGCGAAGGTTGTTTTTGCACAAATAACCGACCGAAAGGGATCCACGATGGCCAAACCCAGTATCGCACTTTCCGAGCTCGTCGAAAAGGGCGGCGATGTCGACTTCGTTCGCGAGATGCTCCAGTACGCCGCGCAGCGGCTCATGGAGATCGACGTTGAGGAACTCTGCGGCTTACCCTACGGCGAGCGCGGCCCCGGCCGGCAAAACGCCCGCAACGGCTTCCGCGACCGCCAATGGGAGACGCGCTCCGGCGCGATCGACCTGCGCATCCCGAAGTTGCGCAAGGGCAGCTACTTCCCCGCGTTCCTCGAGCCACGCCGTACCGCGGAGAAGGCGCTCACCGCCGTCATCCAAGAGGCGTACATCCAAGGCATCTCCACGCGCTCGGTTGACGAGCTCGTCAAGGCGATGGGCATGACGGGCATCTCCAAGAGCCAAGTCTCGCGATTCTGCGAAGAGATTGACGAGCGC
>DAHUZB010000014.1 GCA_027306785.1 Vulcanimicrobiota bacterium
TGGGCGGCGGGCTCACCGGCGACGTGTACGGCGCGATCGCGGTGATCGCCGAGGTGCTGATCCTCTTAGCGTTCGGCGTGCGCTGACGCGAGCAGTTCCGCCATGATCTCGGCGGTCTCCACCAGGCGCGGGCCCGGGCGAGGGAGATAGGCGGTGCCGTCCATCGCGAAGACGCGATCCTCGCGATAGGCGCGCAGCGCGGTGAAGGCGGGGATCGTTTCGAGTGCTTCGAGCGCTTCGTGCGTCTTCTCGAGGTCGTAGCCGCAGGGCGCAACCACGATCGCATCGGGATCTTCGGCGGCGATCGTCTCCCAGGCGAGCGTGACCGAGTTCGCGCCGGGATTGCCGAGCACGGGTGCGCCGCCGGCAAGCTCCACCAGCCCGGGCGTCCAGTGCCCGCCGCTCATCGGCGGATCGGTCCATTCGAGCACGAGCACGCGCGAACGTCGCGCGTCGGCGGTGCGGGCGCGCAGCGTCGCGACGCGTTCGCGCAAGTCGGCGACCAGACGCTCCGCGTTCGCGCCGCGTCCGGTGAGATCGCCGAGCAGCGTGATGTTGGCGAAGACGTCGTCGAGCGACGACGGTTCGAGCGAGACGATGCGCGGATCGCCGCGCAGTCGCTTCGCCGCGCGATCCACGATCTCGTACGACACGGCGCAGACCGCGCAGAGCTCCTGTGTCACGATCAGATCGGGCGCGAGCGTTTCGAGACGATCGGCGTCGAGATGGTAGAGGCTCGAACCGCCGTGCACGCTCGCGCGAACGTGTCGATCGATCTCCGCCGAGCTTCCCGCGGGCGGAAGCGCCGATGCGGTGAGCGCGGGCAGGGCGCGTGCCGCTTCGGGAAAATCGCACTCGTGCGTGACGCCGACCACATCCTCACCCGCGCCGATGGCGAAGAGGATCTCGGTGGCACTCGGAAGCAGGCTGACGATGCGCATGCGCGCGGCTTCGACGCGGCGTGAAACCTTACCCGGCGCCGATACGTATCTCCGGTATGCTTCCGACGTCGACGACGATCTACACGCAGATGAGCCTCGCGATGAACGCGCAGCCGCATGCGCCCGCGATGCGCTTCACGCAGCGCTTGCACGGTCGCGGCATCTCGCTGCGCATCGTGGGCGACCGTTTCGGCAACACCGCGCCGTATCTGAGCGTCTCGCGCGACCGCGCGAACGCGCGCTTCACGGTGGAAGAAGACGATCGCTACGGCATCGAGCGCACGACCGACGAATCCACGCACGCGGTCTATCCGAATCAACGCATCTTTTGGAGCGCGACCTGGCCCATGATCCATACGCTCGGGCTTCAGCCGCCCGAGCCGACCACGCCGCGTCCGCGGCCCTCGCTCGCGCCGCTCGCCGACGACGTGGCGTTAACCGATCCGGCCTATGCGATGCGCACGGCGGGCGAGGCGACGGTCGACGGCGCTCGCTGCTATCATCTCGTGCTGCACGCGCGCGGGAACAAGGAAGCGCACCCGCTCACCGATCTCTACGTCGACGAAAAGAGCAAGCTGCTGCGCCGAGCGGTGATGGCGTTTCGTACCGAAGAGATCGTGGCGGGAAGCAGCGGCACGATCGCGCTCGATTTCGGCCGCGTCGGTGCGTACTGGCTCGTGACCCACGGACGCATCGACGCCCGCGCGCACAGTCTCCTGATGCACGCGGGCGGCGCTGCGACCTTCGTGAATTCGGCGTTCCGCTTTCGCTCGACCTACTGACCCTGGGCGAGCGAGTAGCCGCGCTCGCCGTTGAAGGTGAAGAGTCCCTCGGTCTTGATCACGTCGAAGCCCGCTTTGTCGGCGGCTTGCAGCAGCTTCACCACGTGCTCCTGCGTGAAGAGCGCATCGCCGTCGGCTTCGAAGCGGCACGACCAATGGTCGCTCCAGTAGGTATCCGGATTGCCGTTCGGCCACACTTTCGTGCCCCGATTGGAGATGACGGTGAGCTTGGTGCCGTCGACACCGAAGCGCTGCATCAGCTCGGCGATCCGATCCGGGTTTCCGTCGCGCCGGTCGATGAAGAGATCGACGCCCACGCGCACCTTCATCGGCGGCTTTCCGGCCGGACGAATCGCGAGATTCATCGATGCGTCTTCGGCGTACTCGGCCGCTTTGAGCTGCGAAGGACGACGTCCGAGGCGCGCGATCACGGCGTCGGCGAATTCGCGCGTGCCGACTTTTTCTTTCGAGACGCCCTCTTTGTAGATGTCGTAGGTGTGCACGCCGTCTTCGATCGTGGTCAGCCAGGCGTTGTGCACGTTCTCGGCGACCTTCGGTTGTCCGATGTGCACGAGCATCAGGATCGCACCGTGCAGCAGACCGGAGGGATTGGCGAGATTTTGACCGGCGCGGCGCGGTGCCGAGCCGTGGATCGCTTCGAACATCGAGCAGTGATCGCCGATGTTCGCCGATCCCGCGAGCCCGACGGAGCCCGTGATCTGCGCCGCGACGTCGGAGAGCACGTCGCCGTAGAGATTCGGCATCACGATCACGTCGAACGCTTCGGGCGTGTCGGCCAATTTGGCCGCGCCGATGTCGACGATCCAGTGCTCGTTCTCGATCTCCGGGTACTCTTTCGCGATCTCGTCGAAGGTGCGGTGGAACAGGCCGTCCGTGATCTTCATGATGTTGTCTTTGGTGAAGCACGTGACTTTTTTACGCTTGTTCGCGCGCGCGTACTCGAACGCATAGCGGATGATGCGCTTGCTACCCGGACGCGAGATCAGCTTGAGGCACTGCGCGACCTGATTGGTCTGACGGTGCTCGATGCCGCCGTAGACGTCTTCCTCGTTCTCGCGCACGATCACGATGTCCATGTCGGGGTGCTTGGTCGCGACGAACGGATGCAGCGACGCGCACGGACGCACGTTCGCGTACATGCCGAGCGTCTTGCGCACCGTCACGTTGAGGCTCTTGAAGCCGCCGCCCTGAGGCGTGGTGATCGGGGCCTTCAGAAAGACCTTCGTGCGGCGCAGCGACTCCCAGGAGGCGGGCTCGATGCCGCTCTGCAGGCCGCGGTTATAGACCGATTCACCGATTTCGATCTCTTCGATGTCGAGCTTGGCGCCCGCAGCGAGGATGATCCGCAGCGTCGCGTCCATGATCTCGGGTCCGATGCCGTCGCCGTGCGCGACGGTGATCGGAACGTTTTTCGCCGTGGTAGTGGTCAACGAAGGCTCCTTCGCGTGTTGTGACGAGAGAATGACGAGCCTTCGGGTTTCGCGTTTGCGGTGCGTCGCCCCCCGCTACGCGACCAGGCGAAACTTGGCGTACATGTAGGGATAGTCGTCGTAAAACCAGTTGCGGAAACTGCGGCGCACGAGCTCGCGCGCGGTGACGGGCGAGGCGCCCTTCATCACGTAGTGCTTGCCGTCGAAGAAGTCGGCCGAGTACTGCGGGTACGAGGCCATCGCTTCGAAGCCCGCGTGCGGGGCGAACGGGGTGGCGGTCCACTCCCAACCGTTGCCGACGAGATCCTCGATCTCCCAGGCGCTCGCGCCCGCCGGATGCGCGTCGACCGGTTCGGGATCAAAGCGTTCGAAATCGAAATTCCCGTGCATCGGATGCGGCGCCGCATCGCCCCACGGATGCGGTCGCTCGTTCCCGTAGGGCGTGCCGAACGCCGCGCGATGGTACTCGGCCTCGGTCGGCAGGCGCATCCCTTTCCAGGCCGCGTACGCGCATGCGGCGCGGTGGGTCGCGTAGACGGGCCAGGAGAGCGGCAGCGGGAGCTCTTCGAAGACGCCGCGCAGGCGGTATTCGCCGTCGCGCTCCACCCAGAACGGCGGCACCGGACCGCCCGCCGCCACGAACGCGAGCCAATCGCCGTTGGTGACGGGGCGGTGCTGCATCGAGAAGGCGGGCACGAAGAGCTCGCTGCGATCGAACTCGTTGTCCCAGCCGAACGGCAATTCGTCACGCGACGCGCCCAGGGTCGCGATGCCCGCGTCGATCGTGCGCATGCGGGCCGGACCGATACGATGATCGTAATGCTCCTGCGCGATGCGCCCTTTGCGCGCGGCGTCGAGCCGGTGAATGATGTACACCAGCGTCTCGTGGTGCATCTGCTCGTGCTCGAGGATCGTGAATGCCGCCTGCGCGCGTACGAGACGCGGAATCGCGGGATCGTGCAGCGTCGCTTCCGCGAGCGCGCGCTTCACGCGTTCGTCGCAGGCACGCCCGAAGGCCTCGACCTCGTCGCGCGCGGGCCATGCGCTCCGCGCGTGCGCGACCGCCGCGTCGAGCGAGGCGGGATCGATGCCGCGTTCGAACAGGCGCTCGAGCGCGGGGTCGATCGGCGCCTCGCCGAGCGCGCGTTCGTTGAGCGTCAGGTAGCTGAACGCGGGCAGATGGCCGTCGTAAAAGACGAACGGATGGCGCAGCGGAATCGGCCGCTCGGTGTACGCCGTGTCGTCGACGAGCGCGAAGAGCGAGGCGGAGCGTTCGCGATTGCGCCGGTACCAGGCCAGGAGCGCGTCGCGATCGAGTGCGGGAGCGGTAACGGTCATCGTGCTGTACTTACCCCGATGCGGCCGACGCATCGCGCCGCCCGCGCATGAAGACTTCGAATTCGTGCGCCGGGAGCGGCGGCGAGATCGCGTAGCCCTGCACGAGATCGCAGCCGAACGCGGTCAGGAATTCGAGCTGGTCGGCGGTCTCCACCCCTTCGGCGATCACCTCGAGGCCGAGGCTGTGCGCCATGCCGACCACGGTCTTGACGATCGTCTCGTCGTAGACCTCGTGTCCGACCCCGATGATGAACGAACCGTCGATCTTGAGCACGTCGAGGGCGAAGCGGCGCAGATACGCAAGCGACGAGTAGCCGGTTCCGAAATCGTCGACCGCGATGCGGATGCCGGAGGCCTTGAGATCGCGCACGATGCCCACGGTCTGCGCGGCGTCGGACATCGCGACGCTCTCGGTGATCTCGAGTTCGAGCAGCGAGGGATCGAGGCGCGCTTCTTCGAGCCGTCGGAGCACGCTGCGGCGCAGATCGCGCTGATGGAATTGACGCCCGGAGAGGTTGACGGCCAGGCGCAAGGGCCCGAGCGTGTGCTGCCAAGCCTCCACCTGTTTGGCCGCGGTCGCGAGAACCCAATCGCCGAGCGGCACGATGAGCCCGGAGAGCTCCGCGCTCGGGATGAAGTGCGAGGGTTCGATCAGGCCGCTCTTGGGATGATTCCAGCGCACCAGCGCTTCGACGCTCACGATCGCGCCGCTCTGCAGATCGTACTGCGGCTGGTAGTACACGAGGAATTCGTCCAGGTCGAGCGCGCGCCGCAGCAGCTTCTCTTGCGAGAGGCGCATGTGGATCGGCGCTTCGAGCGTCGGGTTGTAGAAGTAGTAGCCGTTGCGCCCGCGGTCTTTGGCGCGGTACATCGCGATGTCGGCATTTTTGATCAGGGTCTGATCGTCGCGCCCGTCTTCGGGGTAGATCGCGATGCCGATGCTGGTCGAGATGTACTGCTCGTACTCATCGAGCGGAAAGGGCTCGCTGATCGCCGCGATCACATGATCGGCCACCGCGCGCGCGTGTTCGGCGTCGGTACAGTCGGTGAGCAGGATCACGAACTCGTCGCCGCCCATGCGCGCGATCGTCGCGCGATCGTCGAGCTCGCCCGCGAGCCGTTCGGCGACCAGTTGCAATAAGCGGTCGCCGCGCGCATGCCCGAGCGTGTCGTTGACGTCTTTGAAACGATCGAGATCGAAGAAGAGTACCCCGACGCGCGTCATGCGCGACTGGGCGACCTCGATGGCATCGCGCAGCTTCTCGGCCAGAAAGACGCGATTGGGCAGGCCGGTGAGCGTGTCGTAATAGGCCATCGCGCGCAAGCGCGCGCGCTGACGGCTGCGATCGATCGTACCGGCGATCAGCATCGCGATCAAGCCGAGCAGATCGGCGTCGGTCGAGGAGAGATCGCGGTTGCTGCCCGGCGCCGTGGCGAAGATGATCGCGCCGTACCGCTCGCCCGCTACGTCGATGCGCAGTGCGACGCCGTGATCGAAGAGCACCGGGAGCGGCGTGCCCTCGATCGCGCAGGCCCGTATCGCCATCGCGAGGATCTCGTCGTCGCTCACGCTCTCGGCGTTCGGATCGCGATAGATACCTTCGATACGCGGTCCCTCGCGCGTGACCTCGACCACCGCGCCCGCGGTGAGATCGAAGGCCTGGCAGCCCATCTCGAGCGAGGCGCGCATGCGCACGTCGGGATAGTCGCCGCTCGCGGAAATGAAGTAGAGGTTGCGAATGCGGCGGCTCTGCATCTCCGCTCGTCGTTCGGCGACGCGCTGTTCGGTGATGTCCTGCAGAATGGTATAAACGCCGACGCGTTCGCCGCCGGAGAATTGCGGAATCATCGTCGCGTCGAGTTCGAGCGGCGAGCCGTCGATACGGAACGACTCCATCGTGAGCGAGACCGGCTCGCCCGCGAGCGCGCGCGCGAAGGCTCGCTCGACGCGCTCGATCTCGTGCGCCGGCAGAAAGCGCGCGAAGCGCTCGCCGATCACCGCTTCGCGCGGAAAATTCCCCACGCGCAGGCAGGCGTCGTTGACGTCGACGATTGCGCCGTCGGTCGCGATCGCGAGCACGCCGTCGGGATTGTGCACGAAGAGCGAACGCAGGCGGGCCTCGCTCTCGGCGAGCGCGCGTTCTTGTCGTTCGATCTGCGCCTGCGCATGACGCCGATCCGTCTCGTCGCGGACGATCGAGAACGCGCCCTCGATCGAGCCGTTGCGGTAGACCGGTACCGTCGTGATCGCGACGTGCAGTTCGCGTCCGTCGAGCGCATGCGCGCGTGCATGGTAGTAGAGCGTCTCGCCCGCGAGCGCGCGCTTGAGGTACATCTCGTGCTTCGGCGAGTCTTCGGGATCGAGGAAAACGCTGTAGTGCATGCCGACGAGTTTCTCGCGCGGCACGTTGCCGAAGCGCGTGATCGCCGCGTTCGTGTCGACGATGCGCCCGTCGGGCGAGAAGAAGATGATGATGTCGGGATTGTATTCGAAGAGCGAACGAAAGCGCTCTTCGCTGTCGGCGAGCGCGGCCTGGGCTCCGACCGACTCCGTCACATCCTCGGCGTAGCACAGCACGTGAAAGCGCTCGTCGTCCTGCACCGCGAAGGTCGTCCAACGGCAGATGCGCTCTTCGCCGTCCTTGCGCACGTTGCGATTGACGTTCACGAAGGCGCGAACCGAGCCGCCCGCCTCGATCTGCCGCTGCACGTCGCGGACGAGTTCCAGATCGGCCGGCTCGACGAACGTCCAGTCCTCGAGGCCGCGTCCGAGCGCTTCAGCCGCGGTGTAGCCGAAGATCTCGACGGCGCGGTGCGACCAGAACGAGATGCGCCGCTGCGCGTCCCACGCGATCACCGCGAGCGGCGATCGTGCGAGAAACTGGCTGAGGGTCTCGAGGTCGCCTTCGCCGAGCATCTTCGGTCGTTATCGGCTATCCGGCCAGGTATTCATAGAGCCCGTGCACGCCGCCCTCGCGGCCGAAGCCGGATTCGCGGTAGCCGCCGAAGGGCGAGGCCGGATCGAACTGGTTGAAGGTGTTGCACCAGACCACCCCCGCGCGCAACGCCTGCGCGACCCACATGTTCTTGCTGCCGGTATCGGTCCAAATGCCCGCGGAGAGGCCGTAGGGCGTATTGTTCGCTTTCTCGATCGCCTCGTCGGGCGTGCGGAAGGTGAGGATCGAGAGAACGGGTCCGAAGATCTCTTCGCGCGCGATGCGATGCGACTGCTGCACGCCCGTAAAGAACGAGGCGGGAAAGAAGAACCCGCGTTCGGGCAGCGTGCACGGCTGCTGCACGAGTTCGGCGCCGTCGGCGATGCCGCTGCGCACCAGCTCGTCGATCTTCTCGAGCTGCGCGCGCGAATTGATCGCGCCGATATCGGTGTTCTTATCGAGCGGATCGCC
This sequence comes from Vulcanimicrobiota bacterium, assembly GCA_027306785.1. Classification (GTDB taxonomy): domain Bacteria; phylum Vulcanimicrobiota; class Vulcanimicrobiia; order Vulcanimicrobiales; family Vulcanimicrobiaceae; genus REEB354. Next base: position 7,920 of record DAHUZB010000014.1, read on the forward strand.
GAGACGAAGCGTTGCGATGCGCTCGGTCAGCCGCGCGACGACCTCGTCGTGCACGCGCTCCTCGACGAGCAGGCGCGATCCGGCGCAGCAGACGTGACCTTGATTGAAATAGATGCCGTTGACCACGCCTTCGATCGCTTGATCGAGCGGTGCGTCGGCGAAGACGATGTGCGCGGCTTTGCCGCCGAGTTCGAGCGTGAGTCGCGTCCCGCTCCCCGCGAGACGGCGCGCGATCGTTTTGCCCACTTCGGTCGAACCGGTGAACGCGATCTTGTCGCAGCCGCCGTGCTCCACGAGCGCCGCGCCCGTCGCACCATCGCCGGGAATCACGTTCACGACGCCCGGCGGCAGATCGGCCTCTTGAACGATCTGCGCGAGCGCGAGCGCGGTGAGCGGCGTCGTCTCGGCGGGCTTGAGCACGACGGTATTTCCGCAGGCGAGCGCGGGCGCGATCTTCCACGCGGCCATGAGAAGCGGGAAGTTCCACGGCACGATCGCGCCGCAGACGCCGAGCGGCTCGGGCGTACGTCCGGCGCGCATCGCCCACTCGAGTTTGTCGGCCCATCCGGCGTAGTAAAAGAAGTGCGCCGCGGCGGTCGGGATGTCGAAGTCGCGCGACTCTTTGATCGGCGTGCCGCCGTCCATCGTCTCGAGCACGGCGAGCTCGCGGCCGCGTTCGGTAATCGCGCGCGCGATGCGAAAGATGTACTTCGCGCGATCGGCGGGTTTGAGCTTGCGCCAGTATTTCTCGTAGCCTTTGCGTGCGGCGCGAACCGCGCGATCGACGTCGGCGGCGCTCGCGTAGGCGATCTCGGCCAAGCGTGCTTCGGTCGCCGGATCGATCGTCTCGAAGGTGCGGCCGTCCTGCGCCGCCTGCCACGCGCCGTCGATGAAGAGACCGTACCGCTCGCGCAGGTGCGGGCGCACGCTCTCGGGTGCGGGGGCGTACTCAAACGTCGTCATCGTCAATCCTTCGGTATGTAGTCGGCGCCCGCATAACGGCCGGTCGCGAGCTTCTCGCGCTGCATCAAGAGATCGTCGAGCAGCGAACTCGCGCCGATGCGAAAGAAGTCGGGTTCGAGCCAGGCGCCGCCGAGCGTCTCGTTCACGATCACGAGATAGGTCAACGCCTGCTTGGTGGTGCGTACGCCGCCCGCGACCTTGAGGCCGCGCCGCTCGCCGGTACGTCGCGCGAAGTCGCGCAGCGCCTCGCACATCACGAGCGCGGTGGGAAAGGTGGCGTTGGTGCCGACCTTCCCGGTCGAGGTTTTGATGACGTCCGCCCCCGCCGCGAGCGCGAGATCGCTCGCGCGGCGGATATTCGCGTAGGTGCCGAGCTCGCCGGTCTCCAGAATCACTTTGAGGTGCACGGGGCCGCAGAGCGCTTTGACCGCGACGATCTCATCGAAGACCTTGCGTTCGTTGCCGCTCAGGAACGCGCCGCGATCGATCACCATGTCGATCTCGTCGGCGCCCGCCGCGATCGCCGCCGCGGTGTCGGCGAGCTTCACCTCGAGGCTCGAGAGGCCGCTCGGAAAAGCCGTGGCGACCGATGCGACGCGCACGCTGCCGCCGCGCAGCGCGTCTTTCGCGACCGCGACCAGATTCGGGTAGACGCAGACCGTCGCGACGCTCGGCGTATCGGGCCGGCTCGGCTGCGGCGTCATCGCCTTCGCGCAGAGCGAACGCACGCGACCCTCGGAGTCTTTGCCTTCGAGGGTCGTGAGATCGATGCAGCGGATCGCAAGATCGATTCCGACGCGTTTCGATTCGTTCTTGATCGAGCGCTTGGCGAGCGCCGCGGCGCGTGCTTCGAGCATCACGGCGTCGACCGGAACCGTCGACATGATCCGGTGCATGGTCAGAGCGTGCCGCGCTTCGCTTGCTCTTTTTCGATCGAGACGAAGAGCGCTTTGAAGTTGCCCTTCCCGAACGAGAGGCTGCCCTTGCGCTGAATGATCTCGAAGAAGACGGTCGGGCGATCTTGCAGCGGCTTGGTGAAGATCTGCAGCATATAGCCCTGATCGTCGCGATCGACGAGGATGCGCCGCGCGCGCAGCACGTCGAGCGCTTCGTCGATCGCGCCGACGCGATCTTCGAGCATCTCGTAATACGACTCCGGCGTATCGAGGAATTCGACGCCGTTTGCTTTCAGAGCGTCGATCGTCGCGACGATATCGTCGGTGCGGATCGCGATATGCTGCACGCCCGCGCCGCGGTAGAAGTCGAGATACTCCTCGATCTGCGATTTCTTTTTGCCTTCGGCGGGTTCGTTGATCGGAAACTTCACCTGATGGCGCGGGTCGGTCATCACCTTCGACTTCAGCGCCGTGTATTCGGTCGAGATATCGTTGTCGTCGAACGAGACCAACTGCGAGAAACCGAAGACGCGCGCGTAGAAGTCGCCCCACGCGTCCATCTCGCCCCAGCCCACGTTGCCGACGCAGTGATCGACGAACTGCAACTGCGGCGCTTTCGCGCCCGCGATCGAGCGACGCTCGGCGATGAAGCCCGGCATGAACGCGCCCGTGTACCCGTCGCGCTGGACGAATGAGTGCACGGTATCGCCGTAGGTCGCGATCGTCGCCTTGACGATCCGACCGTGCTCGTCGCGCGACTCGGTGGGCGCGAGGACGCTGCGGGCTCCGCCCGCGATCGCCATCTCGTATGCGGCGCGTGCGTCCTCGACCAGAATCGCGACGTCTTTGACGCCGTCGCCGTGGAGCAACACGTGGCGCGCGATCTCGTCGTCGGGCAGCAAGCTCGCGGTGAGCACGAAGCGGAGCTTGTTCTGCGCGAGCACGTAGCTGCAGCGATTCTTGACGCCCGTCTCGGGGCCCGCGTAGGCCACCTGTTCGAATCCGAACGCGGACATATAGTAGTGCGCGGCCTGCTTGGCGTTGCCGACGTAGAATTCGATGTAATCCCAGTCGATGCGGGCGAGCGGATTGCTGCGCGCGGGTGTCGTCGTGCTCATGCCGCAACCGTTGGCGAAGCGCGACGAACGGCCCTGTTCGGCATGAACGCCGCGCCCGCGTCCCTAATGAAGGAGCCGCAATGACTCTCTCCACGCATCCCGCTGCGAGCCTCTCGGCCGCGCTCGGCGGCCTGATCGACTACGCCGGACTCTTTCCGCCCGCGCGCCTGGAAATGGCGCCCGCCGTCGCGGAGTACGCGCAGGCGCGGGCCGGAGCGCACGCCTGGATGCTCGGCCGGTTCATCGTTCCCGCCTCGCGCTTGGGCGAGCTGCGCGACGCGCTCGCCGCCGAGCAGCCGCCGCTGCCGCTCAGCGTGATCGTCGATGCGCCGAGCGATGCGCGCGCGTGGTTCGGCGCGGTCCGGCAGATCCTCGCGCGTCTCGAGGCGCTGCGGGCGGAGCCGCGCTTCACCATCGAGGCGCTCGAAGTGCCGTTGCCGCGATTGACGGGCGAGCGCGAGACCTACGACGGCACGATCGGCCAGTTTGCGATGCTCGCCGAGACGCACGGCCTGCGCGGGCTGCCCATCTTCGTGGAGCTTCCGACGGGAGGCGAACGCGCGGATCTGCTCGCCGGGGCGATGGCCGCGCTCGGGCGCCATCGTCTGCACGCCAAGCTGCGCTGCGGCGGCATCACGGCCGACGCCTTTCCGAGCGTCGATGCGGTCGCGGCGTTTGTCACGGCCGCGGCGGAGGCGGGCGTCGCGTTCAAGGCGACCGCGGGCCTGCATCATCCCATTCGTCACGTTGACGCGGCGACCGGGTTTCCGATGCACGGATTTCTGAATCTGCTCGCGGCTGCGGCGTTCGTCGATCGCGGCGACGGGGCGACGCTGCGTGCCGTCCTCGCCGAGAAGTCGGCGAGCGCGTTCGCCCTCGACGGCGACGGGCTACGCGTGGGCGATCTGCTCGCCGGGCCCGATGCGCTGCGCGAGATGCGCGGCGCGCGCTTCTTCGGATACGGCAGTTGCAGCTTCGCGGAGCCGATCGCCGATCTCACCGCTCTTCACATCCTGCCCGCAAGCGAGTAACCGTGCCGCACATCGAATCCTGGGTTCCCGTTCCCGCCGGGAGCGATTTTTCGATCTACAACCTGCCGTACGGCGCGTTTTCTCGCCCGGTTTCGCCCGCGCGCCTCGGCATCGCGATCGGCACGCAGATCCTCGATCTCCACGCCGTCGCGTCGGCCGGATTGCTCGACGACATCTGCGATCGGCGCGTCTTTCTCGGCGGCACGCTCAACGCGTTTCTCGCCGAAGGTCGCGAGGTGTGGCGGCGCACACGCCTACGCATCGCCGCGCTCTTGCGAACCGACGAGGCGGGCGATCCGCGGCTGCGCGCGCTCGACACCGCGAAGTTTTTGGTGAACCAGCGCGACGTGCGCATGCTGCTGCCGATCGAGATCGGCGACTACGTCGATTTCTATTCGTCGATCGAGCACGCGACCAACCTCGGGCGCATCTTTCGACCGAACGGCGAACCGCTGATGGAGAACTGGCGTCACCTGCCGATCGGCTATCACGGTCGCGCGAGTACGGTGGTGATCGACGGCACGCCGGTCGTGCGTCCGAGCGGTCAACGCCGACCGCCCGGCAGCAGCGCGCCGGTCTTCGGGCCGTCGACGCGACTCGATATCGAACTCGAGATCGGCTTCGTCACCGGGCCGGGCAACGCGATGGGCACCGCGATTCCGACCAGCCGCGCGCGCGAGCACATCTTCGGACTCGTGCTCGTGAACGACTGGAGCGCGCGCGATATCCAAGCCTGGGAGTATCAGCCGCTCGGCCCGTTCCTCGGCAAATCGTTCGCGACCACCGTCTCGCCCTGGATCGTGCCGCTCGACGCGCTCGACCCCTTCGCGCTGCCGAGTCCCGCGCAGGATCCGCAGCCGCTGCCGTATCTACAGGCGGGCGGCCGTTGGGCGTACGACATCAACCTCGAGGTCGATCTGCAAACCAAACGGATGCGCGACGCCGGCATCGCGCCGCAGACGATCTCGCGCACGAACTACAAAGAGCTGTATTGGAATATGGCGCAGCAGCTCGCGCACGTGACGATCAACGGCACCGCGATTCGCCCGGGCGATCTCTATGCGTCGGGGACGATCAGCGGCAGCACGGCCGACAGTTGCGGAAGCCTGATCGAACTCACGTGGAACGGTGAGCGCCCGATCGTGCTGCCCGACGGCGAGCGCCGGACGTTCCTCGAGGACGGCGATACGATCGCGCTGCGCGGCTGGTGCGCGGCGGGCGATTTTCGCATCGGATTCGGATCGGCGCGCGGGACGATTTCGCCCGCGCGCTGATTCCGCGTCAGCGCGTCGCGGGCGCCTCGATCCAGGAGCGATAATAGGCGGCGTCTTCGACGTCGATCGCGCTCTGCGCCACGTGCAGCGGTTTGAAGGTATCGACCATCACCGCGATCTCGTCGGTTCCCGTCTTGCCGAGGCTGCCCTCGACGGCGCCGGGCTGCGGTCCGTGCGGCGCGCCCGCGGCGTGCAGCGTGATCGAGCCCTCTTCCACGCCGCGACGGCTCATGAAGTTGCCGCTCACGTAGTAGAGCACTTCGTCGCAGTCGACGCTCGAGTGGTTGTACGGCACCGGCACGGCAAGCGGATGATAATCGAAGAGCCGCGGAACGAACGCGCAGAAGGCCGCCCCGGGCGCTTCGAACGTCGCGTGCGCGGGCGGCGGCTGGTGCAGCTTGCCGGTGATCGGAGCGAACTCTTCGAGATTGAACGCGTAGGGATAGCAGTATCCGTCCCACCCGATCACGTCGCAGGGATGGTTCTCCACGAGGTAGATCGCGTGGCGGCCGCGATTGCTCACGCGCACTTCGTGCTCGCCGCGATCGTCGACCGGCCCTTTGAGGAGCGGCGTGCGGAAATCGCGCTCGTAGTACGGCGCGTGCTCTTCGAGCTGACCGAATTCGTTGCGATACTTGCGCGGAATCTTGACGGCGCCCGACGATTCGTGCACGAGCATGCGCGTCGGCGCGGCGGGCAGCACGCGATAGGTGGTACCGGTGGGAATCACCAGGTAATCGTGCGCGCGATATGCGAGCTCGCCGAAGGGCGTTTCGATCGTGCCCGCACCCTCGTGGATGAACAGCAGTTCGTCGCCGCTCGTGTTGCGATACCAGTAGTGCATCGGACGATCCGCGTGCGCGATCGAGATCAGCAGATCGTCGTTCCCGAGCAGCGCTCGGCGCGACTCGAGCGCGTCACCGCTCGTCTCTACGTGCGCGACCTTGAAGTGGCGATTGCGCAGCGGATCGTTGGGCAGCAGCGTGACGCCCGGACGATCCCAGGGACGAACCTCGAGCGTCGCGGTGGGCGGACGCAGGTGATAGAGCAGCGAGTAGACGCTCTCGAAGCCCTTGGTGGAGAAGAGTTCCTCCGCGTAGAGTCCGCCGTCGGGACGGCGAAACTGAATGTGGCGCTTGTGCGGCAGCGAGCCTGCGCGAACGTACGAGGGCATCGGTTACTCCTGATGTCGCGGCGCGCGCTCGGCCGCCGCGAATCCGTTGTGTTTGTGCGACCCGTCGCAGAACGGTTTGGTCGCCGAGCCGCCGCAGCGGCAGAGCACGAAGTTCTCTTCGACGCTGTACGGCGTGCCGTCGGCATCGACCAGTTCGACGCGCCCGGTCACGAGATAGGGTCCGTTCTCGCGGACTTTGATGCGAACGTCCTGCATGATGCGTACGGCCTTCGCCGCGTGCGCGCGCCTTACCGCTCGCGCGAACGCGGCGGGCGAACGGTCGCGAAGCGCCCCACGAGCGTGCGCTGCGCGAGCACGTGACCGGCGATGCGCGCGAGCAGTTCGCTCTCGGTGAGCGGATGTCGCGCGCGTACGTGCGCGACGTCGAGCGCATAGAGGGTGATGCGATACCGATGCGCCTTCCCCGGCGGCGGACACGGCCCGAAGTAGCCGATCGCGCCGGTATCGTTTGTGCCGCGTTCGCCCGCGGGAAGCGCCGCGTTCTCCGCAAGCGACGTCGTGCTCGCGGGCAGATCGTACAGGACCCAGTGGGTGAAGCCGCCCGCGCGCGGCGCATCCGGATCGTGCATCACGATCGCGAAGCTGCGCGTGCGCGCGGGAGCATCGCTCCACCGCAGTTCGGGCGATCGATTCTCGCCGCCGCACGGAGGGGCGGCGATGCGTGTGGGGATGCGTGCGTTCGGTGCGAACGAGGAGCTCGTAAGGGTCAGGGCGAGCGCGACGGCGATCATGGATCGTCCTCCGTAAAGATGTGCGCGAGATCGAGCGGACGACCGACGACGCGTGCGATCTCGGCCGCGGGATCGTCGCTCTGCGCGGGTTCGAAGAGTTCCATTCGAAGGTCGAGACCCGTCGCGGGATCGAGCGGTGCCGCCGCGAGCGCGGAATCGAGATCGGCTGCCGCGAGCCGGGCGTAGAGACGCATCGAGAGCAGCCCTTCGTCACGAATCAGCGCGGCGCGGGCGGGCGCATCGAGCGAGTCCCACAGCGCGGTCAGCGGCGGTGCGGCGCCGCTCGAGGCGAGCTGCAGATCCGCGGCGGCGACCTTGGCCTCCGAGGCGAGCGCATCCAGCTCGACGGTGCGGCGGGTGGAGAGCAGGCGTGCGAGCACCGGAGCGGAGAGCGGCCGATCCCCGGCCAAGCGCGCGAGCGCCGTCGGATCCCAGGCGAGGCGTTCGAGCGCATCGGCGGACAGCCGCCCGAGACCGGCGGCCGGTGCGTTCAGGCGCTCGTAGGGCGTGCGGGCCAGGAGCAGCGCGAGCCCGCCGCCGAGATCCCCGACGAGCTCGCGGAGTCGGCGGTGGGGGAGGCCGCTCGGATGAAAGCGCGAGGGCAGGGGCCAGGTGCGGCGCACGACCGCCTCGCCGGGCACCCACGCCGCGCCCACGACACGCCCGGGCCGTATCACGTGAGCGCCGCGGGGCAGCCCGCCGTCGGCAGGCGCGAAGAGGTCGAGGTCGAGTCGTCCGAGCGGAGCTCCCGTCGCCGCATCGGCGACATCGTAGGCGCGCACCCCCCGAGCCCAGGCACCCTCCGTCGCCGGAAGGAGCGTTACTCCGAGGAGCCGTTCGTAGATGCCGGTGAGCCGTTCCAGCACCGCATCGAGCGGAAACGACTCCGCGACGAGGCTCGGATCGACCGCGCGCGCCGGCGCTTGCCCCTGCGCTCCGGTACGCGCGAGGGTTGCCTCGACCAGCTTCTCCGCCCGGGCGGGCGTATGCAGCAGCGTCGGGGCGAGCGCGTAGGCGGCCCAATCGGCGTAGCCGAGGAGATGCGCGATGCGATCGCGGGCAGCGACGGCGCGCGCGAGCAAGGTCAGCGTCGGCCGCTCCGCGGCGGCGCGCAGGATGCTGCGCAGCTCTCCGCGGCGTAGGGCAAGCTCGCGTCGCCCCGCCGGCGCGAGCAGGGCCCCGTCGTCGCGCAGTCGCGCGAGCCACGCACGCTCGAGGGCTCGGTCGCTCGCGCTACGGGCGCCGCCGTCGCGCACCGCGCTCATGACGCGGCCGAAGAGCGCGGGATCGGCGAGCGCCGCATCGCTCGTGTCGTCCGCCTCCGCCGCGCACGCGTCGGCCGCGGCGCGCAGCGCGGCGTCGGGCGCCTCGACGGCGAGGATGCGATCGCGGGCGACCGCGTCGTCGAGCGCGCTCTGCGCCTCTTCGAGCGGCTCGACCGTGCGCGAGAAGTCGGGCGGCAGGGGATCGCGTGCGAGCGCGTCGACCGCCGAGCGGTACCGCGCGACCGCGGCGGTGCAGGCGCTGCCGACGCCCTCGGTGGAGGGGCGCCAGGCGGTCGCCGCGGCGATCGCGAGCGAGAAAAGTAGCAACAGACCTCCCATGCAGTAGCGCGATTGGCGGATGTGGTATCATGCCCAGGCCATGATGGGGGTTGGGCTTCACGCGGCGTAAGCTTGTGAACCCCGCCAGGACCGGAAGGTAGCAACGGTAAGCGAGTCCTTACGGGTGCCGTGAAATACCTCAACCCTCGTCGTGGTTCCTTATTTTTATGATGCCGATCACTACGATACTCGCCGCCGCGGCAGCGCTCGCCGTTGCGCTTGCGGCCTTGGCCCTCTACCATGCGCGGGCAGTGCGCCCGTCGCTCGATCGCCTCGCCGTGCTCGCCCGGACGCACGACGAGCTGATCGGCGGCGGCGCGAGCGCATCCGAACGCCTCGACGCGCTCGACCGCGAGATTGCCGCCCAACGGCTGGCCGTGCAGGGGGTTGCCGAGCGTGCGACCGAACTCGAAGCCCTGGCCCGTACCGACCTCTCCCGGGTAGGGTTCACTCGGTACGACGCCTTTGACGATACCGCGTCGGAACTCTCGTATGCCCTTGCTCTGCTCAACCGAGAGGGCGACGGCGTGGTTCTCTCGAGCATCTACTCGCGCAGCGAGACCCGCACGTACGGCAAGGCCGTCGTGAAGTTCGTTCCGTCGGCGCAAGCCTCGGAAGAAGAGCTTCGTGCGATCGAGCTCGCGCGATCGAAGAAGGCATGATCAACGACCGCTACTACGTGAAGATCGTCCCGCAGAAGGGCGAGACCGTGCATCGCTTCCAGGTGCGCCGACGGCACATCTACGGAGCGCTCGGCGTGCTCGCGCTGCTGATTCTCGGATCGCTCGCGTTCGCGGCCGCGACCGCGCTCACCGCGCACGCGCAGGTCGCGAGCCTTCGCGCGCAGACCGACGCGCAGCAGCGCACGCTCAAGCAGATCGATCATCAAACCGATCTCCTGCGCCGCCAGCTACAGAGCGTGCAGAAGCAGAACCTCGAGATTCGCGCGCTGATCGGCGCGCCCGCGCCGAAGCACGTCGTGCAGAAGACCGCATGGGTGCGCGGGGTCTCGCTCCCGGCGATGGCCGCGCGCGTGAAGGTGCTGAGCGTCGAAGGCAGCGCGATGGCGCGCGAGACCGTCGCGATGCGCCGCCTCGCGCTGCACGTGCTGAACATCCGCCACCTGCGCGATCTCGCGCGCGCGCAGATGGTCGCGGCGATCCCGTCGATCGATCCGGTCGCGGGCGCCGAAGTGCTCGGCTGCTTCTGCTATCGCACCTATCCCGACACCGAGTTTCACGAAGGCGTCGATCTCGGCGCCGACTACGGCGATACCGTGCGGGCGGCCGCCGCGGGCACCGTGGTCGCGGCCGGTTGGGACGGCGGCTACGGCATCAAGATCGACATCGATCACGGGAACGGCTACCACACCTGGTACGCGCATCTCTCGCACGTCGACGTCCGCATCGGCGAGCACGTGTATAAAGGCGAACCGATCGCGGCGGTCGGCTCGACCGGCTTCTCGACCGGTCCGCACCTGCACTATCAGGTGATGTACGACGGCACGCCCGTCAACCCGACGCCGTATCTGCACGGCGTTCCCGCAAATGTCTTAGCGAAGCTTCCGTAGAACTGCGAGCCCCGACGTGAATGGATTACTCTGCCAGCTCGACCAGCTGGTGATCTCGCTTGCCCGCTTGTACTCGATCGTGCTCTTCGTCTATGCGGTGATCTCGTGGCTGCCGGATCTGCGCGGAGCGTGGGTACGCTATCTCGCGATGGTCGTCGAACCGGTGCTCGCGCCGGTGCGTCGCATCATCCCGCCGATCGGCGGCTTCGACATGGCGTTCATCGTGGTCATCATCGTGCTCAACTACGTGCTCGTGCCGCTGCTGCTGCGCGCCACGTTCAACGCCTGCTACGGCGGACTCTGATTTCGTGCCGACCAAACCCGAGCAGCCGCACCGTTCGCTGACGGCGGCCAACGTGCGCAACTTCTGTATCATCGCGCACATCGATCACGGCAAGACCACGCTCTCGGATCGGCTGCTCGAGCTCACGCGCACCGTCGAATCGCGCGATCTCGAAGACCAGGCGCTCGACGCCATGGATCTCGAGCGCGAGCGCGGCATCACGATTCGCATGCACCCGGTCACGCTGAAGTATCGCGCAAAGGACGGTCAGGAGTACGAGCTCAACCTGATCGACACGCCCGGGCACGTCGATTTCTCCTACGAAGTCTCGCGCTCGCTCGCGGCCTGCGAGGGCGCGCTGCTGATCATCGACGCCGCGCAGGGCATCGAGGCGCAGACGCTCGCGAACTACCATCTGGCGCTCGAGCACGACCTGACGATCATTCCGGTCATCAACAAGATCGACTTGCCCGCCGCCGATCCCGAGCGCGTGATGGGCGAGGTCGAAGAGCTGCTCGTGATCGAGAAGAGCGAGTGCATCCTCGCAAGCGCGAAGAACGGCATCGGCGTCGAGGATATCCTCGAGGCAATCGTGGCGCGCATCCCCGCGCCGAAGGGTCACACCGATCACTTGCGCGGATTGGTCTTCAACGCGCAGTTCGATCCGTATCGCGGCGTCGTCTCCTACGTGCGCGTGGTGGACGGTGAGCTCAAAGCCGGCAGCCGCTTCATGTCGATGGCGCATCAAAAGGTGTACGAGTGCACCGAGGTAGGCGTCTTCAGTCCGCACATGCGCCCGATCAAGAAGCTCGCGATGGGCAGCGTCGGCTACGTGATCGCCAACATCAAGTCGCTCGGCGACATCGACGTCGGCGACACGCTGACCGAAGCGAACAATCCCGCGCACGTCGCGCTCGCCGGGTATCGCAAAGCGGTACCGATGGTCTACTGCGGCCTCTATCCCAACGAAGGCGTGGAGTACGACGATCTGCGCGACGCGCTCGATAAGATGAAGCTCAACGACGCGGCGCTCTCCTACGAACCGGAGACGTCGGTCGCGCTCGGCTTCGGATTCCGCTGCGGCTTTCTCGGTCTCTTGCACATGGAGATCGTGCAGGAGCGCCTCGAACGCGATTTCAACCTCGATCTGATCGCCACGTCGCCCTCGGTCGTCTTCCGCGTGACCAAGACCAACGGCGAGGTCGAGATGATCGACAATCCCTCCAAGCTGCCGGTGATGAACACGATCGAGTCGATCGAAGAACCGTTCGTCAAGGCGACGATCATCACGCCGCCGGAGTACGTCGGCGCGATCATGGACATCACGATCGCGCGGCGCGGCACGCTTGCGAACATGGAGTACCTGCACGACGGGCGCGTGATCCTCACCTTCGAGATGCCGCTCATCGAGGTGATCGTCGATTACTTCGATCAGCTCAAATCGCGCACGAAGGGCTACGCCTCGCTCGATTACGAGGTGATCGGCTACCGCGAAGGCGACCTCGTCAAGCTCGAGATCCTGCTCAACGGCGAACCGGTCGATGCGCTCTCGTTCATCGTGGCACGCGATAAGGCGCCCTCACGCGGGCGCGCGCTTGCGGAGAAGCTCAAAGAGCTGATCCCGCGGCAGATGTTCGAGGTGCCGATTCAAGCGGCGATCGGCGGCAAGGTCGTCGCCCGCGAGACGGTGAGCGCGCAGCGCAAGAACGTGCTCGCGAAATGCTACGGCGGCGATATCACGCGTAAGCGCAAGCTGCTCGAGAAGCAGAAGGCCGGCAAGGAGCGCATGAAGCGCGTCGGCCGCGTGGAGCTGCCGCAAGAGGCCTTCATGGCCGTTCTCAAACTCGACGACTAGCGGCAGGCGAACGCCTCGCATGCTGACCTACGTCGCCACCAAGAACCGCGGAAAGCTCGCCGAACTCGAAGCGATCTTTCAGGGCGGACATCTTGCGCTTGCCACCTACGACGGTTACGCCGACGTCGTCGAAGGCGCCGACGGCTATGTCGAAAATGCGCGTTTGAAAGCACGCGCGCTCATGCGCCAGCTGCGCCAAGCCGGAATCGACGCGGCGGTGCTCGCCGACGATTCCGGTCTCGAAGTCGACGCGCTCGACGGTCGTCCCGGCGTGCTCTCGGCGCGCTACGCGGGCGCGGACGCAAGTTGGCCGGAACGCCGCGCCGCGCTGCTACGCGAACTGCGCGGCCTCCCGGTCGGCGAACGCGGCGCGCACTTCGTGAGCGTGCTCGTGCTCGTGCTGCCGACCGGCGAAGAGATCGTCGCCGAGGGAATCGTCGACGGCGCCATCACCGAGCAAGAATGCGGTGCGAGCGGCTTCGGCTACGATCCGATCTTTTTCTATCCTCCCTCGCGCCGCACGTTCGCGGAGATGAGCGAAGAGCAGAAGAACCGCGTGAGCCATCGGCGACGCGCGGCCGACGCACTGCTGCGGGCGCTGCGCACGAAGTGAACGAGCCCGAGATCGCGCTCGCGAACGAGAGCGAACTGCACGATCTGGCTCGCCGCCGCTGCGCGGACGATGCGAGCCGCCGCGTCTACCTTGCATCGGCGCAGCACGCGGCGCGCGGCGTCTGGGTGGCGCGCGATGCGGGCACGCCGATCGGCATCGCGTTCGCCCGCGAATTCGCCTTCGAACTCTTCGTGAGCGAGCTCTTCGTGGAGCCCTCGTTTCGTAACGCCGGAATCGGCATGCGCCTCTTGCGCGCGGCCTCGCAGGATGCATCGGATCTCGCGCTCAGCGGGCTCGCCGCCGCGTGCGATCCGGCCTCGATCGCCTTCGCCCTGCATGCCGGACTGGGCTTGCACGTCCCGGTGCTACGGATCGCGGGCGAGATTCCGCGCGACGAGCAGTTGGTGCGGATCGCCGCCGGCACGCACCGATTCGCAACGCTGCCGATCGAACCCGGAGGCAACGCCGACGAGCTCGATGCGCTCGACCGCGAGATCCGGGCGACGGCCAAACCCCGCGAGCACGACCGTTTCGCGGCGTCGGCAACGGGGACGGCGTTCGTGCTCGACGGCGATTGCGTCGGCTACGTCTATGTCTGGCCCGACGGCCGGATCGGCCCGCTCGGCGCCGCTTCCGCCGCGTATCTGCCCGCGTTCTTCGCGTTCGGGCTTGCCGCGTTACGGCGCACCTATCGCGCGAGCTGGTGTACCGCGCTCGTGCCGGGGAGCAACGCCCGCGTGCTGCGCGCGGCGGTCACGCTCGGGCTGCGCGTCGAGCCGGAGGCGATCTTCGCAAGCGATCGCGCCGAAGTCGATCTCGGCCGCTATGTAGGGTTCCACGCCTCCGCGTTTTAATGTTGGGTCGACGCCGTCGCGGGACGTAGCTCAGCTTGGTAGAGCGCTTGCTTTGGGAGCAAGAAGTCGCAGGTTCGAATCCTGTCGTCCCGACCACTTGCGTCGCCGTGGTATTCTAACGTGGTGCTCGCGCCCGTGGTCTAACCGGATAAGGCACGAGTCTTCTAAACTCGAAGATGGGGGTTCGAGTCCCTCCGGGCGCGAACCAAAGCGCGCTTACGTGGTGATTGTAGCTCAGCTGGTTAGAGCGCCTGACTGTGACTCAGGAGGTCGCCGGTTCGAACCCGGTCAGTCACCCCAATGAACGACGCCCGGTCGGAAGCGATACGACCGGGCGTTTTTGCATTCGTGCCACCCGCCTGGCAGTAGTAAGGCGAGTAGGAGAGAAGTCCCATTACCGGATGACGCGAGAACGCCCCGCCGCTGCGCGCCGGCGAGACTCCCTCGGCATCGCGGTGACGGTCGTCTCAGCGATGCTGATGGCGCTCGTGCTGTGGCAGATATCCCAGCTCTCGAAGGATGCCGATCTCGATCGGCCCGCGGTTGCACGCGAACGCGCCGCGGTGCGCGAAACGACGGCGCTCATGCCGCTGATGGATGCGCTCGACGCCTACCGCTACGCGCTCGTGCTCGATACCGGCGAGGTCGCGCGCTCTCGCGCCCGGGTCGCACGGTCGATGCACGCGGTCTCCGCGCAGCTCGCCGAGGGCGACGGATCGCTGCTCGGGGTCGACCACGCGTGGGCCGCGGTCGAGCAGCGGTGGAACGTCGCCTTGCACCTGGCGCCTTCGCCGCACGCGATGGACGGCATGCGCGCGGTCTTCGCCGGCGTCTCCGACTACATGACCGCGATCGAAGACAACTCCGGACTCACCTATGAGGTGAGCCCCGTGGCTCAGAATCTCGCCGATCTCTTCATCCAAGAGGTGCCGTACGCGATCTCGGGCACGCAGCGTCTGCGGACGCTCGCCGAGCTTGCGGAGAAGCAGCACGGCCTCACCCTCGCGCAGCGGATCGATATCGCGACGACGGTGTACGCGCTGCGCAACGGCTACGACGTCTCGCCGGATCATCCGGGGCATATCGCCGAGACGCTCGATAAGCTGCGGCCGGCGGAGCGCGTGCGCTGGAGCGACCTCCCCAAGCTCGCCGACGCCATGAACGCCGCCGGCAGCCGCTACGTCGGACGCTTCTCGAACAGCGTGTTATTGCAGCCCGTGCCGACGATTCCGATCGCGAGCCTACGTAGCGACGCGGCCCGAGTCGAAGGCATCGCTCGCGCGCTCTTCGCGGCGAGCGGTGCGGCGCTCGACGCCGACATCGTCGCGCGCGGTCGCGAACAGGCGCTGCGCGATCGGTATTGGTACGCCGCGTTCGTGATCGGGGCCGTGCTCCTGGTCGGCATCATGATCTCCATCGCACAGCTCATCGCGCGTCGGGACCGCGAGGCGCTGCGCGTCGCGCACCAGGAATCGGCGCGACTCGCCGCCGAGCTCGCACGTCAGGACGCAGAAGAAGCCCTGCGCCTTTCCGAAGCGCAGTTTCGAGCGGTCTTCGACGGCGCCGCGGTCGGAATCGCCGTGCTCGATCGCAGCGGCGCACTGCTCGACGGAAACGACGTCTTTCGCACGATGTTCGGCGACACGAGTGCGGCGGCGCTGCAAGGACACGAAGACGCCCTGCATCTGCTATTGAGCGGCGAACGCGAGACCTACGAGTACGAGCAGCACGTTCGGCCTCCGACCGGCAGCGAGATTTGGGCGGATGCGACGCTCTCGATCGTCACCGATGCGGGCGCGCCGCGCTTCATCATCGCGATGTTCCGCGACAAGACCGAGCTCAAGCACACGGAGCGGCGCATCCAGCACGATAAGACGCACGACGCGCTGACCGGATTGCCGAACCGACAGCTCTTCGAGGAGCAACTGCGCTACCGTTTCGACGAAGCAAACGCGCTGCTCGACTCGTTCTTCGCGGTGCTGGTGATCGATCTCGAGCACTTCAAGGACGTCAACGAGGCGATGGGACATGCGGCGGGCGATCTCGTGCTCACGCAGGTCGCCGCCAAGCTGCGCGCCTCGGTCGATGCGCGCGACGTCGTCGCCCGCTTGGGCAGCGACGAGTTCGCGATCCTGGTGGAGTCGCTCGGGGATATCCTGCACGTCGAATCGGTCGCGCGCCGCATCCTGAACAACCTCTCGAAGCCGATCAACGTCGGGAATCGCTCGGCGTACCTGGGCGCGAGCGTCGGCATCGCGATCGGCGCGGCGAGCTACGAGCGCGCGGAGGACGTCATGCGCGACGCCGAGATCGCGATGCAGCACGCCAAGAACACCGGCGGCACGCGCTTCGCGGTCTTCGATTCCACCATGCAGGAGCGCGCGCAGCGCCGCGTGCAGCTGCGCAACGATCTGCGCGCGGGCATCGAACGCAACGAATTCTTTCTGGTCTATCAGCCGATCGTCGGCATGCACGACGGCGTTCCGACCGGGTGCGAAGCGTTGCTGCGCTGGAATCACCCCACGCTCGGCCTCCTCGGTCCGAACGAATTCATCGCGATCGCCGAGCAAGCGGGGCTCATCTCGCAGCTCGGCCGCATCGTACTGCAGAGCGCGGCCGAGCAACTCGCGGCCTGGCGTCGCAATCGCGGCGGAACCCTCGACTTCAGCATGCACGTGAACGTCTCGGCGAGCGAGCTCTCCGAACCTGATTTCGAACGTCTGCTGGCCGCGCTCGTCGAACATCACGGCCTCGCGCCCGCCGATCTCACGCTCGAGATCACCGAGAACGTCGTGCTCGATGCGGGCACGCGCGCCAACGTCACGCTCGAACGCGTGCGCGGCCGGGGCTTTCAGATCTGCATCGACGATTTCGGAACCGGATACTCCTCGATGCGCTACTTACAACAGTTCAAGGTCGACGCGATCAAGATCGATCGCTCGTTCGTCGCGGGCGCCGACGGCGATCTCGCGAGCGAACCGATCGTGCGCACGCTCTTGACCCTCGCGGAAGCCTACGACGTGCGCGTGGTCGCCGAAGGCGTGGAGACCGAGCGTCAGCGCGAGATGCTGCGCATCAGCGGCTGCCGGCTCGCGCAGGGCTTTCTCTTCGCGCATCCGCTCTCGGGCGAGGAGATGGCCGCGCGCTATCCGGAGATCCTGGGCCGCACGCCGCGTTCGGCGACCGCATAGAGCGCGAGCTTTGTCGCACCTTGTCAAGTGCGGCACCCCGACGCTACAATACCGCAGGCACGAAGATGCCTCGAGCGCGCCTTTAGCTCAGTCGGTAGAGCAGCGGACTTTTAATCCGTTGGTCCTGGGTTCGAGTCCCAGAGGGCGCACGTGCACCGCTAGCTCAATGGTAGAGCAGTTGACTCTTAATCAATTGGTTCGGGGTTCGAGTCCCTGGCGGTGCACCAACTTCTCGGGCGACGGCTCCGGAGACTCCGGAGCCGCGACCGCGGAGCGAGGAAGGCACGGCGGCATCGAGCGAGAATCAGAAGCGCGCGAGCGTGCACCGCTAGCTCAATGGTAGAGCAGTTGACTCTTAATCAATTGGTTCGGGGTTCGAGTCCCTGGCGGTGCACCACGTTTCCAAACGAGCGGTCCGGAGCGCTATCCGGGCCGCTCGTCGTTTTTCGGCAAAGGGAAACATCGGGGCGGCGTCCGACGTAGATGCCGGTGATGCGACGGGTGCTCTTCATCGTGCTCGCGGCGGCGCTCGCCGCGGTAAACGCCGCGGCCGCGGCCGAGCCGAACCCCTACACGATCTTCGCGAACGCGCGCTCCTATTGGCTCGCGCAGCGCTATCCGCAGATGCTCGCCTACGACGTGGCGGTCGCGGTAACCGAGGGCGGCAAGCAGCGCGTCGAGCGCTACGACTCGGCGTTGGACGCGCGCACCGGACGCATCGTGGTCGATCCGGTCAGCGATTACGAACTCGCGCATCCGGTGAAGCCGAAGGGGATCAATCTGGGACTGCTCTTCCCGATCGGCAAGCCGTTGCCGCCGATCGATTTCCTCGGCGTACCGCATCTTGCGCCGACCTACTCGTTCGGAATGGCGCCCTTCGTACCAGCGCCCACACCGACGCCGTTCGATTCCGCCGCGCTCGTGCGCGATATCCGTCGCGAATTCCACGATCCGAACCCTCGCGTTTCCTCGCCCGCGCCGTCGCCGAGCGGATTGCAGACGATCGTGGTGACGGCCGCGTCGGCTCGCGACTACACGATCCGTCTGCTCGGCGAAGAGCCCGTGGACGGGCATCTCTGCTATCATCTCGCGCTGCATCCGACGCACGATCCGCAACGTCTGCGCATTCGCGAAGCGTGGATCGACGAGCACACGTTTGCCGTCTGGAAGCTGATCGATGCACTGAATTTCAAAAGCGGCGCGGGGACCACGGTGCCGTGGACGATTCGCTTTGCCGACCTCGACGGCGCGCACTATATCGCGGAAGAAGATGCGAACGCGCCGCTGCGAGCCGGCGGCGAGATCTATACGCGCACGACGGTTCGTTTCGAACTTCTGCGCGCGGTCGCGCGCATGCCGCTCGGTCCGCCGATCGTCGCGGGCGTGGCGCGCGGCGAACGCTTGGAAGAACCGTAACCCGCGCAGAAGGAAAACGTCTCGACGCGTCCTATTTATGGTGGTCGCTCGGTCGCCGCTGTAGGCAGCTCGGCTGCGCGGGCAAGTGGCGGAACCGGTAGACGCGCTGGATTTAGGTTCCAGTGGGGCAACCCGTCAGAGTTCGAGTCTCTGCTTGCCCAAGTCTCCGGCGACATTTGCGGTAGCCCGATGCAGACGGGTTCCGTATAAACGGTGAGTGGTTCTGCGGAAGTAGCTCAGTGGTAGAGCATCGCCTTGCCAAGGCGAGGGTCGCGAGTTCGAATCTCGTCTTCCGCTCCATGATCGGTGAGGGGCGCCGGCGCAACAGCGCCGAAGCGTCCCTCGTCATTTTCTCCCCTCATTTTCCACCGAAGAGAGCAGTTCCGTGAGCACCTCGACCCTGACTCGCCTCGCGCCCACGCAGGTCGAACTCGTCATCCCGATCGGCGCGGACGAGCTGGCCGCCGCCGAAGAGCGCGCCTTCCGCCGCCTCGCCAAGAACGTCAAGCTGCCGGGCTTCCGCGCGGGCAAAGTGCCGCGCAAGGTCTTCGAGCAGACCTACGGCGCGGGTGCGATCACGAACGAGGCCATGGACGACGTGGTGCCGGAGCTCTACGCGAAGGCCGTGCGCGAGCACGACCTCGACCCGGTCGATCGCCCCAAGATGGAGCTGCTCGCGACCGAGGAGGGGCAGCCGACCCGTCTGAAGGCGACCGTCGAAGTGCGTCCCGATTTCACCCTCGGCACCTACAAGGGCGTCGCGGTCGAGGTCGCGCCCGTCGCGGTCGGCGACGAGGACGTCGAGCGCAGTCTCGAGGCGCTCGCCAAGGAGCGCGCCACCCTCGTCCCGGTCGAGCGCGAGGCGCGCCTGGGCGACGTGGTGACGATGGATTTCGAAGGCAAGATCGACGGCGTCGCCTTCGAGGGCGGCACCGCGCAGGGCCAGATGGCCGAGCTCGACGAGAACCGCTTCATTCCCGGCTTCGCAAGCGGCATCGCGGGCATGAAGCCCGGTGAGACCCGCGACGTCGAAGCGACCTTCCCCGAGGAGTACGGGCAGGCCGAGCTCGCCGGCAAGACCGCGGTCTTCACGATCGCGCTGCACGACGTCAAGAGCTACGAGCTGCCCGCCATCGACGACGAGTTCGCGAAGTCGATCTCCGAGAACGAGACCGCCGAAGCGCTCCGCGCCGACGTACGCAATCGTTTGGAGAGCATCGCGACCGGCCGTCGCCGTCGCGAGATCAGCGACGCGGTGATGCAGCAGCTGGTCGACGCGCACGAGATTCCGCTCCCCGAGACGATGGTCGAGCGCGAAGTCGATCACATGGTCAACGACGCGATGAGCCAGGTTGCGCGCGCGGGCATCAGCTTCGAAGATTATCTCGCGCAGTCGGGCAAGACCGAGGACGAACTGCGCGCCGACTATCGGAAAGACGCGGAGATTCGCGTGAAGGGCACGCTGCTGATCGAGGCGATCGCGAAGGCGGAGAACATTACCGCGACGCCCGCCGACGTCACCGAAGAGCTCGAATCGCTTGCGCGCCAGTACGGCCAGCCGGTGGATCGCATCCGCGCCGCGCTCGGCAACAACGTGCTCGCGATGATGAGCGGGATCGTCCGAAACAAGACGCTCGACTTCCTCGTCGATCACGCCGCGGTCACCGACGCGAAGAAGTAGGAGCGGCGCGAAGCAACTCCGTACCTCCGCACGTAGTTACAAGAAGAACAGTTCCGCCGGCACGCGCGGCGCAGTAGGAGAGAGAGAATGGGTCACTTGGTTCCGATGGTCGTCGAGCAGAGCGCGCGCGGTGAGCGCGCGTACGATATCTACTCGCGCCTTCTGAAAGACCGTATCGTTTTCGTGGGCGGACCGATCGACGATCACCTGGCGAATCTCGTGATCGCGCAGCTGCTCTTCCTCGAAAAGGAAGACCCGGACAAGGATATCGACATGTACATCAACTCGCCGGGCGGTAGCGTCACGGCGGGGCTCGCGATCTACGACGCCATGCGCTTCATCAAGCCTGACGTCGCGACGATCTGCATGGGCATGGCGGCCTCGATGGGCTCGGTGCTCCTCACCGGCGGCGCGGCAGGCAAGCGCTACTCGCTGCCCCACTCCAAGATCCTGATCCACCAGCCCTGGGTCTCCCAGATCGGCGGCCAGGCGACCGACGTCGAGATCGCGGCCCGCGACCTGATCGCGACCCGGCAGACGATCGCGCACATCTACGAGAAGACCTGCAATAAGTCGCTCGAGCAGATCCTCAAGGACATCGACCGCGACTACTATATGACCTCGGAAGAGGCCAAGGACTACGGGATTATCGATCACGTCATCGAAGACCGTGGGGCCTTGCCGACGCCGGCTTAAGCCGAGAAGGACGTCCGCGACTCATGTTCCGTTTCGGAGACGAGAAAGGTCAGCTCAAGTGCAGCTTCTGCGGCAAATCGCAGGAGCAGGTGCGCAAGCTGATCGCTGGTCCGGGCGTGTACATCTGCGACGAATGCATCGAGCTCTGCAACGAGATCATCGAAGAAGAGCTCTATAAGAACGTCGACGAGAATCTCCGCCTTCGCAATATCCCGAAGCCGAAAGAGATCGATCACATTCTCAACCAGTATGTGATCGGTCAGGATCGCGCTAAAAAATCGCTCGCGGTAGCGGTGTACAACCACTACAAGCGCATCAACGCGGGCGGTGCGGCCGACGATGTCGAGCTGCAGAAATCGAACATCCTGCTGGTCGGTCCGACCGGGTCGGGCAAGACCTACCTTGCGCAGACGCTCGCGAAGATTCTCGACGTGCCCCTCGCGATGGCCGACGCGACCTCGCTCACCGAGGCGGGCTACGTGGGTGAGGATGTCGAGAACATTCTGCTCAAGCTGATCCAAGCGGCGGATTACGACGTCAAGCGGGCCGAGAAAGGCATCGTCTACATCGACGAGATCGACAAGATCGCGCGCAAGAGCGAGAATCCGTCGATCACGCGCGATGTCTCGGGCGAAGGCGTGCAGCAGGCCCTGCTCAAGATTCTCGAAGGAACGACCGCGAACGTGCCGCCGCAGGGCGGTCGCAAGCACCCGCACCAAGAGTTCATTCAGATCGACACGACCAACGTGCTCTTCATCTGCGGCGGCGCCTTCGACGGGCTCGAGCGGATCATCGAGTCGCGCGTTAGCGCGAACAACATGGGCTTCCGCGCAACGCCGGAAGGCAAGCAGGACGGCCGCAACGCGAAGCTGCTCCAGGCGCTCATGCCCGAGGATCTGCTCAAGTTCGGCCTGATCCCCGAGTTCATCGGTCGTCTGCCGATCGTCGTAACGCTCGATGCGCTCGACGAACTGGCGCTGCGTCGTATTCTCACCGAGCCGCGTAACGCGCTCGTGCGTCAGTTCCAGAAGATCATGAACATGGACGGCGTCGATCTGCAGTTCACCAAAGATGCGCTCGTCGCGATCGCGACCAAGGCGCAGAGCCGGAAGACCGGCGCGCGCGGACTGCGGTCGATCCTCGAAGAGACGATGCTCGACGTGATGTACGATCTACCCTCGCTGCAAGGCGTGAAGAAGTGCATCATCAACAAGGACGTGATCGAGAAGAAAGATCCGCCTACGCTGATCTATCAGGAACAGAAGAAGGAGCCGGCCTAAGGCCGCGCCGCCGCACGGGGCGCGCCGGTACGCCGGCGACGAAACCGCCCTGCGCGACATCCTCCAGCACTACCGCACCGGCCGCAACGATCGCGTTGCGGCCGATGTGCACTCCGGGGGCGACGATCGCGCCCGAATAGATGATCGCGCATGCATCGATACGCACCGGCGCGACGTCGACGACGAGCAACGGGCGTTCGAGCGCTGCGGGATTCGGCGGAAAGTGTCCCCACTGCGAGGTCACGTGCACGCCCGCGCCCAGATGCACGTCGTCGCCGATCGTCACGCCGCCGCCGCCCCAGATCACGCACGCGGGTCCGATCTCGACGCGATCCCCGAGGACGATGCGGCCGCGGCGTTCGGCGACGATGCTCGGGTTCAGGTACGCACCGTGATCGATGAAGCAGTCGCGGCCCGCGCGTATCCGCTTCCAGCCGCGAATGCGTACCCCCGCGCCGCACCGCACGTGCGCGAGCGCGCTACGGCCGCGCACGTCACGAGCGAACTCCGCGAGCATGGCGCCGAGCACGTGTGCCGTTGCGAGGATGCGTTGCGTTCCGAGCATGAGGGAGTTCCATCATCGGCCGGCATGCCGCGAGCAGCCTAGCGGCGCCCGACCCGGCGCGCGGGGCCGTCCGCCCCAACCGCGATTGAGCGGCATGTATCTCGGCGCTCGCACGGTGTGCCGCGTACGATGGTGGCGGAATGAAATCGACGTCGGGGAGCCGCGGCATTCGGCCGCTCTTACGCGCCGCATTGTTCGCGACCGATTGCGTGCTCGTTGCGATCGCCGTCGCCGCGGCGCCCGCGATCGGCGACGTGCACAGCGCATCGACGGCCGAACTCGCGATCATCGGCGGCATCATTCTCCTCGTCGGCAGCTACGTGCAGATCCGCTACGAGAGCGCGCGCACCTTCGATTTTCACGACGTGCTGCGCCTCTTCGCGGGAGCCCTCGCGGGCGCGATTCTCGCGCTGCTCTTCGAACAGATCCCGACGCCGTTCTCACATGCCTCCGGGCGCATCGTCGCAATCGCCGCAATGACCGCCTTCGTGTTGCGCATGATTCCGCGCATCGCGCTCGTGCAGCTGCGCACGTGGTGGATCGGACGCCGCCCCGACGGCAAGCGTGCGCTCGTCGTCGGGCACGGCATCGCCGCGCAGAGCGTGATCAAAGCGATCCTCGAGGATCGTACGATGCCGCTCGTCGTGGTCGGTTGCGTGGACGACGGCGTCTCGGAGCGGCGCGTCGACGGCGTGCGCGTGCTGGGCGACGTCGCGCAGTTGCCCGACCTGGTCCGCGCGCACGCGATCGACGTCGTGATCGTCGCGATCTCCGCCGCGCCGCTCGCGCTCGTCAACCGGATCAAATCGCTCTGCGTGGCGCTTCCCGAGGGCCTACGTCCGCGCGTAACCGTGGTGCCCGAAGCCTCCGACCTGCTGAGCGAACGCGTGCGCGTGGCGCGCACGCAGGAGCTTCGCATCGAAGACGTGCTCGACCGCGACCCGGTCGTCATCGACACGGTCGGCATCCGTCCGCACCTCGAGGACCAGGTGGTGCTCGTCACCGGCGCGGGCGGCTCGATCGGCGGCGAGATCTGCCGTCAGATCGCCACCTTCGAACCGCGTTTGCTGGTGCTGCTCGGTCACGGTGAAAACTCGCTCTTCGAGATCGAGCGCGAGCTGCGCGAGAAGTACCGCTTCGATCGCACGCGCATCGTGCTCGCCGACGTTGCCGACGGTGCGGCGATCCGCGCGGTCTTTTCGGCCTATCGTCCGCGCGTCGTGCTGCACGCCGCAGCGCACAAGCACGTCCCGATCGTCGAAGAGAACGTCTGCGAAGCCGTGCGCAACAACGTCCTCGGCACCAAGGTCGTTGCGCTCGCCGCCGCGGCATCGGGCGCCGCCAAGTTCGTGCTCCTCTCAACCGACAAGGCGGTCAATCCGACGAGCGTGATGGGCGCGACCAAGCGTATGGCCGAGTTGATCTGCCAATCCTTCGCGGGCGGATCGCCGACCGAGTTCGTCTCCGTCCGTTTCGGAAACGTGCTCGGCAGCCGCGGCAGCGTGGTCCCGATCTTTCGCGCGCAGGTGCAGGCGGGCGGTCCCCTGACGATCACGCATCGCGAGATGCTGCGCTACTTCATGACGATTCCCGAGGCGGTCTCGCTCGTGCTGCAGGCGATGTCGATGGGACTCGACGGCGAGGTCTTCGTGCTCGACATGGGCGCACCGGTGCGCATCGTCGATCTCGCCGAGGCGGTGATTCGTCTCTCGGGCTACGAGCCGTATCGTGACATCGATATCGTCGAGCGCGGCATCCGTCCGGGCGAGAAGCTCTTCGAAGAGATCCTCACGAGCGGCGAAGGCTTCACCCGGACGAGCCACGAGCGGCTCTTCATCGCCAAGCAGGAGCGCCGCGACTACGCCGAGCTGTGCGACGCAATCGATGCGCTGCGCGCGGCGATCCGTCGGAATGACGCGCACGCGTGCGTCGATATCCTCACGCGCGTCGTGCCGGAGTACCGTCCCGCCGCGTCGCCGCTTCCCGCCGTCGCGTCCGAGAGCCCGCAGCCCACGACGGCCGCGGTGGAGCGCGGCGTCATCGCCGATTTCACCCTCACCCCCATCGAGGCGAATATCTGACGTGAAACTGCTCGATGCACCGTCGCTGCGCGCGAGCGCGCTCAAGAAGAAGATCCTCGATCGCAGTGCGGTCGTAGGCGTGATCGGAATCGGCTATGTCGGCCTTCCGCTCGCGGTGGAGAAGGCGAAGGTCGGCTTTCGCGTGATCGGCTACGATCGCAATCCGATTCGCGTCGATCAGATCCGCCAAGGGTTGAACTACATTCGCGATGTGAACGACGACGAGCTCGCGCAGGCGGTCGAAGCGGGATTGCTGAGCGCCTCATCGGACTTCGGCTCGCTCGATAGCTGCGACTGCATCGTCATCTGCGTGCCGACGCCGCTGACGGCGAACAAAGAGCCGGATATCTCGTTCATACGCAGCGTCGCGGCCGAGGTGGCGCGCGAGTTGCGACCGGGGCAATTGATCTGCCTGGAGAGCACGACCTATCCGGGCACGACCGAAGAGGTGCTGCTCGCTGCGCTCGCACGGTCGGGCTTGCAGGTCGGCGAGGAGTTCTTTCTCGCCTTTTCGCCCGAACGCGTCGATCCCGGCAACGCGCGCTACACCACGAAGAACACGAGCAAAGTGGTCGGCGGCGTCACGCCCGCCTGCCTCGACGTGGCGGCGACGTTCTACGCGCAGACGATCGCGCAGGTGGTTCCGGTCTCGTCGCCGCGCGTCGCCGAGATGACGAAGGTCTTCGAAAACACGTTCCGCGCCGTCAACATCGCGCTCGTGAACGAGATGACGCTCCTCTGCGATCGCCTCGGCATCAGCGTCTGGGACGTACTCGACGCGGCGGCCACCAAGCCGTTCGGCATCATGCGCTTCGATCCGGGCCCGGGCGTCGGCGGGCACTGCATTCCGCTCGATCCGTTCTACTTGGCGTGGAAGGCGCGCGAGTACGACATGAACGTGCGCTTCATCGAGCTGGCGGGCGAGATCAATTGGACGATGCCGTACTTCGTACGCGAAAAGCTGATGCGCGCGCTCAATGAAAACGGCCGCTCGCTCAAAGGCAGTGAGATCTTCGTGCTCGGCGTCGCCTACAAGCACGATATCGAAGATTGGCGCGAATCGCCCGCGCTCAAGGTGATCGATCTGCTCAAACGCGACGGCTCGCGCATCACCTACCACGATCCGCACGTGCCGAGTTTTACCGACGAGCACGGCGAACTCTGGCATTCGCTGCCGCTCTCGCGCGAGATCCTCGAACGCGCCGATGCGGTGCTCATCCTCACCGATCATGCCGCGATCGATTACGGCCGCGTCTGCGATGCCGCGCGGCTGGTGGTGGATACGCGCAACGCCACCCGTGCCGTGCGCGACGGTCGCACGAACGTGGTGCTCCTATGACGGCGATCCGACATCCGCGCGTCGGCGTGCTCGGAGCGGGCCGCTGGGGCGCGAATCTGATCCGCACCTGCGCCGAGCTCGCGCTCTTGGAGAGCGTCTGCGAGCCCGAATCGGAGGCGCGCGCGCGCCTTCGCGCGCAGTATCCGCGCCTGCCGATCCTGAGCGAGCTCGACGCATTCCTGGCCCGCGACATCGACGCCGTGATCGTCGCCACCCCGCCCGCCACGCACGTCGAGCTTGCGCTCGAAGCGATCGCGGCGGGCAAGCACGTCTTCGTGGAAAAACCGCTCGCGCTCTCCGAAGCCGACGCGCTGACGGTACGCCGCGCCGCTCGCGCGGGTCGGCGGATCGTCTTCGTCGGACACGTCGTGCTCTATCATCCGGCGATTCGACGCGCGATCGAACTCGTACGCTCGGGCGCGATCGGCGAACTGCGCCACATCCGCGCGCGCCGCTGTGCCTTCGGCCGACTGCGCGCGCGGGAGAACGTGTGGTGGAGCCTCTCGCCGCACGACGTGGCGATCGTGCTCGCGCTCTTCGAATCCGATCCGATCGCGGTCAGCGGGTCGCTGCACGCGTTCGTGCGGCCGGATGTCGCGGACTTCGCCTATGCGGACATCTCCTTCGACGGCGGGCGCAGCGCGCACATCGAATCGTGCTGGCTCGATCCGGAAAAGAACGCTCAGCTCGACATCTTCGGGTCGACCGGCGTGCTTCGCTTTATCGACGACGCCGAGGGCGGGACGCTCGCGCTCACCCCCTGCGGCAGTGCCCCGAACGCGCACGGCGATCCCGAGCTGTGGCGCGAGGAGCGTCACGCGATTGCGTGCGATCGCATCGAACCGTTGCGTGCCGAGCTCTGCGCCTTCGCAAATGCGCTCGCGACCGGCGAGCCCGCGCTGACCGACGCGGACGAGGGCACGCGTGTCGTCGCGGTGCTCGATGCGCTGGAACGCGCGGCGCACGCCCGGCACATCCTTCCCGCCGAGGCGCTCGTATGACGTCGCTTCGACCGCAGGCGCACGCCGCGTTCGTCCATCCGTCATCCTACGTGGACGAGCCGTGCGAGATCGGCGCGGGAACCAAGATTTGGCACTTCTCGCACGTGATGGCGGGCGCGCATATCGGAGCGAACTGCTCGATCGGACAGAACGTGGTGATCGCACCCAACGTTCGGATCGGCGACAACGTCAAGATCCAAAATAACGTCTCGGTCTACGAGGGCGTCATCCTGGAAGACGACGTCTTCTGCGGCCCGAGCATGGTCTTCACCAACGTGGTGACACCCCGCTCCGGCACGCCGCGCAACACGGCGGCGGATTATCGCCCCACGATCGTTCGGCGCGGCGCGACGATCGGTGCGAACGCGACGATCGTCTGCGGTCACGAACTCGGCGCCTTCGCGTTCGTCGGCGCCGGTTCGGTCGTCACCAAGGACGTGCCGGCCTATGCGATGGTCTATGGCAATCCCGCGCGCATTCACGGCTACGCCTGCGAGTGCGGCCTCGCGCTCGCCTTCGACGGCGACGCCGCACGCTGCGATGCATGCGGGCGCGGGTATGCGCGCACCGGCAGCACGGTTCGGAGGAGCTCATGATCCCGATTTGCGACGTCACCGAGCAGTACCGCACCCTCAAAGGACAGATCGACGCCGCCGTGCTCGACGTCTTCGCGCACGGACAGTACATCAACGGTCCGAACGTGCAGGCGTTCGAACGTGAGTTGGCGGCGTACCTCGGCTGCGGCTATGCCGTCGGTTTGAACTCCGGTACCGACGCGCTGCACCTCGCCCTGCGCGCCCTCGACATCGGTCCGGGCGACGAAGTGATCACCACGCCCTTCACCTTCGTCGCAACGACCGAGGCGATCGGGATCGTCGGCGCGACGCCGGTCTTCGCGGATATCGATCCGCAGCGATTCACGATCGATCCGAAGGCGATCGAGGCGGCGATCACGCCGCGCACGCGCGCCATCCTACCTGTGCATCTTTACGGCTTCCCCGCACCGATGCACGAGATCCTCGCGATCGCGCAGCGCTACGGCTTGGCGGTGGTCGAAGACTGCGCGCAGGCAATCGGCGCGACGATCGAGGGGCGACACGTCGGCACCTTCGGCGATGCGGCGGCGTTCAGTTTCTTCCCTTCGAAGAATCTCGGCGCGTACGGAGACGGCGGGGCGCTCTGCACGTCGCGACCCGATCTCGCGGAGCGCGTGCGCGCGCTGCGTGCCCACGGCGGACGCGTCAAATATCATCACGAGGAGCTCGGGGTCAACAGCCGCCTCGACGAAGTGCAAGCGGCGATCTTGCGCGTCAAGCTGCCGCATCTGGAGCGCTGGATCGCCCGGCGCCGCGCGCATGCCGCCGCCTACGACGCCGCGCTACGCGAGGTGGTGGCAACGCCCGTGGAACTCGGGGGCTACGGCCACGTCTACCATCAATACACGATCCGCACGAGCGAGCGCGATCGGATGCAACGCGCGCTCGGCGATCTCGGCATTCAAACGATGGTCTACTACCCGATCCCGCTGCACTTGCAGCGCGTGCTCGGCGAGCTCGGGCTGCGCGAGGGCGCCTTCCCGCACGCGGAGTTCGCGGCGCGCGAGGTCCTCTCGCTTCCGATGTACCCGGAACTGCGCGACGAGCAACGGCTGCGCGTGGTGCGCGCGGTGCGCGCGCAGGGCGCGTTCGCGGCGGTATGACGGCGTTACGCGTGCTGAGCGTCGTCGGGGCGCGTCCGCAGTTTATCAAAGCGGCGCTGCTCTCGCGCGCCTTCGCGGCGCACGGCGTCACCGAGCTCCTCGTCCATACCGGCCAACATTACGACGAGGCGATGAGCGCGGCGTTCTTCGCCGAGCTCGCGCTTCCGCAGCCGCACGCCGCGCTCGGGGTCGGATCGGGAACGCACGCGCAGCAGACGGCGGAGATGCTCGTGCGACTCGAGCGCGTGCTGCTCGATGCCGATCCCGATTGTGTGCTCGTCTACGGCGATACCAACAGCACGCTCGCGGGCGCGCTTGCCGCCGTAAAGCTCGGCATCCCGCTCGTGCACGTCGAAGCAGGGCTGCGTTCGTTCGATCGCCGGATGCCCGAAGAGGTGAACCGGCTGGTCGCCGATCATCTGGCCGACCTCCTCTTCGCGCCGACGGAATCCGCCGCCGAGCAGTTGCGACGCGAAGGGACGGATCGTCCGATCGCGGTCGTCGGCGACCTCATGGTCGATCTCGCGCTCGCCGTCGCGCGAGATCTGCCCGCGCGTCCCGCGGTGCTGGATCGCTTCTCGCTACGCAGCCGCGCGTACGTGGTCGCCACGATCCACCGCGCATCGAACACCGCGCAGACCGCGCGCTTCGCGCAGTTGATCGCGGGCCTACGGCAGATCGGATTGCCGGTGATCTTTCCCGTGCATCCGCGCACCCGGCCGCTGGTCGAGGCGTTACGCGTCGGAGTCGACGACGAGATCACGGTCTGCGAGCCGCTGCCCTACGCGGAGATGATCGCGCTGCAGCAACACGCGCGCGCGGTCGTGACCGACTCGGGCGGCATGCAGAAGGAGGCGATCGTGCTCGGAACCCCCTGCGTGACGCTGCGCGACGAGACCGAGTGGACGCAGACGCTCGAAGGCGGCTGGAACGTGCTCGTCGGCAGCGATCCGGCGGCGATCGCACGCGCGGCGCGGCGTGCTCCGCCGGTCGCACGCATCATGCCGTACGGTGACGGTACGTCCGCGGCGCGCATCGTCGCGGCGATGCTCGCGCATCTCACCCCGAGGGCGGCGGATTCGTGCGCATCCTGATCCTCACGCAGTACTACGCGCCCGACGTGGGAGCCCCGCAGACGCGGCTACGCGCGCTCGCCGCCGAACTGCGCGCGCTCGGGCACGCGGTCGAAGTCGTGACCGCGATGCCGCACCATCAGCGCGAGCGCGTTCCGGCACCCTATCGCGGACGCTTCTACGCGCGCGATGAAGTCGACGGCGTGCGCGTGCACCGCACCTGGGTGCTCCCGGCGAGCGGTACCGGACTACGGCGCATGGCGAGCTATCTCTCGTTTGCGGCATCGTCGCTGGTCGCCCTTGCGCGCGTGCGCCGACCCGACGCGATCTTCGTGGAATCGCCGCCGCTCGTGCTCGCGGTGCCCGGGTGGATCGCGGCACGGCTCGCGCGCGCGGCGCTGATCTTCAACGTCGCCGATCTCTGGCCGGATTCGATTCGCGACCTCGGCGTGATGCGCGACGGCGCCTTCCTGCGCGCCGCCGCGTCGCTCGAACGCTGGACGTACCGGCAAGCACAGGTCGTCAACGCGGTCACCGACGGTATCCGCGAACGCCTGCGCGACGAAAAAGCGGTCCCGCTCGGAAAGCTGCGTTCGCTGCCCAACGGCGTCGATCTCGAAGGCTTCGCCCCGCGCGCGCGCGACCGCGAGCTCGCGCACGCACTCGGCCTCGACGCGCGTCCGGTGCTGCTCTACGCGGGTACGCACGGGATCGCGCAGGGCCTGCACCACCTGCTCGATGCCGCCGAGATGCTCGGCGATACGGCGCAGTTCGTCTTCGTCGGCGGCGGTTCGCTGCGCGCCGAGCTCGCGCGCGATGCCGCGTCGCGCGGATTGCGCCACGTTCGGTTCCACGATGCGGTCCCCGCGAGCGAGATTCCCCGCTGGTACTCGCTCGCCGATGCGGCGCTGGTGCCGCTCGTGCGCTCGCCGGTCACCGCCGGCGCGCGTCCGTCGAAGATGCTCGCGGCGTTCGCCTGCGGCGTTCCGGTCGTCTATTGCGGCGAAGGCGAAGGCGCGGCGCTCGTCGAGCGCGAGCGCGCGGGCATCGTCGTGCCGCCGGAAGACCCGAAGGCGCTCGCGCTTGCATTGCGCCTGTATCTCGCCGATCCGCAGCGTCGCGGGCGCGACGGCGAACGTGCGCGCGCGTACGCCGAGCGCGAGTGTTCGTGGGGCCCGATCGTCCGCCGCTGGCTCTGCGATCTTCCACCCTTTGCCGGAGCATCGTCATGAAACGCGTTCTCGTGCTCACCTACTACATGCCTCCGCGTGCGGCGGTCGCGTCGCTGCGCGTCGGTCACCTGCTGCGCACGTTGCCGCGCTTCGGCTGGGAGGTCCTCACCGTCACGCCC
>DAHUZB010000003.1 GCA_027306785.1 Vulcanimicrobiota bacterium
GGCCCTTCGACACGCTCAGGGTGACACGGGGGGAGCGTGCGTTCGAATCCGATCGCCGTCATGAACAGCACGTAGCCCGTCAGTACCGTTGCGTCTTTACTTTTCATACGCGCGTGTCACCCTGAGCTTCTCGAAGGGCGCATGCATTCGTTGTTCCGCGGCCCTTCGACACGCTCAGGGTGACACGGGGGGAGCGTGCCTTCGAATCCGATCGCCGTCATGAACAGCACGTAGCCCGGCAGTACTATCGCACCTTTACTTTTCATACGCGTGTGTCACCCTGAGCTTGTCGAAGGACGCTTGCATTGACGCTACGCTTAGGGGCTGTAGAGGTTGATCGTCCAGTCGGGTGGGTGCACGGTTTCGTTGATGAACCACGTCATCTGCTCGCCTTCACCCACGCAGAGCGGCGCCGTTCGATCGCGGTAGAAGAAGCGTGCCGATGCATTCGTGCAGAATTCGGTATCTTTCGTTCCGGTCGCGGGATTGCCGGCCCATACGAGCGCGTGCGATTTCGCAAAGAGGTAGTAGCGAGCGCCGGGGGTGAGGTCGCTGTCGATCACCACCGTGCACGTGTTGGCATCGATCTGAAACCAGCCTTCGGATTCGCTCTGCGTGCCGGTGGCGTTCGGCTCCAGCACGGCGATCGCGACGGTGGCGGGACGCAGTGTCGCGTTGCAGACGTGCAGCGCGGCATCGGCCGGGGCACGCGACGCAAGCACGAAGCCGATGCAGAGCGCGCATGCGGCGAGCGCGACGCGCACCATCCCGAGCGCATGCGGCGGCACGCGATTACGCATGAGTACCCCTCTCTTCGTCGACGACCGGGACGGCGCGCTCGTGATGCACGATCTTGA
Organism: Vulcanimicrobiota bacterium; assembly: GCA_027306785.1. Taxonomy (GTDB): domain Bacteria; phylum Vulcanimicrobiota; class Vulcanimicrobiia; order Vulcanimicrobiales; family Vulcanimicrobiaceae; genus REEB354. The sequence goes on from DAHUZB010000003.1 coordinate 858, forward strand.
GGATGAGAATCGAGAGATTCAGCACGATCGAAACTCCGTTCGCGAGCATCACCGAGAGCGAGTGGATGAGGATGCCGTACCACAGCCACAATCCGATCCCGACGATAAAACTCAGCAGCGCCGCATAGCTGATATCCGCGGCGGAACGGCGCTTGAGGATCCGCAGCAATTGCGGCGCAAACGAGAGCGTCGTCAGCGTTCCCGCAGCTAACCCGATCGTTTCGACGGCGGGCGAATCGATCATCGCTGCGGTACCTCCGTCGGCGATGCGCTCGCGGAAGGCGTCGGGGACCCGGCCAGGCGCGGGTCGGGCGCGGTCGCCGGGAAGGCGAAATCGCTGTACGTCACCTCGGCATCCACCTTGAACGAGAATCCGAAGACGTGCTGCGTGCTCGAAAAGCTGCCATGGGTGATCAGCCAGTGCCCGTCGACGATGCCGTAATCGAGCGCGATCACTTCGTCGCTGCCGTTCACGCGCAACACGACGCGCTTGGGAAGCTGCGTCTGCGGATCTTCGACCACCTCGGCCGGATAGAACGAATTCGCCACGCGAGCGGTGGGATCGATCACGAGGTGTAGCGCGTCGGGCGTGGAGTCGGGAGCGTAGCGCGGCGCCCATTCGCTGAAGTACGGCACGATCGCGTCGATGCCGGGCTCGCTCGCGGGTGGCAGCGTCATGCGGAACGGGGTGCCCGGATGAAAGGTGATATCGACGCGCTTGAGATTCGCGAAGTAGCTGAACGAGAAGCTCGAAAACGGATCGAAGAGCGGAATCACGGGGAACGCCGGACCCGTTCGTACCGCGCCTTGCGGGAGATCGTGCATCACCGCAAAGTTGTCGGCCGTACGCACGGCGACCGTGCGATCGATATCTTCGGTGCGGTTGGCGCCGACGACGTGCGTGCGTTCGGTATACGTGATGTACGCGGGCGGCGACGTTTGGTACGCGTCGGCGGCGCGATTCATCAGGGCGGCGAGGGCGAGGTCGGCTCCAATCATCGGTCTGTTCGCGCGATTCGCGCGCAGGGATGCGCGGTACTGCCGCCGCAGACCGATTGCGATGATCGAATCGCCCACCGAACGCTTGACCGCACGCGTCACCGAGCTGCGGCGCACCATTCATCGCCGCCCCGAACTCGGCTTCGAAGAGCACGAGACCGCGGCGCTCGTGGAGCGCGAGCTTGCGAGCCTCGGCATCGAGTACCGACGCGTGGCGAAGACCGGCGTCGTCGGCGTGATTCGAGGCGCGCTTCCCGGGCGCGTCGTGGCCCTGCGCGCCGATATGGACGCGCTGCCGATCACGGAACGCACCGGTCTACCCTTCGCATCGGAGATCGAGGGCAAGATGCATGCGTGCGGGCACGATGCGCACACCTCGATGCTGCTCGGCGCCGCGCATGTGCTCGCGGGTATGCGCGATCGCCTGCACGGCGCGGTCGTGCTGCTCTTTCAGCCGGCGGAAGAAGGCCCCGGCGGGGCGGAGCCGATGATCGCGCAGGGCGCGCTCGACGATCCGCGCGTGGAGATGGTCGCGATGCTGCACGTCGATCCGCGCATTCATGCGGGTGAGATCGGCATCACGCCCGGCCCGGTTAACGCCTCGGCCGACGAACTTTACATCACGGTGCGCGGTAAGGGCGGCCACGGCGCCTATCCGCACACCGCCGTCGATACGATTCCGGCCGCGAGTGCGATCGTGCTCGCGCTGCAGAATATCGCGGCGCGCGAGACCGATCCGCTCAAGAGCGTGGTGGTGACGATCGGCACGATCGAAGGCGGCTACCGCAACAACGTGATCGCCGACGAAGTGAAGATGAGCGGCACGCTGCGCGCGCACGATCCGGGCGTGCGCGACGGGCTCGAGGCGCGGGTGCAGCGCATCGTCGAGCACGTCGCATCGGCATACGGCGCGCGAGCCGAGGTGCGGGTGCTGCGCGGCTACCCGCCGGTCGTCAACGACGTGCCGCTGGCCGAGAGCCTGACGCGCTACCTGCGCGAGCACGCGCCGGAGATCACGATTCACCGGCTCTCGCCTACGATGGGCGCCGAGGATTTCGCGTACTTCGCCCGCGCGGTGCCCGGCGTGCACGTACGGCTGGGGGTGCGCAGCGAGGCTGAAGGCGCGGTGCATTCGGGCCATAGCCCGGAGTTCCGCATCGACGAAGCGGCGCTGCCGGTCGGTGTGCGCACCCTCGTGGGCTTCGCGCTCGCGGGGACCGCCGGCGAGCTGCAAACGAGCTCCTAACCCCTAGCGGTAGTATCTGCGACAAAAGCAGGCCCAACCGCTAGCGTATCGAAGCACACCCGCATGGCTATTGTGACCGATGCCCATCCCCAGCCGGGGCTCCGGTCGTTCAGCGCGAGCCTCGATCTCGAGTCCCCGGTCGAAGATGCGTTCACGCTGCTCTGCGCGGTCGAGAAGTGGCCGGTCTGGCTCTCGTTTCTGCGCAGCGCCCGGGCGGTCGACGCCGCGGCGCCGCTCGCGCTCGGCAGCGAGGTGCTGGTGCGCTCCAGCCTGCCCGGCGACGAAGAGCAGCTCTACGAGGTCGATCAGTTCATCACGAACTTCCACCTCTCACTCGTGGGGGCGTACTCGGTGCGTCGGCGCATCGACTTCCGTATCGAGCGCAAGACCACGTTCGCCAAGCTTCACGTGCGGCTGACCTACCCGTCGTACGGCGGGCGGTTGGGCGCGATCGTCGATCACTGGCGCCACGGTCGCAAGCTGGAGCGCGTGCTCGACGATGCCCTGATCCACTTCAAAGGCCTGGTGGAGTATCGGGTCGAGGATCCGATCCTCGCCGACTTCTAGCCGCAGGCACCTCGCCTAGCAGTCATTGACCGAGACTGCTAAAACTTGGTATAAACGAAGCCGTATGCCGCTCTATGATTATCGCTGTGCCTCGTGCGGTACCGTCGTCGAGGTGCGCCATGGATTCAATGACTCCCACACCGCGCCGTGCGAGAAGTGCGGCGGCGCGCTGAGCCGCGTCTTCAATCCGGCCCCGATCGTCTTCAAGGGCTCGGGTTTCTATGTGACCGACTCGCGCGGGAGCTCGGGTGGCGATTCGAAGCCGGGAGACTCGGCCGCCTAAGATGGCGATCGCGTGGCCGACGGCGGTCCTTATCGCCGGCGTGGCCGCCGCGGGGGCCTGCGTGCTGTTCGGCGTCGCTGTTGCGGCGGTCGCGGCTCTGCGGGTGAAGCGTCATGCCGATGCGCTTCAAGCCCATCCCCTCATTGCGCGCGCCGCGGCCGCTCCCGCGCTCGGCGAACGCATCACGCACGATCTCGAAGCGTTGACCGGGTTGAGCGTTCGCGCACAGGCGGCACTCGAGCAGCTCGCCGTCGCGCTGCACGAGGTACGACTGCCGCAAGCGATCGCCGCCCTCCGGGTGGCGGGCGCGGCGATTCGCCTGCTGCTCTCCGGCCGCTAGGGCTTCGGCTCGCCGGGATTCTCCGGCGGCTCCCAGGCCCAGGGTGAGGTCGGCGGCGCGCCCTCCGGAAATCCGAATCCTCCGCTTCCCGGCGGCTCCGGCACGGCAAACGGCGATCCGAACGGCATCGTCGGCGGCGGCTCCGCGGCCGGAACCGGCGGCGTCGGCGTTCCGAACGGCAGTCCGGGGACGCCGAATCCGGGCGCGGGCACGGCTTCGGAAGGCCCGAATCCCGGGGCCGGAGCCGTGGGCGGCGGAACCGGCGTCGCGGGCACCGGCGTCGGCGCGGGCGCGGCGGCCGTGAGCTCGGCGGCGGTCGGTGTAATCGTCTCCGGCGGCGTAAGCGGCCGCGGCGGTTCGACCGGCGGAAATTCGTAGCCGCTCGATTGCGAGACGTCGCGCGCCGCTTCGATCTTCGCGGCGATCTCGCGCGCGGTTGCGGGCACGCGCGATGGTTGGGCGGTGACGCGCTGCGTCGGCCGCTTCGAAAACGTCGGCGCGATCAGCTCGCCGACCGCGGCGCCGACGAGCACGTATCGCGGAGGCGGCAGCAACACGGCGTCGGAACGCTGTGCGATCGCGCGCAGCTCCTCCACGTATTCACGCGGCGCCTGTTCCATCTCGATCGTGTCGATCAGCAGCTTCACCGTGTCGCGCAAGTATTCGAGCGGCGGCGTTTTCGAGAACGCGAAGACGTGCTGCGAGACCTCCGCTTTCACCGCCTGCAGCAGTTTTTTCCAATACTCGAGCGGCTGGTAGTATTCGAACGCGCCGAGTTCGCGCTTGGCTTGCGAGTAGAGCAGCGCGATGCGTTTGCCGAGCGGATCGGCGGGCGGTGCGGGTTCCACCAGCGCCACGCGCTTTGCGACGCGCGCGAGCTCCGAGAGCACTTGTGCGTGAAAGAACGGATCGATTTCGTGCAGATAGTGATACGCGATCGCGAGATCGAAACTCGCGTCCTTCGCCGGGATCACCGAGGTGCTGCCGCGCAGCAGTTTCGCGCCGAGCGGTGCGAAGCGCACGATCTCTTCGTTGCGGTGCTCGATGACGGTCGTCTCGGCGCCCGCGGCGAGCGCGCGTTTGACGACCGCGCCTTCGGGGCCGTAACCGCAGATGAGCAGACGCATGCCGCGCTCGACGACGAGCGATTCCCAGATCAACGTTTCGAGGTAGCGCGACTCGCTCTCGAATTCAACCGCGGTGTAGTCGGTACGATCGTTCACGCGTGCTGTACGCTCCGTAACGTCTCGAGGAACGACGGGAAACTCACGTCGATACTAGCATCGCTGTCGATCGCAAGCGGTCCTGCGCCGGCCGCCAACACGGCCGTCGCCATCGCGATGCGATGATCGTCGTGCGTTTCGACGAGCGCGCCCGCGCCGATCGGTGCGCCGCCGCGAATCACGAGGCCGTTGGCGGCGACCTCGACCTCGATCCCGACCGCGGTCATCAGGCGTTCGATCGCGGCGACGCGATCGGATTCTTTGGTGCGCAGATCGCGCACGCCGGTGATCTTCGTCTCGCCGCGTGCGAAGGCGGCGGCAACGGCGAGCAGCGGAATCTCGTCGATCGCGCGCAGCGCGATATCGGGGCCGACGGTGATGCCGTGCAGCGGGGCATGGCGTACGACCAGATCGGCGACCGGTTCGCCCGCCGCGTCGCGCTCGTTCCGCACGTCGATATCGGCGCCCATGAGCAGCAGCGCATCGAGCAATCCGGTGCGCGTGGGATTCACGCCGACGCCGCGAATCTCGCAGGCGCTTCCGGGCGTAACCGCGGCCGCTACGATGAAGAAGCTCGCGGATGAAAAGTCGCCCGCGACCTCGATCGGATCGCGGCGCACCGGACCGCCGCGCAATTCCACGCGCGAGCCGTCCCATTCGATCGGCGCGCCGAGATAGCGCAGCATGCGTTCGGTGTGATCGCGCGAGTGTTTGTCGCCGAGAATCGCGATCGGCACGCCCGCGAAGAGGCCGGCAAGCAGAAGTGCCGATTTTACCTGCGCCGAGGGTGAGATCAGGATGAAGCGCCGCGTCTCGATGCGCGGCGTGCCCTCGATGTGCAACGGCAGTTTGCCGTCGGTCGTCTCGATCTTCGCGCCGAACGCGCGCAGTTGCGCGGCAACCGGTTCCATCGGGCGGCGCCGCAGCGAATCGTCGCCGTCGAAACGCGCGCGAATGTCGGCACCCGCGCAGACGCCGAGCATCATCCGCGCGGTCGAGCCGGAGTTCATGCAGTCGAGCGCGCCCATCGGTTCGCGCAGGCGCCCGCCCGAAACCCGAAGCGCCGTACCTTCGCTCTCGACGCGCGCCCCGAGGGCGATCAGCGCCTCCATCGTGGCGCGCACGTCGCGCCCGGGATTCAGATTGCGAATCTCGAGCGGCTCGGGCCCGAAGGCACCCAGGATCAGCGCGCGGTGCGAGATCGATTTGTCGCCGGGTACGGTGAGCGTGCCGCGCAGCGGTCCGGGGGCGAAGGTGCGCGTGGTGGTGTTCGGAGTCATCGCCCGGTGTAGGTCCTAAGAAATGCGACCTAATTCCTTGGGTGACTGTTGGTGGGGAAGGTGGGACTCGAACCCACATGAGTTGCCTCGGCCGCTTTTGAGGCGGCTGCGTCTGCCATTCCGCCACTTCCCCAGGGCGACTAGGGCCGATTCGTGCCCCCCGGCGGGGCTCCTTGCAGTTCGATTCGGATACGGGCGGTGCGGTCGGCCGGATAGACGACGTGCACGAGATCGAATCCCGCGCGCTGCACGATCGTGAGGGTGCCGGGGGAGTTCGGGGCGAGCGTCGCGCTCAGCGTCGGATCGAGCGCGGAGAGGGAGCTCGCGGGTGCGTCGGCACGCAGCGAGACCGCGAGCGTGCCGCCGTCGAGTTCGAACGTCTTTTCGAAGTGCACCGGGGTGGGCGCGAGGTCGGGTGCGGTGTAGGTGCAGATCAGGCGATCGCTCTTCGGCGTGCAGGCGTACGCGCGATTGAACGTACCGGCCGCGATCGGATGGGTGTAGGCGGCGATGTAGTCGCGCGGGGACGGGCTCGGCGGGGCGGCGACGTCGTCGCGTAGCGCGCCGATCGTCGGGATGAGATTGCGCTGCACGTCGTCGCGCTGGAAGAGCAGCACGCGGGCACCCGCGTCGGCCGCGACGACCGCGCGCACGAGGCCGTTGTCGAGTACGAAGGTCGGTTCGCCGTCGCGGTACACGTCGGCGCGGTAGACGCGCGTGGCCGGGCCGCGTACCGATGCAAACGCGTCGGTGGACGGCAGCCATGCGCCCGCTGCGATCGGTACGTCACCGCTCGACTGCGCCGTGCGCGCGAGGGGTGCGGGCGTCGCGATGCGCGCGGGCGGGAGCCCGAGGGGAATATCGCGCGCGCCGCCGGGCGCGATCGTCATCGTCGGCACCGTATACGTGCGCGATCCGAGCGTCAGGAGCACGCGCGGCGTCGTGCGCGGGCGTTCGCCCGGGTTGAACACGTCGAGCATGCCGCGCGTTCCGCTCGGCATCAAGAGCAGCGCGGCATCGCGCAGGCCGCCGGTCGCGGAGCGCACGTCGCGCACGTTATCCACGTGCGCGGCGACGATGCCGCCCGAACGGCGAAACGCCGCGAGCGTGCGTTCTGCGCGCGCGTCGAATGCGAGCGCCGGGTCGAGCGGCGGCAGCACCACGGCGCGCAGTCCGCGCAATTCGCTCGGAACGTGGAGATCCACGATGCGGCAGCTAAGCGCGCGCGCGCGGCAACGTTGTTGTTCGACGATCGTCGCCGCCGCGAGTGCGGCGAAACGCGCATTGGTCATCTGCGCGGGATCGTAGGCATCGCCGAGCCAGGCGATGCCGAGATCGCTCGCGATATGCATCGCGGCGAGTTCGGGGCCGTAGGCGCGCACGAGCGAACCGAAGGCCGCCGTCGGCGCGAAGCGCGGCGCGGGATCGTCTTGCAGGTTGAATGCAGCATCCCAGGCGTAGAACCAATTCGCCCACGGTGCTTCCCAGCCGGCGGGATCGAGCGTATCCTGCACGGGAAAGTTGACGACGCCGCGCACGCCCTGCTGCAGCATCTCGTGCAGCGCGAGCGTGGTGTTTTCGGGCGCGGCGGCGCGCGGCGCGCTTTCGTCGGCGCCTTGCAGCCAGCCGGCTTGGAACTCGCTCGCCATCACGGGCACGTTCGGCTGCGTTTGCAGCATGCCGAACGAGAACGCGATCTGCGCCAGGTCGTGGTCGCCGATGCGGTAGGCGTCGCTCTGATACCAGTTGCCCCACGCCCATACCGGCGCCGCCGACGGCACTTTGGTCTGGTAGGTGTTGATGAAGAGCGGCACGCGCGGTCCGACGGTCGCGCGCACCGTCGCTTCGAGCCAGCGCACGTACGCGTGCCAATGCGGCGCGGGCCAGGTGTCGTTGTCGATGTACGCGCCCTGATCGTCGTCGAGCGCGATCGCAAGCACGTCGTGCGACCAGGGGGCGACCGCGGTGAGCACGTCGTGCAGCCAGCGCGCCGCGTAGATACGATGCGAGCGGTTTGCGAGCCACTCGGCGGCGGCGGCGTCGGCGTGCGCGTTTTGCAGCGTCGCGGTCGCGGGATACCGGCCTTCGAGCACGTCGTGGAGGGGCATGTCGTAGGCGGGGCGCTCGAGCAGCCATGCGGGGTATCCGCCGTTGCGCCATTCGTTGCGAATGACCGGGCCGGGACGCAGAATCACCTTAAAGCCGAGCTCGTGGATCATCGCGAGCAGTCCGCGCAGATCGCGCCGCGGATTGGTGCTGCCGTCGAAATCGAGCACGCCGGGCTGCGGCTCATGCCAGTTCCAGATCGCGTAGAGATCGATCGTGTTGATCCCGAGCGCTTTGTAGCGCTCCAAGTCGTGCCGCCAGCGATCTCGCGGAATGCGTTCGTAGAAGAAGGCCGCTCCGTACACGTAGAACGGTCGTCCGTCCACGGTGAAGACCGGCGTCGTACCCTCGCGGACGACGCGCGACGTATCCCACGTCGGCCAGCCGCTCGCGGCGCGCGCGTGGAGCGGGAAGAGCAGCAGCGCGAGCGCGAGCAGGGCGCGGATGAGGCGGCGGATCGGCATCCCGGTCGGTCTTTGCGCGCGGTAATCGCGAGCCCTGGCGGCGAATCGAGTCGCTCGTCATGGAGACGTCATACGCACACGCACTCGGCCTGCGCGGCTCGCTGCACTTCGATGCAATCGAGAGCCCTGCGCTCGCGGGCAACCCGCTCGGCGATCCCGCGCGGCGTCCGGTCATCGTCTATCTGCCACCCGGCTACGATGCCGAGGCGTCGCGCCGCTATCCCGTGCTCTACTGTCTGCACGGCTACACCGGAAGCGCGCTCGCGCTGGTCTCGGCGCGGCCGTGGGAGCGCAACGTCGTGCAGTGGATCGACGAACTGATCGCGCAGCGCCGTATGCCCCACGCCATCCTCGTGCTCGTCGACGGCTTCACGCGCCTGGGCGGATCGCAGTATCTCGATTCGATCCACAACGGGAACTATGCGACGTACGTGGTGCGCGACGTGATCGGCCACGTCGACGCGACGTACCGTACGATCGCGCGTGAGGGCGGCCGCGCCGTCCTCGGCAAATCGTCGGGCGGGTTCGGCGCGATGCACCTCGTGATGGAGCATCCGGGCACGTTCGCGGCGTTCGCCTCGCATAGCGGGGATGCGTACTTTCGCTACGCCTCACCGCCCGCGTTCAAGAGCGTGCAGCGCACGTTGGAACGGCACGATCGCTCGATCGCCGCGTTCGTCGAGGCGTTCGAGCGCAAACACAAACGCGCGCAGGCGGAGTACGAGACGATGGAGATGCTCGGCTACGCGGCGGCATATTCGCCGCGCTCGGCAACCGCGTTCGATCTCGATCTGCCGTTCGATCTCGAGAGCGGAGAGCTGCGTGACGACGTGTTCGCGCGGTGGCTCGCGTTCGATCCGGTGCAGCGCGTTCCGCATCGCGCCGCGGAACTCGGGCGCCTGCGGCTGCGTTACCTCGACTGCGGTCGTCGCGACGAATACGGGCTCGATATCGGCGCTCGTCTGGTCGCGCGCGGGATTCGCGAGCTCGGCCTCGAGGTGCGCCACGAGGAATTCGACGACGACCACCGCAACGTCGGCTACCGATACGAAATCTCGCTTCCGGCGCTCGCCGCCGTGCTCGACTAGGGACTGCATGAAACGCCTCTCGCTCTCCGCCGTTCTCCTCACCCTGCTGCTGCCGCTGGTCGCGGCCGCGCAAGTGCCGGTGCCGACCCCGACGCCGAATCCGATGGTGTATAACGATCCGGCCATGCACTTCGAAGCGCCCGCCGGATGGCGGCCGGTCGGCCAGCGCGCGATTCCGGTGAAGGCGCTCGGCGATAACCCCTCGACCGTTGCCGGGTGGATCAATCCCGATAACGGGCACCCGAAGACGCTGCTCATCCAGCTTCAGGCGTACGACGGCTCGCTCGACGGCTTCAAGACGACCTACGACGAGGAATTGCGCTCGCAGTTCGACGGCGGATTGGTGCGCCACGAGCAGCCGTTTTCGCTGAAGAACGGGATGCCCGCGAAGCTACTCGAGATGACGGCCGGGTCCGGTTTTCAGACGATCAAGGCGTACATCTGCATTTGGATCGACGGGCAGCGCGGCGTCTCGATGGTGATGACCGGTCGCCTCGGCGATATCGATGAAAAGACGGCGGAGGCCGTCTTTGCGACGGCCTCCGCGACGGCGTATCCGGCCGGGCGCGACTACTAGCGCTCGGTCGCGGCGAGCGCCTGCGAGAGGTCGTCGAGCAGATCCTCGACGTCCTCGATGCCGACCGAGAGGCGCAGCAGCCCGTCGGTGACGCCGCGGCGCTCGCGATCCTCTTTGGGAATCGATCCGTGCGTCATGCGCGCCGGATGACAGATCAGCGACTCCACGCCACCCAGGCTCTCGGCCAGGCTGAAGTAGTGCAGTCGCTTGGCAAAATCAAGCGCGCGCGACTGCGCTCCGGTGAGCACGAACGAGACCATGCCGCCGTAGCCGCTCATCTGGCGCTTGGCGAGTTCGTGCTGCGGATGCGAGATCAAGCCCGGATAGTAGACGCGCTCGACCTCGGCATGACGCTCCAGAAACTCGGCGACGACCGCCGCGTTTTCGGCGTGTTGACGCATGCGCAGCGCGAGCGTTTTGGCACCGCGCATCGTGAGCCATGCGTCGTGCGGTCCGGGGACGCCGCCGACCGCGTTCTGATGGAATTTGATCGTGTCGGCGATCGCGCGATCGTTCGTAATCGCGACACCGCCGACCACGTCGGAGTGGCCGCCGATGTACTTGGTCGTCGAGTGCACCACGACGTCGGCGCCGAGCGCCAGCGGCTGCTGGAAGTACGGCGACGCGAACGTATTGTCGACCACCACCGCGGCTCCGCTCGCGCGCTCGGCGCGAATGCCGACCACGCCCGCGATATCGATGAGCTTGAGCAGCGGATTGGTGGGCGTCTCGATCCAGAACAGCTTCGTGTTCGGACGCACCGCGGCGCGCACCGCATCGAGATCGCTCATGTCCACGTAGGTGAAGGAGAGGCCGTAACGCTCGAGGACGCGTGAGAACAGGCGATAGGTGCCGCCGTAGAGATCGTCGGTGACGATCGCATGATCGCCCGCCGAGAGCAGATTCAGCACCGCCGCGGTCGCGGCCATGCCGCTTGCGAAGGCATAGCCGTACTCCGCGCCTTCGAGCGATGCCAACTGCTTCTCGAGTGCAAGGCGCGTCGGGTTGATCGTGCGGCTGTAGTCGAAGCCTTTGTGTTCGCCGACCGCGTCCTGCGTGTAGGTGGAGGTTTGATAGACCGGAACGATCGTCGCTCCGGTCGCCGGATCGGCCTCTTGCCCGACGTGGATCGCCTTGGTGCTGAACTTCATGCGCGCGAACCCGCCGCGTCGGAGGTGGTGGAGAGGAAGCTGATGATGTCCTGACGCGCGAGCACGCCGATCGGCTCGCCGTCGTCGGTGATCACGAGCGCGGGATTCGCGAGCGTGAGCAGTTTGTAGGCGTGTTCGATCTCCGAGGATTGCTCGAGCATGGGAAACGGGCGGCCCATCACGTCGGTGACGGGCTTGTGCAGCACGTCCGCGCGATCGAAGACCGCCTGCATGACGCCGACATCGTTGACGCTGCCGATCACCTCGCGCCCGTGCATTACCGGCAGCTGCGAGATCTCGTACTGTCGCAGCAGATCGAGCGCCGTCTTTACCGTGTCGTCGGCCGTGACCGTGATAATCGGAGGCAGCGGCGTCTTGCCGCGCAGCACGTCGCCGACGGTCGCTTTGCGCTTGCCTTCGGCGAGGAAGCCGTTTGCGATCATCCAGTCGTCATTGAAAATCTTCGACATGTAGCCGCGCCCCGAGTCGGGGAAGATCACGACGACGATCGCGTCTTTGGGAAGCGTTTTCGCGAGCTTGATCGCGGCGACGGCGGCCGTGCCCGACGATCCGCCGACGAGCAGCCCCTCTTCGCGCGCGATGCGGCGCGCCATCAGGAACGACTCGCGGTCCGAAACGCGCACCATCTCGTCGATGACCTTCAGATCGACGGTCTCGGGCAGATAGCTCATGCCGATGCCTTCGACCGCGTACGACTTCGGCGTGTCGCCGGAGTAGATGGAGCCTTCGGGGTCGGCGCCGACGACGTGGATGTTCGGATTCTGCTCTTTGAGATAGCGCGCCGTGCCCGAGATCGTGCCGCCGGTGCCGATACCGGCAACGAAATGCGTGAGCGTGCCGTGCGTCTGGCGCCAGATCTCCGGGCCGGTCGAATGGTAATGCGCGTCGGGATTGTGGTGGTTGTGGAATTGATTCGGCTGGAACGCCCCGGGAATTTCCGCCGAGAGGCGGTTCGCGACGCCGTAGTACGACTCGGGCGAATCCGAGGGCACGTTGGTCGGCGTGACGACGACTTCGGCGCCGTAGGCTTTCAAGAGGTCGATTTTCTCTTTCGACATCTTGTCGGGCATCACGAGAATGCAGCGGTAGCCGCGGATGGCCGCCGCCATCGCGAGCCCCGATCCGGTGTTGCCGCTCGTCGGCTCGACGATCGTGCCGCCCGGCTTCAGGAGGCCCGCGCGCTCCGCAGCGTCGAGCATCGCGACCGATGGCCGGTCTTTGACACTACCACCCGGGTTCACGTACTCGACCTTGGCGAGCACCAGGCACTCGGCGCCGTCGGTGACCTTGTTGAGCTTGACCAGCGGCGTATTGCCGATCGCCTGGAGCGCGTTCTCGCAATAGTCGGGGCCGGTACGCGGGGAGGAAGCAGCCGTTGTTGACATGCCTTCGGCTTCCCCGTCACGAGGGGAGCGCCCTACTCGCTCGAACCTACCGCATGATGATAAAAGTCGTACGCGCTGCACTCTCCGTCGTCTTGCTGGCATGCTCGCTCGTCGCGTGCAACAACAGCGATCTGCCGCCCGCGACGCGTTTCGCGAGCATCACGGGCGTGGTGACCGATGCGGCGACGCAGAAGCCGATCGCGAACGCGACCGTGATCGTGGATACGGTGCTTACCGCGACGACCGACGCAAACGGTGCGTTCTCGTTTGCAAAGATTCCGACCGGTATCGTCGATTACGTCGTGAAGGCGCCGGGCTACGCGGACGTGACCGCGAGCGCAAACGCGGAGCCGGGGAAGCCGTTCGTGCTCAACGTCGCGATGCAGCAACCGACGGCGCCTTAGCGTAGGCCGCTGCCGGTTTCATGAAGGTCGCGCGCTCGGCGACGGCGCGATCGATCACGCCGAGCACCGTTTCGGCAAGCCGTTCGGGATCGTGGCGCACCGTGATCGTCTCGCTGATCATCTCCGCGTGCACGGGCGTGAGCCCCATCGATTCGATGCGTTCGAGATCGGCGACGACCGGCACCTGACCCTCCTCGGCGTAGGTCGCGAGCAGTTTCGAAGGGCGCTGATCGTTGACGACGACGTAGTCGCAGACGCGCGCGCCGGCGTTCGCGAAGAGCGCCTCCACGTGATCGGCCGCGGTCATGTTCTCGGTTTCGCCGGGCTGCGTCATCACGTTGCATACGTAGATCTTCACGGCGTGCGCGCGCGCGACTTCCTGCGCGATGCGATCGATGAGGAAGTTCGGCAGAATCGAGGTAAAGAGCGATCCGGGGCCGAGCACGATCGCGTCGGCATCGCGAATCGCGTCGATCACTTCATCGAGCGGCTCCACCATGTCCGGATCGAAAAAGACGCGGCGAATCGGGCGTTTTGCCAGCGGAATCCGAGATTCGCCCTCCACGATCGTGCCGTCGTCGAGCTCCGCGCACAGGCGCACGATCGCGAGCGTGGCGGGCAGCACGCGACCGACGATGTTCTGCACGCGGCTCGATTCTTTGTTCGCGCGATCGAAGTTGCCCGTGATACCGGTCATTGCGGCGAGAAAGAGATTGCCGAACGAATGTCCGGTCAGCCCTTCACCCTCTTCGAAGCGGTAGCGAAAGAGATCGGTCACGAGCGCTTCGTCGTCGGCGAGCGCGACCAGGCAGTTTCGCACGTCGCCCGGAGGCAGGACGCCGAGCTCTTTCTGCAAGCGTCCCGACGAGCCGCCGTCGTCGCTCACGGTGACGACGGCGGTGAGATTGGTGGTGCGGCGCTTGAGGCCGCGCAGCAGCGTCGAGAGGCCGGTGCCGCCGCCGATCGCGACGATCTTGTAGCCTTGCGCGCGGCGCCGATCCAGGAGCGAATCAAGCACGCCGTTGTTACCGCGCGCCGCCGCCGCGCGAACGAGCGCGCGCGACCACTGCCAGATGCCGACCGCGGCGAGCAGCGCGCCGAGCGCGACGAAGATGTACATCAGGTACGACGGCTGGAAGTAATCGTCGACGATGCCGTCGATGATCTCGTTGATGTGCGGGCCGCCGCCCTCGGCGAGCATCCAGCGACCGATGCCGTCGATCGCGAGCACCACGCCGAGGATCGCGACGAAGAGCCAACGTTTGATGCCGAGACCGGGGACCAGCCAGCGCAGGGGCGCGACGACGCGGTTCTTCACGCGCCGTGCCCCGCGTCACGCGGTTCGACGGCGATCGCGATGCGTTCGTCGCCGGAGAAGTGTGCAAGCAGACGCTCCGCCACGTAGATCGAGCGGTGACGACCGCCGGTGCAGCCGATCCCGACGGTCAATTGCGCCTTGCCTTCGGCGATCGTGCGCGGAACGAGGAAATCCATGAGGTCGAGGAGTTTCGCCATAAACGGCTCGCAGGCTGCATCGGCCTCGATGAAGGCGGCCACGCGCGCGTCGGCGCCGGTAAGCGGGCGCAGCGTATCGTCGTAGTTCGGATTGCGTAAAAAGCGCACGTCGAAGAGCAGATCCAGATCGAGCGGCAGGCCGTATTTGAAACCGAACGGCACGATCGTCATCGCGAGCACGGCGCGTGCTTCGGGCGCGAATGCCGCCGCGAGGCGCTCCTTGAGAGCGCCGTGGGTGAGCATCGTGGTGTCGATCGCGATCGTCGCGCGTTCGCGCAGGGCCTGCAGCGCGTCGCGCTCGGCCGCGATCGCTTCGCGCAGCGAGCCGCGATCGGCGAACGGATGGCGACGCCGCGTCTCGCTGAAGCGACGAACGAGCGCATCGTTGCGCGCTTCCAAATAGAGAATGCTGGTGTCGCGCGTGCGCGCGGCGCGCTCGATCGCGCCGAGCGCATCGCCCAGGCGCGCGTCGCCGTGCGTGTCGATCGCGACCGCGACGTCGGCAACGCGTGCGTCGTCGAGCACGCGCAGCGTTTCGTCGAGCGCGGCCGGAGGAAGGTGTTCCACCCCGTAAAAACCCAAGTCTTCGAACGTCTTCATCGCTTGGCTCTTTCCGGCTCCGGAGAGACCGGTGACGAAGACGAGACGGCCGACGTTCACGGCCGACCCAGGGAGCGTTGCACGAGCATGAAGTCTTTTTCGCCCGAACGGGCAAACGCCCTTATCCCGAAGCTCGCGCCGCTCGTCGACGAGCTGCTCGCGAAGCGGCGCGATCTCGCGATCAAGCTGCTGGAGCACGATCCGGCGCTGCGCCTGCATCCGCCCCAGCCCAAGGCGCGCTTGGCCGCGCCCCGTTCCACCTTTCCGCCGCCGCGCTTCGGCGAGCTCAAGAGCGAGATCGTGCGCTTGATCCACCGCATCGAGTCGTATGGCTGCATCGTGAAAGACCTCGATCTCGGGCTGTTGGACTTCCCGTGGGAACGTGAGGGCGAGATCGTTTTCCTATGTTGGAAGGCGGGCGAGACGACGGTCGGCCACTGGCACGCAGCGAACGAGGGGTTCGCGCAGCGCAAACCCCTCGTCTGATTCGTCCGGCCGATCGGTCGGCGGCTAGCCGGCGGGCGTGGCGCTCGCTTCGACCGCGACGAAGTCCTCGGCAAGCCCTTGCAGGCGTACCTCGCCGAACTCGGCGGTGTAGGCGCCGTTCTCGGCGGCCGTGATCTCGCCGATCTCGGGAACGCTCGCGAGCTGCGGAATCTTCGCGCGGATCTCATCGGGGATGCGCACCTTGTCGCCCACCGCGAGCGCGCCCTGATCGAAGAGCGCGTTCAAGCTGTCGAGCAGCATCGGGAGCGGAATGCCGTAGTCTTCGCTGATGCCCGAGATCGTGTGGGTCTCGCTGATCGCGCAATTCGCGCAGCCGCCGAGATGGAAGCGGGCGAAGACGCGGCGAGCGCCGGCATGCAGGGCGAAGGCCTGGTCGACGGTCATTTCGGGGGTGAATTGCATTGTGCTCACGGTTGGCTATTCGGCTCCTTGAAGTGGTCCCGGATTACTTCCCTACAACGTGAATTCGGACCCGCACGGTTGCGGGGCCGGGCTGCGAGAATGCTCTGCGAAGTACGCCTGTAAGCCGGATTCTGTACGGCCCTGCGGCCGCGGCGATCATCTCTCTGGGGCACGCGTCGCCGCGTGCCTCGATGCAACGTAGCTCGTTCGGACGGGCCGTCCGGGGACTCGAAGGTCCCTCGTTCGAGCGGTCTTGCTTCAGGTGGGGTTTACCCGAGCCCGCGTCACCGCGAAGCTCCGTGAGCTCTTACCTCACGATTTCACCCTTACCCCAAAAAGCGCTTTGCGCTTTTCGGGGACCCCACGAGTTGAAAGAGGCACTCCGGTGCTTCGCACCTGCGCGCCCCCGCTAGCGCGGGTCCCCCCAGAGATCCCACGACTCGTTCGCGGGCTGTGGGGGCCCCGCGGAACGCGGGGGGTGCACAGGTGCGAAGCACCGGAGCACCTTTCCAAAGCTCTCGGGGTCCCCAAAAACTGCTTGCAGTTTTTGGGGCGGTATGTTTCTGTGGCACTTTCCTTCAGGTCACCCTGACAGGACGTTATCCTGCACCTTGCCCTGTGAAGCCCGGACTTTCCTCACCCAAGCGCGCCGTTCGACGCGCCGTGCGATCGCCCGGCGTACTTCGCCCGCGCAGTATAACAAAAAAACGACGGCCCGTCGTAGGACGAACCGTCGTTCCGTACATGGTGGAGGCAAGGAGACTCGAACTCCTGACCCTCACGCTGCCAGCGTGATGCTCTACCAGCTGAGCTATGCCCCCGGATGCGACCCGCCCTAATTCACGCGGGATTTCGGAATCCCTGCGATCGGGTGGGTTGGTGGAGACGAGGGGACTCGAACCCCTGACATCCTGCTTGCAAAGCAGGCGCTCTACCAGCTGAGCTACGTCCCCGCGACCGACACCGCTACTTCGGGCTGCGTCGTCCGCTCCCTTGCGGATCGTGAGACTTCGCGCGAGAATGAAATCTCGAGAGCGAGGTGCGACGATGCGACGAGGTCTGCTGTGCGCGGCGAGCGCCGCGCTGATCCTCTTCTTCGGAACGGCCGCGAGCGCGCGAGCGGATGACGATGCGTGCTGGCAGCTCATCTATCACGCCATCGAACGCAGCGCGGCGGCGCCGCATGCGGCCTACATCAGTTACGCCGAGCGCGTACACATCGTCGCCGACGGGCGCCGCTTCGAAGAGGCGCATGCGACGATCACCTATCGGGACGACGGTATCGCATCGGTCAACGACGATCGTTGGGCGCATCCCTTCATGAGCGCGCTGCTCGATCCCGGACCGCCCGTGCTCGGGCCCTACGGCAGCGATCGGCGCAGTGCATGGCTCGCGCTCACGCAGAGCGGCGGCGCGTTGCCCGTGATCGGGACGACGTCGACGCAGCCGCGTGAACGCTGCGTGGATCGCGGTGACGAGAGCCTGGACGGCGCGAGCGTCGCGCATCTCGTGCTGCCCGATGCGGCAACAGCCGCGCCCGCGCTCAAAGCCATCTGGGTCGATCGCCGTACCTACGATGTGAAACGCATCGTGGTAAGCGAGTGGCTCTCGTTCTACGGGCAGACGTCGGCGTTGCAGCACAAGCTCGTGGATTTCACGCTCGACCTCGAACGCGCGGGCTCGTACGACGTGATCCGCCGCGTCACGTGGACGCACTATTATCATGAGTTCGGTCAGGTGACGGCGTTAAACGCCGAGTATCGTTTCAGCGACTACCGCTTTGCCGAGCAGCCGCCCGCCGGAACGCTGTTTGCAACATTGCCGGGGCATCGCCGGTAGTACCGGGTATGAATATGCTCCGCACCCTCTTCGCGGTCAAGCAATCGCTGTTGCGCGTGGTTCCGCTGATGCGGCACGAGAGTGTCCCCTTCGCGCTCAAAGCGGGCACGGTGGCGCTCGGGGTGCTGATCGTCTCGCCGATCGACCTGCTCAGCGACATTCCCGTGCTCGGCCTGCTCGACGATGCCGCGCTGCTTTCGCTGCTCTGCTACGGATTCGTGCAATTCGCATCGCGCCACGCCGCGCGTGCCGCGGTTCCGGTTGCCGTTCGCCGTTGAAGAAGACCGCACGTCAATAGAGGTCATCCTCTTCAATCGGAGAACTTCCGCAGTCAACGTATTCGCTTTTGAACGCGTGCTGCTCTCGCTTGAGAGCCGGAAACGTATCGCCTCATGAAAACGCTAGCAGCCCCGGCGCCCGTCGTCGCCAAACGCGTCGCCACTCCGAAAGTCTACCCGCCGCACGAACATTTCGGCAGCCCGCTCAACATCTGTCGCGTCTGCGGTGAGAAATACACCTACACGCCGAAGCCCTACTCGCTCCTCGGCCTCTCGACTTCCGAGCGATAGACGAAACGAAAAGCCCCCGAATCGATTCGGGGGCTTTTTTCATTGGTGGGCCACCCAAGGTTCGAACTTGGGACCTCATGCTTATCAAATATAAAACGCAGCGGGCTATCCGGAGGCGTGGAAGTCTCACGTCATCGAAGGCGATGCGACGAACCTGCGCTTCGACGATCAGAGCTTCGACCTCGTCTCCTCGTGGCAAGTGCTCGAACACATCGAGCGCGTCGCGGAAGCGCTCTTCGAGGCCGTCCGTGTGACGAAAAAGGGCGGCTACCTCGATCTGCGAGCGCCCGACTACCGGCAACCGCTGCCGCTGGATAACCACTACTATCTGCCGTGGCCGCGATTCATGCCGCGCGAGCACGCATTGCGGTGGGTCGAGGCGATGGGACGACCGGCCGTGGGGATCGACACGTTCTTCTACGTGACGATGCCGCAGATACTCGCGCTGCTCGATGGCCTCGGGTCCCGCGTGCTCGTAGCGGAGCTCTGGCAGCATTTTCCGAATGGCAAGCGTCCGTTTACGGGCAGCTTCGGCCAGGATCCGATCTTCTTCGAATCCACGGCCGATATCGCTCCGATTGCGAAGGCGCTGCAAGAAGCCGAACGTCAAGGCCGCCTCCCCGACATCTACTGCCGGCCGGTGGAGTTCGTCATTATCGCGCAGCGGCTTTAGCGCAATCGGCTCGGATCGTGAAGCCTGTACGCTAGCTCGCCATGCCCGCGAGGGAGCGTTCGAGTTCGGCGGCGTGTTCTCGCCACCGGCGGGCTTCAACCATTGCATACGCGTTGCCGGCGGCTCGGCAGAGGCGTGCGAGCAGCGTTATCTCTTCGGGATCGGGCAGCGCGCCGTCCGGGCGATTGCCGTAGAGCGCGACGCCGATGAGTTCGTGCTGCGACACGATCGGGATTGCGATCGCGGGTTTCGATGAACCGCGCGGGAAAGCGTTGTCGTCGATCGCGACATCGTCGAGCACGAGGGGACGCTCCAGCGAGCGCAGCGTGGTGACGAGCAGCGAGTCATCGCGCAGTTCGCGGGTTTCGTCCGGAGACCAGCCGGTCTGTGCCATGCGAATGAATGGTTCGCTCGCCGACGCACGACGAAACACCGCAGCGGACTCAAGCTCGAGAATGCGCGCGGCTTCGACGGCGAGTGCTTCATCGATGAAGGCGCCCGTCGGCGCGAATTCGAGCGCGCCGATGCGGTACTCGATACGCTTCTCCGCAAGGTGTCGCGCGCGGAAGATCACCCGGTCGACGAGACGCTCCGTGTGGCCGTGAATCCAATTCAAGGCGACACCGAACGCGATCGTGACGGCTGCGTCGATCGCGGTTGCGAGTCGTTGTCCGCTGAGAATCTGTCCGGTCAGCCAGTCGACGAAGCTCACGACGATCACGATCAACGCCGTCATGATGCCGTAAATGACCGTCCGATTGAGCGCGAAGCCGAGATCCAACACGCGATGCCGCAAGACGGCGTATCCGAGTAATACGGGCAATGCCGCTTGCGCGGTAAGATCCAGCACGAGCACGTAGTCGTACGTATGCGTGCCGCTTGTCAGCGTGAAGATGTCGGCGAGATTGAAGATGGTGTAGGTGATGGCGGCAATGACCAGCCCCACCATCACCCAGCCGATCCGTCGGCGCTGTTCGCCGGCGTGGTTCCGATACGCGAGCGCGGTAAAGACCACGACGGCGAAGAGCGCTGCATACGTCGAGAGCGCGTCGAACAGGGACCAGCTTATGAAGAGCACCGGTTCATAGATGCTCTGGATCCCAAAGACCACGACGGCAAGCCAAAAGATCGCGTCGGCGACGCGCGCCGTCGTTCGCGCTTGCGGGGTGTCGGGCTCGTACGGAAAACGGACGATGAACGGCAGCAGCGACCACAGTGGAAGCTGCGCAACGATCATCTGGCAGAGCGTCGCGACAGGCCCGAACAGCGGATCGGGCACCCATGTGAAGAGGGAGTTGAATGCCAAGCTCTGCGGTACGCCGGCGGCGTAGAGCACGAGCATACCGGTGGCAAGTGACGGTCGTCGTGCGACGATCACCGCGATGATCAGCAGCGAGACGGTGGCGTTGAAAAGTGTGGCTAAAATGAAGCCCCAATTTCGCGGCTTCGCGTACGCCTGCGCGTGCACCGTAACCACGTGCGTCACACCGGACCGCACGATCGGTATGTCGAGTGCCGTGCCTATGGGCGAGGCACCGATCTCGAGCCGAAGGCGCTGCGAGAGCGTCAGTTCATGTAGATCGATCAGATCCCCGGCGCGGATGCCGGTCTTCTCTGCGCTGGATCCGGGAAGGATCTGCGTCACCCGGGCGTTAGCGCCGTCCGCGCTTCGAGCATCGAGGCCGAACGTCGTGTTTTCGATTGGCGCGAAGAACGACGCCCAGGTCAGCGCGAGCAGCACAAGCGCGAGTGCAGCGAGGCCATAGCCGACGGCAGACCGGTTCGCGTCAGATCGAGCGCCTGGTAGGCTTTGCATTGCAGCGCCTTCGGTCTAGGAACGCGGCGCTTCCTGCTCTGTCCCTGAAGGCTTACGGCATTGCCTTTGATGCTGCTTCGCTCTGAGGCAGAGCATTCCGTAGACTTCTCCCTATCTACGTCGTGAAGGAGAAGGACATGATGCAACGGAGCTTTACGTTATCGGTAATCGCGATTGCAATCAGTCTACTGTTCGGCGGCGCGGCGATCGCGCAAGTCGAGTTGACGCCGATCCCTCTGCCCGCGAAGCCGGATTTCAGCAGCATGCAGTATTTTCGTTGGCACGTGGAATTGCACCGAAACGAACGAGCGGCGTTCCACGCTGACGTATACGATCGACCCGAACAAGTATTGGATGGAGATCAAGACGGCGAACCATGCTACCGCTTGGGACCGATACCCGACGACCGCAACCAATCGGATCACCTACGACCTCGGCAATACGCGTTGGGCCGATGTTATGACGGATGACGAAGGCGGATACGGGCTTGCGATTTCGAGCGGATGGGAAGGCAACACGATGGTGTGGCATCCCGTCGGCGCCACCGCCGTATCGCCGGGCAACGTCGTGAGCAGCGGCGATATGACGATCACCAAGGTGAGCGATACAAACTACACCTACACGAGTTCGTTCAAAGAAAGCAGCGGCAGAGTTGTCAATCTCAAGGGCAGCTGCAACAAGACCCAATCGCCCGGGGCTCGTTCGAGGCGTGCAACCCGCCATCGTTCGCGGCAGTCTCTACGTGCGAGGAGATACTTGATGAACGAACGATGCGAACGAGTCATTCTGGCTGGTGGATGCTTTTGGGGCGTACAAGAGCTGCTGCGCTCGTTCCCCGGCGTCGTCTCGACGCGGGTGGGGTATTCGGGCGGCGATGTCCCGAACGCCACGTATCGCAATCACGGAACGCACGCCGAAGCGGTCGAGATCGTCTTCGATCCCGCAACGCTCAGCTATCGGCAACTGCTCGAGTTCTTCTTTCAGATTCACGATCCGTCTACGCGCAATCGTCAGGGCAACGACGTTGGCACGAGCTACCGCTCGGCGATTTTCTACACGACCGGCGAGCAGCGTCGCGTCGCTGAAGACACCATCGCCGACGTCGACGCGTCCGGCATATGGCCCGCGAAGGTCGTGACCGAAGTCGCGCTGGCTGGCCCGTTTTGGGAAGCGGAGCCCGAGCATCAGGACTATCTTCAGAAATATCCCGACGGCTACACGTGCCATTTCATTCGCCCGAACTGGCGGCTGCCGCAGCGCGCGCGTACGGAGTGAGCGAGCGGGACCGGTGGCCTCCATCCGATCGGGTTCCGATCGTGTTCCGCAGAAGAAAAAGAAAAAACCGCGACGCGTCGCGGTTTTTTTTATGGTGGGCCATCCAAGGTTCGAACTTGGGACCTCATGCTTATCAAGCATGCGCTCTAACCAGCTGAGCTAATGGCCCGGACAAGATGAGAGTATAGCACAGAGCGCAAGCCCCCCGGGATAGGAGAAGCCTGCGTCCGTTTAGATCATCGCGATCCACTTCTTGACGACCTCGTCCTCGTCTTTGAGCTGGGCGAGCATCAGCGACTCCATCGCCTCGCGTTCGCGCTCCAGCTCGGCGCGCTCGTCGAGGTCCAGGTCGAACTGCTGGTGCGTGGCGGCTAGGGTCTGTTGCTCGGCGGCGCTCGTCGCGTCGGGTGCCGGCGCGGGCGTGGCGGCGGCGCCCGTGAGCGCGTCGCGGCTGCGGGGATGCGGCGCGCGGGGTGCGCGCGCCATGATGATGGGTGCCCCGATCATTCGCCGATGCTCTGGATGAACTTCTTGGTGATCGTGTCGTCGGCTTTGCGCTGGGCCATCTGGGCGTCGCGCAGCGTGTTGATCTCGCGCATGTTCTCGGCTTGCTGATCCATGGCCTCATCGAAGATCGTCGCCTGGAGATCGAGCTGCTGCTGGGCGGCCATCTCCTGACCCATCAGGCCGGTCTGGAAGATGTTGTTCTCGCCGAGCATCCCGCTCAGCGCGCCGTTCGAGCCGCCCATCACCGCATTTGCGCCTCCGGCGACCAGGCCGCCGAGGATGGACGGGGCTGCGGCCTCGAGGGCCGGCACGAGGAAACCCATGGTGTGCTCTCCTTGAACGAGGGTGCGGGAAACCGTGTCGAGGGGACGATCACGCGCCGGACTGCGCGTCGCTAGGGGCTCCGTTCACGTAGCTGTCGTAGTCGGTGGGCCGTCCGTTCGCGTGGCCGGTGGCATCGCGTCCGGCGGCTGCGTGCGCGTGCCCGGACGGCGGGAGCCTTGGAGGCGAGATCGGCTGGCCGAGACTCTGCGCCAAGGCGAGCAGGGGGGCTCCGGCGCTCTGAGCCGCGGTCGGTTGCTCGGCTCGGGCGCTCTCGGTCAGCGGCTCGCCGCCGTCGAGGCGATCGAGGTGCCGTAGCACCGAGTCGGCATAGCTCAGGCGGGACCCGTCGCCCCAGGTGGTCGCGGTTCCGGCGGCGTTCGGATCGCCCGCGTTGTAGGCCGAGAGCGCCTGGCGTACGTTGCCGCCGTAGCGCCGCAGCAGCCCGGCGATCATCCCGGCGGCGTACTCCGCGTTCCGGCCCGGGTCCATCGCGGCCCCGGAGCGGGCGAAGGCGTGCCAGCGGTCGTCGATCTGGAAGAGGCCCCGGCCGTGGCCGCCGTCGCCGACCACGTTGCGCCCGGCGTTGCTCCCCGGCCCGCCGGTCTCTTGTGCGGCGACCGCGGCAAGCAATGCGGGGTCCAAGCCGTGGTGCCGGGCGGCGGCGACGATCTGCGGGGCGTAGGCCACGCCCTCGTGGCTCAGGCGGGCGGCGACGGGATCCGCGTGCAACTCCATGATGCCGGGCCTTCCCGCGGACCCCGGCGTTTGACAAGACCCGGTCGGGATTCTACAATCTCGTAGTCGTTGTGGAGAAGGGCTCCGCCGGAGTGGCGGGGCCCTCATCCTGCGACGGATTCGAAATGGCTCGTTCGCACAAGGTCGATATCGGTGGGCTCATGGGCGGCGGCCGCCAGGTTCTGGTGGTCGACGATCTGATACCCATCGAAGAGTTCGAGGGAACTCGCTTCCCCGATCCGGCCGTCGTGCATCTCGAGATGCGGTACATCGATCACCTGCTTCATATAGAAGGCGCGATCGACGTACGGGCGGAGGGGCCGTGCGATTCGTGCTTGGAAGACGTCGTGCGATCGATTCACGCGGATGTCGACGAGCGGTTCGATCCGCATCCGGGGAGCGAAGGCGACCCGTTCGGGGAGAACAACGTGCTGACGGGCGACCGTCTGGACGTCGCCGATCTGGCGCAGCAGTTGGTGCTGAGCGCGATGCCGATGGGCTTGCGCTGCAAGGACGACTGCAAGGGCCTGTGCGGTATCTGCGGTGCAAACAAGAACACGGGCGAATGCACGTGTGCTGAAGTAGAGAGTTAAAGAACTGTGGCAAACCTCAAGTGGAAAACGCCGCGCAGCAAGACGCGCAGCCGTCGTGCGGCCAACTGGAAGCTCAACCCGGTCACGACCGTCGAGTGCCCCCAGTGCCATCAGCCCAAGCGCCCGCACTTCACGTGCGGCACGTGCGGAATGTACGACGGCCGTCAGGTCGTCGAGATCCGCGATGAACACGCCGGGCACGATCACGACTAACCCTTGTCCGGGGTAAAGATCGTCGGCGTCGGGCACCACGCGCCCGAGCGCATCGTCGATAACGCGGAACTCGAGACCTGGTTCGAGACGTCCGACGAGTGGATCACGTCGCGAACCGGGATGAAACGCCGTCACTGGACTTCGGAGAACGAAGCGACCAGCGATTTGGCATTGGCGGCGGCGCGCAACGCCCTTGCGTTCGCGAAGCTCGAGCCGAGCGACATCGATGCGTACATCGTCGCGACGGTCTATCCGGACTTTCTCTTCCCGGCCACGGCCTGCATCGTCGCCTCCAAGCTCGGCGCGGTGGACAAAGCCGCGTTCGACATGGAGATCGCGTGCAGCGGCTTCATCTACGGGCTCACCGTCGCGTCGTCGCTCGTGCGTGCGGGCGTCTACAAGCGCGTGATGCTGATCGGCGCGGAGACGCTCTCGAAGCTCGTCAATAAGGACGATCGCGGCACCGCGATTCTCTTCGGCGACGGCGCGGGCGCCGTGATCCTCGAAGCGTCGGAGCAGGATTCGTTCCTCGCCTCCGAACTCGGATCCGACGGTAGCCGCCCCGAACTGCTTCGCGTCGCTGCCGGCGGTTCGCGCCGTCCGCTCGATCATCTCGCGCTCGACGAACGCGCCGATCGTATCTACATGGAGGGCCGCGAAGTCTTCAAGTTCGCGGTCACCAAGATGATCGCCGCCACCGACGCGGCGCTCGCGAAGGCCGGACTGCAGAAGTCCGACGTCGATTTCCTGATCCCGCATCAGGCGAACAAGCGCATCATCGACGCGGCCATGAAGTATCTCGAGATCCCGCCGGAGCGCTGCGTCGTCAACATTCAGGAATACGGCAACACGTCGGCCGCGTCGATTCCCATCGCGCTCTCGGAAGCCGTGCGTGCCGGCCGCGTGAAGCCCGGCGATACCGTCGTCTTCGTCGGATTCGGCGGCGGCCTCTCGTGGGGCGCCGTGGTGTGGAAATGGGCGTAATGCGCGTAGGAGTCGTTTTCCCGGGACAGGGTTCGCAGACGCTCGGCATGGGCGTCGACGTCGCCGCGCAATCGAGCGACGCGCACGCGCTCTTCGAGCGTGCCGCGTCGATCGTGGGATACGATCTGCTCGCGCTGCAGAAAGACGGCCCCGAAGAGAAGCTGCGCGAGACGCAGTTCAGCCAGCCCGCGATCTTCGCGACCAACGTGGCGCTTTACGCCGCGGTCGGCGACGAGTTGCAGCCGGTGGTGAGTGCGGGACACTCGTTCGGTGAGTTTTGCAGTCTCTTCGCGTCGAAGGCGCTGCAGTTCGACGACGCCCTGCGCATCGTGGACGAACGCGGGAAGGCGATGCAATATGCCGCCGAACTCGCGCCCGGCGGCATGTCGGCGGTGCTCGGCCTCGATGCCGATGCGATTCGCCGAGTCGTCGACGAAACGCGTACGGCGGGCGGCAAACGCATCACGCTCGCAAACTTCAATTCGCCGGCGCAGATCGTCATCTCGGGCGACCTCGATGCGGTCGTGGCGGCGGGTGAAGCGATGCTTGCGGCGGGCGCGAAACGCGTCGTGCCGCTCAACGTTTCGGGTGCCTGGCATTCCGAGCTCATGGAGCCCGCGGTCGAGCGATTCGCCGCGGCGGTCGATGCCGGTCGCTTCGCGATGCCGCAGTTCGACGTGATCTCGAATGTCGATGCGCAGCCGTACCGCGACGTGGAGACGATCAAGAAGAATCTCGTCACCTCGATCACGCACGAAGTGCGCTGGCATGAAACCGCGCTACGCATGCTCGGCTACGATCTCGATCTGGTGGTCGAGTTCGGCGCAAGCGGTGTGCTCGGCCCGCTCTTCAAGCGGCTGCCGAACGCGCCGAGCGTGATGGTGGTGAGCGATTTCGGCGGCGTGCAGAAGCTGCGCGGCCTCCTTCGACAAGCTCAGGATGACACGGGCAAAGCTCAGGATGACACGGTGGGGGCGAAGGCGTGAGATTTGACGGCAAGGTCGCGCTCGTGACGGGTGCGAGCCGCGGAATCGGGCGCGCCATCGCGGTCGAGATGTGCAAGGGCGGAGCCGACGTCGTGCTGGTTGGGCGCGATCGCGCGGCCCTCGACGAAACGGCCGAGGCGTGTGTCGGCGAGCGCATCGGCGCCGTCGCGCACGTGATTACCGCCGACGTGGCCGATCAAGCCGCGATGGAAGCCGTGGTTGGCGAGACGCTCGAACGTTTCGGGCGGGTCGATTTCGCGATCGCGAACGCCGGGCAGTCGGTGGATTCGCTCTTGCTGCGCCTCAAGCCCGACGTGATCGAGCAGATGCTGAGCGTCAATTTGAAATCGGCGTTCTACCTCTGCGGTGCCGTCGCCAAGCCGATGATGAAGCAGCGCGCGGGCGCGATCGTGCTCGTTTCGAGCATCGTCGGTATCACCGGCAATGCCGGGCAGGCGGCGTACGCGGCCTCGAAAGCGGGACTTCTCGCACTAGCCAAGTCGGTGGCGAAGGAGTTGGGTTCGAGGAACATAAGAGTCAACGCCGTCGCACCGGGCCTCATCGAGACGGCAATGACCGACAAGATGCCCGATGCCGCCAAGGAGGCCCTCGTCAAACAGTCCGCTCTCGGGCGAGCGGGACGACCCGAGGATATCGGCGGCGTCGTCGCGTTCCTGTGCTCGGATGCAGCCGCGTACGTCACCGGTCAGACCATCGTGGTCGACGGCGGCGTGATCATGTAGGCTGCGGCCTGCACCCTTTCTCTCTCATAAAAGAATCACTTCGGAAAACAAGGAGCCCTAATGTCCACGTTCGACAAAGTCAAGAAGATCATCGTCGAGCAGCTCGGCGTCGACGAATCGGAAGTCACGCTCGAAGCTTCGATCACCGATGATCTCGGTGCCGACTCGCTCGACCAGGTCGAGCTGGTCATGGCGTTCGAGACGGAGTTCAACATCGACATTCCGGACGAAGAGGCCGAGAAGATCAAGACCGTCGGTGACGCCGTCGCGCGCATCGATTCGGCAACCGCGGGAGCGTAAACCGCCTCTCTCATGTTCGACCAGCTCAGCGATCGGTTAGGCGCGATCTTCTCGCGCCTCTCCGGGCGCGGCAAGATCGGCGAGTCCGACGTCAACGACGCGATGCGCGAAGTGCGCATCGCGCTGCTCGAAGCCGACGTCTCGCTCGCAGCGGCCAAAGCGTTCGTCTCGCGCGTCAAAGAAAAGGCGCTCGGGGCGGACGTTCTTGCGTCGCTTACCCCGGCGCAGACGATCGTCAAGATCGTTCACGACGAACTCGTGGAACTGCTCGGCGGAGCGCAGGCGCGCCTGCAGTTCTCCGATGCGCCGCCGTCGATCATCATGCTGGTCGGTCTCCAAGGCTCCGGTAAAACGACGCAGGCGGGTAAGCTCGCGCTGCGTTTGAAAGAACAGGGCCGCCGCACCCTACTCGTGGCGGCCGACGTGTACCGTCCCGCCGCGATCGCGCAGCTGCAAACGCTCGGCAAGCAGATCGATCTGCCGGTCTTCGCGCTCGGAACGCCCGAAAAGGCCGAGGATCCCGTCAAGATCGCGCGCGAGGGCGTGAACGAAGCGCGTCGTTTGGGCATCTCCACCGTGATCATCGATACGGCGGGACGCCTGCAGATCGACGATGCGTTGATGCAGGAGCTCGAGCGCATCAAGGCCGCGGTCGCACCCAAAGAGATTCTCTTCGTCGCCGACGCGATGACCGGCCAAGAGGCCACCAACGTCGCGAAGGCGTTCAACGAACGACTCGCGATCACGGGCGTCGTGCTCACCAAGATGGACGGCGACGCGCGCGGCGGTGCCGCGCGCTCGATCTTCAGCGAGACGGGCGCGCCGATCAAGTTCGTGGGTACGGGCGAAAAGCTCGCCGCGCTCGAACCGTTCCATCCCGATCGTCTCGCTTCGCGCATTCTCGGCATGGGCGACGTGCTCACGCTGATCGAGAAGACGCAGAATCTCTACTCGCAAGAGCAGGCCAAGACGCTCGAGCAGAAGCTGCGCAAGAACAGCTTCACCCTCGACGATTTCCTCGAGCAGATGCGCCAGATGAAGAAGCTCGGTTCGATGACGGACATCCTGAAGATGATTCCGGGCGTCTCGCGCGCGCTGCCGAAAGATTTCGAGATCCCCGAAGGCGATATGAAGCGCGTGGAAGCGATCATCTGCTCGATGACGCTTGCCGAGCGCCGCAATCCGGGGCTTCTCAACGGGTCGCGCCGCAAGCGGATCGCGATCGGCTCGGGCACGCAGGTCTCCGACGTCAATCGACTGATCAAAAACTTCGAGGGCGCGCAGAAGATGATGAAGCAGCTCGGCGGCGGCAAAGGCGGCAAACGCCCGCGCCTGCCGATGGGTGCCTTTCGATGATGCTTCGACAAGCTCAGCATGACACAAGTGCGCACGCGCCGCACGGCACGACGGTGCGCGCGCGACGCGGTCACGACGTCGGTGTCACCCTGAGCTCGTCGAAGGGTGAGCTTGTCGAAGGGTGAGGCTGTCGAAAGGCAGCGTGGATAAAGATTCGGCTCGGGGCAAGGCGGAAAAGCTCCGGTGCCGTGGCTCTCTAGCTCGTCGCGTGCTACAACGCGTCTTTTCGCAACAGCAAGGAAAGAACGTTACACAACACCATGGTGAAGATCAGACTGCGCCGCATGGGCGCCAAGAAGCAGCCGACGTACCGTTTCGTCGTCGCCGACTCGCGCGCGCCGCGTGATGGCCGATTCATCGAGATCCTCGGCCATTACAACCCGCGCACGGAACCCAAGACCCTCGAAGTGAACGCCGACAAGGTCAAGGAATGGCTCGCCAAGGGCGCGCAGCCGACCGCGACCGTCCGTCGCCTGTTCGCCGAGAAGGGCATCATGGATCGCGGCCCGATCCCGACGACCAAGCGTAAGCCGAAAAACGAAGGCAAAGAGTAATGAGCGCGTTCGATGACGAGTTCGGTCTCTTCGGCGAGG
>DAHUZB010000007.1 GCA_027306785.1 Vulcanimicrobiota bacterium
CCTACGCCTGACGGCGGGTCTCGCGACCGCGCTCCTCGCCGCATCGCTCACCGCGTGCGCGAGCAGCGGTGCGGTTGCGACCGTCAACGGCACGCCGATCAGCAAGGCCGCGTTCGACAGCAAGCTCGAATCGAGCCCCGCCGCGCTCGGAACCCTGCAGCAGATGGTTCGCGAAGAGCTGCTCAACCAGTATGCCAAGCAGAACAACATCACCATCAGCGATGCCGACATTCAAAAAGCCGAAGATCAGCTGAAGGCGAACTTTCCGGCGGGATCCTGGGATCAAATGCTCCAGGCGCGCGGTCTGACCGAAGCCGACGTGCACAACGCGCTGCGCGAGAAGCTCATCATCGACAAGGCCGTCGGTTCGGGCATCAAAGTCTCCGACGCGCAGATCAAGCAGTACTTCGATAAGAACCACGCCGCGTTCGACAAGCCCGAGCAGGTTCGCGCGCGCCACATCCTCGTTGCCGATCTCAAGACGGCGCAGAAGGTCGAAGCCGACCTGAAGGCCGGCAAACACTTTGCGGCCGAAGCCGAAAAGTATTCGATCGATCCGGGCAGCAAGGACAAGGGCGGCGAGCTCGGCTGGTTCCGTCGCGGACAGATGGTTCCGGCGTTCGACAAGGCGGCCTTCTCGCTGCCGATCAAGCAGATCAGCGCGCCGGTGAAGTCGCCGTTCGGCTACCACATCATCGAAGTCGAAGCGCGCCAGCCGGGCGTGAAGGCGACGCTCGCCAACACGCACGACCGCATCGAAGACATGCTGCGCCAGCAGCAGGAAGCGCCGCTGATTCAGCCGTTCCTGATGGGCCTCCAGCAGAAGGCGAACATCCAAGTGACCGATCCGCGCTTCCAGGCCGCGTTCCCGACGCCGGTTCCGGCGCCGTCGGCCGCCGCGACCGCCGCCGCTCCGGCCGCGTCGTCGTCGCCGTAGTGGATTCGCCTCCGGCGAATCCGTCGCGCTCGGCGCTTCGCGCCGATCCGCACCAGGTGAGGGAGCCCGAATGGGCTCCCTCGTCGTTTCTCGAAGAGAGCGCGCTACGATGCTGATTCGAATCGTCGGCTTGGGGCCGGGTGATCCCGGCTTTCTCACGCTCGGGAGCCTCGACGCCCTGCGCGCGTCGAAACGCGCGGTCGCGCTGCTCGCGCCGCCCGACCTCGTGAGAGCGCTTGCCGACGCGGGCGTGGAGGTGCTGCGCGAACTCGTTCCCGACGCGACGATGCTCGTGCGCGGCGGCAACGACGCGATCGCGCACTTCGTCGCGGCACTCGCGGAGCTCGAAGGCGAGGAACTCGGCGTCGGCGTGCTCGGAAATCCGCTCTCCGACGTTCCCGGCCTGCCGCCGCTGCTGCGCGCGCTCGAAGCGGCCGGTCACCGCACGCGCCTCGTGCCGGGCATGCCCAACGCCACGCTCTCCGCATCGGTCGCCATGCCGCTCGTGCCGCTGCCGCCGCAATCGGCACACTATTCGTGGGACGATCTCGTCGAAGTGATGGCGCGTCTGCGCGCGGGCTGCCCGTGGGATCGCGAGCAGACGCACCGCACGCTCGTTCCCTATTTGATCGAAGAGACGTACGAGGTCGTCGAAGCGATCGAAGGCGACGATCCCGACGCGCTCTGCGAAGAGCTCGGCGATCTGCTGCTGCAAATCGTCTTTCACGCGCAGCTCGGCACCGAGATCGGCGCGTTTACCGTCGCCGACGTGATCGATGCGCTCGCCAACAAGATGGTGCGCCGTCATCCGCACGTCTTCGGCGACGCGGTGATCGAAGACGTCGACTCGCAGTGGCGCAATTGGGAGAAACTCAAGGCGCAAGAGAAGACCGGGCTCGCGCGCAAGAGCCGTCTCGACGGCATTCCCAAGCATCTCGGCGCGCTGCAGCGCGGCCAGCGCATGCAGGAGAAAGCGGCGCGCGTGGGCTTCGACTGGCCCTCGACCGAGGGCGTGCTCGACAAACTGCACGAAGAGCTGGGCGAGCTCGCCGAAGCGCGCCGCGAGAAGCAGGACGACCCGCACGTACGCGAAGAGCTCGGCGACGTCTTCTTCACGCTCGTGAATCTCTCGCGTGCGCTCGGCATCGACGCCGAAACCGCGATGCGCGAGGCGAACGAAAAATTCTACCGGCGCTTCTCGTTCATGGAAGAACGCGCGGCGGCCGACGGCAAAACCCTCTCCGATCTCTCGCTTGACGAACTCGAGGAACTGTGGCAACTGGCGAAAACGCAGGCAGCGTGACGAGCCTGATCCGCTTGCGGATGAGCGCGCACGACGCACACTACGGCGGCAATCTCGTCGACGGGGCGCGCATGCTCGCGCTCTTCGGCGACGTGGCGACCGAACTGCTCATCAAGCTCGACGGCGACGAGGGCCTTTTCGTCGCCTACGACAAGGTGGAGTTTCTCGCGCCCGCCTTCGCGGGCGACTATATCGAGGCCGAAGGCCGCATCACGCGCATCGGCAACACCTCGCGCGCGATGGAGTTCGAGGCGCGCAAGGTGATCGTCGCGCGCACCGACGTGAGCGAGAGCGCCGCCGATTTCCTCGCCGAACCGATCGTCGTCTGCCGCGCGAGCGGAACATGCGTCACGCCGAAGGACAAGAAGCGCATCTGATCGCGGGTTAGCAGGCGAGGGCGCGCCCGCCAGGCACGTGCGCCCGCGTTGCGAACGTCGAAGGCTCCGGAGGTATCGCGTATGACCGCAATCACGGTAGCCTATCGCAGCGACGCGAAGATGAATACGGATTACTACTACAGCGCGCACGTGCCGCTGGTGGAGGAGCGCCTCACCTCGCGCGGGCTGCGCGCGACCGAGGTTCGCAAGATCGTCGGCACGCCGACGGGCGCCGCGGCTCCCTACCAGATCATCACCACGCTCTACTTCGAGAACGCGCTCGCCTTCAACGATGCGATGGCGACCGACGACGGGCGGGCCGTCCTCGCCGACATTCACAATTTCTACGACGGTATGCCCGACATCATGATCGGCGAGATCTGACGCGCGCGTTCAGGTAAGCGCGTCGATCAGTTCGGCGACCGACGGAAAGCGCGAGCGTAACTCTTCGCGCGCACCCATCTCGAAATCCGCGAAGTCGAAGCCCGGTGCGACGGTCGCTCCGACGAGACCGAAGCGTCCGCCGGGTTGCACCCGTACGCCCTGCCACACGCCGCGCGGCACCACGACCTGCGGCCGTTCACCCTTCGCGATGCGCGTTCCGAGCGCGATGCGCTCGCCGCGGCCGTCCGGATGCAATTGCAGCATCTCGAGCGGGTCGCCCGCATAGACGTGCCAGATCTCGTCGCTGCGGACGCGATGTACACGCGACGGGCTCTCCGCGGTGACCATGAAGTAGATCGCCGTCGAGACCGTGCGCTCGGCGCCGTAGCGATCGATTGCGATGCGCTCGTCGCTGCGATAGGTCTCGGCGAAGAACCCGCCTTCGGGATGCGGTTGCAGCCCGAGCGCCGCGACGATCGCGGCGATCTCGTCAGGCGAGCCGCTCATGCGTCTTCTTCTTCCAGAAGAATTCGTAGTAGCAGAACTGCGCGCAGAGCACGACCATATACGAGATCGGATAGCCCATCCACACGCCCGCGAGCCCGTACACGTGCATCAGGATGTAAGCGGCCGGAACTTCGACGGCCCAGATCGCGAGGATCGCGTTGATCGTCGGCCAGATCACGTCGCCGCTGCTGCGCACGACGCCCGAGATGACCGCGCTGTTGCCGTAGAGCAGATATCCCCAGAGCGTGATCATCAGCAACTCGTGCGCGATCTGCAACGTCTGCGCGTCGGTGATGAACCAGCCGAGGATCGGATAGGCGAAGGCATAGCACGCGCCGATCAGGATGCCGCCGATCGCGTAGCTCAGCCCGACGGCCGAACGGATGACCGCGCCGAGTTTGTCTTCGCGGCGTGCACCGATGCACTGCGCGCCGAAGATGGAGGCGGCGATGCTCACCGAGATCGCCGGGAACTGCACGTAGCTGACGACCTGATTGACCGCGCCGTAGGCGGCGGTCGCCCGCGGTCCGTAATGATTGACGAAGCTGATCACCGCGATCTCCGCGAGCGAGACCATGATCGTCTGCAAGCCGGTCGGAATGCCGATGCGCAGCACGAGCGAGATGATCTTCGGATCGACGAGCATATCGCGCGCCAT
Organism: Vulcanimicrobiota bacterium; assembly: GCA_027306785.1. Classification (GTDB taxonomy): domain Bacteria; phylum Vulcanimicrobiota; class Vulcanimicrobiia; order Vulcanimicrobiales; family Vulcanimicrobiaceae; genus REEB354. Next base: position 4,167 of record DAHUZB010000007.1, read on the forward strand.
CTCCGCGTCGAATTTGAGCGGATGATCCTTTGCGCGCAGGTAGACGAGCAACGCGATGAAGGCGAGCCCGTTGGCGAGAAGACCCGATACGGCGGCGCTCACCACACCGAGACGCGGCAGGCCGAACCATCCCGCGATCAACATCGGCGTGAAGATCAGGATCAAGATCGTCGAGAAGACCAAGAAGCGCAGCGGCGTCTGCGAGTCGCCCGTTCCGCGCAGAAACGTCGTGTAGCTGATGTAGGGGAAGATCACCGGAAAGGTGAGGAACACGACGCGCGTGTACGCATCGGAGAGCGGCAGTACCGAGGCGGGCGTGCCGAGCGCCTGCAGCATCATCGGCGAGAAGACGAGTCCGATCGCGCCGACCAGAATCGCGAAGATCATCGTCGCGCCGAGCACCGTGCCCGCCACCTTCTTCACGCGGTGCATGTCGCCCGCGCCGTAGGCCTGGCCGATGAGCACGGTGCTTCCGCTCGCGATCCCGATCAAAAACGAAAAGAGCAGAAAGATCACGGGAAAGACGGCGGAGACGGCGGCGAGCGCGTCGACGCCGATCATGCGTCCGAGAAAAACGTAGGTGAAGGTCTGCGACGCGGACTGCAAGATATTGGCGATCATCAGCGGGATCAAAAAGATCAGCAGAATTCGCCACATCGGCCGCGATTCGTCGAAGACGTTGACGTTGGGACGCCGTGCTGCCTGTGCCACCGCCGGTGGTTCCCGCAGCGTGGTATGCTCTCCCGGTGAGGCTCGACAAATTCATGAAGGTGGCTCGCCTCTCGAAGCGGCGCACCGAGGCGCACGAGGCGCTCGAACACGGCCGGATCACCAAAGACGACAAGCCGCTCAAGCCGGCGTATCAGGTGAAGCCCGGCGACATCCTCGTGATTCATTACGCGACGCGCTACGTGACCGTGCGCGTGCGCGAGGTGCCGTTGCGCATGACGCCGGGCGTGAAAGCCGCCGACCTCTACGAGATCATCGAGACGCGGCGCGACGATCCCGCGGAGTGGGTGTAGCAGCGCCGTCATCATGGCATCCTCGATCTCCGCCGATACGAAGGACGCGCTGACGCGCGAATCGCCGCAAACCCCGCACTGCCGCGCCGCGTTGCTGGGCGGGCTCGCGCTCTACGGCGCAAGCGGCGAGCACGCAAACTTCATCACGCACCGCAACTCGATCGCGCGCCTCTTCTGGTCGCTGCTCGACGATCGCAAGCAGCATCCGATCCAGACCCGCGCCGCGACGCGGCTCGCGCATCTGCCCACCTTCGCGATCGAGATTCCCGCCGCGCTCCGCGGCCTGCCCCCCAAGCCCGCCCACAAGTGCGACCGACTGATGGAGATCCGCGCCGCGTTCTTGGCCTGCGGTTCGCTCGCGGCCGGGGCCCACGGCTACCACTTGGAGTTCGTGGTGCCCGACGAAGCGCTCGCCGAGCGCCTGACCTGGATGCTGCGCAGCACCGGGCGCTCGCCCAAGCGCACGATGCGCAAGAAGCGCCACGTACTCTACTACAAGGACTTCGAGGCGATCGTCGACGTGCTCACCGTCATCGGCGCCTTCGGCGCGGTGCTCCACCTCGAAGACGTGCGGGCGTTGCGGGAGACCAAGAACCGCATCCATCGCCTGGTCAACACCGAGGCGGCCAACCTGGAGCGCGCGGCGGCCGCCGCCGCGGCCCAGCGGGGCGTGATCGAGTACCTGGAGAGCGCCTACGGCCTGGCCCAGCTCACGCCCGCGCTCCGCGAGATCGCCGAGCTGCGCCTGGCCCACCCCGACGAGTCGCTCGCCGAGCTCGGCGCTCGCTGCAGCCCCCCGATCTCGAAGCCCACCGCCTCGAGCCGCCTGAGCGCCTTGGCTCGCTTGGCCGGTCAGCTGCGCTCGGGAAGGGGCTCGGGCAAGGTGCCCGGTACCTAAACCACTTCGCACCCACCCCACCCTCTCGGAGAGCACCATGCGGATCGGGATCAACGGCTTCGGCCGAATCGGACGGAACTTCGCGAAAGCGCTGATCGAGCGCCATCCGAATGTCGAGATCGTGGCCGTCAACGATCTCACGAGTGCCGCGGAATGCGCGCACCTCTTCAAGTACGACAGCAACTACGGTCCCTATTCGGGCAGCGTCTCGGCGGACGGCGACACGATCGTCGTCGATAAGCGCCGCATCAAGGTGCTGGCCGAACGCGACCCGGCGAAGCTGCCGTGGAAAGACCTCGGCGTCGATGTCGTGATCGAATCGACCGGCCTCTTCACCGACGCCGCGAAGGCGCGCGCCCACGTCGACGGCGGCGGCGCGAAGAAAGTCATCATCTCGGCGCCGGCCAAAGGCGAAGACGTGACCGTGGTGCTCGGCGTCAACGAGAACGCCTACGATCCCGAGAAGCACACGATCATCTCGAACGCGTCGTGCACGACCAACTGTCTTGCGACCGCGGTGAAGCCGATCGTCGATCATCTCGGCTGGGTCAAGGGCTTCATGACCACGATCCACTCGTACACGAACGATCAGAACATCCTCGACGCGCCGCACAAAGACATCCGCCGCGCGCGCAACGCCGCGACCAACATCGTTCCCACCAGCTCCGGCGCCGCGAAAGCGCTCTACCTCACGATCCCCGAGGTGAAGGGCAACTTCGACGGCTTCGCGCTGCGCGTGCCGACGCCGACCGTCTCGATGGTCTACCTGGTCGCGCAAGTCAAACGCGAGACGACGCGCGACGAAGTCAACGCCTTCCTGCGCAAGGAAGCCGACGGCGCGCTCAAGCCCTACGTGCAGTACACCGAGGAGGAGCTGGTCTCGAGCGACTTCAAGCGCTCGCCCTTCAGCTCGATCATCGACGCGAAGCTCACCCAGGTCAACGGCGATCTCGTGCAGATCTGCGCGTGGTACGACAACGAGTGGGGCTACTCGTGCCGCCTTGCCGATCTGACCGCCATGGTGCTGGACAAGATTCCGGCCAAGGCCTGATCCTTCGCATTCACTCACCCCTGCGCCGAGCGGCACGACCGCTCGGCGCTTTTTACGGATAGCGCAGCATGCAGTTTCGAACCATCGACGATCTCGACGTCCGCGGCAAACGCATCCTCGTCCGCGAAGACCTCAACGTTCCCATGAAGGACGGCGCCATTGCCGATTACACGCGGGTGGATGCGGCGATTCCCACGCTGCGCCGTTTGATCGAGCGCGGAGCGAAGGTGATCGTGATGTCGCATCTCGGTCGCCCCGACGGCAGCGTGAACCCGAAGTACTCGCTGCGTCCGCTCGTCGCGGCGCTGGCCGAACGCCTGCACGTACCGGTCGCGTTCGCGCACGACTGCATCGGCGCACCCGCGCGCGAAGCGGCCGCCGCCCTGCGCGACGGCGAGGTGCTGCTGCTCGAAAACGTGCGCTTCCACAAAGAAGAGGAAGCGAACGATCCGACGTTCGCGCGCGAACTCGCCGCGCTCGGCGATCTCTACGTGAACGACGCCTTCGGCACCGCGCACCGCGCGCACGCTTCGACCGAGGGCGTGGCGCATCTGCTGCCGAGCGCCGCGGGGCTGCTGATGCAGGCCGAGCTCTCCGCGCTCGCCGCACTCACCGTCGCGCCCGCACATCCGTACGTGTGCGTGATCGGCGGCGCCAAGGTCAAAGACAAAGTCGGCGTCTTCTTCAATCTCATGGAACGCGTCGATGCGTTCTGCATCGGCGGCGGCATGGCCAACACGTTTCTCGCCGCGCAAGGCGTGAACGTCGGCGCGTCGCTACGCGACGACGATCTCGGCCCGGCGCGCGATATTCTCACCCGCGCCGCCGAGAAGGGCGTCACGCTGCATCTTCCGGTCGATGCCGTCGTCTCGACCGCGTTCGACAACGATGCGGGCGCGCACGTCGTCGCGATCGCACGGATCGGCGATGAGATGATCCTCGACATCGGTCCCGCGACCGCGCAGACCTACGCGCAGGCGATCGAGGCGGCGAAGACCGTCGTCTTCAACGGACCGATGGGCGTCTATGAAAAGCCCGCGTATCAGGGCGGCACCAAGGTCGTCGGCGAAGCGATCGCGCGCGCAACGGCGCACGGCGCGACGAGCGTGGTCGGCGGCGGCGACGCGGCGGCAGCGGCGCACATGCTCGGCTTTGCCGCGCAGATGACGCACGTCTCGACCGGCGGCGGCGCCACGCTCGAATTTTTGGAAGGCAAGACGCTACCCGGCGTCGCCGCGCTCGCACGCTAGAAGCGGAGGCTCCATCGATGCCGCGCACCGTCATCGCCGGAAATTGGAAGATGCACAAGACCGCCGCGGAGACGCGCGCGTTCATCGAGGCGTTCGTGCCGCTCGTCGCCGACGTATCGCCGGAGATCGAGATCGCGATCGCTCCGCCGTTCACCGCGCTCGCGGCCGCGCGCGAGGCGCTCGCCGCCGATACGCGCGTGCGGCTCGGCGCGCAGAACGTGCACTGGGAGCCGCAAGGCGCCTACACCGGCGAGATCAGCATCTCCATGCTGCAGGAACACGGCGTGAGCCACGTGATCGTGGGGCACTCCGAGCGACGCGCGTACTGCAACGAACTCGATAGCACCGTCAACTTGAAGGTACGTGCCTTGCTCGCGCACGGGCTCACGCCGATCGTCGCGGTTGGTGAGACGCTCGACGAACGCAACGCGGGCGAGACCGATGCGCGCGTCACCGCGCAGACGCGCGCCGCGCTCGACGGACTCGACGATGCGCAGATCGCGCGTCTCGTGCTCGCATACGAGCCGATCTGGGCGATCGGCACGGGGCACAATTGCGATCCCGCCGAGGCGGGGCGCGTGATGGAGGCGATCCGCGGCTGCAGCCCCGCGCTCGCCGATGTGCCGCTGCTCTACGGCGGCAGTATGAAAGCGGAGAACGTCGCCGCCTACATGGCGCACGCACACATCAACGGCGGACTCGTCGGCGGCGCGTCGCTCGATCCCGCCGCATTCGCCACGCTGGTTAGGAACGCAACGACACGATGATCAAACCGGTTGTCCTCGCCGTGCTCGACGGATGGGGCTGCAGCAGCTCCACCCACGGCAACGCCATCGCCGCCGCCGATCTGCCGCACTGGCGCGCGTTCTTCGACCGCTACCCGTGGACGACGCTCGAAGCCTCCGGCGAATTCGTCGGACTGCCCAAAGGCATCATGGGCAATAGCGAGGTCGGCCACATGAACCTGGGCAGCGGACGCGTGGTGCCGCAAGGCGTGGTGGTGATCGACAACGACGTCGCCTCGGGCGCCTTCGCCCGCAACGAAACCCTCCAGCGCGCCCTTCGACAAAATCAGGGTGACACCCAAAAAGCTCAGGGTGACACGATGCTCCATCTGATGGGGCTGCTTTCGGATGGACAGGTGCATAGTTCGATCGTGCACCTCTTCGCGCTGATCGACGCGGCGGTCGCCGCGAACGTGCCGTTTGCGGTGCATGCGTTTCTCGACGGGCGCGATACGCCGCCGCGATCGGCGCAGAACTACATCGCGCAGCTGGAAGAGAAGCTTGCCGCGGTCGGACGCAGCGGCGCGATCGCATCGGTCGTGGGGCGCTTCTATGCGATGGATCGCGACAAGCGTTGGGAGCGCACGCAAGCCGCGTACGATATGCTCGCTCGCGGGAACGCGCCGTTTCACGCCTCGACCGCCCGCGAGGCGGTGGACGCGGCGTACGCACGCGGCGAGAGCGACGAATTCGTCCAAGCGACGATCGTCGGCGAAACGCGCGCCGTGCACGACGGCGACGCGTGCATCTTCTTCAACTTCCGTCCGGACCGCGCGCGCCAGCTCACGCTCGCGTTCAACGGCGACGATACGGTTCCGTTCGCCAAGCACACATACGCGAAGCTCCTCTTCGCGACGATGACGAAGTACGACGAGAGCTATCCCAATCCGGTGCTCTTCGGACCGCGCCCGCAGTACGACACCTTCGGCGAGATCGTCTCGCGCGCCGGGCTCACGCAGCTGCGTCTTGCCGAAACCGAAAAATACGCGCACGTAACCTACTTTTTCAACGGCGGCCGCGAGGATGTGTTCGCCGGTGAGGATCGCGAGCTGATCGCATCGGATCGTAGCGTGGCGACCTACGATCTCGCACCCGCGATGCGCGCTCCGGAGATCACCGATGCGGCGGTCGCCGATCTGCAGGCTCGTACGCACGACGTGATCATCATGAACTACGCGAACGCCGACATGGTGGGTCACACCGGCAAGTGGGATCCGACCATCGCATCGGTCGAGGTGCTCGACGCCTGCTTGCAGCGTCTCGCGCAGGCGGTGCTCGATGCGGGCGGCGTGCTCGCCGTCACCGCCGATCACGGCAACGCGGAAGAGAAGCTCGACGCCGAGGGCAATCCGCTCACCGCCCACACGACCAATCCGGTGCCGTTCATTCTGATCGGCAAGGGGCTGCGAGGCGCCTTCGCCGCGGGCGGCAAGCTGGGCGACGTCGCACCGACGCTGCTCGCGCTGATGGGGCTACCCGTTCCCTCCGCCATGACGGGGAAGAACCTCTTCACGCCCGAAGCGTGAGTGCATGATCGATCGCCGCTCGCCGAACGACAAACTCCTCGCGCACGACGCCTCGCGTCTCGAAGAGACCGCGGGCGGCCCGATCGATCTCGCGATCGTGCTCGGCAGCGGCCTGAGCTCGGTGCTGCGCGATCGCTTCACGCACGTCTCGATTCCCTACGACTCGCTCTTGGGAATGCCGGTCGCATCGCTGCGCGGTCACGCGGGTGAGGCGCTGGTCGGTACGTGGCACGGCAAGCGCGTCGCGGTCTTCGCCGGGCGCGTGCATCTCTATCAGGGTTTTTCGCCGCTGCAAGTGACGGTCAACGTGCGCCTCGCGCACGCGGCCGGTGCGAAGATGGCGATCCTCACGAACGCCGCGGGCGGTCTGCGCGAGGAGATGCAGCCGGGCGATCTGATGCTGATCGCCGATCACCTCAACCTTACCGGACGCAATCCGCTGGTCGGCTATCCGCACGAAAATCCGTTCGTCGACATGAACGACGCCTACTCGGCTCGCCTACGCGCGATCGTGAAGAGCATCGCCGCGCCGGAGACGCGTCTGCTTGAGGGCGTGTACGCCGGGCTACTCGGACCGAATTACGAGACCGCCGCCGAGATGCGCTATCTGCGCACGATCGGCGCCGACGCGGTCGGCATGTCGACCGTGCTCGAGACGATCTTCGCGCGCTTCCTCGGCATGGGCGTGCTCGGAATCAGCATGATCACCAACATCGTCGGCGCGCCGGAGACCTCGCACGCCGACGTCACCGCCCAAGGCGCCGCCGCCGGCCCGAAACTCGCCGACCTCCTCGGCACCCTCATCGCCAAACTCTAACGCCCCCGCACGTGTCACCCTGAGCCCGTCGAAGGGCGACATGCACGTGTCACCCTGAGCCCGTCGAAGGGCGACGAGCTCATCCTTCGACGAGCTCAGGATGACACGTGGGGTGAGGCGTAGGTGCTTCACGGGTCTTTCCCGAGGTTGCCGGAGCGGGGCGGGTATACTCTCGGCATGGATGCGTCTGAACTGCGTGCGCTCGACGGGTATTGGCGCGCGGCAAACTATCTCTCGGTCGGACAGATCTATCTGCTGGACAATCCGCTCTTGCGCGAACCGCTGCGGCCCGAGCACATCAAGCCTCGCCTGCTCGGTCACTGGGGCACCACGCCCGGCCTCAACTTCATCTACGCGCACCTCAGTCGCCTGATACGGCAGCGCGATCTCGACGCGATCTTCATCGCCGGGCCGGGACACGGCGGGCCCGCGGTGCTCGCGAACGCATACCTGGAGGGAACGTACAGCGAGCGCTATCCGCACATAAGCCGCGATCTCGACGGCATGCGTCGTCTCTTCAAGCAGTTCTCGTTTCCCGGCGGCGTGCCGAGTCACGCATCGCCCGAATCACCGGGCTCGATCAACGAAGGCGGCGAGCTCGGCTATTCGCTCGCCCATGCGTACGGAGCGGTCTTCGATAATCCCGAGCTGCTCGCGTGCTGCGTGGTCGGCGACGGCGAAGCCGAAACGGGCGCGCTTGCGACGAGTTGGCATTCGAACAAATTCCTCAACCCGGCGCGCGACGGCGCGGTGCTGCCGATCCTGCACCTCAACGGCTACAAGATCGCGGGACCGACGGTGCTCGCGCGCATTCCCGACGACGAACTGATCGCGCTCTTCACCGGTTACGGCTACGAACCGTTCATCGTGGCGGGCGACGATCCGCACGCGATGCACGCCGCGATGGCGCAGACGCTGGAGACGATGCTCGATCGCATCGCCGCGATCCGGTGCGATGCGCGCGCGCACGGGTTCCGCGTGCGCCCGCGCTGGCCGATGCTCATCCTGCGCTCGCCGAAAGGCTGGACCGGCCCCAAACGCGTCGACGGCGTCGCGATCGAAGGCACGTTCCGCGCGCATCAGGTTCCGCTCGGCGGCGTGCGCGAAAATCCCGCGCATCTCGCGCAATTGGAAGCGTGGATGCGCTCGTATCACCCGGAAGAACTCTTCGACGAACGCGGGCGCGTGCGCGATGAATGGCTGCGCTTCGTTCCCGACGGCACGCGCCGCATGAGCGCGAATCCGCACGCCAACGGCGGCGAGTTGCTCGAACCGCTGAACATCCCGGACTACTCCGACTACGCGATCGCTGTTCCCGCACCCGGCGCCGTGCGTGCCGAAGGCACGCGCCCACTCGGGAGCTTGCTGCGCGATATCCTCGTTGCCAATCCGTCGAACTTCCGCGTGCTCGCACCGGACGAAACGAATTCGAATCGCCTCAACGCCGTCTTCGAGGTGACCGCTCGCGAATCGACCGCGATCGTGGAGCCCTACGACGACCACGTCGCGGCGGACGGACGCGTGATGGAGGTGTTGAGCGAGCATCTCTGCCAGGGTTGGCTCGAAGGCTATCTGCTCACGGGGCGGCACGGATTCTTCTCGTGCTACGAGGCCTTCATCCACATCGTCGATTCGATGTTCAATCAGCACGCAAAGTGGCTGAAGGTCACCCGTGAGATCCCGTGGCGTCGTCCGATCGCATCGTTGAACTACCTGCTCACCTCGCACGTGTGGCGCCAGGATCACAACGGGTTCAGCCATCAAGATCCCGGCTTCATCGATCACGTGGCGAACAAGAAGGCCGACGTGGTTCGCGTCTATCTTCCGCCCGACGCGAACACGCTGCTCAGCGTAGCCGATCACTGCCTGCGCAGCCGTAACTACGTGAACGTCATCGTCGCCGGGAAGCAGGCGGAATGGCAATGGCTCGACATGGAGCGCGCGCGCGCGCATTGCGCGCAAGGGATCGGCATCTGGGAATGGGCGAGCAGTGACGGCGACCGCGCGCCCGACGTGATCATGGCCTGCGCGGGCGACGTGCCGACGCTCGAAACGATCGCCGCGGTGGATCTGCTGCGCGAGCATCTGCCCGAGCTCGCCGTTCGCGTGGTCAACGTGGTCGATCTCATGGCGCTGCAGACGCGCGCCGAGCACCCGCACGGCCTCGATGATGCGCGCTACGATGCTATCTTCCCGGCGGGTATTCCCGTGATCTTCGCCTATCACGGCTATCCCGTGCTCGTGCATCGCCTCACCTACAAGCGTTCCAATCACGACGATCTGCACGTGCACGGCTATCGTGAGGAAGGTTCGACTACGACGCCGTTCGACATGACGGTCCGCAACGCACTCTCGCGCTTCCACCTGGCACTCGATGCGATCGCACGCACCACGCGTCTGCACGGACGCGTCGGCGCGCTGTGTCAGCACATCGAGGATCTGCTTGCAGAGCACACGCGCTACATCGCCGAATACGGCGAAGATATGCCGATGATTCGCGACTGGCAGTGGAGCGGTGCTCGATGCGTATCCTCACCCTGAACGCAGGCTCCTCGTCGCTGAAATACGCGGTGTACGAAATCGACGAGCACGGCGAACGGCGTCTGTTCGCCGAGAATCTGCGTGCGCGCAATCGCTCCGACGCCGCGTCGATGGCGCGCGAAGCGACCGCGGCCGCGCTCGCGCGCACCACGCTCGACGGCGCCGCCCATCGCATCGTGTTCGGCGGGCCGCGCCACGTCGGCCCCGCCATCGTCGATCCGGCGCTGCTCGCCGACCTCCGCGCGCTCGCCGAGTACGATCCGCTGCATCTCCCCGCCGAACTCGACGCGATCGACGCGGTCGCAGCGATCGCACCCGGGCTCGCGCAGACGCTCTCGTTCGATACGGCCTTTCACCGCACGCTGCCCGCCGTGGCGCGCGCGCTCCCGCTGCCGCACGGAACCGACCCGATGGTGCAGCGCTACGGCTTTCACGGCCTCTCCTACGAGTACATCGTCGCGACGCTCGGCGAAGGCGCGCGCGGGCGCACGATCGTGGCGCACCTTGGCAGCGGCGCGAGCATGGCGGCGCTGCGCGACGGAGCGCCGGTCGATACGACGATGGGCTTCACGCCGCTCGGCGGATTGATGATGGGCACGCGTCCGGGCGATCTCGATCCCGGCGTCGTCCTACGGCTGCTGCACGCGTGCGACGACGATGCGCGGCGGCTCTCCGATGCGCTCTTTTATCACTCCGGCCTGCTCGGCGTCTCGGGCAGCACCAGCGAGATGCAGGCGTTGACGACGGCAATGGATCGCGAGACGGCGGCGGCGCAGGCGGTCGGCCTCTTCGTCTTCATCGCGCGCAAGTCGATCGGTGCCCTTGCGGCCGCACTCGACGGGGTGGATCGGCTCGTCTTCACCGGCGGCATCGGCGAGCATAGTGCGAGCGTGCGCGCGCTGATCTGCCTCGGCCTCACGCACCTCGGCATCGCCCTCGACGTATCCGCGAATATCCGGAACGACGAGCGCATCTCCGCGCACACCTCGCACGTGGTGGTTAACGTGATACCCACGAATGAGGAGCTGATGCTCGCGCGGCACGCCCACCGCGTGCTCTCATCGCATTCTCATCCGATTTCCGGCTAGCGCTCAGGTCGGCGCGGCATACTCTTGCGCAGAGGAGGGACGACCGATGCGTAAACCGATCATCGCCCATGCCGACGAGATGCTGCTCGCTCACGCGCTCGCGTACGCGGCGCTCCTCGGCTCGCTCGCCGTGGCCGCCACCATCGCGGCGCACCTGATGTAATCGCCTGCCGTTCGGTGGGTCATGACCGGCCCCGGTGTCATGCTGACCGCCCCGTGTCATCCTGAGCCTGTCGAAGGACGCGCATAGCCTCCCTGTGTCATCCTGAGCTTGTCGAAGGACGCGCTCATCCTTCGACAAGCTCAGGATGACACGGGGCGCTTAGGATGACACGGGGAGGGGGCTTCTTAGGGCCAGCTCTTTAGCCACATGCGCTGCATCCAGGCGGATTGCGGAATCTGAAGGCCCGCGAGGATGGGATAGAAGTAGGCGAACGTCGCGATTTCGACGCCGAGATAACCACCCACGATCCAAAGCGCGGCGGTGCGATTCGACGGCGAGAGACGTTCCCAACAGATGTGGGCGACGGCGGCCGTACAGATCGCGATCAGCGGGATATCCACGTAAAAGTGATACGCGAAAGCGATCCGAGGCGAGAACATCCACGGCAGCCACTGCAGCAAATAGGCGACGATCACGACGGCGTAGGCGCGATTGCGCTCGCGCCACGCCAGCCATCCGACGAAGGGAACCGTGACGAGCCCGGGCCAGAGCAGCAACGGGTTCGGGAGCGTGTAGATCATCTCGGCCGTCGGAATCTTGCCGAGGTTGCCGTACTGCGCGTAATAGAGAATCGGGCGCAGATCAAGCGGCCACTGCCACCACACCGACGAGTACGGATGCGTCGCCTTCAGGTGATCGTGGTAGAGAAACGCGTTGACCTGCATCGTGATGATGTCGCTCACCGTGTAGGGTCGGGGCGGCAAGTTCGGCAAATCGCGCAAGCCGATGAAATGCGGGATGTACGCGAGCGCGTACACGATACCGATCGTCGCCACGATGACCGCCACGAACGCGTCGAGCGGAATCGGGCTACGCTCGCCGCGCCGCCATGCTCGAATCGCCACGTAACTTGCAACAACCGCCGCAACGCCGTACGTCATCACGCCGTACCACTTGCTCGTCACGAGCAACGCCGCACACACGCCGAAGGCGAGCAGCCACCCCGCACCAAGCGGACGCGCACGCCAGTAGCGATACACACCGAACGCCACGGCCGCCGAGACGACGATCAGCACGATCTTCGCGGGCAGCGTCTCGTGGGGGAAACGCAGCAGCGTGAAGCCGATCGCGAGCACGAACGCGACGACGACTTCCGCAATCCGCTGCAGCGGCGCATCCTCGGCCGTCGCGGCATGCAGGATCGCGTGTGCGATCGCATCCCAGTAGCGCAGCAACGCATAGAGCGTGGCGAGCGAAAAGCAGACGACGAAACTTTCAGGCGTCGCAATCCGCGACTGCACGAAATGCATGCCGTCGAAGCCGAAGAGCACGGCGGCGTAGGCGCCAAAGAGACGCGAACCGGTCACGCGTTTCGCGAGCACGTACGTCAATACGACCGCGACGGCACCGGCGACGACGTCAAGAAAGCGCCAACCGTATGCGTTGTCGCCGCGCGGCAGCCCGCCAAAGAGCATCGTCGAGAGCGTGATCAGCAGCTTGGTGACCGGCGGATGCGTGTTTTCGTAAATGTAGCGCCGCTGCAGATACTCCTCGGCCGCACGCGCGAAATACACCTCGTCGAAGATCTTCTCGTTCGGAATCGAGTAGCGAATCGCGAGCAGGATGAACGAGGCGATGCCGAGCCCGAGCGAGATCGCGGCATCGGTATATCTCTTGAGAACGGGCATCATCAGGTCGATTGCGACTCCGGTGCGGGCATGGGTGAGGCGGCGACGAACTGCGTTTGGGCGCGCCGCGCGCGGGTTCCCGCCCGCGGCGGCTGGGAGGGACCATCATGACGCAGCCCACTCGATGGCCGGAGCTTCGGCACGAGGACTGGAGCCCGACGCAGCAGACGCTGCATCTCTGGACACAAGTAGTCGGCAAGATCCGCTTGCGGCAAGAGCCGCTCGTCAACCACTGGTGGAACGTGACGCTCTATGTGACGCCGCGGGGCCTGACCACGTCGGCGATGCCCCACGCCTCCGGGCGCACCTTCGCCATCGACTTCGATTTCGTCGCGCGCGAGCTCGTCATCCAAGACTGCGACGGCGCGCGGCGCAGCTTTGCGCTCGAATCGATGACCGTGGCCGCATTCTACGAGCGCGTGATGCGCGAGCTCGAGGATCTCGGGCTGCACGTGGCGATCGATCCGCGGCCAAACGAGATCCCCGACGCGATCCCGCTCGACCGTGACACGCTCCACCATACCTACGATGCCGATGCAGCCGAACGTTTTTGGCGAGTGCTGCTGCAGGCCGACCGTCTGTGCCGCATCTTCCGTGCACGTTTCCTCGGAAAGGTGAGCCCGGTCCATTTTTTCTGGGGCAGTTTTGATCTCGCCGTCACGCGTTTTTCCGGCCGCATCGCACCTCCGCACCCCGGTGGCATTCCGAATCTCCCCGATTGGGTAACGCGCGAAGCCTACTCGCACGAGGTGCAGAGCGTCGGCTTCTGGCCCGGAGGCTATGGCATGGACGCACTCTTCTACAGTTACGCCTATCCCGTACCGAACGGCTTCGAGGCCGCGCGCGTGCGACCGGCGTCGGCGGCATGGAACGCGCAACTCCGCGAATTCGTGCTTCCGTATGAAGCGGTGCGCCGCTCCTCCGATCCCGATGCGGAGGTGCTCGCCTTCTTCGACTCCACCTACGAGGCGGCGGCCGATCTCGCCGCTTGGGATCGCAGTACACTCGAACGCCGTTGAACGGCGGGCAACGTGTTCGTCACCGAGCTCGTGCCTGCACGCATCACCGCGGGATCGGCTGCCAGCGCAGCTCCACTCCGAGCGAGCGGTGGTAGAGGTGCTCGTAGGAAAACGTGCCGAGCGGTTCGGTGTATGATGCGCTGAGATTCCATGCGCGTCGTACGATGCCGAGCCGAGCGGTCGCGGTGTAACTCGTGTAGCGCTCGTCGCCGGTCACGCGAGCGCCGTCGCCCTCGATCGCCGCGTAGATGCCGTATCGCTGTGAAAGATCGACGATCGCGCGCGGAATCACGTCGAGTTGCTGCGTGCGCGGCGAGAACGGAAGCCTCGTGCCCTTCGAGTCGAAGCCGTAGCTGCCGAGTAGCACCAGATGCACGCGATCTCCGAGCGCGTACGAGAACGCATACGACGGCGCGATGCGCGTACGGCCGCTCGAGAACGCATCGGAACCGGTCGGCAGCGCGAGCGCGATACCCGCGGTCTGCGCGAGGCGCCCGTGACGCACGAGCACGCGACGATAGCCAAGCCGCGCATCGCCCGCGCCGCTCGCGCTCCCTTCGCCGTCGATGGTCAGGCGATTCGCGATCGGCAGCACGAGATCGAACTCTTCGCGCCCGCGTCGCGCGAGGCGCCCGTCGAGCGCGATGCCGTGCTGCGTCGCATGCGCGGTGAGCGGCGTATCCGTCGCCGTCACGCCGATCGCGGTGATCGGACACGCGGGATCGAGTCCGATTGCCAGGCCGCACGCCGCGTGCGACGCGGCCTGCGCGCGCGCCGACGCGGCGTATGCAAATGCCGCGAACAGGGCGATCGCGGCGATGCGCCGCGTTGAGATCGTCATGGCTTCGTATCGCTCCGTTCGTTACGTCGAGTACGGGAGGGTGGTGCCCGAACAACCGGGACACGGAAACGAGATGTCGTTGGCTCCCGCTTGCAACTGGAACGTCAGTACCACGCCCGCGCGACCGGCGGGCGTGACCCCGCTACCGCTCATCCGAAGCACGGCGGGATTCGACCAGAGCGCAACGCCGTAGCGCAATGCGACCGGTGCGTCGAAATGGAACGTGATCGCGCCGTTCTGCACGGCGACGCTCGTGAGCTGCGGTGTCTCTGCGGCGGCGAGCGGAGCGAACGGCACGTTGTACTGCGAGAGCGGATCGCTCGCGTACTCGAAGACGCGCGTCGGCACGGTATGCCCGGCCAGGAACGTCATGCCGACCGCCGCATCGTGATAATCGATCGTCGCCGGATAGAGCGTACCGCCGTTGAGTTCATCGGAGGGCAGATAGAGGCCGCCCGCGATGAACGGAAACGCCACGGCGCGCGGTTGCGCCGAGAACGCGCGAGCATCGGTGTTCGCTTGCGCCAGCGTCTCGGTTTTCATGCCGTCATGTACCGCGCGCGCATAGAGCGCGGCCATGATCTGCTCGTCGCCCGGATTGAGATCCTCGGCGCTCTCCTGTTGCGACATCATCACGAGCGGCTGCGTCTCACCCGCCGCCGCATAGGCGTCGGCGACCGCTTGAATGTATGCGATCGCTCCGCCGGTCGAAAAGCCGGCGCGCTGCTGGAGATCGTCGGGATCGGTCGAGTAGAACTCGGTGTGGCCGCTCAGATAACCGCGCGTGAGATCGCGCGCCGTCCACTCGAACGCGAGGAGCGGACACGTACCGTCGGGCATCGGGCGCTTGTAGGAACTCGGATCGGCGCAGTAGCTTCCCCACGGCGCGCCGACGTCGTAATCCCCGTCGGTCCCGCGCGAATCCCAGGTAATACCCCAAAAACCGGTCTCGCCGAGCGCCGTCAGGCCCGCGATGTTGCGTTCGTGACCGCCGCCTTCGACGCTGACGCTCGGCGTGTACCACGGGAACGCGGCCCGCATCTGCGCAACGAGCTGCGCTTCATCGCCCGCTTCGACATCGTCGCCGTTGTCGGCATGGTAGCTCTGGTAGAGCGCGGTGTTCTGCAAATAGGCGAAGTTGTCGATCATCCACGTCATCGGCACATGGCTCGCCGCGGCCGCGGTCTCGAGCGACTGCATCCCCGCAACCGAATAGGCCTGCTGCAGCGATGTCGCGACGAAGATCGCCTGCGTCGGCCCGTCGGGAATCGCCCACGCCGGAAGCGGTGGATTGGGATTGCGGTCGAGCCCGGCGCCGCAATTTGCGGAGCGGATGTCGATCGGCGAGAATGCGCCCGCCGGCACCGTGTACGAGAGCATGCCGTCGTAGGAGACGACGCAACCGTCGGCGCTTGCGTCGACGACGCCGACGCCCGGCAACGACGGCGCGGGCGGCGGAACCGTCGGCAGCGCCGACCCACCGCCGCCGCAGGCCGCGAGGCCCAATGCGGCAACGGCCGCAACGGCCGCGATCCAAGCCCGGGATAAGCGAGCGCTTCTTTCCATCGAGCGCGAGCTTTCGCTGCGCCGCGGCGATTCTCTGCCGAGCGCGTTACTCCGCGCGATAGCTACCGCTCGGATCGATCGAGATGCGGGCGCCCCCGACGACGGCGCTGCGGAAGCGATGATCCCAAAAACTCAGCACCCGTACGATCGCGGGCCGTAGGCGTGCGATGAGTTCTCGCGCACGCTGCGAGACCGAGAGCGCGTCTTTGACCCACGGTGGATGATCGCGTGGGAGCAGCGAGCCGTCGAACTCACTCTCGGCGATAGCGGCGACGACCGGCTGATTCTCTCGCAGACCGAGGAGTTCACCGAGCGAAGGCCGCCGCTCGTCACCCTCAACGCGGCGCAGCATGAACCGCTCTCCGTAGTCTCGTCATCGCCGCGATGTGCAATTGCGATGCACGCTGCGCCGAGACGCCCATGCGCGCACCGACCTCGCGTAACGAGCGTTCGTCGAAATAGTGTTCGCGAATCAGGCGACGTTGGCGCTCCGGCAGCGCGTCGACGAGCGCATGCAGGGCGGCGCGCCGGCTCCGTGCCGCCACGATGGCGGCCGGGTCTTCGTGTCGATGCAGCACGAGTCGTTCGTTTTCCGGAAGCGACGCATCGAGCGAGAGCGGCGTATGCCGATAGGCCGCGGAAAGCGCGCGTAGATAGCCCGGACGAATGCGATCCATCTCCTGCAGCGACGGAACGTATCCGCGCTCGGCCGCCAGACGATAGCGTTCGTTCTCGCCGTCGCGCACCGCGCGGCGTGCGCGTTCCGAGACAGGGTCCATGCGGCGAATGCCGTTGAGCATGGCTCCGGCGATCAAGCGGCTCGCATAGTGTTCGAGCGAAGGCCCGCGCGCGGGATCGAAATTGTCGACCGCGCGCAGCAGACCGATCGCTCCATCGCCGATCAGATCGTCGATGTCCACGCCTGCGACCATACGCCGCACGCGCCGCGCGATCTGACGCACCAGCGGGAAGAGCGCGCGCACCGTCGCTTCGCGCGCGTCATTCGCGTGCATGCGCCATCTCCGCGGCGATCAACGCCGCGAACCCGTCGTCGTCGTGTTCGGCGATCCCGCGCGCGATCGACCCGATGCCGTAGGTTCCGAGCGCTCCGCATCCGCGCGCGAGCGGGCGCAACGCCTGTTCGAGCAGGAGCGCCTCGAACGTGACGCCTACCTGCCGTGCCGCTGCCGTATCCATGACGGATACGGTAGCGTCGAGATGTTGCCGCTACGTGGCGGCAGAGCTACCGCGATGCAACGGACTCATGTGTCGGACGATGACTCCGGGGCCGAACGCGCACCACGAATCACGGCCAAACGCGAAGACAGCGCCAGCTACGTCAATGGCGTTCCGGTCATGAGGTCCAATCGCTTGAGCGTCGGTGTATTTTCGGGATCTACCCCGTGCTTTTGAGCCGTAAGCAACAGTACATCGCCGGCGACTTCAAGCTGCGGATCGTCGCAGCAAAAGAGATCTTCCTGTTGCCAGCGCATCCCCTCGCCGTCATAGCAATAGATTCCACAGCAGTGACCGACAAGTACCAGGCTTCGCTCGGCCAAAGGGACCACATAGTGAACCGTATGTCCGTCAAAGCCCGGCAGTTGCTCCGCCTTCGTCGGTTCCGTCGCGTCGAAAAGCCAGCCGCCAGGGCGCACTAAGAAACGGTTGGGGTCCGGCCAGGTCGCGATCCGGAATCCGCCGATCTCCCCCGAAACAATGACAAGGTACTTTTGGCCGATGCCATTCGTTACGCGCAAGATCGGGCCGCCGCTCTCTTGACCCCGCGGAAGATAATATCGTGGAAACGATGGAGAGTTTGGCAAATCCGCCAGCCATTCGAGCGTATAGGTTCGCTCGAACGTCTCATCAATCGGCACGTCACGATCATAGATCACACGTGCGCGTTCCACGATTTTGGCAGCGGTCCTTCGGGATTCCGCTCAGAATGACAGGTTAACCTCGCTGCAGATTGTTTGCACTACGCAGCTTCTCATCGGCGGCTTGCACGCCCTTAGCGGCTGCATACAAATTGCAGAAGGGGGTCCGAAAGGTACCTAAACGGAGACCCCGCACTCAGCTAATCGGGCACCAATTGCCGGAGCTGCGTGGCACGAACCAAAATACCGCTAAGGCGCCGACCGCTGAAATGAGTAGGCACAGCACAAGGGCGATAGTATCCGCTCTCTTGGGGTTCTTACATGTGAGCTTTAGTCCACAAAGCAGCGCGATCATTACTGGCGGAACGGTTGCAGGCCACCAAACGACCGACAAAACAGCTGCCAAGACGACACCCCACAAAGCGTCGCTGCACTGCTTCGCTCCATGGGCAAAAAAAAGCGCTTCCTCGATGATCAGTGCGCCAACTGCCCACAGTATACCGCGGTGGAGGCGTGTCCAATGCTTGCTGCTCCCCATCTTATGACCATCGGCGTCAGTTTCGTCTGATCTTAAGAATCGGCGAGCGACGTTAACCGCGTTGCAAATTGTTCGCAATCCGTAGCATCTCGTCTGCTGCCTGGACGCCTTTGGCGTTGGCTTCGTAGGCGCGTTGAGCGGTGAGGATTTGCATCATTGCGTCGATGATCGAGACGTTCGAGCGTTCGAGCATGCCGAAGCGTAGGCGGGGGCCGTGTTGGCCGCCCGGTGGCGCGATGCGCGGATGACCAGATGCGCGCGTTTCGCGAAAGAGCGTGCCGTCGAGGCTGCGTAGATGTTCGGGTGCGGGGAAGTGCGCGAGCGAGATCCGCGCGATCTCGCGGGTTCCGCCTTTGCTCGTCACCTGTATGCGACCATCGCCGGTGACGCGAACACGCAGTGCGTCGGCCGGGATGCGAACGCCGCGCAGACGCCAGCCGGCTCCGTTTCGCAACGTGCCGTCGGCGCTGCGCGAAAACTCGCCGTCGCGCGTGTAAGCGAACTCGCGCCCGCGCCGCAGCACGAAAAAGCCGTCGCCGTCGATCGCCACGTCGAACGCACCGTTGCTGCGCTCCAGTTTCCCCTGGGTGAACACGGCATGCGCGCCGAGCGCCACCGTACCGACGCCGGGTTCACCGGGCGCGGCAAGCACTGCGAACGTCTCCGACCGGCCCTTGAATCCGGCGACGTCGGCGTTCGCGAGATTGTTGGAGATGACGTCGAGGTTTCGCTGTTGAGCCGCCATTCCGGTCGCCGCGGCGAAGAGCGCGCGGTCCATCTACTTCAGCCTCGCGACGTCATTGCTCGCCTTTTGGCGCGTACCGTCGATGGCGCTCACGACTTTTTCCGCACTCTCGAACGAACGCTGCGCGGCAAGCACGCTCACCATCTCGCCGATTGCGTTGACGTTCGGCGTCTCGATGAAGCCGCTGCGGACCGCGGCATTCCCGCCGCTCACCAGCACGCGGTCGATCCGCTTGCCCGCGAGAAGTACGCGCCCGCGTTCATCGATTCGTGCGCCGTCAGGCACGCGCAGCGGGCCGTGCAATCCAAGGAGCGCGCGCCCCGCGTCGTCCTGCAGCACGCCGAAGCGGTCGCGCGAAAATTGCCCGTTTCGAGTAGCCGTGATGCGCCCGTCATCCGCCCGCACGCGAAATGTCCCGTCACCGACAAGCGCGAGGTCGTACGGTCTCCCTGTAAAGCGCAGCGCACCATGCCCACGATCGGCAACGGGTACGATCTCCACGCCGTTCGCCGTCAGCGCGCCGCGCGCGAGTTCGGCGTGAAAGCCGTCGGTCGAGACGTTGGCGAGATTATCGGTCGCAATCTCAAGCCGCGTGCGGGCGGCGATCATCGCGCTCGAAGCCCAGGCGATACCATCCATACGAACGACGCTACGCTCCGAACGTTGCCGATCCGTTTCCGTACGATGATCGCTATGCGATCGTCCGTGTCATCTGCCTTTTCTTCGGGGGATCCGGGCTCCCCACGATGAGAATCGATCGCGCGGCTTAAAGCCGCGCGATCACCGCGTCGGTGAAGGCTTGCGTTGAGAGCGGCGCGCCGTCGCGGGCGACATCGGCGGTACGCGCGCCGTCGGCGTAGGCGCGCTCCACCGCGCGTTCGATGCGGGCGGCGTTCGCGTCGTCGGCGAGGCTGTACCGCAGCAGCAGCGCGGCCGAGAGCATCGCGGCGGTCGGATTCGCGATGCCCTTGCCCGCGATATCGGGCGCGGTTCCGCCGATCGGTTCGTATAATCCGAACTGCCGTCCGGGAGTGCCGCGCGTGCCGAGGCTCGCGCTCGGCAGCGTGCCGATCGAGCCGGTCAGAATCGCCGCTTCGTCGGAGAGGATGTCGCCGAACATATTCTCGGTCACGATCACGTCGAAGTCGCCGGGACGCCGTACGAGCTGCATCGCGGCGTTGTCCACCAGCAGATGCTCGAGCTTCACGTCGGGGTAGTCGGGCGCGATGCGCTCGGTCACGCGACGCCACAGGCGCGAGGTCTCCAAGATGTTCTGCTTGTCGACCGAGGTGAGATGCTTGCGCCGTCCGCGGGCGAGTTCGAAACCGGTGCGCACGATGCGCTCGATCTCCGGGGCGCGGTAGATCATCGTATCGACCGCCGCCTCCACGCCGTCTTCGGTGCGCTGCTCCTTCGGCTTGCCGTAGTAGATGCCGCCGGTCAGTTCGCGCACGACCACGAGATCGAGCCCGCGCACGAGCTCGGGCTTGAGCGACGAGGCGTCTTCGAGTCCCGGAAATACGCGCACCGGGCGGATGTTCGCATAGAGTTCGTAATCGCGGCGCAGCACGAAGAGCGCGTACTCCGGGCGTTCCGCGAGCGGCTTGGCATCGTACTCGGGCAATCCCACGCTACCGAAGAGAATCGCGTCGCTGCGCTCGCAGGTCGCGCGCGCGTCGTCGGGGAGCGCGGGCAGGCCGCGTTTGAGCGCGGCGCCGCCGATCTCGTGCTCGATGCACGCGATGTCGGGGCGCACGGCACGCAGCACCGCGACCGCGGCATGCGTGACTTCAGGTCCGATCCCGTCGCCGGGAAGAACCGCGATCGTGGGAGCCGACACGCGCTACTCGACCGTCAGATGCGTCGGCGCCGGAGCGTCGGTTGCGGGTGCGGATGCGGCCGCGACTTGGCCGTTCGTCGAGAACGGCGTCGGCGTCGTCGCGTGCGCGCCGTCGAGCAGCGAGAGATGCGTCATCAGCAGGCCGCGCAGTTCGCTCTTCACCTTATCCACCGCTTCGATCGTGCGTTGATGCTCGCGACGCGTCTCGGCGATCGCATCATTGTAGCTTGCGATCTCGCGCTCCGCGGCCAGGCGCGCCTGCTCGCGAATCAAGTCGGCCTCTTTGTGCGCCGACGCCTTTACTTCGTCGGCGGTGCGCTGCGCGAGCACGAGCGTGTTCTGCAGCGACTCTTCCATCGCTTTGAAGTGGCTGATGCGTTCCTTGAGGTCGGCGATTTCGGCCTGCAGCGCGGCGCGGTGCTGCGCGTCGTCTTCGAGCGTTTCGATCACTTCGTCGAGAAACTGATCGACCTCGGCGCGATCGTAGCCTTGCAGCGCCTTCTTGAAGCTCTTGTGCTGAATGTCGATCGGGGTGATTCGTTCCACGCGTCTAGCCTCGGTTGGACATGAAGTCGAGCGTACCGTCGGACATCATCGTATCACGCAACCCCGCCGCGTTCACCACGACTCCGGCCGGAACGATCAGGTAGATCGATTCCGCGAGCTTTTGTATCTTGCCGTCGATCGTGTACGCCACGCCCGACGTAAAATCGACCACGCGCTGCAGCAGCGTGCGATCCGCGTTCTGCAGGTTCACGATCACGACCTGACGGCTGCGCAACGCGTCGGCGATCTCGACGACGTCTTGGAACGATCGCGGTGAATAGACGCTCACTTCGGTGCCCGGGCGACGCCCGGCATTGGTAAGCGGCACGACGCGACCGCCGGCGGTCACCGGCTCGTCGTCGTAGAGTTCGTCGTCTTCGTCGCGAATCGAGAAGAACGATCCGATCTTGCTGAACATGCTCATCTCGCGGGAGGCCTCCCGTCCTTTTCGTTAGTCGTACCGACGTTCGCCGAAGAGCGCGGTACCGATGCGCACCATCGTGGAGCCGGCCCGAACCGCTTCGCGCCAATCCCCCGACATGCCGATTGAGAGCGTACTTCCACCCACACGCGCAAACGTCTTGGCGGCCAAGGCAAACGCGGCCTCGATCTCGCCTCGATCTTCGGTGATCGGGCCGATCGCCATCACCCCATCCAGGCGCAGGGCGGGGAGCGCGCGGATCACCTCGGCCAGCGCTTCGGCCTCGGCGGGCGGACAGCCGAAGCGCTCGCTCGGCGAGATATTCAGCTGGATCAGCACGCGCAGCTCGCGTCCGGCGCGGGCCGCCGCGTTGCCGAGAGCCGTCGCCGCCTCGGGGCGATCCACGCTCTGCACCACGTCGAAGGCCTGCACGAGCGCCTTGGCCTTGTTGGTCTGGAAGTGCCCGATGAAGTGCTTCTCCACCGGCGGCAGGCCGACGAACTTCTCGAGCGCCTCCTGCACGTAGTTTTCGCCGATGGCGTCGAGCCCGGCACCGACCGCCTCGACGATCGCCGAC
Source organism: Vulcanimicrobiota bacterium (assembly GCA_027306785.1). Taxonomy (GTDB): domain Bacteria; phylum Vulcanimicrobiota; class Vulcanimicrobiia; order Vulcanimicrobiales; family Vulcanimicrobiaceae; genus REEB354. The sequence goes on from DAHUZB010000007.1 coordinate 26,966, forward strand.
GCGGGCTGACGCTTGCTCACGCCGAGGATGCGCACGCTGCCCGCGGCCCGGCCGCAGGCCCGAACCTCGCCCTCGATCTCGGCGCGCAGCGCCGCGAGTCGCTCGGCGATGCCGGTCATGACTTCGCGGGCGCGGCGCTCTCCGTCACCTCGGTGCGCCGGTCACGGCGCAGGCAGTACACGATCGCGAAGATGCCGATCGGAATCATCGGCAACGCGTAGAGTTGGCCGCCGGTGATCGGGCCCAAGTGGAAATCGGCGTGGCGCCAGATCTCCGCGATGCTGCGCGTGATCCCGTAGAGCGTAAACCAGGTCCAGGCCACCACCCCGTCGGGCGGACGGCGCTTGTAGACGTAGAGCAGGATCGGCAGCGTGAGGATGTCGAGCACCGCTTCGTAGAGCTGCGCGGGGTGCCGGTAGTAGAGGCCCCACACCTGCGCGTCGCCCGGACGGTTCGGCAGCATGCACCAGGGGCGGTCGGGACGGCAGATGTCGCCCCAGAGCTCGTCGTTGATGAAGTTGACGATTCGGGTGAGGGTGATGCCGATCGGCAGCATGGGCACCACCTCGTCGCCCAGCACCGTGTACTTCAGCGCCGGATGCTTGCGCACGAAGAGCCAGATGGCGATCATCACGCCGACCATCCCGCCGTGGAAGGCCATGCCGCCGTTCCACACCGCGATCACGTTGAGCGGGTTGCTCGTGTAAAAACTCAGGTCGTGCTTGGAGATGATGTCGTTGATGACGAAGAAGGTTCGGCCCCCGAGCAAAACACCGACCAGCGCGTAGAACAGGAAGTCCTGGATCTGCTCGCGGGTCAAACCCAGGCGGCGGCGCCCGTTCGAACGGCTCATCCACAGGTAGACGCAGATGAAGCCGACCAGATAGGCAATGCCGTACCAGTGAACCTTCAGCGGTCCGAGGTGAATCGCGATGGGGTCGACATTTGTCGGATAGTTAAACCAATGCTGCATCGAGAAGGTCTCTCGTATCGTGAGTAGCACGCATATCACTATTGGGATCGCGTTCCTAGCGGGGCTCGTTTCCTTCGTCTCTCCATGCGTCCTCCCGCTGGTTCCGGCATATTTGTCGCTGCTGACGGGACGAAGTCTGGAAACGCTCTCCGCAGGAGACTCGGGAGCGGAACTGCGCGGTCTCGCCGTCGGTCACGCGCTCGCGTTCATCGCCGGCTTCACCGTGGTCTTCGTGGCGCTCGGCCTTACCGCGAGCGCCTTCGGCGCGGCGCTCAACGCGCATCGCGTGCTGATCGCGCAAATCGGCGGCACGATCGTCGTGATCCTCGGCCTGCAGATGATGGGGATGCTGCGCATCCCGTTCCTGATGCGCGATACGCGCGTCCACGTGCAGCGCGAAAACCGCAGCTTTTGGAGCTCGGGGGTGGTGGGGATCGCCTTCGCCGCCGGTTGGTCGCCCTGCATCGGGCCGATTCTGGCGGGAATTCTGGCGATTGCGTCGCAGCAGCACAACGCCGAGGCGGCGCTGCTGCTCTTGGTCTACTCCCTGGGACTGGCCGTGCCGTTTCTGCTGACCGCACTCGCGATCGGGGCGGTGCTGCCGGTGCTCAACCGCATCAAGCGCTTCCTGCCGGCGATCGAGTTCGTCGCGGGACTCTTCCTGGTCGCGGTCGGGCTCGTGCTCGTCAACAACGCGTTTCTCACCGTCGCAGGATGGTTCTATCAATTTGTCCCGACTCCGAACCTTTAACCCGAGCGTCCTGATCGCCGTCGTCGCGATCGTCGCGTTCGCGCTCGATCAGTACACGAAGCACCTCGTGGTCTCGTCGTTCTTGCCCGGCGAGAGCCGCATCGTCATTCCGCGTCTGCTGAAGTGGACGTACGAACGCAATATCCACGGCGCGTTCGGCCTCTTCGGAAGCAACGGCGTGCTGCTGATCGTGATGGCGATCGCGGTGCTCGTCGTATTTTGGCTCAGCTTTCGCGATGCCGCCGCGCGCTCGCGCCTGGTCTGCGTCGCGTTCGGACTCATCGTCGGCGGCGCGATCGGCAATATCGTCGATCGCGTGCACTTCGGCTATGTGGTCGACTTCGTCGACTTCTACCGGATTTGGCCCGACATCTTCAACATCGGCGACACCTGCATCTCCGTCGGCGTCGCTCTGCTGCTGCTCTCGAGCCTTGTTGCGTCACGTCGTCGGGCCTGACGAGGCGGGCAAACGCACCGACGTGATCGTCGCGCGCCTCTCCGGCGCGCCGCGATCGCTCGTCACCGATGCGCACAAGCGCGGCGACGTGCGCGTGAACGGGGTTGCGGTGAAGCCCAGCTGGCCGCTCGAAGAGGGCGACGTACTCGAATTCGACGTGCAGTCACGCGCGCCGCTCGTCGCGACGCCCGAAGAGATCGCACTGCCGATTCTCTACGAAGACGACGACGTGCTCGTGGTCGATAAGCCCGCGGGCATGGTGACCCATCCCGCGCACGGCGCGACGAGCGGCACGCTCGTGAACGCCCTGCTCGCACACATCGGCTCGCTGCCCGGCGACCCGCTGCGCCCCGGCCTGGTGCATCGCCTCGATCGCGACACCTCGGGACTGCTGGTCGTCGCCAAGAACGACGCCGCGCTCTCGGCGCTCGGCATCGCGATGAAAGCGCGCACGATCAAGCGCGAATATCTGGGCTTGGTTCACGGCGTACCGGAACACACGCGCGGCACGATCGAAGGGCCGATCGGGCGCGACCCGCACAACCGCATGAAGTACGCGATCGTCGGCGACGGGCGCCCCGCGATCACGCACTACGAAGTGCGCGAGACCTTTCCCAAGCACGCCGAGTTGCTCTTTCGTTTGGAGACGGGGCGCACGCATCAGATTCGCGTGCACTGCGCCGCGTTCGGCCACGCGATCGTGAACGATCCGCTCTACGGTCGCGAAGAGGCGCGCTTCACGCTGCCGGGTCAGGCGCTGCATGCATGGCGGCTCGCATTCGCGCATCCGCGCACCGAGCAACTCATGGAGTTCGAAGCGAGTCCGCCCGAAGAGTACGAGCATGCCAAGCATCTTCTCGCTTCGCACGACTGACGGCAGCGCGCGCCGCGGCACGCTCGCGCTACATCACGGCACGGTGCAGACGCCGACCTTCATGCCGGTCGGCACCGCGGCCACCGTCAAGGCGCTCACGCCCGAAGAGGTGCGCAGCGCGCACAGTCAGATCATCCTCGCCAACACCTATCATCTGTGGCTGCGGCCGGGCAAAGAGCTGCTCGTGGAAGCGGGCGGCATCCACCGTTTCATGGCGTGGGACGGCCCGATCCTTACCGATTCCGGCGGCTTTCAGGTCTTCAGCCTCGAGGGGCGCCGCAAGATCGACGACGACGGCGTCACCTTTCAGTCGCACATCGACGGCAGCACGCACCGCTTCACGCCCGAGAACGTGCTCGCATTCGAAGGGGCGCTCGGCGTCGATATCGCGATGGTGCTCGACGTCTGCGTGAAGCTGCCCGCCACGCGCGCCGAGATCGAGGCCTCGGTGCGCAAGACGACCGATTGGGCGCGCCGTTCGCGCGAAGCGTGGAAGCACCCCGAGACGCAGGTCTTCGCGATCATGCAGGGCGGTCTCGATCGCGAGTTGCGCGAGCGCAGCGCCCGCGAGATCGTGGCGCTCGATTTCCCCGGCTACGCGATCGGCGGCCTCTCGGTCGGCGAGACGCGCGAAGAGATGTACGCGACGGCGCGCTACTCGGCCGCGCTGCTTCCCGCCGAAAAGCCGCGCTATCTGATGGGCGTCGGCACGGTACGCGACATCATCATGGCGGTGGACTGCGGCATCGATATGTTCGACTGCGTCTACCCGACGCGTTGCGGGCGCAACGGCCGCGCCATGACGCGCGGCGGCGAGTTCAGCATTCGCAACGCGCAGTACAAGCGCGATTTCACGCCGCTCGATCCGGAATGCGGCTGCTCCGTGTGCACCACCTACACGCGTGCGTATCTAAACCATCTCTTTCGCGCGAACGAGATGCTCGGCCCGCGCCTGCTCTCGTACCACAACATCTACGTGCTCAACGATCTCATGCGCGAAGCGCGCGAGGCGATCGAGCTCGGCGCGTGGTCCGCATTCCGCGACCGGGTGCTTACCGCGACCGCACTATAGTGCGTTTCGCCGCGTGAACGAGCGCAAAAGCGGGAATGAGATCGGCATCGGAGGATTCACGATGCCGAAGATTTTGATCGTCGTTACCGGCCACGGGCAACTCGACGCCGAGCACAGAACGGGTCTGTGGCTGGACGAATACGCGATCCCGCGACGCGCGTTTCGCGAGGCGGGATTCGAGGTTGTGACCGCAAGCCCGCACGGCGGCCAAGCACCGATCGATCCGCGCAGCCTGGAGGGCACCTCACCCGATCCCGATGCGATCGCCGCGCTGCGCGAGACGCTGACCATCGCGCAAGCGGGCGATGCCTCCGCCTACGACGCGATCTTCTTTCCCGGCGGACACGGCACGATGTTCGATCTTGCGACGAACGAGCCGGTGAAGGCGCTGCTCTCGGAGTTCGACGCGCAGGACAAGATCGTCGCCGCGGTCTGTCACGGACCGGCGGCATTCGTCGATGCAATCAGCGCCGTCGATCCCACCCGCCTGCTCGTGCGCGGGCGACGCATCACCGCCTTCACCGATAGCGAAGAGCGCGCGGTGAAGCTCGATCGCGTCGTGCCGTTCTTACTCGCATCGAAACTCCGCGAGCAAGGCGCGACCGTGATCGAGCGGAGCGATTGGGTCGATCACGTGGAGATCGACGGCACGTGGATCACCGGGCAAAACCCACAGTCGAGCGCAAGCACCGCGAAAGCCGTCATCGAACTCCTCGCAGCCCGCGTCTAACCATGAACGGCATCGACGAAAAGCCTTACCTCGAATGGTTCGACGGCGCGGAGTGCGTCGCCGTGAGCCCGAATCCGCCGCACGGCATCGTCGCGATGGAGCTCGGCACGATCATGAACCGCCTGGGAAGCGCCTTCGGTACGGCGGCGGTCGAGGTTCACCTTCGCCTCACCGATGGAGCCGAGCGCCGCACGGTACTCTTGCCGGACGTCGTGTTCTACCGAAATGACACGCTGCTGAGCATCCCGGCACGGGACCGTATGCTGCCGAACGTTCCACCCGACGTCATCGTCGAAGTTCGCTCGCCGAACGATCGCCCGGGGTTCCGCGAAGCGAAGATCGCGCGATACGTCGCGTGGGGCTGCCCCCTCGTCCTCGACGTCTCGCTCGAGCCGCGCGCGATCGTGTCGCACGCAAGCGATGGTATCCGCACGTTTCATCCAGGTGATCGCTTCGAACACCCCGCCGCACCCTGGCTGCAATTCCGCGTCGACGAGGTGTTCGCGAAGCTCGATCTCTTCGGATTCTAGCGAATCACGGCGTGACGGCGATACCCGTTGGGCTATTGAAGATTCCGCCGAGCAGTTCGGCGGGGGCAACGCCGCCCGCGGTACCCGGTGGATAGACTTTGACGCGGCCGTTCGGCCCTTCATCGCCGACGTAGACATATCCGAGCGCGTCGAGTGCAATGCCGTAGGGCGTGCCGACGTACTGCGCCGACGTATACTGACCGATCGGTGCCGCATTGCCCGTCGCGTTCGGGGCATAGATATTCACCGTACCGTCGCTCGGCGGCATGACGTTCGCGACATAGAGATTTCCGGCGCGATCGAACGCCAGGGCGTTCGGCTTCGTCAGTTGCGCGGCTGCGCCGCTGATAACGGCGATCGGCGCCGCATTCCCGGATGCACCCGCGGCGAATTCTTCGATGCTCGGCACATCGGTATCGGCTACCCACAGATTTCCGGCAGCATCGAAGGCGATGCCGTGCGGATGCATGAGCCCGGTCTGCGAGCCCTGGATCACCGCAACCGGAACCGCGGTGCCGGTCGTTCCCGGCGCGAATTTCTCGATGGCGTTGTTGGTGACGTCGCTGACGTACAGCGCGCCCGACGCATCGAACGCGAGGCCGTACGGCGTGCCGACGGCAGCCGATGACAGCGTGGCGGAGGGCGGCACGTTGCCGTTCGCGTTTGCGGCAAAGCGTAAGATATTCGGTTGCGTTGCCGAAGCGTTCGCGACCCAGAGCGAACCCGAGGTATCGACGGCGAGCGCGATCGGCGCGTTCAGGAGCGTCGCGGTGCCCGCGATCGTCGCCGTCGGCAGCGTGCCCGCGCTCGCCGAAGCAGGAAGTGCGAAGATCGAGTCGGCGCCGTTATTCGCGACGTAGAGCGTCGTCGCGCCGACCGGAGCGGGCGTAGTCGGAGGAAGCGTGGGGATGCTCGTCGGCATCGGGCCGGGACCGGACGACGTGCCGCCGCCGCCGCAACCCGAGATCAGCGCGCACAGCGCGAGAGATGCAATCGTACGTTTCATGCACGCAGCGTACGAAGCACATCTCCCGCGCGTGTGAACGCGCGATGAAGCTCTACGACCGTTGCGCGCGAACTAAGCGGACGCCTGCCCTCGCACGACCGACGCGCATTCGGCGCAGATCGACGGATGCTCCGCGTCGCTTCCGAGGGTGCGGAACTTCCAGCAGCGTCGGCATTTTTCGCCGTGCGCGGACACGATGTCGAGCACGGCCGCATCGGCTTCGAGCGCCGACGATTCGACGAGTTCGCACTGCGAGGCCACGAGCGCTTCGCGCAAGTTGTCACCCAGATGCGCGAGACGCTTGAACAATGCCGCTCCGGCCTCGATGCGCACCTTCGCTTCGAAATCGCGCACGTTCGCGCCGCCCGCGACTTGCGCGCGCAGCGATCGCAGCTCTTCCCACAACGCGAGATCGGCCGATAACGCTTTGCGATCGATCGATTCGGCGGCGAACGACGAATCGAAGACGCTCGTTTCGTCGCCGCGCAACGCGGTCGGAATCTCCTGCCACGCCTCTTCCGCGGTAAACGAGAGCACCGGCGCGGCCGCGGTGAGGAAGCGCTTGAGCGCGTAGAGCAGCGCCGATTGCGCGCTCCGGCGCCGCGCGTCGTTCTCCGCCCGCGAATAGAGCGGGTCTTTCAGCGCGTCGAAGTAGAGGCTGGACATCGTGCCCTCGAACTCCACGATGCGCAGATACGCTCCGTGAATGTCGTAACGATCGTAGAGCGCCTTCACGTCGGCGACGAACGCGTCGACCACGCTGCACGCGAGCGCATCGAGCGGCTGCAGCGCCTCGCGCGCGACCACGTCGGCGGCGCCGAGATCGTCGAGGTTCGAGAGCATGAAGCGGATGCGGTTGCGCACGTTACGATAGACGCGGCCGACCTGTTCCACCACGTTCGGTCCGAAGCGCACGTCGTCCACGAACTCGACCGACGCCGCCCACAGGCGCAGCACGTCGGCACCCCATTTCTCCATCGCGTCTTTCGCGTCGATGCCGTTGCCCTTGGACTTCGACATCGGACGGCCGTGCTCGTCGTTCACCCAACCGTTTTTCACGACGCGCTTGTACGGCGCGGCATTCTTCACCGCGACGGCGGTCACGATCGAACTGCGGAACCAGCCGCGATACTGATCGCCGCCTTCGAGCACGAGATCGCTCGGCCACGGCAGACCGTCGTGCCCGAGCACCGCGAAGTGCGTCACGCCCGACTCGAACCAGATATCGACGATGTTCTTCTCTTTATCGAACGCCTGCTTGCCGCACGTCGGACACGCGAACCCGTCCGGAAGATACGTCTCGACCGGATCGCTCCACCACACGCTCGCGCCGACCTCGGCAAAACGTTTCGCCGCCTTGCGCGCGACCTGCGGATCGAGCACCGATTCGCCGCATCCCGCGCAGACGAGCGCCGGAATCGGCGTGCCCCAGGTGCGCTGACGCGAGATGCACCATTCGGGATGATTCTCGAGCATCTGCTTCAGACGCGTCTCGCCCCATTCCGGATCGTACGCGACGCTCTCCGCCGCTTCGATCGCGCGCGCGCGCAGACGGTTTTGATCCATCGCGATGAACCACTGCGCGGTCGCGCGGAAGATCACCGGATTGTGGCAGCGCCAGCAATGCGGATACGAGTGCTCGTACTCGTGCGCGCGCCAGAGCATCCCGCTCGCGCGCAAATCTTCGACGATCTGCTTGTTCGCCTTGAAGATGAACTGCCCGGCGTACGGCCCCGCCTCGTCGGTAAAGTGGCCCGACGCGTTCACCGGGTTGAGGATCGGCAGATCGTACTTCATGCCGGTCTCGAAATCGTCGGCGCCGTGACCGGGAGCCGTGTGCACCGCACCGGTGCCGGTCTCCAGATCCACATAGTCGGCGAGCACGATCGCCGAGTCGCGATCGAGGAACGGATGACGCGCCGCGAGTCCGTCGAGAGCCTCGCCCGTCGTCGTGGCAAGCAGCTTCGCGTCGGCGAAGCGATCGCCGAGCGCCGATTCCGCAAGCGCGGTCGCGAGCACGAGGCCCTCGCCGTCGATCTCGTACAACCCGTACGTCGCATCCGCGCGCAGCGCGATCGCCACGTTCGCGGGCAGCGTCCACGGCGTCGTCGTCCAGATGAGGAATGACAGCCCCTTCGACAAGCTCAGGGTGACACTTGGGTCGCTCAGGGTGACACTGGGGGAGCTCTGCGTAGCACGCTCTGTGTCATGCTGAGCTTGTCGAAGCACGGCATATAACTTCTCGCGCTGCGCATCGCTGAACGGGAATCGGACGTAGATCGAGGGCGAGACTTTTTGTTCGTACTCGATCTCGGCTTCGGCGAGCGCGGTTTCGTCGTGCACGCACCAGAGCGTCGAACGCAACCCCTTATAGATTTGCTGCTTCTCGGCGAGATCGGCGAGCGTCTCCACGATCGTCGCTTCGAACGAGGGATCGATCGTGCGATACGGCCGCTCGTAGCGGCCGAACGTGCCCATGCGCACGCGCGTGTCGCGCTGACGATCCAACCAATAGAGCGCGCGCTCCTTGCACTTCTCGCGCAGCTCCAGCGGGTCGATCGCGTGAAAATCTTTGATGCCGAGGTGCTTGAGCGTCTCGAGCTCGATCGGCAGCCCGTGCATGTCCCAACCGGGAACGAACTCCGCCCACTTGCCGTCGAGCAGCGCGATCTTCACGAACATGTCTTTGAGCACCATGTTCAGGAAGTGCCCCATGTGCAGCTCGCCGTTGGCATACGGGGGGCCGTCGTGCAGAATCCACGGGGCGTTGGCGCGATTACGCTCCAAGCGGCGCTCGTAGGTGCGCTCGTCGCGCCACCATGCCACGCGCGCGGGTTCGCGCTTGGGCAGCTCCGCCTTCATCGGGAAGGCGGTCTTGGGCAAACGAAGGGTGTCGCGATAGTCGCGTTCGGCAGTCTCGCTCATGGCTCGCCGAGCAGTTCGCCAAGCACCTCGAAATTTCGTGCCGCCGCCGCGCGGACGCCCGCAACCCGCTCGTGCAGGTGCGCCGCGAGCACGTCGTGCTGCGACATCAGTCGGTCCACGAGTGCATCGGTCTGCGCCGCCTCCGGTGCGGGACGCCCGGGCGTCCAGAGCGGGTCGAGCGGGTAGGCGAGATCCTCGCAGAGCGAGGCGACCTTGGGATCGTAGGGGATCGCCGCAAACGGCACGCCGAAGCGCGCCGCAAAGATCAGCGCGTGCAGCCGCATGCCGATCACCGCATGCGCGCCGCGGATCACCGCGGCGGCCCGCTCGAGCGTGCACTCGGGCAGCAGCATCGGCGCGCTCGCGCAGGCGCGAATGATCGTGGTCGAAACCTCCGCATCGCCCGCGCCGCCGATCGGCAGAAAGGCCGCGCGCACGCCGTGCTGCTCGGCCAGTCGGTCGACCGCGCGTGCGATCGCCTTCACGCCGTCTTTGAGCGGACCGATCTTGCGCACGCTGACGATCGCATAGGGTTCGGGACCGAGTCCCTCACGCGCGAGATCGGCATCGGCGACCGGAAGATCGTAGAGAAACACGGGGTCGGCGGTCTGTTCCACGGGTGTACCCGGTAAGAGTGCGTGCAAGAGCGCGCGCGAACGCGCGTCGCGAACGGTGGCGCGGTCGACGCCGCGACAGAATGATTGTACGACGAATCGCCCGAGCATATCGAGCGGGCCGATCGATTGCGCGAAGATCATCGTCTTGCGGCGCGCGCGCACCGCTTCGCGCAGGATGCCCGCGTAGTAGAGCACGCTGCGAATGCTCGTCGCGCTCTGCAGCAGGCCGCCGCCGCCCGAGACGAGCACGTCGGCGCGCTCGATCGCATCGCGAACGCGCCGCATGTTCCAACGCGGCACGGCCTCGACGTCCAGATGCGCGGCGGTCGCCTCGGGGGTGGCCGAAAGCACCTCGATCCGCACGCGCGGGAAGCGCGCGCGGATCTGTGCGACGATCACCTCGAGCAGCGCCTCGTCGCCGAGGTTACCGAACCCGTAGTAGCCCGAGAGCAATACACGCACGGCGATAGATCCAGATGAGCACGAGACCGATGAGCGCGCCGAGCACGAGGCCGTTGGCCACGCGCAAGAGCGAGATCAGAATCGGCGTGTGGAGATGGGAGAACGTGTCGATCACGTCGCCGATGCCGACGCCGATACCGAGCGCGAGCAGCGAGCCGACGGCGCGCCGATGCGCTACGCTCAGCGCCGGGAGCAGCATCAGCAGCGGAAAGCCGAGCACGAACTCCTTGAAGCGCGGGCGCACGCTCAGCGCGTCGGTCAGGCCGTGACGAAGCATCAATTCGAAATGCGACGGCGCGATCTCGCTTTGGTTGCCGCTGCGCATGAGCAGCAGCGCGCCCGCCGCGATCACGACGACGCCCGCGAGCAATTGATACGCCTGCACCGGCGCCATCAGCACGTCGCGCGGACGCTCGACGCCGGAGTTGTAGCGACCGCTGAAGAGGTAGAGCACCAGCGCGATGATCGGCGGCGTCAAAAGCACCGCCTTCACGCCGCGGAAGCGTTCGATCTCCTCCATCGTCAACGGCGAGCTCATGATGCCGATGACGACGAGCGCTCCCAGCAGCGCGACCGCCGTCGCGATCAGCGTCCAGCCGAAACTGCGCACCACTTGATCGCCGAATTTTTCGGCCGGCTCGCGCGCGAAGGCCGGGGCGATCGCGAGCAGCGCCGCGGTTTCGAAGAGCAGCGCCCCGAGCAACGCGAGCAGCGAACGCGCGAGCATCTCGTGATGCGTGAGCGTGCCGCCGACGAAGATGAGGATCGAGAGGAGGTATGCGGCCACGGCGTACGACGGGCGATACCAGCCGAAGAAACCGAGCAGCAGCACGAAGAGCGAGGGAACGGCGAGCGCTGCGATGCCGACCAGGATGCGGTTGTTGCCGCGGTACTCCGGAATCGGCGTCGCGCGCCCGAGTTTGAAGCCGCGCGATTTCAGCTCATCGGCGAGTTGCTTGACCAATTCGACGTTGGTCGCTTCGATCGAGAGATCGCCGTCCTGATGCCCCCACGGGCGCAGATAGACGACGCGAATGTTGCGCTCGCGCACGCCGAGCGCGAAGCGCGCGACCACTTGTTCCAGCTTCAACTTGTCGAGTTCGGGTTTGGCGATCGCCTGCACGCGCACGGTCTGTCCGGGGATGAGGCGCGCGAGGGTATCGTTGCCCTTCTGGATCTGGCTATTATCGTACGTCTCGATCGTGCCGAAATTGAACGGACGCGCCGACGCGGCGTCGTGCTCGCGAAAGACCGCGGCGGCTTCCGGCAGGTGATCCGGGTAGCCGAAGACCTGATTGCGCAGACCGAAGAAGATGACGGTCGAGATCAGTCGATCCTGCTTGAGCAGATCGTCGAAGACGGACTGCATTTGCGCCTGCGTGAAGCGCTCGTCGTTCTGCAGGCGTGGAATCACGAGCAGATGCAGACGCTTCGCAAGCGCGATCTCGTCGCTCGGGATGCCGAGCGCCGTGTTATTGAAGTAATCGATCTGCGTGCGAACTTCGATGATCCACGGCTTGCTCGCGCGCAGCACGCGAATCGTCTTGGGCTCGAAGTGCAGCGCCAACTGCGTGCGGAACCGCGCGTACGTCTGCGCGTCGTAGACGATCAGGTAGACGGCGTCGCGGTCGATCTTGTTCGTTCGCGCGAGCGCGGCGAGCGTGGGATCGGCGAGCGGCGTCAGTCGTGCCTGGTTGAGCAGCGCGGCCCCCGTGGTCGCGTAGGCGTGGCCGTCGTCACCGACGTTCCCGCCGAGTTCCTCGCTGAGTGCGAGCGAGGTGAGGCCCGCACGCCGCAGCGCGATCAAAAAGGCGGCCGGGTTGTAGTTGTACGAGCGCGCCGTTTGGATGAAGTCGCTGTAGTCCATCGCGATCTCGACGCGACGCGTCTGATTCTCGGTTCGAATCCGGAACGCGGCCACGGCGAGCGAGGCGAACAGGGCAACAAGCAAGATCAACGCGGCAAAGCGCGTGCGAGCATTCAGAGCAGTCACGGATGAGGGGCTTTCGCGGAGAAAACAAACGGACCCGCCGTAGGCGAGTCCGTTTGCCGTCGCGTATGCGGTTGCCCGCATACCGGGTGTGGGCGACGTCTTTGATACCTCACCGGCGAGCGCCCACGATCTCAAGCTCGGCGATGTTGCTGATAATTCTATCTTAACAGGTCGGAACCTCTTCGAAAAGCACCCCGGCCGAGTTTTTACACGATCTCGACGTTACGGCTCCCACCGTGGGGCGCGCTTGTCGATGAAGGCGCAGATGCCTTCCTGTGCGTCGGCGGCCTGCGCGTTGGCGATCATCACGTCCTTGGTGAAGGCGTACGCATCGGGTTGACCGAGATCGATCTGACGGTAGAACGCCGCCTTCCCCAACGCGACCGTTTGGCGCGCGGCCTCCGCGACTTTTCTCGCAAGCTCGAGCGAGGCCGCACGAAGATCCTCCGCCGGGACGACCCGGTTGACCAGTCCCCACGCAAGCGCGGTCGGCGCGTCGATCATCTCACCGGTCAACAGCATCTCCATCGCACGCTTGCGCCCGATCGAACGCGTGAGCGCAACCATCGGCGTGCTGCAGAATAATCCGATGCGCACACCCGGCGTCGCGAAGCGCGCGCGTTCCGATGCGACGGCGAGATCGCAGGTAGCGACCAGTTGGCATCCGGCTGCGGTCGCGACGGTTGCCACCTCCGCGATCACCGGCTGCGGGATCGCCTGGATGCGCTCCATCAACAGCACGCACTGATCGAAGATCTCGCGGTAGACGTCCGGCTCGCGCCCCTGCAACTCGCGCAGATCGTGCCCCGCCGAGAAGGCAGCCCCTTCTCCGGCCAACACGATCGCGCGCACGTCACGTTCGGCACCGAGCGCGGCAAAGGCGCGCTCGAGCGCGCGCATCATCGCGAGCGAAAGTGCATTTCGCCGTTTGGCATTCCGCATCGTGATCACGGCGACGTTCCCGTCGCGCTCGATGCTCAGATACTCGCGAATCGCTGTCTCGGTCATACTCTTTTAAAAACTTGGGCGATGACGGGCTCGATTCCCCAACGTGCATTCGCACGTTGGGGACCCCTTGGGTTAACATGGCACTCCGGTGCATTCGCACCTGCGCGCCCCCCCGCTTGCGCGGGGCCCCCTCGTTGCTTGCAAAGATATGGGCGATGACGGGCTCGAACCGCCGACATCCTCCTTGTAAGGGAGGCGCTCTCCCAGCTGAGCTAATCGCCCGTGCCGTTTCCTGCGCTCATGCTTTGTCCGCGGGCCGGCACTTCGCCTCCAGCCGGCTCACCTTCAAAATTTAAAGTAGACGAAGGGCGTGACGTCGGGCTGCACCGCGAAGAACTGAAAGACGAAGAGCAGCGAGCCGAGCACGGCGACCTGAAGGCCGGGCGCAAGCCCGCTCCAGCGCGGTTCGAGCCGCCGCTGCTTCACGACGAAGAGGCCGATCGCGATGACGGCGAGGGCGATGGTAAGGACCGACGGCCAATCGGAAAAGAGCGGCGCCCCCGCTTTCGCGGAGAAGAGCGCGCCGTAGATCCCGACGACTTCGCCGAAGCTCCGCGCTCGGAAGAGCGCCCAGCCGAGCATCGCGAGCACGAAGGTGATCGCAACGCGCAGGGCGTTGACCGCGCTCGAGCGCGTCTGCACGCGCCCGAGCCCCGTGACCCGTTCGATGCACAAAAGGACGCCGTGGTAGCCTCCCCACGCGACGAACGTCCAACTCGCGCCGTGCCACAAACCGCCGAGCAGCATGGTCAGCATCAAATTGCGCAGCGTCGCGCGCGTGCCGTCGCGATTCCCGCCGAGCGGAATGTAGAGATAGTCGCGCAGCCATTGCGAGAGCGTGATGTGCCAACGATGCCAGAACTCGGTGATGCTCGCCGAGAGATACGGCCGATCGAAGTTCTTCGGAAAGACGAACCCGAGCAGCCGCGCGCACCCGATCGCAATATCGCTGTAGCCGGAGAAATCGAAATAGATCTGCATCGTGAACGCAAAGAGCCCCGCCCACGCATCGAGCGCTCCCGGATAGAGCGCCGGGTGGGCAAAATAGCGATCCGAGATCGGAGCGAACTGATCGGCGACCGCGATCTTCTTCACGAGTCCGACGATCGCGCGCATCGCGCCGTAGCTCAGATCCTCCGCGTTCGGAGCACGCCACGCCACGTACTCCGCGAAGAACGTTTCGGCGCGCACGATCGGCCCCGCGAGCAGCTGCGGAAAGAACGCGAGGTAGAGTGCGTAATCGAAGAGACGCGTCATCGCGCGCATCTTGCCGCGATACACGTCGACCAGATACGAGATACTTTGAAAGGTGTGAAAGCTGATACCGATCGGGACGATCAGATGCACGAGCCACGGATCGCCGTGCCTGCCCAAGAGCGCCGCGATCGTGCCCGTCGCGAAATTCATGTATTTGAAGGTGCCGAGAAACGCGAGGTTTGCGGCGACGCCGAGCGTGAGGAACGTGCGGCGTCCGCGCCGCGCGCGTTCGATCGCGAGCGCGAACGCATAATCGCTCACCGTCAGTGCGAGCAGGAAGATCACGTACCAGCGATTCCAGCTCGCGTAGAAGACGTAGCTCGCGACGAGCAGCACGACCCACTTCATCCGTCGCGGCACCGCGTAGAACAGCGCCGCGACGATCAGGAAAAAGAGCCAAAACACCGGCGACTGGAAGCGCATCTGCAGATCGATCGTGCCGAAGACGCTCGGGCTCGACGGTTGCACGACCGCGGGCGCTGCCGAATGCTGCGCCCGCGGCGCGACGCTCGCGATCGCTCGCGCCGCGGCGGGCAGCGGCGTGCCGCCGTTCGCGATCGCTCGCGCGACCGCCGCGCCGAGCAATTCGCTGAAACGCACGCTCCCCGCCGCGTTGAGGTGATCGTGATCGGCGAAGAACGCGGGGCGTTCGAGCGCGAGGAAGCGCCGCTGCGGTAAGAGCCACGCGCCGTCGTCGCGTGCGAAGGCGAGCAGTGTGCCGCTCGGCGGCGCGGGCGGATAGATGTGCAGCGGGCGCGTCGGGATGCGAACGAAGATTACCGGCACACCGGCGGCACGATACCGTTGGACGATCGGACCGAGCCACTCTCGCCGATACGCCGCGTACGACGGGCTCGACCGCGGACGGCGCAGGATCTGCGTCCGCAACGCGGCGCGCTCCGCGGCGGAGACGAATGCGGGTATCACGAGCGTGCCCGTGCGCGGATCGAAGCGCAAGCCGGTCAGCACCTCGGTCCGTCGGTGGCGGACGAGCGGATCGTAGGCACCCACCGCGCGCGCCGCACGGATCGCGTTCAACCGAGCGAGCGGATTGACGAGTAGATCCCGTACGTCGGCCGCGACGAGCGGGTAGCGAAAAATGACCGAAAACGCGGTCTCGGCGGCCTGCGTGAGGTTGTTGAAGCTCGATGCCACGCGCAGCGCCGCGGACGGGCCGATGCGAAACGCGAGGTAATGGAGATCGGTATCCCGGTCGTTGCCGTCGAGCGCGCCGATCGCGCTGTCGTCGTCGGCATAGGTATCGACCGGAATCACGAGCGCGCGAAAGCGCGTCGCATGCGGATCGACCGCGCGAAGGTAGTAGTACCAGCAGCGCGGGGTCGTCCCGGGAACGCCCGCGTTCAGAAAACGCAGACCGTGTGAGGCTCGCGCGGCGACCGCCGGATCGAGTCCCGAATAGATTCGCGAATCGCCGACCACCAAAACGTCGCGCGACGCCTCGGCCGGAAAGCGGCGAACGGCCGCGAGCGAGCTTTCCAAGCTGCCCGCGCTCGAGAACGGATCGAGGAGACGTCGATAGAGGCCCGTCTGAAAGACGAGCAGATCGAGCGCGGCGCAAAGCAGCAGCGCGAGCGCTCCGACGGCGACGACGCGACGGGCCTCCTTCACGTCATGGCCTATGCGCTGCGCGAGTGTGGGGTATCCTTCTCGCGCTCGTTAGGCGGCGCATCTCCGCGGGTAAGGTAGTGGCAACCGTGATACCGAGTTATCGGGCCGCGTTCAGCGGCGATCCGCGTAACGTCCCGCTCGCGCGCAATGCGATCGCGAGTTTTGCGCGCATCTGCGGTTTTTCGGCGGAGGAAGTCGACGATATTCGGCTCGCCGCGGGCGAAGCGCTCAACAACGCGGTCGAGCACGGCGGAACGCTGCGTTCGAGCGGCTTCTCCGTGCGCTGTGCGTTCGAAGAGGGCGAACTGCAGATCGAGATCCGCGACAACGGGGCGGGATTCCCGTTCGAGCAGGTGGGCGCGAGCCCGCCCGGCGAGGAAGCGGCGCGCGGCTACGGCATCTTCCTCATGCGCCGCCTGATGGACGACGTGCGCTACGACCAGCGCGGCACGCGCGTGCGGCTGCGACGCCGCCAAGTCGCGGGCGACGCTTAGGGTTTGCTCACCGCGAGCTTCTTCTGCAGATACGCAAGCGCCGCGCGCAGCTGCGCGTCCTTCGACGCATCACCGTAACGCGCGCCGCGATTCTCGGTTACGCGCACGTCGGGCTCGATGCCCTTCAGGTTGATGTCGCGATTGGCGGGCGTCAGGTAATGCGCGGTCGTGATCTTGATCGCCGAGCCGTCGGGCAGCGGGGTGAGCGTCTGCATCACACCCTTCCCGAACGTCTTGGTGCCGATCAGCGATGCGACGCCGTCGTCCTGCAGCGCGCCCGCGGTAATCTCCGATGCCGACGCCGTGTTGCCGTTGACGAGAATCGTCATCGGCAGCGCGACGACGGAATCGTCGGGTGCATCGTACGTGGAGGGCGCCTGGCCGCGCTCTTTGACGGTGACGACCGCTTTCTGCGAAACGAATCGCGAGACGATGCGTAGCGCCGACTCGACGTAGCCGCCGCCGTCATCGCGCAGATCGAGTACGAGCGCTTTGGCTCCCTGGGACTGCAGCCGATCGAGCGCGAGGTTGAATTCCTCGGGCGTGTCCTTGCCGAACGCGAGGACATAGATGTACCCGATGGTGTTCGGGAGCATTTTATAGATCACGGTCGGCGGCTGGATCTCGGCACGCGTGATCGCGACGTCATCGGTCGCCGTCGAATCGGCGCGGCGCACCTCGACGTGCACGGCCGTGCCCGGCTTTCCGCGCAGCAGCTTGCGAACGCCCGCGGGCGACATCCCCTTGGTCGACGTGCCGTCCACCGCGGCGATCACGTCGCCCGCGTGCAATCCGGCACGCTCCGCCGGCGTCTGCGGCACGACGTACAGGATCGACACGCCGCCCTTGCCGTCGGCATCGATCAGCACGCCGATCCCCGAGACACGCGCGGGATCGAGGGCGTCGTTGAACTGTTTGAACTCCTCCGGCGTCATGAACGTCGTCCACCGGTCGTCGAGCGCGCGCGCCATCGCGCCGATCGCCGCATAGGCGACCGTCGTGCTCGGCAGATGCGCCGATTCGGCCGCATCGGCGATCGCTTGATCGAGCGTGGTGAGCGTTCCGTCGCTATCCGGGCCCGCGTGAATGGGCTCGACAGCGAGTCTCACGCCGTGCTTCTTGGCCGCGTCCGCAATCGCGTTCCGCGCCGCATCGACGAGCGTTTGTCCGTCGACCGTGTGATAGAACGTCTGCGTGAGGAGGCGGTAGCTTTCGTTGACGTCGGCGGCGAGCGCGGGCGGAAGGCTCGCGGCGGCACGCGCGGGCGCGATGAGCGACAGCGAAAGCAGCGCCGCGGAGAACGCGGCGGCGAGGCGGGTGAGATGGGTCGATTGCATGCTGCCTTAGTCTTTCGGAAATCGCTCGGACTTCCCTGAGAGCGAAGCGCTTGCTTTGCCGGAGTCACACCGATTATTAACTCTGCCATGCAAAGCGAAGGGTTCTGCAACTCGCCCGGGTTATGAAGTACGGACCTGGAGGAATCGATGAACGAACAGACTTTTACCGTCAGCGGCATGACCTGCGGCAACTGCGTGCGCCACGTGACCGAGGCGCTGCGCGAGATCCCCGGCGTGCACGACGTCACCGTCACGCTCGAGGACGGCCGCGCGGTCGTGCACGCCGAGCGAGCCCTCGCCGACGCCGAGGTGCGTTCCGCGCTCGACGAGGCCGGCTACAGCCTGGCATGACGCTCACCGAACTCGGCGTGCGCGGTATGACGTGCGCGTCGTGCGTCGCGCACGTGACGCGTGCAATCAAGCGCGTGCCGGGCGTGGACGATGCCGCGGTCAATCTCGCGACCGAGCGCGCGACCGTGATGCACGACGAATCCGTCTCGCCGCAGCGTTTGATCGAAGCGATCGAACGCGCGGGCTACGGCGCGACCGACGAGATCGACGCCGACCGCGAAGCGCGCGAGCGTGAGACCGAACTGCGCCGCAAACGGCGACTGCTCGTCTTCGCGGTCGCGCTCGCGGCGCCCACGATGCTTCTCGCGATGTTCGCGCCCGAGTTCCCCGGCAAAGCGTGGCTGCTCGGCGCACTTACGCTCCCGGTGTGGAGCGTGGTGGGCTGGGAGTTTCACCGCGGCGCGATCGCCGCGCTGCGCGAGCGCACGGCGACGATGGACACGCTCGTCTCACTCGGGTCGAGCGCCGCATTCGCGCTGAGCGTCTACGACGCGGCGACGGGGCGCATGACGTACTTCGAGAGCGCGAGCGCGATCGTCACGTTGGTCTTCGTCGGGAAATATCTCGAAGCGTCGGCGCGTACGCGCAGCGGAGACGCACTACGCGCGCTTCTCGCGCTCCGGCCCGAACGCGCACATCGCCGCGGCGCCGACGGCGCGCTGCACGATGTTCCGGGCGAACTCGTGCACGTCGGCGACGAACTCGTGGTACCGCCCGGCGAACGCGTTCCCGTCGACGGGATCGTGCTCGACGGGCGCAGCGCCATCGATCGATCGCTGCTCACGGGCGAATCGCTCCCGATCGAGGTCGAACCCGGCTCGCGCCTCGAACAAGGCACGCTCAACGCGGACGGCGCGCTCGTCATGCGCGCAACCGCGGTCGGCGCGGGCACCGAACTCGCGCGCATCGTCGAGATCGTGCGCAAAGCGCAGGGCACGACGCCGCCGGTACAGCGGCTCGCGGATCGTATCGCGAGCATCTTCGTGCCGATCGTTCTCGGGATCGCGCTCGTCACGTTCGCCGGATGGCTGCTCGCGCATCACGGCTGGAGCGACGCGCTCATCGCGGCCGTCGCGGTGCTCGTCGTCGCCTGCCCCTGCGCGCTCGGACTCGCCACACCGACCGCGATCATCGCGGGCGTCGGTGTGGCGGCACGCCACGGCCTGCTCTTCAAAGACGCGAGCGTGATCGAACGCCTGGCGCAAACGAGCGTCGCGACGTTCGACAAAACGGGGACGCTCACCAAGGGTGCCTTCGCCGTGCTCGACGCCTCTTCGGACGACGCGCTCGCCGTGGCCGCCGCGCTCGAATCGTCATCCACGCACCCGCTCGCGCGCGCGATCGTCACCGCCGCACGCGAGCGCGGCCTCGCTATTCCCGCTGCCGGCGATGTCAACGCGGTGCGCGGTCTCGGCATCACCGGTATGCTCGGCGAGGCGCGCGTCGCGGTGGGAAGCGCGGCGTTTCTCGCGACGCACGGCGCGAGCGTCGACGAACCGCGGGATGCGCGCACGTACGTGTTCGTCGCGCGCAACGGCACGCCGATCGGGCGGATCGCCCTGGGCGACGCGCTGCGCGACGATGCGGCGCGTACGATCGAATCGCTGCGCCGGCGAAACGTCACGCCGATTCTCGTGAGCGGCGATGCCGACGCTCCCGTCGCCGCGGCGGCGAAAGAGGCCGGCATCGAGCGCTGGTACGCGCGCACGTCGCCCGAGCGCAAGGCCGAGATCGTGCGCGAACTGCGCGACGGCGGTGCCCGCGTGGCGTTCGTCGGCGACGGCATCAACGACGCGCCGGCCCTCGCGGTCGCCGACGTGGGCCTCGCGATGGGCGGCGGCACCGCGGTCGCGCTCGAAACTGCGGGCGCCGCGATTCTCTCGAACGATCCCGCCGCGATCGTCGATGCGATCGATATTTCGCGCGCGACGATGCGCACGATCGCACAGAATCTCTTCTGGGCCTTCGCCTACAACGTGGTGCTCGTGCCGCTCGCGGCGTTCGGGATCGTGCGCCCGGTCTTTGCCGCCGCCGCGATGGGGCTCTCGAGTCTCTTCGTGGTCGGCAACTCGCTGCGCCTCGGACGCAGACGCTGAAGGACGTTACGCTTCGGCGCGCCGATCCGCGATCGTGAGCGCGATGAGCCCCGCGACGATCAGGATCATCCCGAGCATCGAGAGCGGAGACGGCGCTTCACCTAACTGCACCCATGCCGCGAGCACGCCGACGACCGGGTTGGCGAGCGTTCCCATACTGGCATCACGCGCGGGAAGCGCGTCGAGAATGAAGATCCACAGCACGTACGCAAGCGCAGTCGAGAGCAGAATGTTATAGCCGACCGCCAACACGTACGGCGCGTCCCACACCGTCGCATGGGCGGGAACGACGAACGCGACGAGCGCGAGGATTGCGCCGCCGAAGAGCATCTGCCACATCGTGAGACCGTAGAGATCGAGCGAGCCCGCGCGCGCCAGGCGTTTGGTCATCACGATGCCGATCGCCCACGCAAGCCCGGCACAGACCGCAAGCACGTCGGCCGGACCGATGCCGCGCAGCGGACCGATCATGCACGCCACGCCCGCAAAGGCGATTGCGATCGCGATCGCCTGCGGCCCGCGGATACGCTCGCCGAGCGCGGGCCACGCGATGAGACTCACCCAGAGCGGCATCGTATAGGCGAGCATCGCGACTTGACCCGCGCCCGCGGTAACGACCGCGAGCGTCACCAGCCCCACGAAGCACGCGGTTTGGAAGAGGCCGATCCAAAAGAATGCCGCCGGATGCTGCGGGCGCAGCGGCTTGCGCAACACGAGCGCAACGAGTGCGAGCGCGATGCCGCCGCCGAGCGTACGCCACGCCGCGAATTGGAAGGGCGGCGCGCTTTGCACCGCCACCTTCATGACGACCCAATTGTAGCCCCAGATCAGCGCGAGCACGACGAGCGCGATCAGAGCGTTGCGGCGACGGTTATCGATGGCTTGCACGGCGCAAGCGATCCATGATCGCGATGCCGATTCCCTCCAACGGCACCGGCTGCGCGTCGATGCGCGCGGCACCGCACGCGTCGAGCTCGTGGAGATACAAAAAGAGCCGCGCCGCCGCTTCGCGCAGATCGCCGCTCGGGCTCAACACGCGCGCATCGCGATAGCCGGCCGCCGCCTCGCGAAACGCAAGCAGCACGGCGTCGGCGCGCTCGGGCGGCGCTACCGCTTCGGGTTCGACCAAACGAATCGGCGTACGCGGCGCGTAGTGTTGCGGCAGGCGGCCGGGTGCGAGCGGCTTCGCGCGATCGGAGAGCTCGCGCGCGAGCGGCCCGATCGCCGCCTCGATCGCGTCGACCGGGATCGCGCCGTGGCGCAGCAGCGTCGGCTCCGGCTCGACCATCACGATCGTGGACTCCACGCCGTGCTCGGTGGGGCCGCCGTCGACGATGAGATCGACGCGATCGCCGAGCATGCGGGCCACGTGCTCCGCGCGCGTGGGGCTCAAATAGCCGAACGGATTCGCGCTCGGTGCCGCGAGAGGGATTCCGGCGCGCTCGATGATCGCACGCGCGACCGGATGCGCGGGCATTCGCACGGCGACGCTCTCGAGGCCCGAGGTCACGAGCGACGGCACCGCATCGGTCTTGCGCAGCACGAGCGTGAGCGGACCGGGCCAAAAGCGGTCGATCAGCGTGCGCGCGATCGGCGGCACGTTCGCCGCCACGCGGCGCAGCATCGCTTCGTCGGCGACGTGGACGATCAGCGGATCGAAGCTGGGCCGCGCCTTGATCTCGAAGATGCGCGCGACGGCGCGCGCATCGAGGGCGTTCGCCGCGAGACCGTACACGGTTTCGGTCGGAAGTGCGACGACCGCGCCCTCGCGCAGGAGCGCGGCGGCACGGTCGATCGTGGAAGGAGCGGCGGGCAGAACGGTCATGGCGTTAGCCCGAGAGGTTCGCCCGCCGCGCGCTACGTCATGCCGTTACGGCGTGTACGAGCAATCGCTGATGTTGTTGTCGTACTCCATCTGGATCTCCCAGGTGTCGGCGCCGAGCGTCACGTTGCCCGTCGGCACGCCGGCCGCCGGAGCGCAGAGATCGCCGATTTCGCCGCCGTTCTGGTTGTACCAGGCGACGTTGTTCGGCACGTCGGGATCGGTGATCGTCTCGAACGTCTCGTGCGAGAGCGTCGAGGCGGTCGAATCGGCGAGCACGCCGTTGGGCGAGGGCTGGTTCGAGACCTGGCAGCCCGGAATGTTCTGGTAGGGCTCGACGGTGTAGAGCACGTGGCCGACATCCGAGAAATCGGTGTTGCCGTGATACGCGCAGTACTGCTGCGCGTAGCATCCGCCCGCCGACTGGCTGCACTGCTGCACGCCGTTTTGCAGGAAGACGTTGTAGACCGCGTTGTAGCCGCCGCCGTACGTCTGCGCGACCTGATGGACGATGTTGTAGATATCCTGATCGGCGAGCTGCGACGAGGTATTGTACGTCACGGTGACGTCGCCGCCGTTGCTGAACGCGCCGGTCGCGCTCTGACCGATGTACTGATCGAGAATGTTGATCATACCGCTTCCGAACAGATCGTTCTCGAACTGCGAGATCTGACCGCCCCACGACGATTCGTCCGAACCGTTCACGAGGATGTTGTACACGGTTGCTCCGGTGACGACGGGACCGCCGTTATTGGTGAGATCGTTGCCGGCCGCGGACGTCATCGCGCGGATGTGGCGAATGCTTCCGCCTTTGATCGGCGATGCGTACGCCGCCGTCGAACGAACGAGCGACGCGACTTTGGCCGCGTTCGCACGCGAGATGTCCATATGCGCGAGCATATGCGCGGCGGGATGATTGCTTTGGGGAACGGCGGGCACCGACGGCGCGCTCGAGCCGCCGCCTCCGCATGCGGCGAGCGCGCTGCCGATCAGCACGAACGCCGTCGCGACCGCACCCGAGCGGATCCGCGACATGAGACGTGTATTCACGTGTGACTCCTAACAAGTAGCGTAGTAATGCGTGCAAGCATCGCCGACAAGCGGCGATGTATGCGGTGAATACGCGATCGACGGCATTGCGTTCCCGTGTGCAGTTTCCATATAGGTGCGCGGCGCGAAAGACGGCGAGGCCCGCGGCGTTGCGCCGCGAGCCTCGTGACGTGTGAAACGATCACTTTTCGAGATCGCTTCGATTCAAAAATGGAGATCAGTACGATTGACGACGCGTGATCGAGTCGACGTGCACCTGAACGATCGTGCCGCCCGGGACGGTGACGTCTTCTCGATTGTTCTTCGCGAGCAGGAAGCCGCCGATCGCGCCCACCACGCCGCCGCCGCTCAGATGAAAGAGCGTCTTGCCGAGCATGTTGCCGACCAACATGCCAGCGAGCGCGCCGCCCGCTTCTTTGAGCGTGTTATTTTTGGTATTGGCCTTCATCTTCGTCACGTTCGTGTTGACGGCGTAGACGGCGCCGCTCGACGTGACGAGCTTCGTGAACGCGAAGGCGATTTTACCCGGGCGGCCCTGGCTTGCTTTCTGCACCGCGGTTACGGTGCCGTAGAGGCGCCCGCCGACGACCGAGCCGCTGCCGTCGTCGTTGGTGACGTTGGTGAGTTCGACCGGCTCGCCGACATAAGCCGATTTGCTCGTGTAGCTCTTGGTGATCGTACCGTTCAGAAGCGTACCCGTGCCGAGCGCCGCCTGCGCCGCGATCGCGGTGGCGGCGACGAGTGCTGCGAACGTTCCGGTGGCGATGCGAAGCCGCATGTCGTGATCCTCTCCGTTCGAGAAAAGAAAAAGGGATTCGTATAAATCCCCTTTACCCGGCTTTCGTACGGATGCCTACTGAACGGCGTAAACCGGAACTTTGCCCTTGATGAGCGAGACTTTGAGCGTCTCGTTCGACTTCACCGACGCGAAGTTGACCGAACCGGTCGCGACGAGCGTCGTCTCGACGCCGTTATTCATCATCACGAGCGCGTGCTGCGCATCCTGAACTTTTTCGACCTTGACGACATACGTGCCGTCGGGAACGAGCGACGGATCGATCGGCGCGGCCGAAGCGGCCACCGGCGCGATCGCCGCCGCGAGCAACATGCCCGCCAGAATCTTACCCACGGAACCTCTCCCTGCTTGAATTGCTTGGAAATTTGACGCGGCTTAGCATCTCCCGAGGGCCGGGCAGGAAACTACGACAGAGATGGCAGTGGGGCCCGAGTATGGGGAATCTTTACAGATTCTCCCTTGTGACCGCCACGTTTCCACGTTCGGTGAGGATGAAGACCAGCGCCCCGTGCGGATCGCTCGGAAGCGGGTTGCTCACCGCGCCGTTCCCCGACGACAGATCGTAGTGCCCGCGGAAGCCCGGCGGCACGGCGAGGCTCACGTTGCCGTTCGAGGACTCGAGCCGCACCTCGCGACCGCGCCATCCGCGCTCGAGCACCACGCGCAGATCGCCGGTCCCGGTGGTCGCGGAGATCGGCGCCCGAACGCCGGTCGCACGAATGCTGCCGTTATCGGCTTCGACCGTAACGCTGCCCGCCGCATCCGCGATCGCGATCGGACCGTTCGCGTTGTAGATGACGATCGGCGCGCGGCTGTGCGCGATCGTCACACCGCCCGCGAACTCGCGCACATCGATGCGCAGGCCCGCGGGATAGGTGAGCCGATAGCTATGACCGCTCGCGGTGAAGGGCAGCGGCGAACGCGCGGGGCCCGAGAGCGCGACGTTGAGCCGACGCCCCGTGCGCGTCGATTCCACGCGCAGCGGCGGGGAGCCGACCGGCGCCGATCCGACGATGAGAATATCGCTCGCGTTCGCATCGGGAACGAGCGTGAGATCACCGCTGACGTTCACGCGCAGCAGGTTCGCGTTGCCGAGGGCGATGTGTCGCGTCGCCGTCTGTTGCGCCGCCGCGGGATGGAGAGCCGCCGGCACCGCGATGAGGCAAGCAAGCACCCCGAGTTGGAATCGTCTCATAAACCGCCTATCGAAAAATGACTTCGCGCACCTTTATGCGGAGGATTGATAGAACCGGGTCCTTTGGATCATGCGCCTTTGCAGCCCATGTGTGAATTAATGTCTACAAAGGACTGCTTCCCCACGCTATGCACGACGACCGCCGACGCGCCGCGCAATTCTGCGAGAACGCAAGGTATTTCCTTGCGCTCGGGACCGAGCGTGCCTTGCAGTCGGCGCTCTACTTCTTCGATCAGGCCTTGGCGGTCGATGCGCGCTGCGCGGCCGCCTTCGCGGGCAAGGCTCGCTGCTATGCGGAGATCGGCGACGGCGGCGCCATCGCTCCGCCGATCCCGCAACTGCGCGCCCTGGATTTTTCCGCACGCGCGCTCGCAATCGAACCTCTGGCGGAGGCCGCAGCCATACACGCCAAGGCGCTCGTGGAGCTCTCGTACGACTGGGACGCCGCCGACGCGCACTTGCTGCGCGCCGCGGAGCACGGCGAGACCCGCGCGGCGCGCGCGTTGCTCGCGGCGCTGCGCGGCCGCTGTGAGGAAGCGTTGATGCATACGAGCGCCGTGCTGCCGCGGGCAATCGCGCTGCTCTACGCGCGCCGCATCCCCGAGGCGCTCGCGCTGCTCGATCTCGCCGGCGATCTCGGCACGCGCCTCTGGCACGTCCCCACGCTGCGCGGCCTCGCGCACTACCTCGAGGGCCGCATCGATCTCGCGATCGTCGCCTGGGAGCGGTCGCGGCGCGAACACGAGGCCGCCGCCTGGTATCTGCTCCACGCCTACGCCGCCTGCGGGCGCGGCGAGGACTACCACGCGTTGCGCTCCGAGCTCGACGATCGCCCCGCGACCGGGCAGCGATCGCCGTTCTGGGAAGCGCTCGCCGCCGCCGGCGCCGGAGAGGCCGAGGCCGCGATCGCCGCGCTCGAGCGGGGGCTCGCCGGGCGCGACCCGTGGATGACGCGCACCCTCGTCGAGCCGATGCTCGACCCGCTGCGGGGTGAGCCCGCCTTCGAGCGCATCGCCGCTTGCGTTCGCGACGGCACGGAACTCCCGGCTCGGCCTGGAACATAACCGGGCTTTGGAACTGCTGCGCTTCTCCGATCTCGAGTGCCATTACGGCGCGCGCGAGATCTTCGCTCATCTCGACGGCGTGCTGCGCGAGGGCGAACGCGTCGGCCTCGTCGGCCCGAACGGCGCCGGAAAATCCTCGCTGCTCCGCCTGCTCGCGGGCGTGGATCAGCCGTTCGGCGGCTCGGTGGTGCGCGCGCGCGATGCGCGGCTCGGCTATCTCGCGCAGGGCGTCGCCGACGAGACGGAGGCCACGTTGCAGCAGTTGGTCGACGCCGCGATGGAGCGCGCGCCCGACGACGCGGCACGCCTACGCGCGAAATCGCTGCGCATCATGCTCGAGGAATTCGGCTTCGGCGAGCACGATCTCGCGCGCCCGTTGCGCGAGTTCTCGGGCGGACAGCGCGCGAAGGCCGCGCTCGCGCATCTGCTGATCGACGATCCCGACTACTTCATCCTCGACGAGCCGACCAACCATCTCGATATCGCGACCGTGCGCCGCTTGGAGAACACGATCGCCGCGGATCGACGCGGCTATCTGATCGTCTCGCACGACCGTTATTTTCTGGATCGCGTCGCCACGCGCATCTGGGAGCTCGATCGCGGCACGCTCGAGGTCTACGCGACGGCGTCACACGCCTACACCGCCTTTCTCGCCGAACGCGAAATACGACGCGAAGAGGCGCGCCGCGAGTACGAACGCTTCGTCGCCGAACGCGATAAGCGCCGCGCCACCATCGACGGCCTGCGATCCACGCTCACCTCTTCCAACTACAGCCGCGTGCGCAGCCGCGAGAAGCAGCTCGATCGCATCGAGGCCGAAAGCGCGATCGACGCACCGCGCGCGCCGCGCGCCGCGATCAGCGTGCGCCTCGATGCCGCGCGACGCCGCGGAAACGGTTTCGCCTTCGAAACCCGCGGCCTCGCCAAAGCCTACGGCGAGCGGCGCCTCTTTACCGATCTGACGATCGAGATCGAGCGCGGCGAACGCGTCGCGGTGGTCGGGCCGAACGGCGCGGGCAAATCGACGCTGCTGAAGATCCTCAACGGCGACCTCGCCGCCGACGCGGGAACGGTGCGGTACAATCCCGCCGCACGCGTGGCGTACTTCGCGCAGAATTCGCACGAGCAGATCGATCCCGCGCTGCGCGCCGTGGACGCGGTGATGACGATCGGCGGCGTCTCCAACGAGCGCGCGCGCAACCTGCTCGGACGCATGCTGCTCGGCGGCGACGCGGCGGAGAAGCCGGTGCACGCGTTTTCGGGCGGCGAACGACGGCGCATCATGCTCGCCTGCCTGATGGCACGCGAAGCCGACGTACTGCTGCTCGACGAGCCGACCAACGATCTCGACATCGAGAGCCGCGACGCGCTCGAATCGGTGCTCGATGAGTACGAGGGCACCATCGTCGTCGTCTCGCACGACCGGTACCTGCTCTCGCGCCTGTGCGAGCGCGTGCTCTGGATCGAACACGGCGTCTGGGGCGCGCTCGAGGGCGGATACGAAGCCTACGAGTCGCAGCAGCGCGAACGCGAACGCGCGCGCACGACGCAGGCGACGCGCGCCGAAGGCGAACGTGCGAAGAGCTCGCGACAGACGCCCCTCAAGCTGCGCTCGCAGTTCGAGAGCAAAATTGCGCGCGTGGAGCGCGAGATTGCCGCGAACGATGCGCGTCGCGCCGAGATCGACGCGCGCTTCGCCGAGCCGGAGCTCTACGAAGATCGCGCCGAAGTCGCGCGGCTCGACGCCGAGCGTACCGCGCTCGCGGCGCGCGGCGACGAACTCGTGGCGTCGTGGGAGGCGCTGCTCACCGAGTACGAGACGCTCGAGGTCGGCGTCGGAGCATGAACGCGCGGCGCGCGGTCAGCATCGCCGATCTGCGCGAACTCGCGCGGCGGCGCGTGCCGCGTGCGGTCTTCGATTACATCGACGGCGGTGCCGACGCGGAGATCACGCTGCGCGCAAACGAGCGCGCGTTCGAGCGCATGCGTTTCCGTCCGCGTTCGGCGGTCGCGAGCGCGCCGTGCTCGCTCGACGTCACCGTCCTCGGCACGCGTTTCGCACTGCCGTTTCTGCTCGCACCGGTCGGCAGCAGCCGTCTCTTCTTCCCGCGCGGCGAATGCGCGGCCGCGCGCGCGGCGGGCGCGGCGGGCACCGGATACATTCTCTCCACGCTGAGCGGATGCCGCATGGAAGAGGTCAAAGCCGCCACCGGCGGCACCGCGTGGTATCAGCTCTACATCATCGGCGGACGCGAGGTCGCCTGCCGCGCGATCGATCGCGCCAAAGCCGCGGGCTACAGCGCGCTCGTCGTGACGATCGACACCTCGGTCGCGGGGATGCGCGAGCGCGACGTGCGGAACGGCGCGAAGGAGCTCGTCGGCGGCAATCCGCTCGCGATGCTGCCGTATCTCGGCAGCGTGCTCGCGCGGCCGCATTGGCTCGTCGACTTTCTCCGCGACGGCGGATTGATGCGCTTTCCGAACGTGGAACTCGAGAGCGGCCCGATGCCGTATCTCGACGCGGGCAGTGCGCTCGGCGAATCGAGCGTCGATTGGCGCGATCTTTCCTGGATCGCGGAGCGCTGGGGCGGACCGATCGTCGTCAAGGGCGTGCACACCGCCGACGACGCGCGCCGCGCGGTGGATGCGGGCGCGCGAGCGATCGTCGTCTCGAATCACGGCGGGCGTCAACTCGACGGCGTCGCCGCGACGCTCGACGTACTGCCCGAGGTCGTCGCCGCCGTGGGCGATCGCGTCGACGTGCTGATCGACGGCGGCATTCGACGCGGCGGAGACGTCGTGAAGGCGCTCTGCCTCGGCGCACGGGCGGTGTTGATCGGACGCGCGTATGCGTACGGACTCGCCGCCGCGGGTGAGATCGGGGTGACGCGCGCGATCGAGATCCTGCGCGCCGACCTCGTGCGCACGTTGAATCTGCTCGGCGTGCACGACGTGCGCGCGCTCGACGCGTCGTACACGGACGCGGGCTAAGAAATCAACGCGAAGCTCGTCTCGGTGTCGTCTTCGTAGGCACCGGCTGCGGCACGATGCTCGGCGCGTAGATCACGTCGGCGATCGCCTTGCCCGTGCGCGGATCCGGCGCCTGCATCGTGTAGGTGATCGTCATCGTATCGTGCGTCCATTGCGGATCGTACGCCGTCGGCGACGGGGCGGTGAATGCCCACGAACCGTCTGCATTCCGACTCCCGTTTGCAAAGGTGATGGCGGTGCCGTTTAACGTGACGCGATCGATGTACTTGAGATTCTCGCCGCGCAGAATCAGCCGTCCTTCGGGAAGATAGGCCATCGCGCTCGACACCGTCGGCAGCGCGGGATAGATGGGAAACGCGACCGGTGCCGAGACGATGCCGCCCGGCTGGTGCACCAGCGCCGTCCCCGCGGCGCCGCCCGCCTGCGATGCATCGAACGTGACGGTGACCGCGTTTGCGCCGCGCTCGATCGACGTGACGGGAAGCGTGTGGCCGAGCGCATCGGTGAGATCGACCGACGAGACGCACGTGCCGATGCCGGCGCGCTCGTCGCTGAATCGGAGCGTTGCCTTTTTCGCCCCGGCAACGACCGGAACGGCGACCGGATTTGCGAGCAGCCAACTCGCCGCGCGCGGACGCACGAGCGGCATCGCGCGCGAAACGATGCGATCGAATCCCCACGTGCTGCGCACCGTCACCTCGGCTCCCGCGCTCGGCGTGCTGCTCGGAAGATCGGCGCTGAAGCCCTCCAACGGATCGTAGGTAAGCGCGATGCGGCGTGCGCCGGCGGACGAGTGCAGCAGCAATGCCTGCGAGCGAAAATAGACCGGAGATGCATCGAAGGGCAGCGTGAACGCAAGCGAGGAACCGTCCGCGCAGAGCGGGAGCACGGCAGGCGCGCCGTACGAAGGCGGACGCTCGGACGCCCCCTTATCGCCGACCGAGAAATAGACGATCGTCGACGGATTCGCGCTGCTCGCATCGTAGCTCGGTTGCTGATCGACGTAGACATCGGTGTTCTTGCCGCCCGGCCGAATCACGCCGGGGACGAACGTGTAGTGCGCGGCGACGCGCCGCTTGGCGAGCAGTTCGTAGAGCGTGCCCATCAGCATACCGTACGTCGCCGTGTTCACGGCGAGCTGGCTCGTGACCGCGCTCGTCACGTCGACATGCCCGCCCGCATCGTAACTGCTCGCGATCGCCTGCGCCGCGCACGCCACTTGGGTGCTCTGCGCGCGCGACGGATCGAAGCAGGCCGACTGCGAGAGATCGGCGCCGAAGAGCGCCTTCGAGGCGGCCGCGATGCGTGCGTGCGCATCGGGTAGCCGGCTCGGCTGCACGTTTGCAAGCGAGGCGAGAAAGCGATCCATGGTGGAGCGCTTCACCGCCGCATTCTGCGAGAGCGTGGCGGTGCGAAGGAGCAGCGAGCGATTCTCCAGCCGATCGATCGCGGCACGCGCATCGGGGATGCCGCGCCCGCGGCGACTGCCGTCTTCGGGAACGAGAAACATGATAGGCGTCGCTTTGCCGGTGTAACGCACGCGCCACACGTGACCCGCGGGCGCGGCGCTCAGATCGGCGTCGGCGATCGGAAAGGTGGGCCGCTGCTTCAGGTAATCGTCGTACAGATCGGCGACGACCAGATGCCAGCGCGGCGAACTGCTGAACTGCACGCCGCGCGGAAACGAGAGATCGATCACGTCGCCGGGTCGCAGCGCGGGCACGAGCGTGGCGGGCAGCGTGCGTGCGCCGCGCGTCACCCGAACGTCGATGCTCGCGCCGAGAATAGCGAACCGCTTGTGCGGGTCGCCCGCGGCGACGAGAACCGTCGCCGCGAGCGCAAGTGCGAGGATACGCCGCACGCCGCCGACCTACCGTTGCGGACGAATCACGGGGAGCGCCCGCAGACCGCTGCGTTCGAAGAGCGCGTTTGTCTGCGGCAGCGACGCCGCGTAGCGGTTGTAGGCCGCGCGCGCCGCGCCGTATTCGGCGGCAATGCGCGCGTAGAACTGCGCCGCGGCGGGCGTGATGATGCCCTGCACCGGGAAGGACTGAAGCGAAGTCAGCGCCCCGTCGAGATTCTCGCGCAGCGAACCCGGGCGCGAGACCGAGTCCTCACCGTTGGTGTAGGCCGCCGTGAGCTTCGCCATCACCGCGGCCCGCGCCGTGCGCGCGCGAGCGAGCGCGGCGCTCGCCGCCGGATTCAACGCGGCGGGCTGCGCCGCGAGCGCCTTGCCGACCGCATCGAGGTTGTTGAGCATCACGTCGACCTTCGAGTAGAGTGCGTTCAGCTTCGCGAACGCGTCGTAGCTCTGCCGCATCTGCGCGAGGGTGAGCGTCGCCTTCGGATCGGGCTTCACGAGGAACGAACGGCTGAAGGTGCGACCGCCGAGCGTGATGCGCGCGGTGTACCGCCCCGGTACGACCATCGGGCCGTCGTCGGGTCCCTGAAACGCCGGATTGAGCGCGCCGTTCCATTTCACCGGCGGAGCCGCCGTGAAGTTCCAGACGATGCGATTGAGACCCGCGGCATTGGGTGCGGTGAGATCGCGCACGAGACTGCCGTGCGCATCCAGAATCGCGACCGTGGGCGCGTGCGCCTGCGGCGTTGCTTGGTAGTACGAGATCGGCACACCGTAGGGCGGATTCTCGGCCGCGTAGTTGGTGTAGAGCCCTTCGGTGTTGTTGGTCAGGTTGTATTCGTACGACGTGCGCGGCGTGAAGAGCATCGCGCCCGCCGCAACCGCCTTGGGCAGCTCTTGGAGCGGACGAATATCGTCCATCACCCAGATCGAGCGACCGTGCGTCGCGAGCACCAGGTCGTCGAATTGCGGCTGAATGCGAATATCGTGAACCGCGACGGCCGGCATGTTGTTGCGCAGGCTCTGCCACTGCGCGCCGCGATCGTAGGAGATCCACACGCCCTCTTCGGTGCCGAGATAGACGAGCGAGGGATCGTGAATGTCGGGACGGATCGCGCGCGTCCAGAGATGCCGCGGCAACCCGTTCACGATCGAACGCCAATGCGCGCCGTAATCGGTGGTGATCCAGACGTGCGGCGCCGCATTCCCCATCAGGTGCGCATCTTCCACCGCGTACGCCGTGCCGCGCACGAGCGGCGAAGGAGCGACGGTTTCGAAGCGGCCGTTCGCGATCGCGCCGGGCGGCGTGACGTTCTTCCAATGCGCGCCGCCGTCGCGCGTCATCTGCACGAGGCCGTCATCGGTGCCCACCCAGATCTCGCCGCGCGAAACCGGCGAGCCTTCGATATCGAGAATCGTATCGGTGTATTCGGCGCCGGTCACGTCGTGCGTGATCGGACCGCCCGCGGGCTGCTGATGCGCTTTGTCGTTGCGCGTGAGATCGGGGCTGATCGGCTTCCAGTGCACGCCGCCGTCACTCGATTGAAAAACGACGTTGCCGCCGAACCACGCGATGCGTCCGTCCCACGGCGCAAAGCCGATCGGCGACTCCCAGTTGAAGCGATACGGGCTCGTCGCGATGTCGTAATCCTGCTGCACGCTCGTGAAGTACGGCTGTGCGAAGAGATATTCGCGCGAAGTGCGGTTGAAGACGAAGAGCGCGCCGTCTTGGCCGTCGGACCAGATGAAATTCGCGTTGCGCGGATCGGGAATCGCCCACTGACCGTCGTCATCTTGCACGACCGCGTACCACGACGCGTTGGCGTTGCCCGCTTGGTCGAGCGAGTTCGAGGGACCGCAGTACGAATTGTTGTCCTGCAGGCCGCCGCAGATCGTGTACGGATTGTCGTTCCCCAGGCCGACGCGATAGAACTGGCCGATCGGCAGATTCGCCCAGAATGCCCAGGTCTTGCCGCCGTCGACGGTGAGCGCATAGCCGCCGTCTTCGCCGACGATGATGCGGCGCGGATTATCGGGCGCGATCCAGATGGCATGGTAGTCGCCGTGCACGTCGCGCGCGATCGCTTTGAAGTGCTTGCCGCCGTCGGTGCTCTCGGCGAGCGAGGTGGAGGCGGTGATCACGTGATCGGGATCGTTCGGATCGACCGAGATGTGCGAGAAGTAGAACGGACGCTGATCGACGAGCGTGTTCGAGCTGACGAGCGTCCACGTGGTGCCGCCGTCGTCGGAGCGCCACAGGATACCGTGTTTGGATTCGATCAGCGCGTAGATCCGATTGGGATCGCTCGGGGCAACCGCGAGACCGATGCGTCCGGTAATGCCGCTCGGCAAGCCGCCGCCGGTGAGACGCGTCCACGTCTTGCCGCCGTCGGTCGAACGGTAGAGCCCGTCTTTGCGGCCGCCGCTATGAAACGTCCACGGCCGACGCTGGAACTCCCAGATTCCCGCGTAGATCACGTTCGGCGCTTTCGGACTCATCGCGAGATCCGAGACGCCGCTCTGCGGCCCGACCGCGAGGGTCTTGCTCCAGGTTTTGCCGCCGTCGTAGGTGACGTAGACGCCGCGCGCGGACGAATTCGCGAACACATCGCCGAGCGCACCGACGATCACGTGCTGCGGATCGCTCGGATCGATGAGAATGCGCGAGATGTAGCGGGTGTCGCGCAGTCCCACGTTCGTCCATGTTTTGCCGCCGTCGGTCGTTTTGTAGACGCCGTCGCCGTAACTCACGTCGTTGCGCGGATTCGATTCGCCGGTGCCGACCCAGACGGTGCGATCGTTCGTCGGATCGATCGCGACCGCGCCGATGGCGCCGACCGGTTCCTTATCGAAGACCGGCTTCCACTTCGCGCCGCCGTCGCTGCTCTTCCACACGCCGCCGCCTGCGGCGCCGATGTAGTAGAGGTTGGGATCGTGTGCCGAACCGGCGACACTCGTGACGCGCCCGCCCGCAATCGCGGGGCCGGTGGAGCGCCACTGCATGCCGGCGGTGGGAAGCTGCGCGGCACCCGCAGCGGGAACGGCAAGCGCGGCGAACGCCGCGACGGCGAGAAGCGATCGAATCATGGTACGGGCATTACCGTACGTGCTCGACCAGCTCCTCGACCGCTCGGCGGATCGGCGTGAGATCGAACGACGGCGAGAGCCCGCGCTCGTCGAATTTTTCGAGCGTCGCCTCGACGCCGAAGAGCGTCTGCATGAAGCGCGGATAGAGCAACCGGCCCATCAGCCGCCGTGCGTCGTCGTCGCTCTGTTCGCGCGAGCGGCCGAACGCGGCGGCGATGTACGCGGCGAGTTTGGTTTCGATGCTCGCGAAGATCGCATAGCAATACTGTGCGGCGTCACCGCGAAAGCGACCCGCTTCGGATGCGCAGACGCGCGCCATATGCACCGCGTCTTCCCAGAGCAGCGTTTCCATAAAGCGCCCGCAGAAGTGCACCAGCGCCTCGCGCGGCTCTTGCGCAAAGGCCTCGGGTGAGGCGAGCCGCTCGAGAAAAATGCCGCGCAGCATCTCGAAGGTGGCGACGAAGAGCGCCTCTTTGTTTTCGAAGTGCGCGTAGACGGTGCGCTTGGTCGTGCCCGCTCGGCTCGCCACCGCATCCATCGAGGCGCGCTCGAAGCCGGACTCGAGAAAGACTTCGCGCGCGGACCATAGGATGCGCTGCCGCAGATCCTCACCGCGCTTCGCGCGGCTCGCCGAGACGCTCACGCCGCCCCCTTTCGCTGGACAAACACCCATCGCTTAAGTATACTATACCGTATAGTATACTTAATGGAAAGGCCAGGGGACATATGCGGGTTTTTGTGACCGGAGCGACGGGGTTCATCGGCTCGGCGGTCGTGCGGGAGCTGATCGACGGGGGACATGAGGTGCTGGGGCTCACCCGCTCCGAGGAGGGCGCGGCGCGGCTGCGGGCCGCGGGCGCGACGCCGCACCTCGGGCGCCTCGAGGACATCGAGAGCTTGCGGCGCGGCGCGCAGGCGGCGGATGGGGTGATTCACTTGGCGTTCATGCATGCGTTCACGGATGCGCCGCTCGGGACGCGGATCGGCGCCATCGCGCGCGGGCTGCTGGGTCAGAGCGTTGCTTCGAACTTTCTCTCCGCGATCTTGCGCGTGGACCGCGAAGCGATCGATGCGATGGGCAAGGCACTCGAACGCAACGGGGGGCCGCTGGTCGTGACGGTCGGTACGCTCGGGCTTCCGCACGGGCACGTGGTGAGCGAGTTCGACGAACCGAGTGTGGACGGGACGTTCGCCATGCGCAACGCCGCGGCGGAGTCGGCGGTGCGCCGCTTCGCCGAGCGCGGCGTGCGCGGCGCGATCGTCCGCCTGCCGCCGACCGTGCACGGCGAGGGCGACGGCGGGTTCATACCGCGCCTGATCGCGACCGCGCGCAAACGCGGTGTTTCGGCGTACGTCGGAGACGGCGAGAACCATTGGCCCGCCGTCCACCGGCTCGATGTCGCGCGCCTCTATCGGCGCGTGCTCGAAGACGCAGCGCCGGGCGAACGCGCGCACGGCGTCGCCGAGGAAGGCGTGCCGTTTCGCGAGATCGCCGAGCTGATCGGTCGACGCCTAGGCGTGCCGGCGGTGTCCAAAACGCGTCGTGAAGCGGAGCAGCACTTCGGCTGGTTCGCGCCGATCGTCGCCGCCGATAATCCCGCGACGAGCAACGCGACCCGCGAGCGCTTTCACTGGGCGCCGCGCGAAGCCGCACTGCTCGCCGATATCGATCGTCCCGCGTACTTCGGAGTCAGCGAATGACGCGGATGATGCCCATCATGCCGCGATCTTCGTGCGCGAGCATGTGGCAGTGGAAGACGAACGTGCCGGGATGCATGTGCCGTAGGTCGAGCAGAATCGTCACGCGGCCCGGCTTCTCGTAGGGATACGTCCACGGATCGGGCATGCCGCGATTGGGAGCGAACGTGCCGGGATGCACGGCGACCGTGTCGAGCTCGAGTTGCGAGAGCGGATTATGCGGATCGAGCACGGTGAAGACCATCTGGTGGATGTGGAACGCGTGCGTCTCGGCGGTCGCGTTGAAGAGCGTCCATTCTTCCACCGTTCCGGAGCGCACGGTGATATCGGGATTGTTCGGCACCCGTTCGTTCCCGGCGAACGTCGGATCGAACGGATGCTCGGTGAAGCCCGGCTTCGAGGTCTCGGTGATGAAGAACAGAAACGCGTTCTTATCGTTCTTGCGGTAGAGATACTGCGTGAACGTGATCGCTCGCCGCACGACATCCTCGGGATGCGCGTGCATCCATGCGACCAGATCGCCCGCGCGCGTCTGCGACGTTTTCGCGACGGCGGTCTTCACGTTCGGCGCAGCCATGCGTATCCCGCGTAGCGTCGGGCGGATTTGCACCAGATTGCGCGGCGGTTCGTAGGTGCCGTCCGGCCCGGTGCACGGCGTATTCATGAAGACCGTGAGCGGCTTTGTGCTCGTGGGGCGCACGATGAACTCCACGCGACCGCCCGGCGGCAATTCCACGCTGCGCATCGGCACGGCGAGCGCGTAGGGATCGGCGTTATTCGGTGAGACGGGCGTGCCGTCGCGCGCGACGACCTGCATAAGTTGCGCCTGTCCCGCACTATCGCGCAGTTCGATATCGGCGTAGGAGTTTGCGGTGCCGTTCAGGATGCGCCAGAGTTGCGGGCGACCCACGGTAGCGCTCGTGTACAATGCCGATGTCGTGACGCTCATCGGGACCGCGATGCCGTTGACGGTGATATCGGGGGCGCTCGGCGTCGATCTCACGATCGGACGACACGAATCGAGCGTCGTTCCCGGTGCGGGCGACGGTGACGGCAGCGGCATGCCGATCGGCCACGCGGGCGGATCGAACGGATTGACGTTTGCGGCCGGATGCGCCGCCTGCGCGCCGAGCGCGCTGGCCGACGGCGCCTTCATCACCTGCATCGCGCGCTCGATGCGCTGCTCTTCGGTGTTTGCGGCAAGCGCGGTGCGCAGCACGACGATACGCTCGTCGGCGGGCGTGAACGTCGGACCTTTCGACGGGTCGACGATCCACGTACCGTCGAGTCCGCCGCCGACTTGTTGATTCGAGATCCCGTGCTCGTGCGAATGGTACCAATCCATTCCCGGCGGCTGCGGGCGCGCATTGAACGGACCGGCCGTCGGAATCACGTAGCGATAGAGACACGCGTGTCCGGGCGAGCGCAGCGTGGAGAGAAAGACGTTGTCTTGCTGCGGCGGCCCGAGAAAGCCGTGCATGTGGATGTTCGTATCTTGGCTACTCGGCGTCGGCGTCGGGCCGAACGTCACATACGGATGGCCGAGATAGCCGTTCGGAATGCGCGCGGGCGTGCCGCCCGGCATATCCATCGGCGGGCATTTCGTCTCCGGCTCGCCGGGCGACATCGTGGATGCCATCGCATGCACGCCGGGACCGTCGGTAAGACGATTCACGAGATCGAGCGCGAGCTTATCGCCCGCGCGCACGCGAATCACCGGAGGAACGCTGTGCTCGGCGCCGCGCGCATCGTGCCAGGTGTAGCAATAACGCGAAGCGTTGCTTCTTCCGCTGTGGTACCACGTATTGCGCGCCGTGAGCGTGAGCTTGTGGAAGCCCTCGCTATCGCGCGGCAGCGAGTCGACGACCACTTGGGGAAGTTGCGGGAGCTCGGTCGGGAGCGTGACGGGCGCTGAGGGGCACGGATCCGGGCCGATCGCGGCCGCAGGTGCGGACTGCGCGAAGCTCGCGCCGGTACCCGCGAGCGAGAGCGCCGCGAGCGCGATTGCGGCTGCGACGGCGAAAAGCACGGTCGACGTACGCCGATGCATGAAGCCTCCTACGATGCTCGGACGCACACACCCGATTGTGGCGAGCCCGAGGCCTTCACCAGCACCGTATCATAGGCGCGCGCCCGCGCCTAGCCGCCGGGCGTGATCCGAACGTCCCGCACGATCGGTGACGCGGTCATCGCGGCTTCGATCGCGAGCTGTGTCCATTCGGGATGCTGGATCATCACGCCGTGGCCCGCCGCGCCGGGATAGGTATCGAGCACCGCCGTTCCGGCACCGTACTGCGCGTTGTACGCATCGACGAGCGCTTTTCCGTATGTCCACTGCGTGAGGAGATCCTCGTAGCCGTTGATCACGATGAGCTTGCCGGTCATCGGTATGCGGTCGCACGCCGAGGCGATCGGCGCGTCGGGATTCGCGGTATCGGTTTTGCACACGCCGCCGTTCTGCACGCTCATCTTCACCGATCCGTACGCCGTGCAGCCGGTCGAGGTGAAGTTCGGTCCGCCGCCGGAGCAATAGGCGACGTCGAAATCGTTCGAGAGCTCACGCTGCTGCGCGAAGACGGCGCTATCGATCCCCTTGGTCGTGCTCCACGGCGCGGTTTCGAGATCGATGATCGATCCCGCGATAAAACCGAGGCAGTGATTGAGAATTCCGCAATCCGGCGTGACGCTGAGCGAGAGCGCGGTGGAGCTGACCGTCGCCGTGCAGCCGCTGTTCGTTCCGCTCTCGGCTTGCGTCTGACCGAGATACGGGAAGATCAGTTCGGTCAGCTTCGTCTTCAGATCGTCGGCGAGCGTTCCCGTTGCGGTGAGCGCAGCGCCGAACATCGTGCTGACGCACGCGGCTGAATCGCCGCCCACCTCGGCTTGTTCGCTCCCGCCGGGGCCCGCGGCGATTAGGATGACGTTATGAATCGTACGAGTCGGGCGAGACACCGGCGAAAGTACCGCGTACTTCAATGCGTTCGTTGTTCCAAGCGACCAGCCGACGGGATCGACGGCGTTCGTGGAGATGCCGTAGCGCGTGCTCGCGTCCTGCAGCAGCGCGTCGACGTCGCTTGCAATCATATCGCGCGTCACGTTGCCGCTCAGCGGCGTCGATCCGACACCGGGATAGTCGAAGAGCAGGATCCGGTAGTTGTGGCAGAGCGAGACGGAGCCGTCTTCGAGCGGATCGTACGCGCCCGTCTTCACGATCTCAGGGCTCGACGCGCTGTTCGTGAGCATCTGGACGGGCCATCCGGTGAGAATCTGCCCGGTCCCCGGAAACATGACGAGGACGTCGTTGCTCACCGCGCCGTCGCCGATGACGGTATATTCCATCGCATCGCCCGTCTGCGGATTGGTCACGTCGGCGAGACGCGGCCCGAGCGCGCGCAGATCGGAAATCTGACTGCAGGGAATCGACGACGCAACCTGGCTCGCCGCCGGCGGCGGCTGGAGCGTTCCGCCTGCGCACGCCGACACGACGAGCAGCAACGCACACGAGAACGCTCGGAAACGGGAGGCTCTACTCATGCTCGGAGCAATACCACCAACAACCTTGCACTCACCTGTGAATTCACGAGTCATGCCTCCGAACGCCCAGACGGCGCGAGTACCCGCCGTGTTTCTGCACGGCTTGACCGGAAGCGGCGCCTGCTGGATACCGCTCGTACGCGGGCTGGAAGACGTGCTCGATGCCGTAACGCCGGATGCGCGAGGACACGGCGCTGCGGACGCGCCGCCGGAGGGCGTGCGCTACGACGATCTTGCCGACGACGTGCTGACGCTGATGCGCGAACGCGGACTCGAGCTGCCGCTGCTCGTCGGGCACTCGATGGGCGGCATGACGGCGGCATTGGTCGCCGCTCGGCACCCGACTCTCGTAAGCGCGCTCGTCTTGATCGATCCGACGTTTCTGAG
This sequence comes from Vulcanimicrobiota bacterium, assembly GCA_027306785.1. GTDB lineage: Bacteria > Vulcanimicrobiota > Vulcanimicrobiia > Vulcanimicrobiales > Vulcanimicrobiaceae > REEB354. Next base: position 67,013 of record DAHUZB010000007.1, read on the forward strand.
CGCGGAACGGCAGCAAGCCGTCTACGAGAGCGACGCGGCGGAGCAGCACCGACGCGCAGTCGCGGCAGGGAGGAGCGCGCTCGCAGCAGACTTGCGCGCGCGGCACCCGCACCGCTCGCAAGAGATCATCGAGCTGCTCGCCGACGCGCGCATGCATTGCCGATCGAGCGCGTTCGATATTCTCACGCCGCCGACTCCCGACTATCTCGCGCTGGTGCGCGGCTTCCGCGCGCCGACGCTGCTCGTGATCGCCGAAGGCGGCGTGATTCCATCGGAGACTGCGGCAGAGATCCAGCGCTGCAATTCGATCGTCGAGGTTGCATGCATCGAGAACGCCGGTCACGGCATTCCCTTCGATCAGCCGAATCGGCTCGCGGAGATCATGCGCGCATTTCTTCGCAGCCACGCATAATTCGGCACACGGCGAAGGCTCCGCGTCTTATCCGTGCGGATGCAGCTGCGTGAGCACGTAGAGCGAGATATCGTGGAGATCCCGCCGCGACATCTTCCAACGCGGCATCACCGGGCTAAGCGTCATACCCATCGGATCGACTCCGCTTGCGATCGCGTGCTCGAAATCGACGAGGCTCCAACGCTGCCCGCCGGTACCCATCGAGGAGCCCATATCGTCGCGCATGTGCGCATGCGGACCAAGCTCTGCGCTGATCGCGCCATCCGGAAGAAGAACGCCGCCCGCACCCGTCGGCCGGTGACAGACCGCGCAGCTCTGATAGACCCGTAGCGGATCGGTGCCCGCGATACGAACACCGTCGAGATCTTTGCCGGTGTAATAGATCGCGCGCCCGTTCGCGAGTTCGCGCGCTCGCGTAACCGAGATCCCGAGCGCGGCGGGCGCGGGTTCCATCGTGCCGGGCGGCATACGTTCGCGATACCACGGACCCGCCCAGAGCAGTTGATACTGCGTGATCGGGGTCGACCCCGGATGAGCGGCGTCTTCCACCGTCAGGACGATATTCGAACGCAGATTCACCGCCGCGTCGAGGATGTAGTTCGTCGCCGTGTTGCCGAGCCCGTCGTCGGTACGTTCGTAGCGCGTATCGAGATGCAGCCACGGGCGCGGCGCATAAATGGATTCAAACGTCACCGATCCGCTCGCGCTCGTTGCGGACGAGAACGGTAACGGCGCGCTGTCGCGGCCGAGCGCACCGATCGACAGCAGCTGAAATCGGCCGGCGTCGTAGGAAACGAGCGCCGCTTCGCGCGCGTAGCGATCGGTCGCGCCGCCGCCGTTCGCAAGCGTTCCGACCAGCGCTGCGACACCGCCGGACCAGTGTGATTCCGCCGAAAGGAACTGCACGGAACCGCTCCACGCCGTTCCGTTCCCGCTCAGGTAGGCGACGTTTGCGATCACGCCGTCGTCATCGCCGTGAGTGTAGGAAGCGCCCCAACGATTATCGGCGAGCGTCGTCGCGTTCGCGCCGACCTGCAAACCGGCGAGTGCATAGCCCGAGAGCGAGAGCGATTGGGAAAGCCACGGCGCGAAGACGGGCGTTGCGAACCGTCCGATCTGCAGGCTGCCGCGGCCATGATCCACCGCGTTGTCGGCGATCCAGAGCTGATCGACCGAGGAGGCGGGAAATCCGCCGCTCACCATCGGTACGGTCGCAAAATACGAAACATCTTTACCGAGAAAGCCGGCGGAGAGCCACTGCACGATCGAGGTGGAGAGCGGAGGCAGCCCGGCCGGCGACGGATGCGATACGTTAGCCGTTGCTTCGAGCGCGACGGGAAGCGACTGATTCTGCGTCATCTGCAAATGCCGATTGAGTCCGCGCGAAAAATTCGTCGCGAGCACGTAGCGCCCATAGCTGTTGAGTTGCGGAATGACGCTATGACAGAGCGAACAGGCTACGCCGCCTTGTCCGTTGGCGAAAATGGGCACGGCCGACGCCGGCGCGGATGCAACCAGCAGCCCAAGACACGCGGCGACGACCGACAACGATGACCGCCTCATCCGGCGACTGTTCCGTGCGCTTCATGCAGCGCCTTTCATCGAAAACGAATGTCGCTGCGCGCGCGAACGGGATCGTGCTCGGCGCGTGCGTAGTGAATAGTTCCGACACCGAAGACGCCGCTTTCGACGATGCGCATGCCGGCGATCGAGATCGCATCGGCAAGGGCTTCTCGCTTCACGTGACCGTGCCGTCGACGATGCACAAGCGTGAGCGGGCCGTGCGCGGCGTTCTCGCTCGTTTCGAAATCGGCGATCAGCACGCTGCCGCCGGGCTTGAGAACGCGCGCGATCTCATCGAGGCAGCGCGCACGCGCCTTCGAGGGCATATGATGGAGCATCAGCGTGCTGAAGACGACGTCGAAACTCGCGTCCGCAAACGGTAACGCTTCGGCGATCGATTCTTGAAAGGCCACGTTCAGCCGCGCTTTTCCGGCTTTGCGCCGGGCGCGTTCGATCATCTCCGCCGACGCGTCGATACCGATGACTTCGCACGCGCTGCCCATGCGGCGTTTGATCGCGAGCGCAAGCGATCCCGTACCGCAGCCGACATCCAAGACGCTGCCCTGCGGCGAGAGCGGCGCGAGACGCATCAGCCGCTCGCGAAACACGCACTCTCGTCCGCCCGTCATCAGCCAGGCCGTGACGTCGTACCACCATGCGCGGCGCAAAAGCCGTCCGGTCGTCTTCGGTTTTGTTTCCATACATAGCTCCGTAATTGGACATTTGTTCGGAATCAGTGTACGGTGACGACATGGCGAGGAACAGCACGGGCGCGGATACGGCGTCCGTTTCGGGACAACGCGACCGCCGTGTCCGGAAAACCACGAGCGCACTCCGCGAGGCGTTGCACGAGCTGATGTCGGAGAAGCCGTACGACGAGATCGTCGTCAAAGAGATCCTGTACCGCGCGGATGTGGGGCGGTCGACCTTCTACACCCACTTTCGCGACAAGGACGATTTACTCGCGAGCGCGATCGACGAGATCGTCGAGACGGCGCGCTCTGCTCCGTCGCCCCGTTCCGGACCGTGGTACGAGCGCGTGCTGTGGTTCAGCGAGCCGATCTTCGCGCATCACGAGCGACGCCGCACGACGCACGGATCGGGAGCTCGGCACTGGGCATCACCGGCCGGCCATCGTCATTTGAGTACCGCGCTCATCGACGCGATGTCGGAATCGCTGCGCGATCCCGGGCGCGCGACCGTCGGACGCACGAACGTGCCGACGCGCCTCGTACTCGAGTTCGTCGCGTCGACGTTCGTGCTGATCTTTACCTGGTGGCTCACGGAGCGACATCCGATTCCCGCGGCGCAAGCGGACCGGCTGTTCCGATCGTTCGTCACTCCGGGTCTGGAGATGCTGTAGCGCGCTCGTTACCAGGTGACGACGATCGATCCGTTCTGCCCCACTGCGGCGCCGGCGAGCGTCGATGAGTTGCTCGTCGCCGCATTATAGCTGCCGCCGCCACCGCCCGCGCCGATGATCGGGTTGAGTCCGCCGGCGCCGCCGCCGCTATAGCCACCGCCGCCGCCTCCCGTATCGGCTGCGGCGCCGCCGCCCCCGAAACCGCCGTTCGCCTCACCGGCGTAGACGCCGCCCGCGCCGCCGGCCCGAATCGGGGCGCCACCGGGCACGGCGTTGCAGGCCTGCCCGCCGGTGATGAAGCCGCCGCCGCCACCACTGTTGGTGATGCAACTGCCACCGTTTCCGTCCGTGCCGCCCGGTCCGCCGGAACCTTCGCCGGGATAGCCGTTTTGCGAGGTGCTGCCGTTCGATCCGAACTCGCCCGCGGAACTGCCGCCGCCGCCGCCGCCCGCCGCGATCAGCGGTGCCGACGCTCCCGTCTGGAACACGAACGAGCCGCCGCCGCCGCCGCCTCCGCCGCTGGGCGCGGTGCCGCCCGCGCCGCCGACGAGCACGTCCAGGCTGGCGCCCGAGCTCACCGTAAACGTTCCCGCTTCTCCGGCCCCGACGCCGCCGGTGCTGCCGCCGCCCGCGCCGAGCGCGGTGATGTTCACCGTGGTGACCCCCGCGGGCGGCGTGAACGGTACGATCACGCCGCTGTACGCGTAGGCCTGATACCCGATGGGGACGACGAGCGATTGTCCCGCGCCGTCGCTCAGCGTGAGCGAGCACGAGCCGTTACTCGGAGTCGCTGCGAGCGTGACGGCAAAGGTGGTGCCCGTTGTCGGCGAGACGGTCGCGATCGGGGCGCACGCGGGCGACATCGTCGCCGAGAGCGACTTGTTGTACGGCGCGGTCGTCCAGCCGGTCTCCGATGCGGTGAACGAGATCGGCGACGCGGCACCGTGGGCGTTGAGATAGACGCCGCCCGTGAGGCTTCCCGGGCCGATCGGCTGCAACGCGGGCGCGAACGACGCGTTTGCCGTGGCGACGCCGGGCGCCGACGCACTGATCGTCGCGGGCGCGATCGCGAGCCCGTTATAGCTCAACGTGATGCCGCTTGTCGGCTGCGTGAGCGAAGTTGAAGATAGCGAACTCGCGCCCGATGCGTCGCCGTCGGCGAGCGACACCGTGATCGGCGCGCCGCTCGCGTTGACGTACACGCCCGGACCGATGATCGTCTTGCCGGCAGCATCGAGCGCGTTGACCGTGACGGGAACGCTCGCGGAGGTACCCGCCGACGCGCTCGCTCCCAAGGAGACGGCAAGCGAGGCGACCACGCCGTTGAACGTGACGGTGACGGTGTTGGCGGTGTTCGCGACGATCGTCTGCGTGAGCGTTCCGGTGGAGAGCAGATGCCCCGTAGCGTTCTGCGCGTCGTAGAGATTCGCGGTAAAGGTATCGCTACCGATCGGCGCGCTGACCGAACCGTTGCACGAGGTCGTACCGCAGTTGATGATGACCGGGGTACCCGCGGCGCCGCCGCTCGGCGCGACCACGACCGACGCCGATTGCGTGGCACTCGAAACGTAGTCGGGCACACGCCGCAGTTGCGCACCGCGCGCCGTGGGGAGCGCGATATCGAAGCTGATGCTCACGCTCTGCGCCTTCGGCTGCGGGACGGCCGACGACGGCGACCCGGCCCCGGCGCTTCCGGCACCGGCACAACCCGATATGAGCGCGACCGCCGCGACGCACGCAAAACTTCGTATCATATCCCCTCCAAGAGCCCGGCTCCTCAATTGCGCCGCAGAGCCGCGCGCGCCTTCTACGGGTGCAACTGCGTGAGGACGTAGAGCGCGATATCGTGGAGATCGCGCTTGGACATTTTCCAGCGCGGCATGACCGGGCTCAGCGTCATTCCCATCGTATCGACACCCTGCGAGATCGCTCGTTCGTACTCGTCCAGGGTCCAGCTCGGCTGCGCCGCGCTCATGCCCGGCATCGTATTCGAGCTCGTCTCCGTGCCCATACTATCCCGCATGTGCGCCTGCGGTCCGAGCGCCGCGCTGATCGCGCCGTCCGCAAGGCGAACGCCGCCCGCGCCCGTCGGCTGATGGCAGACCGCGCAACTCTGATAGACGCGCTGCGGATCGGAGCTTCGAATGCGCACGCCGCGGAGATCTTTGCCCGAATAATAGATGGATCGCCCGTTTGCGAGCGCACGCGCGCGCGATGTGGAGTCGCCCGCCTCGGTAACCGACGGCTGCATCGTGCCCGGCGGCATACGATCGCGATACCACGGGCCCGCCCAGAGCAATTGGTACTGCGTCATCGGCGTTGATCCCGGGCAGGCGAGATCCTCAACCGTGAAGACGATATTTTGGCGCACGTTCACGGCGGCATCGACGATGTAATCCGTCGCCGAATTGCCGAGACCGTCGTCGGTCCGTTCGTAACGCGTATCGAAACGGAGCCAAGGGCGTGCGGCATAGATACTTTCGAACGATTACGCGCTGCTCGAGCTCCGTGCGTTCGAAAACGGCAACGGTGCCGCGTCGTGCCCGAGCGCGGCCATCGACAGAAACTGAAACCGGCCGGTGTCGTACGATACGAGCGCGGCTCCGCGCGTGTAGCGATCGCTCGACCCGACTGCGGTGGGGATGTGCCGCTCAGCGCGGCGATCCCACCGGACCACGGTGTTTCGGGCGACAGGAACTGCAGCGAACCGCTCCATGCCGATCCGTTCCCGTGCAGGTAGGCGAGATTTGCGACGAGGCCGTTGTCTGCGACCTGTGAGTAGGATGCGCCCCAGCGGTTATCGGCGAGCGTCGTCGCGTTCGAACCGACTTGCAGGTCGGCGAGGGCGTAGCCGCTGAGCGAGAGCGGTTGCGAGATCCACGGCGCGAAGATGGGCGTCGCAAAGCGTCCGACCTGCAAGCTGCCGTTGCCGCGATCGAACGCATTATCGGCCACCCAGAGCTGATCGACCGAAGCCGCCGGAAAACCGCCGCTGACCATCGGCACGGTCGCGAAATACGACACGTCGCGCCCGAGAAAGCCCGCTGAAAGCCATTGCACGATGGATGCGGAGAGCGCAGGCAATCCCGTCGATGCCGGATGCGATACGTTTGCCGCCGCTTCCAGTGCAATCGGCAGCGAACGATTCTGCATCATTTGCAGATGGCGATTGAGTCCTCTCGAAAAGTTCGTCATCAGCACGTAGCGGCCGTAGCTGTTGAGTTGCGGAACGCTGCTGTGACAGAGCGAGCATTGTACGCCGCCTTGTCCGTTTGCGAAGATCGGAACCGCCGACGCCGGGTCCGGTACGAGCAGTATCAATGCCGCAAACACCCACAACGATGACCGCCTCATCCGGCGACGCTTCACGTCCGCATTTCGCGGCGCCTTTCGATCGAAAACGAATGTCGTCGTATCCGCGGGGTATGAATTTCATCGAGGCCGCATTCGTTCGATCGCGTAGGAGGGATTAGGATGTATCGCTTTCTCATTGTCCCCGCGCTGCTGCTCTCGATCAGCGTACCGGCGCTCGCAGGGGACCGCGACTTCGATCTCGGTTCGGCGTCACGTATCGCCTCGACCCCGGTAACCACCTCGCTTCCGGTGCGAATCGACGGCTGCTATTCGGACGGCAGGGCCGCGCATGGGCTCACCCTCGTGCATCATGCACTCAACGTGACGAACACGGGCTCACGACCGATCGCGGCGCTACGCTTCACGTTTACGTTTTACGATGCGTTCAACGAAATCGCGTCGGTGCATACGAATATCGCCGACGTGAAGCTCGCGCCCGGAGCGAGCGCGCGCGCGATCAACCTCTCCGAATGGAGCCAGGATAGTCCGCCCACGCGCATCACCTGCGCCGTCAACGCCGTCCGTTACAACGATGGGTCGATCGTAAAAGCCAAGGCGCGTTGACCGCGTTCAGTCTTCCGTGAGGCTGATGAATCGTTTGAGCGCGGCGGTGGTGCGCGCGGCATCGCCCGTCGCGCAGAGGTCGAGAAGCAGCCCGCGAAAGACGGCAAGTTCCAGCGTCGCCGCCGTCCTCGCGGCGGCGCTCGGCTTGGGTGCTATCGCGCGGAGCCAATCCTCGACCGCGGATTCGAGGAAGCCCGGAAACCGCTTCGGGTCTTCTAAGGCGAGCGCGTAGATTTCGAAAAACAAGCGCGCAATCGGAAGCCGCGACGGGTTCGTCCACAGCTTCCAGAGCGAGAGCATGTCGTCGGACTGCTCTAGTGCCGACTGCTGGCGTTCGCGCCCGGCCCGAATGATCTCCATGAGGAGCTCCTCCTTCGAGCCGAAATGATAGAGCAGCGTGCCGGGCGTTACGCCGAGCGCATCGGCCAGAGGGCGGAGCGAGAGATTGCTGAGGCCGTGCACGCAGACGTGATCGACCGCGTGTTGGAGGAGATCGTGCCGCAGTTGCGGATCGGCAGTGCGCGCCACGATCAGATAAACAGCGCGACGCCGTCGGTTAGCGCGTGCGCGATCATGTTACTCGACAGATCGCGGCGCCACAGGTACAGAACGGTCAACACGGCACCGCCGACACCCGCGATGAGCACGCTTCCCCAGCCCCAGTAGCTCACGTGCGCCGCGGTGAAGGCCGCCCACGAGATCACCGCGGCCACCGTACGCGACCGCACGATCGAACCCAGGCGCTCGATCATGAATCCGCGATAGAAGATTTCTTCGAATATCGCGGCGCGGAGCACGATCTCGACTTTGACCAAGATCGGGAGTGCGCCGACCGTCGCGGCCTTCGCGGCGTAGTGCGGATCGACCAGCGGCAGGAGATACAGATAGATCGCCGCCATCGCAGCAAACGCCACCACGGCGCCGAGAATGCCGACGCCGAGCGATGTCGCCGTCGGCGTACGCCACCCGATCGAGCTCAGCGGCAGCTTTTCGACCGCCAGCACGTACGCGACGATCGCTGCGCTCATGAGCCAGAAGAGCAATTCGCGGATAAGCGTCGCCGCGAGCCCGTGCCAGGGGACGAGCCACCCCGTAATCGGAAGCGCAAACACAAGGCAGATCGCGAGCGCAATAAAAGGCGAGGGCCGAGCGTCGGCCGCCGGCATCGTAGAATCGGACACCGCCGCAGTCTAGCATAATTTGAACGATTCGTTCAAGCAATGCCGAGAGAGCTCACGTCTCGGCGCGGCGGGGCGCCGAACATGCGCGCGTACTCGCGGTTGAACTGCGATGGGCTTTCGTACCCGACTTGGTATCCCGCGGATTCCGCGTTCGCCGCTCCCGAGAGCATGAGCTGTCGGGCTTGCAGTAGCCGCAAGTGTTTTTGATACTGCAGGGGTGTCATCGATGTGAGCGCCTTGAACTCGCGATAGAAGGTGGACGGGCTCATTTTCGCGACATCGGCCAAATCTTCAACGCGAAGCGCTTGATCGAACCGCGAGCGCAAGACGTTGATCGCCTCGACCAAACGGGTGGGGCGGCTGCTTCCCAACACGAAGCGGGCGATAGCCGCACCGTGCGGGCCGCTGAGCAGCCAATAGCTGATCTCTCGCATCATCAGCGGCGCGAGAACCCGCGCGGCGTCGGGTGTGTCGAGGAGGCGCACCAAGCGCACGAGAGCGTCTTCGAGCGGGCCTTGCACCCGAGCGACGTGTACGGCAAACTCGCGCGATCCGTCGTCGCGTAGCGTATCGATCCGCTCGAGCATATCGCGCATCGCCGCGTCGTCCAATTCAAGCACGAGACCGACATACGGCTGCGCTTCGCCGGCAGCAAGGATCTTACTCACTGCCGGCATCTCCACGCTCACGACGAGCGCTTCTCCCGCCGCGTAGGTGAATGTGCGACGGCCGAACGTGCTCCGTTTCGCCCCCTGAAGCGTCACGCAGAGCGACGGCCTGAAGATACGGTGCGACGGCGGCTTGGGAGCATCGGAACGCAGGAACAGAAGTCCGTCGACCGGTGTCATGAAGGGACTCGCGCCCGGATGCGTGCGCGTATACTCCAACACCGCGTCGAGGAGCGTCAAAGCAGCATGCCTCCCGATACTTCAATGCGCTGGCCGTTGACCCAGCGGTTGTCCTCCGAGACGAGTGCCGCAATCATCGGCCCCACGTCTTCCGGAACGCCTGCGCGCCCGAGCGCCGTGGCATCGGCGACCATCTTGTTAACGGCGGGATTGTCGCGTACCATTCCCCCGCTGAAGTCGGTCTGGATCGCACCCGGCGCGACGGTGTTCGCACGAATGCCGCGACCGCCTAGCTCCTTGGCCAAATAGCGGGTGAGCACTTCGACTGCGCCCTTCATCGACGCGTATGCCGCACTCGACGGCATCGAGACGCGGGTAAGGCCCGACGAGATATTGACGATTCTGCCTCCGTCGTTCATGAGGGGCAGCAGCTTCTGCGTTAGGAAAAACACGCCCTTGACGTGCACGTTGTACAAGGCATCGAAGTCTTCTTCCGTCACCTCTTCGATGGGCGCGTGATGCGACGTACCCGCGTTATTGACGAGGTAGTCGAAACGCTGCGATCCGAGCCGTGCGAGAGTAGCCCGTACGCGATCGACGAAGCTCTCGAATTCGCGCGTATTCCCGGTATCGAGCTGCAACGCGATCGCGCGACGTCCCGCGCTTTCGGCCGCCGCGACGACCTGCTCCGCCTCATTCGCGCGCGTGTGATAGGTAAAGATGGAATCGATGCCGCGCTTGGCGAGACTGAGAACGGTTTCACGGCCGAGTCCTCGGCTGCCGCCGGTAACAAGTGCAATCTTCATGCGCTTAGCGTAGCGCGCGGTCGGGGAGGACCGGAAGACGCGAAGCTCTCGCGTTCTTGCACGATCCTCTCACCGCCGAGGACGCGCGACATCGCGTGGCCTTAGGCCGGGGCGACGGCGGAGAAATAGCCCGCGTGCGCGAGATCGTCGAGGAGTCCCGCGTGCGCGGGCGTCCAGCCGAGTAGCTTTCTCGTGACGTCGTTTGAGGCGGCCAGATCGGCGCCGAAGAACATCCCGAGAAATCCGAAGTGATCGCGTGCGTGCTCGGGTGCGATCGATCGTACCGGGAGCCGGAGATGCGCCCCGAACGATTCGGCGATGGCGCGCGTCGTTATACCTTCTTCGCCGACGGCGTGCAGCACCGCGCCCGCGGGAGCCGATTCGATGCCCAAACGCACGATGCGCGCGGCGTCGAAGCGATGCACGGCGGCCCACCGATTCGCACCATCGCCGATGTAGCCGGCGACGCCGCGCTCGCGCGCGATATGGATGAGATGCGGGATGAAGGCGCGATCGCCCGCGCCGTGGACGGTCGGCGCGAAGCGTACGATCATCGAACGCACGCCGCGCTGCGATGCTTCGAGCGTCACCCGCGCGCTCTTCAGGCGCGGAAAATGCGCTTCGTCGAGCGTCGGATGGTCGCTCTCCGCGATCGGGCGATCCAGCGTGAATCCCGCCATACCCGCCGCGACGAGCAGCGGCCGATTCGATCCATCGAGCGCGTCGATCATCGTTTCGATCGCGCGGGTGTCGAGCGCCGACACCCGCTCGATGTCCGAGAAATCGTGCTCGAAGCCGAGATGGATCACGCCGTCGGATTCATGCGCTCCGCGCCGGAGCACGTCGAGATCGTCGAGCGAGCCCCGGAGCACGGCGGCCCCCATCGCTTCCAGTTTCGCCGCAGCCTCGCTCGAGCGGGCGAGCGCCGTCACGCGATGCCCGGCGCCGAGCAGTTCCGGAACGACCGCCGAGCCGATAAACCCGGTTCCGCCGGTGATGAAAACGTCCATTGCGTCAAAGCTCCTTGCCTAGATGTCAGTCCCTGCCGTCAGGTCCCGACACTAGGGTAGCACGGGATGTCAATGGCTGACATCACTGCTCCATCGACAGGTCCGGTTGCAGAAACGTTGACGCGTGTCGCGCAACAGGCTACAATGCGTCCATAAGGGGGTGAACCGCAATCCGTGCAGATCGACCACCAGGGAACTCTCGATATCTTTAACGGCGAAGAGACTGCCGCCGCAAGACGCACCCTCCCGGTCGACTTACACGAAAAGGCCGGACGCCTGCTCGACCGCATTAACGCTGCCCTGAAGCCGACTGATCTTTTTACGCCTCGCGGGAATCGCTTAGAAAGACTGAGCGGAAAACGTGAGGGCATCTGGAGCGTTCGCATTAACGATCAGTACCGAATCACGTTCACCTGGGAAGACGCCCAAGCGATACGGGTGCAGATCGAAGACTACCATTGATATGGATCAGCACATGGGGGGAACCAGTCATGACTACACCGCGTAACCGACGACCGATAACGCCGGGGGACGTGCTTCGCGAAGATTATCTTGAGACGCTAGGGATTACTCAGGGTGCACTAGCCAATGCGCTCGACGTCGATCGAACCACGATCAGCGAAATAGTGAACAACCGTAGGGCGATTACCCCCGAAATGGCCCTGCGCCTCGGACACGCGTTCAACGTCTCTCCCGAATATTGGCTCAACCTGCAGCTTGCCGTCGACCTTTATGATGCTCAACACTCACCGCTTAAAAAAGTCGTCGAAAAACTCGCGGTTTTAATCTGACAGATCCCTCGGGCTTGAATACGGCACGCACGAGGGCGACTCACGCAAGCGACAGTTCTTGCTCCCACCAACCGCGGGTGTTTACGTTCGCGGCATCGGCGAGCGCTTCCAACTCGGCAATTTCTTCGGCCGAGATTCGCAGAGCGGCCGCACGAGCGATGCCGTCGATGTAGCTCGGTTTCGTAACACCGACGATCGGCGTCGTGCCCTTTGCGATTGCCCACGCAATCGCGACATCCGAAGCGGCCGCGCCGTGCTTCTCGCCGATGGCCGTCAGCATATCCGTTACGGCGCGCAGTTGACGCAGCATGCCGTTGTACGCCTGCGCGCGATTCGTGCCGACGGGTAAAGGATTCTGCGGTCCATACTTCCCGCTTAACGCACCCTGCTCGAGCACCATGTATGCAAAGAACGGGATCCCGCGCTCGCGGCAGTAGTCGATAATTCCCGCCCTCTCCGCGCCGCGGTAGAGAAGGCTATAGTGGTTCTGCGCGGCTTCGACTCGGAAACCGGCTTTGCTCAAAATCTCGTCAGCACGTTGAAGTTCGCGCAGGTTGTGATTCGAGACGCCGACGTGCTTGATGTTTCCGCTCTCCAGCAACGGAATCAGTTGCGGCGTCCATCGCTCGACATCGGCCGGATTATGAATCCAGTAGAGATCGATGTACTCCGTGCGCAGACGCGCTAGGCTTTGCTCCAGCATCTCGGCCATCGGATTATCGCCGGCTCCCGCGGCCTGCGGCGTGAATTTCGTGGAGAGCTGATAGTCGCTTCGAGCGAAGCGCTTGAGGGCGTCGCCGAGTACGGTTTCTGCGCGACCCATACCGTATACGGCGGCCGTGTCCCAGAAGGTGAACCCCGCGGCATGCGCCTTGTCGACGAGCCGCTCGATGTCGGCCCGCGTGTGAGCGCTGCCGAAGTACCCGTCGCCGGCCTCTCCGCTATCGCCCCAGGCCCAGGTGCCCAGTGCAGCGGGCGGTATGGTGAGCGTATCGATCTGCATGGTAGTGATTGTGAGGGATTACGCCACAACGGCGTGAGCCCAAAGCGCCGAAATTTTTGCCCGATACTCCGACGAGCGCCGAATCGCGTTGCCGCGATTCCGGGCTCGTGCGATAGTGAGGATGATGGAAACACTGCAGGCGATTGCGGGGATAATCGCCGACCACGTCTCGACGGATGGCTTTCACGCCACGCCCATCGAACGCCTAACGTTTGCCCGATCCTCCACCGTCACGATGCCGATGCCGAGCGTCTACCGACCGCAGCTATGCCTCGTCGCACAGGGAAGCAAGGAAGTCGCGCTCGGCGATCGCGTGTTCACGTATGCACCGGGGCGCTACGGGGTGGTGACCTACGATCTGCCCGCTGTAGGACACGTGATCGAGGCAACGCCGGATACGCCGTATCTCTGCCTGTACCTCGATTTCGATCCGGTCATGCTCGGTGAGTTGGCCGCACGCGTGCCTGCACCGCCCGACGCATCGTCTACCGCGATCGGCAAAACGGTCTCCGACGCGAGCCCCGCGTTGCTCGATGCAGTGCTTCGCCTGCTGCGGCTGCTCGACGATCCGGCCGCACGACCCGTGCTCGGGCCGCTTGCCGAGCAAGAGATTCTCTATCATCTCCTCGCGGGGCCGGACGGCGCCCGCATGCGCCACATCACCGCGAGCCAAGGGCGCGTGGCGCAGGTCGGCCGTGCGATCGCGTGGATCGGCAAGAACTCCCGAACGCGATTCAGCATCGCCGAACTTGCGGCGGAAGTCGGCATGAGTGCATCGAGTCTGCACGAGCATTTTCGAGCCGTCACGGCGATGACGCCGCTGCAGTTCCAGAAGCAGCTCCGACTGCAAGACGCACGCAGCCTGATGCTGATCGAGAATATCGACGTAGCCACAGCCGCTCTGCGCGTGGGCTACGAAAGCCCCTCGCAATTCAGTCGCGAGTACCGACGCCTTTTCGGGGAGCCGCCGGTGCGCGATATCGCGCGCTTACGCGCGGCGCCCGGTTTGGCAGTCATGAGTTGAGATCGGGATCATGACGCGAGACGCTTCGATCTTGCCCTAGCGCAGCTGGTTGCCGCGACGTCCGCCTGCGCGCGCTCGCTGGGCACGCGAGCGATGCTCAGCGATCGTCGGCTAGACAGTGCGCCCCCTCGTTGCTATTATGTGGCCAGCCATATAAATATGTGGTCGGCAAACAAACAGAGCGAGGGGAACGATGAAAGCAATCCTTTTTGAACGGTTCGGCGGTCCGGAGGTCCTGAAGATGGCCGATGTGACCGAGCCCCATGCCGGCGACGGCATGGTTCGCGTGCGCGTGAAAGCGGCCGGCGTCAACGCCATCGATTGGAAAATCCGCAATGGCTGGATGGAGGCCGCCTTTCCGACGCGGTTCCCGTGCATTTCCGGGATGGAGATCGCCGGCGTCGTGGACGAAGTGGGCAATGGAGTCACGGATGTGCAGGCCGGCGACGAGGTGCTGGGGTGGTCTGAAGGCGGCGGCTACGCGGAGTATGCGCTTGCGCGGAGGGTCATTCGTAAACCGTTCGGCCTTTCGTGGGCCGTCGCGGCATCGCTCCCGGTCGCCGCGGTGACGGCCCGCAACGTCGTGAACCAACTCGATCTCAAGCCCGGTGAAACGCTGCTCGTGCACGGTGCATCCGGCGCGGTCGGCAGCGTCGCCGTACAACTCGCCAAGGCGCGGGGAGTCGCCGTTATCGGAACGGCGAGCGCAGCGAATGCGCAGTTCGTTGCCTCGTTAGGAGCGACGCCGGTGCTCTACGGCGACGGTCTCGTCGAACGTGTACGCGAGATTGCGCCTGCCGGCGTGGATGCGGCACTCGATACGGCGGGTAAGGGCACACTGGAACCGTCGATCGAACTTGCCGGTGGCCCGGAACGGGTCATCACGATCGTCGATGCCGATGCTCAGCGATATGGCGTTCGCTTCTCAGCCGGCAGCGGTGATGATTTCATGGAAGGGCTCGCAGACGTTGCATCGCTTGCGGCTGCAGGTGCCTTGACGATCCGCATCGCGCCGATGCTGCCGCTCGCTTCAGCCGCAGAAGCGCAACGCGTCAGCGAAGGGGGGCACGCCTCGGGCAAGCTCGTATTGACGTTGGAGTGAACCACCAACGTACGCGCGCCGCGGCGCGCTTTCCCGTGAGCTACGCGATTTTCGAACTCGCGCTCGCACACAAAGTGTTTGCCGCGAACCTCCTGCGCGAGCATCGACTCTATCCCGGCCAGGAACTGCTGTTGATGCTGCTCTTCGAAACGGGCGAATGCCCGCAGTCGGAGATCGTCGAGTTGATGCAACTCGATCCGTCGACGGTTGCGAAGTCGCTACGGCGGCTCGAGAACGCCGGTCTCGTAAAGCGGCGATCCTCCGAAGAGGATCGCCGCGCAAGCATCGTGTCCCTGACGAAAATGGGGATGTCCCTCGAAAAGAAGATCCTCGGGGTCTGGCGCGATCTCGAGCGCGTGACCGTCGGCGAACTCGATGCCGAGCAGCGAGAGCAGGCCGTCGCCATCATGCGCGCGCTCGAAGCCAACGTGGCGCGCGCTCAGCCCGCAAAATCACTCGCAAAGCGATAGTCGGGCCCGGCCGGTCATGATGCCACTATTAAACGCAAACTTGCCTGCATTAGTCCTTTATTCTTTGCTATCGTTGGGTGCGTGGATGGCGCAGACAGGAGCAGAGCCGTGATGACATCTCCCTACAACGCAGGAACGCTCCCGGATCGGGTCCGCTCGCGCATGATTCAGGGGGTCAACGGTCTCGACGTGCACATCCTCGAGGCCGGATACGAAACGCCCGCACGGCCACTCGTGCTGCTTCTGCACGGGTTCCCGGATCTGGCGTACGGGTGGCGCCATCTGATGCCGATTCTCGCTGCGGCCGGCTACCACGTCGTCGCGCCCGATCAACGAGGCTTCGGCCGAACCGTCGGCTGGGCGGCTGGCTTGGATGCGCCGTTAGCGCCCTTCAGTCTCTTGAATATGACGCGCGACGCTCTGGCATTGGTCTTTGCGCTCGGGTATCGACGCACCGCGCTGCTCGTGGGTCACGATCTTGGTTCGCCCGTGGCGGCCTACTGTGCGCTCGCGCGGCCCGACGTCTTTCCCGCGCCGGCGCTGATGAGCGCGCCGTTCCCAGGTCCGCCGGCGTTTCCGTTCGACATCGCCGATCGCCCCGCAATGTCGGCCGAGCAACGCGGAGCGCATCAGGACCTTGCAGCTGCGCTCGCAGCGCTCGATCCTCCGCGAAAACACTATCAGCAGTATCTGAGCTCCCCCCAGGCAAGCAACGATTTGGAGAATCCGCCTCAAGGTATGCGTGCGTTTCTCCGGGCGCTCTTTCATATGAAGAGTGCCGACTGGGCCGGAAATGCACCGCACGCCCTAAAGGCCGCTACCGCCGACGAACTCGCAACGATGCCGCGGTACTACATCATGGACTTGGATCAGACGATGCCCGAGAGCGTGGCGCCGTTCGAGCCGACCGCTGCGGACGTGCAGGCATGTACGTGGCTTACCGACGCTGAGCTCGGCGTGTACGTCGCCGAGTATAACCGCACCGGGTTTCAAGGCGCCCTCCAGGCGTATCGCGTGTTCTCCGATCCCGACCTCAACGCCGAGCTGCGCATGTTTTCGGGAAAAACGATCGACGTGCCGCTGCTGTTTATCGGCGGAACGAGCGATTGGGGAACGTATGCAGCCCCGGGCGCGCTCGACGCGATGCGCACGAAGGCGGCGACGCGGATGGCCGGCATCGAATTCATCGAAGGCGCCGGCCATTGGATCCAACAGGAGCAACCGGATCGGCTCGGCACGCTGCTGCTCGCTTTCGTCAAAAACGCCATCTGAGCATCGCGAGACGCCGCCCGCGACTCGTCAGGGCTCAGCGTGCCTGACGGCAAACGTCGGCGGCGATTTCAAACGAGCGCAAGCGCGCCGCGTGATCGTACATGTGGCTCGTGAGCATAAGTTCGTTCACGGCCGTTTGCTCGACGAACGATGCTATGCCGTTGCCGACGTCCTGAGGCGAACCAACGACGGCATATCTCAACGTGTGCTCGACCATCTCTCGCTCCGCCGGCGTCCACAGCTCTTCCATCGAGTCGACGGGCGGCGGCAACTGTCCGGGGCGTCCGCGCCGCAGGTTGATGAACGACTGTTGGTGTGAGGTAAAAAGGCGACGCGCTTCTTCAGCCGTGTCGGCGCCGACGACGTTCACGACCGCCATTGCGTACGGTTCCGGGCACTGCGCCGAGGGCTGGAACTGCGTGCGGTACAGATGCAGCGCGTGCATCAATGCATCGGGTGCGAAGTGGGATGCGAACGCGAACGGCAAACCAAGCTCCGCTGCCAATTGCGCACTGAAAAGGCTTGATCCGAGCAGCCAAATCGGGATGTTCGAACCCGCACCGGGAACCGCGCGCACCGGCTGACTCGGGAGGGCCGGCGCGAAGTACGACTGCAGTTCGAGAACGTCGCGAGGAAACGTGTCGCCGCTCGAGTCGAGATTGCGTCGGAGTGCGCGAGCGGTTAGCGGATCGGTTCCCGGAGCTCGCCCGAGCCCGAGATCGATGCGGCCCGGATAGAGCGCCTCGAGGGTGCCGAACTGTTCCGCGATCACGAGCGGCGCATGATTGGGAAGCATGATGCCGCCCGATCCAACGCGGATGGTTGACGTCGCGGCGGCGACGTGCCCGATGACGAGCGCGGTCGCCGCGCTTGCGATACCCGGCATATTGTGGTGCTCGGCGAGCCAAAAGCGCCGATATCCCCAACGCTCCGCGTGTTGCGCGAGGTCGACGCTGTTTGCAATTGCCTCCGCAGGCGTGCGCCCGGCGGGAACCGGTGAGAGATCGAGGATCGAGACGGGAATCACGTCAGCTCATAATCGAATCGGGCGCCGATGCGTTGCGCCGGGAATAACGGCGATGGACCGTGCAACCCCTCGTGACCCGCTTGAGTCGTGCTGGACATGAGAATATTGGTCATCGGAGCCACCGGCACGATCGGTGCTGAAGTCGTCAAGGCGCTCCGCGAGCATCATGACGTAGTCGAGGCGAGTCGGACTTCGGGCGTCCGCGTGGATATCGACGATCCGGGCTCGATCAAGAAGATGTATCGGGAAACCGGAGCGGTCGATGCCGTGGTCGTCGCGGCAGGGGGTGGAGCGTTCAGATCATTACCGGAGCTTTCCGACCAAGACTTCGATTACTCGCTGCGCAGCAAGTTGATGGGGCAAGTCAACGTCGTCCGGTTCGGCCTGCAATATGTTCCCGACGGCGGATCGTTCACGTTGACCAGCGGCGTGCTTTCCCAAGAACCGATGCCGGGAAGCGCCGCGATTTCGCTCATCAACGCCGGCGTCGAAGGTTTTGCCCGGGCCGCCGCGCTGGAACTGCAGCAACGCAAGATTCGCGTCAACGTCGTGAGTCCGGGTTGGGTTTCGGAGACGCTATCGGCGATGGGACAAGACCCATCACACGGCATTCCCGCATCGCAGGTCGCACCCGCCTACGTGCAAGCCGTCGATGGAATCATGTCCGGAACGGTCATAAGCGCCAAGAAGTAAGCCGAAACACGACGAGTGCCTCGGCGTAGGTACGTCATGAGGTATATCTTCGCCGTAGCAGCCATTTTTTTCGCGACGCTTCTGCCAGCCGTTGCCGCGGTCAAACAATGCCCGGTAGGTTCGTATCGTTTAAGCGACGGCGCGACCGTGGACATCGCGCCTTCGGATCCCGGTACGTTCCGCTGGCGCACGTTCACGGGAGAGACCGGGCAACTCCATCCCGAAAAAGACGGGACGTGGAAAAGCACGTATGGTTGGACCGAGCGCCCGGACGGGACGATCGTTTCGTTTTCCGATTGCGCCCGCGGGGAAATCACGTTCGGACATGTGACCGGTAAACGCATCGCTTTCGATGTTACCAATACGACCTTCTCTAGCGGCGACGTAACGCTTGCGGGCCGCTTAGTTCTCCCGAAAGGCACCGGAAGGGTGCCGATCGTCGTTCTCGTGCACGGTTCCGAGCACGATTCCGCTCTCACATTCTACTACTTGCAACGCATGTTCCCGGCCGAGGGCATCGGCGTATTCGTGTACGACAAACGCGGAACCGGAATTTCCGGCGGTACATATACGCAGAATTTCAGCGTCCTTGCAAACGATGCGGTTGCCGCAATGAACACGGCTAAGCGCCTCGCCGGGCCGCGACTCGGGCGTATCGGATACCAAGGTGGCAGCGAAGGCGGTTGGGTGGTGCCGATCGCAGTAAATCGCGCGCACGTAGATTTCTCGATTGTAAGCTTCGGGCTGGCGGTTAACGTGCTTCAGGAAGATCGAGAGAGTGTCGCGCTCGACATGTATTTCCACCACCGCTCCGCGGCGGATACCGCGAAAGCCTTGAAGCTTGCACGCGCCGGCGAACGCGTTGTGGAGACCGAAGGTCAACACGGCTACGCGGCCTTTGATGTTTTGCGCAAAAAATATAGATCCAAGCCGTGGTATAGGGATGTCCACGGTGATTTTCTCTTCGTCGTCCTGCCGCTCGACAAGAAGCACATTATTGCTGCGGTTAAGCACTATGCGGTGAACACGACGCCGTTTCACTACGATCCGATGCCGACGTTGGAGGTATCTCGCACGCCGCAGCTATGGATATTGGGCGCGGATGACCTCGATGCCCCGAGCGCCGTGACCGCGAAGCGCATCACGGCACTCATCGAGCAAGGAAAGCGTTATACGCTTGCTGTCTATCCGGGCGCCGAGCACGGGATGACGGAGTACGAATCCAGCGCAACGGGCGACCGTGGACGCGTTTCAACGCGCTACGCACCGGGCTACTTTCACATGATGGCCGACTTTATCCGCGCTGGCCGGATTGGAGCGCGTTACGGCAACGCAACAATCACGCAACTGCCCCCGCACAATCAATGATCTATGCAGCTCCGCGCCGGAAGGTCGCTGATTAGCGCATGTACGCAGGATTCTTGCGGCGTTCGGATATGGCGAGCAAAATGCCGGAAATCAAAAAGTAGAGCGCGCCGAATGCCGCATAGGGCGCGAAGATGGCGATCGAGGGAGCGGTCGCGTCTTCCGCCATCTTGATGAAGAACGCGCCCGCAAGAGCCGATTGTGCCCCGCTAAGGATCATCGTCCACTGCGCTCTCTGCGTCTTTCGGCGCCGAAGAGCCGTCGCCAATTGGAGTGCGCCGGCCACGGCGGCCCATACGCCAAACACACCGAGGACCGCGGCCCCGCCGAAACTCAATGCGACGGCAGCAGCGATCGTGGTCAGCGCACTAGCGACGAGATTGAACGTCTGTGAGGGATTCTTGGCCAAACCACCGCTTTGCATCGCGTCGATATAATTTGCGAAAGCATCCCAGGCGGGATAAGCGATAAACATGAGCGCTGCGACCGGCATCGAGATACGGGCGACCGTAAATGCGCACGCAACCCAGACGGCGGAGAACGCAAAGCGAATGAAATAGTAGCGTTTGAGCCACTTCTCCGTGGATTGGCGCATGGTCAGGCCACCGTCAGTCCGACGTCGATGTTGTTGCGGGTCGCGTTCGAGTAGGGGCAAATCCGGTGCGCGGCGGCGACGAGCTTCTCGGCATCCTCGCGCGGCAGGCCCGGCAGACGCACGAGCAGATCCGCAGTGATGCCGAAGCCGCCTTCGGAGCGAGGCCCGATTCCGACGGTGGCGACAATCGACGTGTCCGAGGGGACGGTCAACCGGAGTTCCTTACCGGCGACCCTCAGCGCGCCGATGAAGCAGGCCGCGTAGCCCGCGGCAAAGAGTTGCTCGGGATTCGTCCCGGCACCGCCTGCTCCGCCCAATTCACGAGGCGTCGAGAGCTGAACATCGACGCGACCGTCCTCAGAGCGAGCGGCACCGTCGCGGCCGCCCGTGGCCGTAACCGATGTGCGATACAAAACTTGCGTAGGCATCTGCGATCAATCTCCTGATATTGTGTTATCGCGATAATATTTATCGCGATAACACACCCTATCACGCGCGTCCAGGCTTTGTCCAGCCCTTTTTCTTATCGTGGTAAACTATTTCTCGAAAGGGATTTGCGATGAAGCGAAAAGCGACGCTGAATGACTTGCTCTGCTTTGCCCTCTACGGTGCTTCGATGGCGGTCAGCCGCACGTATAAGCCGCTCCTCGATGAGTTGGGCATAACCTATCCGCAATATCTCGTCCTCGTCGCGCTCTGGAGTGAGGACGGCCAAACCGTCGGTTCCCTCGCGGAGCGTTTGGCGCTCGAATCCAGCACCATCACTCCCCTTATCAAGCGCCTCGAGACCTCGGGTCTCGTGAAACGCGTGCGGCATCACGATGACGAGCGACGCGTCTCCGCCTTCCTCACGAAGCGAGGGCGCGAGCTTGAAGATGAGAGCGAATGCCTTGGCCTGCGCCTCCTCGAGCGCTCCGGGATGAAACCCCAGGAGCTGATGGCACTCACCCGTCAGGTCCAACAGCTTCGCACGGCGCTCACGATAACGGAATGAGAATAATCCGACGCCCGACGGCCATGTGGCCATCGGGCGTCATCGCGGGAACCACGCGATCGCGCTCGATCGGTTTAGATCTTCGCGCTCCTGACGGCGGAGGTGGACGAACCGGATCCCGGCATCGTGACCTGACCCGTCCATGCGCCGAAGGGATCGCCGACTTTTCCGAAACTATCGACGAGTTGCAAGCCGCCGCCGACCGTTGCCAGGAGGGACGGATCGAACTTCAGATCCGAGAGCGAGTACTCCTGAATCTTACCGGTCGACGCGTTCACCGTTCCGATCAGCTCTTGGCCGTTGACGCTCGGATCGGTGAACCACACATTGCCGTCGGGTCCGATGGCGACGCATGAAGGGGTCGCATTTCGTTGCAGACCCGATCCGGCGCCCGAGTACTCCGTGATGGCACCGGAGGACGGGACGACTTTTCCGATGGCGCCGTTGTACGAGGAATTGTCGGCGAACCACAGGTTCCCGTCGGGTCCCGTGACGATGCTTATCGGCAGAGCAGCCGTTCCTTGATTTCCGTTGCCGGCTTGCAGCGGATACTCGGTGATCGCGCCGGTGGAGACTTTGAGCACGCCGATCGCGGGCGCGGTCGTGCTCGTGTCGGTGAACCACAGATTTCCGTCCGGACCGAGCGTCATGGTATACGGGTCGGCGCTCGAGCTCAAACCGTTGGTATAGTAGGTGAATTGTGCGGTGGCCGTGTTGTACGACGCGATCGCCGCGGCACTGCCGGTGTAGAGCGTCATCCACAGCGTCGTGCTGCCGCCGCTCCCCGGGACCGCAACGAGTCCCCACGAGTTCGCCTGCGAGAACGTCCCGGTGACGTTGTAACACGTCGGCGAATACTGCCCTCGGAAGAAGCTGCCGGTGCAGAGCTGCGTTTGCGGCCATCCGCTGATGACCCACCACGGGTTTCCGCTGGAATCCACCGCGATGTTGACGGCCGCATCCGGAAGCCCGCTGTCAACCTGCAACGTGTAATTACCGTTGAGCAGGGCCTGTCCCACCTGATCGTCCGCCGGATCGGCGTAGTAGAACGACGGGCCGCCGAACTCTGAAGTGGTCGAGGCGGCAGCCGGCACCATGGCCACGGGGCCGCCGTTCATGTACCAGTCCTGGATCTGCAGCACCGGATAGATGACGCTCAGCGCCATTTTTCCGCTTACGGTGCCATCGGAGACCGTCAACGTCGTTTTCCCGCCGTAGCTTCCGGGCGGCGGCGGTGAGATCGTGATGGTCGCCGCGCCGTTCGAGGTGGGGCTGATCGTGGCGCTTGCCACGGTCGAATCGGCGAGACTGATCGTGAATTGTCCGGTGAAGCCGCTCTCCGAGACGGGCACCGTGACGGGTGATCCGCCAAGCGTGATCGTCGGATTGCTCGGCGTGTAGCTCAGCGTGACGAAATCCGCTTCGAGCGTACCGCTACTCCCCGTCGATGCGTCGATTTTTGCATCGGTGAGTTGCTTGCTGCTGTCGAACTGAATCGCTACCGCCTCGCCCGGGCCTGTGAGCTCGGTTTGGGTCAACGTCAGTGCGCCGTTCGGATCGTTTTGGACCGAAAGATGCACCGGCGATGCAAAAGCTCCGCTTCCGACGATCGTCGCGCCGGAAGCATCGACCGGCGTTACGCTGAGCATATACGTCTGCAACCCGCCGTCGGTCGGAGCGACGAAGCGCTTCGGCGAGATGACGACGTGATCGACCACGCCGCCGAGCGAGAGCGCGATCGGCTTTCCGGCGCTCGCGGTAACCGCGGTCGTCAACGTCGACGTGGCAAGGACGCTGCCGGTAGCGTTCGCCGACGCGTACGTCGAGATGCGGAACGCCACCATCTGCCCGATCGGCGCGTTTGCGGAGACGGTGCATTGAAGCGGCTGGGCGGTGCTCGTCGAGCATCCGCTTGCGCCGTATGCGATCGGCGCGATGGTGTCGGAGGCTTGGGTGGTCGCTCCGTTCACACTCAGCACCGAGATGCGAATCGACCCGGTGTTCGGCGAAACGTACGCCGGCCGCACGCTGGAATTACCCGCGGGCGCCTTCGGGACAGTGATGCTGAAGAGCGCCGTGCCCTGCGGCCCGCTGGTAGATCCGCCACCCGGCCCGCCCGGCAAAGGCGTATGCGGAATGCTCGGAATCGAACCGCCGCCGCCACCGCCGCACGCCGAGAGCGCTACGGAAATCGCCACCGCCATGGCGCAGAGTTTCATACGTCCGTACTTCATGAATGACTCTCCGTGGCAAGGATCGCGTTGATCAAGTGGTCGGCGAACGGCACGCCGAGGCCGGTCACGAGATCGTAACCGACGCCCGCGTTATAGCCGGGATCGAGTGACGGTCCGACGATGGGCACCGGCCCCGAAACAAGAGCGTTGTTGCCGAAGACAACGTCGTAAAACGTCGATGCATAGGTCGGCTGGACGGTGCCATTCGCGTAATAGAGCGGATAGAGCAGACCGTTGGGATCGCCGAGACGATACGGATGCGTGCCGGTTCCGCGCGCGCTGCAGCTCGAAGACTGTTTGCACG
Source organism: Vulcanimicrobiota bacterium (assembly GCA_027306785.1). GTDB lineage: Bacteria > Vulcanimicrobiota > Vulcanimicrobiia > Vulcanimicrobiales > Vulcanimicrobiaceae > REEB354. The sequence continues at coordinate 90,988 of DAHUZB010000007.1, forward strand.
CTTGGAGCACGAGCGCCCACATCGCGGCCATCTCGGGTGCGGCGACGCTCGTCCCGCCCTCGGCGACCGTCTCCGGGCCGCCGAGGCTTGCGTTCACGAGCACGGTCACGCCCGTCGCCGGATCGGCTTCGAGCGCGATGTCGGGCAGGTTGCGCGTCGCGCCCTGGACACCGGAGATGCCGGTCTGAAACGACGGCTGCTGAAAGTACGCCGAGACGCCGCCGCCCGATCCTCCGAGACCCGCGTTCGTTTGAACGCCCCACGCCGTGATCTGATTGGTGAGTTGTCCGAACTGATTCATCGGCGTCGTGACGCCGCCCACGGCGACGACATTCGGATCGCTTGCCGGATAACTGACGCAGAGACTATCGATCAATGCGGCAGCGCCGCCCTTGCACGTCTCCGCGCCTCGGTCGCCCGAGGAAACGAAGACGGCGATGCCTTCAGCTGCGAGCGCGGCGAACTCGGCCGGACCGAAGCCTCCCGTCGGATCGTTTGGATCGAAGTAGTAGCCGGCCGCGCCGTACTGCCCGCCAGCGGGGTCGGAGAGTTCCGGGCCGCCGTAACTGAGCGAGAGGATGTCGGCGGTGTCGTCCGCGATCGCTTGTTGGATCTCGTCGTCGCTCAGCGACAATCCGATCGCCGGTTGCGAGGTTGCGCCGGACGCTCCCGGGCACGGCGAGCCCGATGCCACCGCACCGCCCGCTTGGAAACATTCGCCGGGATTATAGGCCAGATAGAAGAGCACGTTGCTTCCCGGCGCGAGCGTCGCGGCTTGTTCCGTGTCGATCTGCGCTTCTATGTCTTCGGGGTTGCAACTGGGCAGCGGACCGTTGCACGGCGCCGTCGCCGGCGGCGGCGTCGCCAAACCTTCATTGTACGGGAAGGTGTATGGCGGCGTTGCGCTCGGATTCGGCTGCGGTGAGTTCAGTCCAAGGCCGCTCGCAACGCCTTGATCGGTCGCGTCGACTTGTTCGACCGGTGCGGCCTGAACGTGAAACATCGAAGCGAATGCCGGAACGTCGGCTGGCGAGATCGGGCCTGTTCCGATGATGCCGATGTTGATACCGGTTCCGGTATAGCCGGCCGCGTACGCTCCCGTGTAGTCGAAAACGTTGCGCAGCTGCGCGGGGGAATAGCCGCCGATGTCGGCGTTGCCGGCTCGAACCGGAACGAACTGGCGCTCCTGCGCAGTCTGTGTCATGAGATTGCCGACCATCGTCACCGCGAGCCTTTCCCCGAACGAAGGCGCGCTCGAGGGCGCGATAAAGGTAGAGCCCGTCGAGGAACGATAGACGCCGAAGGTCGTGTGAAACGCGTTTTCCAGCTCGCTCTGCGTTCCCGCGACGTAGAGCATGAGATGCTGCGGCCACCCGCCGACGTGAAGCCCGTAGCCCGAGAAGTACTTCGCGGCGGCCGCGTAGTCGTTTGAGCTCGCGCCGAATTGCGCTCCGATCTGCGCGGGCGTAAGGAAACGCCGGTAGAGCGCGCTATGAGGATTCGAGACCGATTGAGCGTAGGCGACGAGCCCTGCGGCATTTTGCAGACGCAAGCCGACGTTGACCCCCATCGCCGCGAAATGCGCCGGGCCCACGTAGGCGGCGCCGTTCATTGCATCGCTCCCCCAGTCGAACGTCGCGGCGCGCGACGCGCCGGATCCTGCGGTCGGGGGCACCGCGCCGGGCAAACCCGCAGCTCGCCCTTGCGAACCGCCGCCGCCTCCGCACGATGCGAGCGCAACCGACAACGCTGACACGCAAGCCAGCAACGCGAGAGAGTATCGCGCGCGAATCATAGGGAAGCTCCTTTATGCTTTGCAAGATACGACGTAACCGATCGCATGACGTTCAACTTCGTGAGCGTTCGCAAATGACGCACGCGCAGGTTGAAACGCATCTGAGCTGCCGCAATGGCTTGCGTAGAGATGCCTGCGGCAGCCGAGTTTTGCGCGGTCGCGCGTCGAGCACTATCCGCGGAGGCGCCGCTCGTGAGCCCGAGCGTTTCGGCAATCGTGCTGACCTGAATCGGCACGGCGCTGAAGATGTGCTGCACGTCGCCGTTCCAGTCGTAATACTGATTCTGCGTGTCGTTCATGACCACGCACACCACGCCCGACGTGGGAACGCGTCGCTCGTAGTCTGCGTCTCGGTATAACCGAGGATTGTGTCGACGCGCGAGATCGTGCGCTGAATCTCGGTCGCGGAAGTAATCGAAGACGGCGCATGACAAGCCGCGGGAACCTGCTGAGAACCGAGGTCGCTGTCGGTCTCGCTATAGAGCGTCGGCGGCACCGTGAACCATGCCGGAATGGTCTGGCTTACCTGCGGCTGGTCGTTCGGGCCCGGGTTCGGCACCGTGTAGACGCTGTAGGGAAGAGCATACGTTCCGTCGCCCTGCGGCTGCGGCGTTCCGAAGATCACCGCACCGGCCCCCGCGACGTTCGTGATCGAGCCGCTGCCGTCGGCGTTCTGCGTGATCACGCTCGAGCCGCCCGGCGGTCCGTACGAGGCCGGATACGTCGTCGTCTCCGTGTAGGAACCGTCCGTGTTGATGACTTGCTTGCTGAAGAACGCGGGACCGTTCGCGTTCGTCGCGTCGTTTTCGAGGATGGTGACCGCCGGACTGTTCGTCCACGATGCGCCGCTCGTCTCCGGCAACTCGTCGAGCACCAACGGCGTGGCGTACGTGTACGTCAAGGTGTCGTTGTTATCGTCCGCCCACGTCGATCCGTATTCGAGCAATTCCGTGGAACCGTTCGGAGCCGGAGTCGATACCCCGTAATAGGTGTCTGTCTGCGATGTCGACGTCTGCAATGCCGTCGTGTCGGTTTCGGCGACGGACCCGTCGTAGAGTCCGGTTGTGCCGTTGAAGGCCTGTTGATCTTTGACGGTTCCGGCTTGCTGCACGGTGACGAGCGTCGTCGCGGTCGGCATCGGGGCGGGCAGCGAGCGAAACTGCGTCTGAAGCAGCGTTCCGGTATAGGCGAAGCTTTGGCCGGCGTTCAGCGGCGCCGTCGATCCGGGCGACGCGCTTGCAGACACCGTGGGCTGCGGCGTCGGGTCGGACGGTAACGCGCCACCCGAAGAGCCGCCGCCGCAAGCCGCCAGCGCTAAGGCGCAACTGCCGAAAAGCAGCGCGATAAAAGCACGTGAGAACACGCGGGCGTTCCTCCGAAGATGTTAAGTATGCCCGCTATTATAAGAGTGCCTTAAGGCCCGGGGCGTCCGTAAGTTACGGACTTGCCTCGCCCCTCAGCCTGGCTTTCTCAAAGCTCGTGAGGAAGCTGCCAGCGCGAGCGGATGCCGAATTTTCCGTAGAGCACCTGGAGATGATGCTCCACGGTCCGCGTCCCGATACCCAGTCGCTTGGCAATGTCGGGACTGCTCAATCCTTCGAGCGCCAATAGTGCGACTTCACGCTCTCGCGCCGTCAACGCGACTGCATGCCGCCCCAAACGCCGCGGGGGTCTCAGCGCCGAGCGCAATCGCTCCGCATCGCGTACATCGCCGATCCGATCGTAGATGCGCAGCGCTTCGCCGTGATCACCCGCAACTTCGCGCGCCTGCGCCTCGAAGTAGGGCCAACCGATCGCTGCAAAGCCCTCAGCAGCTTTGCGGCCAAACGAGCCCGCCTGGGTAGCGCGACCACGCCTGCGCGCGACGAACGCATCAAAGAGATCGACGAACGGCGCAATGACGTGAGGCGGTCCCACGACGAGCGGCGGTTCGAGCATGCGCCGCGCCCGTGGCACGTCTTGCATTTCCCCGAACTGCGCGACTAGCACCGCGAACGTGTAGTGCCACGACACCCGTTCGGTCGACGCGAGCGCGCGTTGCAGCAGTTCGCGAGCGACTTCTTCGTTGCCGGCATGCCAGTGATAGGACGCGAATGCCGTCGCGAGCGTGAGAATGCGCTGGCGCTCGCCGCTTTGAAAGGCCAATTCGAGCGCATCACTGTCGAGAGCGCGCTCGAGCAGCGCCGGATCGCGCAGCATCGACCCCAGTTCGATCATCGCGACCGCCGAGGAGAGCGCGTTGAGTTCGGACAGATCCGCGTCGCTCTTTCCGAGCTCGGAAAGCGCGGCGTGCGCCTCGGCGTTGCGGCCGACGCGCATCAAGGCGCGAGCGTAGGACGACAGCGCAAAATGGATCTTCGTCTCCGAAGCGACGGTTCGCGCGACCTCGCAGGCGCGTTCGAGCATCTCGAGCGCGAGGGCATTGCGTGCCTGCAGCAGCGCGACGTTTCCGAAATTGCACAAATGCTGCACGTACAACGGCCCGTTGTGCGAGTGCTCCATGTGCGCGACGCCCTTGCGAAAATCGTCGATCGCCTCGTCCAGGAAGCCCTTGCCGTACGAGAGCAACGCCCGCTGATGGTAGAACTGGCCGAGCGCCTCCGGGTCCTCCAGCCGGTATTCGCTTTCGACGCGCTCGAGCAGGTCGCGCGCCTCGTCGTGCCGGCCGGACGTGAATCGCTGTCCCGCGAGCTGCACGAGCGCAATCGCCTTCACCGGACTACCCTCGGGCAGATCGAACGCGAGGATGGTCTGCGCGAGCGCCTCGGAGGCTTCGAACTGTCCGGCACTGCGCAGCAGCAACATCTTGTGCAGCAGCGCCTTGCCGACGGTTTCGGCGTCGTCGCCGTCGCTCGCGTCGAGGTACTCGTCGAGCGCGAGCAGCGCCTCTTCCTCGAGACCGCCGCGGCGCAGCGCTTCGGCGCGCTGGAAGCGTAGCCGGCGACACACCGCACGGTCCTCGCAGCCACTCAATCCTCGGCGAAATGCCGCCGCCGCGCGCAAAAACTCGCCGTCGCGCAGGGCTCGCTCGCCCGCGCGCTCTTCCCACAACGTTGCATCATTTGACCGCGCGGCGCCACGCCATTGCTCCGCCACCGCCTCGAATTCTTCGGCACTCTTTGCCCTGCGTTCGAGCGCCTGCGCGGCGCGCTGGTGATACCGAGCGGCAAACGACGGCGACGTCTTGCTCTGGAGCGCTTCACGAAGAAGCGGATGACTGAAAGCGAAGCGCTTGGCGCGAACCTCCCGAACCAGGCCGATCAGTAACGCGCGCTGCATCACCTCGAGCACGTCGGCGCGCGGCCGATCGGCCACGCGGCTCAAGAAGACCGCGTCGAATTCGACGCCGAGCGCAGCGGCGACGAGCAATACCTGCTGCGCGGAAACGTCGAGCGAGTCCAACATTCGGCGCGCGCGTAACGAAACCGACGCAGGCACGCAGAGCTTCGCGCCACTCCCTTGCGCCGACGTCCGGGCCAAGTCGGACGCAAAGGACGGGTTGCCGTCGGCCAATTCGATGATTTGCGTGACCACCTGGCGCGGCAACGCGCCACGGCCGGTCTGAAAATGCCGAATCATCCGGCGCATCGCTTCGGCAGGCAGTGGCGCGAGGCGTACCTCGTAGGTGCTGCGTAGAGAGAGCCGCGCGAGCGCCTCGCGGACCTCGACCTGCGCGTCGTCGGGCGTGCCGCTCACGATCAGCAGATTCGCGACGCCGGCTAGCTGTTCGAGCGCGTCAACCGCGGCAGCGGTCACGAAGTGCAGGTCTTCGACGGCGATCGCGAGCGGCGCCGACCGCCTCGCGGTGCGGATGAGATTGCGAGCGTACGTCAGTGCGCGTCCGGCTTCCAGGGTCTCCGGATTCTCTTTGCGCAAAAGATCGGCGAGCGCTTCGCAGAGCGAGTTCAGGACGTCGGTAACATCGCGCACGGTCGGCGAGCACCGGATGCGAACCGCCCGAAGCATCGCGCCGTGCCGGGAGAAAAATTCATCGATCAGGCGCGACTTGCCGATCCCCTGGTCGCCCAGGATCACGACGAAGCGCTCGGCGCCGTCGAGCGCTTCCAGCGCGCGCTGATGAAGAAAATCGAGCTCCTCGCCGCGACCGACGAACGCATCGGAGCTCGGCGGCACCGATATCGTCACGTGCTCAAATGTTCACGCTCGCTGCGTAACCGTAGACGAGCCGGATCCTGCCTGGCACGCTTTACTCCTCTCACTATTCCGCGTCACAGGGATCGTCGAAATGGGTGATAGAGGTTCTTGCGGTCGCCGAGGCCGACCTTCGACACGAGCAACGGATCCAGCGCGATCACGGCGATGACCGCGCTCGTATCGAATCAGCCATGCTCGCGGATCGGTTGCGCGCACGTTCCTTTGCCATCTTTTCATGTTTTGCTCGATGTTTCGAAAACGTCTGCACCTTGCGCGCGCCTTTTAACGGATGCTGCGCTTAATTAGAACGATTGGCTTATTAGAAGCGCGCGACAATTCTGCTCGGACTTGACCAGCAATCTCGATCGCCGAACTGGATATCGACGTGTCGGTGCCGGGTCTTCTGCGCGAAGCACTCGGCTTTGAATTGCAGCAGCGTCGTGCCGGTCGCGTGAAATCCGCAGCGCGCGCGAAAGCTTCGCGTGCTAACGGCAAAAGAGGCGGGCGCCCGCGCAAGACCGCTGCCTTAGCTGTCGCGAATGACGAAGGCCTCGCAAGCGATGCAAGGCCTTCTATGTGATAGCGCCAACGGCAGTGTGGTCGCTTGACATTATTTCGATAATTAGCTAAATTTCAAATGTGAGCAGTGTTTTTCGGGCTCTAGCGGACCCGACAAGGCGTAAGGTCCTCGCCTTGCTTCGTTCGGGGCCCATGAGCGCAGGCGAACTGGCGGGCCACTTCGACGTCTCAAAGGCGACGATGTCGGCACACTTCGCAGTCCTGCGGGAAGCCGATCTCGTTACGTCCTCAAAAGCCGGCACGACCGTCTTGTACTATCTAAACCTCTCGGTTTTGGAAGAGGCGCTGCTCGAATTTGCACAGCTCTTTGGCATTCAAGCGACACCGACGCAATCAGAGGTACCTCATGAAAACGACGTTTGACCATGCGCTGACCGCGGCCGCGGTTGTTCTTACGGTTTGCGTGGTGGCAATCAGTGGATATCTTCTCATCGCAGATGTCGGTCAGAAGTGGACCTACGCCGTCGCGATCATCATAATGGCGGCCGGCTGGCTCGCTCGACGCCTCACCTCCGAACGGAACGTAACCGCCTCCATAACGATGGCCGGCGTGCTTCTCAGCGTCGCGCTGGGTGCTAAAGCATTGGATCACGCGGGTTGGCTCGCCATCAGCGATCTCGCCTTGCGCATCAACGGTATGGTGACGGGCGCCGTTCTGGTGTTGCTTTCCAATGCCATCCCGAAGAGGATGAGCTCTGCAAGTGCGCTCGCGATGCTACGAACCGTCGGCACAGCGTTCGTTATCGGCGGTTTCGGTTACGCCCTTGCGTGGCTCGTGCTGCCGGTTCATTTCGCCGGTGCCGTCGCGCCGATCGTCGTGTTGCTCAGCCTGATCGTTGCGTTGACGGCATATATCATCTGGTATCGAGGCAGCGCTCGATCCGTTTCGTAGCCCCCTAAGAGATCCCAGTCCGCGTCTTCCACCGCGGCCCGGGATCGTGTCCCGGCCCGTGGTGTATGAGAGGGTCGCCCTCGTAGCATAGAGAGCGGCCACCGTGGCTTTCGGCGAAGGTTGTTTTTGCAAAAAGAAACACCGACACGAAAGGGATCCACGATGGCCAAACCTAGTATCGCACTTTCCGAGCTCGTCGAAAAGGGCGGCGATGTCGACTTCGTTCGCGAGATGCTCCAATACGCCGCGCAGCGGCTCATGGAGATCGACGTTGAGGAACTCTGCGGCTTGCCCTACGGCGAGCGCGGCCCCGGCCGGCAGAACGCCCGCAACGGCTTCCGCGACCGCCAATGGGAGACGCGCTCCGGCGCGATCGACCTGCGCATCCCGAAGTTGCGCAAGGGCAGCTACTTCCTCGCGTTCCTCGAGCCACGCCGTACAGCGGAAAAGGCGCTCACCGCCGTCATCCAAGAGGCGTACATCCAAGGCATCTCCACGCGCTCGGTTGACGAGCTCGTCAAGGCGATGGGCATGACGGGCATCTCCAAGAGCCAAGTCTCGCGATTCTGCGAAGAGATTGACGAGCGC
>DAHUZB010000017.1 GCA_027306785.1 Vulcanimicrobiota bacterium
AAGCGTGCCGCAAGACGATGAAGCTCGACTTGAAGCCGTTGCAGTGGCGCGGGTTCTGCCGCTCGTCCGGAAGCCAGCGGTGCCCATGCAAGCGCAAGCGTGATGGCGACGATCGCAACAATGCGGCGCATACGTTGTGTCTCGGTCACGTTGCAAGAAAGTATATCATGATGCGCCGTTCGGAAATCAATACGGCACGCCGTCGGATGCGGGCGCGCGTACGCGTCCCGTGATTCCGGCGAGCGCGAAGAGCGCAGCAAGATACGGCAACGCCTGCATCGCATCGGCGGGAAGCCACGCGATGCGTCCCTGCAGCACGTACTGTAGCGCTTCGAAAAGCCCGAAGACCACGCATGCGGCCGTTGCGCCGAGCGGATTCCAGCGCCCGAAGATCACGGCGGCGAGCGCGATGAAGCCGCGGCCCGCCGTCATGCCGTCGGAGTAGAGATTCAACTCGCCGAGCGAGAGGAACGCGCCGCCGAGTCCCGCGAGCGCGCCCGAGAGCGTAACCGCGGCGAGGCGCATCGCGAGCGGGTCGATGCCCGCCGATGCGAGCGCGGCGGGATTCTCACCGCACGCGCGCACGCGCAGTCCCCACGGCGTGCGCGTGAGGAGCCACTGCAGCACGAGCGCCGCGACGAACGCGAGCGCGACGAGGACGCCGTAGTGGCGTCCGAGCGCGGGAACCTGCGCGCTCGCACCGGGCTGATTGAAGATCAGCACGAGGCCGTAGGCGGCACCGCCCGCGCAGATGAGGTTGATGCCCATGCCCGCGACGATCTGATCCACTTTGAAGCGCGTCGCCGCGACGCCGAGCACGTAGCCGAGCAACGCACCCGCGGCGATCCCCGCCAGGATGCCGAGAAGCGGCTGACGCGTGGCATACGAGACGATCACGGCGGTGAACGCTCCGATTGCCATCATGCCTTCGAGCCCGATGTTGATCACGCCCGAGCGTTCCGAGAGCACCCCGCCGAGCGCGGCATAGATGATCGGCGTCGCCTTGATGAGCGTGAGGACGAGCAGCGAGAGAATCAAAGCACCCATCGTCGTTACTCCGCGGCCGGTTCGATGCGCGTCGTCACGTAGCGTCGTGCGGCGAGCACCAGGATGATCAAACCTTCGATCACGTGGATCGCGTCTTTGGGAACCTGCGCGCTCGCCTGCATCGCGAGTCCGCCCGCTTCGAGGATGCCGAAGCCGAAGGCGGCGAGACAGATCCACAGCGGTTGTAAGTCGCCGACCAGCGCCACCGCGATCGCGGTGAAGCCGTAGCCGGGCGAGAGCTGGGTGTTAAAGCGATGCAGTTCGCCGGCGACGATCGTCGCGCCGCCGACGCCCGCGATGGCACCCGAGAGCGCGAGCGAGAGCCAGGTGATGCGTCGAATGTCGATGCCCGCACGGCGCGCCGCTTCGGGCGCTTCGCCCGAAGCGCGAAGTTCGTAGCCGAAGACCGTGCGCGAGAAGAGCCATTGGAGCACGAGTGCGAAGGCGAGCGCGACGAGCAGGCCGATCGAGAGCCGCGAGCCGGGCAGCAGCGTGGGCAGCCAGTACGTCTGATCGAGCCACGCGGTCTCGGCGCCGGTCGCGAGCGGTCCTTTGAGCGGTCCGCTCACGAGCGCGAGCGAGATCGCGGCGGCCACGAAGTTCAGCATCAGCGTCGAGATGATCTCGTTTGCGTTGAAGCGCGCCTTCATCCAACCCGCGATTGCGCCCCACAGCCCGCCGCCGATCGCGCCGAGCAGCAGCAGCAGCGCCATGCCGATCACGCCGGGCAGATGCATCTGCGCGCCCACCGCGCCCGCGAAGAGGGCTCCGATCAGCAGCTGCCCCTCGGCGCCGATGTTGAAGAGGCCGCCGCGAAACGCAAGCGCGATGCCGAGCGCGGGAAAGAGCAGCGCGGTCGTGGCCACCAGCGTCTCGCCGAGTTGGCTCGTGCCGCCGAGCGCGCCCACGAAGAGCGCGGTGAAGCCGTCGATCGGGCTCGTGCCCGCGACGATCATCGCAAGCGACATCAAAAGGACGAGCAGAAGCACGGCGCCCGCGGGGCCGGTCAACGTTCGTTGCAGCTTCATTCGGTCAACCCCGCCATCAAGCGGCCGATCGCCCCGCGATCGACGTTCGCGCGTTCGAATGTGCCGACGATCGCGCCGCGGTACATCACCGCGATGCGGTCGGCGAGCGTGAGAATCTCGTCGAGTTCGAACGAGATGAGCAGCACGGCGGCGCCGCCGTTGCGCGCTTCCATCAAGCGCGACTGCACGAGCGCGGCGGCGCCGACGTCGATGCCGCGCGTGGGATTATACGCGAGCACGAAGGCGGGATCGTCGATCAGCGCGCGTCCGACCACGATCTTCTGCTGATTCCCGCCCGAGAGCGTGCGCACCGGCACGTCGAGCGAGGCCGCGCGCACGTCGAAGCGATCCTTGATGCGCTGCGCATCGGTGCGAGCGCGTGCGCGATCGAGCGTGAAGCCGTGTCGAATCTCCGCGCGCTGCTGGCGTCCGAGAATCGCGTTGTCCACGATCGACCACGGCATCACGAGCGCCTCGCGGTGACGGTCCTGCGGAATGATCCCCGTGCGCGCGCGTCCGTCGGCGTACGCGATCGTCCCCTCGTAAGGAATCATGCGCGCGATCGCGTCGGCGAGCGTGGTCTGTCCGTTGCCTTCCACCCCCGCGATGCCGAGAATCTCGCCCGCTTGCACGTCGAGCGACAGGCTCTCGATGCGCGTCTCGCCGCTGCCGGCGCGCAGGTCGCGGATCGAGAGACACGGCGCCGGTGCGCTCGCGGAGCGCGTGGCGACGCTCGGCAGATCGCCGCCGACCATCGCGCGCGCGATCGCGTCGATGCTCGTGGAGGCGGTCTCCATGCGCGCGACGATGCGCCCGTGACGCATCACGCTCACGCGCGTCGCGTACGCGATCACCTCTTGCAGCTTGTGCGTGACGATCATGATCGCGGTGCCGCGTGCCGCGAGCCCTTGCACGGTTGCGAAAAAGGCCGCGATCTCGGCGGGTGCGAGCGCCGCAGTCGGCTCGTCGAGCAACAGCACGGCGGGCTCGCGGTCGAGTTCGCGCAGCAGCTCGACGCGCTGCTGCACGCCGATCGGCAGCGTCTCCACGATCGCGTCGGGATCGATCGCGAGGCCGTTGCGCTCGGCGAGCTCGCGCACGCGGGCGCGCGCGGCGTCTTCGTCGATTCGCCAGCCGCGTCGCGGTTCGCGCCCGAGCAGCACGTTTTCCCACACGCGCAGGCGCCCGACCAATTCGAAATGCTGATGAACGAGTCCGACGGTCCCCGCGGCCTGCACGCTGCCCTCATCGGGCCGCACTTCGCCGAAGGCGATCGCGGAGAGCGTCGATTTGCCCGCGCCGTTCTCACCGACGAGCGCGTGAATTTCGCCGGCCGCGAGCTCCAAATCCACGTCGTCGACGGCGACGACGCCCGGATAGCTCTTGCGGATGCCGCGTAGGGTAAGGGCGGCGGCGTCCGTCACAGGGCGACCGGTTTGAAGTCGGCGAGCGCTTTGAGCGAATCGGGCGGCACGATCTTGCCGCTCACGATCGCGGCTTGAATCGCGTGCAGGCGCGCGATGTTCGCCTCGCCGATCGCGGCGCGCGTATATTTGAAGTCGGTTAGCCCGATCGCGCCGTCTTTAAGGCCGAAGACGACGTGCCCGTGCATCGGCTTGCCCTCCTGCAGCGAGCGCGCCACGTCGAACACGGCGACGTCGACTTTCTTCACCATCGAGGTGAGTACGCGGCCGGGCGCAAGCGCATCTTGATCGGAATCGACGCCGATGATGTAGTCGTCGTTGCGCGACTTCACCGCGTCGATCGCGCCCAAGCCGACCTTGCCCGCCGCGGTATAGATGATGTCGGCGCCGTCGTTGAAGAGCAGGTTCGCAAGCTCTTTGCCCGCGGCGACGTCGTCGAAGCTGCCCGCGTACTTCACGTCGATCTTGATGTTCGGATCGATCTCGCGCGCGCCCGCCTCGTAGCCCGCGGCGAACTTCTCGATCAGCGGAATATCTTGCCCGCCGAGAAAGGCGATGTGATGCGTCTTGCTCACCATCGCGGCGAGCGCGCCCGCGAGAAACGAACCGTCCTGCTCGCGGAAGGTGATGGATACCACGTTCGGATCGTTGATGACGGCATCGACGATCGCGTAGCGTTGGTCGGGATGCTGCTTGGCGACCTGATCGAGATCGAGCCCCATCAAAAAGCCGATCGCGTAGATCATCTTGAAGTGCAGGTTGGTGAGCGCGGTTAGGTTCGGCTGGTAGTCGGCCGCCGAGCGCGACTGTAGCACCTGAATGTAGGCGCCGAGCTTGGCCTTCGAGGTCAGGAGCCCGCGATACGCGGAGTCGTTGAACGAGCGATCGCCGAGTCCGCCCACGTCGGTCACCATGCCCAGCGTGAGCTGTCCCGGCGCGGGTCCGCGCCGATGGCCGCAGGCGGCGAGCGACAATGCGCAGATCGTCGCCGAGACGAGCGCGGCGATAGCCTTCACCTTCATCGCGCCTGACTACGACTCGGGGAGGCCGAAGCCTTCGTACCGAATCGCCGACCATGCACGTCAAGGATCTTCGTACCGAGCCCCCGCGCCGCTGGAACGAACGCATCGACGGAATCGCGTGGCTGCCGCGCCTCATCGACAAGACGCGCGCCGCGCACGCGGGCACCCTCGGTGCGTATCTCTACGGGCAGTCGCCGGTGGATCGCGCGTGTCTGCGCGCGCTGCGCCTCGGCCACGCCGAGTTCGCGCGGATCGTGCGCGACGCGCCCGACGACGGCGCCGTGCTCGCCGCGCTCGCGGCGCGCGATCCCGAGGCGCTCGAACGCGCGCGCCGTTGGAGCGAGCGGCTGGGCCGCGATCATCGCCTCTTCATGCTGGTGCTCGATATCGACGACGGCTACGCGGGCGCGACGTGGCGCCCGTTTAAGCCGGTGATGAACGCGGCGGCGAACGCGCTGACGTGGACGATCAAGCGCGTCCGGCCGTCGCGTGCGATCGAGGCGGCGAACGAACGCTGATGGGTGAGCGCGGCCCCTGGGGCTGGGTGACCGAAGCGCGGCTCACGTACGCGCTCAAGCTACTGCTCGTGATCGTGCTCGCGCTCTATCTCGGCGGCATCGCGATCGCGTTTCTCGAACGCATTGCCGCGGTCGTCTACATCGGGGTCGGCGCCGTCTTTTTCGCCTATCTCATCGCGCCGATCGTCTCGCGGTTGGAACGGCGCATGCCGCTCGTCGCCGCGATCCTCGTCGTCTACGCGGCGCTCGCCTTCGTGGTTGCGCTCGTCGGTTGGCTCGTGATCCCGCGCATCGCGAGCGACGCGAGCGATCTCGTGCGGAACTGGCCGCAGCTTTACGCCGCGCTCAGTGCCTATTTGAGCGACCCGAATAATCCGCTGCTCTCGCGCCTGCCCGATACGCTGCGCGCCGACGTGCTGCGCATTCCGGTCACGATCGCGGAGTGGCTGCACGCGCACGGCTTCGAGACGGTCGGCCGCGTAATGAATTTCGCGCTCGGCGCCTTCGCGGCGGTGGCGACCTTCGTCATCATTCCGCTCTTCGCCGCGTACCTGCTGCTCGACATGGCTCGTCTGCGCGGCGCGCTCTTGCGTCTGCTGCCCGACGATCGTCGCGCCTCGGTGCTCGAGTTCATCGGCGACGTGGACCGCATCTTCGGCGGGTTCATTCGCGGTCAGCTGCTCGTCGCGCTCTGCGTCGGCGTGATGCTCACGATCGCTCTGCTCGTGATGCACGTGAAGTACGCGTTCTTGCTCGGGCTCATGGCGGCGGTCGGCGATCTCATTCCGTACGTCGGCGCGATCCTCACCTTCATTCCCGCCGTCATGGTGGCGCTCGCCAACAACGGATGGGTGAACGCGCTGATCGTCGCGGGACTCTTCGTCGGCATCTACGAGATCGAGGGACACCTGATCGCGCCGACGGTGGTCGGCAGCCAGGTCCGCTTGAGCCCGCTGATGGTGTTGCTTGCGATTTTGATCGGAGCCGAACTCGGCGGCGTGCTCGGCATGCTCGTCGCGGTGCCGATCGCCGGCATACTGCGGGTGATCGTGCTGCGCGCTACGAAGCAAGGCTCCCCGTGAGCAGCATTCTCGAACACGCGCGCGCGACGCGCGTCGATATCATCGGCGTTCCCATGGATCTCGGCGCGAGCCGTCGCGGGGTGGATATGGGGCCCTCCGCCGTGCGCTACGCCAAGCTGCATGATCGTCTGCGCGCGCTCGGTATTCCCGAGATCGTGGATCACGGCAATCTGCACGTGCCGATTCGCGAATCGCTCGATAACGAGGATCCTTCGGCGAAGTATCTCGGCGTGATTCGCGATGTCTGCGACGAGCTTGCGGGCATGGTCGAACGCAGCGTGATCGACGGCGGTCTACCGATCGTGCTCGGCGGCGATCACTCGATCGCAATGGGGACGCTCGCCGGGCTCACGCGCGCGCATGCCGCCCCGCCGGGATTGATCTGGATCGACGCGCACGCCGACATCAACAATCCGGAGAGTTCGCCGAGCGGCAACGTGCACGGCATGCCGCTGTGGTTCGCGCTGAAGAACGGCTACGCGTTGCCGCACGCGAGCGTGCAAATCGGCCTGCGCGACGTGGACGAGAGCGAGAAGCGGTTGCTGCGCGAGTCGGGCGTGCGCGCGTTTTCGATGACGGATGTCGATAAGCTCGGCATGCCGCGCGTCATGGAAGAGGCGGTGGCGATCGCGGGCGCGGGCGGGCGGCCGATTCACGTCTCGTTCGATATGGACGGCATCGATCCGAGCGAGGCGCCCGGCACCGGTACGCCGGTCAAAGGCGGTCTGAGCTACCGCGAAGCGCATCTCGCGATGGAACTCGCGCACGAATCGGGCCAGTTGCGTTCGATGGAGATGGTGGAGATCAATCCGATCCTCGACACGCGCAACCAAACCGCAACGCTCGCCGTCGGCCTGATCTGCTCGGGCCTCGGAAAATCGATTCTCTAGCCGAGCTGCCGCTGCTCGCGCTTGCGAGCGATGCCGATCGCGGCCGACGCTGCGCCGCCGAAACGATCGCTGCAAGCAACGCGGCGATCGTCTGCATTCACGAGATCGACGCGGGCGATGCGCTCGCGCTTGCGACGCAGTTCGCCTGTGACTGGGCCTACCGCGGCGGCGAGGCGCTGCTCTGGCGTAACGATTTTCGCGCGCAGCGGGTGCACGATCGCTACCTGCCGGTCGCGCCGCTGCGCCCGTTCGAGCGGCGCGGCCTGCTCGAAGTGGTCGGCACCTGGAACGGTGTCGCGCTCACGCTCGTGGCGGCGCGCTTTGCCTCCGATCGCACGAGCTTGCGCGAATGGCGTTTCACGCGTGGGGTGCTGCGCCGCGCGAGCGAACGCGCGCTGTTCTTCGCCGACGGCGTGAGCCCGGAGCTCGCACGCATCGGCGTCGCCGATCTCGGCTTCGTATCCCGCATGGATCCGCCGTGCGCGGTCTATCGGCGCGACGAAAGCAGCAGGGCCCTCTCTCAGTAACGACGTAGGTGCGGGAAAACTCAAGTTAATTTTCGCGCGAGATGGAGGCGGGTGTGCGTCGACGCGGCCGCTCGGTGTACGGGTTCCTGGTATCTATACTGCTATCCGTCGCGACATCGCGCGGCGCTCTTGCGGTGCAGCCTGCGTTCGCGCCGGTCGTGCTTTCGGCATCGCCCGCCTCGGTGCTCACGGGGCAGCCGGTTCTTTTTACGGTGTCGGGACTGCCCGCGGTAAACGGGCCGATCGTGCTCGTCTTCGGCGACGGGGCCGCGCAGGTATTGAGCGGTCCGACGGTCGTGACGCACGTCTACGTGCAACCGGGTTTCTACAGCGCGCACGTGGATGTGTTCGGCAAACCCGCGGCGTTTGCAAACGTCCGCGTCGCGACCCCTGTGCCGCGCGTGCCGGCGGGAATCGTCTATTCCGCGACGCTTTCCGTGTCGCCGGTCGCGGCGGGCGCACAGACCGAGGTCTTGCTGAACTACGGCTTGGACATCGAGCCGACGACGCTACCATCTCAAAATCTCGCGCTCGAGGCCGTCGTCGACCTTCGCGACGCACGGGGGACCTTGCTACGTCGCAGTGACGCCCTACCGGTGTATGCTTCTCCATTCGAGGGCCCGAGCGTCCGTTCTCTGCGGATTCCGTATTCCGTGCCGCTCGACGCGTCGGGAGCCTATTCATTGACGGTTGCGCTTCGCACCGTTGCAGGCGGACGAGTTCTGGTTACACCGCCGATACCGCTGCGTGTGCTTCCGGGGCCCGATCCCGCGCCCGCGCTCAAGAGCGCGGTTCGCGGGAGCGGAGCAATCGATATCGGCCCTGCCACGCCGTCGCGCGAATCGGTCAACGCCGCGATTACGACCGAGTTACAATTCCGCTCGTCCGCGCTCGGTATCACGGGCACCACCGATCCTCTTTCGAGTCGCTCCGACGCCACCGTGTATCTGCGATCGGGAAAGCCGGGGCCGGTGCGAGCGCCGGACGCGCAGGGCGGCGGAGCGGCAAAGACGTCGACGGGTTGGCTCATCGCCGACGGCCGTACGATCGTGACATTGCCGCAGGTGCTCGGGGGCGGCGACGTGGTGCGGGGCCTCTTCGGCGAGTACGGCCGAGGTCACGTGCATGTGGATGCCGCAAGCGGATCGTCGGCGCTCGCGTTCGACGGCTTGCAGCGGCAGCATGCAAACGTGTTCGGCGTGTCATACGACGACGCGAAGACGAAAGCGGGCGCCCATGTCATCGCCGTTCGCGATGATACCTCCAGCGGCTTTTTCGGTGCTTCGGAACAATCGGTGACCACGGTGGCATCGCTCGAGCGGCATCTCTCGCAACGTTTGGACGTCAGCGGCGATATCGGCTTCGCCCACGTGAACGGCTTGACGTTCGGCGCGCCGTCGGGTTCCGACGCGGGCGACGATGTGGCCGTGAACTATGCGAACTCGCGAACGGTCGTCTCCGCGACGTATTCGAACGCCGGTGCGCTGTTCGGCGCCGTGGGCGGTCCCGGCGCCGCCGGAGATCAGGCGACGACCGCGATGAACGCGCAATTCGGTCTCGGTGCCCGCGGCACACTGATGATCGGCGCGACGCAAGCGACGACGCGTTCCGTGTATTCGCGCGTGACGAATGCGGACGTCGGATACGTGCTGGCGCTCCCGAACGCACTCGCGTTCTCGTTGACGGCGACGCGTGTCGCGAGCAGTAGCGCCGGCGTCGATACGGACGCGGATACGGGGAGTCTAAGCGTATCGCGCGCATGGGAACATTCGTCCTTCGGACTCTCGGAGAGTCTGACCGCGATGCGCGATCGCCTCGGCGGGGCGCTGAACGCGGTCGTGCGGACGACGAGCCTCAATTGGACGAAGCAACAGGGCCCGCGCCAACTCGCGCTCGGCCTCAACGCGATGAACAACGCACCGATGCCGACCGTCGGCGGCATGTCTCCCTTCGGAATCCCGTTACTCACGGGCCTTGCGAGCACCGGGGCGAGTGTCGTCTACGCTCTGCCGATCGGCCGGCCCGGAACCTTCGAGACCCAGGCGTATTTCTCGACGACGAATACGAGCGGCGCGCTCAGACGCTCGATCGATCGCGATCTTGCGGTTACGCTCAGCCGGCATATCGGGCGGCATCTCGCGCTCGGATTGAAGTATGAAATACTTTCGCATCGCGATACGGTGCCGGGTTACTCCACCGTTTCCCCCGGTCTTCGCATCCATCTCGAGGTGACGCAATGAATCTGCGTGATACCTTCGCGGCCGCCTGCTGTGCGATCGGCGCGCTGTTGCCGATACCAGCATTCGCGCTCGGAATCGCTCCGGGATCGATCGTCGCGGCGCCGTCGGTAACGACCGTCGGCGTGCCGGTGGTGTTTACCGTTACCGAACCGCGCGGCATGAACATGCTCCCCGGCGCAACGGTGGAGTTCGGGGACGGAACCGGCCAGCACATAACACCCGCCGGAGGGATGGCGACGGTCGTTCATGCATATGCGCGCCCGGGACGCTACGTTGCGACGGTCTCGTTCATGAGTTCGTTCGTCTATGAAGCAGTGGTGACGGTAAACGGCCCGGTGACCCCCGCGCCCCCGAGCGACGGCCGAGGAGGCGCGCTCGATGCACGTTTGTCGTGGCCGGACGGCTCATCTTCGGTGCAGGCCACCTCGCAAGCCGCCTTGCCGCGTCCTGTTGCTCGTGTGCTCGGCTACCGCGGCCCCGCGACCGTTACGTTTTATGTGGACGGAGCTCCCCGCGCGTCAACGCCCGCCGTTCTCGCGGTTACGGGAACGACGATTCCGTTCATCGCGCCGCTCCCGAGCGGCGGCGGCCGCCATACGCTTTCGTACCGAGTCTCCTATCAAGGCGCGAGCGGTCTCTCGAGCGCACTCTCGCCGACGATCGACTACGCGCTCGATGCAAGCCCCGCACCCGTCGCCGCGACTTCTCTACCCGCGTACCTGCATTTTAACGGATTCGATGTAGCGGTCGTCCGCGGATCGCGCAACGCCGACGGCACATTCGATGCGACGGGAACGGTGGCGGTACTCGGCGCGCGTGAAACCGTCGCATTTCGCGGACTTCGTCTCGCCGCGGCGACGCGAAGTACCGTGATCGTGCCGAACGCCGACGGAACCGGTACGCAGTCGAATGCGTCGATTTCGGGCGTGCTCGGCCTCCGCTCGCAGGATGACCTGACCGTGGATCGGGTGAACGCGGCATACACCGCGTGGCAAAACGCGGCGGTTCAATCAAACGCTCGCGCATCGATAAGTCTGGATAAAATCTACGGCGGCGCGGCGTACAGCACGTTTATCGATCGGGGCTACACGTTCGGAATCGCGGGCGTAGCGCTCGGGGCGGTCGGGACGCCGAGTTCGATCACGTTGCTATATCGCCCGAACACGGTCGGCGCGATGCCGCTTCCGTATACGGGCGGTTCGGGAGTCGTCTTCGCGGCGACGGCGGGTACGCCGTTTTACGGGGAACCCACGGCGTGCACGGGCCTGACGCCCGCAAAGGGGCACGTCACGTCGATTCCTTCGGCGGTGCAGCACGGTTGCGTTTCGCCGCCCGATGCCGCGAACGGCGTCCTGCACGTGCCCATCACCCTCTCGCTCGCGGTTAGGAATATCGACGAATTCGGGCAAACGAACGCCGACGTTGCGTTTCCGGCGAACGCGAAATTCGGCGGGAGCGGAGATGTCAATTGGTTGACGTCATCGGCCCCCGGAGCCGCGATCGCGTTTTCGTTCGGGACGCCGCAAATCGATCCGCAGCCGTCGAGCGGTCGCGCGTCGGGCTCGCTCACCGCTCGTGGTGTCACCGTTGCAGTCGCACCCGAGAGCGTCACGCCGACCGCGGGCGCCGATTCGCTGAGCGCGCAGATCGACGAGCGATGGAACGCGGACGGAAGCGTCGATTTCGATCACGCGTTTGCGGGGAATCTTCCGTTTCCGATCGTAGCTCCGCAAAGTTTCAGTCTGGCGATTACGTCGATGAACGTGGCCGTGCACGAATCGTCGGCGCATGCGTCGGACGTGAGGGCCGGATTCTCCGCGGGTCTCGATAACGGTCGCACCGTTACCGGCTCGGTCGACGGCACGTTAGATGCGTGCGGTTCGTATACCGGCACGACGGCGAACGTAACCCCGATCGTCGACGGGGGTGTGACGGTTGTCGCGCGCAGCGCACGGCTGAAGGTCGGTACGGCCGATTGGGAAGGCTGTAACTCGAATTCGTCGGCGGAGTCGTATTGGGTGAACGATCCGTTCTGGCGACAGGCGACGCTGCCTCCGCACGGGGCGCCGACCGCCGTGCCGAAGCTCGACGATTGGGGTTTGAACGTCGACGCCGGAACCGTCTCTACGCCGACCCTGCCGAGCCCGGTATCGTTTCGTTCGCAGCGTTCCGGTTTCGGCTACGGCGGTGCGATCGTTACCTCGGCGGGCACGAGCGCGGCGATGACCGCGGTGTTCTACCTGTCCGGCGATAACGCGCGTACGTCGATCGACGGTTTTCCATACGACCTTGCAAGCTTGGCGCTCTTCGAGCAAGGCGGCACGGTGACGACGCAAACCGCGACGGGCACGCTCGTCATACCGCAGCCGGTCGGCGCCTCGATGACGGCATACGGTACCGGTACGAACGCCGACGGAGGCGTGGCGAGTCTGTTCGTGCCGAAGGCGACCCGGATCGCCCTCGCGGCATGGAAATCGGCACTCGTGCTCGATGATGACGCCTTCTCCACGCATCACACGCTCCCGATTCATGCGGCCGTGTCGATTCCGTTGTTGCCGTCGCTCGATGCTTCGGGCGCACTCCTTCCCGACGGCCACGTGCAAGGCGATGCGCTGACGGCATCGCCCGGAAACGCGCCGGTCTCGCGCGCCGGTATCGATATCGACGTCGCGACACTGGTCTTCCCGTGGAGCGATTCGAACGCGGCGGACGGCCCTCCGGGCATCGTCGGTGCGCCCGCGGTCAACGGGTGGTCCGACAACGGAAAATCGGTTGAGATCGATTCCGATAACGGGATTCTTTCGCCGCCGACCGACTACAAGATGGAGCTGCGCCAAGATATCGGAATCACCGACTTCGACGTCTTTTTGCAGTACACACCGAATACGAAGACATGGACCGGTCGCGGCCGCTCGAAGACGGCCGACGGCGTCTTGGATTTGCAACTCGCGTTGTTGCTCGATCGACATCGCGAACACGTCGAAATCGGCGGCAATATCGGAAAAATCACGAACGAACCGGGCTCCGGAAACGACGCGACCGACGGCGGAAGTCTATCGCTCGCCGAATTGCAAGGTGAAGCCGATTTCGATCGCGCCTCCGGCTCGTTGCAACATCTCGTTGTCGCGGGGGCGCTGACGGTCGATCCGCTCGATGCCGCCGTCGTCATGCTCTATCGAACCGATCCGACCGACGGATGGGTAAGCACGAACGTTAGCGCCGCTTCATCCGACGAGGCGCATGCGGTCGGGTTTCTGCAACAGCACTTCGAAAACTATTGCACGAGCGATTGGTGCTTTGCCGGAAATGTCAATGCCACGCTGAATCAGGATGCGGCATTGAGCGGCGAGGCGGGGTTCGGTCGCGCGACGAGTTCGGGCGGAGGTCCTTCCGGTTTCGCGTTTTACGTAGATGCCGCACTACAGACGTCGCTGCGACCGAAGCCCTTTACGGGGATGGCCGCCGGTGACTTCGACCAGCATCCTACGGCATGGGATATGGAACTCGGGGTCGGTGGGATACCGATCTTCGGCGTGTTGCAGGCGGGTGGAAACCTGTGCATTTGGGATCATCGTGAAACCAACTCGCTGTCCGCCGCGTCGTGCGACTTTGCCGATGCGAACCAGGGCGTCGATCTGGTGCATCCGGTTCCGGAGCGCGGTATCGGCTTCGGGCTCGGGGTCGGCGTGAACGTCGCGATGCCGAACCAAGATCCGATCATCAGCGGTTCCGGCGCGCTCGCGCTCGCAGGGTCGACGGCCGGCTTCGAGGGGCAACTCGGAGTCGCCGCAAGCGCCCGTATTTTCAAAGTCGATATCGGAGATGTCGGTGGATATTTCGACCTCAAATACCCGCCGTGGCGGTTCAACGGTAACGTGAAGGTCGACACCTGCGTGGCCGGTGTGAAACTCGGCGGAACATTCGATGTTGCCGCTCCGCCGACGAGCGTGGATCTTTCGGGCGTCAACGTCGGCGTGTGCTTGTGAGCGAGGTTGGGATGAGATACCTGCGCGCGTTGGCGCTGTCGCTATTCGCGATCTTTCCGACCTGCGGTATAGCGTCGGCCGGCGGCACCTTGCTCGTGGTTGCAGGAAACGCGCCGCACGGGGTTGCCGTACGCTGGTTCGGCACGGGTTTCAAAAACGGGGAGCGCGCGACGATTTCGCGGGTAACTCCGAGCGGCACCGCCGTTCTCGCGACGGTCACGCTGCATGCGGATGCGAGAACGGGGGCGTTGGGCGAGTTTTCTCCGCTCGCGGCGGCCGTAGCCGACGGAGATGCCTTGGTGGACACGGGCGTGACGCCGGGTGAGAACGTGCGGTATCGGCTGCAGCCGGAGGGTGCGGGAGCGAGCATCAGCGGACCCGTGCGCGTCGGACCCGGCCGGATGTCCTCAACCTACAAGATACTCGGCGTTCGAGCGCTTGCGGTGGCGAACGGAATCCGCATCGCGATCGCGCAGCCCGAACGCGCCGCCGTCGTCGTGATCGAGCGTAAGGAAGGGGCACGCTATCGCATACTCGGTGCCACGATTCCGTT
The DNA here is from genome assembly GCA_027306785.1 of Vulcanimicrobiota bacterium. Taxonomy (GTDB): domain Bacteria; phylum Vulcanimicrobiota; class Vulcanimicrobiia; order Vulcanimicrobiales; family Vulcanimicrobiaceae; genus REEB354. Next base: position 14,318 of record DAHUZB010000017.1, read on the forward strand.
GCACTCCGGGAAACCCGCCTACTTTTCGGATACATCGGCGCCGATCGGCGTTACCTCACATTATCGCGTACATCTCGAGGATCTTTTCGGAAACAGCAGCCCGCGTAGCGTTGCTTTCGACGCGCTCGCTCGCGATTTGCGCCCGCCCGCGAGACCCTACTTGCAGGCGCGCGCCCCGGGAAAAAACGTGCTGCTTTCCTGGTCGCGTTCTACGAACGGTCCGCGCATCGCGGCGACGGAAGTGTATCGGCGCCCCTTTCGAGGGGCATTCGTTAAGATCGCGACGCTCGGTAGTATGGCGACGAGCTATCGCGATGCAGCGCCGCCGGGGCCGTCGTTCGAGTATGCGGTGCGCTCGCGGTCGGTTAACGGCGTCGTGAGCGCAATTTCGAACGGCGTATTCGCGTTCGTAAAAAAAACAGCACCGCCGGATGCTCCCGCCGGATTGCTTGCCAAGGCGCTTCACGGTGCAATTGCGCTTCACTGGGATGAAAGCCGCGATCCGACGACGTTCGAGTACCTGGTGTTTCGGCGCGACGGAACGGGCTCTCCCGTGCTTGTTGCGACGGTCGCGAAGGGAACGCACGCCTATCGGGATGTACTCCCGTCTGCATCGGTGACGAGCTATGCGTACGGCATCGGTGCGATGGATACGAGCGGAAATCGAGCGGCGCCCCTGCGCTGGGTTCGCGCTCGTGTCTTGCGCGCATCGCTGCCGGTGCCCGATCCGCCGCTCGACGGCCGCTATCTCGCGGGATCGGTCCGGCTGACACTGCTTCCTCTGCGCGATCCTGATATTCGTATGCTTACGATCGAGCGCGCCGACGACGGAGCGGGCTATCATCCCGTCGGGCGCATTCGAGCCGATGCGACCACGTTTCGCGATGGCGCGGTGGTGCTCGGTCATCGCTACGCCTATGCGGTGAAGAATGCGGGCGGTACGTCGCGCCCGCTCGTGGTGACGCTGAGTCTCGCCGCCTTCGTTCCAACCGCTCCGAGGGCCGCCTACATCGACGCGAACGATATCGTGGTCTCCATGCCTCGGCTGCCCGCGGGAACGCGCGTCGATATCGTTCGTAGGGTGGGTTCGATGTTCACCGTGGTCGCTCGCGGTTTCGTCGGGCTCCGATATCGCGATCGTGTCGTCGATGCGCGAGCGTACCGTATCCGATACGCGATCGTGGTGCTCGGGAGCTTCGATCGCAGCCGCCGCAGTGCGTTCTCGGCTCCGATGCGTCCGTAGGGATTGTGCGCTAGAGCTTGATCGTGGTGGTGCCTTCGCAGGGGATGCCCGCGCCGCAGACGGCGGGATCCCACGAGGCGTCGGCGAGCAGCGCGCGGATGCGCGCTTCGGTGGCGTCGTCGAGCGGCGGTTGGAAGCGCACGCGTTCGGTGTGGCCGTGTTCGTCGACGGTGACGACGAGCGTAACGGTGACGCCGAGCTTTGCGAGGCTCTGCAAAACGGAGGGGTCGAGCACCGGGTCCGGCTGATCCACGCCGAGCGGCAGGTAGCCGCCCTGTCGGTCGGCATGGCGGGTGCTGGCCACCGTCGTCGTCTGCGCGGGGGCGCTTGCAATCGGCGCCGCGCTCACGCCCGTGGTCGCATCGGGCGCGCCCGCTCGCGGTGCCGCGACGACCGGCGCGACGCTCTGCGTGCGTAGGGGCTGCGCGGGCAGGACGTGCACCGGTCGCGTTCCGAGACGGGCGGGCGCGGGCGTGGCGCGAGCGAGGTGCGGGAGCGGGGCGCGTTGCGGCGCGGCGGCGACGTGCACGCGCACGACCGGGCGTACCACCTCGCGCTGCACGCGGATGATGCGGGCGAACGAGATCGTTTCGACCGAGGGACCGTCGCCTTGCACGACGGCCAGTGCCGGGATGAGCGCGGCGATCGCAAGATGGATCGCGAGCGACGCCGGAAGCGCCACCCGCAGGAGCGGATCGTCGCGCCGAAGCGTACCGGTGCCCATGCGTACCTCTTCTAGCGGACTGCATTGGTCGAACGCGCCGGGGCGCCTGCTCGTGACGCTCTGCAACACCGCCGCCGCAGCGTGGGTTATGTGGCGCATGATCGACACGAATATCGTTCTTTATCAAGCGGAGTGGTGCCCGTATTGCGCGCGCGTTCGCGCCAAGCTCACCGACCTGCTGCTCGACCACAAAGTAGTGAACGTGCCGCACGACCACGCGCAGCGCACCGTCGTCAAGGAGCTCTTCGGCGTCACCGGCATCCCCTCGATGACCGACGGTGACGTGAAGATCGCCGATGACGACGATAAGATCATCGCCTATCTCGAAGAGAAGTACGGCAAACGATAACGCGCGCCCCCGAGAGATGCAACGAGGCCGTCGGCGGTAATGCCGACGGCCTCGTTGCATGCGTGCGGCTTTTCCCGGCTTTACGGTGCCGGACTTTTTTGCGGATAGACGCCGTTCCAAGCGCCTGAGAAACGGGGAGTTAGAATGATGGATGCGTTCTTTGCCGTCCGTAGGTAGGACGTGATGCGAGCGATCACGGTACGCTCGGGGAGATGGGGTCCGCCGAGGAACGTGTAGGAGTTTCCATAGAGCTTGAACGCGGTTCCGTTGCGTGAGACGAACAGTTAGCGTGCCCCCGACTTCGAGCTAAGGACGTAGGCTTCGGGTTTACGTGGAGCCGAGCGCAACGCGACGATGTGGATATCGTACATGAGCATGAGGCCGCCTGACGGGGGGAACATAGCCTGGCCGATTTTCGGGGATTGAGCGCCGCCGCGGTCTCGGCAATCCGCACCGTACGTTGCAGGCTGGAGGCGATGCTTTACCTCGGGAGCTGCCTCTGCCGGTAGCAAGAGGAGCGCCGTTGCACCAAGGATGGCAACGAGCATCGCGATGATCGATTTAGATTCGAGAAGTTCCATCCAAAGCGCCCCCGGGAAAACAGGTTATGCTTGCGTGCCGCTCGCCATGCCGAGCGCGGACTCCGAGTGCTGGTTCGAAAGCTAGTAGCATGTGTAAAAGCTGAAGCCTTGACGGGCTGCCTCGACGATATCCGGGGTCTTCGTGATAGGAATCATCTGTCCGACCCCGGCGTCACGAGAAGTGTACGCATCGAGGCCAAGCAGGTGAAGCGCTGCGCGCGTATCATCCGCTTTCGGGCGCGGACCGGAAACCGGGCCGTCGAAGTACCATGCTTTTCCGTCGCGGCGGATGACGATCCATCCGGGCGAGCGGCCATCGATCGCAAGCGCGATCGCGTGAGCGATATCCGTGCGTGGCGTTGCCGGGCTAATCGGTACGTTGCTCCCTCTCCAACGATCGATATACGCGCACAACGAAACGGGAGCCGGCGGCGTGGGACGGATGATCGGCTGAAATGCGAGATGCATCCACAGCGCAGCGAGCATTATCATAGCAGTCAGCTGTCCTTAAGCGACGAAAACGGCAGCGGAGATGATAGCTGAAGATCGATAGCGGACGCGGCTTTCCCGGTTGCTAACCCGGTCGCCTGTAGAAAATTGCGTTGATCGTCACGCACAAACATCGCCCAACACGTACGGTGGGCGATCCGGATCGGAACGAACGATTTTCGAGGCGGATATTGCTCTGTTCCGCAGCGCGGCGCCGCGCTGCTCACGGCAGAGGTGGTGTGATGAGTCACGAACATATTCAGCCGATTCCCGCCTTTGCTTGACATCCGAGGTGTCGTACGATCGTGTCCCGGCCCGTGGTGTATGAGAGAGTCGCTCTCGTAGGATAGAGAGCGGCCATCGTGGCTTTCGGCGAAGGTTGTTTTTGCACAAATAGCCGACCGAAAGGGATCCACGATGGCCAAACTCCGTATCGTACTTTCCGAGCTGATCGAAAAGGGCGGCGACGTTGACTTCGTCCGCGAGATGTTGCAGTACGCCGTGCGGCGGCTTGCCCTACGACGAGCGCAGCCCCCGTCGTAGGCTACATCGGGAGATCGGTCCGGAAGCAACCGTCATATCGCATATCGGGCCCCAAGAACGTCACCGCGACATCGTTCGTGATGTGGATATAAAAGCCCATCGTGTCTTCGAACCACAAGCGCTTGTCTTCGGTGCGTACGATGTAGCCGCGTATTCCGGGCGTTCCTTTGACCCGAACGACCCAGACGTTGACAACGCTCGCGGCTTTTCCGCTTCCGATCGTATTCGATGTTCCAAGCGCGGACTCCGAGCCGTGACACGTTGTGCCCGCTTTCGGAATCGACGCTCCCGCAGGAAGGCGATTCGCGAGCTCTCGCAAGAGATCGCTTGCATAACGCGGCGACGGCGCCGCCGCAACGACGTCGGGATGCGTAATCATGACTGCGTACCGTGTGGCTGCGGAAGCGGCCCGGTGAAGCAGTGGTGGATCACAGGACCGTATCCATTATGTGATCCATTTTTGCGGGAGATCCCCTCCACAATCGCGCTCCACTCGGCGCTTGTCAATTGCGCGCTCCCGATATAGCTCGCGACGGCCGATCCGCCGACTTTTGGAACGATGCTCATCCCTTCGGCGGCGCTCCCGCACAGTAGAGCTCCTTGAAGTTCGGGCCGTCGAGTCGAGCGCGTTGCGACTTCGTAAGCGGAACCACCGATGCGGCATCTCCCGCGGAAAAGCGATGCTTCCCGAGCAGAAAGGCGAGCATGGACGTCATATCCGGTGCGAGTCGCCGATAAGGGGGAAACATCAGATAGCGGACCCCATCGGATCCAAAGGCTACGTATGCAATCGTATACCCTTGATATGATGGATCGCTCGGTGTCACCCGATCTATGCGGAGCACGTGCGCGGGCGGGTTCGCTAGCCCGATAAATGCGCCGATGGATGCGGTGCCGCCCGGACAAACCGCGCCATTCTTCGTAAGAAGTTGCGTCGTGAGAGCGGCGAGGTACATCGTGGATATCATGATGAGAACGTTCCATTCCATGCCTGAGTGAAGCATCCGCGAGTGTACGGTAGCAACGGAAGCGATCCGCCTTTACAGCCCGCGAATGCAAAAAGCGCTCCCAAAACAAGGATCGCAGAAAATACCGGTACCGGAAAGAACACCTTTCAAAGCGTTTTGATTGCGTAGGTTAGTCGCGCCGCCTGTTGCGAAATGCGGCTTGACCTTTGCGAAACATCATCATGCGGGCTCGTAGGCATCGCGTCGATACGTGGAATGTGCATCTAGTCCGAACGTCCCGAAGGGCTCGGTCGACATGCATTATCGCGCATGCGGCGCGATGCGGACCGGGATGCCGTTCAGGGCTGCGTTGCCGGTCGCTGCGTCGATGGCGTCGCCGGTCAGATCGTTGATGCTCGCGCCGGGATGCTCCGTTGCGACGCGCATGCGCGTGCCCGGTTTCGTGTGGCCGAAGCCGTGCGGCAGGCTTACCACGCCGCGCATCATCTCGTCGCTCACCTCGACCGGCACGGTGATGCGGCCGTAGTCGCTCTCCACGTGCACGGCTGCGCCGCTTTCGACGCCGAGGTCGGCGGCATCGTCGGGATGCAGCAGCAGCGTGCAGCGATCGGCGCCGCGCATCAGGCGCGGTGCGTTGTGCATCCACGAGTTGTTGCTGCGCAGTTGGCGTCGCCCGATCGCGACGAATCGCGGCGGCCGGTCATCGAGCGTCGCCCGCAGGCGCGGCAGATCGTCGAGAAAGCGGCGCGGAGCGAGGCGGATGCGGCCGTCGCCGGTGAGCAGGCGCTGCGGCATGCACGATTCGAGCGGACCGTAGTCCACGCCGTGCGGATGGGCGAGCAGTTCATCCACGCTCGTGCGACGAGGGCCGAAGCGCAGGCCCGCATCCAGGCGTTCGCGCGGAGGCGCGAGCGCCTTGCCGGTGAGCCGCTGCGCGAGCGCATCGAAGATCTGCCAATCGAAACGCTGCTCGTCGGCTAGCTCGAAGACGGGCGCGTTCACGCGAGCGGTGTTGCGCACGGCGAAGTGATGGAAGATCACGTCGTAGTGCTCCACTTCGAGGCCGATCGCGGGCGGTAGAATCAGATGCGCGTGGCGCGTGGTCTCGTTGAGATACGGATCGATGCAGAGCACGAAGTCCAGCTCCGCGAGCGCGCGGTCGAGCGCGGCGCCGTTCGGGGTGGAGAGCACGGGATTGCCCGCGATCGTCACGAGTGCGCGCACCTGTCCCGCGCCGGGCGTCGTGATCTCATCGAGCATCGTCACCACCGGAAGCTCGCCGTTGAACTCGGGCAGTCCGCGTACGCGCGAGCGGTAACGCCCTTCGTGCACCTCGCCCGGCTTCGCGCGCAGCAGCAGATCGAAGGCGGGCAAGGGCCACATCGCGCCGCCCGGCTCATCGAGATTGCCGGTGATCGCGTTGAGCGCGACGACGAGCCATTGGCAGAGTCCGCCGAAGGCTTGCACCGAGAGACCCATGCGTCCGTAGGCAACCGCACGCGGCGCGCGGGCGAAGGCGCGCGCGATCTCGCGCGTCGTCTCCGGCGCGATGCCGGTGTGCGCGGCGACGCGCTCGGGCGCATACGCGGTCGCCGCGTCGCGCAGCGCGTCGAGGCCGTCGAGGAGCGGTGCGAGTCGTCCGAGATCGACCAGGCGCTCGTCGAAGATCGTCGCGATGAGCGCGAGCAATAGCAGCGCATCGGTGCCGGGACGGATGAAGTGGTGCTCGTCGGCGGCCTGCGCCGTCTCGGTGCGGCGCGGATCGATCGTCACCACGCGTCCGCCGCGCCGTTGCATCGTGCGCAGACGCTCGCGGATGCCGGGCGCGGTCATAATGCTGCCGTTCGAAACGAGCGGGTTCGCGCCCATCACCAAAAAGTAGTCGGTGCGGTCGAGATCGGGGATCGGCAGCAGCATCGGGTGCCCGAACATCTCGAGCGCCGCGACGTGATGCGGCAATTGATCCACGCTGGTCGCCGTGAAACGGTTGCGCGTGGAGAGCGCGCGCAGAAAGCCGCTCGAGCTGAGCATCGAGCCGCTGTTGTGTACGTTCGGATTGCCGAGATAGGTCGCGATCGCATCGCCGCCGTGCGCCGCTTCGATCGCACGCGAGCGTTCCGCGGCAAGATCGAACGCGTCGTCCCACCCGATCGGCTCGAAGCCCGATGCGGTGCGCACGAGCGGCGTGCGCAGGCGGTCGGCATCCTCGCGAAGATCGATCAGCGCGGTCGCTTTCGGGCAGATCGCCCCGTGCGAGAGCGGATCGTCGGGATCGCCGCGCAGATCGCGCACGCGCCCGTCCTCCACCTCGATCCGCAAGCCGCAGATCGCTTCACACAGATTGCACGCGCGGTAATGGGTGGTCATGGAAGACGATTAACCTTCCGCGGTCGGCATTGCCTCTTTTACGCGGCGGCGAGCAGGAGGGCGGCCAGGGCGCCGATGAGCGTGGCGGCGAGGTTCACGGCGTCGTTGCCCAGCCAGGCGGCGCCGCGGCGCAGCACCGTCGGCGTACCGCAGGCATGGGGGTTCGTCTCGCACTCGCGCGCGCAGGCGGGGCAGTAGCGCAGCGACTGAGCGCTCGCGCCGAGCAGTGAATCCGCGAACGCACCGAGCACGCCCGCGCCGAAGACGGGCACGAACGGCGCGAGATGCACCGCCGATGCGGCGAGCGCGACGCAGGCGGATCCGGCAAAGGTTGCGAGCGTACCTTGCAGCGTGATGCCGCCCGAGAGTCCGGTCGCGAGCGGGCGCAAGGTGAGAATCGAGCGCGGCGTACCGCGCGCGAGCGTGCCGATCTCGGTGCCCCACGTGTCGGCCGCCGCCGCCGCGAACGCGCCCGCGAACGCCGCGAATGCGAGCGCGACGCTCTGCCCGGCGAAGAGCAGCGCGCATGCGGCGATGCCGCCGTTGGCGAGAACTTGCAGGCCGTCGCGCGCGCCCTGCTTGCCGATGTCCACGAGCGCTTTTTTGCGCGCGCGTCCGACGCGCGAGAGCAGCGTGGCGGGAACGAAGAACGCGAAGAGCACGAGTGCCGCGGGCCAACCGCCGATGCCGAAGGTGAGCGTGCCCACGAAGAACGCGGCGGCGCCGCCGGTTACGGAGAGCGCGCGAGCGCGCCAGGCGGCGAGGGCGACGGCGAGCGCGAGCGCGGCGCCGACCGCAACCTGCGTCATGCGAAGAGCGAGAGGTGTGCTTCGAGCGCGTCGAGCAGTCCGTCGGTCGTGAACACGTCGGCGACCACGTCGACGTGCAGGCCGCTGCTCTCGGCGGCCTCGGCCGTGATCGGACCGATGCAGGCGACGAGCTTTCCGCGCGATGCATCGTGCGCCGCCTGCGTGCCGCCGAGCAATTCGACGAAACCGTGCACGGTGCTCGCGCTCGTGAAGGTGAGCACGTCGGCGCGCTCGACCTTCCGCGCGAACTCGGGATCCACGTCGAAGACCGTCTTGTACGCGGCCGTCACGTGCACGCGGCGACCGGCATCCTCGAGCATCTGCGGTAGCACGTCGCGCGCCTCTTGCGCGCGGTAGACGAGGATGCGCTCGCCGTCGTGTGTCGCCTCGATCAGTGCGCGCGCCACCTCTTCGCTGATGAATGCGCTCGGTACCAGGTCGGCACGCACGCCGTGCGCGCGCAAGCGTTCGGCCGTTTTGCTGCCGATCGCGGCGATACGCGTCTTGCCGATGTAGCGGGCATCGGCGTCGAGCGAACGTAGCCGTTCGAAGAACGCATCCACGCCGTTCTGCGAGGTAAAGACCACCCATCCGTACGATGCGAGATCGTCGATCGCGGCGTGGGCCGCGTGCGAATCGTCGGGCGGCACGATCGCGATCGTCGAAGCGAGAATCGGCTCCACGCCGCGCGCGTAAAGCGCGTGCGCGAAGGCTTCCGCTTGATGCGCGGGACGCGTGATCAACACGCGCTTGCCGAAGAGCGGCGTGCGGTCGAACCAGCGTAGCTCATCGCGCAGCGAGACGACGCCGCCGACGACCACGATCGCGGGTGCTTTCAAACCTTCGCGCGCGACGATCTCCGCAATGCTCTCGAGCGTTCCCGTGACCGTGCGCTGCGTGGGGCGCGTGCCGTCTTGAATCACCGCGACCGGCGTCGATGCTTCGAGGCCGTGCTCGACGAGTTTGGCCGAGATGCCCGCGAGATTGCCCATCGCCATCAGCAGCACCAGCGTGCGATGCGGATCGGCGAGCTTCGCCCAATCGATGGTGGACTCGGGCTTGGTCGGATCTTCGTGTCCGGTCGCCACCGTGAAGGCGGGGTTGAACTCGCGATGCGTCACGGGAATACCGGCGTAGGCGGGTGCGGCGATCGACGACGAGATGCCGGGCACCATTTCGAACGGGATGCCCGCCGCATGCAGCGTCTGCGCCTCTTCGCCGCCGCGCCCGAAGACGTACGGATCGCCGCCCTTCAAGCGCACGACCGTGTTGCCGTCGCGCGCCTTGCGCACCATCAGCGCTTCGATCTCGGCCTGCGGCATCGCGTGATTGCCGCCGCGTTTGCCCACGTAGATGCGCTCGCAGCTCGGCGGTGCGAGCGCGACGATCGGATCCGAGGCGAGCGCGTCGTAGAGCAGCACGTCGCACGTGCGCAGCGCGTCGGCCGCACGCACGGTGAGCAGGCCCGGATCGCCCGGACCCGCGCCGACCAGAATAACGCGTCCGTTAGGCATCGGTATCGTCGACGACCGCGAGGTGGGGCAGCAGTTCGCCGATCTGTTCGGCCAGGTTGAGCTCGAAGAGTTCGTCCAGCAGGCGCGCATGCACGAGCGCTTCGTCGCGATCGGTGGTCGCCTTCTCGCGAATCTTCACCACCACCGAGTGCAGCAGCCTCGAGACGATCGTCATCGACATCCCGGTTACGAGCATGCGCTCGCGTTCGGTGAGATCGGGACAACGGGCGAAGAGACGCTCCAATTCACGCTCCCGAATCGCCTCGGCTTTCTGCGTGAGCGACGCGATCACCGGAATCGCGAGACGCGATTGATACCACTGCGAGAAGCGCGCGATGAACTCGTCGATGATTTCTTCGACCTGCGGAATCGCTTCGCGCCGCACTTCGAGCTTCTCGTCGACGACCGTTTTCAATCCGTCCACGTCGACGAGCGCGACGCCCGGAACGCTCGTCACCTGCGGGTCCGCGTCGCGCGGCACCGCGATATCGATGATGAAGAGCTCGCGTTCGGGACGCCGCTCCATCGCTTCGCGCACTTTGTTGCGCGTCACCACGAAGTTCGACGCGCCGGTCGAGGTGACCACGATATCCGATGCGGCGAGCGCGTCGACCAATCCCGGCATCTCCACCGCCTCACCGAAGCCGACCTCGGCGATCAGCTCGCGGGCGCGCGAGAGCGTGCGATTGGTGACGATCAGTTTTTGCGCGCCCTCCAGGCGCAGGCGCTTGACGGCGGTGCGCCCCATCTTGCCCGCGCCGATCACGAGCACCGACTTGCCGTCGAGCGTACCCAAGCGCGCTTTGGCGGCTTCGATCGCGGCGGTCGCGATCGAGGTGGACTCATCGCCGATGCGCGTCTGCGAACGTGCGTGTTTACCCGCGTTGAGCGCTTCGCGGAAGAGGCGATGCAGCGTTTTGCCGATCGCGCGCGCGTGCTGCGCCTGCACGTAGGCGTCTTTGACCTGACCGAGGATCTCCGCTTCGCCGATCAGCATCGAATCGAGGCCGGTCGCGACGCGGAACAGATGCTCGATCGCCTGACGCCCGAGCAGCGTGTAGAGATACGAATCCAGATCGTAGCGCTCGCGCGCGGAGCCGTGGCCGAAATTACCGAGGAACGAACGCAACTGCGCGACGCCGGTCTCGTAGTCGTTGATCTCGGCGTAGATCTCCAAGCGCCCGCAGGTTTGGAGCATCACCGCTTCTTTGACGGCGGAGTAGTCGCGCAGCGCGGTCAGCGCTTCCACCACGCGGGTGGCGGGAAAGGCGTGGCGTTCGCGCACTTCCACGGGCGCGGTGTTGTGCGAGAGCCCGAGGCAGACCAGCGGCATCAGGCGCGCGCCTCGCGCGAGCTCTCGGCGGCGGTCAGCCATGAGGTGAGGATCGACATCTCGCCCGCGAGATCGATGTTGCGCACGGCGACCGGTTCGCGCAGGCGCAGCGCGGTCGGCGCGAAGTTCAAGATCGCGCGCACGCCCGCGGCGGCGAGGCGCTGTGCGCTCGACTGCGCGGCGGCGGCGGGCACCGCGATCACGCCGATGTTGCAGTCGGCCTCGCGGACGGCCGCCTCCAGGTCGGCGACGTCGCGCACGGGGATGCCCTCCCAGCGTTGCCCGATCACCGCGGGCGACCGATCGAAAATGGCCGCGATGCGAAAGCGCGCTTCACGGGCGGTAATGAACGTTGCGAACGCATGTCCGAGATACCCGAACCCGACGATCGCGATGCGCCAGTCATGCTCCAATCCTAAGACCCAGGCGAGCTGCTCAACTAGCGGATTGATAGCATAGCCGCGACCGCGACGCCCCTGTGCCCCGAGTGCCGAGAGATCTTTACGAATCTGGGTCGACGAAATCGAGCCCACCAGGGCGGCTAGCCCCTCCGAGGTGATCGTGCTCTTGCCCGCGGCCTGCGCCTCGCGCAGCGCCCGGTGGTAGGCGTAGAGGCGGGGGATCGCCGGATCGATCATCGGGCGGCGCGCAGCGCCTCCGCGAGGCTCGCGTCGGCGGCGGCGAGCGTCTGCTCGATCTCCCGCGTGGTGTGCGCGCTCGAAACGAAGCCCGCTTCGAACTGCGAGGGCGCGAGGTAGATACCGCGATCCAGCATGGCGTGGAAGAACTTCGCATAGAGTGCCGTGTCCGACTTCATCGCGCTCTCCAGATCGACGACCGGCCCGGGGTGGAAGAAGAAACCGAACATCGATCCCGCATAGGCGCCGGTGAACGGCACGTCGTGCTTGGCGAAGATCTCGCGCAGGCCGTCGGTCAGCAGTTTGGTCAGCACTTCCAGCCGTTCGTAGAGCGTCGCGTCGTCGCGAACGAGCTTCAGCGTGGCGATGCCCGCCGCCATCGCGAGCGGATTGCCCGAGAGCGTGCCCGCGTGGAAGACCGGGCCCTCGGGTGTGAGATAGGCCATGATCTCGTCGCGGCCGCCGAACGCGCCGACGGGCAGACCGCCGCCGATCACTTTGCCGAGCGTCGTGAGATCGGGAGCGATGCCGGTGCGCTCCTGCACGCCGCCGCGCGCCACGCGAAAGCCGGTCATCACTTCATCGAAGATCAGCACCGCGCCGTGCCGCGTGCAGAGCTCGCGCACGCGCTCCAGATAGCCCTCGCGCGGCAACACCAGGCCCATGTTGCCGACATAGGGCTCGACGATCACGCCCGCGATCTCGCCCGCGTACTGCGAGAAGACGGCTTCGAGTGCGTCGGCGTCGTTGTACGGCGCGACGAGCGTATCGCTCGCGGTGCTCTTCGGTACGCCGGGCGAATTGGGCACGCCGAGCGTGAGCGCGCTCGATCCCGCCGCGATCAGGAATCCGTCGGCCGCGCCGTGATAGCAGCCTGAGAACTTCACGATCTTTTCGCGGCGCGTGTATCCGCGTGCGAGGCGAATCGCGTTCATCGTCGCCTCGGTGCCGCTCGAAGTGAAGCGAACTTTTTCGATGCTCGGTACCATCGCGACGATCAACTCGGCGAGTTCGCTCTCGGCCTCGGTCGGCGTGCCGAACGAGCTGCCGCGCGCGGCCGCGCTCTGCACCGCCTTCACCACCGCCGGATGCGCGTGGCCGACGATCAGCGGCCCCCACGAAAGGACGTAGTCGATGAAGGTGTGTCCGTCCACGTCGGTGATCGTCGCGCCCGCGCCGCTACGCATGAAGACGGGCGTGCCGCCCACCGCTTTGAACGCGCGTACCGACGAGTTGACGCCGCCCGGAATCACGTTTTTGGCGCGCGCGAATGCGGAGATGGAGCGTTCGAAGTTCATGACCTTCCTTGCGAGCGGATCAGATCGTCCGCGGTGTTGACGTTCGTGAAAAACGCGGCGTCGAGCGGAACGCGCCGCGTGCGCAGCCGGTCGAGCAACGCATGCATCGATGCGCTCTCGCGCTCGGCGAGCAGCGCACCGCCTTCGCGCAGCAGCGCCATGCGATCGTAGAGTGCGGCGAGGGGTTCGGCCTGCGTGCCGTGGATCGGCACCGCCGCCTCGTCGCCCGTCTCCCACGCGTCGTCGAGCGCGTGCAGTACCGCGGTCGTGACGTTCGGCGCATCGCCCGCGACGACGAAGATGCGCGCGGCGTGTACCGTGCCCGCCGCGGTGACGATTCCGCCGAGCGGTCCGCGGTCGGGGCGACGGTCGATCACGATCGGACAGGTGAGGCGCTCGTCGAGCGCACTCGAAAAGCTGCCGCGCCCCGCGATGATCACCGGCGCCGCTTCGCGTACGTGCTCGTACACGCGCAGCAAGAGCGGCTCTCCGTCGACCTCGGCCTCGAGTTTGCCGGGAAAGCGCGTGGCGCGCCCGCCCGCGAGGATGACGGTCGCGACGTCACCGAGCGCCATGGCGTCGCGCGTACTCCTTGGCGAAGTAGGTGATGATGATGTCGGCACCCGCGCGCACGAAGCTCACCAGCGTTTCGTCGATCGCGCGCTCGCCTTCGAGCCACCCGTTTGCGATCGCGGCCTGCAGCATCGAGTATTCGCCGCTCACGTTGTAGACGGCGATCGGCACGTCGAAGTTCTCGCGCGCCGCGCGCACGATGTCGAGGTAGGGCAGCCCGGGCTTGACCATGATCACGTCGGCGCCTTCTTCGATGTCGAGCGCCATCTCGCGCAGCGCCTCGCGCGCGTTGGGCGGATCCATTTGGTAGGTCCGGCGATCGCCGAATTGCGGCGTGGAATCGGCCGCTTCGCGAAACGGTCCGTAGAACGCCGAGGCGTACTTCGCACTGTAGGCCATGATCGCGACGTCGGTGTAGCCCCGCGCGTCGAGCGCGCTGCGCAGCGCGTCCACGCGGCCGTCCATCATGTCGGAGGGCGCCACCACGTCCACGCCCGCCTCGGCGTAGGTGATCGCGGTACGTACGAGCAGCGCGACGGTGGCGTCGTTATCCACGTCGCCGCGTTCGTCGACGATCCCGCAATGCCCGTGATCGGTGTATTCGCAATTGCAGAGATCGGCGATCGCGTACATCTCGGGAATCGCGCTCTTGATCGCACGGATCGTCCGCTGCACCACGCCGTTCGGATCGTAGTTGCTCGACGCGATCGCATCCTTCGTTTCGGGGATGCCGAAGAGCAGCACGCCGCGCACGCCGAGCGCAAAGAGTTCGCGCGCCTCGGCGACCGCGCCGTCCACGGTGAAGCGCGAGATGCCGGGCATCGAGGAGATGGGGCCCGCGTCGCTTGCGCGTTCCGTGACGAAGAGCGGTTGCACGAGCGCGTCGACGCGAACGTGGTGTTCGCGTACCATGGCGCGCACGACGGGAGTGCGGCGAAGGCGGCGCGGGCGAATCTGCATCAGGCTTCCAGTTGCTCCGTGACGATGGCGACGAATGCGTCGATCGACGCGTCGGGTGAGATCACATCGGGCTCGAAGCCCGCGTCGCGTGCGGCGGCGCCGGACTGCGGTCCCATCGCTGCGACCCGCGGGCGGCGCTCCGCGTTGCGCAGCGCGTCGAGATAGCGCCCGGCCGCGGCGACCGATCCGCTGGAGGGAAAGAGTACGAAGTCGGGGAGCAGCGCGTGCGGATCGGGGCCGTGCTCGCCTTCGCGTAACTCGATCACATCGATGCCTCGCGCGCGCAGATGCTCGGCGATGCGGCTCGGTCGCTCCTGCGTGCGCGGCAGCACCACGCTGCGCGGACGGTTCGGCGCGATGCGCGCCTGCAGCGCGCGTGCGATGCGTTCGCCGAGCTCTTCGGCCTGCGCACCGTCGGCCGCGACGCCGACGATCCGTTCGCGGATCATCGCGGGCGGATCGCCTTGCGCGTATGCGGCGTCGATCGTCATCGTTTCGCCGTCGAGCCCGGCGTGGATGCCGAGGGGAGCGTTGCAGCCCGCGCGCAGCAAGCGTAGCGCCGCACGCTCGGCGGCGACGCAGCGTTCGGTCGCTTCGTCGTTCACGGCATCGCGCAGCAGCTGCGTGAGATGCGTCTTGGCGGCGAGCACTTCGATCGCGAGCGCGCCCTGCGCGACCGCGGGCACCATCGTTTCGGTCGCGAACGGCACGGTGTGCGTCGCCCGCACGTGCAGGCGATTCAAGCCCGCCATCGCGAGCACGATCGCGTCGTACTGCCCGTCGCGCAGTTTGCGAAGCCGCGTATCGACGTTGCCGCGAATGTCTTCGTAACGCAGGTCGGGGCGCAACGCCTGCAACTGGGTGCGGCGGCGTAGGCTCGACGTGCCGACCACGGCGCCCGCGGGCAGATCCTCGAAGCGCGCGTAGCGTTCCGAGCAGAACGCGTCGCGCGGATCTTCGCGGCGCGAGATCGCGGCAAGGTGCATATCCGGCGCGAGCGCGCCGGGAAGATCTTTGCACGAATGCACGGCGTAATCGGCCCGTCCGTCGCGCAGCGCGACCTCGAGCTCTTTCACCCACACGTTCTCGCTGCCGATCGCCGCGATCGGACGATCCTGCACGCGGTCGCCGGTGGTCGTGACATTGACGATCGTTGTCGCTGTGCCGCGCTCGGCCAGACGCGCCGCGACCATGCGCGTCTGCGTCATCGCAAGCGCGCTCGCGCGCGAGGCGCAGATCACGCTCGCGGTCGCGCGCGCGGCGTCGCCGTGTCGGCGGAGCGCGAGCACCGATTCCACGCGATCTTCACCGGCGATCGGATTCATCGCCGCGAGTTCGTCGATCGGCAGCTCCGCGAGCTCGCGCATCACGGCACCGCGTTCGGCATCGTCGTCGAGCGCGGTGCGCACGTAGGCGCGCATACGCGCGAGCGTGCGCGCGGCGGCGTCGTAGCGTGCGTCGAAGCGTTCGCCGAGTTCGCGCGCGAGGCGTTTGGCGAAAGCGGGTGTACTGCCGCCCGAATCGATCGTGAAGGTCAGGTCGCCCACGCGCACCGTCGCTTGCATGGTGAAGTCGCCGCGTTCGGGATGCACCGCGTCGCAGACCAGCACGCGCGCGCCGCGCGCATCGTCGACGACGGCGGCGTTGACCTCCTCACGATCGGTCGCGGCGACGGCGAGCGCGACGCCGTCGAGATCCTCGGGGGCGTAGGGGCGCAGGGCGAGCGAGCCGTGCGTTTCGTCGATCAGCGCGCGCAGACGCGCGTCGATCGCGGGCGCCACGACGCGGAGCGTGAGACCGGCGGCGAGGAGCGCGTGCGCCTTTCGGAGCGCGACGTTGCCGCCGCCCACGATGAGCGCTCGGCGGCCGTCGCCGTGCAGAGCAATCGGAAGCATGGAGTGTGCGGATGAGTTCAGCGCCGATGCGCCAAACACCGCCATCCTATGGAGAAACCCGCGCGTGCGGCTTTTGTCGGCGCTATCATCGCCGCACTCATCACGTTGCCCGGTCTCGGGGTCGGGACGCTGTGGGACAACAGCGAGACCGCCTACGGCGAGGTCGCCCGTGAGATTCTGCTCACCCACGACTGGATCGTGATGCATCTGAACGGCGCGCCGTGGTTCATCCAGCCGCCGCTCTACTTTTGGGTCGCCGCGCTCTTCGCCAAGCTGCTCGGCGTGACGCCCTTCGCGCTCCGGCTGCCTTCGGCGCTTGCGACGATCGGCATGGGCGCGATGACCGGCTACGCCGTGGCTCGGCAGGCCGGTACGCGCATCGGCGTCTACGCGAGCGTGATTCTCTCCAGTTGCCTGATCCAAGCGGTGATCGGGCGTCTCGCGATCATGGATGCGCTGCTCGACGTGGCGGTGGCGCTTACGGTCTTTTGGTGGTTCCGTGCCCTCGAGACGGGACGCGACCGGTACTTCGTGTACGGGTGGATCGCGGCGGCGTTCGGCTTTCTCGCCAAGGGTCCGGTCGCACCGGTCGTGGCGTTGCTCGTCATCGGGCCGTATTGGCTGTGGAATCGGCGCGAGGAGCAGACGTATCTGCCCTCGTGGCGCGGGTGGCTGGGCGGCCTCGGGCTCACCGGGCTGATCGTCGCGCCGTGGCTCCTCGCCAACGCCGCGCATTCGGGACCGCATTCGCTCGCGGAGCTGATCGGCCACTACACGATCGGGCGCTACACGGGCGTGATCGAGAATCAATCGGGTCCGGTCTGGTACTATCTGCCGGTCGTGATTCTCGGTCTCTTTCCGTGGATCGCGTTTCTTCCGATGGCGCTCGTGCGCGGCTCGAGCGCGCTGCGCGATGCGAGCACACCGCCCAATCTCGCGCGTCTGTGGCGTCTCGCGATCGTATGGATCGTGATGCCGCTGCTCTTTTTCAGCTTTGCGAAGACGAAGCTGCCGAATTACATCGCGCTCGAATTTCCGGCGCTCGCGCTCGTGGTCGCGCTCTATCTCGACGGCGTGGTGCGCCGCGGCGTGAGCCGGTCGGTCATCCTGTCCGCGGCGAGCGTGCCGATCTTCATCGGCCTGTGCGCGATCGCGATCGCGCTCTTCGTGCGCGATAACAAACTCACGTCGTCGGCGCTCTCGGTGGAACCCGATCTCATCAAGATGGGCAGCTCGATCTTCGTCGGATCGGTGGTAACGACGATCCTCTTCGCGCGTCGTCGCACGATGGCGATCGCGCCGTACGCGCTGGCGGCGTCGATGCTGATCGCGGTCGACATCATGGCGATCGTCGCGCTCCCGCATGCCGAGCAATTTAAGCCGATCCCGCCGCTTGCGGCGGTGATCCAGCGCGAGCGTCAGCCCGGCGACGTGGTGGCGATTCAGAGCTTCCGCGGCGCCAACGCACTCGTCTTTTACACCGAGCCTCCGGTGTACGGTATCGCGCCGCCCGGCTCGACCAAAAGCAAGGAAGGGCCCGACCCGCGCTCCGTCATCTGCACGCATCCCCGTGTGTGGCTCGTCGCTCCGGCCAAGCGCCCGGCGGTCGATCCGCTCTACGGCCGCACGCGGCGCGAGATCGCGACCGCCGGAAGCGGCGCGCTCTTCCTGATCGACGGCCCGCCCTGCCATAGCTGACCGAGGTCGAGCCTAGGCCGGAGGAGCGTTCGGCGGGATAGAGCAAGCGAGCGACTCGTATCGCTACGTTAGTATGTCGGTATGGCAAGGGCGTTCAAGAAGATGGTCTACTTCGATGCTGAACAGGAGCGCCGGATCAAGCAACTAGCGCGCGCCGCGAAGACGTCGGAGACCGAGATCGTACGCCGTGCCGTCGACGCGTTGTGGGAGCGAGAGGCGGCCCTGGTCGCAGACGACGCGCGTCGTATCGCGATACACCGAGCGCAGCATCCGGATGGGTGGCCCGACGATCCAACGACGTGGTTTCGAGGATGACCCCGGGCCGAATCGTCGTCGTCGATTGGCGTGATGCGCTCCGGGGCTCCGGAGAGCCGAATACGATGAGGCCCGCGGTCGTTATCGGTCGCCCCGACCTCTATGGCGTCGGCTTCGGCTAATTGCTCGTCGTGCCAATGACGAGTGATCCCGCACTCGCGCTCTACGGAGCGACCCTTGAGATCTCCCCGACCGAAGAGAATTGTTGCTTGACGCGCTCGTATGCACTTGCGTGGAACGTCCAGAGTGTTCCACTGCAGCGGGTTCGTGCAACCGAGGCCGGTATAACGCCGGAGCAACTCGAATCGCTTCGCGATCAGGTTGCGCGGCTCGTCGAGCGCTGAACGCGGCATAAAAAAGATCGGGCGGTGCGAGGTGCACCGCCCGATCTTTTTTCCGGAGAGATCGTTTCAGTTAGTGGATGTCGGAGACGCTGACCGCCGACGCCTTGTTCGAACCGAGGCCGCCGCGGATGTAGGTGATCACGTCCGCGATGTCCTTATTCGAGAGCTGGCCCTTCCACGCGGGCATCTGCGCCGCGTAGCTCTGACCCATGATGACCTTGCCGTGCAGGCCGTTGAGCAGCACGGTTACGACGGCCTTGGGATCGCCGGTCACCATCGAGTTGCCCGCGAGCGGCGGAGCGACGCCGGCCTGACCCATACCGGTCGCACCGTGGCAGCTCGAGCAGTTCTGCGAGAAGATCTTCTGCCCGTCGGCGAGCGCGTCGCTCGCGCCGCCCGCGGCGGGTGCCGCTTCGGCCGGTGCGGCGGCGAGGATCTGGGCTTCGGTCTGCGAGGGCGGACCGGCCGCGATCTTCGCTTGAATCGTGTTCTGCGCGTAGAACGAGAGCGCCACGATAACGGCGATCACGACCGCCGTCGTGCCGATGATGCCCTTACGCGCGCTGAACGAACGCGTGGTGGCGCGGTCGATCCACGGCAGCGCGAAGACGATCAGAATGCCGATCGTCGGCACGATGATCGCGGCGAGCAGTTCCGGGAACGGTCCGTTGCCGAGGAAGATCGGCACCAGGTTGAGCAGACCGAACAGGAACAAGAAGTACCATGCCGGGTACGGGATAAACTGCGAGTTCGTCGGATCGGCCTTCGCATCGAGGAAGGGCGGTGCGAAGAACGCGAGCGCGACGATGATCAGGAACACGAGCAGCGAGACGAACGCGTCCATGAACATCTGATCCGGCCAGAAGCGTCCCGGCTTGAGCGTGCGCGGTTCGTCCGCGACCGGTCCGGCCGGACCGTTGTGGCGGAAGATCGCGAGGTGCGCGCCGACGAGCGCCACGAGCGCCGCGGGCATCAGCCACACGTGCAGGCCGAAGAAGCGATTGATGGTGTTGGTACCCATCGTGCCGCCGCCTTGCGCGATGCTCTGCAGAATCGCGCCGCCCGGCGGAAGACCCGCGATGTTGAGCGAGACCTGCGACGCGAAGTACGCATCCATGTCCCACGGCAACAGATAGCCGGTGAGACCGAGGACGAGCGTGACGATGAGCAGCAGCACGCCGACGATCCATTGGATCTCGCGCGGCGATTTATATGCGCCCCAGATCAGCACTTGCAGCAGATGCAGGAAGACGAGCGCGATCATCGCGCTTGCGCCCCAGTAGTGTATCGAGAGCAAGAAGTGGGTGAAGGGATTGAGATAGATGGCGCGCGTCGACTCCCACGCCGTCGCCGCCGACGGTGCGTAGAAGAACGTGAGGAAGATGCCCGTGACGATCTGCATGATCATCGCGAACATCGTCGCGCTGCCGAAAACGTACCAATAACTCGCGCCGCCCGGAATATCTTCCGTCAGGAAGTCCTTCGCCATCGAGACGAAGCCGGTGCGCGACTCGATCCAGTTGAGCATCGGAGTCCTTCCTTACGACTGATACGAGATGACGATGCGATCTTCGACCGACGACTTGTAGCGGATCCACATGATCTCCGCCGTGCCGCTCTGTTCGCGCAAGGGGAGCGGATCCAAGCCGCGCGGGGCCGGGCCTGCCAGGTGCTCGCCGTCGAAGTTGAACTGCGAACCGTGGCACGGGCAGGCGAACTTGTTGCCGCTCTCGTCCCACGCGAATCGGCAGCCCAGATGCGGACAGATCGGGCTGAAGATGACGAAGTTCATGTTGACGACGTCGTAGGGCAGATCCGACTTGCCGTCCTTGGTGAAGAGATCGGGGCGCGCCGCTTCGAACTTCGCCTGATCCACCTTGATGCCCCAGACGTACTCGTCCGAGGTCTGCATCGGCAGGTACGAGTCTTTGGATTTCAGGCTGAAGGTGAGCTTGACGGGCTTGGCCGTCGCCGCTTGAAGCTGCTTGACCTCATCGTCGGTCAGCGGAGCCCAGTTCCCGGTTCCGCCGCCGCCTTTGGGAAGCAGCGAGCCGACGATCGGGATCACGAGGCCGACACCGATGATGCCGCCCATGACCGTGGTCGCCTTCGCCATGAACGTCCGGCGGCTGATTTCCTCAGCCGTGCCCGGATCGTCATAGGCACTGTAAATCTTACGCTGGGCGCCTTCTGAAGCGCCCGCAGAATGCTTGGACAACTCTCACACTCTCCGGAAGGTGATGTAGGGCCCGGCGGTACCGGCCCGCTAGAGCCCATTCCTCACGAATTGTACGGTCGCCCTCTTCTGTACGGCTACCGGGAAAGTCCAATCCTCGCCGCGCGGCGGCGAATCAGACCTTGTAGCTGTGCAGGCCGCTGATCCAGATGTTCACGCCGAGGTAGGTGAAGACCACGATTCCGAACCCCAGGATGCTCACCCAGTTCGTGCGCAGGCCCCGCCAGGCGTTGCGGGTGTGGAGGTGCATGTAGGCGAGGTAGACGATCCAGGTGGCAAGCGCGGCGGTCTCCTTCGGGTCCCACTGCCAGTAGGCGCCCCACGCCTCCTTGGCCCAGGCCGCGCCGGTAATGATCCCGAGCGAGATCAGCGGCAGGCCGATCGCCACCGCCCGATAGACGATCACGTCGAGCTGCGAAAGGGTCGGCAGCGAGCTCAGCCACTGCGCCATCGGATTCCCCGCCGCCGCCGCCGCCTCGAGCGCCGGCGTCTCGCCGCGCACCTGCATCGGCTGCGCGGCGACGCCGGCATCTTGGAGCGCGGCCGACGCCATCATGTAACCCGGCGTCAAACGTACGGCCACTCCACCGACATCGGAGACTGCCTCCGCCGCAATGTTCTTTACTCCGGCGATGCGCTGCTCGGCGTAGTATTTCACCAGGTAGATGGCCGAGAAGACGAAGGCGACGAGGAAGGCGGCGTACGACGAGACGACGATCGGCACGTGAATCTTGGCCCAGTACGATTGCAGCGACGGGACCGGCGGCATCGTGCCTTCGTTCCAGGTGACGCCGTAGGCGAGCGCGATCGCGGCGATCGCCACCACGAATCCGGCGGCGTACCACGCCTTGTAGCGCCACGCGAAGAAGATGATGAACGCGACCGACATCGCCGCGAAGAGCGAGAGCGAGCCGTACAAATTGAGCAGCGGCCAGATGCCGGTGAGCGCGTAGCGCACGATCAACTGCGCGAACTGCGCGACGCAGCCGACGATCACGAGCGGCGCGCCGAGGTTGCGCAGGTACTCTTCGCGGGCGAAGAAGTAGGCGATCAGCGCGAGCGCGCCGATCACGTAGCTCGCGATCGCGACGATCATCAATAGTTCGTCGGCTTGCAGGTGTCCGGTCATCTAAAATGCCTCCGCGGGCTGCAGGTGAGGTGAGGGGCCGGGCGGCTCCAGATGCGAGCGCAGTTCGTCCACGAGTTCGCGGAACTGCGTCTCGAAGATATCGTACCCTTTCACGGTGGTCGCGGCCAGACCGATCGTGCAGGTCCCGCGTTCGGCGTTCGCGTCGACGCGCGCATAGAGACGCGCGGGCAGGAAGTAGAACGAGATCACGAGCCCGGCGAGCAGCACCATGGCGCCGATGCCGACGAGCGGAATACCGGGATCGTAGCGGTACTGGAAGCCGCTGTAGAGCAGATAGCGCTGCGGCGTCGCGCTCCAACCGTTGCCGAGAGCGATCGGCGTGTGCAGGTCGATGAGCGCGCTGCCGAGATTCGCTCCGCTCTGATCCATCGAGAGCACCACCGCCGGATCGTTTACGCGCGGATCGGCCGAGGGCATGCCGCTGCTCTTATCGACCGTCGGCACGAAGCGATCGTAGACGAGCGCGTTACGCGTGCCCGGGATCGCTACTTGCTCGCCCTCTTTGAGCACGACGTCGCCGAAACCGGGAACGGGCTTGCCGTCGTGCGTGAACGAGAACTGCGTGGCGAAGCCGTAACTTGCTTGATAGTAGAGCGTGCCATCGACGTCGATCGGATGATTGACGCGCACGGTCATCTTGCGCGGGATGCCGTCGTTGCCGGTGACGGTGACGTGCGAGACGTAGTCGATCGGCTGGTAGACCATGCCGCTCTTGGTGAGGATCGGTTTGATCGTGTAGCGGAAATCGTCGAGGCGAATGAAGGCCTTGGTTTGCGGAATCTGCACCGTTTGACCGGTGACGATCGCCGCATCGCCGGAAAATCCGCGCGCCCAATAGACCGTGGTTCCCGCCGCGATGATGACGAAGCCGAGGTGCGCGATCAACACGCCGCGGCGCGCCCAATTGTGCTTGTCGGCGAAGCTCCATTCGGTGCCGTCGAATTCGCGCTTACGCACGTTCCAGCCGCGCGAGGAGAAAAAACGCTCCACCCGCGCGCGTACGTCGTCTTCGCCGCCGCGCAACTCGATCTGCGCGTGCAGCGGAATCTTTTCGATTTTTACGGGACGCAGCGGCGGCAGACGCGCGGGAATCACGCGCTTGAAGGTGCAGACCGCGAGCGAGATGAGGATCAGGCCGATGATCCCGATGTACCACGGTGAGTGGTAGATGTTGTCGAATCCGAGCCGCAGGATCGCGCGCGCGATCGCGGCCGGATAGCTGCTGAAGTAGACGCTCGCGTCTTTTCCTTGATCGACGATGACGCCGATCATCGTCAGGATGCCCCACACCACGAAGAGGAGCACCGCGAAGAGCACGTTGCCGAACGTGCGAACGAGCGCTTCGTACGAGTCGCGTATCGCCGTCACCTTACGAGCCTAGGCCGTCTGTTCCGCGGCCCGCCACGACTTCTCAAGCACGAGCACGATCCAGATGGAGATTTCGTAGAGCACGTACATCGGAGCGGCGAGCAGCGCCATGGTGAGCGGATTGCCGTCGGGCGCGGCAATGCCGGCCGCGATGACCATCCCGAAGAGCGAGTGGCGGCGGTAGCGCGCGAGCCCGGCGGCGTTCACGATCCCCAAGCGCGCGAGCCCCACGAGCACGACCGGCGTCTGGAAGATCAGCGCGAAGAGCGCGAGCAGAATCAGGAGAAATCCGATCGTCTGCCCGATGCCGAAGGTCGGCGTCGCGACGGCGTCCGTGATGTTGACGAGCGCCGCGACCACCCGCGGGATCACGAGGAAGTGCGCGAAGGCGATGCCCATGCACGCGAGCAGCAGCGACGGGGCGATGAAGCTGTAGACCATGCGGCGAGTACGCGGCGCGACGGCCGGTACGACGAACATCCACCCCTGGTAGAAGAGCATCGGCAGCCCGACGACGATGCCGCCGATCAGCGAAAATTTGAACTCGGCGAAGATCACGTCGGCGGGTCCGAACGCGTGCAGCGTGATACCGTGAAAATAGGTGTCCACCATCCACTTGATGATGAACTGCGAGGGCCAGAAGAGCAGCACCGCGATGCCGCCGACGGTCGCGATCGCGGTTAAGAGACGCGTACGGAGCTCCCGAAGGTGCTCCGTAAACGGCATCTCTTTTTGGTCCCAGGATTCGTCGGTCACGGGCGGCTAGGCGCTCGTGCCCTTTCCGGGCGTCGGCGGCGGCACCGGTTCGCCCGAGACGCTGCCCGCTTCGACCGCGCTCATCGGGTCGGCGGCGGCGGTCTCGACGCGGCGGCGCGCCTCTTCGCGGGCACGCGCGGCCGCTTCATCGGCCTCGATCTGGCCCATCATGAACTCTTTTTTCGCTTGTCCGGCGCTGCGGGCGAGCTTGGGCAGCTTGTCCGCGCCGAAGAGCAGCGCGCCGACGGCGAGGATGCCGATCAGGATCGGCGCGTCGATGAACGCGAGCATGGGGTGCAGCATGGGGTTGGTTCTCCTTGTCGTTCCTAGTCGACGACGGCGTCGGCCAGGCGTTGCAGCTCTTCCTTCGCCGCGCTCGGCGGCAATGGCTTCAGCGCCGCGTGCGCCCGCTCCACGAAGCGGCGAATCTCCGCTCGCGTGGCGTCGAGCCCGCCCGCGGCGGCAATGCCGTCAACGATCGCCGGGATGCCGTCGGTTCCGTCGCTGCCGTAGAAGTTCGCCACTTCGCCGCGGAACGCGTCGCCGCCGCGCGCGAGCGCGAGAATTAACGGAATCGTCATCTTGCGCTCGGTGAGATCGTTGCCGACCGGTTTGCCGATCGTCCGCTCGTCGGCTTCGAGATCGAGCAGGTCGTCGGCCATCTGAAACGCGATGCCGTAGGCGTCGCCGAAGGCGCGCAGCGCCTCGATCTGCGCGGGCGTGCCGCCGCCCATGATCGCACCGCATTCGGCCGACGCGGCGAAGAGGGTGGCGGTCTTCTTGCGCGCGATTTCGACGTACTGCTCGAGTGTGGTATCCAGGTCGCCGAGCGCGCGCAGTTGCAGGACCTCGCCGTCGCAGATCGCGGCGAGCGTGGCCGAGAGAATGTGCGGCACCGGAGGCGGATAGTTCGCGGTGACGTTTTTGAAAATCCAGGCGAACAGGTAGTCGCCCGCGAGCACGCTCACGCGATTGCCGAAATCGACCGCGGTCGCGTTCACGCCGCGCCGCGTCTGCGCATTGTCCACCACGTCGTCGTGGATCAGCGTCGCGACGTGGATCAGTTCCATGTATGCCGCGAGGTGCAGGTGCTCGGTCGGCGCGCCGCCGCAGGCGCTCGCGCCGAGCAGCGTCATGCGCGGGCGTAGGCGTTTACCGCCCGCCGCGAGCATGCGGCGTACGGCCTCGGTAATCAGCGCGTTGTCGGTGCTGAAGCGCTCGCGAAAGAACGATTCGATCAGTTCGTACAGATTCGATTCGTCGCTGCGAATGGCGTCGATCACGATGCCGTCCGATCGGCGGGCTTGGTGCCGTAATGCGCGGCGATCGCGCCGCCCATGATGCGCTCGAAGCCCGCGTCGGCGAAGCCCGCTCGCGCGAAGCGGTCGCGCAGCAGGTCGGCGTTCGGATGGTTGGTGAGCGAACTCGGAAGGTAGGTGTAGGCCTGCTTCGATCCGCCGACGAGTCCGCCGACGAGCGGAACCACGCCGTAGAAATAGAGATCGAACATGCGCTTCCAGAGCTTGTTCGGTGCTTTGCTTACGTCGAGGTTCACGAAGCGCGCGCCCGGTTTGAGCACGCGGAGAATCTCGCGTAGCACCTGATCGATGTCCACGACGTTGCGCAGGCTGAAGCCCATCGTCGCGCCGTCGAAACTGTTATCCGCGAAGGGAAGCGCCATCACGTCGCCTTCCACGAACGTCGCGGAGCCGCGCGCCTCGCGCGGTGCGCGCGCCCGCGCGCCCTCGAGCATGGGGGCGCAGAAATCGACGCCGGTTACCCGCAGGCTCGGATCGGTGCGCAGCAGATGGAAGACCACGTCGCCGGTGCCGCAGCAGAGGTCGAGCACCGTGCCGCCCGCGGGCGGCGCGAGGAGCGCGATCGCGCGTTTGCGCCAGCGCTCGTCCATGCCCGCCGTCAGCACGCGGTTGGCCGCGTCGTAACGCGGCGCGATGCGCGCGAACATCTCGCGCACGAACGTGCCTTTATCGCCGGGGGCGGGCGTGGTGGTCGTCGGTGAGGCCATCGGTTCGTCGCTCTTTCCAAGCCGTGCGGTGCTCTCCTCCGGTCGGGTTGTCGCACGCGACCTTTGTCGGGATTGCACGGCTGATGATGATGCTCAGTTCAACCGGAACGATGCTCGCGGCGTTGCGCGACGCGCATGAGATCACGCTGCTCGCCTACATGCTGCACCCGGGCGCGATGGAGGATGCCCTTGTCGCGGCCGCGCGGGGCGGCGCGCGGGTGCACGTGCGGCTCGAGGGGCGGCCGTACGCCGATGCGCGCGGGGGGCTGCTCGCGCGCAATCGCGCGGAGATCGCCAAGCTCACCGCCGCCGGGATCGACGCTCGGCTAGTCGATACCGATCCGCGCGCGCCCGAGCCCCTGCACGCCAAAGCCGTCGCGGCCGACGACGCGCTCTTTCTCGACGATCGGAATTTCAACGGCGATCGCGGCGATACGATTCTGCGCGACACGACCGCGCGCGACGTGCGTACGTTCCGGGCGGCGGCCGACGGTCGCGATACGGCGGGTTCGCCGTGGTTCGCGATGCACAAGCGCGGCGCGCTCGCGCTCGAAGCGAAGGTGATCGAGGCGGCGCGACCCTCGAGCGATCTCGTCGTCGAGAGCGAATCCTTCGGGCGGGGCGACGCGGTCTATTCGGCGCTCGATCGCGCGGCGCTCGCCGGCCTTTCGCCGCGGCTGCTGGTGGCACGGAGCGAACTCGCGCACGACGCGCGTGAAGCGGCGGCCCTTGCGCGGCTCGTGCACGACGGCGTTCGCGTGCGCGTCTGCGCAGATCAGGAGAAGTTTGCCGTTGCGGGATCGCGCGCGTGGGTGGGATCGGCCAACGCGAGCGCGGCATTCGCGCAGCCCGACACGATCGATTGGGGGGCGCGTACGAGCGCGCCCCCCATCGTTCATCGCCTGCGTGCGGCGTTCGAGCGTCGCTGGAGCACCGCTCGAACGTTCGAACCGCCTACTTCTTCGCGTGCGGTTTCATGATCTCGCCGAGCATGTCGGGCGTGCCCTTCACGCGCTCGAGGTGCGGATACTTCGGCCCGCCGTGATAGGCGACCGAGAGCGTTTGGTACCAGCCGTTCTGCTCGGCGACGAGCGAGATCGGCGCCGACGAATGCTCGGCGGTTTTGAGCGCGTACTCGAACGTGTCGGGATCGAAGGCCTGACCGTCGATCGCCTCGATCGACATACCCGGCGCGAGCCCGGCGTTCCACGCGGGCGAACCCTCGCGCACGTCGTAGACGGTGCCCTTGCCCGAGATATCCGCGCCGATCGAATACCATGCGTTGATGCTGTGGCTCAGCTCTTCGCCCGCATGGATGAACGCATTCGGCTTGTCGTTGTAGACGAGCTTCCAACCCGAACGCGCGAGTTCGCCGGTCGGCGGATGGATCGCGACCGAGTACACGTATTTTTGGAAGAACGCATGCCAATCGTAGGGCTGCACGCGATCGAGCAGCGCTTCGATGTCGGCGCGCGTGTAGGTCTTCGTGATCGGACCGGTCGAGGTCGGAGCGGTGAACTCGTGCAGGAACGTGTCGAGCGAGCGCTTTCCGTGCGAGCGCTCGCGGATGATCGTATCGGCGTCGAGCCACATCAGCTCGCCTTCGGTGTAGAAGTCACCCGCGCTACGGCGAATCGCGTGATAGTCGCCGCGCGCCATGTAGTAATACGGCGCGCCCGCGGTGAGATCGATGATCGGCGTCGTGTCGCGTCCGGTCTCGGTGTCCATCTCGGCGTAGATCGAGGCCAGATACTCCGGGTACTCCGACGGCTTGCGGATACCGGCCCGGAACGAGATCAGATCGCCGAGGTACTGATTCATGCCCTCGTAGACCCACAGCAGATCGGTCTGCATCGGCACCTGAAAGTTCGGCGTCGTCAGATCGGCGGGGCGACGATACTTGCCGTTCCACGAATGCGAGAACTCGTGCGTCACGAGATCGCCCCCGCGCAATTGCTCGAGCGGGTTCGTGAGGAAGTCGTCGGGCGAACGGTCGTCGCTCGACTGATGGTGTTCGATCCCCTGAAAGCCGATCGAATCATCGAGCGTGAGCAGCGCGTGATAGTCGGCGAAGTGGTGCGAACCGTAGAGCGCGAATGCCTCGGCCGGAACGCGCTTGTACGCATCGATCACGTCTTTTTTGATGTCGAGATCCTGCGGGCGGGCGGCGAATGCGTCGAGTTCCACGTAGGTGTCGTCGCCCTTGTAGAGCGTCCACTTGTGCACGTACTTCGCCATGTCGAGCTGCGAATCGACGAGCATGTTCAGCGGCGTGAGGGCGAAGGTCGTGCGATCGCCGCCGGTCTGCGGGTCGCGCAGCGCCGTGCCGAATTGCCAGCCGTGCGGGAGCGTGATCGTCGGCTTGACGTAGTAGTCGTGCGAGCTCACGCCGTCCTGATAGAGCAGCGCGCGATTCCAATTGATGATCGCGACCGTGTGCGACGACATCGTGTCGCCCGGCGCATTCATCAGCACGTCGAATTTCACGTCGAGTTCGGAGACGCCCGCGGGCACGTTTACGTGGAAGCCCCACGTATCGATCGTATCGCGGTTCCACGCGAGCGTTTTGCCGTCGGCGCTCACGCGCAGGGCGGCGAGATCGTTGAGGGGGCCGGTGGGTCCGTGCTCGCCCGGAATCCATTTGGGATAGACGAATGTGAACGGACCCGGACGCACGGGAATCGTCTCGTGCACGAAGAGCAGCCCGCGCCCCGCCTGCGAGGCGTCGACGTCGAGCACGACGGGATGCGACTGCGTCGCGTACGAGGTCGCGGGCGTGAACGGCAACACCGTCTGCGCGTGCGCGGATCCGGCCGTGAACGCAAGAATAGCGGCGCACGCAAGCGCCGATCGGCGAATCATCCTGACCTCCACTTCAGGGCAAAGAGAAGAACATGCGCGCGTTCGCGTCGGTCGTTTGCACGACCTCGTCCGGCGTGACGCCGAGCACGTCGGCGAGCTTGCGTGCCGCGAGCGCGACATACGCCGGTTCGTTGCGCTTGCCGCGGTGCGGAACGGGCGTGAGATAGGGACAATCGGTCTCCAGGATCAACGGTTGCAGGCCGACCGCGCGCACCGCCTCGCGCAGACCCTCGGCGCTCTTGAACGTCAGCACGCCCCCGATGCCGAGCAGCATGCCGAATTCGTTGACGTAGGTTTGCGCCTGCTGCGCGTCGCCGGTAAAGCAGTGGATCACGCCGCGCATTCCCGGGCGCCATTCTTCGCGCAGGATCGCGAGAAAATCGTCGTAGGCATCGCGCTGGTGAAAGATGACCGGAGTCGCTCGCTCGCGCGCGATTGCGAGCTGCGCGCGCAGCACGCGCCGCTGCGCGTCGCGCGGGCTGTGATCGTAGTAGTAGTCGAGTCCCGTCTCCCCGATCGCGAGCACGCGCGGATCGGCGAGAAACGGCGCGAACGCCGCCGCCAGGTCGTCGGGCGCGTCTTGCGCCTCGTGCGGATGGATGCCGACCGACGCATAGACGCCGTAGGCATGCGCGGCGTCGAGCGCGCGGCGCGAATCCGCGAGGTCGCAGCCGACCGTCACGATCTGCGTGATACCGGCTTCGCGGGCGCGCGCCACGACCTCGGCGCGGTCGTCGTCGAAGGCGCGGTCGTGAATGTGCGCGTGGGAGTCGATCACGCCGTTTCGCGTTCTTCGACGATGCGGTTGCGGCCCTGGCGTTTGGCTTCGTAGAGGCCGCGATCGGCGCGCGCCAGCAGGCCTTCGGGCGTATCGCCCACGACGGCCGTCGCGACGCCGATGCTGGTGGTCACGGGCTCGCCGTTCGCGTAGCGCATGCCCCCGAGCGCGACCGCCAAGCGCAGCCGTTCGGCGACCGTCATCGCGACGTCGCGCGCCGCGCCGGGCATCACCACGAGAAACTCTTCACCGCCGATGCGTCCGGCGGTATCGCCGCCGCGCACCGTGGTGCGGATGATCTGCGCGATCTTCTTCAGGCATTCGTCGCCCGCGGCGTGACCGAGCTGATCGTTGATCGTCTTGAAGTGATCGATATCGAGCAGCAGCACGGCGCCGCGCTCCACGAGCGCGGTATCGTCGAGCATCACCTGCAGGCGCTCCATCGTATTCGCGCGATTGTAGAGCGAGGTCAGTGCGTCGATCGTGGCGGCGTTCTGCGTCGCGGCGAGCGCGCGCATGTCGCGCAGTAGCGGCGCGAGTTCGGCGGCGGCGTTGGTGAACTGGCCCATCTGTTCGTTCGAAAGCGCACGGTCGGTACGGCGATGCACGACGAGCGCGCCGTGCAAATCGGCCTCGAGGCGCGCGGCGAACGCATAGACGATGTAGTAGTCGTCTTTCACCGTCGTCGACGGCTGCCCGCTGAATTTCAGGCGCACCAGGATGCGTTTGCGCGCCTCGTCGCCCGCCGAGCTCAAGGCCGGGCCGAGCGTCGTGATCGTGCGCCACGAATCCACGCGCTCGCCCGCCGCGGCGAAGACGGTGACCGTCTCGTCGAACGACGGCACGCGCAGCGTGGCGAGGATCGCGTTGATCTGCGGGAGCGGATCGCGCTCGCCGATCATCGCCTGCACCGCATCGCGCACCAGACGCAGGCGATGCAGTTCGGCGTGCTGATCGTCGATCGTGCGCAGCAGAAACGAGGTGACGATCACCGGCAGCCACATCACCATCGCCACGTAGACATGGCCGCGTGCGATCGCGTCGCTCACGACGAGCGCCCAGATCACGTTGCCGATGCCGACGATCCACGTGCGCGGATCGCTCAGCGCGCGCTCCCAGATGCGACCGATCGAGATGCGGTTGCAGAGGGCGGCGACCGGCGCCGAAACCAGCAGCAAGAACAGGATGATGACGAGCGCGAGGACGCCCATCAGAATCGCGTTGCTCTCGATCGGCGGCAGCGCGCGCGCGACGGTGATCTCCGGCACGAGCGGTAAGAACGCGAGCGTGCAGAGCACGCGCAGCACCCCGTGGCGCGCCAGGTTGGCGGGCGCGCTCGCGCGCGCGATGATCGCCGCCGCTCCGAAACCGAGCGCGTACGCAAGCGCGGCGGCGGTGATACCGAGCGTGCCGCCGAGCGCGATGAGCGGCGCGGCCACGGCGACATCCAGAAAGACCGCTTCGGCACTCTGTCCGGTGCGTCGCAGGCGCAGGCCGCGAATCGGCAGAGCGTAGATCGCGGCGAAGCAGAGCACGACCGATCCGCACGCGGTGATGATCCAGTCGATCGGCTTGAACGACGTGGCGTTGAGCGTGACGACGACGGCGAGCGCCGCGACGGCGATCGTGCCGCCGCCGAGCGTGATGAATCGCCCCGAGTCGCGCTCTTCGGCGGCCATCTTCAGCCGTGTGTCTCCGCGAGATCGATGCGCGGAAAGAGTGCGTCGCCCACGGTCGTACGCGTGCCGGGCGCGAGCGTGCCCCAGCGCAGCATGCTCCAGTCGTCGGCGATACCGTCGCTCAGCCCGAGCTGCGACCAGATCGCCTGCGTGCGTTCCGGCATCACCGGGTGCAGCAGCATCGCGAGCCAGCGCAGGCCCTCGCAGAGATCGTAGAGTAGCGCGTGCAACTGCGCGACCGACGCGTCGTCGCCCGCTTTCGCGAGCGTCCACGGTTTCTCGTCGTCGATACGTCGGTTGAGCGCGGTGACGAGTTCCCACGTATCCTCGAGCGCTTCGCGGAAGCGAAGATCGAGCAGTTTGCCGCGCACGCGCAGGGGAAGTTCGGCAAAACGCGCCGCGAACGCGCCGTTCGCCGCGTCCGCCCGCGGCACGACGCCGTCGTTGTATTTTTGCAGCATCGAGAGCGATCGGCGAACCAGATTGCCGAGATCGTTGCCGAGATCACTGTTGTGACGTTGCGCGATCTTCGCTTCGGAGTACGAGAAGTCGCTGCCGAACGGCGCTTCGCGCAGCAGAAAATAACGCAGCGAATCGGCGCCGAAGCGTTCGGCGAGCGCGAACGGATCGACCGCGTTCCCCATGCTCTTGCCCATCTTCTGCCCGTCGACCGTGATCCAGCCGTGCGCGAAGACGAGTTCCGGGGCCGCTTCGCCGAGCGCCCACAGCACCGCGGGCCAGATGATCGTGTGGAAGCGCGCGATCTCTTTGCCGATCAACTGCACCGATGCGGGCCACAGCGAACGAAAACGGGCATCGTCTTCCGACCAGCCGATCGCGGTGATGTAGTTGAGCAGCGCGTCGAACCAGACGTAGATCACGCCGCCTTCGTTCGGAATCGGGATACCCCAGTCGAAGTTGGTGCGCGAGATCGAGAAGTCTTCGAGTCCCTCTTCGAGGATCGCCGTCATCTCGTTGTAGACGC
Source organism: Vulcanimicrobiota bacterium (assembly GCA_027306785.1). Taxonomy (GTDB): domain Bacteria; phylum Vulcanimicrobiota; class Vulcanimicrobiia; order Vulcanimicrobiales; family Vulcanimicrobiaceae; genus REEB354. The sequence goes on from DAHUZB010000017.1 coordinate 46,799, forward strand.
TCTGCGGACGCACCCACTGCGGGTTGTTCTTAAAGTGCTCGAGCAGGCGGTCGCGATACTTCGAGAGCCGGAAGAACCAATCGTCTTCCGAGATCCACTGCACCTCGCGTCCGCAGGTGGGGCATTTGCCGTCGACGAGCTTCGATTCGAGCCAGAACGTCTCGTCGGAGACGCAGTACCAGCCCTCGTATTTGCCGAGATACACGTCGCCGCTCTCGCGCAGGCGTTCGAACACGCGTTGCACCTTCGTTTCGTGGCGCGGCTGCGTGGTGCGGATGAAATCGTCGTACTCCACGTGGTACGCGGCGAAGAGCGATTGCCAGCGCGGCACGAGTTCGTCGCACCACTGCTGCGGCGTCTTACCGTGCTCGGCCGCCGCATTCGCGACTTTCTGCCCGTGCTCGTCGGTGCCGGTGAGGAAGAACGCCGGCCCCGCGGTGCGTGCGGTGCGGGCGAGCACGTCCGCCACGACGGTCGTGTAGGCGTGACCGATGTGCGGATTCCCCGAAATGTAATAGATCGGCGTGGTGACGTAGTACGAGCGCTTCATTCGGAGGCTGAATGTTCGCTAGCGGGTCCGTCGCCCATGCTGCGCGCTCGGCGGCGCTCCGAGGCACGCGCGTAGAGCGCGCGGCGATCCCCCGCGCCCGCGTCGGCGAGGGCGCGCGCGATCTCCTTGGCCCCGCGCCCTTCGTCGATCAGGGCGTCGATCCGAGCATCGAGGTCGGAGTCGGATGCGCCGTTCGGCACGGGCGGGGCGAGGCGGTAGGGCGCGATCGCAAAGGCGATCTCGCCGCGGATCGGCTCCTCGAGCGCGGCGTCGATCTCGGCGGGTGTGCCCGCGATCTGCTGCTCGAAGCGCTTCGTATACTCGCGGAGCAAAAACACGGAGGCATCGGGAGCAATGCGAGCAAGCTCGTGCAGGGTCGCGCGGATGCGCTGCGGCGATTCGTACCAGATGGTGGTCGCCTCGTGAGCGAAAGCCCGCGCGAACGCCTCTCGACGTCCGGCCGCGTTGCGCGGCGGAAAGCCTTCGAAGCAGAAGCGCCGCAGCGGAAAGCCGGAGAGCACCGCGACGCCGAGCGCCGCGCTCGGCCCGGGCAGCACCGTGAGCGCCACCCCGGCAGCCCGCGCCGCCGCCACCAACTCGGAGCCCGGATCGGAGATTCCCGGCATCCCCGCATCGGAGACCACCGCCACGAGCTCCGTCGCCGCGCGATCCAAAATGCCACCGGTCACCGCCGCCGCGTTCTGTTCGCGATAGCTCCAGAGCTCTTTCGGACCGATGCCGAGCGCGTGCAGCAGCTTGCGCGCCACGCGCGTGTCTTCGGCTACGATGAGGCGCGCTTCGCCGAGGACCTCTCGCGCGCGCACGGTGATATCACCGAGATTTCCAAGCGGCGTCGGTACGAACACGAGCGGCATCCGTTTGCGGTTCGCCGCGGTCGCGTACATCACCCCGACCGGAACGACGCAGCCGTTTGCACGAAGGTGGCGGCGTGTGCACGCTCGTAGAGCGAGAAGGTGAAGCTCCGCTTGCGCGCCGGTATCGTATACGCGGCACTCGCCCTCGTCTTGGCCGCGTGTACGCCGCCGTACACCGCTCCGATGGCACCCGTTGCGTCACCGACGCCGTCGCCGACCGCATCACCGACGCCGTCGCCGACCGCGTCACCCACGGCAACGCCGACGCCGTCACCGACGGCTTCGCCCACGCCGTCGCCGGGAGCCGTCGTGCTCGCGCCGAGCAGCGTCAACTTTACGTCGGTCGGAGCGAGCTACGCGCAGACGGTCGTTGTGAGTCAAGCGCACTTCACCGGGAGTTTTACGGCTGTTACGACGACGTGCGGCGGTATCGCAACGATCTCGCCGAGCAGCGGCACCTCCTTCACTGTGACGCCGGTCGCGGCCGGGAGCTGCTCGTTTACGATGTCGGGCGGAGGCGGCCTGAGCGCGACACTTTCGGTCGGCGTAACGACGACCAGCGTGGGAGGATCGTAATGCGGCGAATCATGTCTGCTGCCGCGCTGGCGGCGCTGGTACTCAGTGCGTGCGGTGGCGGCGGCTCGGTAAATCGGGCGGGCACGGGGCTTCCGCCGATCGGTGCGCCCGCGCCGACATCGCCGAGTCAAGAGATGAGCGTGAGTTTCCGCATCGTCGTGCCTTCGGCGTCAACGAGCGCGGCGCAGGCGCGGCATGCGGCGTATGTTTCGCCCTCGACGCAATCGGCGACGATCGCGGTCGGCGCCGCGACCTCCACGGTAAACTGCACGAGCGTGTGCAGCGGCACGGTGAACGCGCCGATCGGCAACGATACGTTTACCATCAAACTTTTCAGCGGTGTGAACGGGGGCGGGAGCTTGCTCTCCACCGGATCGCTCACGCAAGCGATCGTGGCCAATCAAGCCAATCAGGTTAACGCAACGGTCAACGGCGTCGTCGCGTCGCTCGTGCTGACCGGGCCGACCGTTACGCCCGGAGCGGCCGGTTCGGCGACACTCGCCTTCGCTGCACGGGACGCGCAGGGCAACACGATCGTGGGTCCCGGCACGTATGTTGATGCAAACGGAAATCCGCTCACGATCACGATCTCCGATCCCGACACCTCGGGTTCGTGTCTGACGACATCGAACTGCAGTCCGTCCGGTTCGGCGAGCTCGCTCGCGCTGAGCGCGCCGCCGAGCTCGAACGTTGCGCTGAAATGGGATGGGAGCTTCGATACCAATCCCACGCTGACGGTGAGCGCGGCGTGCGTACCCGCAGCGGTGAATTGCGCGGCGCCCGCCTCGCAGCAGGCGGCGGTGCGCTTTCCGCCGCCGACGCTTACGGCGCTGAGCGCGTGGTCGGGAACGACCGGCGCGGGCACGGTGAGCGAAACGCTCACCGGCACGAATTTCGTGGCGGGGTCGACCACCGTTGCTGCCGGAACCGGGATCACGGTCGGCAGCGTGAACGTCACGAATGCAACCACGCTAACCGCTACGTTTAACATCGCCGGCGCGAGCTTCGGGACGCACCCGATCGCGGTGCAGACCGGCGCCGGAACCAGCGGTGCGCAGCTCTTCGCGGTCGGAGCGTCGTCGATTCAGGTCACGCTCTGCACCGACGCCAACCCCGGCAACCCTCCCGGACAAGGGGTGGGCACGAGCAGCCCGTACGATTTACGCGGGGCGATCGAGGCCGCGGATCAGACGAGCGGCGCACTCATCACCTTTGCACTCTCCGGCTGCGCGACGCCGAACACGATCGTTCTTGCGGGTCCGCTGCCACCGATCACGGCGAATACGATCATCGACGGCGGCTCCTACGGCGACGTGATCGTGAGCGGTGCGAATACCTACCGGGCGTTTTGGGTGAGCAGCGGCACGGTGACGCTCGAAAACCTCGAGATCGAAGATGCGAGCGCGCAGGGTGGGGCCGGCGGTGGCACGGCTACGGGCTCCGGCGGCGGCGGGGGGGCGGGACTCGGCGCCGGGCTCTTCGTCGCCGGCGGCTCGGTCGAGGCGATCGACGATTTCTTCTTGGATGACACCGTGAAGGGCGGCAACGGCGGCAGCGCCTTTGGTGGTAGCGGCGGCGGCGGAGGCGGCGGCGGTTTGGCTGGCGCGGGCGGAAACCAAGCGAGCTTCGCCGGCGGTGGCGGCGGCGGGCTTTTGGGCCCGGGCGTAACGTCTTCGGGATCAACAGGCGGCACGGGCGGGTCGGGGTTTGTGGTTTGCACCGACAACCTTGGCGGTGCATCGGGAGGTGGGCCAGGGTCGCCGGGCGGCTCGTCGTTGACCAGCGGGTGCGGAGGCGGCGGCGGCAGCGGCGGCGGCAGCAGCATTACGAACGGCCTTGTCGGCGGCGCCGGCGGAAGTGGGGCTTTCGGAGGCGGCGGCGGCGGCGGCGGTCCCGGGGGCGCCGGTAGCGGCGTCAGCGGCGCCGGGGGGGCTGGTGGAACGGGTGGCTTCGGCGGTGGTGGCGGCGCCGGCGGCAACGGCGGCGCGGGCAGCCCCTCCGCCGATAGCGCCGGCGGCGCCGGCGGCGCGGGGGGCGGCGGCGGGGGCGACTCCGACCAGGGCACGGGCGTCCCCGCCCCCGGGACCGGCGGTGTTCTCTCCCAATCCGTCGCAGGCGGCAATGGGTACTACGATGGCAGCGGCGGAGGCGGCGCAGCGGCTGGTCCGGCAGTCTTCGTCTACGCGGGGACCCTTGCCACCGTCGACAGCGGCGCAAGCGGTTGCGCAGCCACACCGGGCGCCGCAGGCGGCGCGGGATCCACCAGCGGGGGCGCCGATGCAACGCCGGTCTTCAATTACGGCGGAAGTGTCAACGGCGTCGCGGTGACCGCTCCGAACGGCGGTCCGGTCGCGAGCGCGCTCGGTAGCACCGCGCCGTAGCGCTACGACGACGTGCGCAGCACGGACCAGATCTGCGAGAGCTTCGGGGTGCGGCCGTAGAGCAGCATCCCGACGCGGTAGATGCGGCCCGCGATGATCGCGATCACATAGAGCGCGGCGAGGTTGACCGCGAGCGACCCGGCGATTTGCCAGAGCGGCACGTTGCTCACCGCGATGCGCGCGAACATGACGAAGGGCGCGAGGAACGGCACGAACGAGGTGATCACCGCGAAGGGTGCGTCGGGTGAGCCGAGCGCGCCCATCGCGATGAAGAGCGCCGCGATCACCGGAATCACGAGCGGGCCGCTAACGCTACCGAGATCCTCGGTGCGATTGATGAGCGAGGCGAAGGCGGCGAAGACCGTCGAGACTTGCAGCATGCCGATCGCGAAGAAGACGAGGAAGCCGATCAGCACCGCCGGGGTGATGACGTTGAACAGGCCCGCGAGCGAGAAGATATTGTCGCCCGATGGGGCCGCGCCGCTGCCCGCACCCGGGGAGCCGGTGAGGACCGCCGCGACGATCCAGATCACCATCTGCAGCAGCGCGAGCGTGGCGCCCGCGAGAATCTTGCCCGCAAGCAGTGCCGACGGATTCACCGACGCGACCAGCAACTCGGCGATGCGCGTCGTCTTCTCTTCGGCGACCGAGCTCATCACGATCTGACTGTTGAGCAGGATCAGCATGTACAAGAAAAAGATCAGCGTGTAGGCCACGGCGCGCGCGGCGAACGCTTCGTTCGCGTTCGCGAATTTGGAAGCGACGGGTTTGATCGCGATCGGCATCGCGGTGAGCGCGGCGACATCCGCGGTGCTTTTGTGTAGCGCGTCTTGCAGCAAAAGCGGCGTGAGCATGCGGTTGATGTCTTTGTTGTCCACGCTACCGGGATCGTGCGAGAAGACGGTGAGCGCGAGCTTCGTCCCTTGCTCGGTGAAAACGAAGGCCGAGGAGGCATGGTGAGCGTTCAACGTGTGCTCGTCGATCGTCTGCATCGGCAACTCGCCCTTGATCTTGTAATCCTTCGCGAGCAGCGGCTTGACGCGATCGAGCAACTTGGCGTCGCCGACGAGCACGATCGCGTTCGATCCGGTGAAGGCTTTGTCCAGCAGCGCGGGCATGCGCGTGATGAACATGATGCCGAGCACGCCGATCAGCAGACCGATCAGGAACGGACGTGACGTGATGCGGCGCTGGAGTTCGGCCGCGAAGACGGTGCCGAGGTCGTTGATCATGCGGTGGTCTCTCCGATCGCGTGCAAGTAGATCTCGTGGAGCGAGGGTTCGATCGATTCGAAGCGCGTGACGGGCGCGACGGCGACGAGTGATTTCAGCAGCGAGGCGAAATCGGTGCCGGCGGGGACTTCGTATTCGATCGTGCCGTCCATTCGCGCGAGCGGCCGGGCGCCCGAGATCGCCGCAAACGGCGCGTGCAGCGCGTCGTCGGCCGGGGCCACGCGCACCACGCGCGTGGGCCATGCCGCTCGCAATTGCGCGAGCGTGCCGCCGACGCGATTCGCACCGCTCGCGATGATCGCGAACTCGCTGCAGAGCTCTTCCAGCTGCCACATCTGATGGCTGGAGAGCACGAGCGTGGTTCCGGCCGCCTTCAACTCGTGAAGCACCGAGATCAGGACCTCGGCGTTGACCGGATCGAGACCGGAGAACGGCTCGTCGAGCACGAGCAACTGCGGCTGATGCACGGCGGCGCAGGCCACCTGCACCTTCTGCTGATTGCCCTTCGAGAGCTCCGAACAGGGGCGCGCCGCGTACTGCTTGAGGCCGAGGCGTTCGATCCACCAATCGGCGCGTTTACCGATCGCGGGCTCGCGCATGCCGTGGAGCTTGCCGAAATAGATGATTTGGTCGCGCACCTTCATCTTGCCGTAGATGCCGCGCTCTTCGGGCAGATAGCCGAAATGACGGCGGCTCTCCGAGGTGATCGGGGAGCCGTTCCAGCGAATCGTGCCGCCGTCGGGGGTGAGGATGCCGAGAATCATGCGCATCGTGGTGGTCTTGCCGGCGCCGTTGGGACCGAGCAAGCCGAACGTCACGCCGTCGTTGATGGAGAAGCTGACGTCGCTGACGGCACGCACGGTACCGAACTCTTTGCGAACGTGATCGACTTCGAGCATGGTCGCCTCTTCCCGAGAGGGTTGCTCGCTTCTTGCATCGGAAGACGGGACGAGTGAGCGATTTGCTGCCGGTACCGGTCGAGAGCACGCCCGGCGGCGCCGTGCTGCTCTACGAGAGCGCGAACGGCGCCGTGCATGCGTCGCTGCGCTTCGCGGGGCTGCGTGCGAACGGCGCGCGCTTTGCACTCGGCGCGATCAACGGCACGCGCGAACCGCTGCTCGTCACGTTCTACGCGCACGCGCGCGGCGGCGCCGAGGTGCCGATCGCGCCGTACTCGCTCTGGGTCGATGCGCAGACGCACGCGCAGATGGAGATTCCGATTCCTTGGCTCGCGCTACTCGGCGCGCGGGCGCTCTCGGCGCGGCTGCAGGGGCGCAACGTGCATCAGCGCGTCGAGGCCGCCATGCCGCGCCTGCGCTCGCCGCTCTGGTTTTTCGCAGGCGCGGCGGCGGTGGCGCTCGGTGTCGCGGTGCTCGCCGCGTTGCAGCCGCGGGTGCGCGCGTTCGACGTGCCCGCGCGCGCGGTCGCCGGTGCGACGGTGACGATTCGGTACGCAACGAGTGGTACGGGGCGCCGGATCTGGGAACTCGACGATCTCGCGGGGACGCGTATCGCGGGGGGCACGCTCGCGGACGCGGGCGGCAATCTCGTGGTGAACGCGCCCGCGAGCGACCGCGTGCGCGCCTACGTGCTGCGTCTTCGCGAGCGCGGGGCGTTCGGCGAGGCGATCGCCGCGCGCCCCTTCGTGGTGGAGACGCCGGCGCCGCCCATCGCGCCGCCGCGCATCACCGCGTTCGCGCTCGATGCATCGCGCGTGCCCGACGGCGGCACGGTGGTGGCGCGCTATCGCATCGATGCGCAGAGCGGCGACGTGCTCGCAAGCGATGCGCAGGGCACGATTTGGGCCGAGGCGCCGACCAATCCGCGGGGCATCACGCGGCTTACCCTGCCGCGTTTCGGTCGCGCGAAGGAGCTGCAGATTCGATTAGTCGTTCGGCGCGGGCGACAACTCGCCGCGAGCGGGATCGGGCTCGAGGTCACGCCGTAGCGAGAGCGCCCACATCGCGAGCGCGCCCGCCGCGAAGCCCACGTAATACGAGAGATCGCCGAACTGCGGAAACGCCCGCGCGAGCGGTCCGGTGAACCAGGCCTGATTCCAGAACGGAATCGAGGCCGCGAGACCCACGAGCCAGGCGATGAATCCCGGGCGCCAGGCGGGCATGCGCTCGGGATCGCGATCGCCGCCGCGCGCGAGTATCCAATCGATCAGCACCACGGCTGCCCACGGCGAGGCCCAGTACGAGAGCAGCAGCAAAAAGTTGGTGTAGAGTTCGGCCGTCTCGCGCGGATGGCCGCCGCCGCTTGCGAGCAGGGCTCCGATGATGCCCACCGCTCCGGCCGCGAGCGCGCGCTTCACGCGCACGTTGAACGCCACGAGCGCGGCGAGCGCGCCCGAGTAGAGGTTCATGCAGTTCGCGGTGAGCGTGCCGAGCACGACCGTGGCGAGCACGAGTTTTGCGAGGATGCCCGATCCGAGTAACTGCGCGATCGCCTCGGTCGGCAGCGCGTTCGCGAGATTCATGCGGGTGGCGCTCACCGTCGCGGCACCGAGGATCTCGAGCGCGATGCACGGCAGCGCGCAGCCGATGAAGGCGTAGAACCAGACCGCGCGCGGATTGCTCGCGCGCGGGAGATAGCGCGAGTAATCCGATGCGCACGGCACCCAGCCGGTGGCGTACGAAAACGCAAGCGCCGTCGCATAGATGAAGCCCGCCGCCGCGCCGCCGAACGCGAAGGGCGCGTGCGAATCGAACGGGGCGTTCCAGTGCGCGCGGGCGATCGTCACCGCGCCGAGCAGCACGAATCCGGCCGCCAAGAGCAGCACGCTCGCGCGTTCGAATGCGTGAATGAGGTTGTAGCCGTAGACGGCGAGCGCGATCTGCAGCAGCAGCATGATCGCGAGCGCGAGCAGGTAGCCGATGCCCGCGATCGTCTGCAGCGCGTAGGCGCCGAAGACCGTGTTGATCGCGAACCAGCCGATGCCCGCGAGAAAGCTCAGCGCGGCGGGGGCGGTATTGCCGAGGCGTCCGAACGCGAGACGCGACGCGACCATTTGCGGCACGCCGTAGCGTGGGCCGAAGGTCCCGAGTATTCCGAGCAACGCGAAGCCGGCGATATTCCCGAGCACGATCCCGATCGCGGCCGCGCGCAGGTCCGTTCCGTACAACGCGGTAACGAAGACACCGACCATCCAGGTCGCGATCTCGGCATTGGCCGAGAACCAGACGCCGAAGAGGTCGCGCGGCGATCCGTGACGCTGCTCGTCACCGACCGCTTCGATCCCCGTCGGCTCGACTTCGAGTACCTGATCTCGATACACCGTAGAGGAGGTAGTCATGATTCCCGTCCTTGCAGATACCTCGGTCGATCAAACCGCCTTCGCGGCGATGAGCGCGATGTTCGGCGTGATCGCCATCGTCGGCCTCGCGTTCATCGCCTTTACCATCTGGCTCTTTTGGCGCATCTTCACCAAAGCCGGGATGAACGGCGCGCTCGCGCTGTTGAACTTGATTCCGTCATTCGGACTCTTGATCTGTCTTCTGATCCTCGCCTTCAGCACGTGGCCGACCGAGATGCAGCAGCAGCCCGCGGGCGGCTCGCCGTACGGCGGACCGCCTATGGCGACGTAAGCTCCGCGATCCAGCGCTCCACGGCGTCCGCGCGGGACGGGAGGATCGCCGAGAGATTCTCTCGTCCGCTCGCGGTGACGACGATGTCGTCTTCGATGCGTACGCCGATACCGCGGAAGCGCTCAGGCACGGTCGCGTCGTCGGGCTGGAAGTAGAGCCCGGGTTCGACGGTGAGCACCATGCCTTCGCGCAGCGCGCCGTAGCGATAGTGTTCGGCGCGCGCCGCAGCGCAGTCGTGCACGTCGAGACCGAGCATGTGGCTCACGTTGTGCAGCGTGTAGCGCCGGTAGTATTGCCGTTCGGGATCGAGTGCTTCGTCGAGCGAGACGCGCAGGATGCCGAGGTCGATCAGGCCCTCCGCGAGCACGCGCATGGCCCGGCGGTTCGGTTCCAAGAAGTCGACGCCGGGTGCGACCGCGTCGATGCCGATGCGTTGGGCTTCGAGCACGACGTCGTAGACGGCGCGTTGTTCGGGCGTGTAGCGGCCGGAGATCGGCAGCGTGCGCGTGATGTCGGCGGTATAGAGCGAGTCGCACTCCACGCCCGCGTCGAGTAGGAGCAGCGCGCGCGATTCGACGGCGCCGTCGTTGCGGTTCCAATGCAGCGTGCAGGCGTGATGTCCGGCCGCCGCGATGGTGAGATAGCCCACGTCGTTTGCTTCGATGCGCGCGCGGCTCCAGAACGCGGCTTCGATCTCGCGTTCGCTCTTCACGCGCGGAAAGAGGCGGATCGCGTCTTCGAATCCGCGCTTGGTGATCTCGCAGGCTTTGCGCAACTCGGCGATCTCGTACTCGTCTTTGATCAAGCGCATTTCGGAACTGCGCACGGCGAGTTCTCGATCGGCATCGGTGCCGGCGCGCATGGCGTCGAGCGCGTGATTGTGTCCGCGCAGCACCGCGACCGGAACCTTCGACGCGTAGAGGTCGTGCAGGTACGCATCGATCTCGCGCAGCGGCGCGGTGCGATCGACGCCGTAATACGCGAGGCTCTCGTCGAGTCCGCGATGGCGGCCAACCCAGAGTTCGCCGTGCACGCGATCGGTGAAGAATTCCGCGGTGCCGCGATTGTGTTCCGGGCAGAAGAGCAGCGTGCGATGGGCGGCGCCGTCGGGCTCCATCACGAGCAGCGCGCCGGGCTCGCCGTCTCCCATGAAATACACGAAGTCGGTGGACGGGCGGAAACGGAAGTTGGTGTCGTTCGCGCGCACGTGCTCTTGCCCGGCGGGAATGACGAGCGTCACGCCCGGATACGCGCGCGAGAGTGCTTCGCGTCGCGAGCGCAGACGCGCGAGCTGCGGATGCGTCGCGCGTTCGGCGGGCACGTCGATCCAATCGCGCGCCATGAACGCGACGAGCGCGGCGGGGGTATCGGGATCGTGGCTTGCTTTGCTGGTATCGGGACGTTGCTGCAGTTCTTCGGCGGCCATGAGACGGGCTTCGCGTTACGCCGTCGCCGAACCCTCGAACGCAAGCCCGACGAAACTCACAGGCCGGCTCAAGACGTCGGGTGTTCACTCAAGTCATGAAGGTACAAACACTCGCACTCATCGCGGCGATCGCGGCTGCGCCCTTGAGTGCGCTCGCTCAGCAGCCGCCGCCGCCCGGAGGCCCGGGAATGGGCTCCGGCATGCACCGCCCTTCGGCCCAAGAGCGGCAGAAGTTCGAAGCGCTCCACGCGCAGGCGCGCAGCAAGGCGCTCGCCGCGCTCACGCCCGCGCACCGGGCGCTGCTCTCGCAGGTGGTCGGCGGCCTCGCCGTCGCGTCCGACCCCGACTATCGCGCCGCCGCGCGGCGTATCGATGACGCACTCTCGGCATCGGAAAAAACGCAGGTGCTCGGCGTGCGCGACGAGCTCCGAAAAGAGATGACGGCGATGATGGGGAGCAATCGCCCGCAGGGCGGACCGCCGGGACATCCAATGGGCCACGGTAGTCGAATGAACGATCCGGGAGCCTTTTTGCTGATGCTCTCGTCGCATCCGATGGGAGGACCGCCGCCGCATCCATGAACGAAGCGCATACCGATCTCCGCGGGAGCGACGTGCTCGCGAACGAGCGCACCTTTCTCGCCTACGTTCGCACCGCGCTCGCGATGATCGGATTCGGCTTCGTGATCGCCCGCTTCGGGCTGTTCGTGGAAGAGATCGCGGCCGTCGCGCACCTGCGCGTGACGGCCCCGCATCTCTCCACGAGTTTCGGCATCGTGATGGCCCTCTTCGGCGTCACCGTCGCCGGCATCGGCGTGGTGCGCTACGTCGCGACCGCCGATGCGTTGCGGCGCGGCGAGGTGCGCGCGTTACCGTATGCGCTCGCCTACGGCTTCTCGGTCGCGATCGTGGCGGTCGGGCTGATCGTCGCGCTGCTGCTGCTCGCCTACCGCTAGAGTTCGATATCGAGACCGAGATCGAGCGCGGGTGCGCCGTGCGTGAGGTAGCCCACGCTGATCAGATCGACGCCGCTCTCGGCGACGGCGCGAATCGTCTCGGGGCGAATGCCGCCGCTCGCTTCGGTGAACACGCGCCCGTTCACGAGTTCCACCGCTTCGCGTAACTGCGCGGGCGTCATGTTGTCGAGCAGCACCGCGTCGATGCGCTCGTTCAGCGCTTCGCGCAGTTGCTCGAGCGTGTCGACCTCGACCTCGATCTTCACCATGTGTCCGGCGTGCGCGCGCGCACGCGCGACCGCTTCGCGGATCGAGCCTGCGAGCGCGAGGTGATTATCTTTGATGAGCACGGCGTCGTCCAAGCCGAACCGGTGATTGCTCCCGCCGCCGCAGCGCACCGCGTATTTTTCGAGCGCGCGCAATCCGGGCGTGGTCTTGCGCGTATCGACCACGTGCGCGCGCGTGCCCGCGACCAGGTCGACGAGCGCGCGCGTGGCGGTCGCGATTCCCGAAAGGCGACAGAGCAGATTCAGGCAGGTGCGTTCGCCGGTGAGCAGCGCGCGCGCCGGGCCTTCGAGTTCGGCAACCGTCGCGCCGCGTTCCACATGCGCGCCGTCGCGCACGCGGATGGTGGTGCGCACAGCGCCGGGTGCGAGCAGATCGAACGCGAGCAGCGCGGCGTCGAGGCCCGCCACGATGCCGGGAGCGCGCGCGGCGAGCACCGCGCGCGCGGCGCGGTCGGCGGGAACGATCGCGTCGGTCGTGAGATCGTTGCCGTGCGCGAGATCTTCGAGGAGCGCCGTACGCACCAGCGGTTCGACGACGATGCGCTGCGGACGATGCCCGGCGTCGTTCATCGGCTGTACGCGAGCATGCGCTCGACGGCGGCGCGGGCGCGCTCGGCGACCGAAGGATCGACCGTCACTTCGTACTCCATCGCTTCGAGCGAGTGCAGAATCTTCGGCAGCGTATTGCGCTTCATGTGCGGACACAGGTTGCACGGGCGCACGAACTCGACGTCGGGATACACGCCCGCCACGTTGTCGGCCATCGAGCACTCGGTGATCAGCAGCACGCGCGCGCCGCGATGCGCGCCGACGTCGTCCAGCATGCCCTGCGTGGAGCCCACGTAGTCGGCTTCGGCGAGCACGTCGGGCGGGCATTCGGGGTGCGCGAGAATGCGTAGGCCGGGATCATCGTCGCGATACGCGCGCAACTGCGCGCCGGTAAAGCGTTCGTGTACTTCGCAGTGCCCTTTCCACGCGATGATCTCGGTCGTCGTCTTCGATGCGACGTACTTGGCGAGATACTCGTCGGGCAAGAAGATCACGCGCGGAACGCCGAGCGCTTCGACGATCTTTATCGCGTTGCCGCTTGTCACGCAGACGTCGGATTCGGCCTTCACCGCCGCCGAGGTATTCACGTAGGTGACGACCGGCACGTCGGGGTAGCGTTCGCGCAGCAGCCGCACGTCGGCCGCGGTGATCGAATCGGCGAGCGAGCAGCCCGCCCGTAGATCCGGCACGAGCACGGTCTTGCTCGGGTTGACGAGCTTAGCGGTCTCGGCCATGAAGTGCACGCCGCAGAGCACGATCACGTCGGCGTCGGTCTCGGCCGCCTTCATCGCAAGCGCAAGCGAGTCGCCCACGATGTCCGCGACGGTGTGATAGATCTCGGGCACCTGGTAGTTGTGCGCCAAAATCACCGCGTTGCGCTCGCGTTTGAGGCGGTTGATCGCCGCGACGTAGGGCGCGTGGAGCGGCCACTCGACGCGCGGAATCACGTTCGCGACGCGTTCGAAGATCGGCGACGTCTCGCGTTCGACGTCGGGGTCGTAGGGCAGTTCGATCGTGCTCATGGGGTCGATTCGCGGTCTTGCGGTTGGAGGGCCGTGGACCCTGCCTGCCGCAGGTTGTGAGTGATGCGGAAGCTCCGTCACCTTCTCATACCCGTCATCGCGGCCGCGGTTTGCGCGATCGCGGCGCCCGCGCACGCGCAGGTGCTCGGCCGCGCGCTGCCCTCGCCCGGCGTGCTCGGCGGGGTGGCCGTGCCGGGCATCGTGCAATCGGGACTCTTCGTCACCGCGCCGGTCACGGTGGACGGCGCACCCGTCTTTCGGATCGCGGCGCTCGCGAGCCCGCCGCCGGGCAGTCTGCCGATCGACACGCGGGTGCTGCTGGTGGAGAACGCGATCAGTCAGCTGCTCGCCGTCGATGCCAAGGGCGCGACCTTGTACGATCCGCAGAGCTTCAAGATCGGGATCGAGCGCGAGGCGTCGCAATACGCGCTGAGCGCCTACGACGACAAGCATCCGACGCCCGTCGATATCGTGACGATCACCTCGGTCGACGCGCAGTACCTGCGCATGCCGGAGCACGACGTGGCGCTCCAGTGGCAGGCCGCGCTCGAACCGGCGCTCGTGCACGCGCTGCAGAAGCGTCAACCGGCGCAGATTCGACGCAGCGCGCGGGACGTGACGCGCGGCGCGATACTGCTCGCGGCGATCACGGCGGGTCTCTTCGCACTCTGGGCGCTGCTCGCGGCGCGGGCGCGTCGGCTGCGGCGCAAGATCGAAGAGCGCGAGGCGCAGGCGCAGAGCGCATCCGACGACGGCGACGCGGCGACCGAGCGGCGTCGTACGCTCGCGCTCGCGGTGCGCGTGGCTCAGCCCGAATCGCAACTGCGCGCCGTCGGCGCGCTGATGAGCACGATCGTGTGGCTCGGCGGCATCGTATGGCTCGTCGCGATCACGTGGGCGATGCTGCTCTTTCCGCAGACGACGCCGATCGGGCAGTTCGTCATCCGCGCGGCGAGCGGAATTCTCGCGGTGTGGATCGGCGCGTTCATCGTGGACCGCGTGCTCGAAGTCGCGATCGCGCGCTTCGCGATCCTCTACGCGCGGCGCGGACTCTCGAGCGAAGAACGGGCGCGGCATCTGCTGCGTGCGCCGACGATTTCGCGCGCGCTGGGCGGCTTCAAAACCTGGCTCGTGCTCTTCGTCGCGCTGCTCGCGTCGCTCGGCGTGCTGAACATTCCGGTCGCGTCGGTGGTGACGATCGGCGGCATCGCGGCCCTCGCGGTCGGCTTCGCGGCGCAGAGTTTGGTGCGCGATATCCTCAACGGAATGCTCGTGCTCTTCGAAGATCAATACGTGGTCGGCGACTACGTGATGATCGGCGATTACAACGGCGTGGTGGAGAGCCTCACGCTGCGGGTGGTACAGATTCGTGACGGCAAGGGCAACCTGATCACGATTCCGCACAGCGCGGTGACGCAGGTGGTCAACGCCTCGCGCACCTGGTCGCGCGTGGATTATCGCGTCGCGATCGACGCCGACGCCGACGTGGCGCGCGGGCTCGAGGTGGTGCGCGGCGCGCTCGAAGCCTTTGCCGAAGACGACGCCTGGCGCGACGCGGTGCACGACCCGTACGAATGGGTGGGCGTGGAGAGCGTTTCGCGTAACGGCATCGTGCTGCGCGCATCGATTCGCACCGCGCCGCTGCGCCAGTTCGAAGTGCGACGCGCGATCAACCGTCGCATGCTCGACGCGCTGCGAGCCGCCGAGATCAAACTCGGACTCGATACGCTCGGCGTGCCCACGCCCGCCGTCTACGCGAGCCCGGATCCGATTTGATGCTTGCCGCCGTGCTGCTCGCTCAGAGCATCCTCGCCTCGCCCGCGCCGCTCCCCACGCGCATGCTGCTCGTGCTCAACACCAGCGGCGATCCGGTCCTCACCCTGCGCATCGGGGATGCACAAGCGCAACGGTGGGGACACGATGTGCTCGGCTTCGACGGCGCGATCGACGTGGGGCGCGGACGCGAACTACGCGTGCCCGTCGACCGCGCGCAGTGCGTGCGCGACCTGCAGGTGAGCTTTCTCGATCGCGCGCCGATCGTGATCCCGCACGTGAACCTTTGCACCGCAGCGCGCGTGGATATCGGAGCCTGACGTGAAGGTACTCGGCCGCGTCGTGCTCGCGCTCGTGACCGCGATGATTCTCGCGGTCTTTTATCCGCCGCTCGGCCATACCGATTATGCGGGCACGTGGGGCGACGGCACCTACGGCGTCTCGCTCGGCCGCGGCTTCGGTTCGCGCGTCACGCGCGTCGAATCGGGCTCTCCGGCGCAGCGTGCAGGCGTGCGCCCGGGCGATCGCGTGGTGATGAAACCGTTCTCGCCGGAGCCGCTCTTTTTGGCCTTTCCGCGCGTCGGCGAACGCGGAACGTTTCTCTTGGAGCATCCGGACGGCACGCAATTTCGCGTCTCGCTCGTCGCCGTACCGGTGCCGCGCTTCACGAATGCCGATCGCATCTCGGGCGTGCTCGCGATCGTGCCCGCGACGATCTTTTTGGGGATCGCCTTCGCGCTCGTCTTTCTGCGACCGAGCGTGATGACGTGGAGCTTTTTCGGTTACGCCGCGGGCTACTTTTCGACCGGCCCGTCGTTCGAATACTTTCACTCGCTCCTTGCACCGGGCGCCTTCACCGTGCTCGCCTACGTGCTCACGGTCGTGTTCGGAAACTTCTCGGTGCTGCTATTGCTGCCGTTCATCATACGCTTTCCCGACGATCGTCTCTCGGGATTTCGGCGCTCGCTCGAGCGCGGGGCGTGGTGCGCGATCGCGCTCGCCTTCGCGGCGTACTCCTGGCAGTGGTACGTGTTGTGGCGCACCGGCACCGAGCCGTTCACGGCGCTCTTCAATACGTGGATACCGCTCGCGAGCTTCGGCGCCGCGACGTTTTTACTCGCGAAGAAGTACGGCTACGCCGAGCCGCAGACGCGTCAGCGTTTCGCCTTTCTGATTATCGGCTTGGTGGTCTCGTTTATCGCCTACGCGCTCTACTTCGTTCCCGGGGTTCCGTTCCGGGTCGCGCAGATCGTCGGCTACGGGGTGGTGATCATGCCGCTCTGCGTCGCGTATGCCGTGCTGCGCCATCGCGTGCTCGACGTCAACTTCGTGCTCAACCGCGCGCTCGCATACGGTGTGCTCTCCGTGCTCGTGATCGCGTTCGTCTCGTTGTTGGATTGGTTCTTTTCGCGGATCGTCTCGGAGCAGCACCTTGCGATCGTGGCCGAATTGGGCGTGACGATCGCGATCGGGTTCCTGCTCGATCGGATCAACAAGCTCGTCGAACGCGTGGTGGAGACGGTCTTCTTTCGCAAGCGGCGCGCGGCCGAGCACTACGTGCGGCGCGCGGCCCAGGCGCTGCCGTACGCGACCGACGAACGCGCCGTGAACGAGGGCTTGGTCGACGTGCCGGTCGAGGCGTTTCACCTGGCGGGTGCGGCGCTCTACCGCCTCTCGGCCGATCGCTCGCGCTTCGAAGGCGCCGCCACGTCGGCGAATACCACGCTCGCACCGGCGGGGTTCGAGCGTAACGATCTGCTGGTGCGCATGCTGCAGGCCGACGAAGAACGCGTGTGGTTGGAAGATCTTCGCGCGCATCTCGATGCCGAGAATTCCCGCATCTACGTGCTCGCGGTTCCGATCACCGTGCGTCACGAATTGGTCTCGTTCGTGCTGTACGGCGCTCATCGCAACGGCGCGCAGCTCGACCCGGAAGAGGTCGAGCTGCTCGAAGAGCTCGCGCGCGAGGCGTCGCGCGCGTACGATCACATCGAAGCGGTGCGCACGCGCGAGCGCTTCGCCGCGCTCACCATGCAGCCGTCGCGAGGAACCGCGTAATCGCCGCGTCGACGGCTTTGGGCTGATCGAGCATCGCGAAGTGACGCGCCGGGACGATCGGCTCCACGCTCACCCGCGGCGCGCCGCCGAGCAGCATGCGATAGAAGGCGAGCGTTTGGGCCTGCGTGTACGGGCCGCCCGGTGCGTAGGGCATCAACTCGAGCACGGGAATCGTGATCCGCGAGAGCTGCGGCCGCAGATCGTCGTCGAGGTCGACCCGTAGCCATGCGGCGGCGGCCTTGGGATCGCTCGCGGCTTCGCGTTGCGCGGCGGCGTCGACGAGGTTCGCGCGCAGGGTCATCCGCTTCATCATCGTCTCTTCATAGGCGAGAAACTGCGCGTGCGTCGCGGCGGCGATCTGCGCGCTCATCGCGGCGGCGTTCGTGGCGCGCTGCTCGGGCGTCATCGCGGCCATCGCGGGAAAGACCGGCAGTCCGTCGAGCGCGACGATGCCCGCGAGGCGATCGGGATGCGCTTGCGCGAGCGCGAAGACGAGCGTGCCGCCGAGGCTATGCCCGACGACGACCGGTTTCGTTACGTGCTCCCGCGCGAGGAAACGGTAGAAATCACTCGTGAACGACGCGATGAGGTCACGGTGCGGCACGTAAGGGCGTCCGTCGAAGCCGTCGAGGGTGAGCGCGTAGACGGTATACGACGGCGAGAAGTGCGCGATCGCGTCGGCCCAGGCCCACGGCCCGCAGGTGAGCCCGGGAATGAAGACGATCGCGTGCGGGCCCGATCCGTAGCGATCGACGTGCAGCGTGCCGACATCGAACGATGCCGCGGGCGCGGGAAGCGTCGGCAGCGCGTCGGCGCGCGCGGCAACGGGTACGAACGAGACGAGTGAAACCAGGCATGCTGCGCCGAGCAGCATGCGAACGATGCGGTTCATGTGAAACTCCCTTAAAAGGCGGTCGTGGTTACTGCGCCCTTCTGCGCAGAATCCACACGCTCGCGAAGAGCGCGAGGAACGGAACGCAAAAGGTTACCTTGGGCGCTGCGTGCGGTAGCCGGTCGACGGCCGCGAGATCATTGAGGCCGAGGAACAAGACCGTGCTCGCGAGCGCGATGCCGCACGCTTGCAGAAAGACCAGACGCTGCAGTTCGTCCCAGGTCGCGAGAGCGAGATGCGCGTCCGCCGCGAGCATGACAAGAATCCACAGCGGGATGACGGCGACGGCGCTCGCTGCGCGAAAACGATCGTAGGCGTGAAACGAAGCGCCGGTGCTGGTCGGATCAATGGAGCTTTTCGGGTGCAGCCGATACATCGATGGTTCCTTTACGGCGCGGCGTCGACGGATGCGGGATCGAAGACATCCTCGACGGTGCATGCGAAGACGCGGGCGATTTTGAACGCGAGGGTGAGGCTGGGCGCGTACTTGCCCGCTTCGAGCGCGACGATCGTTTGACGCGACACGCCCACGAGATCGGCGAGATCGGCTTGCGAAAAATCACGTTCGGCGCGCAGCACTTTGATGCGATTCTTCAACGGTACCGCGCTCTGATGATGAACGCCGCGATGATCCAGACCGCCATGAACGTCGACCACGTTACCCATGCGGAGGGGTGCGGCAGCAGATGCGGTCCTTCGGCGAAGCCGTACGTCGCGGCGAGCAGCGCGGTGATCCCGCCCGCGACGGCGGCGGATTCGACGAGCAGCATCCGCGCGAACTCGTCGGTTCCGCGCAGCATGCGCAGCATCGCGGCGAACACGTAGAGCAGCGGGAGTGCCGGCGCGAGCGCGGCCACGGTAAGCCACGGCTGCGCGAGCTCGGCGAGTACGGTGCGTGTCGCGATGAGCACGACGACGTAGGCTGCCATCCCGATCGAAAGTTCGACGACGTAGCGTCGGGCCGCGCGTACCGTGGGGTTCTTCTCGGAAGCCATGAAGCGCCTTAGCGGGCCCGCGCCTTGATCGTGAACATCGCGGCGAGCCACAGCACCATGAAGACCGCGAAATCGATCAATGCGGAAGGCTGCGGCAGCATGCCGGGCCCTTCGCCCAGGCCGTAGCCCACGGCGAGCACCGCGGTGACACCGCCCGCGAACGCGGCTGCGTCGACGATCATCTTGCGCTTGAACTCATCGGTCTCCCCGAGAAAGCGCGCGATCGCCGAGAAGGCGTAGAGGAGCGGCAACGCGGGCGCGACCGCCGAGACGGTGAGCCACGGCTGCGGCAGCGCGGCGAAGAGCACGCGGCCGAGCAGGAGTACGAAGTAGACGGCAAGCGCCGCGATCATCCGGAGCACAAAGCGGCGATAGGCAAGGTTGGTCGGGTTCTGCGGGCTAGTCATGGCAGAAATGTAAGGCAGAGGCGTCAATATGTCAAGTATACGCGACATAATGTCGTGTATACCATTCCGCTTGGCAGGCCTACCGACACCTTGGCCGCAACTATCGTCGGGTCATCGGGGTCACTATGTTCGGCTATCGACCCCATCCCATAGCCAAGCTCTGTTTGTAGAAGGTGAGAAGTTTCGTTCATGTTGGCGCAAGTCGGTAAACCCGCACCCGATTTCAAGCTCGCGAGCACCAAGGACGCGACCGGAGCCAAGGATCTCGGCAAGGAGATCAAGCTCTCGGATTATCGCGGCAAGTGGCTCGTGTTCTTCTTTTATCCGCTCGATTTCACGTTCGTCTGCCCGACCGAGATCACGGCGCTCTCGGATCGCTACGCCGAATTCAAAGAGTTCGATTGCGAGATTCTCGGCTGCTCCGTTGACTCGGTGTTCAGCCATTGGGCGTGGCTGAATACGCCGCGTGAGAAGAACGGCATCCACGGAACGCAGTATCCGCTGGTTTCGGACTTCACCAAGGAAGTCGCGCGTGCGTACGGCGTGCTCGATGAAGCAAGCGGCGTCGCGCAGCGCGGCCTGTTCATCATCGATCCCGAAGGCGTGCTCAAGTATGCGGTCGTGACCGACGACAACGTCGGCCGCAGCGTGGAAGAGACGCTTCGCGTGCTGCAGGCGCTTCAGACCGGCGGTCTCTGCCCGGCTGAGTGGAAGCCCGGCAAGCAGCTGCTGACGAAGGCGTAAATGGCACTTCGCATGCGCAGCCCCCTCCCGTCGTTCGAGGGGGCTGCCGCGTGGGTCAACGGCCCGGTGAAGGCCGATGAACTGCGCGGTCTACCCGTCGTCGTCTCGTTCTGGTCGAAGAGCTGCTACATCTGCCACGACACCGCGGAGCAGTTCGCGCAGTGGCGCGAGAAGTTCGCGCAGCACGGCGTGGCCTTCGTCGCGGTGCATCAGCCGCGCTCGGAAGACGAGCTCGACGTCGAAGCGGTCACCAAAGACGCGCTCGAAGAGATGAAGCTTACCCAGCCCTGCGCGATCGACAACGAGCATACGCTCGTGGATCGCTTCGAGAATCAGTTCGTGCCCGCGTTCTACGTGTTCAACCGCAAACACGAATTGCGTCACTTTCAGGCGGGCGGCAAAGGCTTCGACCGCATCGAGGCGGCGATCCAACGCGTCCTCGATGAATTGGCCGACGAGGAAGAGCTCGACTAACTCGCACCGTGGCGTCTACGCGCCGAGGAGTAACGAAGGCCGCGAGCATTCACGCTCGCGGCCTTCGTCGTATCTTCGCAGAGGCGTTACGTGCCCTTGTCGGCGCCCGCGTAGAAGATCCATTTCACGAGCGCTTGCGGCAGAGTAGAGAGCGTATTGGGATTGCCGTAGGCGACGTAGAGCTCGCTGTGGGCGAGTCGTGCGTGGAACGAGAGCGCGAGATTGGTGCAGCTGCCGATACACGATCCGCCGCCGTTGGGATCGGGCGGTGTGCCGACCACTTTGCGTACGCCGAGCGCGAACGACATATTCGATCCGAGTTGCAGCGTGTAGCCCACGCGTTCGAACCACTGCACGTTCGCACTACCCGGCAGCCACTGCGATGTGCTGTCGAGATCGAAGCTCAGTGCACCGCGCGGTCCCACCTTGAGCGTGGTGCTACGCGTCCACGAATCCAGACGCCCGAGGCCGTAGCGGCCGGTGTTGTACGAGATCGTCGTCTCGTTCGCCGCGTTTCCGTGACAATCGATACAGCCGGTGTTGTTGGTCTGCGTGCCGCTGTTGAAGGTGATCTGCGCACCCTGCTGGTTGACCGGCGTCATGATGCCGTTGATGCGCAGATAGCTCGCGCCGGTCGTCAGGAAGAGATCCACGCGTTTGCGCGTGAGGAGATCGAGTCCGATCCAGTTGTCGGTTTGGTTATACGCACCGTCGCTTCCATGATAGCGATCGACGATAGCGGAGAGTTCGACGTCGGCGATGGGCGAGCGCGGCGCAAACGTCCAGATTTTCTTCGAGAAGAGGCCGTACCCGGCGGCGCCGGGGAGTTGGATGAAGCCGTCGGCGGGATTGTAGTAGGTGCCGATCTTGCGGACCGATCCCCAGATCGAAAAGTCGGAGCTGTACCAGCCGCCGCCGCCGTCGTAGCGCTGCGCCTGATCGCCGCGCAGCACATTCGTACCACTGTCGCTGCCGTAGTTGAAGTAGAACGACGTATGCTTGTGATCGCCGTAGGCGACGCCCGCGGTATTCACATCGTCGTGTAGCCCCGGGAGATCGACCGCGACGCGCTGATCGGAGACCACCCACCGCGTATCGGGCGACTTGTACGACACCGAGGTCGCCTGATCGTTGCGCTGCTCGCCGACCGCGTCGAACGCACCGAAACTGATCGGCCCCTGTACGCCTTCGACGGCGTACCCGTCGCGCGGCGTCGGAATGGCGGGCGTGTAGAGTTCGGTGATGCTCGGGCACGCATCGCAATCGAAGCGACCGTAGAAACTCGACCCCTGCGTAAAGAACGGACGTACTTCGCTATAGTACCGGGCGTACACGCTCGGCGAGATCGATTGCTGATCGAGCTCCACGTTCGAAAAGTCGGGATGGAAGGTGGCGTAGAGCGAGGCGGTCGGCGTGATCGGCAGCGAAAGATCGGCCCCGGTTCGCGTGGTCGATCCGCCGATGCTCGGGGCCGCGGCGGTGCCGAGCAGATAGGTGGCGAGCCGCGGTTGCGGCCGCGCCGCGACCGCAACGTCCATATCCAGCTTGCCCGCGTAGGTGAAGTCGTCGGGGTTGGTTTGCGCGGCGCCGTGCGTCCAGACTTGCTCTTCGCTCGTCGCCTGAATCACGCGCACGAACTGCGCTTCCCACACGCCCTTCCCGGCGCCGCGCAGGGCCGAGAGCGGGATGCGCATCGTCACGCGGTAGCCGTGCTTCGTGCGCGTTCCTTCGGAGTACCAGGAGGGCGCGTACGCGGAGTTTTCGCTCGACGACTGATAGTGCGTGCCGTTCGGCGTGGAGATGAAGCTGTAGCGGTACCCCTCTTCGCCTCTCGGCCAGAGATCGACCCAGACTTCGTCGTCGGTATCTTGCCCCACGTCGTCGGTGTGTTGCAGCGCGTGAATCGGCTCGCGCTGCACCGCATGGAATCGCACCGTGAGCGTGCGGCCGTCGCTCGAAACGCGCACGGTGGTCGGTTCGGACGCCGGGCGCTGATGCTGCACGTCCCAGCCGAGGGTGAGCGGTGCGCTCGTGCGCGCATTCACGGCGACGATCTCGCTTGCGCGTACGGCGGTTGGGCAGGTCGCGATCAGCAGCGCGGCGGCCAAAAGCGGGCGCGCGTTCATCGGAGCACGGCGCCCGCGAGCGACGAGTTGCTCTTGCTCCGCAGCGTTGCGGGATCGATCGGCGAGCAGACATCGCGCCCGCGCAGGTGATCGCAGGTGAGCGCGCCGCGGAAATTCGCGCCCGCCACGTTCGCGCCGCGCAGGTCGACGCAATGCACCCCTTCGCGCAGCAGCGTGTCGTCGGATTCACGTAGGTTGTGCCAACAGAGGGTGGCGCCGCCGAAGTTCGCGTTGCGCAGATCCGCATTCGAAAAATCGAGGCCGGTCAGGTTGGCGTGTCGGAAGCTCGTGCCGGCCGCGTCGGCGTGCGAGAGATTGCCGCCGATCATCGTGATGCCGTCGAGATTGCGGGCGTGGAGGTCCACGCCGCTCGCGTCGCAGCCGGTGCAGTGGTCGAGCAGGCCGCGCAGCGACGCGTTGCTCATTGCGCCGATCTTCACCTCGATGTCGGCGCCGATCAAACGCGTGTGGCCGAAGATCGCGCCGTCGAGATCGGCGCCGTCGAGATCGCAGCCGGTGAGATCGGCCCCGCGCAAATCGGCGCCGCGAAGATCGGCATCGCGCAGGTTCGATCCGGTGAAACGAGCGTCGCGCAGATCGGCGTTGCGCAGATTCGCACCGTCGAGATCGGCGCCCATGTAGGTTGCGTGTTCCAGATTCGCGCCGTGCAAATCGGCGCCGGCGAGATCGCAACCGAGGCAGTGGGCGGGAGCGTCGGCGCGGGCCGACGGCATCCACACGGATGCGGCGAGGAGCAGTATGCCGAGAAGGACGTGTGTGAAGCGGCGCATGAGGGCGATTCCTTTCCGAGATTCGTGCAAAGGGATGCCCGGGACGCATGCCGTGGGGCATGCGATCGAGGGCGAGTGGAGGGGCGGCTAGCGGTTAGCCGAGATCAGCGCAGGATGGCATGCGAGAGATCGCTGCCGGAGAGTTGTACGTGCGAGAGATCGACGCCGCGCAGATCCACGCCGTCGAAGGTACAGCCCATGAAGGACGCGCCGTCGAGATGCGCGCCGCGTAGCGAGGCTCCGGTGAAGTTCACGCCGTCGAAGCTCGCATTGCGCAGGTCGGCGCCGGCGAGATCGGCGCCGCGAAGGTTTGCGCCGATGAGATGAACGCCGCGCAGATCGACGCCGTGCAGATCGGCGTGGGCAAAGCTACAGCCGAGGCATGCCAGGAGCACGTTACGTGCCTGCGTCGGCGGCAACTGGGAGATGTCGATGTCGCAGCCGTTCAGGTGCGCGCCGGTGAGATCGACGCCCGCGAGGCGAGCGCCGTGCATGTTGCAGCCGATCAGCGACGCGTTGCGGAACGAGACGTCGCGCAGATCGGCGTCGTGGAAATTGACGCCGTTGAGACGCGTGTTGTCGAAGTTCGCTCCGCGAAGATGCGCGTAGGCGAAATCGGTAGCGGTGAGCGATTGACCGCTGAAGTCCCGCCCGTCGAGGTGCGCCCGGCTGAAATTGCAGCCGTTGCAGCCGCGCTCTACCTGCGCGATGCGCACCTGTGGCACGTGAATCGGCGGAACGTGCACGGCAATGTGCTCGCTCGGAATCGCGATCGTCTTTGCCGGTATTGCGAGTGCGGGGATGCGAATGTGCTGCGCGGGAATGGTCACGCGGATGTCGTGCGCCGGCACGCTGCGTGCGGGAGCCGGCGAGGGGTGTGCCGTGATGCGAGCGACCGGCTCGGGTGTGGCGGGAGCCGTGGGCGTTGCGGCAATCGCCGGGAGCGTGAACGCGATGCTCGGCGTGACCATGCGCAGTACCGCGATCACCGCGACGAGCCCCGCGATCACGGCGGTCGCCGTGCTCGGCGTGATGCTGCGGCCGATCGCGCGCCCGCTGCGCAGCAGTCGCTCGATGCGAATCGAGATGTTTTTGCGCGTCACGAAGACGCCCGGAGCGGGCAACGGCGCATGCGGCCACGCCGTCATCTCCGCCATCTTGGTAAGGCAGAAGGCGTAGGGTTTGGCGGCGCCGGTGAGTTCGAGCACGAAATCGTCGCAGGCGACCTCGCGTTCCACATCCATCTGACGCCCGATGAACCACGCGGCCGGGTTGTAGAGCATCAGCGCGCAGAGCAGACGCTGCAGACCGTTCGACCAGTCGTCGCCGCGCAGCAGATGCGCGAGTTCGTGCAGGCAGATCTGATCGATCTCGCTCGTATCGAGCGCGTTCACGAGATGCTGCGGCAACAGGATCATCGCATCGAAGAGGCCGATCGCGACCGGCACTTCGATCTCGTCGGAGACGCAGATGCGCACGTCGCGCTCGCCTTTGCCGACGCGCTGCCACGCGTTCATCGTCTCACGGTGCTCCACCCCGAGCGGAAGCGCGTCGTTCTTCAAGCGTTCCAATTGCCGCAGGGCGACGAGTAGCCGTACCACGACGACGAGCGCGGCGACGGCCCAGAGCGCGAAGATGATGCTCGCGATCGCGCTCGGCACCGCGAATGCGAGGTGCCACGCGCGCGGCGCGGGTGACGATGCGGAGGATGTGGGCGGCGCGCTCTCGCGATGCGTGGCCGATGCGGCGCGAGCCGATATCGATGCAGCGGCGTGCGTCGTGCGTGCGGCGTGTACGGTGACCGTGGATGCGGCGGCCGGGGGCGCGGTGACGCTGATGCGGGTGAGGCTGGTGGCGATCGGGGTGACGAAAAGCGCGATGAGCGCGAGGCTCCACGCCGCGTAGCGCGTGCTCGCGTTCGCTTTGGGAAAGAGACGTAGCGCGAGCGCGGTCACGCCCGCGATGAGCGCGCCTTGCCACAGGCTGTTAAAGAGGATCGCGGCGCCCAGATGCGCGGCGTCGGCGAATGCGCTTGCCATGAGTTAGGCCTGCTCCTCGTAGCGGTCGATGAGCGCGCGCAGTTGGTCGAGCTCTTCGCGCGAGGGCTTTTCGCGTTCGATCAATCGCAGCGCGAGAGCGCTTCCGCTATCGCCGAAGAAGCGCGAGATCACGTGCTTGATCGCCGATTGCTCGGCGCTCGCGCGCTCCATCAGCGGACGGTAGATGTAGGCGCGACCCCCCGTCTCTTCGTGCGCGACGTGTCCTTTGGTTTCCAGAATGCGCAGCGTGGTGAGCACGGTGTTGTACGCGATCGGCGGCGGCGGGAGCGCTTCGGTGATCTCGGCGACGGTCGCGCGTTCGAGACGCCACAGCACCTCCATCACGCGCAGCTCGGCGTCGGTCAGGGTCGGAGATTTTTTCCTTGCCACGGTACCCTCCAGCCGCCATCCGGCAGCATCTACTAATTCTTTAGGAGTACCATAGCCCGCCGCGTTCGGGTTGTCAACTAATTCTTTAAGATATACCGGTCGAGCGACGGGACGGCGCGTTATTTCGCCGTCGGGGCGGGGTATCGAGGGGCGGTGAACGCTCACCGTCCTCGAGGAGGTTACCCCATGCAGAAATGGTTCGGTGGACTCATCATCGTCGGCGCCTTTGCGCTCGCTGCCGGGATCGGCGGCATTGCCAGGGCCCAGCAGCCCGTGCCTACCGCCTGCCCGAGCACGAGCCCCTCGGCGCTCGGCGCACAAGCAACCCCGGAGCCGACGGAGTGCCCCTCCACCTCACCCGAACCCGGATCGCCCGCGCCCGAACCCACGGGCACGATGCACCCGGCGTTCTAGTCGGCCGGTAGGTTGGGGAGGCACGCGCGCGCAACAAGCGCGGCGTGCCTCCCCAACCTGCTCGGCTTGCGGTCTTCTGCGGGCCATCGCTTCCCGCATCGGATCGCGTCATTGCGCCGTGGATCAGCTATTTGCCGCCCGCGGCACGCGGTGACGTCGAGCGCGCTGCGCTCGAATTCGACGCCGTGCTGCTGATCGACGGCGTGTTCCATCACGATCTCGCGCCGTCACCCAAAGAATGCTACGCCGCGCTCGCGCACGCACGCATGTACGGCGCATCGAGCATGGGCGCGTTGCGCGCCGCGGAGTGCGCCCCCTATGGTTTTACACCGCTCGGCGCGATCGCGCGCTGGTACGCCTACGATGTGATCGACGGCGACGACGAAGTCGCGGTGCTGACGAACCCGAGCACGCACGACGCCCTCACGGTGCCGGTCGTGAACGTGCGCTACGTGGCGCGCCTCGCGCATCGGCGCGGCATCATGACGACCGCCGAGCGCGACGATTTCGTACGCCGAGCCCGCTCCGTTTTTTATATGGATCGAACCTGGGATGACGTCATCGACGCGGCACCCGCGCACGCGCGCACGGCCGTCGCGACGATCGCCGCAGCCGAAGGCGACCTCAAACGCCACGATGCCCGCTTCGCGCTGCGGTCTGTACTGCGGCGGCAGGAGGGCATGGCGGCCGACGGAATAGGGTAGGCCTGCCGAGGGTTCCTCGGTGTGTGTCGTTTAGCCGGGGAGTATCGATGCCAGACTATTCGGAAATGTCCATCGCCTTTTTGCAGAAGCTTCGCGCTTCGCAAGAGCTTGCCACCGAGTTTTTCCGCCTTCGTAACGATGGGACCACGCTGTCGCGGTTTGTCCGCGAGACATTGGGTCTCGCCGACGCTCTGACGCACGACGATCTCGCCGCGATGGAAGCGGCCCTTGCACCGCACATCGACGCTGGTATTTCCGCGGCATTTGCCACAGGTGCCGGATCTGCGGGTCATGTCGGCATGGCGTTCGTCGTACAGAGCGACGCGCCGAGCCACGTTGGCGAGGGTTTCGTGGTGCAGCACGACGCGCCGAGTCATGTTGGCTCGGGCTTCGTGGTTCAGGGCGATGCACCGAGTCATGTTGGCTCGGGCTTCGTGGTGCAGAACGATGCGCCGAGTCACGTCGGCATGGCGTTTGTTGTGCAAAAAAGCGGCGGCAAGCCTGAGGCAGCGTAAATCCGCTTCTCTAAATAGACGTGTCAACTTATGCGAGTCGCGGGTCATCTGCGGCTCGTGTTTCATTCAGCGAATCGTCAATGACAAATCCGTTCTCCGAACGCGCACCGATCTCGTTCCCGGCGTCGCCGAAAACTGCTGGTAGCGCCGACCGCTGTGTGCCGCTCACACGGACGTACGCGTTGTTGCCGGAACTGCGCCGCCGCTATGGAATCACACGGGTCGGCGATACCACGCTGCTCGATCGCACGGGTTTTCCTACCTACTGCGCGATCGTCCCGGAGTCTCCCGATCTCATTAGTGTATACAATGGCAAAGGGCGCACGCATCAGGCGGCTGCCGTAAGCGCTGTTATGGAGGCTGTGGAGCGTCAGATCGCTGCTGCCGCTCCGCTCGATCGCATCCGCATGCCGGTGCACGAGCTCCTTTTGTACCTCGATCTCGACACTCTCGGGCTTTATCCGGGTGCTCGCGACCTTGAGACCGAAGTCGTTGCCGGCACTGACCTTGTGTCTGGTGCGGTCATCCCAGTACCGCTTGCGTTGGTACAGTGCCCTTGGTATGGCGAGCGCCTTTTTCCAAGCGCTAGCAGCAATGGCCTCGCGTCGGGCAATACCGTTGCTGAAGCAACGTATCACGCACTAACCGAAATCGTCGAGCGACACATTTGGTCGCTGTTTTATGTGCGCTCTCAACTCGTTCCGCGATTCTATCTCGGGGCCGGCTCCGGCGACATCGCGCATGCGAAAGAGATTCGTCGGCCGACAGGGGTTTCGGTACTTGACGATATGCTCGGCCAGATCGATGAAACCGGTATGGGTATCCGACTTCTCGCACTAGAGGAGCCCGGACTTCCTATCGTCGTGCTCGCATCA
Organism: Vulcanimicrobiota bacterium; assembly: GCA_027306785.1. Lineage (GTDB taxonomy): Bacteria > Vulcanimicrobiota > Vulcanimicrobiia > Vulcanimicrobiales > Vulcanimicrobiaceae > REEB354. Next base: position 75,439 of record DAHUZB010000017.1, read on the forward strand.
TTGACGGAATCCGATACCACGCCACCTCTTGCGCACACCGGCGTGGGATGCTCTCTGTCTCCCGCCCACGCAGCGGAGCGTGCGTTGACCGAGTGCGTGCAGAGTCGCGTAATCGACATCCAGGCTGCCCGCGAGGACATTCTCCGCCACGACGAGCCCGAGGGCATCATGGGATCGCACGCGCGCCGAAAGCTCTCGCTGCCGAAGGGTCGTTGGTATCACGATCTACCGACTGCGAGCGTGGAAATTGCCGAGATCGACGACCTTATGAGCGGCGATATTGCCGTAGATATCGAAACGATCGTGCGCGGCATGACTGCGTACGGCATCCACCAGATCGCGGTTGTAGATCTGTCGCCAAAAGATCTCCCGATATCGGTGGTGCGAGTCGTGGCACCTCTCGCCGAAACGACGACGATCGATCGTCGCATCGGTCCTCTTGCACGACGTGAATTCAACCCCTTCTACGTGCGCGGCGCGTAATACATAGTCCATCGTACCCATCGCTGCAGGCGAGCTGTCGCCATGACGCTAATGATTCGCGGCGACCGTGGCACAGAGCGAGCAGATCAAAGCCCTCCTTCACGCGCATCACGAGCGCTTCACCGGTTCCACGGGGCGTCTGTTCAGCGCATTTCTCAGCGACGCCGGGCTGACATCGTATGCCACCCTTGCCGCAGTGCTCGATGTGCGCGCGGGGCAGTCGGTCCTCGATATCGGCTGCGGCGACGGCGTGCTGCTGGCGTCCATTTTCGATCGTGAACCCGGCGTGTCGCTGCACGGGCTCGACGCCTCCGGTGCGGAGCTGGCGCTCGCGCGAGAGCGCGTTCCAGGCGCCGCCCTCGTGCAGGGCGATTGCACCGAGCGTCTGCCCTATCCCGACGCGGTGTTCGACGCCGTCGCGTCTCATCTCGTGCTGATGCTCGTCGGCGATATCGAGACGACGTTTGCCGAGGTTCGCCGCGTCGCAAAGCCCGGCGCGGCGTTCGCCTTCATCTACGACGATTTGGCAAGCGATGCGGACGGCGTCTATGCCGACTTGATGCGCACGGGGGTCGTCGCCGGCTTGGGCGAGTCTCCTTCGCACTTCCGCCAAGCAGCCGACCCTCGTCTGTACGATCACGAGGCGTTACGCGAGCTCTGCGCTCGCCACGATCTCGAGATCGCGGAGCATCGCCGTTTTCGCGTCTCACGCGAGATTACGTGCGATGACGATGCTTGGGCGCTCCTTGCGACGAGCTACCCCTTGGGTCGCCTCGACGACGAAGCGCGCGCACGCGCGCGTACCGCGGTGCTGGGGCGTTTTCGCGAACGGTTCGGAGCCTCGGCCGCCGTCGCGCTCCCGCTGCAACTGATCAAAGCGTATAGAGCGTCGTGAGGTTCCTTCCCGCGCGCGAACCGAAAGCACCGGGCATGCGCGATCGCGCGGTAACGGTGCAGCGCACCCTCGCCGCCGCGGAGGGCTTTCGTCGACGCTTCGGCATCACGCGCGTGGGCGAAACTACGCTGCTCGATCGCACGGGGATTCCGAACTATTGCGCGATCGTGCCGAATTCATGCGATGTGCTCGGCGTCTATAACGGCAAAGGGCGCACACCGGACGAGGCGCGCGTGAGCGCGATGATGGAGGCCGTCGAACGACAGGTCGCGGCGAACGTCGAACTGCCAACGCAGCATCGCACGCTCGGCGAGGTGCTCTCGCGGCTCGATCTCGCGCCGCTGGAACTGCTGCCGATCGATCCGGCTGATTCGCTTGAATGTGTCGACGGCGTCGATATCATGAGCGGTGAAGCCGTGCCGGTTCCGCTTGCGCTCGTACGCTTTCCCTGGCGCGGAAAACGCCTGTTGAAACGGAGTAGCACGAACGGGTTGGCCTCGGGGAACACGCCTGCCGAAGCGGTGTACCACGCGCTGACGGAGATGATCGAGCGGCATCTCTGGTCGCTCTACGTCGTGCGCTGCGAGATTCTTCCGCGCTACTATCGAGGCGACGCAGCGGCCGATCTTCCGCGCGCTCGCGCACTTCGCTTTCCGACCGGCGATGCGGTCATCGACGAATTGCACGACCGTATCCTCGCGAGCGGCCTCACGCTGCGCGTCTCGATGCTAGAAGAGGATCCGTTCGTCCCCGCGGCGCTCGCCTGCGTGGTTGAACCCCATTCCGATCCGCCGATGGCGCACATCGGCCTTGGCGCTTCATTATCGACGGCGCATGCCGTGGAACGGGCGTTGAACGAGGTTGTGCAGAGCCGCGTCGTCGACGTGCAAGCCGCCCGCGAAGATATTCAGCGCGCCGATGAAGAGGGCGGCAACACGCACGCCAAGCGCATATCGGAACTCCCGAAAAACCGTTGGTACGTCGATTTGGCTGCTCCGTCGGTTGCCTTGGACGAATTACCCGAGCTCTCAAGCGACGATATCGTTCGGGATGTCGATACGCTCACGCAACAGATGCGAGCCGCCGGGATAACGCAGTGCGTCGCCGTGCCGCTACTGCAAGAACAAGGTCTGAGCGTGGTGCGCATATGTGCGCCGCGCTTTGAAACGTCGGCGGTTGACGGTCGATTGGGACCGATCGCCCTCGCCGAACTCAATCCACTCGCTCCCGTATGAAGGTGACCACAGATGCAGGACCACGAACACCAAGCCGCCGCCGCCAAGATCGTCGCCGCCGTCAAGAACAACAGGAACGGAGCCTACGACGAATGGGTCTCGAGCGGTTCCGATCTCAAGAGCAAGGACGCGCAAGCGGCGTTCATCCAGAAGCACGCCGGCCTCGCCGCAACGCCGAGCGCCGGCGATATGAATGCGATCTACGGGCACGTCAAGGATTCGCTTCAAAGCGACGTGAGTGCCATCGCCGCGAAGAACCCAGGCGCAAATACCGTTGGGAGCTTTTGCTTAGCTGAGGAATAGATTACGAAGCCGAGGGGCTGTTTGCGACATACCACACTGCGACCTGGGATCGAGCGCCGACATTCAGCTTGTTGAATATGTTCGAGACATGCCCCTCGACGGTTCGCTCGCTGAGTACAAGGCGCTCGGCGATCTCTTTGTTGGTGAGGCCTTCTGATACAAAGCGGGCGACTTCGCGCTCACGCCGGGAGAGAGCAGCGAGAATGCCGGCGGGCGACGGCCGTTCGTCATGAATGACTGATTCCGTGGCCCTGGCGAGGTTGGCGAAGAACGGCGACGACAGCATCTGAAAGGCTCTCTCCGTATGCGCTACCTTTTGGTTCTCCGACTGTAAAGCGAGAAAATGGCGCGCCTCTAAGCTTGCTAGATCGTGATGGGCGACGGACCACGGATAGCGGTCGCGAGGTAAGCAACCATCGGCGATATGCCGCAAGAGGTCGGTTCTATTGCATCTCTGGGCCGCGCGCACGATCATCGTGGGTATCCAGAATATCTGCGGTTCAAACGGCTGTGATGCCAAGCGGAGTGCTGCCTCCGTAAAGCGGTTGGCACGCTGGGCGTCGTTCGAAAGTGCGGCGGCTGCACAGAGCAGTGGTAGCAGCACCGGCGTTTCTAATGTATGCAAGCCGATCTCCGCTTCATGCTCGATAGCGCGAAGAATCACCGGTGGCGGAGCGTTTCCCGACAATACGCTCGCCGCACCGGAGATTCCGAGGAAAATGCGGCGAGAAAATGGGCCCAGCTCTCTCTCGAAATGCTCCTCGATCCGCTCGATCGCGTCCTTTGGCGAGTTCGACGCGAGAAGCGACATAGCTTCGATGTGCATGCGAATGTTTTCTCGTGGAGGCAGATGCGATAGCGCATTCGCGAGGTTAGTCCCGACGCAACCTTGATAGTGAAAGTGGAAAAGTGCATCACCTGCGTTGATCATGACGTTCATGACTTTGGGGGCGCCATGTCGCTCGACGAGTGTTCGAGCTCGATCTCGTTGCTCGATCCATCCGCTTGCATCGCCGATGCGGGCTCTCAGCTGGCCTTGAAACACATGTGCGCGGATATCGAAGATCGGATTTTCGTCGATATTTGCGAGCTCCCTTAGGTACGATTCGAATTGTGTGGAATCGTTGACGGCGAATGCCGCGTATAGCTTTGCGCCGATTATGTGGCCACGATCGAGTGAGTCGACAAGCAACTCGTCATACTGCCGAACCGCGTTCCAAAATTCAGCGCGCCCGCCGATGTGCCAAAGATTGAATAGCAACTGAGCCGCGAGTTGTCCGAGTCCCTTTTTCCAGCCTGCACGCGTAGCGCGGCTGAGGGCCTCACGGCAGACGATGATCGCATCGCCGCCGTTCGTCGCATTTTGAATCAGCGATAGGCGCTCGTAGTAGCGAAGAGATTGCTCGCTGAACGGCGTGAGATCGATGATGCGCCTCAAGGCGTTTGAGACAACGTGAAATAACGATTCACTTTCCGCATCTTCGGCGATGCGATGCAGGTACGTCAGCTCTAAATCCCGTTCGCCGCAAGCGGCCGCTTGTTCGGCGAGACGTTCGAGGCGTTCGACGCTTTGCTGCGGGAGCGACTCGATCGCTGCGATGATGCGCTTGCGGTACGGGATGTCGATCGGAAGCGTTTCGCGCACGCTTTGCATCACCGTCAGATGCACGAAGCGTAGGCTCGTGCTGTCTTGCACCAAATAGGTTCCCGATGCTTCGCGGATGAGCGCAAGCAGCTCATCTTGAGGCCACATGGCGCCGAGGATCGGCAATTCGATGGGATCACCGATCAGCGCGCAAATTTGTAGGAACTCACGCAAGGCCGGTTTCAGGCGCGCAATCGTGGCCGCGACGATGGATCGCGCCGAGGCGGCGACTTCGTCGGCGGTGAGATGCGCGTGATCGTCGGAGAGTGAGGCGATCGTGGTGATATCGATCGCACGGCCGCGCGCATGGTGCACGACGGCGCGGATCACCTCGTCCGCGGCGGTGGGCATCAGCGTTCGCGCGAGCCGCTCCGCGGCCGACGCGGTGAATTCGCGGACGAGGATGGTTTCGTCGATGTACTCGAATGCCGGCTCCGAGTCTTCGTCGCTGCGGTCAACCAGCATGAGCACCAACGGGCGATCCGCGTAGAACTGAATCGCGCGCAGCAGGAGGGCGCCCGATTCGCGATCGGCCCACTGTGCGTCGTCGATCACGAGCACCAGCGGGCGATCGAGCAGCACCGCTTCGACAAGGCGGAAAAACGCGGAATCGAAAGCGGCCGTGTCGGCGGTCTCGCGTAACGCGCCTTCGAGGCCTGACGTATAACGCGGCGCCTCGTCGCTGAGCGTTCGGATCGTCTCTTCGGCGAGTCGGCGGGCAACGATCAGCGGCAGCGTGGCCTGGATACGATGAGCGGCCACGAGCGGGGCTATCCATCCCTCGGCCTGAGCGGCGTCCCGGGCCGCTCCTGCAAGGGCGGTCTTGCCGTTGCCGCTCGCGCCGGTGATGCGGAGAACTCGGGCGACGCGTTGCGTTTTTGCTTGGTCGAGAAAGCGGGCGATCCGCCGCAGTTCCTCGTCACGCCCGATGATGGTACCCACGGTTGCTAGCTTACGCGCCGAAACCAGGTATTTCCCCGGATGGGGAGCGGGGGGCGGGCGCGGTAGGCTGTGGGCATGGAGGAACGGGACATGTACGCACAGGCGCTGCGCTTCGACGAATTCAACGGCTCTTTGGAGGGCAGAAGGCGAGCAGGAGTACCCTACTGTTTCATCCTCGATGAGGCCTATCAGGTCGTGATGGCGGGTCCCTCGGGGGGCACCGATCCCCTTGCGCCGATGTACGACGCGAATTCGGAGATCAACGTGCTCCCAGGTCCGATCGATCGCGTGGTGCGCGCCCTGACCGCCACCTGGCGCTCGTCGCGTACGGCCTCCAGCGCGACGGCAGCGGTGAGCGATCTGCAGGTCACCGTCGCGCCGCTCCACGGCAACGAGGGGCGCCGGATCGCGGTTTTCGTGCAGCGCGGCGACTAGCCGAGGGAAGATTCCGCAAGCGTCCGCACAATTGAACGCGGGTGCAAGAACAAGCGACCCCCCGCGTCGATCGCCGCGTCGAGCTGACCCTGCGCGGTCTCTTCCTCGGCGGCTTGATCACCCTGGTCTTTACCGCAGCGAACGTCTATCTCGGCCTCAAGGTCGGATTGACGTTCGCTTCGTCTATTCCGGCGGCCGTCATCTCGATGGCGGTGCTGCGCGGCTTCAAAGACTCCACGATCTACGAGAACAACATCGTGCAGACCGTCGCGTCGGCGGCGGGCACGCTGTCGTCGGTCATTTTCGTGCTGCCCGGCCTCGTGATGGTGAGCTGGTGGACGGGCTTCCCGTTCTGGGAATCGTTCGGCATCTGTGCGGTCGGAGGCATCTTGGGCGTGATGTACAGCGTGCCGCTGCGGCGCGCGCTCGTGACCAACTCCGATCTGCCCTACCCCGAAGGCGTGGCCGCGGCCGAAGTGCTGCGCGTCGGCGCGGGTTCGCATAACGAAGAAGCGGCAGCCGAGAACAAACTCGGACTCGTCGCGCTGGTCGTGAGTTCGCTCGTCTCCGCGTTCTTTCAAGTGCTCGAAGGCCTCAAGCTCTTCGCTTCGGAGTTCGATGCGTATTTTCGCGCCGGTTCGGTGACGACGGGCATGGGCTTCGGCATGTCGCTCGCGCTCGTCGGCGCGGGGCATCTGATCGGCCTCACCGTCGGCCTCGCGATCTTCGCGGGTTTGATGATCGCGTGGGGCGTCGCGGTGCCGATTCTGACGGCGCTGCATCCGATGGCGGGCTCGGCGGTCGACGTGGCGGGCGCGATTTGGTCGCACTACGTGCGCTTCATCGGCGCGGGCACGATCGGCGCCGCCGCGATCTGGACGCTCGGCAAACTCGTCGCGCCGGTCGTTTCGGGCGTGAGCTCGGCGATGGCCGCGCAGCGCCGACGCAAGAGCGAAGGGCACGAATCGCTGCCGATCACCGAACGCGATCTGCCGATCGGCATGGTCGCGGGGATCTCGCTCGTCTGTCTGATTCCGATGGTGATTCTGCTCGCCGCATTCCTCGCGGGCGGCGTGCTGCAAGCGATGATGCTGCCGCTCGTGCTCGGCGCGCTCGTCTACATCGTGCTCGCGGGCTTCTTGGTCGCCACCGCAACGGGCTACATGGCGGGGCTGATCGGCTCGTCCAACTCGCCGGTCTCGGGGATGGCGATTCTCTCGGTCGTCGGCGCCGCGCTCTTGCTCGTGCTGCTCGCCGGAAACGCGGCCCCCGCCGCAAAACCCGCGCTCGTCGCCTATGCGCTCTTCGTCACCGCGCTGCTCATCAACGTCGCCACCATCTCGAACGACAATCTGCAAGATCTCAAAACGGGGCAGTTGGTGGAGGCGACGCCGTGGCGTCAGCAGGTCGCGCTGATCGTCGGCGTGATCTTCGGGGCGATCATCATTCCGCCGGTGCTCAATGCGCTCAACTCCGCCTACGGCTTCGGCACCGGCGCGCACGCACTGCCCGCACCGCAAGCCGTGCTCATCTCAACGCTCGCCAAAGGCGTGATCGAAGGCAAGATCGACTGGTCGCTGATCGGCATCGGCGCGCTCGTGGGCGCGCTCATCATCGCGATCGACGAGATCGGCGGTATGACCAAGAAGTTCCGCCTGCCGCCGCTCGCCGTGGGGCTCGGCATCTATCTGCCCGCATCGGCAACGGCGCCCGCCGTGGTCGGCGCGGTCTTCGGCGCGCTCTACAACCGCTGGGTGAAATCGCGCCCTAACGCCGATGCTGCGCGCCGTCTCGGCGTGCTGGTCGCATCGGGCATGATCGTAGGCGAAAGCATTTGGGGCGTGGTCTATGCGGGCGTCATCGTCGCCGCGCAAAAAGGCCTCATCCACGTGCCCGATCCGTCGCAACCGATCGCGATCGTCGGCAACGCCTTCGCGCCGGCGGCGTCGGCGCTCGCGGGCATCGCGTTTCTGGTGGTGCCGTTCCTACTGTATCGCTGGATCGGCAACCGCGCGAAGCGTCTCGGTCCGACGTGATTCGGCCTCGCTCTTGATCTGCTGCAAGAGCACGATACGAATCAACTCGATGCCGGGCGCGGCAAGCGCCCAGTAGCGGCGAAAGCGCGCGCGACTCTTCGCATCGGTGGTGAGCACGCGGGTCTCGGTGCGCGCTTCGCACCGGTCGGCGCCGCGCTCGTCGATGCGCAACGTGAACGCGATCTTCGCGTAGCCGGGTTCGTTGAAGCGCACGAACTCGTCGCGCGGCAGGCCGCGGAAGTCGGCGTCGGGGCGCCACGGTCGCGTAACCGAAGCGAACACCAACTCGCGTCCCGGCGATTCGGCAACGAGCGTCCAGCCGAGCGCCGCGATGCGCTCCACGAGCCCGTTCGGCAGGCTAAATTCCGCGTGCTGCGCGCGCAGCACCACTTCGCGTAGGCGGAAGAGCGCGCGTACGATCGGTGATCGCTCGAGCTCGGTCGTGCGCATCGCGTCGAAGGTGACGGCGGCGGGCGCCTCTACGATCGTGTGATAGCGAAGCGCGAGATCGTACGTCGGCAGCACCTCCGCGAGCAGCGAATCCTCGCCCGCGGTGCGTCCGTAGCGCAGCCACGCCGTCACCGCCGCGGCGGCGTACGCGCCGCCCGCCGCCGCAACGCCCGCGAGCGCGAGCGCGGCGCGCGGCAAGCGCGCATGCGGCCGTTCGCCGTCGTGCTCCGCGAGCGTGCGCAGTTCGTTCAGCAGCGTCTCCACGCGTGCGGGCGCAAGCTCGAAGGCACCGCCGATCAGCGTATCGTGGATCGGACCGAAACCGACCATCGCCAAATTGCGGCGCAGCGTGCGCAGCGAGGTCGCGCCCATCGCGCGATACACCATCGCGGGCATGCCCATCGTCACCACGACGCGCGCCGACTTGCCGGTGAGCAACGGCTTGGGAAAGCCGCCCGAGGCGCCGTACGTCATCGCGAAGCCGGGGCGAAACACATGCTCGATCAGCGCCTTCAACATTGCGGGCGCATCGCCCATCCACAGCGGAAAGAAGAGCGCGACGTGATCGCAGCCCGCGATCGCCTCCTGCACGCGCGCGGCGGCTTCAGGCGGGCGCCCGTGCAAAAACTCCTCGGGCGAGCGTAGAAAGGTGAGATCGAGCGTGGCGAGCGTGACGCGATGCACGTCGTGACCGAGCATGCGTGCGTGCGTTTCGTAGGCATCGGCGAGCGCATGGGTGAGATGCGGCTGCGCGTCGGGATGACCGTCGATGATCGTGAAGCGTGCCATACGCGTAGCGTACGCGCCGCTTGCGAAGCTACGATGAAGCGCGACCGGCGCGAAAGAAGATCAGCTTGCCGAGTTCGATGAGCCCGAGATAGAGCACGACGATCGCGGCGAGCAGCGCGAAGAACGCGGGCGGAAGCGCGGTGAAACCGAGCAACCCCGCGAACGGCAGGTACGGCGCGAGCGCACCGAGCGCGACCATGGTGAGCGTGGCGAGCGTCAGCGCGCGGCTCGGACGGCTGCGCACGAACGGCACGCGTCGCGTGCGAATCACGAAGATCGCAAGCGACTGGGTGGCGAGCGACTCCACGAACCAGCCCGTGCGAAAGAGCGGCGCGTGCGCGTGAAAGAGGGCGAGCATCGCCGCGAACGTGGCGAAGTCGAAGAGCGACGAGAGCGGGCCGAAGAGCAGCATGAAGCGGCGAATGAACGCGGCATCCCAGTGCGCGGGTCGGCGTAACTGCTCCTCGTCCACGCGATCGGTCGGGATCGTCATCTCGCTCGCGTCGTAGAGCAGATTGTTCAGCAGAATCTGCGAGGGCAGCATCGGAAGGAACGGCAGGAAGAGCGACGCGCCCGCCGCGCTGAACATATTTCCGAAGTTCGACGAGGTGCCCATCAGCACGTACTTGATCGTGTTGGCGAAGATGCGGCGCCCCTCCACCACGCCGTCGGCGAGCACGCCGAGATCGTTGTCGAGCAACACGATATCCGCCGCTTCCTTCGCAACGTCCACGGCGGTATCGACCGAGATGCCCACGTCGGCTTCGTGTAAGGCGACCGCATCGTTCACGCCGTCGCCGAGAAACCCCACGTCGCATCCGGCCGCGCGTTGCGCGCGAATGATGCGGGCCTTCTGCAGCGGCGTCACGCGCGCGAAGAGCGTCGTACGGGCGAGCGCCGCCCCCAAATCCTCGTCGCTCATCGCATCGAGCTGTGCGCCGGTCAGCGTGCCGTCGACCGCGAGGCCGACGCGCTCGCACACATGGCGCGCGGTCATCTCGCTGTCGCCGGTCACGATTTTGATCGCCACGTCCAGATCGCGCAATCGCGCGATGCTCGCGCGTGCATCGGCTTTCGGTTCATCGGAAAAACAGAGCATCGCGAGCGGCCGTAGCTCCGTCACCTCGCGTGCTTCGAGCGTCGCACGCTCGTCCGAGGGTCCGACGGCGAGCGCGAGCACCCGCGCACCGCTCGCGAGCGCACGGTCGCGAACGGCGAGAAGCGCGGGGTCGGCCTGCGCGCAGCGCGCGAGTACCGCTTCGGGCGCGCCCTTGCAGATGAGGATCGTTTCGCCGTTCGGGGTGCGCGCGCGCACGGCCGAAAAGCGGAGATCGTAATTGAACGGCAGCCGTGCCGTCACGCGGTAGGCGGCCGCGCGCTCGCGCGATGAGGTGCGCGCGTCGTTCCACAAGGCGGCGTCGAGCGCGTTCCCGCTCACCACCACGCCGTCGCGCAGCACGGCGTCGTTACAGACGAGCGCGAACTCGATCGCCGTGCCCTCGGCGGGACCGTCGGCCGAGAACGCGTCGCCGAAGCGGATGCGCCCTTCGGTCAGCGTGCCCGTCTTGTCGGTGAAGAGCACCTCCATGTTGCCGAGATCCTCGATACCGACCAGCCGCTTTACGATCACGCGTCGGCGCGCGAGGGCACGCGCGCCGACGGAGAGGCTGATCGTGACGATCGCGGGCAGCAGTTGCGGCGTGAGCCCGATCGCGATCGCAAGCGCGAAGAGCAGCGATTCGAGCGGCGAGTGGCGTAGCAACGCGTTGAGCGCGAAGATCGCCGCGGCAAGTACGGTGGTGACGTGCACGAGCAACATCGAGAAGTTGCGCAGCCCGAGTTCGAACACGGTCTGCGGCGGCGGATGCGCGAGCTCCCGAGCGATGCCGCCGAAGCGCGTGGTGCGACCCGTCGCCGTCACGACCGCGCTCGCCGCACCGCTCACCACGCTCGTGCCGAGATAGGCTTCGGAACGCGCCGTCTTTTCGACGGGCAGCGATTCGCCGGTGAGCGCGGATTCGTCGCAGGCGAAATCGACCGCGCTCATCACGACGACGTCGGCGGGCACGGCGTCGCCCGCGGCGAGTGCGATCAGGTCCCCGGGAACCAGCTCCCGCGCGTCGATCTCGCGCGGTACGCCGGAGCGAGTGACGAGCGCGCGTCGCTGCACGCGAGCGCGTAGTTCCGCCACGGCGCGCGTCGCGCGATAATCGTCGAAGAAGCTGAGTCCCACGCTCAGTGCCACGATGGCGAGAATAATCGCGGCATCGGAGCGTTCGCGGAACACGAGCGAAAGCAGCGCGGTGCCGAGCAGCAGGATCAAAAACGGGTTGGCGAGTTCGCGCGCGAGCACGCGCCACGCGCTCGGCCCGCGCGCAGCGATCTCGTTCGGTCCCGTCTCGCGCAGACGGCGTAGCGCCTCTTCCTCGGAGAGGCCGCTCGATACATCGTGCTCGATCGTCGTGCTCATGCGCGCGCTCCGTCTCGCCTGCTTGTGCTACCCGCATCGTAGCGCGAAATCGGGCTCCCGGCATGGGCCGACGGACCGCAAGGCGCGCGCTCCGAGCACGCAGAAGCGCCCCCGCGTGATACGCCGTATCGTCCTCATGCTCGTCGCCGCCTTTGTCGTGCTCTTCGCGGCCGGTGTGCTTTCGGCCGGAACGGCCTGTGCGCACGATCCGCGCTTTGCCTGCTCGCCGCGCGGGGCCGATCGTCCGATCCGCATCGCGGACCCGACGAAGTCGTGGGCGTTCTACGGCGACCTCGGCCCGCGCGAGCTCGACCGGTATGTCTTCGAGGTGAAGCGGGCTGCGGCGATTCCGGCGAATCTGCTCGTCGACGTGCGCGACGCCGCCAACCCGGCGCGGCCGGTCGCGGTGGTCGCGAATGCGCGCGGCACAACGGTCGCCACGCTCGATCTGCGCGCCCCCGTGCGGTTCTACGAGCCGTTCTCGCACGTGCATTACCTGAGCAGCCCCGTCGAACGGCTTGCGCTGCAGCCGGGACGCTATACGATCGACGTCACCATGCACGGCGGCACGGCGCCGCAGCGTTACACGCTCGCCGTCGGTGCCGACGAACGCTTCGGCCTAACCGAGATCCCCTTCGTGCTCGGTGCGATCTACCGCATTCACAACCGCAAGTTCTGAACCGAGACGCTCGCCGACGCAGAGCGAGGCGCCCGCGATCAGCAGCGTCAGCGCGCCTTCCGACCAATCGAGGTGGGCGTTCGGCTGCGCGATCATTCGTGGTATCCATACCAGCAGCGCGAAGACACCAGTCATCAGCGCCATCGAGCGCGCGGCGAGCGCGGCGCGGCGATCGATCAGCAACGCCACGGCCGCGAGCGCGAAAGCGAGCGTGGTCGCGGCCGCCCAGAATACGCCGCCCGGCGGCAGCCACGCGGGCACGAGCTGCGCGGTAAAGCGGAAGTACACGATCTGCGCTACCGCAAACGAGATCGCCGAACACGCGAGCCCAATGCGCGCGATCGCGCTCCGCGAGAGCAGCGCGAGCGCGCCGCTCAGGAGCGATACCTGCTCGAAGAAGCTGTCGTATGCATCGAAGCTCCGGGGTGCATGCGCGATCGCGCTTGCGCAGACCAGCGCAAAGACCGCGTAGACCACCGCGAGCAGCACGGCTCCGGCGCGTACGGTTCGCGGAACCGCGAGGGCGATGCCGCCGACGATCTGCGCGAGCATGAGCACGTCGCCCGCGATCGAGCCGAACGGCATGCCTCGGATTCGGAAGAGCGTCTGCCATGTCTGCGGGTCGTGCCATGCGAGGGCGATCGCGCCGAAAAAGATCGCGGCGCCACCGAAAAGCGCCCGCCCGGCCGTTGCGGAACTCATGCCCGGGCAACGTACGTACGGATTCGGGCGTGACCGTAATAAACGTAAGGGGCGTCGCGTACTAGGCGATAGAATGCATATCCGCATCGAACATCGCCTTTTCGACACCCTCTTCGAGGACGAGTACCGCGGCGTGCTCGCGCTCGCACAGCGCATCGTCGGACCCGCCGCGGCGGAAGACGTGGTGCAAGACGCGTTTGCGCGCCTGCTCGGCGCCCGGATCGAAGATGCAGTCCACGCGCGGCATTGGCTCTATCGCACGGTCCTGCACCGCGCGCTCGATACGATTCGCCGCGCGAAATCCCGCCGCGAGCGCGAGGTGTTGATCCCCGATCCCGCGCAGCCGCCCGAACCGAGCGAACTCGTCGAACAACGCGAGACCCGCGATCGCGTTCGTCGGGCGCTCGCGCGTCTGCGCCCGCTCTACGGAGCCGCGCTCTCGCTGCGTCATAGCGGCTTCAGTTACAAAGAGATTGCCCTGATGCTCGATGTCCCTACCGAACGCGTCGGCGTGTTGCTGATGCGCGCGGAGGCAGCCCTGAAGAAGGAGTTCCGTCATGTCGAATCATCTCGCTAGCGCGGTTCTGCGTCGCTACGTCGACGAACCCGAGATTCTACTCTCCTACGAAAAGGAGCATCTGCTGCAATGCGGCGCGTGCCGCGCGGCGTTCGAGACGATTCGCGAACAAGCGCGCGATGCGGAGCGCATCCTGGCGCGTGATTGCTCGAGCCCGAATCTGAAGCAAGCGCGCGCGGAGATCGCGCGTCGGGCCGCATCGCTGCGCGAACCGCTCGAGACGGCACCGCGTTCGGCGCGCTTCGTCGACGTGCGCCGGCTCATCGGGGCCGCGGCGGCGGTCGCGGTCGTGCTGCTCTTCTCGTATGCGCCGTTCCGCGCGTATGCCGAGAACTTTTTGACCATCTTCGAACCGCACACGCTCGCACCGATCTCCCTCACCGCAGCCGACGTGCGCAGTCTGCAAGATATCCCGCAGCTCCGGGAGATCGGCCGGGTGAGCACGTCGAAACGCGTGCATTCGCACCGGTTCGCATCGCTCGCGGCGGCCGAACGCTTCGCGCGGGTGCCGATCGCGCATCCCGGCTATCTTCCGGCCTCGCTGCCGCGGGTGGAAGCGTATCTGGTAACGCCGCCGAGCACGGTGCGTTTCACCTTCGATGCGCGTAAGGCGCGGGCGAGCGCGGCGCGCAAACACCTGGTGATTCCGCCCGCTCCCGCCGGCGTCGACGGCGCGACGCTGAGCGCAACCACCGGACCGCTCGTCGTGGAATTCTACGGTGCGCTGCCGTCGAAGGGGCACGAGCATCCCGATCGGGATGGATTCCCGCAGAATCAGGTTATCGTCGCGCAGGCGCCGGTGCCCGCGGTGCACGCCACATCGGGCGACATGCACGCGGTGGAATCGTATCTGCTCTCGCTGCCGAACGTTCCCGCCGACGTGAAGGAGCAGATTCGCGCGATCGAGGATCCGCAGGGAACGCTGCCGGTGCCGGTCTCGGTCGACAAGAACACGGCACGCCGGATTACGGTCAATGGATCGCCCGGATTGCTGATCGGCGACGATACGGGCATCGGCGCCGTCGTTGTCTGGCTCTCGCACGGCATCTTCTACTCGGTCGCGGGCGGCTTCACCGCCGACGACGTGAGCAAGATCGCCGCATCGATGGGAACCTAATCGAACCCGTGTACGCCATCGAAACGCGCGACCTCACCAAACGCTACGGATCGCGCGCCGCCGTCGACAACCTCACCGTGCGCATCGCGCGCGGTGAGGTCTTCGGATTTCTCGGGCAGAACGGCGCGGGTAAAACGACCGCGGTGAAGATGCTCGTCGGTTTGGTGCATCCGACCTCGGGCGACGCGGCGCTGCTCGGCGAGCCGCTCGGATCGCTCGCGGCCCGGCGCAAGATCGGCTACCTACCCGAACTGTTTCGGTATCAGCCGTGGCTGACGCCGCGCGAACTGCTCGGGTGGCACGCGTCGGTGCTCCGAGTCGAGCGCCGCTCGCGCCGACGCGCGATCGACGACGTGCTCGAACGCGTGGGCCTCGCACGACGCGCGGACGATCGGATCGGCACGTTTTCCAAAGGCATGCAGCAACGCTTCGGCATTGCGGTCGCCATCGTGGGCGCACCCGAACTCGTCATCCTCGACGAACCGACCTCGGCGCTCGATCCCATCGGCCGCGCCGAGGTGCGCGCGCTCGTGCTCGATCTGAAGGCACGCGGCATCACGGTCTTTCTGAATTCGCATCTGCTGACCGAGGTGGAGTCGGTCTGCGATTCGATCGCGGTGATCAACGACGGGCGCATCCGCGCGACGGGCTCGATCGACGAACTGCTGGGGCGCCCGGCGGTGCGCATCGGATTCGCCGACGGGTCGTCGGTACTGGTGGAAGACGCGCCGCCCGCGGAGATTCCCGCGATCGTGGCGGCGTACGTGGGGCGCGGCGCGCAGATCCTCTCGGTCGCCCCGGTGCGACAATCACTCGAAGAACGCTTTCTCGAAATCGTCAGGAGCGATACCGGTGTTCAACCTGCTCTCGATCGCATCACTCACGCTTCGTGAGGCCTCGCGTCGCCGTTTGGTCGTCACGGCGGCGATTGCGACGCTGGTGCTCGTCGCGCTCACCGGCTTCGGGTTCCACGCCCTCGCGGCGATGCACGGTCGCGACGGCCGTCCGGTGGATCATCACGTCGTGCTCACCGCGGCGAGCGGACTCGAGACCGCGATGGCCTTCATGTTCAGCTTCATCCTCGCGCTCGGCGCCGCATTTTTGGGCGCGCTCTCGCTCGGCAGCGAGATCGAGAACGGCACGCTGCTCGCGATGCTGCCGCGTCCGATCCGACGTATCGAGGTGCTGCTCGGAAAGTGGCTCGGCAACGCGATCTTGATCGCGTGCTACGCGGTGGGGACCGCGCTGCTCGAGTTTGCGGTGGTGCGCGCGATTACGGGCTATCTTCCGCCGCACATCGTCGCCGCGATCGCGCTGCTCGTTGCGCAGGCGCTCGTGATGCTCACGATCACGCTCGCGGTCAGCGTTCGCCTTCCGGCGATCGCATCGGGCTTCGTTACGCTCGTGCTCTTCGGGATCGCCTGGATGGCCGGCATCGTGGGGAGCATCGCGACCGCCATGCACAACGATGCGCTACGCCGGGCGACGACCGCGGTGAGCCTCGTGATTCCGAGCGACGGCCTGTGGCGCGCCGCCGCCTTCATGATGCAGCCCGCGGTGCTGCGCGCGGCGGCGCCCGCGAATAGCGTCGATCCGCTCGTCCCGTCGACGGCGCCGCCGCTCGCATACTTCATCTGGTGTGCGCTGTGGCTCGCCGTGGTGCTCGCGGGCGGCGTGCGCTCGTTTCAGCAGCGGGATCTGTAAGTCGCCGGGGAAAAGCGGAAAGCGGTTTCAGATTGCGCCTGCTCGGTTAAACTACGGCAAATGACGGCCGGGGGCTGCGGCCAACCCGCCCAATGAGCGGGTTCATGCTCTCGATGGATTCGTTTCGGCGGCACGGCGGTCTCGGCGCGCTCCTACTGGCGGTGATCGTCGCCCTGATCGGGGTGCAGATTACGATCGTCCAGGTGCGGTACCAGGCTAGCGCGGCCCTTCCGGCGCGGATCGCCGCGAGCGGCGATCGGATCGCGCTGGTCGAGCGCGTGCTGCTCGACGTCGTCGGGCCGAGCGCGGCGTCGAACGACGCGCGGGCGGCCCTCGCTGCGTTGCGCCGACGACAAGCCGCGCTCGGCGATCTGCGGGGAGCCGACCTACGCGCCTACGACGCGTTTCTCGGCGCCGCGACGCGCGCGCTACGCGCGCCGCATGATGCGGTGACGCAGCGTCGGCTCGTGGAACACGGCCGGGCGCTCATCGCGGTGTACGACGCGGCCACCGCGGACGCCGTGAAACTCGACGTCGTGCATCGCAGCGCCGCGCGGATGTTCCTGATCGTCGAGGCGTTCATCGTGCTCGGCGCGGTGTTGCTCGTGTATCTGCTCGTGATACGACCGCGAGATCGCGCGATCGACGCCGCGATGCGCGATCTCGAGCTCCGGCGCAAGCGGTTTGCCGCGATGTTCGACAACTCCGCGGAGATGATGGCGATCTACGAACCGAACGGCAAGATCGTACGCGCCAACCCCAGTGCGATCGCGCGGCTGGGCTTCGATCGGTCGGTCGTGGGCGAGCACTATACGCTTCACATCGCCGCGGCCGAACGCGCGAGCGTCGCGGGGCACTTCGCGCAGGCGATCGGCGGGCGCGCCAACGAGTTCGAAACGATCTTTCTCGATGCCGACGGCAACGAAGTTCCCGTCGTGTGCAATCTCTCCCCGGTGATCGTGGAAGAGGGAATCGCGGGCGTGGTCGGCGCCGCTCGCGATGCCACCGAACAGCGCTTTGCCGAAGCGGCGCTGCTGCGCAGTACCGAGCGATTTCGCTCGCTCTTCGAGTACAGCGTGCGACCGATTCTCGCGATGACGACCGACGGCACGATCGCGAGCGCGAACGTGGCGTTCGAACGATTGAGCGGGTACGCCGGTGAAGAGCTTGTGGGCCGCTCCGCGCTGATGCTCGTTTCGGATGAACGGCGCGCGGTGACGGCCGAGCGACTGAAAGGATTCGCCGCGAATCCGCACGTGGTCTACGAAGGGCTCACGCGCGCGAAGGACGGTCAGGAGATACCGGTCGAGATCGAGATCTCCCCGATTCGTGTTCGTGACGAGATCGAGGGCTATTTCGTGAAGTATCGCGATCTCAGCGCGGATCGCGCGATCAGCCGCGCGATTGCAGGTAAAGACGATCGAATGCGCGCGCTCTATCGGGTGGCATCGTCCACGGAGAGCGCCACGGTGCAGATCGGCGACGCGCTCGCACTCGGCGCGCGCGGCCTGGACATGCAGTATGCCTACTTGGTCTCGATCGACGGACCCGACCTGATCGTCGAGCATCGGTTCGCGCCGGACGATCTGCTGCCGGTGGGATATCGCATGCGGCTCACGGAGGCGGTCGGCAAGCGACTGCGGGCGAGCTCCCGTGCGATCGCCGTCGATGACCTCACCACGGATCCGCACGTGAACGATGCCGATCGCCGCGGGCTTCCCTGGAACTGCTTTATCGGAACGCGTTTGCTCAGCGGCGACCGGGTCAACGGCCTGATCATGTTCTTGAATCGCGCACCGCGTACGGTGCCCTTCGATGACGTGGATCTGGACTTCGTCGATATCATGGGCACGATCCTGAGCGGCGCGATCGTGCGCGAGACGCGCGATCGAGAGCTGCGCGAGGTCGCCTTTCACGATCGCCTCACCGGCACGGTGAACCGACACGGTTTCGAGGATCACGTGGAGCGTGCGGTGGCGCAGGCATCGCGCACGCACGGCACGTTCGCGCTGCACTTTCTGGATTTGAATCGCTTCAAAGCGGTGAACGACGAGCACGGCCACGAGGCGGGCGACGACGTGCTGCGCGAGGTGGGACGACGACTGAACGCCGTGATGCGTGGAGACGATGTGGTGGCGCGGATCGGGGGCGACGAGTTTGCGGTGCTGGAACCGGATCTTGCGAACGATCCCGGCGGTACCGTCGTCGCGCGCCGTCTTGCGGCGGCGCTTGCGCAGCCGATGCGTCTCCCGAGCGGAGCGAGCGTGACGATCGATTGCAGTTTGGGGACCGCGGTCTATCCGCGCGACGGCGCCGGGCTCGCGGAGCTGCTGCAGTATGCCGATCGCGCGATGTACGCGATGAAACGCCGCGTGCGCTAAAAAAAATCGGGGCGGCGGCTACTGCCGCCGCCCCGATCGTCGCCCCTTTAGTGCGTACCGGGCAGCGTGATCTCACCTGCCCACGCGCTCGGGGCTTGGCCCGCGATCCCGTAGGTCGCGATCGTCTCGAGCTTCGAGCCGACGGTGATGATCGGCTGCGGTTGGAAACCGGCGACGGGGAGCGAGTACTCCTCGATCGCATCGGTCGTGGGATTGATCGATCCGACCAGCCCTTGTGCGCCGTTGAATTGGTTGCCGTTATCGGTGAACCAAATATTCCCGTCGGGTCCGACGGTAAGCGCAAACGGCTGCGGATTGTGCTGCAGGCCTTGCGTATACATCGTCACCGCATGGGTGGCGATCGTGAACTTCCCGATTCCCGGGCTCGTCTGCGACAGATCGGTGAACCACATGTTGCCGTCGGGTCCCGCGATGATGTCGTTGGGTGAAGCGGCGCTCCCGTAGTTCCCGTTCCCCGCTTGGAGCGGATACTCGGTGATCGTGCCGTTCGCGATGTTGAGCGTGCCGATCGCGGGCGCCGTCGAGCTCGTGTCGGTGAACCAGACGTTACCGTCGGGACCGAATGCGAGCGCATACGGGTTGGCGGTCGATCCCAGACCGTTCGTGTAGAACGTGAACTGTCCGGTCGTCAGGCTATACTCGCCGATGCCCGTCCCCGTCGAACCGGCGCTCAGCGTAAACCAGAGCGTGTTGTTGGGGCCGGCGGCGAGTCCGAACGAGTTCGATTGCGAATACGCGCCGGGCACATTGTAGCAACTGACGTTGTAATAGCCTTGGAAGTTCGCACCTTGGCAGAGTTGCGTCTGCGGATATCCGCTGATCACCCACCACGGATTGTTGTCGGGCCCGTTCGCGATCGCGAACACGCCGTCGGGCGTATTCTCCTGAATGGGCAACAGCGTGCCGGTTTGCGGATTGAAGTTGTAGACGCGCGAAGCGCCGTCGTCGCCGACGAAGTAGGAGATTCCGTCCGACGAGGGCGACATTGCCTGGCCGGTCCCTTGCACGTTCCACGTGGCCATCTTCAGCGGCGGATAGATCAGCACGACCGGAATCGTGGCTTTGAGCGAGCCCGCGGTGAGCGTCATCGTCGTCGTGCCGGTATAACTCCCGGGAGGCGGCGGTGAGATGCTGATCGTGGCGCTTCCGTTGGCCGTGGGCGTGATCGACGCCGTAGCGACCGCCGTGTTCGCGACGCTGACGGCGAACTGTCCGGTAAAGCCGACCTCGGAGACGTGCACGCTGACCGGAGATCCGTCGAGCGCGACGATCGGCGCATTCGGCGTATAGGCAAGCGTTACGAAGTCGGCGGGCGCGGTTCCGATGGTCGATGTCGCGGCGACGATCTTCGCATCGGAGAGCGCTTTCGTACTGTCGAAGGTGAGTTGCACCGCCTCTCCCGGGTAGGTGACTTCGGGTTGCGTGAGCGTGAGCGCGTGGTTGGGGTCATTTTGAATCGAGAGCGCGATCGGTGATGCGAACGGGGTGTTTCCGACGATCGTTGCGCCCGCCGCATCGAGCGCGGTCACGCTGATGGTATAGGTCTGCACGGTGCCGTCGGTCGGCGCCACGAGTCTCGTCGGTGCAATCGCGACGCTGTTCACGACGCCGCCGAGCGAGATCGCGAGCGTGTTCGGTCCGCTTGCCGTGACGGGCGCACTCATCGTCGTGGTCGCGAGCGTGTTTCCCGTGCCGTCGGGCGATGCATAGGTGGAGATGCGAAACGCGACATTGAGGCCTGTCGGCGCGCTTGCGGTGATCGAGCAGGTGATGCCCGTCGATTGCGTGCCGGTGCATCCCGGCGCACCCGCGGCGACGGGTGCGACGGTGTCGGGCACGCTCACGCTATGCCCGTCGGCGCTCAAGACCGAGACGCGCACCGATCCGGTGTAGGGAGAGACGTATTGCGATCGCCGTGCCGCGACCGCCGCCGTGGGCGGCGGCGTCGGAACGACGATGCTGAAGGTGACACGCGCCGCGGATGCGGCCGTGCCGCCCGGTGAACCGGGCGTGGGCATCGACGACGGCATGACTGCATTGGATCCGCCGCCGCCGCAAGCGGTAAGCACGAGCGCCGCAAGCGCCACGATCGCGATCGTGTTCAAGCCGACACGAGGCATTACTGTCCCTCCGTGGTGAGGATGGCATCGATGAGATGAGCCGCGAACGGAACACCGAGCCCCGTCACGAGATCGTAGCCGACGCCCGCGTTATATCCGGGATCGAGCGGCAGTCCGGGAAAGTACGGAGGCGGCCCGACGTCGATCGCGTTGTTTCCGAAGAGCACGTCGTAGAACGTCTTCGAGTACTGCGGCTGCAACGTGCCGTTCGCGTAGTATTGCGCGTAGAACAGCGGATTGGGATCGCCGAGACGATACGGATGCGCTCCGCTGCCTTTGGCGCTGCACGTTGCCGATTGACGGCACGCTTGCAGCACGAGCGCCCACATCGCCGCCGCTTCCGGTGCGGCGACGCTCGTGCCGCCGTACCCGCCCACGGCTTCGGGCCCGAGCGGCGGAGCATCGATCAATACGCTCACGCCCGTTTGCGGATCGCCTTCGAGCGAGATATCCGGAAGATTGCGCGTCTTCCCCATCGCGCCGGGCAGGCCGTCCTGATAGGGCAGAATCGGAAAGTACGCCGAGACGCCGCCGGTCGAGCCGCCGGTACCGGCGCTCGTCTGTACGCCCCAGCCGGTGATTTGATTGACGAGATTGCCGAACTGATCCATCGGCGTCGTGACGCCGCCGACGGCGACCACGCTCGGGTCGCTGGCGGGATAGCTCACGCACGGATCGTCGTAATACGGTTCGACGCCGCCGCCGTGCTTGCACATCTCGGCGCCGGTATCGCCGGTTGCGACGAAGACGGCGATCCCTTCGGCCGCCAACGCGGCGAATTCGGCGGGGCCGAATCCGTTCGTCGGGTTGTTCGGATCGAAATAGTACCCGGCCGCGCCGTACTCGCCGACGGACGGGTTGGCAAGTTCGGGGCTGCCGTAGCTGAGCGAGAGCACGTCGACTTTGTCGTCGGCGATCGCTTGTTGAATCTCATCGTCGCTGAGCGCGAGTCCGAGCGCGGGTGCGGCGGTGCCGCCGCCCGGACACGGCGTTCCCGCCGGGAGACTCGGCCCGCTTTCATAGCATTCGCCCGCATTGTATGCGAGGTAGTAGAGCACGCTGCTTCCAGGCGCGAGCGTGGCCGCTTGTTCGGTGTCGATCTGTGCTTCGACATCTTCGGGATTGCACGACGGCAGCGTTCCCGAGCAGGATGACGTTGCGGGCGGCGGCGTCGAGAGACCCGAGCTGTACGGGAACGTATCGGGCGGCGTGGCGCTCGGGTTGGGTGGCGGCGAGTTCAACGCGAGTCCCGCTGCGACGCCGGAATCGGTGGCGTCGACCTGCGTGACCGGAGCCGCCTGCACGTGAAACATCGAGGCGTACGCGGGAACATCGGCGGGAGAGAACGCGCCCGTACCGATGATGCCGATCGTGATGCCGGCGCCGGTGTAGCCTTCCTTGTAGGCGCCGATGTAATCGAAGACGGCGCGAATCTGCGTCGGCGTATATCCGCCGATGATATTGTTTCCGGCGCGTGCGGGGGTGAACGAACGCGTCGCCGGCGGGAGCGAGACGAGATTGCTCACCATCGTCACGGCCAACGGGATTCCGAATGAGGGCGCGCTGACCGGCGCGATGAACGTGCTGCCCTTCGCGGAGCGGTACTCGCCGAAGGTGGTGTGAAACGCGCTTTGCAGTTGTGTCTGCGATCCCGCGACGAAGAGCGAAAGGCGTTGCGGCCATCCGCCGACGTGCAGGCCGAAACCGGAGAAGTATTTTGCGACCGCGGCGTAGTCACTCTGCGTTGCGCCGAAGCGCGCGCCGATCTCGTCGGGTGTCAAGAACTGTCGATAGAGCGGCGAATGCGGATCGGATGCCGAGCGCGCGTAGCTCACGAGTCCCGCGCCGTTTTGCATGCGCACCGCGACATTCACGCCCATGGCGGAGAAGTGCGCGGGGCCTACATAGACGGCGCCCTTGAGCGCGCCGTTGCCCCACGCGAACGTTGACGGCGCGGAGGCGCCCGCCGCCGGCGGCACGGCCGGCAGCCCGCTCGTCGGAATCGCGGCCGATGCGCCGCCCGCGCCGCCGCCGCCGCACGCGGAGAGCAGAAGAGAAAGGCTCGACGCTGCGGCGAGCGCCGAGAGTGAGAGACGCGAACGGCTCATCGCACACCTCGAGGTAGTCTGGTGATGAAGGTTGTGAACGCCTTGATGAAGGCGAGTGCGCGATCGCGACGCAGGTGCGCGACGTGCGCCTCGAAGCGCATGTGCGCCGCCGCGATCGCGGCGTTCGAGAGTGGCGCGATTCGTGCCATGGCGCCGGATCGGCGAGCGGCGTCGGTGGGAGCTGCACCGCCGGTGAGGCCGAGCGTCTCGACCGTCGTGTTCGTTTGATACGGCTTCGGTACGTAGGTCGGATCCGCCGACGAGGAGATGATGAACTGCTGGTCGCCGTTGAAGTCGTAGAACGTGTTCTGCGTATCGCTCATCTGCAGGCACACGGCGCCGACCGTGGGTACACGGTATGCATCGAAGGTCTGCGTGTCGGTATATCCGAGCACGGTGTCGGTACGCGCAATCGTTCGTTGGGTTACGATGGCGGTGGCGGCGACCGTCGCGGGAACGTTGCAGGCGGGCGGAATCGATTGCGGTCCGAGGACGGTATCGCTTTCGTGATAGAGCGACGCCGGTACGGGATACCACGCGCCGACCGTTCCGCTCTGAACCGGCATCGCGGTCGGTCCCGGGTTCGGCGCGGTATAGACCGCGTACGGCAGCAGATAGGTCCCGTTGTAGAGCGGCTTCGGCGTGGAGAACACGATCGCGCCGGCACCGGCGACGTTCGTGATCGAACCGCTTCCGTCGGCGTTCTGCGTGGTGATGCTCTGGCCGCGATCGTAACCGGGCGGGTACGTGGTGGTCTGCGTGTACGATCCGTCGGCGGCGTAGACGGTCTTGCTGAAGATCGCGCTTCCGTTCGCGTCGGTCGCATCGTTTTCGTAGACCGTCATCGCGGGATCGTTCGTCCACGACGCGCCGGTTTTTTCGGGGAGTTCACCGATCGTTTGCGGTGCCGCGAACAAATAGGTGAGCGTATTGCCGTTCTCGTCGGCCCAGGTCGAGCCGTATTCGAAGAGCGTGGTGCTGCCGTCGGGCGCGGGCGACGAGAGCGCAACGTAGGTGTCCGTCTGCGAACTCGAGGTCTTGAGCGCAGAGGTGTCGGTTTCGGCGACGGAATCATCGTAGAGTCCGCTTGCGCCGTTGAACGTCTGAGCGTCTTTGAGCGTTCCGTTCTGTACGACGGTGACGACGCTCGTCGACGTGGGCATGGGCGCGGGCAGCAGTCGCAGCTGTGTCGCGGTCATGCTTCCGTTGTAGGTGAAGCTCTGGCCGGGACCGACCGGGATTTCAGAGCCGGGAGTGGGCGTAGGGGTCGGTGCTGCGCTCGTTATCGGCAGCGGTGCGGTAGGCGAGCTCGTTCCCGAGCCGCCCCCGCACGCGGCAAGTGCGATAACACACGCGCAACAGAAAAGCGCAAGAGAACCACGTCGTAGCACGCAGGCCTTACCTCTTTTGAGAGCGTGAGAGTATGCCCGCAAGTATAGGAGCGGGTTACGCGCGTGCCATCCGTACAGTACCTATGCCCCGCGGGGGCCCGTGGTTACAGGTTTTGCGGCAACTGCCAGCGCGAGCGGATACCGAACTTGCCGTAGACCACTTGCAGGTGGTGCTCGACCGTGCGCTCGCTGATTCCCAGGCGCTCGGCGATCCGCGCGTTGCTCAGGCCGTCGAGTGCCAATAATCCGACCTCGCGCTCGCGGACGGTGAGCGCGACCGCATGGCGGCTGGAGCGCTGCGCCGGGCGCAGCGCCGATCGCAACTTGTGCGCGTCGCGCGCGTCGCCGATACGGTCGTAGATGCGCAGCGCGTCGGCATGATCGCCCGCCACTTCGTGCGCTTGGGCTTCATAGTAGGGCCATCCGATCGCCGCGAAGCGCGTCGCCGCGCGCCGCCCGTGGGCCGCCGCCACGCGGCTTCGCCCGCGACGGCGTGCCACGAAGGCTTCGAAGAGATCGACGAACGCGTCGATCACGCGCTGATCGCCCTGCACGAGCGGCGGTTTGAGCATGCGTCGCGCGCGCGGTAGATCGGTTAAGGGACCGAATTGCGCGACGAGAACGGCGAGCGGATAGTGCCAGGTCGCGCCGGTGACCACCTGCAGCGCATCGTGAACCAACGCGCTCGCCGCCTCGGCATCGCCCGTATGCCACCGGTGCAGCGCAAACGGTCCCACCAGCGCGAGGATGCGCTTGGGATCGCCGCTCTCGAACGCGTGCGCGAGCGTATCGCTGTCGAAGGCTTGCTCCAGCAGCGCGGCGTCGTCGAAGATCGAACCCAGCTCGACCATCGCGGCAACGCTGTAGAGCGCGTTGATGTCCGCGAGATCGGCGTCGAGCCGTCGCAGTTCGGTCAGGACCGCATGCGCCTCTTCGTTGCGGCCAACGCGCATCAATGCGCGCGCGTAGGATCCGAGCGCAAAATGCCGCCGCGCATCCGACGCGCTGTTGCGGGCCACGTCGCACGCGCGCTCCAGCATCTCGAGCGCGAGATCGTTGTGCGCGTGCAGGAGCGCCATATTTCCCAAATTGCACAGGAGCTGCGAATATAAGAGGGCGTTGCGCGCCTGCTGCATGTGCTCGATGCCGCGTCGAAAATCCGGTACCGCCGCATCGAACCCGTGCTCCGCCAGCACGATCAACGCGCGCTGTTGATAGAACATTCCGAGCGTTTCCGCATCTTCCACGGCGTGCTCGCGGGCGATGAGATCGAGCACGCCGCGCGCGCCGTCGAGTCTTCCGCTGGTCCAATGGAGAAACGCGAGCTGTAAGAGCGCCCGCGCTTTCAGGGGATGATCGTGCGGAAGGTCGAGACCGAGCACCTCATTCGCCATCGATTCGACTTCGTCGAACGTTCCCGCATCCCAGGAGAACATGCACTTCTGCAGCAGCGCTCTCGCCCACGTTTCGCGATCGTCGTCGAGTCCTTGAGCGAGGTACTCGTCGAGTGCCTCGATCGCTTCGCGCTCCATGCCCGCTTGGCCGAGTGCCTCGGCGCGCTTGAACAACAGCGATCGCCGCGTTCGTTCTTCACGGCAGTCGCGCTGCGCGCGGCGATAGGCGGCCGCCGCTTCGATAAAGTCGCCGCGTTCCGCCGCCGCATCGCCCGCGCGCTGATCCCAGAGCGCGGCCGCATCGAGTTCTCGTGCGCCGCGCCACTGCTCGGCGACGGCGGCGTAGGCGATCGCATCGGCCGCCGAGCGCTGCAGGTAGAGCGCGGCGCGACGATGGTAGCCGAGTGCGAATGTGGTCGTCGTCTCGCTTTGAAGCGCGAGACGATGCAGCGGATTGACGAAGGCGAAGCGTTCCGAATCGAGCTCGTCGACGAGCCCCAGCAGCGCCGCCGCCTGGAGGGCTTCGCGCACGACCGAGGTGCGCTCGCGGGCTACGTGGGCGAGCGAACGAAGATCGAAGGTGGTGCCGAGCGCCGCGGCGACCAGCAGCAGCTGCTGCGTGTGCGGATCGAGCGCGGCCATGGTGCGGCGGATGCGCGTTCGGAGTGCCCGCGGTACGGCGACCTCGCCCGTGTCGCCGTCTTCGGTCGCCGCCCGGATCAGCGATTGCGCTACCGACGGATTCCCGTGGGCGAATTCGACGACGCGCGTGATGACCGTTCGCGAGAGCGACGGACCGTCGGGTTGAAAGCGCCGGATCATGCGGCGCATCGCTTCGCTCGGCAAGGGTGTGAGGCGCAACTCGTACGCATGAGCGCGCCCGAGCCGCTCGAAGGCTTCGTGCACTTCTACCGGCGCGGCCCCGATATCGGCGGTCAAGAGCAGGATCGTTCGCTGCGCGGCGGCGAGCTGCGCGAGCGCATCGAGCGCCGGGGGCGTGGCGTGATGGGCATCTTCGAGCGCGATCGCGATGGCGCCCGTGCTTCTCACGCCGCGCATGCCGCGGCGCAGATAGGCGAAGGCGGTTCCCGCGTCGAGCGAGGCGGGCGGCTCGTCGTCGAGGAACGCGGAGAACGCTTCGCAGAGTTCGTGAAGCACGATTGCGGCATCGCGAACCGTCGGCGAGCAGCGAACGCGCACGACGAGCAACTCGCCCTCGAGCGAGCGAAAGAGCTCGTCGAGCAGGCGTGTCTTGCCGATGCCCGCTTCGCCGGTGACGATCACGATGCATGAGCCGCCGCCGATCGCCTCTCGGGAACGTGCGCGAAGAAAGGCCAATTCTTCGCCGCGCCCGACGAAGATGTCGGATCGCAGCGGTGCGGAGATCATGCGCTCCGCCTGTTCGCGAGAAGGCATCGACTGCTGCGCCTTACGAGGGTGTTCGGAGAATGCCCGGCTCCGAATCGTTCGTTCCGCGCGGTATTCCGCCTTCGCCGAGCCTCATACGGCATCAGAGGCGAATCGGGGAGTGCCCGTTCGCCTCTGATGCCTGCAACGAAGGATTGAACGCGGGGTAAGGAGTGGGGTTAGACGACGTTGATCGTGACCTCCATCTTGGCGTGGCTCAGGCCGCACGGAATCAGGCAGTGCAGCGTGTACGTTCCGGCCTTGGTCGGGGTGAACGTCACGGTCTTGGTGCTGTCCGGAGTAATCATCGTGCTCGGAATGCCGAGCGCTTTCGAAGCGATTTCATGAACGCCGTCTTTTCCGACCAGCTTGAGTTCGACCGGCTGTCCCACTTTGACGGTGATCGCGTCGGGCGTGAAGAGTGCGGTCGACGAGGCGTTGATCGTGAAGACTTGCGGAGCGTTCGCGGCCGTCGCGGGAACCGAAGCGGCGGCGAAGATGAGCGTAAGCGCGGCTGCGGGGATGAGAGCAAGAAGACGTTTCATGTGGTGAGCATAGATGCGCGCGCGGAACGGAATGTGAACGTTCCGGGAACAAGTGCACACGACGTTGACATTCGTCGCAATGCAAAACATACGCGCGTTGTGAAAGCCGGCGACTCCGCGAAACGTCACAACGATGCGTACGAAGATGTTGAACGCAATGGGCGGCGCCACGATCGATCGCGTCGCTCGGGAGGCCCCATGAAGATCGCTCTCGTGTGTGCGGCCGCGACGCTCGCGCTTTCGTGCTCCGGCGCGGCATTCGGCCGCGTGCCCTCGCCGAATCCCTACGCGACGATGGCCCCGCTCGCAAAATACCTCATACGCGACCGTAAGGCGGAGATCGCCTTGGCGCGTTCCGGGGGACCCTCGTCAATTTCCGACCGTGCGGAGGTGCTCGTGCTCACGAAGCGCGGCTACGTTGTCGCGGTCAAGGGAACAAACGGCTGGGTCTGCGCCGTCGAGCGTTCGTGGATGGCGGGGTTCGACGATCCGGAGTTTTGGAATTGGCGAGCACGCGGACCGGCGTGCTTCAATCCGCCTGCCGTACGGAGCGTACTTCCGCAGTACCTGACGATCACGCAATGGGTTCTCTCCGGTGCAACGCGCGAAGCGATCGCGGCCAAGGCGAAAACCGACTACGCGGATCATCGATTCGCCGACCCCGCATCGGGCTCGTTTGCGTTCATGCTCTCGAAAGAACAGTATCTGCTCGGCGCCGACGGACCGTGGCGCCCGCACATCATGCCGTTCGTCGCGTACGATCAGGTGCGCACGTGGGCGGCAGGCGTGAAAGGCTCGCCGATCCTCGCGCCGCCTCCGTCAGCCGGATTCCGCCCATATCAGCCCGTAACGCTCGCCATTCCGGTCGCGCACTGGTCCGACGGCTCCAGCGCTCCGAAATCGTAAGCACCGCAAAGTGAGCGGCCCGAGCACGGCGCGGAACCGTAAATTGACCCTCTCGTAATTAACGTTTATGCTTTAAGTGTTAATTATGGCGGCTTACGAAGAACGCCCTTGGGCGCCAATTGACACCCAAGGCGTGCCACGGTCCCAGCGTCGCTACGGGCGCTACCGTGCCTATGTGCCCGACCGACTCGTCGGGCGGCCCTTCGTGCTGCTCGGCTCCGCCGCGGCCGACGTTGCGGATGCGGAGCAGGCCATTCGTCGTCTGGATCAGCTCTCCACAAGTCTCACGAACACCGAAGCGCTCGCGCGCCTCCTCCTTCGGGCGGAATCGGTCGCCTCGTCGCGCATCGAAGGGCTCACAATCGACGTCAGGCGCCTCTTGCGGGCCGATTGGGCAGCGCGCAACGGCGTCGACCAAGCAGACGTTACGGCGCGCGAGGTCCTGAACAACGTCGACGCGATGAATTACGCCATTGCCTCGGTCGGCGAAGGCAACGCGATCACGGTCCCGATCCTCATTGAGACCCATCGCCTGTTGCTCGAGAACACCCCGCAACGGCGGCACGCCGGCATCATCCGCGACCGTCAAAATTGGATCGGCGGGAACGCGTATAGTCCGATGGGCGCAGACTTCGTCCCGCCATCGGCTGACCGCGTGCGCCCCTTGCTCGAAGATCTTTGCGCATTTTGCACTAGCGATACGTTGCCCGCGGTAGCGCAGGCGGCGATGGCGCACGCGCAATTCGAGACGATCCACCCCTTCGCTGATGGAAACGGCCGCATCGGCCGCGCCCTTATCCATCTCGTCCTGCGCCGACGCGGTGTTACCCGCAACGTGACGCCACCGCTGTCGCTCGTCCTTGCGACGCACGCCGACGACTATGTCGCAGGCTTGAGCGCCACGCGCTACGAGGGTCCTCCGGATGCGGACGCCGCGATACTCGGGACGAACCGCTGGATGGAAACCTTCGCCGTCGCCGCGATCCGCGCGGTCGCCGATGCGACGGCCTTTGAAGATCGCATCCGCACGCTGCAGGCGGCGTGGCGGGAGCGGCTTGCTCCCGTGCGCGCCAACTCGGCGACCGCGCTGCTGATCGAGGCTCTGCCGGGCGCTCCCGTAACGTCGCTCGCCGCGCTCACGACGTTGATCGATCGCGCGCTCCCGCGCGTGAGCCACGCGGTCGAGCGATTCGTCGCGGCGGGCATCCTGCGCCCGGTGAACGTCGGCCGACAGCGTGGGCAAGTCTACGAGGCGCACGAGGTCATTCACGAGTTCACCGCTCTCGAGCGCGGCCTCGCGTCCGTGAGCGGCGACACGAAGATATCCCCGCCGACGCGCCCCGTTCCGAAGCGCGCGGATGCAACGGATCGGCGCTCGCGAACCCGCGCACGCGGCTGATTCTCGCGCGCATCAGCGGCGTGGCGACGACGAGCAAGGCCATTTTCACCATCGACGGAGCGTGCCATCGAAACGAAGGCGAAGCAAAGGCGTGCAGTCAGTTCCGGTTTTCACGTCTAAGCCGTCTGTACGACGAGCAGCCGGTGGGGGCGCGACGCTAGCGGCCCGACAGCGAGCGAAGCGTCTTATGGGTAGAGCGATCGGACGCTGCTCGACGCGCCGTCCGTCTCAACGATGACGGCTGCGTTCTCGTCGGTGCGATCTACGCGAATACCGTCGTCGTCCAACCTCCTAATCGTCGATGGAGCGGGGTGGCCGAAGAGATTGTGGCGGCCGACGGAGATGAGTGCGTATCGGGGATGGACGGCGGCGATGAACTCCTGCGACGAACTGTACGCCGATCCGTGATGCCCGACCTTGAGCACCGCCGAACCGAGGTCGATGCCTTCGCGCAAGAACCGTTGCTCCGCTTCTACGCCCGCGTCGCCGGTGAAGAGCATACGAAACGAACGGTATTGCAAGACAAAGGCGACGGAGTTGTCGTTGAACTTCAAAAGCCACTTTATGATGTGCGCTCTCGACGGATCAGGAAGTCCCTTTAGCATCGCTTTGGCGTCGGCAAGCTCCCGTTGGACCCTTGCCTGGATTTCCTGAAACCGCCTACTCATAACGAACAGGCGTTCGATGCGCCTCTGGCGCATGCTATCTTAGTGACGAATGCCCCGCTATCGCGCACGAGTTACTTCTACTCCACCTGTAACCTAGCCGGGCCAAAACGTCACTGCATTGTGTCTTGCGGCGGAGCCTCTAGCCCAGAATGATGCTCACCATCGTGGCAACCTCGTCGTCTGTCGGTTTCCGTTGCGTCTCGCGCAGATAGCCTTGTATTGCTTTCAGATAATTACTGACGCGCACCACTTGTATTTTGCCATTGTCCTGGCCGAGGCGACGTGACGTTACGGTGATCTCGTAAACGCGCCCCGTACCCCTGCTATCGCCAATGTTGATTGAAATTGATTGTGGGCGTTGATCCTCTAGCTGGAGATGGAACTCTCGCTCGCTGGCCGTGTCAAACAGCAACCCCGCAATTGTGTGTCGGCCGACCCAATCCAGGCCTGCTGCTTCAAATTCCCGATACCTTTTCGTCGCCTCGGCGTTGGCTTCTGCGACTACCTCGGTTAGAAGCGTCAGGGGCAAATCTTTTGGCGTTTCAACGATGGTGAAACGAACTGTCAATAGATCGTTCGCAATCCACCAGTCCACAGCCCAATCAAGGGTGTGCTCACAGTCACTGATTCGACTTTGATCCGGATTACTCACTGCCGCTATGGCATCAAGAACCGAACGCAATCCTTTTTCGTAGTCCTTTCGAAAATCGGCGAACAATTTGTCTCTGAGCAGCAATGGAATTTCGCAATCCTCAACGAGGACCGGGAGTAGGAGCACTCGACGTTCATCAAGCTCCCGAACGAGCCCGGCCGAAAACTCTCTTTTGCACCACTCCGATTGAACAGATGCCTTTGAGAGAACAACCAGGATCGCGGATGAGTTTAGCAGCGCTTCCTGGACGCGTTGAACTATTGAGTCACCAACATTCAATTCCCAGCGGTCTATCCAAACGCTCGCGCGGTTCTTTACGACATCGGCGGCGAATTTATCAACGAAATCTGCATCTTCATGCGAGTAGCTAATAAAAATTGGCATATCTAGTTGGCTCCAGGCACGGAGCGCGGCGTCGCTGTGACCAAATATGAGTAGAGAGCGACCACGAGGTTTGCGGCAAACATGGCATCGTCGCGCTCAGATACGTCGAAGCCCTGGTGCACCGGCTCCGAGGTCCAAGAAAATGCAGTTCTGATAGTCGCGCCAATCAACGCGAATGGATCGCTTTTGTCACGACTGCCTTTTATATAAGCCTGGAGCTCATCAACATACGGAGCAAACGGCTTTCCATTGCGCGGCAGACCAACGAGGACGCCGACTGACTCGGAGATACGCTCCAAAGCCGTACGGGACATGGTGATGGATTGACCGTAGTGGCCTTCCCGAATTAGCACCGTAGAATTGGTTATTAGCTCAATGGCGCGTGCCCACGTTTCATTGGCAGCGGGCGGTGCCGGTAGCTCAATGATTCGAAACGGCGATGTGCCGAAGTTGTCGAGGACGCGCTTCCATGTATCGCGTGGAACCGTTAACGCCGGAACAAACGAACTCGTATAAAATGCCGGGGAGTTGTCGCTCCTGCTAGCCCCGACTGCGCGCAGTTGCAATCCAAACACCGGTTCTTGCGCGCGACGCCAAGCTTCGAGCGACGCTACTTGCTGGTCGGAGATAGGAGCGATGACCTGCGACGTACCGAGACCGACGACTTGCAAAGGGATACGAAGGCCCGATCCCTGGGTACCCCACCGAAGTTCGCCCTCCCATAGCCTGGGTTGTTCACGCGACTCCGGAAGAATTTGAAGTGGGATCCCTATTGTCGCCCCAAAAGCGTCGCGATTGCCGCGGATATTTTGCGCATCGACTTCGATGGCGACTAACGAAAACGAGGGATTTTGATCGTTCTGAAAATCAATTCGCAAGATTCTGCTCCAGTTGAGTATCACCCTAGAGAGTAGCGCAGCAACAGTTATCCTTCATCGCGCCACCCCTACATCAGCTTTTCCCCTCGCTTGTGAGATCACAGATAGTCCAACCTTGGCGCTCCAAAGCAAACCTTAAGGGCGCGGACGTTTGCGATGCTGCGGCCGCAAGGCACAGTAGATTGCTGGGTCGCGACATCGCGACAAAGAGCCTCCTACAATGCGTGACAAATCGACCACCGGATTTGCGTTCCCCGGTGGGGTCGGCGAGCAGCGGGAGGACTAAGCTCACGTCGTGTTCGTAGAATTGCGTTTCCAGAACGAGCGTTGCGTGGTGCGTCTGCCCTTTTACAGCGTGAATCGTTTCAATCTTCAGAGGGACCGGCAGCCCTTTATCATTCGGAATAGAAACGAGCGCTTCACTACCTTCGACATACTCGAGGTACTCGATCGCAGAGGCCGTTGGTGCTTTGCCAACTCTCCGCTCCAGAAAGGCGATAAGTGGGGCGACGGTCGCAGTCCAAGCACGCTCATCGTTCAATTCGGCTGTCCAAAACGCGTCCAGAATGGCACCGAGCTCGCGCCTAGCCGTCCAGTCACGCATTATCTTCCCCACGACATCGGAAACGCTGGCACTTTCCAGCCAATTGCCGATTAGACGGCGTTGCGCGCCAAGCAGCTCAGCCGCCGCGAGTGACGAGTTGAGAGATCTCTGCGCGCGGGCTTGCGCAACGGCAACAATGAGACGGTCCTTACTAACTCCTCGGGAGATGGTTATAGACCGTGGGTCCGCATAGTCCCCAAGCGAATGGGGAAACTTCCCACCGTTCTCAGATGCGCGCCTCCTCGTTCCGATTACTCTCACGACTGGCGATTCCGTTAAATGCTTCAACTCCTTCGCGGCCAGACCGGCGAACCGCGTAACAACTTGATCAACGGTTGACTCGTCAAATAGGAAAATAGTGTGTTGCGAGTCTGGCGCGTCGTCTTCGCCGGAAATCACTTGCTGCCGCGGAGCCACAGCGGCGACATTCGCAGCAATAAAAGCTCCGAAGCGGCGACTGCTACCCAAGTACAGGATCGGATCTCGGGGGAACGACGTTTCACACTCTTCGCCGGAGTCAAATTCGAATATCGCTTGGTTTATATCGCCAAATCTTTGAACTTCGACTCGATCTGGTGGAAAAATTCGCTCTAGTAAAAGTTCCTGACGCGAACTGGTATCCTGCATCTCATCCAAGAGAAGAACGTCAAAACGCCTCTGCAACGCTGCTGCGGCCCAGGAATAGTCATTCAGATAACGATTGGCAAAATAGTACATATCCCCATATCTAAATATGCCGCGTTTAGACACTGCCTTTTTCAGCGCCTTGAGTTCGCGATAGGTGTCCGATTCAAGATCTACGAGCTTAGTCTTGGCGCCCTTGAACGTAAGAGGGCCACCGAGGTGATCATATTCGACCCCTTGATATGCCGACTTGATGCGCTGGCGCTTTAGCCAACCTTGCAGATTCCTATATTTGCCCTTTCTGTATTCATCAAAGGCCGCGATAGCAAATGCATCATCGTCTATCTGATTGACCGCTATTCCATGAGCGCGAAGGTAAGGCACAGAGAGGTGGCCCCAGAAAACTGGACTGACCGTTAAGTGGAGTCCTTGCCCTCTGCAGAGCGAATATGCCCTGCGATTGGAGCAAGAATTTGTCCAGACGACCCCGTCGTAACCACTCGCCGTCATTCAAGGCTAAGGTGGCACTCGCCGCCGTCAAAGGCGACCAGACCGTCGCCGAGATCGCGAGTCGCTATGATGTCCATCCCAACCAAGTCACGCAATGGAAAACGCAACTCCTGAACGGCGTGGCCAGCGTGTTCAGCGGCGCGAGCGAAGCCGCCGGGAAAGCCGAACCGGATATTCGAGCCCTGCATGCCAAGATTGGCCAGCAGGCGCTGGAGATCGATTTTTTAGAACACGCGCTCGGGCGTGTCGACGAGCCGAGCGCAAGACGATGATTCAGCCCGAGCACGAGTTGCCGATCGTGCGT
>DAHUZB010000034.1 GCA_027306785.1 Vulcanimicrobiota bacterium
TTCCAGGTTCCAGTTCGCGCTCGGGCGAAACGACGAGCGTCCGGAGTCCCTCCGGCAACGTCGGTGCGCCGGGCGCAAAAACTTCGGAGAGGGTGCGCATAGCGCCGTCGAGTTTCGCCAGCCGCCCTCACCCTCCCGCGCAGTTCAGAAAGGTGCCGCCATGCTCGCCGTTCACGAAGATCGTCTCGCAAGTGCCGTCGCTCGGCTGGGGTCGGAGAACGCCTTCGAAGTGCTCGCGCGCGCGCGTCAGCTCGAAGCTGCGGGCCGTCGCGTCGTGCACATGGAGATCGGCGAACCCGACTTCGATACGCCGGAGCACATCAAGAAGGCAGCGATCGACGCGCTCTACGGCAACCACACGCACTATTCGCCGTCCAATGGTCTGCTGTCGTTGCGCGAGACGATCGCCGAGTACGCCAGTCGGTTTCGGGGCATCGATCCGGCCTGGCACGCCGACAACGTGGTGATCTCACCGGGCGCCAAGCCGATCATTTGGAACATCCTTTCGGCCTTGCTTGACCCGGGTGACGACTTCGTGTATTTCGATCCCGCCTACCCGGCGTATGCCTCCGCGGCCAGCTACTTGCAAGCCAACGTGCATGCCATTCCATTGCTGGAGTCGCGGAACTGGCGCATGGATCTCGACGAACTGGAGCGCCGCGTCTCGGCCAAAACCAAGGCCGTCGTGATCAACTCGCCGCACAACCCGACCGGCGGGGTTTTGACGCGGGGCGACTTGGAGCGCATCGCCGAGCTGGCGGTGCGCCACGACTTTTTGGTGATCGCCGACGAGATCTACAGCCGCAACTTCTACCTCGACGCCGCGTACGTCTCGATCGCCGCGCTGCCCGGGATGCGCGAGCGCACGATCGTGGTGGACGGCTTCTCCAAGGCGTACGCGATGACCGGCTGGCGCTTGGGCTACGCAGTCGCGCCGGAGCGCATTGCCAAGACCGTTGCGCTCTTCAACAACAACACGTTCAGCTGCGTGGCAACGTTCGTGCAGATGGCCGGGATTGCGGCCCTGAAAGGTACCGATGAGCCGGTGCTGCGCATGAACGAAATCTTCCGCCAACGGCGCGATCGTTTGGTCGAAGGACTCAATGCGATCGCCAACGTCTCCTGCACGCTGCCCGAAGGCGCATTCTACGCGTTCCCCAACGTCAGCGCGATCACGCACGACGACAAGGCGCTCGCGAAGTTCCTGCTCGAGGAGGGTGGCGTCGCCTGCGGCGGCGGCTCGTCGTTCGGTAAGGCCGGCAAGGGCTACCTGCGCTTCTCCTATGCGGCGTCGTTGGAGGATATCGATTGGGCGCTCGACTCGATCGCCAAGACGCTGCCGAAGTTCAAAGGGTAGCAACGCGGACGCGCGTTAGAGCAGTTTGAGCGCGCGTTTGACGTCGGCGAGCACCGACGCCGCGATTTCGCGCGTTCGCGCGGTGCCTTCTTCGACGATGCGTGCGACCTGCGCCGGATCGTCGCGATAGGTGCGATAGCGCTCGCGAATCGGCGCCAGGTAAGCGTTGAGCGCGTCGGTGAAGCTGCGCTTGTCGTCGGCGCAGCCAAGCGTGCCGGCACGGCAGCCCGAAGCGATCGTCTCGATTTGCGCGACCGGCGCCAGCAGTTTCCAGAGCGCGAAGACCGGGCAAACCTCGGGATGACCGGGATCGCCGCGGCGCACCTTTTGCGGATCGGTAATCATCGCGCGAATTTTCTTGGCGGTGGCGTCGGCGTCGTCGGCGATCAGGATAGCGTTACTGTACGACTTGCTCATCTTGCGTCCGTCGGTGCCGGGAACTTCGGGAAACTCCGAAAGCGTCGGTTGTGGCTCGACGAGAATCTCGCGGCCGTCGCCGTAGCGATGGTTGAAGCGCCGAACGATCTCGCGGCCGAGTTCGAGGTGCGCCACTTGATCGCGTCCGACCGGCACGAACTCGCCGCGCACGATTGCGATGTCGCAGAGCTGCAGCAGCGGATAGCCCAAAAAACCGTAGGTCGCGATGTGCGCACCTAAGGCATCGATTTGCCCTTTGAACGTTGGAACGCGCTCGAGCCACGAGAGCGGCGTGATCATCGAGAGGAGCACGTGCAGCTCGCTGATTTCGGGTACGCCCGACTGCAGGAAGATGGTCGCTTTCTGTGGATCGACTCCGGCGGCCAACCACCCCGCGACCATGTCGTCGCGGGCGTCGCGAATGCGCTCCGGATCGTCGAACTCGGTGGTGTATGCGTGCATGTCCGCGATTTCAAAGTAGGCCTCGGCCTCATCGCAGTAGCGCACCCACTGGGTCAGGACGCCGAAGAGGTGGCCGAGGTGGAGACCGCCGGTCGGGCGCATGCCCGACATCACGCGGGGTTTGCGCGTCATGCTTGCTCCTGAACGACGATGCGGTGCGTACTCATGCTAAAGACTCGAGTATCCGCGAGCGTGGTTGGGATGTCAAGCGCGGTGCCTCGCCTAGTGCGCGCTTAGCTCGGCGCGCACGAAACTGCGCGCCGAGCGTACGGCCGCGTGGAGCTCCGCGCCGAACGCAAGCTCGCAGGCCAGCGCCATCGCGAGGGTGCAGCCGGTGCCGCGCATCTGGGCTGCAATCCGGCTGCCCAAAAACCGTTCGATGCCGGCCGCGTCGGCCAGCACGTCGACCGGATCGCCCGCCAGGTGACCGCCCTTGAGCAGCACGGCACGAGCTCCGCGATCGCGCAGCGCGGCTGCCGCCTCGTCGAGTGCCTCGGGCGGGATCGCGGCGCGTTCGAGCAGGGCGGCGGCCTCGTCGAGATTGGGGGTGAGGATGACGCCGGGTGCGCGGGCCGGTCCATCGCGCAGCGCCGTCCAGGCGTCGGCATCGGCGAGCCGGCCGCCGGCACTCGCCGAGCGGACCGGGTCGAGCACGAGCGGCAGCTCCGGATGCGCGGCCAGCGCGGCGCCGACCAGGTCGACGTTGGCGCGACAGCCGAGCGCGCCGACGCGCACCGCGCGGGCCGCGCTCCACGGAAGTGCCGCAAGTTGGGCTTCGAGCACGGCGGGCTCGACCGGCGCGAGCGCGCGGACCCCACCGGCATCCTGGGCGCTGACCGCGGCCACCGCCGTGAAGACGCGTGCCCCCAGGCGCTCGCCGACCAGCAGGTCGCGCCCGACCCCGGCCACGTTCCAAGGATGGGTCGTTCCGATCGAGATCACGATCGGCGCGCTCATCCGGCGGGTGCCTCCCAGCGATCGACCAAGGCGCGCGCCGCGCGCGCCGGATCGGCGGCCGCGAAGATCGCGCCGATGACGGCCGCCATGGCGGCGCCGCTCGCGCGGATCGCCGGCAGGCGCTCGAGGGTGATGCCGCCGATCGCCGCCACCGGGAGTGCGGTCGCGGCCAGCGTCGCGCGCAGCCCGTCGATCCCGATCGGCGCGCCCGCATCGGCCTTCGACCCGGTCGCGTAGACGGCGCCGATCCCGTAGTAGTCGGCATCGAGACGCTCGGCCGCGCGGATCTCCTCGAGCGTACCGCACGAGAGACCGATCAGCGCGTCGGGCAGCGCGGCCCGGATCGGCGCGAGATCGGAAAAGCCGTCGTCGTCGGGCCCGAGGTGCACGCCGTCGCACGCAAAGTCGCGCGCGGCGCGCCAATCATCGTTCACGATCAGCAGCGCGCGCGCATCAAGCGTGACCGCGCGCAACGCGCGCAGGCGGTCGGCGACGATGCCGTGCTTGGCGCGATACTGTACGATGCGCACGCCGCCCGCAAGCGCCGCGCGCGCGAGCGCGACCGGATCGGATGCGCCCTCGTTGACGATCGCGTAGATGCCGTGCAGCAGGCGCGCGCGCGCTACGCGCGGCGCTTGATCCGCCGCCATAACACGAGGTTGGTCACGAGATACGCGATGAAGAGCACGATCATTCCGATCGCAAGCGCGGTGTTGTGCTCGCGCAACGCCGTCGGTACGATCAACAGGAAGCAGATCGCGCCGAACATCACGATCGTCATGATGCGGGTAAAGGGAATCATGCGTCGTCGCCGAGCAGCAGATCGCCGAGGCGGATCAACTCTTTCTCGTTCGTGAAGCGCAGTTCGATGCGTCCGCCTTTGCCGCTGCGCACCAGCGCGACGTGCGTGGCGAAGCGCTCGCGTAGCCGCGATTCGAAATCGCTCTCTTCGGGCGAGAGTTCGCGCGTGCGCGAGGCACCGGTATGCGGCGGCGGCGGCGGCGGTGCGACGGCACCCGTAAGGCGCTCGAGCGCGCGCACGCTCATGCCTTCGGTCACGGCCCGTTCGGCGAAGGCGAGCATGCGTTCCGGCGGCGCCGCGAGCAGCGCGCGCGCGTGCCCGGCCGAGAGCCG
This sequence comes from Vulcanimicrobiota bacterium, assembly GCA_027306785.1. GTDB lineage: Bacteria > Vulcanimicrobiota > Vulcanimicrobiia > Vulcanimicrobiales > Vulcanimicrobiaceae > REEB354. The sequence continues at coordinate 4,328 of DAHUZB010000034.1, forward strand.
TCCGTCGGCGACCATCGCCTTTATCGCATCGGGGAGCGCGAGCAGACGCAGCGCGTTTGCGATCGCGGGGCGACTCTTGCCCAGGCGCTTCGCCACCTCTTCCTGCGTGAGGCCGTACTCGTCGAGCAGATGGCGCATGCCCTCGGCCTCTTCGAGCGGATTCAAATTTTCGCGCTGCAGATTCTCGACGATCGCGACTTCGAGCGAATCGCGGTCGTCCGATTCGCGCACGATCGCGGGGATCGTGGCGCGCTGCAGCGCCGCGCTCGCGCGCCAGCGGCGTTCGCCCGCGATTAATTCGAAACGGTCGCCGCGCTTGCGCACGATGATCGGCACGAGCACGCCGAACTCCGCAATCGACGCCTTCAGATCGTCGAGCGCGCCCGCTTCGAACGTCTTGCGCGGCTGGAACGGGTTGGGCGTGATCTGCGCGACGGGAATCTCGCGCAGACCGTCGCGCTCGGGCCCGTTCGGCGAGGTGGGAACCGGCGTGTCGCCGAGCAGCGCGCCGAGCCCCTTACCGAGCCCGCGTTTCTGCGGTTGGCTCATGCGCTCACCGGCGTTTCCGCCAGCTCGCGCGCGAGCGAGAGATAGGCTTGCGCGCCGCGGCTCTTCACGTCGAAAAGAATCACCGGTTTTCCGTACGACGGTGCTTCGGAAAGACGCACGTTGCGCGGAATCTGCGTTTTGAACATCTGCTTCGGAAAATATTTCTCGAGCTCGTCGAGCACTTCCATCGCAAGGCGCGTGCGGCCGTCGAACATCGTGACGAGCACGCCGCTCACGTGCAAGGTGGGATTGAGCGCTTCGCGCACGCGGCGCACGACCGCGGTAAGCTGCGAGAGGCCTTCGAGCGCGTAATACTCGGCCTGTACCGGAATGATGATCTCTTCCGCCGCGGTGAGCGCGTTGATCGTGAGGAGTCCGAGCGACGGCGGACAGTCGATCAGCACGAAATCGTAGCGTGCCGCGACCGGAACGACGGCTTGGCGCAAACGCGTCTCGCGCGAGAGCGCGGAGACGAGTTCGATCTCGGCGCCCGCGAGATTGATCGTCGCCGGAACGAGCATGAGCTTTTCGAGTTCGGTGCGTTGCGCGACGTCGTCGATCGACGCTTCCTGCATCAGCACGTTATAGATGTCGCGCTGCAAGCTGTGTTTTTCGATGCCGAAGCCCGTCGTGGTATTGCCCTGCGGATCGCTGTCGATCACGAGCACGCGGCTTCCCTGCGCGGCGAGCGCGGCACCGAGATTGACGGCCGTCGTGCTTTTGCCGACGCCGCCTTTTTGATTCACGAGGGCGATTATGCGACTCAACCGTTGTTTCCAGTGCGCGAAGCGAATGCGCTCGACGCGCACGTCGTTGCGGCGAAGTAGTCGGCCAAGAGTGCGAGGAGCGTCTCGCGCGAGTTACGCTCGGGTACCTCCGTAACCTGCTCGAAGAGCCACTTCAGCGCCTCGCCCACGCGTGCGTCGCCGCGAAATCCCGGCGCCGCTATCCCGCGCGCGATCATCGTCGCGATCACCTCGGCGCCACCCACGGCGAGATCCGCGATCGAAAAGGCCGGCTGACGCTCCACCTCGGCCCAGACCCGCGCCTCGAAACGTTCGTTCGAATCGTCGCGCTTGGGCAACCCAGAGCCCGCTATGTCCGCCGAGCGAAGCGCGAACTGGCGGGTGAGTCGATCGGGGCCGATCCGCCGAATGAAGCGCCGTACCGCGGCGTCGCTGAGCTCGGGATCCTGGCTGTACATGTGCTGGCGCACCAGATGCTCGACCGTCTCGACCGCCTCGTGGGGAAAGCGCAGGCGCTGAAGCATCGCGCGCGCCATCTCCGCGCCCACGTGCTCGTGGCGATAGAAATGCGGCCCGTCCTTGGTGCGCGGCTTGCCGACATCGTGCAGCAGTGCCGCGATGCGCAGCACGGCATCGCCGGGCGGCGTGGCGTCGAGGCTGTGCAGGTTGTGCTCCCACACATCATACGCGTGCCACTCGTTCTGCTCCACGCCGACGCCTTCGAGCAACTCGGGCCAGATGTGCCGCAACACGCCGGTCTCCGCCAGGAGGCGAAGACCGATCGACGGACGGGGTGCCGGGCCGAAGAGCTTCAGAAACTCCTCGTAAATGCGCTCCGCGGAGACGCTCGCGACCAGCGGCGCCGCCGCCTGCATCGCCGCGCGGGTCGCGGGCGTGACCGCGTAGTCGAAGCGGGCCGCGAATTGCGCGGCGCGCAGCATCCGCAGCGGATCCTCATCGAAGCTCCGGGGCGTAAGCAGATCGATGCGGCGCGCCCGGATATCGGCCTCGCCTTCGTACGGATCGACCAGATCGCCGCTCGGGAGGGCGCGCGCGATCATATTCATGCGGAAGTCACGGCGCCCGAGATCGTCGGCTAGCGAGACCTCCGGTCCACTCTGCACGACGAACTCACGGTGGCCGTGCCCGGTGGAGCGCTCGCGGCGAGGCAGCGCGACATCGACGGTGCTCCCATCGATCGTCACTTTGAGCACGGCGAAGGCCGCTCCGACCAGATCGACGCGCGCGATCCGGCCGAGCCGAGCTTGAAGCTCCTCGATCGGGAGCCCGGTGACGACGTAGTCGAGATCCTTGACGGGGATCTCGACGCCCTCGAAGCTCGCGCGCAATTCATCGCGCACCCGCCCCCCGACCGCGTAGAGCGATCCGGGCGGTAGCGCCTCCGCAAGCAGTGCATCCAATGGGTGAGGGCGGTACATCAGGTCTCTATCGTACCAGCCGCCGCGAGCGGCGGTGTTTCACGTCGAACCTCCCGGTGAAACAAGATCGAGTCCGTAGCGATCGGCCATCTGCCGCATGCGCGCATAGGAATGAGGATCGATGCTCGACCAGTCGGCGGAGAGCAGCAGCTCGAGAAAGTCTCGTAGCGCCTGCCCGCGGATCATCAGCTGGAAAAAGTGCCGCCCATCGTAGTGATACGGACCGTAGAGCTTCGCGCCAGCGATCCGCTCCGCGACCCAACGGAGCAGCGGTTCGTGCCGTACGTGCATCTTGAGGGTGATCTGCGGTTGCTTCCCATCGCCGCCGAAGTGCCCTTCGCCGATGAGGAGCCCGATGATCAGCCCCTTCTCGAGCTCCAAGAGTTCATCCAGTGCCTTGTTCATGTTGTTTCACCGGGCAGTTCAACGTGAAACACGGTCGCCCTTCGCGCCGAAAGCCCTACGTCGACGGGGCGGAATGCACCAAACCAAGCAAGAGGCTGATTATGGGTTCGCCCGGAAACGACCGTAGAACGATGAAGATTGGCCTGAGCTACGACGAGGGCACGCCCAAGTACCGCCTCTACACCGGGGCGCTGATCGCTGCGGCCGAACGCGCCAATATCGAAGTCCAAACCTTCTGGCTCGCCGGAACCGGGCGCTCGCTCGACCACACGGCGCTCGAGACGATCGACGGCCTCGTGCTCACCGGCGGCGCCGATGTCGAGCCGAGCCGCTACGGATTCGCCGATCCCGAGCACCTCTGCCGTAGTAAACCCCAGCGCGACGAAGCCGAAGCGGGCATCCTCGCCCGTGCGCTTGAACGCCGCCTCCCGATCCTCGCGATCTGCCGCGGCCTCCAGCTGCTGAACGTCGCCCAGGGGGGCTCGCTCGTGCCTGATATCGCGACCGCCGCCGCCCACCAGCTGCACGACGATCAGCGTCACCCGGTTACGATCGAGCCGGATTCCGGCCTCGCCATTCTGACCGGAACCACCGAAGGGACCGCTACCTCGTCGCATCACCAAGCCATCGACCGACTCGGGCGCGACCTGCGGGTCTGCGCCCGTCACGCCGACGGCACCATCGAAGCGATCGAGTGGACGCACCCTATGCGCAAGCCATGGCTCGTGGCCGTGCAGTGGCATCCCGAGCGTATGGGGCCCGACGAGCCGCTCTCCGGCCCGCTCTACCGCGCCTTTCTCCAAGCCGTGGCCGCCTCACACGGGTAGCCGCCACAGGTTCCGGGAACGACGCACGGATGTCGCAGAAAATCTCCCCATTTCTGTGGTTCGAAGGCAATGCCGAGCCGGCGGCCGCGTTCTACGTCTCGCTCTTCGCGGACTCCGCGATCACCTCGGTCAGTCGCTACGGTGAAGCCGGGCCGGGCACGCCGGGCACCGCGATGGTCGTCGAATTTACGTTGAACGGCCAGGAGTTCATGGCGATCAACGGCGGGACGACGAACGGCACGCCCCTCGAGGAACCCCGTCCCGGCTCGATCGCGCTCTACATCGACGCCGAAAACCAGGCCGAGGTCGATCGCCTCTGGGATGCCCTTAGCGAGGGCGGTCGAACGCTTCCGTGCGGCTGGGTCACCGACCGCTTCGGCGTCACGTGGAATATCGTGCCATCGGGCTTGAGCGGCGTACTCCACGGCGACGACCCCGAGCGTTCCGCTCGCGCCATGCGCGCCATGCTCGCCATGAAGAAGCTCGACATCGAGGAACTGCGGCGGGTCTACGCGGCCGAATAGCCGGGGCGTCCCCGCTTACAAGCAGAGCGGGCGCTTCTCCGGAATGCCGACCCGGCGAGGAAAACGATTCTGCGTGAGGGCGGTCTTCCGCACGAAGATCACTCGCCGATCCCCCTCGAGCACCTCCTCGCGCTCCACCTGCGCACCGAGCATCAGCGCCGCATCGGCGAGCGCGTTGCGCTCACGCTCCTCAATAGCGCCCCGCTGCATCAGCGCCGCGCCGCCCACCGCGACGAACGGAAGCAGCAGCTCCGCCACGGTCGGAGCGCTCGAGACGGCGCGAGCCGTCCCGGTCATGAAGGCGCCACGCAGCCGCGCTTCGTGCCCGGCTACCTCGGCTCGCTCCGCGATCACCTCGCCGCGCAGCCCGAACGCGGCCAGCATTTCGCCGAGAAAACGCGCCTTCTTCACGGTCGTTTCCACCATCGTCACCGGAACGCCCGTTGCAAGCGCGAGCGGGATCGCCGGCAAGCCGCCTCCGGAGCCCACGTCGACCAGCGATTCGCGCACGTACGGCGCGATCGTCAGCGAATCGAGCAGGTGCGGCGCAAGATCGGCCGCGCTCTTGGCGCCGGTGAGGTTGAAGCGGCTATTCGCGTCCAGCAACAACGCCCCGTACCGCGCTACCCGCTCGCGTAGCGTCCCGGCGAGCCCGCCCGCGTCGAGCAGCGCTTCGAGGTCCTTGTCGATCGTCATGCGCTCGCGGCGCTCCGCTCGCGGTGCACGTAGAGCCCGAGGATCGCCACGTCGGCGGGCGTGACGCCAGGAATCCGACCCGCGGCCCCGAGCGTGGAAGGACGCTGCGCGCTCAGCTTCTCGCGCGCCTCGCGCGAGAGTGCCGAAATATCGGCATAGTTCAGGCTCTCCGGAATCGAGACGCGCTCGGTCTTCGCCGCCTTCTCGATCGCGAGCTGCTGACGGCGTATATAGCCCTCCAGCTTGATCTCGATCGCGACGCGCTCCCCCAGCTCCGCGGTCAGCGGGGGATCGAAGCGATCGGCAATATCACCAAACTCAAGCGTCGGCCGCCGCAGCGCATCGGCGAGGCTCGCCCCGGCATCGAAGCGCTGCTCCCCGATCGTTCCGGCTCCCACGCGCGTTCTCTCCGCCCGCGCGATCGCCGCCTGCAGCGCCGACCGACGCGCTTCGAACGCCGCCCATGCCGCGTCGTCGATCAGTCCGATCTCACGCCCGATCGGCGTGAGCCGCGTATCGGCGTTGTCGTGACGCAGAACCACGCGATGTTCCGCCCGCGATGTCAGCATGCGATACGGTTCGTCCACGCCCTTGGTCACGAGGTCGTCGATCATCACGCCGATGTACGCATCGCTGCGCGCGAGTCGCAACGGATCGCGGCCCTGCGCGGCGCGCGCGGCATTGATTCCCGCGATCAGTCCTTGCGCCGCCGCCTCTTCGTATCCCGACGTTCCGTTCAACTGCCCGCAGTGATACAATCCCGCAACGCGATGCGTCTCGAGCGTCTCGCGCAGTTCCGTCGGCGGCACCATGTCGTACTCCACCGCATATCCCGCACGCAGCATCACGCAGCGTTCCAATCCCGGCAACGTGTGGAGCATCTCGAGCTGCACCTCCGCCGGCAACGACGTCGAGAATCCGCCGACGTAGAGCGTCGGTTCATCCCAGCCTTCGGGCTCGATGAAGAGTTGATGCGAAGGATTGTGCGCGAACTTGATGACCTTGTCTTCGATCGACGGACAGTAGCGCGGCCCGGTGCCTTCGATCAAATCGAGTCCGTAGAGCGGTGAGCGATGCAGATTCTCGCGCACGAGTTCGTGCGTGCGCGCATTCGTCTCGGTGATGTAACACGGCACCTGCGGTCCCGCGAAGCGCGCGTCGCTACGATACGAAAAGAGCAGCGGCGTCTCGCTGGGCGGCTGCATCTGCATCGCGTCGTACTCGACGCTCGTGCGATCGATGCGCGGCGGCGTGCCCGTCTTCAAACGACGCGTCGGAAACCCGAGCGCGCGTAGCGCATGCGAGAGTCCGACCGCAGGCGCCTCGCCGTGCCGTCCCTCCGCCTGCACGACATCCCCGCGAAAGGTTTTGCCGCCGAGAAACGTGCCGGTCGCGAGCACCACGCGCCGCGCGTAGTAGCGCGCACCGTCGGCGCAGATCACGCCGCGCACCTCGCCCGCCGCGACGAGCAGATCCTCGACCAGTCCGCGCACGATCGTCAGACCCGGCTGCGCCCGCAGCACCTCGATCGCCGACCGGGCGTAGGCGGGCTTGTCCATCTGCTGACGCAGCGCGCGCACCGCGGGCCCCTTCGACTCGTTCAAAAACCGCGCGTGCACGCTGCAGCGATCGGCGAGCGTCCCCATCGCACCGCCGAGGGCGTCGATCTCGCGCACCAACTGCCCTTTGGCACTGCCGCCGATCGACGGATTGCACGGCAGCGTGCAGATCTTCTCGGGATCCCCCGTCACGAGGAGCGTCGGTACGCCGAGGCGCGCCGACGCGAGGGCGGCTTCCACCCCGGCATGGCCTCCCCCGACGACGATCACTCCCGCGTCGTCGCTGCGCTGCGCATCCTTCACGACCCGTAACTATAGCACACTTGGGCGGCTCGTCCGAGCCGTGGGTGCTACATCATCAAGGGGAGTCGCGTGACGGCAACAATCTTGAGCACCATCGCTTTCCTATCGAGGAGAAAGCGGAATCTCAAGAATCGATTTCCGTCTCGAATCTGAAAGATGTAATCCCCGTCGAACGGATCCTTTGCCGCGGGGTTCTTGAACGTCGTTCGTCCGTTTGGCGAGGGATCTTCAGCGAGCTTTACGAGAGCCCGTGCGAGGTTCTCGGTACGCAGCAACCTGTACGCATGCAGCGCCGTGTCGGCGAAAACGATCTCAAACAGGCCTAAAGATCTTTCAACGCCACGTTGGTTACCCGCCCGCTCGCCAAGTCGTCGAATCCTCGAGCGGACGCCTCGACGAATTCGCGGTCGGAAAGCGCGGCATCCCACACGTCTTTTGACCTGAGATCAAAAACGGTCTGTCGAAGCATGCGCGCCGAGGTAAGCACCTCGAGCGCGTCATCCCGATGAAGAACCATGTTGAGCAAAGTGAGGCATCCAAACAGAAAGCCTAGTAGCGTCTCGCCGAGCGATGCTTTCGGCAATTCATCGCCGGCCCAGGCTACCCACCAGTCGCGATCAGCCTGCGGCAGCTCAGCCCAAAATTGCTTGAGCTCCTCCGCCTGCAGTCGGAACATCGCGGCCACCAGCTGCAAAGACCGCCGCTCAACGACCGGCGTGCTTTTCGGGTGGGCAAGAGCCGATCGATACGTGGGATCGTTTGTCGCCATCGTGAGGCATATCGACATCAGATCACTCCACCTTACAACTTGCGACTTTCAGCATACCCGCCTAGAGACCCCTTCGGCTACTACCTTCCCTCCCCTTAACCCGCGCGACTAGGAATCAGCCTCTATGCCCGCGCAAGCGCAGGCCGAAGCCGACCAGCACCACGCCGAAGACGATCGCGTAGGCGCCGATCAGATAGATCACGGTCAGCGCGCCCGCGAGCGGATAGAGCACCATCAGCACGCCGAAGATCAGCGAGGCGATCCCGCCGAGCACGAGCAGCCACTCGTTCGGCAGCACCTTACGGAGCTGCACGCCCGCCACGATTTCGAGGATGCCGGTGATCGCGGCCCATACCGCGATCGTCACGTAGAGCGCCCGCGCCGCAAGGCCGACGTCAACATAGGTCACGCCAGCGATCGCGATTCCGACGATCCCCTCGATCAGAAGCGGCGCCCACCGCTCGTGCGCCTCGGCCGCACGCAGCGCGGCCGCGAGCGCGAGGACGCCGTCGACGAACGCGTACGCGCCGAAGAGGATCACGAGCGCGACGCCGGTCGCGCCGGGCCAGAACAACGCGAAGAGCCCGAAGACCAGCGCGGCAATCCCGCGCAGAAGAATCGCCCACCAGTTGCGGGCCAGGGCGTGCAGCATCGATGCCTCCTACTTCCCGATACAGAAGCGCGCGAAGACGCCGGTCACCACGTCCTCGGCGGCGATATCCCCGCTCACATGCCCGAGCGCCGCATACGCGTCCTGCAGATCGCCGACGATCAGGTCGATCGGCAACCCTTCCGCGAGCGTGGCGCGGGCGCGGGCAAGCGCCGCGAGCGCCGCATTCACCGCATCGAATTCGCGCAGGCTCGCGAGATGCGGACGCTCCACGTCGGGGATCTCACCGCCCCACCCCGCGCGCGCGAGCTCGAGTCGCACCGCCCGCAGGGTGTCCGCATCGCGCACCGATCCCACGATGGCACCCGCGACCCGCGCATCGCGCGCGCCCGCATCGCCGAGATCGGCTTTATTGAAAAAGACCACGCGCGCGCGATCGGCCGTTTCGTCGAGTAACGCGCGCGCCTCGGGTTCGAGCGCGCGCGAGCCGTCGAGCACCACGAGCGCAACGCGCGCGCCCGCGAGCGCCCGGCGCGACCGCTCGATGCCCGCCGCCTCCAAGCGATCCGCGTGCGCGCGAATGCCCGCCGTGTCGATCACGCGCACGCGCACCCCGTCGATCGCGATCGCTTCCTCGATCGTATCGCGCGTGGTGCCCGCGATCTCGCTGACGAGCGCACGCTCTTCACCGAGCAGCGCATTGAGCAGCGAAGACTTTCCCGCGTTGGGCGACCCGACGATCGCAACCGTGATGCCGTCGCGCACCAAGCGCCCCACCTCACCGTCGTGGCGAAGCGCATCGAGCTCCGCCATCGTCGCCCGGAGCGTTCCGTCCACACGCGC
>DAHUZB010000035.1 GCA_027306785.1 Vulcanimicrobiota bacterium
CAGCCGGACGCACTCGTCGCTTGACGGGCGCACGCCGGACGAAGCATACTTCACTTCAGCCGCCTCGTTGGCGGCATAACCTGAGCGAAGAATCACTTATACCGGGGTGATTTGCTGTTCAAAAAACCGGGTCCACCTCTGTAATGCCCTGCTGTCCGTTACTCGATGAGCTTTGTGCTGAATGCGCATCCGAGAGGTTACCGGTGTTCCCCGACTGTTGGAGCCACTCTCCATCTATCGTCAGTCCATTACTTACACTGGAAATCGGCACGTCGCAACTCCCTTTTCGCGGCGCATAAACAAAAAAGACGAAACCTTACGGTTCGCCTACATCGCGCGAAGACATGAATTGGGGCAGCGCTTCGCAAGCGCCTAAACCATCCTTGCAGTCACACCCGATCCATGGCATTCCTCGCCATGCAAACGGCCGCAGGCCTTCCTAGCACGCGGCTTGGCGACACTTTAGCAATAGATGCACGTTAAGGTCAAGTAAAAATAGTCTGTGAAGCCGCTGTTATCAACAGTACTAGCCGCGCACGAGTTCACGAGAGCTAAGGCTAGAAACTATCGTCATCATTTCGGAGGAATTCGGAGTTCGGAGACTCGGTAGCTACTATTCATTGCCGCTCAGGACTTTTCGCGTCTGAGGCGAGTCCTGGCACTCCAGCACAAGGATTCATTGAAGGTGCATGGCAGCAGCAATGGTTGATCGACCTGTTTTCAATACAACCTGTTAAGCTGAAAGTGTAGTGAGGTTTGGTTCGTCGCTTGAGAGCCTCGAACTCTGCTGGCGAGCAATACCGAGGCTCGAATGGAGACGCCGGTGGTTGTAGGTGTGATCGGGGTGGCGCGCAAATGATCGGCGCGCGTCGGCGAAGGCACGTAATCGAGAATGTAGACTTCTTCATCCTTGAGCGCCCGCATGAAGCGTTCGCAAATAGCGTTATCCGATGGCGTTCCGGCTCGACTCATTCTGGTTTCAATTTGAAGCTGGCCCATTTCCGTGAATACTTTCCGCCTAGCGGAGAAATGTCTACTCATGGCCTGAAAACATCCCCGCTCGTACCCGCCGGACTTCCGGCGCAAGGTCATCGAGCTTTCGAGGACCGGGCGACGACTCGATGAGCTCGCTGCCGAGTTCAGTCTCGCGTCCCAGACCGTACGCAATTGGGACAATCAAACAAAACCGATTTCGACAGCGGCCCGTGAGCGAATGGCGCGACAGCTGGCATGCTTGAGGAGAATGCGCGGCTACGCAGGCGCGTTAAGCAACTTTAAATCGAGCGCGACATCCTCGCAAAAGCGGCGGCGGGCACAGTCATGTGAGAGTTGCTAGCGTCGGATCTGATAGTGGGACTTGAAGCAACTTACTCGGAACACCTCCCTAGCTCCAAGGGCGCTCTCAACGGAGAGAACCTCCGATGCGTTCAGCCGGACAATCGGATAATTTCCGCCGTTTGGAGGCTGCTTAACCAACATCACCCGGTCGCGACCTTCGCGCCCTCGCCGAGCCAGATGGGTCGCTGCGAAGCGTAAATTGACCGGCCGATAATTAACGGTTATACTGTAAACGTTAATTATGGGACACTATGCGGAGCGGCCTTGGGCGCCGATCGATACCCAGGGCGTGCCGCGCTCGAAGCGCCGGTACGGTCGCTACCGTGCGTACGTTCCCGACGCGCTCCTTGGTCGCCCGTTCGCGCTGAGCGGCGAGGTCGCGGCCGACATTGCAGATGCCGAGCAAGCGATACGCCTGCTCGACCAGCAGGCCACACGTCTCACGAATACCGAGGCTCTCGCGCGGCTGCTCTTGCGGGCGGAATCCGTTGCCTCCTCGCGCATCGAAGGGCTGACCGTCGGCGTCGCCCGGCTGCTCCGCGCAGATTGGGCCGCACGCAACGGCGTACAAGAGACTGACGTTACGGCGCGCGACGTGCTGAACAACGTCGAAGCCATGAGCTACGCCGTAGGGTCCGTTGCGGAAGGCGGCGCGATCACGTTGCCCGTGCTCCTAGAAACGCATCGGCGGCTCCTTGAAAACACGGCACTTCGACGGCATGCCGGCGTTCTGCGCGATCGTCAGAATTGGATCGGCGGCAACAACTACAACCCGCTCGGCGCCGACTTCGTCTCTCCGCCCGCCGAGCTGCTCGACGGACTGCTCGAAGATCTCTGCATGTTCTGCAATAGCGACGCGCTGCCGGCGGTCGCGCAGGCAGCGATGGCGCACGCACAGTTCGAGACGATCCACCCATTCGCCGATGGAAATGGTCGCGTTGGCCGCGCGCTGATTCACCTCGTTTTTCGCCGGCGAGGACTCACGCACAACGTTACGCCGCCGCTCTCGCTCGTACTCGCAACGAACACGAAAGAGTATGTCAGCGGCCTCGGCGCGACGCGGTACGAAGGCGCACCGGATTCGCCGGCGGGAATCGAGGGAACGAATCGTTGGCTTGAAACCTTCGCCGTCGCTGCGACGCGTGCCGTCGGCGATGCGGCCGCGTTCGAAGAGCGAATAAGCGCGCTCCAGACGCGTTGGCGCGAGAGGCTTGCTCCTGTGCGTGCGAACTCCGCGACGGATCTCTTGATTGATGCCCTACCCGGCGCACCGGTGACGTCGCTCGCCGCGCTCACGACGCTGCTAGATCGCGCGCTACCGCGCGTGACCGAAGCCGTCGGCCGCTTCGTGGCGGCGGGGATTCTGCGCCCGGTGAACGTGGGACGGCAACGCGGCCAGATTTACGAAGCGCACGAGGTCCTCGATGAATTCACGGCGCTCGAGCGCGGGCTCGCCTCGGTGATCGGCGACACGAAGCTCGCGCCACCGGCGCGCCCCGTCTTCACCGGCATGATGTAATCGATGTGTCGCCGGCCCGTTTTAGCAAGCCGAGTGCGACTACGTCGATCCCGGGCCTTTCCGACGTGCCACCCAGCCGTCGCATTTGAGCCCTCGCTCATATGGTGGAAGAAAGCAGCGAGTACAAACATGCGAGAGTCGTTGCTAGCGTCGAATCTGATAGTCGGACTTGAAGCAACGTACTCGGAACACCTCCCTAGCTCCGAGAGCGCTCTCGACGGAGAGAACCTCCGATGCGTTCAGCCGGACAATCGGATAATTTCCGCCGTTTGGAGGTTGCTTAAACAGCTCTGCGGCCTTCGGAATGCCCTTATAGGGCGCTAGGTCGGCACGGCGGTTGAACTGCACGTAATACTTTGAAACGCCGGTCTTATAGAGCCATGCGACGGCGGATTTCGTGTCGCCGTAGGACACGAATGGCCAAATGTCAACCACACTCTTCTGCTTCGAATTATCCGCGACCGGAATATTCGAGGTCGCCAAATATAAAGGCGAGTCGAGACAGTTGGTGTTCGCCTTCGGCGGAAGCGGAACGACACTGAGCGCAGCCAGATGGTGCGTGCATCAGCCGCCATGCTTGGGCTCGTTCGATGATAGTCACGCGTGCGGGGTACGGCGCGGAAGCGCTGCGCCCCTCGCCGGTGCGTGGGCTACGGCGCGAGGATGACGAGGGCGTCGCCCGCGATGACCGCGCGGGCGAGCACGGGGTCGCGCAGGTGCGTGAAGGCGGCGACGATCTCTTCGCGGGTGCAAGCGCGGGTTGCGCCCGCGCGCGTGAGGTGTTGTTGCACGAGGAGCATCGCCGCATCGAGCGTGAGATGCGCGGCGTTGGGCGGATCGGCTTGGGTTGCGGCCGCGGCTTGCGCGTTCCAGCCCTCATCGGCGATCACGCGCGCCGCGTATGCGACGCGTTTGCGTTCGCCGTGATCGCGATCCCAGAGCACGTCGAGCATGGCGTCGCCCGCAAAGCCGGGTGCGAAGCAGGGTTCGAGTTCGAGCGGATTCAGACGCTCGGTGAGTGCGGTGACGAGATCGTCGATCGTCCAGGCGCTGACCGCGTGAGCGAGCAGTTCGTCGTGCAGTTCTACTTCTTCCGAGAACCCTGGGCCTACGAGCGTGCGATAGCGCGCGCCGTATTGATCGGACCACTTCGCGGCCTCGGCCGCATCGGGCTGCGTGACGACGCCGGCACCGTGTTTGCATTCAAGCATCGCGCGGTAGCCGAGCGGACCGAGTTGTGCATCGAGCGTGCCGTCGGGCGCTTTGTTACCGCCAAGGTGCGTGGCGCGAAAGCCAAGATGCGCGAACGCATCGCAGACGGCAACTTCCCACGCATCGGGATCGGCGCCGCTGACCGTGCTGTGCAGACGAGCGATCAGCGCGGTGGTGGCTGCATCGGGTGCGAGGGGCTGCGGAAGCTCGACGCTTGGCCAATCGTCGAGCGGCTCGTTCATGCGAAAGGTGCGATCGGCGTTTTGGAGGATGGCGGCGGAGCGATCGTGCGCTTTGCGGCGCTGGATGTAATCGTTCAACGCGTTGTACACGTATTTGTCGCTGGTCGCCGCGGTGAGAAGCCCGCGGGCGATCGCTTCATCGAGAATCGCCTTCGCATCGCGCGAACGGCCGTCGGCAAGGATCGCAAGCGCGGCGCGAATGACGTGCCCGCGCGGCTGCGTGGCCGGCACCATGACCGGTGGCACGCTGTGGTGCGCGATATCGGCAAAGCGCTGCGGCGGAATCGACGCGCACTGCGCAGCGAAGCAGTCGCCGCGCTCGCGCAGCGATGCGAGCACCTGTGCGGCTTCGTAGCGGAGAGCATGGGGAGCGAGTGTTTCGAGTTCGGCCCAGGTGACGGGGGCGACGGCGTAGCGGCCGTCGGCGCCGCGTAAGCTGTAGGGGAGCGCGCTGTGCAGGCCGGGCGCATTCGATTTGACGTGCACGTGCACGCGCGAACCGCCTACGCTGTTTGGCTCGGTGGTGAAATTGTTCGGGTGCGCGGCGGCGGCATCGTTGGCAAGCGTGTGTAGCCAGGCGCGCACGGGCGCGTAGGCGGGCGCATCGCTGAAGGGCAGGTAGAGCGCGATGCCGCCGAGCCCATCGAGCAACGGAATCGCGGTAAGGTGACGGGCGTCGAGCAGATCGCGCAGCAACAGCGCGGCCGTGCGCATGGCGCCGGGAGCAGCGCCGGTGGGTTCGAGCAAGATGCGTGCGAAGTGCACCGCGGCGGGGTCTTCCGCGGTGGGCGTCCACGAGTGGAATTCGGCCGCTGCGAGATCCTTCGCGAGCCATTCCAGCGTGAAGCTTTCGAGCGCGAGATACGGGTGCGTGCGGCCGGAGGCGCCGGTGACCGCGACCGTAGGGAGACGGTGCGCGTGCTCCGCGAGGGGACCGCGCCAGGTGGGCGGTGCCGAGGCGGCCGCAAAGGTATTCCACGCGACGGGGATGCCGCGAAACGACGCGGCGATATGCGGAATGACCGCTTCGTAATACGAAAGCGCCTCCGCGACAAGGGGCTGCACCACGCTCAAGCTCCTTCGCTGCCATAATCGGCGACTAGGGTCACTTTCTGCGGGTGCCGCACGCGATCATGCCGACCTTGGGCGATGAGGAGCAGACGGGGGACGCGAGGAGCGCGAAGCGCTCATCCCATCCGACATTACGTTGCTACACGTCTAATGAGACGATCACGCGGGTCGGGTGCGCGTTTTGACAATGCCGCAATTTGCTTCGTCGTTTGTAATCGTGCAAAGCGAACATCCTTCGACAAGCTCAGGATGACACGGGGGCTCGGGATGACGCGGGGGCACAGGATGACACACTCGGCGTGCGCGTATCGCCGCCGGAATCGTCCGGCAACGGCCCGAAAGGGATGGTCAGACGGGGAAATTCCGGTTGACTTTTCGTCTCCGCCCGACACACAGGGGGGTCCGAGCATGTTTAGGCTCCTGGTTGGACTTGCAATGTTTTTCGGCTTTGCATCCGTTGCGCAGGCGCAGTGCGGCGATAGCGTGTGCAACGCGATCTCCACGATTCTCAACGACCGTTCCGCCGCGTTCGCCGATTTGCGCGCCGGTGCCCCCGACGGGACGATGGGGGCTTCAGACGGGACGGTCGCGATCACCATCAATGGCTACAGTTGTCAGGGCCGTGTTGTCGCGAACGACTCGATGGCGGACAATAACGGTTCCGACTATCGCTGCATCTATGGAGTGCCGTCGGACGCGGCGGGGGCGGTATTCAGAGGCCTTCGCGCAGGCGCTCAAGAGGCAATTCCCTCGTCGTGGGATCAATGGAATGACAACAGCGACGGCGAGGTCTGGTGTGCCGGCCCCGACGATGCGCACACGCTGGTCGTCGTCGATCACTTTGGAAATCTCGTAAAGCTGTGGGTCTTTGCGCAGCCACAACTTCGTGCGAATGGGTTCTGCGGCGATTCGTAAATCGCCGGGCGAACGGTGGAATATGCGGCAAAGACCGTATCCCGCGGCGGGCGCCTGGGGTTTAATGAGAGCGTTATGGGCCATATCGAGATCGAGATTTCCGGCGCGAGCAATATCCAGGAACTGGTGGCGGCGCTCCCCATCGCCGCGGACGTCCTCACCCAGTTCGGCCTGGGGTGCTCGGGCTGCAGCGTAAGCAAATACGAGACGATCGAGCAAGGCGCCAAGGCGCACGGGCTGCGAGTCGAGCCGATCGTCGCGGCGCTCGTCCAAGCGCGCCTCTCGGGCTTCGTTCCGCTGATCGCAAACGAAGATCGCACCGCGATGCGCCGTGCACCCGGAGCGTTTAGCGGACGCGCGCGCATCACGCACGTCGTGCCGATCATGTCGGGTAAGGGCGGCGTCGGCAAATCGCTCGTTACCGCGCTCACCGCGATCGGGCTGCGGCGACGCGGACTCTCGGTTGGTATCCTCGACGGCGATATCACCGGGCCGTCGATTCCCAAACTGTTCGGTCTGCGCACCCCGCTTGCGATCGAGGCCGATCCCAACGCGCCGAAAACGGCGCAGGGGAATCCGCAACCGCTGATGGTGCCGGCCGTTTCGCGTAGCGCGATCGAGATCGTGAGCGCGAACCTGCTTACCGACAAAGAAGACACCGCGATGATCTGGCGTGGCCCGATCCTCTCGGGCGTGATCCGTCAGTTCTACGAACAGGTGCTCTGGAGCGATCTCGACGTGCTCCTCATCGATCTTCCGCCCGGCACCTCCGACGCGCCGCTAACCGTGCTGCAATCGCTCGCGGTGGACGGCGTGGTGCTCGTGACGATGCCGCAAGCGCTCGCGACGATGATCGTGCGCAAAGCGGCGAACCTGGTGCACCAACTCAAAAAACCGATCCTCGGCGTGGTTGAGAACATGTCGTACTTCGTCGCGCCCGACACGGGCACCACGTACGAGGTGTTCGGGCCGTCGTATGCGCAGCGGGTTGCCGAGCTTGCGCAAGCACCGGTCTTCGCGCGCATTCCGATCGATCCGCGCAAGGCGGCGCTCGCCGACGAAGGACGCGTGGAGGAGATCGACGATCCCGTCTGCGACCAGCTCGCCGCCTCGCTACTCGCCGCGCTGGAAGCGCATCCGAAGCCGAAGGAGACAATCTCGCTGATCTGATGGCCGCTCCGCGACGCGTCATCCTGCACGCCGGAACGCATAAGACCGGCACGAAGACGCTGCAGGCGTTCTTTCAGGAGAACCGCTTGGCGTTTGCGCGCGCGGGCATGTACGTTCCAGCCGCGGGGCGCGCACCGCTCGGCGAGGCCGCGATGACGCCCGGACATCACGCGCTCGCATGGGAGCTGCTCGACGGCCGCCGGGATGCGCTCGACGCCGTGCTCGACGACGTCGCGGGCTCCAACGCGCCGACCGTGATCCTCTCCTCCGAAGACTTCTCGCATCTGCACGCGCATCCCGAGCGTGCGTTGCCGCTGCGCGACGCGTTCAACGCGCGCGGCTATGCGATCACCGTCGTGCTCTACCTGCGCGCGCAAGGCCCGTATGCCGAATCGCTCTACGCAGAGCTGACGAAAGCCGGGGCGCCGCCGCATTTCGGCGCGTTCGTCGAGGATGCGCTCGCGCGCGGCGCCGTCCACCTCTCGCCGACGCACGTGCTGCCGTTCGACTACGATCGCTTACTGCTGGGATTCGCACGGATCCTCGGCACGCAGTATGTGGTCGCTCGTCCCTACGTCGATGCGGCCGACTCGCGCGGGTTGATCGACGACGCGCTGCGCGTCGTCGCGCGCCTCCACGGCGGACTCGACGCGCGCGATCTGCACCTCTCGCTGCCGCGCGCCAATCGCCGCGGAACCTTCGGCGCGGTCGCGCAACGCATGATCGACGCGCTCGGCAGCGCCGCCGCGGCGATCGAGATTCCGCCGGAGCTCGCATCGACGCCATTCGCGCCGCTTGCATACGAGCAAGCGCTCGGCCTCATCGAGCGCTTCGCCGCGAGCAACGCCGCCGTCGAAGAGATGGCGCGCATCGCGATTCCCGGTACGCGCGCGCACGAGTTGCCAGCACACGATGCGCCGCAGTGGTCGATCGCACGACGGCAGCGGGAGTTGCTCGCGCGTATCTGCGACATCGGTCTGCGATAAAGTCACTATCAAAACCCGACGCGAGTCGTCATTTGACGAAAACTTGTTGTCAGGCTAAGGTTTTAGTCGCACGATGGAGCGCGCGCGAGCGTGCACGCTTGTGCGTATGCGTACTTTCAATATCATCCGATCCGTGCCGGTCGTTGCGCTCGTCGGCATGCTCGGCGTCGCGCTCATGGGCGCCGCGTCGCCCGGCGATTCGCATTTCTCCACCACCTCGATGCACGTGATGCTGCAGAGCATCGCCGACGCCGAAGCCGTGCGTCCCGACGCGAGCGGCGCGGTGAAGTCGCTCGCCGCCGACGTTCAGAAGGATGAACTCGCGATGGGCAACCAGCTCGTGTCGATCGCCACGTACTACGGCATCAACCTCTCGACGACGATGCCGAAGGCGACGGCCACGCCCGCGACGTTCGCCGCGAGCCAGAGCAAAGCGCTCTCGACGCTCGTCGGGCTCTTCAAAGACGAGTCGGAGAACGGCGGCGGCGGCCAGCTGCGCGCCTACGCGACCGAAGCCCTACCGATCCTCCAGAAGGATCTCGCCGCGGCCAAAGCCGCGCACTAGCGTCCGGCAAGCCAACTGCGGAGCACGCGCGCCCGCGCGAACGCACCATCCTCGAGCGGATCGCGATCCAGCAGCACGAGGTCGGCGCGTAAGCCGGGCGCCAGGTTTCCCGTTTCGTTCTCCGCATAGCCGAAGCGCGCCGCGTTGACCGTGTAGAGCGCGAGCGCTTGATGGGGATCGAGGCACGCTTGCGGCTCTTGCTGCGCGCAGGCGGCCGCCATGCCCGCGAGCGCGTCGAGCGCGCAGACCGGTGCGTCGGAGCCGCCGCAAAGATGTCCGCCGCGCGCCAGGATAGCGCGCATCGGATTCATGCGACGACGCCGCTCGGCACCGAGCCGATCGTCGTACATACCGCCTTCGGTTCCCCACGTCGCATGAAATTGCGGCTGCATCGAGAGCGTGATCCCCATCTGCACGCACGCCTCCACATGCGTATCGTCGGGCATCTCGAAGTGCTCGATAAAGTGTCGCGAGCCGCGCGGCGAAGGCTTGTCGCCGAGCACGCGCTCCCAGGTACGCACGCACTGCTCGATCGCCGCGTCGCCGATCGCATGCACGCCCGCGCCGATGCCCAGTGCTTCGGCACCGGCAAAATACGCGAGCAGCTCGTCGTCGCTGAAACGCACATTGCCGCTCCCCCGTCCGCCTTCGTAGGGATGCGTGAGCGCCGCCGTGCAGCTGCCGATCGAGCCGTCGAGAAAAACGTCGCCGCCGATATACGGCAAGCCGAGCGACGCTGCGATGTGCGCGTCGGGTTCGCATACCTTCGGATGCACCGCGATCGGTAGCGCGCGCAGCGCTTCGACGTCCTCGGCGTAGCCCGCCGCATCGCGCCCGAGCAACTGGGCGTGCACGTGCGCGATGCCGTTCGCGCGCGCGAGTTCGGCGCCGCGCCGCTCGTTCGCGCGCCGCGTCTCCTGCGGAATGCGCGCGGCAAAGCGTGCCTGCGCGCGCCAATTCGCTTCGAGAAAGAGGCGCCCGGTCGGCTCGCCGTCATCGTCGCGTTCGATACCGGGTGTTTGCGCATCGAGCGCAAGCCACGCGAAGGCCTTGCGGTTGACGACGCACGAGTGACCGTCGACGCGCACCAGCATCGCGAGCGCATCGGGATGGCAGCGTTCGAGCGGGCATGCATCGGCGTGCGCGCCGTCCTCCCAGAGCGCGTCGTCGTACTGCCCGGCGTAGAGCATCTCACCGTCGCGCGGCGCGCGAGCGACGGCCGCGGCGAAGGCGTCGTACGAGCGCACCGCCGCGAGGGAGCGCGCCCCGACATACGCACCGGCTTCGGCGAGATGTACGTGGCAATCCGTGAACGCGGGCAGCAGCACGCCGCCGTCGCCGTCGATGCGCTCGCAGTCGATTCCGGTCGGCTCGGTATCGAGCGCGACGATCCGCTCGCCGTCGATCAGCACGGATCGATGGCGCACGAAACGCGCCGATGCGGCGTCGTACCGATAGGCGCGAACGTTCTCAAAGAGTCTCACGAGAGGTACTTCCGATGCGCACGTCGGTGCAGGTGCTACGGCTCGATCGGGGAGGATTCCTAGCTTGCGAGTTCGCGAAGAGCTTCGAATTTGAGATCGTCTTGCCTATCCTGCGGTACGCGCTTGCACCGCTCGGGCTTCACTTCGAAGCTTTCACCGTCAGGGCGTTCGAATCTGCTGCTTCGTGCCGAAGCGCCCGCGGAGCGCGTAGACCGCGACGCCGAGGGCGAGGGTGCCCGCGCCGAATGCGATCGCTTGCGGGCCCGCGCTTGCGAAGATGAAGATCCAGCCGCCGAGCGCGACGAGCGCGGGGATCGGAAAGAGCACCATGCGGTACGGGGCACGTTCGCCGCGTGCACGCAGCGCGAAGAGCGCGGCGATCTGCGCGATCGACTGGATCAGCACACCCGCCGCGGTGAGCGCATCGATCACCTGATCCAAGCGAAAGAGGCACGCGACGAGCGCGAGCGCGCCCATCACCACGAGCGCGAGGTCGGGAAAGCGATCGCGCGCGTGCAGATGCGCGAAGGGCTTGAGAAAGTTGCCGTCGATCGCGGCGGCGTACGGAATACGCGAGGCGCCGAGCAGGTTGCCGTAGGTCGATGCAAACGCGGTGACGAGGATCAGCACTGTTACGGCGCCCGCCGCCGCGACGCCGAAGCTCCGCTCGACGACGACCGATGCGAGGTGCCGGCCGAGCGGGGGCAGCGTGCCGTCGGCGAGCGGCACGAACGTGTGCCAGTCGATCGCGCCGAGCACGCCCAGTTGCATCGCGACGTAGAGCCCCGCCACGAGCAGAATCGAGACGATAATCGCGCGCGGCAGCGTGCGCGCCGGTTCGACGATCTCGTCACCGACGCAGCTCGCCTGCCCGTAGCCAACGTAATCGTACATCGCGATGATGAGCGCCTGGCCGAGCCCGGCGCGCAGCCCCGTCCAGAGCGAGTCGTGCGCATCGAACGCGAACGCGCGAGCCGGTGCGAAGTGCGCGTACGACGCGGCGATCACGCAGAGAATCGCGATCACCGCGCAGGCGCCGAGCAGCGTCGCCACCTTCGAGATCGTGGTGATGCGGCGATAGAGCACGACGATCGTGACGAGTCCGACGGCAATCGCGAGCGCCGGCATCGCCCATGGATGCGCACCGATCCACGGGAAGAGATAGCCCGCATAGTTTGCGAAGCCGATGTAGCCCGTCGCCTGATTGAGCGGCACGACGAAGATCGTCTGCCACACGAAGAGGAACGCGAGCGCGCGCCCGATACCGGTATGCCCGAAGGCGCGCAGCAGATACCCGTAGGTGCCGCCCGATCCGGGGAAGCGCGAGCCGAGTTCGGCCCACACGAGGCCGTCACAGAGCGCGAGCAACGCGCCGAGCAACCAGCCCACGAGCGAGAGCGGCCCGTGCAGCGCATCGAGCACGAGCGGAATCGTGATCAACGGACCGATGCCGATCATCGACATCACGTTGATCGCGATCGCCGCGCGCAGGCCCACGCCGCGGATCAAGCCGGTGGCGCTCACGCGATCGACCCGCCGTCTATTCCGAAACGAGTGCTTTGGTCAAGCCGCGCGGCGCATCGCTGTCGATACCGCGCGCGCGCGCGACGTTGAGCGCGAGCAGATGAATCGTTACCAGCCATCCGAGCGTGTCGTAGGCTTCGCCCAGCACCGGGCCGATACGCGGGACGCGTTCGATGCTGCCCTCGCCGATCGCGTAGCGTAACGCGCCGGTCGCTTCCAACTCGCGCAGCGGACGCCCGACCACGTCGAGCGCGTCGGCATCGACGATGCCGACGAGCGCGGTCGAGGCATCGACCATCGCCGCGCTGCCGTGGCGGAATTCACCCGCTTCGAAGCCTTCGGCGTGCAGATAGGTCGCTTCTTTGAATTTCAGTGCCGCTTCGCGCGCGATCGGCGCGCCGTAGGCGGTGCCGAGAAAGACCACGTCGTGCCGCGCGGCGATCGCGTGCGCGGCGCCGAGCAGATCATCGTGGCGCGGTTCGTCGAGCCATGCGCGTACGCTCGCCGCGGCTTCGAGCAATTCGCGCGCCGTGCGCGCGCGCTCGCCGCCGAGCAACGAGGCCGCGGCGAGCAGAATCGCGATCGTCGAGGTGACGCTCTTGGTTGCGGGTATCGCCCGCTCGGGCCCCGCAAGAACGTCGATCGTCGTATCCGCGCGCTGTGCGAGCGGCGAATCCGTCGTGTTGGTCAGCGCGACCAGGCGGCGCGGCGCGAGTACGTCGAGCGCGCGCAGCAAATCCGTTGACGCGCCGCTCTGCGAGAGCGCGAGCACCGTACGTTCGCGGTAGGCGTGATGGTCGCGAAAGGCTTCGCTCGCGGCAAGCGCGTGCGCGGTCAGTCCGCGCCGACGCAGTGCGAGCGCGCCGAGCTGCGCCGCGAAGAGCGAGCTTCCGCTCCCGACGAGCACGATCTCGCCGTCGAGCGTCGCCGCGAGGCGCTCGGGTGCGTCACCCCGAGCGATCGCCTCCCAAACGGCGGGCTGCTCGCGGATCTCGCGCTCGAAGAGGCTCCCGTACTGCTGCTTCATGCAGTCGAGCTTCCAGACGCCGCCGCGCCATCCATTTTGCGGCGATCGCCGCGACCGCGGCGCGCCGCGTCGCCGCGTCGTTGCGCGGCATCGTGCGCGCGAAGAAGCCGTTCCACGCTTGCGGCGAACTCGCGCTCCACGCGCCGTGAACCACGACGTCACGCAGGAGCCAACTCTGCTTCGTCGGCGGAACTTCCCGCAGCAGCGCGTGCACGTGGGTCATCAGAAAGGCTCGTACAAGTCGGGGATGACGCGCGCCGAGACTCGGCAGCACGTATCGAAGCGTGTTCGCGTGCATCGCCGCCGTCAACACGCGCTCCGTCTCACCGCGACCGCGAAGCGCACCGAGCATCGTCCAGGTAAACGGGTACAACCCGAGCCCATCGGGCGGCGCCGACTGCAGCGCGCGTGCAATGTCCGCCGGTGTCGCCGCTGCGGCGGCGAGCTCCGCTTCACCCCACGCATTCGGGTCGTAGGAGCCCGGTTCGCGGTGACGGTAGCGCTCGAGCGCCGCGCGCACGCCCGGTGGATGCGGCAACCACGAGAGCAGTTGATCGGCGGCTCCCACGGCGCCGAGAGAGGGTAACAATCCCGTCGGCGGCGTCGTTGCGTGGAGCGCGAGTTCGCGTACGAGCGGCGCGAGCATACGATCGAAGCGTGGCTGCGCGGACGATCCTTGCAGCAGGCGAGCGTCGTCGACGAGCGCCCAGAGCGCGGGTCGCGTGGCCTCGAGATATCCGTGACGAACCCATTCGCTCGTCGCGGATATCAACGCACGCAGCGGCGCTACGCCCTTCCGGTAAAGAGCGAACGTGTCTTCGAAGCGGCGCGATCCGTCGATCTCGGTTGCACCGCTTGCGAAGCCGCTCGCGAGAGCCGGGTAGGGCGGGCGAAGGCCTTCGTTGAGGGAGATCGGCCCGGCGCAGGCACCGACGTCGATCGTTTGCCGACGCGCCGTGAAGAGATACGTGCGATCGGAGGAGCCCTCCGCGATCGTCACCGGGATCGGCCAGAGCGCCGCCGCACGTCCACGCGCGCGATGGTACGGCGCTTGCTCGAGCTGCACGCGCGCGATTCCGCCCGCACAGGCCGCGTTGGCGATGAGGACGGGAGCATCGGGCCGCTCGATCCACGCTCGCCCGTACGCGAGCGCCGCGGGGCTGCCGAACGAGCGCCAGAAGCCGTCGACCGCCGCCGAACCGAAGCGATGCTCGGCAAAGTAGCGCCGCAACGCCGCATGTACCGCATCGACACCGACGTAACGAGCCCACATGGCGAGAATCGCCGGCCCACGAGCGAAGAGGTCGTCGTACAGGGGCTGTACCGCAGCATCGCGGTCGTCGGCGAGCCGCCATGCGAGCGGCCTGCCGGAGTATCCGGTCCAACTCCACCCGAAGCCGAGAACGCCCGCGAGATCGGGACGCAGCGCACGGCGAGCGCGCGCGAGCTCCCACTGGGCGGGCCCGTAGACGACCCAGCTATCACCCCACGTACGCTGCGAGGTGATCCCCGCGAACCACTCGAGCGCGATCGGCTGCGCGATCGCATCGAACGCGTCCTTCGCGCCGAGGAGACCGCTACGCTGCGCACCGCTCACCTCGTCCTCGGTATAGACGGTCTCGACGCCCGCGGCTTCCTCCGTATCGTTCAGCACGCCGTCGGAGATCACGATGTCGAGCTTCGGAAACGGATACGGCACGCCCAAATCGCGCGCGTAAAAGTGCAGCGCGGTCAGCGCCGTGTCGAGCGTGCGTCGAGCGAGCGCGGTTTGGCCGGGCCGCGCATAGACGGTTACCGGCACGCCGTCGATGCTGCCGCGAACCGATGCGAAGACGCCCATGTCGAGCGCGAGCAGATAGGGCGGAATCGGCGGCGTCGCTGCAAACGAGACGTCTTTCCGATCCGCGCCGAGCGGCGTGCTGCCGACGGCGGCCATCGACGAGATGACGGTCCACCCGCGCGGTGCGATCACGTGCAACGTAAAGCGCGCGCGAAAGCCCGGCTCGTCGAAGCACGGAAAGAGCGAACGCGCTTCGCTCGGCTCGAACGAGCTGACGAGATCCTGGGCGTGCCCTTCCATGCTGTCGCCGAAGAAGCCGGGAACGTCGCCCGCGATACGGCTGCGAAACCCGAGGGTAACCACATGACGCCCCGCGGCGAGCGGATGCGCCGCACGCAGGACGATCTGCTGCGCGACGGGATCGACGCTCACCGTCGCGACTCGGCCATCGACCGCGGCGCGCAGAACGGCGATATGCGTTGCGTTCAGCGCGATCTCGCTCGCCGAGCGACGCAAGGTGACGACGATACGTTCGCGGCCTTCGACCGTGCCGCGCAAACCGAACGTCTGCGTAGCCGCCGTGATATCCGGCGCCAGCGTGAGATCGTAGGAGAGGGGAGCGACGTTCGCCCCCAGGATCGGTGCTCGCTCGGGTATGCGAGGCGCAGCAGCGAACAGCAACAAGGTCGCCGCGACACACCCGGCGATGCGAATGACCTGCATGACCCGCTCTTCGCGTGCCGGCAGATGATGCCCCGTCGGTTCGAAAGTCCTACGGCACGAGTACGGAGGACGGGCGCGTGCCGAGCCATGCGGCAAGATCGGTCTTGCTCGTGACGTATCGGCCGCCGCGCAGTTCTTCGCGGAATTCGCCGAAACTGCCGAACGCTTCGGCGAAGGCGTCGTGCTTGTGGATCGACTCGTAGTTGACTTGGCTCGCGAAGAGGAACGTGTCGTCGGGCAGATCCGCGTACATGTCGAGCGCTCGCGCGAGGATGCCGCGCACCACGTCTTCCACGAACTTCGGATTGTGGTGCGCCTTGTTCACGATGAAGAACTCGTCGGGGCGCTTGAGCAGATCGTACGTCTCGCTCGACATCGAGCTTTCGACGATCTCCACCAGATCCTCGGCACGAATCGCGTCGGCGTGTTCGTCGTCGACGCCGAGGAGTATGCCGCCGCGGCCGCGCTGATTGTGCGTGGCGCCGGGCAGCGCGTCGAGCGCGCGCGCGGCGTCGGCCTCGGAGAATCCGGCCTCCATCAGTTCGTGCATCGAATGTTCGCGCACCATCTGCTGCGCGCACGGACACGCCGTCATCCCCTCGGCCTCCACGCCGACCACGCGTCGCGTTCCGTGCTCGTCCGCGTGGGCGATGCCGACGAGCGTGTAGGTCTCCTCGCCGCGCTTGCCGCTCACCGGCGTCCAGCGTTCGAGTCCGAAATCGGCGCGTAGCCGCACGTCGGCGCGAATTGCGCGCTGACTGCGCACGATCTCCCGCGCGATCGCTTCGACCAGGCGCTCGATGCGCGCGGGTTTCTCGCTCGTCGCGAGCACGTCGAGCGTGGCTTCTTCGAGGATCTCCGAAAAGCGCGACATGTGCACGCCCGCTTTGTCGGGTGCGAGATCGGCGACCATCGTAAACTCGCCGTTGAAGACGTGGGGGCGCCCGTCGATCTCCACCTGCACGATACGGCGCACGCGCGAGACGCCGACGCGATTGAGCGAGAGGCGCACGTCGGGCTCTTCTTCCTGTCGATTCGATTGAAAGTGCAGGCTGCGCGCGAGCTTTTGCATCCCGACCGCACCGTCGGCCGCCGCCGAGAACTCGGGCGCGATCTCCGCGAGCGGAACCGCATTGTACGGACGCTGCGCGAGCGCGACGCGCGGCGCACCGTCGAGCGCGAGCAGGTCGATGTCGATCACGCGCGCTTCGAGCCGCGTCGTCGAGGTCCGGCCGACCGCCGTCTCGACGTCGCGCAGAAAGCGTTCGAGCGACTCCCCGTCGAGCTCCGTGCGCAGCGCCGCCGCGACGTTCAGGAACGCGGGGCCCGTCGCGCCATCGGCCGGAGCGCTCTCGAAGAACGAGGAGACCGCGTCGATCGAGGCGCGCAGACGCAGGCGCTGCAGCGCGGCGAGAATATTCGCTTGACGATCGCCGAGATTCGAACCGATACCGATGTGGACTCTATGCATTCCTTACTTTTCCGAGAGCAGGGCCTCCACCGTCGCACGCACCGCGTCGTCCTGCGAGTCGCCCACGATGATCTTTCGCAAGCGACCGTGCCGATCGAAGAAGAGTTGCGTGGGCCAAGCGTCGACGCCGTACGCGTTCCAGAGCGTGAACGCGTTGTCGACGGCGACCGGCCACGTGATGCCTTGGGCGCGAAGATTCTCCGTCACGTAGCCGCGTTGCTGCTCGACCGGCGTCTCGGGCGAATGAATTCCGACGATCGCGAGGCCCTTCGCCCGATCCGCCGCGTAGAGCGCACGCAACGTCGGCACCACGTTGCGACAATTGATGCAGTCGACGGTGAAGACGTCGAGCACGACCACCTTCCCGGCCAGGTCCGCGGAGCGGACGGGACGGCCGATCCACCGGCGGGCGGCGAGCACGGGTGCGAGCGTGGGCGAGACGTTGCCGGGCCGCGCGACCGCTCCGACGAGCGCGGCGGCGGTAAAGAGCACGAACAGTACACGTTTCATCGTGCCGAGAGTACGCCGGTCGCGCCGCGACGGATCGCAGCGTACGGATTCCGCCGGGGATTTCTCACACCGTCGGGTAAGAATGCGAGAGATGAACGAGCTCCTGTATCCCTACGTCATCGAACCGAAAGCGGCGCCCGCCATTTGGGGCGGCGAGTCGTGGAAATGCTGGGATGAGAATCGCGTGACCAACGGGCCTCTCGCCGGCGCGAGCATCGGCGAACTGCGCGCGAAGCTCGGCGCGTCCTTTCTCGGCACGATCGAGGCCGATCGCATCTTTCCGGTGCTCACCAAAATCATCGACGCGCGCGACGCGCTCTCGGTTCAGGTGCATCCGAACGATGCCTACGCGCAGCGCGTGGAGCATCAGCACAACGGCAAAACGGAGTGCTGGTACATTTTCTCCGCCGATGAAGGCGCCGAGCTCGTGCTCGGATGGACGCGCGACACCGACCGCGCCGAATACGAGCGTCGCGTGGCCGACGGCACGCTCGGCGAGATACTGCGCCGCGTGCCGGTCAAAGCGGGCGACGCCTTCTATCTCCCCTCCGGAACGCTTCACGCGATCGGCGCGGGCATCGTGCTCTTCGAGACGCAGCAGGCGAGCGACCTGACCTACCGCATCTTCGACTGGAACCGTGTCGGCGCCGACGGCAAACCGCGGCAACTGCACGTGCAGAAGGCCGCCGACGTACTGAACTACCATCGCGGCACCGGGGGCGCCGGAGCGCAGATCGCCTACACCTTCGAAGGGCTGCGGCGAACCGCGCTGATCGCGGATGCGCGCTTCATCGTCGAGCGCATCGCGGTCGGCTCCGAACCGAGCTCGATGGCGACGCACGATCGTCCGCTGATCTTCATGCCGGTCGATCGCCCGCTCACGATCGAAGCCTGCGGCACCACGGTGACGCTCGCGCCCGAACAGTGCGCGCTCGTGCCGGCCGCGGCGCAGTGGTGCACGCTCTCGTCCGCCGCGCACGACGACACGCACGTGATGTTCGTCACGCCGCCCGCGTCGCGCGAAGCCTACGCGGCGCAATTGCTCGCGGCGGGCGTCGACCAAGACCGTATCGATAGCTACATGGAGCAGTTCGCATGACGATCGACGAGTGGACCAAGCTGCGCGAGCAGCAGAACGAGCTCGTGCTCGACTCCGGCCACCTCGGCATCCAGCGCTTCTTCAACTTGGATACGCGCGCGTACGAAGACGGCGCGCTGCCCGGCCGCGTGAAGGAACTCTGCGGACTCGTCGCCTCGCTCGTGCTGCGCTGCGACGACTGCGTCACCTATCACGTCGCGCAATGCGTGAAGGTCGGCTTCACCGACGCCGAATTGCACGACGCGCTCAACGTCGGGCTCATCGTGGGCGGATCGATCGTCATTCCGCATCTCCGCCGCGCCTTCGAACGCATTGAAGAACTTCGCAAGCTGGCATAACGGCCTCGCGCCGGGACACGCTCGCGACGCCGACGGCACGCTGACGATCGGCGGCGTCGCAGCCGACGCGATCGCCGAACGCTGCGGGACGCCCGTGCTTGCGATCGATCGCGGCGTGCTCGACGAGGCGCTCGATGCGATACTCGGCGCTGCGAGCGCTTGCGGCGTCGGCGTCTCCTACGCGGGCAAAGCACTGCTGGTCGGGGGACTCGTGCGCGCGCTACGACCTCGCGCTATCGGCATCGATGTCTGCTCGCTCGGCGAGCTCGTCACCGCCGAACGCGCCGGATTTCCCGCGGCGCGCATGACCTTTCACGGCGCGGGCAAGAGCGACGAGGAACTCGACGCCGCGCTCGACGGACGCACGGCGCGCATCGTGGTCGACGGTCTCGACGAGCTGCGCGCGATTCGCGCGCGCCTGCGCGGACGATCCGTCGACGTGCTGCTGCGCCTGAACACCGGGATCGAGGCGCACACGCACGAGTTCGTGCGCACCGCGGGCGACGAGAGCAAATTCGGCATCGCGCCGCACGAACGCGACGAAGCGCTCGGGCTGCTGCGCGATATGCCCACCCTGCGCCTGCGCGGCTTGCACGCGCACATCGGCTCGCAGATTTACGACGCGACACCCTTCGTCGCAAGCGCGTCGGCGCTCGCCGAGGATCTCGCGCGCGTGCGCGCGAGCGGTTTTCCCGACGCCGACACGCTCGTAATCGGCGGTGGCTTCGGCGTGCGCATGCATCCCGATGCCGACGACGAGTCGGTCGATGTCGCTGCCGTGCTCGCCCGCGTGGTCGGCGCCGTGCCGTCGGATATGCGCGTGGAGATCGAGCCCGGGCGCGCGCTGATCGCGCTCGCCGGAACCTCGCTCTACCGCGTGCTCGCGATCAAACGCTTCGATCGGCGCCGGTACGCGATCGTAGACGGCGGCATGGCCGACAATCCGCGCCCGGCGCTCTACGGCGCCTACCATCACGTGACGCCGGTGCGCCGCCCCGAGGGTACGCTGCAGCCGACCACGCTGTGCGGGCGCTCCTGCGAGAACGATCGCCTGGTCGAAGCGATGCTCCCGGCCGATCTGCGCGCCGGGGATCTGCTCGCGATCTGCGCCACGGGCGCCTACACGTACAGCATGGCAAGCAACTACAACCGCTTCATGCGCCCGCCGGTCGCGGCGCTCGGCGCGGGCGGCATCGAGCTGTGGGCGCGCCGCGAAACGATCGACGACGTGCTGCGCGCCGACCTCTGAGGAGCACGCATCCGGCGAGCCGCGAGCGGCGTTCAGAAGGTGTATGAACACCGAAAAAGCCACGTTCGCGGCCGGATGCTTCTGGGGAGTCGAAGCCGCGTTTCTGCAGCTTCCGGGCGTCCTCGACGCCGTCTCCGGCTACACCGGCGGAAGCACCGTCGATCCCACCTATCGTGAGGTCTGCTCCGATCGCACCGGGCACGCCGAAGCGGTGGAGGTGACGTTCGATCCGTCGCGCGTACGCTACGAAGAGCTCGTCGATTTCTTCTGGAACCTTCACGATCCGACGCAGCTCAATCGTCAAGGCCCCGACGTCGGCTCGCAGTATCGCTCCGCGATCTTTACGCATTCGCCCGAGCAACACACCGCCGCCGTCGCCTCGCGCGATCGCGCGCAGGCCGCGTTCGCCAAGCCGATCGCGACGCAGATCGTTCCCGCGAGCACGTTCTATCCCGCGGAAGCCTACCATCAGCGCTATTTCGAGCGGCACGGCGTCGCCTGCCATATCGCGGTGCCGAAATGAGACGCACGCAGTTTCTCGGTGCACTCGGCGCCGCGGCGGCGCTCGCGGCGAGCGCGGGCCGCGCGAGCGCCTACACGGTGAGGCATACCGACGCGCAGTGGCGGCGCCTGCTCGGCGACCGCTACTATATCCTGCGCGAGAACGGCACCGAGCCCGCCTTTTCGAGCCCGCTCATCGGCGAGAAGCGGGCGGGCACCTACCATTGCGCGGGCTGCAACACGCTGCTCTTCACCTCGCAGATGAAGTACGACAGCGGCGACGGCTGGCCGTCGTTCTTTACAGTCGAACCGCGCGTGACGCTCACGCGTATGGATTTCGAGTTGCCCGGCGAGCCGCGCACCGAGGTGCATTGCGCGACCTGCGGCGGTCATCTCGGCCACATCTTCGACGACGGCCCGCCGCCCACGCACCTGCGCTACTGCATCGACGGACTCGCGCTCGTCTTCGTACCGTCGAAGGCGGCGAAGTAAGCTCCGAGCAGGTTCGCCGACATCACCAACCACGCGGCGGCGCCCACCAGGCCCGCCGCGATCGCGTTTCCGGCATCGCCGCGCATCAATCCGATCGCCCCGAGCAGCACCGCGAGTTGCATTGCTCCGAACGCAAACCACGAGCGCGCCGTTCCCAACAGTTCGTTCGGGCGCGTCTCGTCGTCGTCGCCACGCACCATCGTCGCGATCGTGCGCACGCCGATATGCAGCATATGTGCGTTGACCATCTGCCCTACCCAGCCGATCAGCATCACGAAGACGAACGCATCGCCCCACGGCGCGCCGCGTAGCACCCCCACGCCGAGGGCGAGCCCCGCGAGCAGCCAGAGCAGCGCGGCGCCGACGAACGCCTGCGGCGGACGATGCGTCACCGTCGCGCGGCGCAACACGCCGAACGCATCCGTCGCGTAGGCGAGCGCGCCCGCGCCGATCAGCGCCGCGCCGCCCCACGTGCACGCGCCGTTCGCGAGCGCGAGCCCGAGCGCGAGTAGCGGTGCGCCGAGCGTGAGCGCGACGCCGACGAAGGCGTGCACGCGCGCGTCGGTCGAGCGCACGCCGCAGATCGGGCGCATCGTACGGGCGGCGACGCCCACGATCAGGATCGTAAACCAGCCGAAGATGCCGAGCGCCGCGTGCGCGGCGGGCAGATGCGCGAGCCATGCACCGGGAGCGCCGCCGAAGAGCGCCGCAACCATGCCGAGCCCGAGAACGACGACCGCCGCGAAGAGCGCGAGCACGATCGTCAGCCCGCGTGCGATCGTGCGCTCCGAACGTTCGATCGGCGCACGCGATCCGAGCGTGGTGAAGGCGGCGCTCAGATAGGCGGTGAGCGAGAGCGCGATCGTCACCGCGCCCGCGAGCACGAGCGGCTCCCACGCGAGCCATCCGAGGATGAAGAGCGCGACGCCGATCGCGAAGCCGCCGAGCGCGGCGCGCGCGAGCGATTCTCCGCGCCAGCGCAGGTCGGTAAAGCCGGGAATCACGTGCAGCAGAATCGCGAGCGCCGCCATCGTCACCCAGCCGAGCGCGACGACGTGGATCCACGCGATCGCGGCGGGCGTGACCCCGCGCACGCCGAACCACGCGGCGCCGAAGACGAGCAGTATCCACGACGTGCCGTGCGAGAGCTGCGCGACGAGTAGCGCCCACGGCGGAATCCACTGACGACGAAAGAGCATCACGCTCCCAGTCTAGCGCATACGCGGCGGCACGGTGCGGCGATGCCCGTGAAGAAGTCGAGAACGAAGCGACCTACGTCATACGGTTTGCCGCATGCGCGCGACGATGCGTACGAGTCCCGCGCCCGCAGCCGCGAAGAGCACCGTCGCGATGATCCCCTGCAGCTCGTGCCCATACAGATATGCGCCGGTGCCGAAGAGCGCCGCGTAGACGGTGATCACGCCGAAAAGCCAGCCGAGCAACGCGTTCGGAAGACTGTCGGGCGAGGGCGGAAGGCCGCTGCGTTCGCGGATGCGCGCCCAGCCGCGACCCGCCGGACGCACCCGTTCGTAGAAGCGCAGCAGCGTCGCCTCATCGACCGCGGGCGTGAGCAGCGTGGTCGCGATCCAAACGATCGTGGTGATCGCGACCGTGACGATCAGCGCGATCGACGGATCGAGCGGATGCCCCGCTTTGCCGAGCGCGAAGACGGCGATCGAGACCACGAAAGACGCGACCATCGCGCTCACCTCGCTCCACGCGTTGATGCGCGACCAATACCAGCGCAACAGGTAGATCAAACCGGTTCCGGCGCCGACGTCGAGCAGCAGGTTGAAGGCCTCTTTCGCGGTGTCGAGCACGAACGTGAAGCCGATCGCGACGATCATCAGCAGCGCCGTGACGATGCGTCCCACCAGCACGTAGTGCTGCTCGGTCGCATCGGGTTTGAAGAAGCGTCGGTAGAAATCGTGCACGAGATACGAGGTGCCCCAATTCAGGTGCGATTCGAGCGTGGAGCGATAGGCCGCGAAGAGCCCCGCCACCATGAATCCCGCCCAGCCCGCGGGCAAGAAGACGAGCATCGCGGGGTAGGCGATGTCGTCGCCGATCAGATTGGGCTGTACCGCCGGAAACGCGTGGCGAATCGCATCGAGCGACGGATAGACCACGAGCGAGGCGATCGCGACGATGATCCAGGGCCACGGCCGCAACGCGAAAAAGGTTATCTGGAAGAGCATGGTGCCCCAGACCGAGTCGCTCTCGTGGCGCGCCGCGAGCATGCGCTGCGCGACGTAGCTGCCGCCGCCGGGCTCGGCGCCCGGATACCAGACCGACCACCACTGTACGGTGAGCGGGATGATGAAGAGGCTCGCCGCGGCGGGCCAGTTCGAAAAATCCGGCAGAATATCGAGCAGATGCGGATGCAGCGCCTGCACGTGCGCGAGCAGCCCGGAGAGCCCGCCCAGGCGCGCGACCTGCGGCGCGTGCAGTGCGTAGTACGCGGCGGCGAACGCGCTCGACATCGTGATCACGAACTGGATCGTATCGGTCATCATCACGCCCCAGAGCCCCGCCGTCGCCGCGAAGACGATCACGACCGCTCCCGCGATCGGGAGCGTCACGTATTCCGGTAAGCCGAAGAGCACGCTTGCGATCTTCGCGGCGGCGAGATTGACCGTGGCGATGATCATCACGTTGAAGAACAACCCGAGGTAGACCGAGCGAAAACCGCGCACGAACGCCGCGGCCTTGCCCGAGTAACGCAGTTCGTAGAATTCGAGATCGGTCAGCACGCCGCTGCGCCGCCACAGGCGAGCGTAGAAAAAGACGGTCGCCATGCCGGTCAGCAAGAAGGCCCACCACTGCCAATTGGCCGCCACCCCGCCCGTGCGCACGAAGTTCGTGACGAGATTCGGCGTATCGGTGGAAAACGTGGTCGCAACGAGCGATATCCCGATGAGCCACCATGGCGCCTGACGGCCCGCAGCGAAGAACTCCGTCGTGTTGCGACCCGCTCGCCGCGCGAGAAAAATCGCGGGCAGAAACGTCACGCCGAGCGAGACGACGATAATGATCCAGTCGAGTTGCGTTAAATGCACGGTTCCGCTGCTCTCCGACGTGGCGCTGCCAGCTTGCTGGCGCGCAGATTCGGCAAGCGGCTCCGCGATCATGCGTCCGCGCATCGGCGACATCGGATTTTGGCCCGCAGCGAAGGCCGGTTCCGGCAGACGGTTGAAAGGGTAGCGGGGGTGCTCCTATGATTTTGCCCGCTTCAACGAAAGAGTATCCGGATCACCCGGACTTCTCGCCCATCGATCAAACGAGCAATCGCAGCCTGACGCAGATCGTCGCCCTGGTGCGCGACGGTGCGCGCGTGCTCGATCTCGGCTGCGCGAGCGGATACATCGGTCACGCGCTTCGCGAGCGCGGCTGCACGCTCACCGGCATCGATATCAACGCCGAGGCACTCGAGCTCGCAAAACCCTGGTACGCCTCGCTCCATCAGGCGGACCTCGAGGCGACGCCGCTGCACGACATCTTCGCCGACGAGCGCTTCGACATCGCGATCTTCGGCGACATTCTCGAGCACCTTCACGATCCGGCTTCCATGCTCGATCGGATGCGGGCCCATCTCGACGGCGACGCGTATGTCATCGCCTCGATTCCGAATATCGGCCACGGGGCGATGCGCCTCGCGATGCTGGGCGGACACTTCGAGTATCAGCGCTACGGCCTGCTCGACGAATCGCACCTGCGCTTCTTCACCCTGCACACGATCGGCGAGCTGTTTTTGCGCGCGGGATATCATCTCGACCGGATCGAGCGCGTGCGCCTGCCGCTCTTCGCCGAATCGGATCTCGTGCCGCTCGTGCGCCGCGAGGATTTCGACGAAGGCGTCGTCCAGGCGATCGAACGCGATCCCGAACACGACGTGCTGCAATACGTCGTGCGGGCGCGGCCGCTCTCGGATCGCGAGCATGCGCGCGCGCTCGCCGAGCGCTTTACCGAGACTTCTCAGGAGCGCGATCGTCTCCGCGCCGAACGGGAACGGCTGATACGTGAGCACGATCGCGTGCGCGCGGCGCTCGACCGCCGCGAGGCGGATTACGCGGAGCTTAGCACGCGCTTCGAAGCCTTCGCACACGACGTCGCCGCGCAACTCGACGACGAGATCGCGCGCACGCGCGCCGCTCTCGACGCCGATCCCGGCTGATCGTGCCGGTCTATCCCGACCGCGGCTTCGCCTTCGTCCACATCCCGAAAACCGGCGGCACGAGCCTCGTGCGGGCACTGGCCGCCGAGCGGACCGAGTACACCGCCTACGGCGTGTGGGACATGCTCGAGGCGTCGCCCGAGCGTGAAGCGATCGCAACTGCGATTCGCCGCAATTTCGGCCTCGCGAGCTTCGTCAGCTTTCCGCAGCAGCATCTCCCCGCCGCCGCACTGCGCGCGCTGCTCGGCGATGCGTGGGATTCCCTCTTCTCTTTCGCCTGCGTGCGCAACCCGTGGGATATGCTCGTCTCCACCTACGCCTTCGCGCGCGCGCACGCTCCCGGCGTGAGCACCGAGGACCCCGATCGCTCCGCGCTCATGGCGCGCTGCGATACGTTCGCCCGCTTCGTGGAACTCTATCCGCTGTTACGCGCCGATCAGACGGCGATGGTAAGCGACGGCGACCTCGTGCTCGTGACCGAGGTGCTGCGTTTCGAGCGGCTCGCCGATGACGTGGCCGCGCTTCGCGATCGACTCGGCCTGACGCTCGCTCTCGGCTTCGAGAACGCGAGCGCGCGCGAGGCGGATTACCGCACCTATTTCACGCCGCGCACGCAGGCGCTCGCCGCGAAACATTTCGCGCGCGACATCGATCGCTTCGGCTACCTGTTTTAATCGACGCCCGGAAAGCGATACGCAAAGGCGCGAATATCGTCGGCGTAGAGCTCGGCGACCATCTCCCGCGCTTCGTCATCGTAATAGGAGGCGAATTCGGCGCGCTCGCCCCGTTTTTCATGCGGAAGTGCGGCGCTGATGCCGAGCCGGGCGAAGAGCGTCCGCGCTTCTTCTTCGAATCGCTCGAAGCGAAGGACGTCGTGCACGAGCAGATCGCCCTTTCGATCGTACAGGAAGGCCGTCTGCGGCATCCACTGCACGTGTTCGCGCTCGGGTACGAGTGCGAGATAGCGTTTGAATTCGTCGCGCTCGCCGAGCCCGAGATAGGCCCGCAGATCGGGACGACGCGCCATGAACACGAACTGCGAGACGGCACGATCCCACGGATTGCGTACGAACGCAAAGCGGTAATACGCGTCGAACACCGACTCTCCCACGACCGTGCGTACCAGTGGCGCGGTGAGATGCTGCAGACCGCCGGTCTGATACGGGTTGCGGAGCGGCTCGACGAAGCCCATCCACAAGTGCTCCTCCGAGCGCGGCCCGGGCCAGATCACATCCTCGATACTGGTACCGCCGCACTTCGGAATGTGGATGAAGATGCAGCGTCGCTCGTGCGAGATCACGGTGCGAGCGCGATCTCGCGATAGTCGGGAAAGAGGCGGCTGCGGTCGATGCGGACGTTCGCGAGCGTGAAGCGGACGGCGAGCGCGAGGCGACGCGCCGCGGACGGATTGGCGCCCGAGCGATGGATCGCGCGTTCGTCGAAGAGCACGCAGTCGCCGGGGGGCATCTCGGCCACGACCACGCGTGCATCGTCGGAACGCGGGCGAAACTCCAGGCAGCCATTGCTCGCATGCGCCGGTTCGAGCGCGATCCACGCGGTGAGGTTCCGCATCGGCTCGAGCAGCGTGGTCCAATGTTCGGC
Source organism: Vulcanimicrobiota bacterium (assembly GCA_027306785.1). GTDB lineage: Bacteria > Vulcanimicrobiota > Vulcanimicrobiia > Vulcanimicrobiales > Vulcanimicrobiaceae > REEB354. Next base: position 26,993 of record DAHUZB010000035.1, read on the forward strand.
ATCGGTATGCCAGGCGAACTCCCGTGCGCCCGGCGGTTTGGGAAAGAGATTCGAACGCCACAGCACGATGTGGTCGCCCAAGACCGCGCGCACGCGGCGCAGCAGTTCGGGATGCGTGCACAGCGCGAGCAGCACGGGGTCGTCGAGATGACGCGATTGCGTGCGCGAGCGCGCGTCGGGACCGTCGCGCAGCAGCACGGCGTCGGCGGCGGCACATGCCGCGGCGGCCGCATCCGCATCGAGCAGCGTAAACGGCTCGGCAAAGCCGTCGCGGTCGATCCGATCGCGCAGGCTCACCGCGCAACCCGCGCTCGCACTGCGGCGGGCAGATCGGCCGCGTTGCTCGCATCGACGAGCGTTGCGTCGAGCCCGTGCCGGCGAAGCAAGCGAACATCCTCGCCGCGCGCGCACGCAACCGCATCGGCGCGCCGCGCGAGATCGAGCACGCGCGCGCGTCCGTAGGTGCGAACGTCGGCGTCGTAGACGATCGTCACGGCACGATTCAAACGGATGCGCTCCGCGTACTGATCGAGCACGTCTTCCCCGAAGAGCCATGCCACCGCGAGAATGGGGAGAAGCCCCGCGAGCGCCGCATCGCCACCGCTCGCGAAATTCGGCCCGCACAAGAGCTCGATACCGAGCGCCGCCAGCTCCTCGGCCGCGGGCTCGCGTAGCACGCCGTCGTCGGGCAGCACGGCGACGTAGTAGCCGCGCTCGCGCCACGCCCGCAGCATCGCAAACGTACGCGGATCGTTCTCCCACCCGCCGATCGGCAACCGCGCAAGCACGGCGAGAAGGACCTCGCCGGTCCGCGTGCTGCGCGCGGTCGCCGCCGAGGCGTGCGCCGGATCGCTCGAACGCGGCGCGAGCAGCGCGCGATGCACGCGCGCGAGCTGCACGCGATCGAGATCGTGCGTCGCATCGGCATAGGCGTGCGCCGCCGTGTGAACGACCACGCCCAGGCCCGCCGCGCGAGCCGCGAGACACAGGTGAGCCAGGCGATAGCGTTCGCTGACGAAACGTGGGTCGAACGCGCCGAACTCATCGAAACGATCGCGTCGCACGAGCAGCGCGCCGACCGGTGCGATATCTACATCCCGACGATCGCGCGCATGCGTGGCACGAACGGCTACCGGAACGAGCACCCCGTCGGCGGTCGCGATGCTGCCGTCGTCGAACGCCCCGTTCGACGTGACGACGCGCGCCGACGCAATGCCGATCGAACGATCCGATTCGAGCAGGGTGACCAGCCGATCGAGGCAGCCGTTCGTGACGCGCACGCCCTCCCCGAGCAGAAACAGATAGACGCCGCGCGTATGCGCGACGGCGACGGCACGCGCATCGGACGCGGCGTCGTTGCGCACGAACGCGCGCACACCGGGCGTACACGTGCGAATGCGCTCGGCTCGCGCCTCGGACTCGACCGACACCACGATCTCGACCGCGAGGCTTTCGAACCAGGTGGCCGCGATCGAGAGGAGCGTGCCGAGCAACGACGATTCATCGGCTCCCGCCGCGATCGCGATGGAGATGAGCGGAGCATTTGAGAGCGGCCGCCGTTCGATGCGTTCGATCCAGGCGGCACGCAGCGCTTCCCACGCCGCGTGCAGCGCGGAGGGCTCGTCGGCCTCGGTACGCGGAATGCGCGTCCGCTCGGAGCGCCCGCGCAGATCGATGAGTTCGCGGCGCTTCTCGCGTACGCGCTCGGCGAGCGCGTCGAGGTACGCCAAGCGCTCGTCGCTCACGCGCACTCACCGTGGCCGTCGAGCAGTTCGAGACGCTCGAGAAAGATACCGAGATCGCGCCGATCCGCGCCGAGCCCGAGCGCATGCGGGTTCACCGTGCGGTTTACCGCCGCTCGCAGCTCCGCGCGCTCGCCCGCGCCCAGTTGCAGCGGCACCCGCAGCTCGATCGGGCCGGCCGCAAGATCGAGCGCGGCGCGTTGCTCGCCGTTGACCGAGACCGTCAGCCGCGCATCGGCGGCAATACCGTCGGGCACGCGCGCGCGCAGCAGCAGGGCCTGCGCCTCGCGCGCGGTATGCAGCGTGAACCCGATCTCGGCACCGCCCCAGCCGTCGCCGTAGCAGCCGCTCACGCCGCTCGCCCAGCCGTATCCGAGCATCGGCAACGTGCGTTCGGCTTCCAATTGCGCGCAGCGACGACGCAGCCGCGCCGCCTCCGCGCTCCACGGCTCGCGCCGCCCCTGTTCGCCCTGATAGAGCTCGATCAGCCGATCGCGCTGGCCGACGAGTTCGCCGAGTTCACGCTCATCGTCGACGCCGAGGGTATAGCCCTCGCGATAGCGCGGCGGCAGCGCGCGCGGAACGAAGAAGGTCGTATGCTCTTCGACGATCTCGTCGTCGGGACGTTCCTCGCTGTAGAAATAGAGCGAGAGCGATTTGCGCGTACGGTGTTTCTGTTCGGGCGGGAAGGTGAGACGATCGAAGCCGTGCCACGAGCGTTCGCTCGTTTCGAAGAGGACGCAGCGGTTGAAATCCGGCGCGAGAACGACCGGCTCGTCGAAGCAATCGCGCGGATCGCGGTAGAGCATGAGGTTGCCGCCCCAGCGCGGATCCCAGTCTTCGTTGAGGTAGACGATCAAATTGACGCGGCGATGCAGCTTCGTGACCGGATGAATGTTGAAATCGACGTGCGGTCGCAGATCGCGTCCTTCGAAGTTCTCGTGCATGCCGCCGCCGTAGTTTTTCGGATCGTAGAGCAGGCCCGCAATTCCGGTCACCGTCTCCAGCCACGAGAGGAACGCGCGCGACGAAAACCAACGATCGGCCTGCGCGAACGTCGGCCCGAGGCTCGGAAGATCGCCGTGAAACGCCTTGCGTCCCGGCGCCCCGAACGGGTTGATCGCACCGGTCGATTGCGGGAAATCGCGCAGCAGCGCGCGTGCGAACTCCGCGTCGAGGAACCCATCGAGTGCGAGGTACGGAAACGGCTTCGCAGCGCGAAAGTGCTCGTGCAGCCGCTCGTTCTCCTCGACATACGTGCGTGCGATCAGCACCGGTTCACCGGTCTCGGCCGCGAGATCCATCGTTCGTAGGTACGCCCCGACGACGCGACGCGCCTACTGCGCCTTCGCCGGGAGCGTGAAGGGCCTGTGGAGTTGCGCGAGGAGCAATCCGAGCGCGACGAGCGCGAGCGCCGCGGCGATGCGCGTCGCATCGGCGAGCAGCGGCGCCCCGGCGACGAGCCAGGCGACGAGGATCGCGACACCGAGACGCGTGTCGTTCATCTCACCGAGGCTCGGGATGTTGCGCGCGCCCTCGCTGCGAGCGCGTCGAATCCACCAGATGAACGGCACGATGCGCTGCAGATAGCCGACGACCGCCGTTCCCACGAAGAACCAGAGCGCGATCGCGATCGCCGATTCGAAGCGCCCCATGCCGAACAGCACGGCCGCCGCGCCCGCGCCGACGGTCGAGCAGAGCGTATACCAGCCCGTCTCCCGCTGATAGGCCGGATTACGGCCGCGCGCGATGACAAGGAGCGAACGCACGAACGGCGCGAGCGCGAGCGGAAGCGCCCAGCGCGCGAGGCCGCCGGCGAGGGCAAGCGCGATGCCCGCGTGCGCGGCGATGTCCGTGCGGGCGATCGCGGACTCGCGATCGACGCGTTCGAACATGCGCAGGAGCCGCAGCGTGATGCCGACGATCAGCGTACCGAAAAAGCCGCCGAGCGCGACGAGCGCATGAACGTAGACGAGCGATCCCGGCGCGACGCCGTGCACGAATCGCTCGGCCATGAGCACACCGAGGACGATCGCGCCGAGCAGCCAGCCGAGGCTCGAGAGCGCGCTTGCCGCCGCCGCGGGCGGGAGACGAAAGCGCACGGTCGCGAGCAGCACGACGAGTTGTAGCAGCAAACCGATTCCGTGCAGCGCGCCGCCGAACGCTACCCACGCGTAGGCCGCGTGCTGAAAGCCGTAGACGAGCAACGCCGAGCCGACGAGCGCGCAGAGTGCGTGTACGTAGGCTACGCGCGGAAAGCGCAGCGTTCCCAGGCCGACGACCGGAATGAATTGGTAGAGCAGTCCGAGCGCGATCGTGAGAAAGACGCCCACCGCGAACGCGTGCAGCAGTGCGAGCGGCACGGGATCTCCGAGCAGCATCCACAGCAACGTCATTAGCAGATTCCCGAGACCGATCGCGACGAAGGTGAACGGAATGAACGGCGACGGCGACTTTCCGTGCTGCGAGGAATCGTACGAACGCGGGCTCACGGCACCGCCTCGCCGCCGGGGCGCTCGATCGTCACCTCGAAGCCCTCGCCGCGCGGTTCGCACGTATAGTGCAATCCGCGCTCGTCGAGTTCGGGAAAGAGCAGCAGCGGACGACGATCCATGGCGGCGACGATCCGATCGCCCGGCTGCAAGTCGTCGCACGCGGTGAGAATGCGCACGAGCGGCTCGGGCGGCATGAGCCCGCGGTTATCGAGTGTGACGATCTTCATCGCGGGTTGAAACGCACGTGCCATTCACCCGGAGCCGCCTCGGTACGCACGGCGTCATAGCCGCGCCGATCCATCACGCGTACGAGCGGCAGCGGATCGAACGAGTTGATCAGCAGCAGCGCTTGACCGGGGGCAAGCGACGCGACGGCCGCCATGATCGCGGCGAAGGGCTCCTCGCCGCGATCGTGGTACGGGCGCACGTCAAGGACGACGGGTTCTTCGCTCACGATCTCCCGCGAATTACGCGAGCGTTTCCGCGAACTCTTTCTCGTGCAGCCAGGCCGCTTGCCGCACGACGCTCTTCTTCTCGCTCCACTCATCGAGCATCGAGGGCGCGATATCGTGCAGCCGCTCGAGCGTCTGCGGCGCCACGGTGTTCGCGGCGAGCTCGATGCGATGGCCGTTGGGATCGTGGAAGTAGATCGACTGGAAGATCTCGTGATTCACGGGGCCGAGCACGCTCATCCCGCGCGCCTCGAGCCGCTCCTTCACGCGCTCGAGCGTCGCGACGTCGCCCACCTTGAAGGCGATGTGCTGCACCCACGCGGGCGTGTTCGGATCGCGACCCATCGGCGGCGAATTGGGAATTTCGAAGAAGGCGAGCACGTTGCCGTTGCCCGCGTCGAGAAAGACGTGCATGTAGGGGTCGGGCTCTTTGGTCGAGGGGACGTGATCTTCGGAGATCGCGAGCAAAAACTCCATACCGAGCGTCTCGCGATAGAAATCGACGGTCTCGCGCGCGTCGCGACAGCGGTAGGCGACGTGGTGAATGCCCTGCAGCATATCAGAGCACCCCGCGCAGTTCTTGATCCTTTTCGATGCTGCGGAAGAGCGCGCCGAAGTTGCCTTCGCCGAAGGTGAGATTGTTCTCGCGCTGGATGATCTCGATGAAGATCGGTCCGATCAGGTTCTTGGTGAAGATCTGCAGGAGATAGCCCTGTTGGTCGCCGTCGACGAGCACGTTGTGCTCGCGAATGCGCGCGTGGTCTTCTTTCACGTTCGGAACGCGGTCGAAGACTTCGGCGTAGTACTCGTCGTCGATCGCGAGCGTCTGAATGCCGCTGCCTTGCAGGCGATCGAGCGAATGCAGAATGTCGCGCGTGAGAAACGCGATGTGCTGCACGCCCGGGCCGTTGTACTCGCGCAGATATTCGGCGATCTGATCTTTCTCCGATTTCGGCTCGTTGATCGGAATGCAGAAGCTGCCGTCGGGCGAGCGCAACGCGTACGAGGTAAGCCCCGTCTTCAGCCCGTTGATATCGAAGTAGCGCACTTCGGTGAAGCCGAAGATGTTCTTATAGAAGTCGGCCCAGCGCTGCATCTCGCCGACCGGCACGTTGTTGGTAAGGTGATCGACGAGCAAGAAGCCCTTCTCGTTCTCGATGCGCGGCGATTCGCAGAGCCGGAAGTCGCTCTCCCAAATCGTGCCGCGATCGCCGAAACGATCGATGAAATAGATCAGGCTCTCGCCGATCCCGTAGATCGCCGGATACGGATGATCGCAGTCGGCCGGCGCCGCCGGGCGCGCGCCGCGGCTCACCGCTTCATCGAAAGCGAAGGTCGCGTCGTCCACGCGCCAGCCCATCGAGGCGATCGAGGGTCCGTGCGCCTGCGCGAAGCGCGCCGAGTGTCCGCTGCGCTCTGCGTTGAGCAGAAAGTAGATGTCGTTCTGCTGCAACACGGTGATCGCTTTGCTCGCGTGACGGCGCGTCTTCGAAAAGCCGAACGCGCAGAAGAGGTCCTCGAGCCGGTCGGTAGTCGGGCCGCAGAATTCCGTGAATTCGATGCCGCGTAGGCGCAGCGGGTTGGTCTCGCTCACAGGTGTCCTCCATCGCGATGCGTGCTACGCCCTATGCTAGTGCAGCGGAATACCCAAGAAAAGCGCAGAAATGCGCTCATGATCATCGAATAATCCGAAGGAGTTCGCGTGAAGCTGGAGCTCGATGCCCTTGAAGCGCTCGATGCCGTGGTCCGCTCCGGGGGGCTTGCCAGAGCGGCCGAGGCGCTTGGGAAGGCGCAGTCGGCGGTGAGCTACCAGCTCAAGAGCCTGGAGGCGCAGCTCGGGGTCGCGCTGATCGACCGCGGCGGGTATCGCATTCGCCTCACCCCGGCGGGCGAGGCCGTGCTCGCCGAAGGGCGCGGCTTGCTCGAGCACGCGCAGCGGATCGAGGCGCTGGCCCGGCAGTTCGCGCAGGGCTGGGAGGCGCGGCTCGAGGTGGTGCTCGACGGCATCCTGCCCCTGCAGCAGACGCTCGCCGCCCTCAAGACGCTCGCCGACGAGGGCATCCCCACGCGCGTGCAGCTCGCGGTGGAGTTCTTGGGCGGGGTGCAGCAGCGCTTCGATGCCGACGAGGCCGATCTGATGCTGGTGAAGGATTTCGCCCCGCGGCCGGGCCTCGCGATCGAGGCGCTACCGGAGATCGAATGCGTGCTCTGCGCGGCGGCGGATCACCCGCTCGCGACGGAGCGAAGCGTTGCGCTCGCGCAGTTGCAGCGACACGTGGAGCTTACCGTGCAAGACTCGTCGGGTACGGGAAAAGACCAGCAGTTCGGCGGCGAGCGCGTCTACAATCTCTCCGACTTCACCGCGAAGAAAGCATCGCTCCTGATGGGGCTCGGCTTCGGCTGGATGCCGCGCTATCTGGTCGACGACGAACTCGCGAGCGGCGCGTTGCGCGAGCTCGACTACGTGGGCGGCTCGCGCTATCGTTTCACGCCGTGGCTCGTCTATCGCGAGAACCACCCGCCGGGCCTCGCGCAGCAGCGCCTGATGGCGCTGCTGCGTCCGTAGGCTACGCCGATCGAAACGCGTCTGCGTGCTCGCGTGCGAACTGCGCGAGCGTCCGCGGTTCGCGCTTCAGAAGCGCCTTCAGGTCGGGATAGACCCGGGCGGCGTCGCCGCGACGCACGTAGCGGTAGAGATCGAGCAGCCCCTCGACGTACCATGCGTCGAGACCGCTCTGCTCGAGCGTGGCTCGCAACGCATCTTCGGGCAGGTCGACGTAGCGCACCGCGTGGCCCAGCGCCTCGGCGAACGTCGCCGCGAACGCTTCGCCCGTAAACGTCTGCGAGCCGGTGAGTTCGTACGTGCGGCCGACGTGCGGCGCCGGATCGCCCACGATCGCGAGCACGGCTGCGGCGATGTCGCGCGCGTCGATCTGACTCATCGCCGCCGCGCCCATCGCCGCGGGATAGGTTCCGCCGGCGATCGCCTGCGCGAGCCCGAGCGCATTCTGCATGAAGAACGTCGGGCGCAGAATCGTGAACGGCAAACCGCTCTGCGCCAAACGGCGCTCGCCGTCGGCGTGCCCCATACCGAAGTGGTGATGCCCCGCACCGGTAACCGAAAGTTTGATCACGTGTCCGACACCCGCCGCCTTCGCGGCCGCGTAGAGCTCGGCTTCGCGCTCGGCTTGATCGGGGCCGGGAAGCGGATTTGCAAAGAGGATGCCCACGCCTTCGAGCGACCGGGCGAACGTGGCGGGGTCGCCCCAATCGAATCCCGGGCGCCCGAGCGGACGAGCCTCGATAGCCTGCGCCGTCGCGGTCAGGTGGGTGCCGATCTTTCCCGTCGGCAGGGTAAAAGCGAACGTACTCATGCCACTATCTATAGGTTAGTACATATACTTGCGCAAGTACGTACCCATTGGTTAGTATCTGAGGAGATGCCAGATCGCGGAAACCTCTTCAACCCGAGTTGCCCGACCCGAACCGTGATGGACGCCATCGGCGACAAGTGGACGGCGATCGTGCTCATCTTGCTCGACCGGCACGGACCGACCCGCTTCAACGAGCTGGGACGCCTCGCGCCGGGCATCTCGTTCAAGATGCTCACGCAAACGCTACGCCGCCTCGAACGCGATGGGCTCGTGTCGCGCTCCGTCGAGCCGACGCGTCCGCCGGCGGTCACCTACGAGCTCACGCCCCTCGCGCTCGATCTCGTGCCCCTGATCGAGCAGATTCGCTCGTGGGCCGAGACGCACGTCGCACAGATCGTCGCCGCCCGCACGGCGCGCGGGATGAGCGCCTAGCCTCGGCCGACCGCGCGCTTCACGATGACGACGCCGTCACCTCGGAGACGAGATCGACGATCGCGCCGACATCGTGCGCGCGCGATGCGCGGTCGAGCGGAAGGTCGATACCGAGATCGTTTTCGATCGCCATCATCAGCATCGAGTGCGAGAGCGAATCCCACCCGTCGATATCTGCATCCGAAGTAGCGCGCGAGATCGCGCGGCCGTCGCGGAGCGAAAAGACGCGAACCATCGCATCGCGGGTGCGCAGAAAGATTTCATCGGGATCCATGTACGATCACCACGTTCGGTCGAGTGCGAGATAGCGGGTCATATACTCCTCGAACGTCCATGCATGCCCGAAGTACCGATAGGTCGAGCGGCTATTGACGAATCGCAGGCCGAGTTCGTCGATGACGATCGGATGGATCGGCATCTGAACGTCCGGCGGATGGCAGGCGGCGACCGCGTCGAGTTCCGCGCGCAGCTCCGTCGGCGCCGCGCCGATCACCTCGCGACCGTGCGCGAAGAGTCGCTCGAAAAGCTCGGCATACACGGCCGTAGAGACGTTCCCATGCGACCAGAATTGGTAGAGCGTCCGCAGATGATCGAACATAAAATCCGCCATCCCGACATCGCACGCGCGATCGCGTTCCGCCGTTACGCGCGATTCGAACGCAACGATGCTCGATAGATCGGGCATCTGCTCCGTCGAGCGTTTCATGTAGGCGGAGAACGCCTCGTTTGCAGGCAGTTCGAGCGCGGCGATTTCTTCGGCGATCCGGTCCCCGAGCGGATAGCGCCCCCAGGGATATCCGGGTTCGGCCACGTTGCGTTTATCGCGACTGCGAAACGGCCAGAACGCGTTCATCAGCATGCCGGGAAAGCGAACGACGGCGCAACCGTTCGGAACGCGCTCGCGAACCGCGTCACGCGCTACGGGATCGGCGAATTCGTTGTATTGCTCCCAAAGCATCGCGGCGTGCTCGATCTCTTCGGGCACCGGCGGCAACGTTTCACCCGGATCGGCATGATTGGTCGCGAGAACGAAGACGAAGCGGTCGGCAAGACACGACAACTCGCTCGCATAGAGATGCAGAAGCTGCGCTTGACAGTCTCCGTAGATCGCGATGATCTGCCGACTCGACGACATGCGCCGCGAAGTTCGCGCGAACCTCGACGTTTCCTCATCGAGGGCGCAAGCGCACGTGGAGCCGACGGCCGGACTCGAACCGGCGACCTGCTGATTACGAATCAGCTGCTCTACCAACTGAGCTACGTCGGCATATTGGGGCGACGACCGTGCTTCGCCGGGGGCGCTCACGCCCCTTCACGACGATTGTCGGGTCGGAGCCCCGGGAATGCCTTCGGGTTGCGCCTATTCCTCGCCGTCGAAGTAGTCGAGCGCGTCGGAGCGGACCAAACGACGCTCGGGGAGCGGCACCGACCATTTGCCGCTATCCGGGTAGTAGCACGACTCGCCGAAGGGGTTATCGGCGATGACATGGACCACGAGCGGTTCCTCGCCGTCGTTGCGCAGCTGATGCGCCTCGCCCGGTTCGAAGAGCAGCGCATCGCCGGGCTCGAGCGGCGTCTCGCCCGCCTCGTGGCGCATCACGCCGCGCCCCGAGACGACGTAGTACATCTCCCACTGCGCGCTGTGCGCGTGATAGGGAAAGGCGCGCTTGCCCGGCGGCAGCACCGCGATCTCCAAATCGAACGGGTGGCGCAGCCGAAGGTCGCTCGAGCGCGGATCGCGGCCGAGCGCGATCGAGACCTGCTGTCCGCTCGATTCGTAGCGGCCTTTCGGCGAGCTCCAGGAATCGGTCGGCACATCTTTGATATTGATTTTGCGCATGATGTCGAAACGGGACCGCCTCGTTCGATGAGAGAGCATACAGCACGCCCCCGAAAGGACTGCCTTCCATGCGATTCATGGTCATCGTCAAAGCCACCCCCGAGAGCGAAGCCGGAGTGCTTCCGGACGCCGAATTACTCGGAAAGATGGGCGCATTCAACGAGGAGCTCGTGAAAGCGGGCGTCCTGCTCGCGATGGACGGGCTGCACTCGTCGGCCAAGGGCGTGCGCATCCGCTTCGACGGCGAGCGGCGCAGCATCATCGACGGCCCCTTCGCCGAGACCAAGGAGCTGATCGCCGGCTACTGGATGATCGAGGTGAAGTCACGCGAAGAGGCGATCGCTTGGATGTCGCGCGCGCCCTTCGACGGCGGTGCCGAACTCGAACTGCGCCAGGTCTTCGAGCTCGATGAATTCGGTGCGGCGCTTTGCGATGCGGAGCGCGAACGCGAGCTGCGACTGCGAGCGAGCCTTCCGTGAGCGACGCCGCGATCGAGGCCGTGTGGCGCATCGAGTCACCGCGCCTCATCGCGAGCCTTATGCGCGTCGTGCGCGATCTCGATGTAGCCGAAGAGCTCGCGCAGGATGCCTTCGTCGCGGCGCTCACACAGTGGCCGGGCGAAGGCATCCCGCCCAATCCCGGTGCGTGGCTGACCGCGGTCGCCAAGCGTCGCGCGATCGATCGCTTCCGTCGCGAGCGGCTCGCCGCCGAAAAATACGCGGTGCTCGAGCGCGATCGCGCGCACGCGCGGATCGACGAACCCGATTTCGCGCTGCTCGACGACGGGATCGGCGACGAGGTGCTGCGCCTGATCTTCATCGCGGCGCATCCGGTGCTCTCGACCGACGCGCGGGTGGCGCTCACGCTGCGCCTGCTCGGCGGACTCACGACCGCCGAGATCGCGCGCGCCTTTCTCACGACCGAATCGACGGTCGCGCAGCGCATCGTACGCGCGAAGCGTACGCTCGCCGAGGCGCGCGTGCCGTTCGAGGTTCCCGATCGAGCCGAGCGCCGCGCGCGCCTCGCGTCCGTGCTCGAAGTGCTCTACCTCATTTTCAATGAAGGGTACGCCGCGACCGCGGGCGACGATCTCGTGCGTCCGCAGCTCTGCGCGGAAGCGATGCGGCTCGGCCGCGTCCTTGCCGAGCTCGAACCCGACGAAAGCGAGGTGCACGGTCTCGTGGCGCTGATGGAGCTGCACGCATCGCGCATGCACGCGCGCACCGATGACGACGGCGCCCCGATCCTCCTGCTCGCGCAGGATCGCACGCGCTGGGATCGTGTGCTCATTCGCCACGGTCTCGCGGCCCTCGCCCGAGCCGAGCAGATCGGCGGTGCGCTCGGCCCCTACGCGCTGCAAGCCGCGATCGCCGCGGTACACGCACGCGCCGCCGGCGCCGACGCGACCGATTGGCCGCGCATCGTCGCGCTCTACGACGCCCTCGCCGCGCTCACACCCTCACCCGTGATCGACCTCAATCGCGCGGTCGCCGTCGCGATGGCCTTCGGCCCGGCCGAAGGCCTGGCGATCGTGGAGCGATTGGAGGCCGAAGGCGCGCTCGCACGCTACCATCTGCTATCGACCGTGCGCGGCGATCTGCTCGAACGGCTCGGACGCACATCGGAAGCGTGCCTCGCGTTCGAACGCGCCGCCGAACTCACCCACAACGAACGCGAGCGTCGCCTCCTCACGGAACGCGCCGCCGCATGCCGCTACGCGTAAGGAGTCTCCATGAAGCTCGCCGTTCTCATCTGCCGCATCCTGCTCGGTCTGCTTTTCGTCTTTGCGGGCGCAAGCGGCTTCATCATCATCAATCACCCGCCGCCGATGCCGGGCGCCGCCGGTCAGTTCCAACAGATCTTCTTCGCGTCGCGATGGGTGCTGATGGTCGACACGGTGGAGCTCGTCTGCGGGCTGCTGCTGCTCGTCAACCGCTACGTTCCGCTCGCGCTCGTCACACTTGCCGCCGTCTTCGCGAACATCTTCGCCTTCCACATCACGATGATGCCGAGCGGCCTGCCGCCCGGCATCATCGCGTTCGCGCTCTGGGTGGTTTGCGCGTGGCCGTTCAAGGACGCATTCGCGGCGCTCTTCCGGCAACGCTACTCCTAAGCGCGATACGCGCTAGGGCTTGTAGGTGAAGCCTTGCAGCGTCGCGGCGCCGGTCGCGCGGTCGGACCAATCGACCCAGATCGTGCCCGTCTTCGAATCGATCGCGACGTTGTGCACGCCCGGCGCGACCGCGATGCGATCGAGCAGCTTCGGCGCCGAGGTACCGTCGAACGAGAAGAGCGCGATACCGCCGCCCGCGCAGGCGAGCCAACCGCGCGTCGCGTCGAAGTCGCACTGATCCACCTTGCCGGGATAGGCGACCTTATACTGCAGCGTGCCCGCGGTGCTGAAGACTTCGAGCACGCCGTTCTCACCCGCCACCAGCAGATCGTGATGCGCGGCGTCGAGCTGCAGCGGATGGTTGTTCGTGATATCCGGCGTCTTGATCAAACGCTCGACTTTGAACGTGGTCGGGCTGATCACCGCGATCTCGGAATCGCTTGCGATGTTCTGGTAGATGTCGTGCGTCTGCGGATCGACTTGGATGTACTCGGCCTTGTGCCCGGGCAGATGCACGGTCGCAATCTGCGTGAACGTCTTGGTATCGATCACGTAAATGCGATTGCCGTCGTCTTCGTCGGCGTAGATGCGCCCGAGCACCGGATCGTAGGCGATCGCATCGACGTTCCCGTCGACCGGCACCGTGCGCAGAATCTTCATCGTCTCGGGATCGACCTCGCTGACGCTGCGCGATTCACCGTTACCGGTGAACACGTGCCCGGTCGCGGGATCGACGGCGACGCCCGCCATCGGGCCGACCGGCACGATGCCGAGTACGTTGCCGGTATCGGCATCGGCGACGAGCAGACCGTTGCCGCCCGCGTGCGCGCCGTAGACGCGGCCGCGCGCGGCGTCCACGGTCAGATAATCGAAGCCGCCGCCGGGGCTCACCGGCTGCGCGACGGTCACGGGAACGATGGGCATGACTCTACCTCCAAGCGAGGATGCTAGCGACGTGAGATGACGCGAAGATGAACGGCGCGCTTACGGCTCGTCGTGAAACGTGCCGCGCTTTGCGGTGCGATCGAGTTCGAGATCCTCGAGCAGATAGTAGACGATCTTGCGATCCTTGAACCCGACCTTCGCGAGTTGCGTGCCGCCGATCTCGACGACCTCGTGGATGCTGCCTTCGACGCCCGCATAGGCGTAGTTGACCTCGGTATAGTTCGGGTTTCCCGGCTGCGGACGCGGAATCGCCTTGACGCCGCGCAGCGGGGTGGAATGACGATGCATGCGCCCTCTTTCGACGCCGGGGTACAGGGGTCCCCAAAGCCCTCGGCGCACTCCTTTTTCGTGATCATCACCTATCGCGGCAAGACGCCCAAGGTTCATCCCTCCGCCTTCGTGGCACCGACCGCCGTGCTGATCGGCGATGTCGAGGTCGGCGAGGAGTCGAGCATCTGGTTCGGCACCGTCCTCCGCGGCGACAACGGCCCGATCCGCATCGGGAAACGCACCTCGGTTCAAGATAACGCCGTGATCCACGTCGAGGAGCTCACGCAGATCGACGACGATGTGACGGTCGGCCATGCCGCCGTGATCGAGGACTGCCACGTAAAATCCGGCGCGCTGATCGGCAGCAACGCGGTGCTACTCAACGGCAGCGTCGTCGGCGAGGGCTCGCTCATCGCGGCAGGCAGCGTGGTTGGGCAAGGCGTGCAGATTCCCGATCACGTGCTCGCCGCGGGCGTCCCGGCGGTCGTCAAGAAGCCGATCGAGGGCAACGCGCAGCAGTGGGTGGCGCGCGCCGCCGACGAATACGTGCATCTCTCGCGCAGCTACAAGGCCGAGGGGATCGATGGCCTCCGTCCGTGAGCGGATCGTGCAGTTCATCGAAAGCGAAGGTCACCGCGTCGATGCCTCGCCGCTCGACGAAGCCGAAGGCGTGAGCGAACTGCTCTTCCGCACGCGCGGCCAAGTCTTCTCGGTCACGACGTTCGAGCAGAATCCGGGCGCGTTCACGATCTCGACCGCGTACGAGATTCCCGATTGGGCGCGCGAACGCGGGCAGAACGTGGAGACGCTCGCGCGCGTGAACGACGAGTTTCCCGATGTCGCGTTCGTGATGGCGCACGACGGCGGGCTCTTCGTTACCACGAGCGACGAGGCGCCCGGCTCGCCCGAGGCGTTCACGCGCACCTTCTGGGAGCGCGTCGGGCGCGTGCGCGAGGCGGGCGCGCGCGCGATCGAGGATATCGTCGACCGCACCGAGAGCAAAGCCGCCGCCGAGAAATTCATCAACTCGTTCATGCGGAGCGAACAATGAGCGATCCGCTGACCGCGATCGAAACCGCGCTCGAGGACGAGGGACTCTTCTGCACGCGCGACGATGACGACGAGGCCTATCGCATCGCTTTCAAAAGCGAAGGCGATCGCTACTTCGTCGTCGCCTACCGCGACGATCCGAACTTTCTGATGATCGGTTCGGGCTGGACGCTGCCCGCCGAGATCGACACCTTCGATGCGCTCGATGTCGCAAACGTGCTCAACGTGCGCAAGAAGTTCGTGAAGACCGCGCTGTGGGAAGAGGAGCGCGACGTGCTCTTCACCGTCGAGCTCTGCGTGAATTCACCCGAAGAGGTGCGCCCGAACTTCGGCCGCCTGCTCGACGTGCTGCGCGATACCGCCGCGGAGTTCTTCGACGAACTGCGCGAGGATGAAGCGTAGTCAGCGCTTCTCGGCGTAGATCTCCACTTCGTAGCCGTCGGGATCCAAGAAGTACAGTTGTCGCAGTGCGCCCTCGCTCGAGGGGCCCGAGATGATCTCGGCGCCGCCGCCCCGCAGACGTTCCGCCCATGCGTCGACATCGTCGAACGTCTCCACGCGGAAGCCGAAGTGGAACTTCGCGCGATCCGAAGGCGGACGCAAACAGAGTACCAGCAAGAAATCGGGCCGGCGGATCTCGATGTGTTCCTCGACGCGCTGCGTCGGCAGGCCGAGCAGTTCGCCGTAGAAACGCTCGGCGGCGTCGAGATCGTTGACGCCCAGGCTCAAGTGGGCGAGGCGAAGGGTCGCGGTACTCTGCATGGTCCTCACGGTTGCGGGTAGTGCGAATCGTCCCCGTAGGGAACGAAGAGCGTGTACTCTTTCTGGAAGCGTAGACGCACCATCCCCGTCGGACCGTTGCGGTGCTTGGCGATGATGAACTCGGTCACGTCGGGCTCGGGGCCCTCCGGGTTGTAATACCCGTCACGGAACAGGAACGCGACCATATCGGCTTCCTGTTCGAGCGAGCCCGAGTCGCGCAGGTCGGAGAGCATCGGCCGCTTGTCGGTGCGCGATTCCACGCCGCGGTTGAGCTGGGCGAGCGCGACGATCGGCACGCCGAGATCCTTGGCCGTCACTTTGAGCGTGCGGCAGATCTCGGAGAGTTCTTCGTTGCGGTTCGCGTTCTTCGAGAGCACACCCGGACGCAACAACTGCAAGTAGTCGATGAAGACCGCGGAGAGCCCGCTCGTCGATTTGAGGCGGCGGCAGCGGCTGCGGACTTCGCTGACCGAGAGTCCGCCGCTATCGTCGAGGTAGATCGGCAGCTCGTTCAGGCTGCCCATCGCGCGGGAGATATCTTCCCACTGGTGCGGCTTGATGTGCCCGCGTCGCATGTCGTGCATCGAGATGCGCGCCTCGGAGCAGATCAGGCGCTGCACCAGCTCGTCGTTCGACATTTCGAGCGAGAAGAACGCGCACGGCGCGTTCGCTTCGCGCGCCGCGGCCACCGCCATGTTGAGCGCGAACGAGGTCTTGCCCATACCCGGACGCGCCGCGAGGATGATGAAGTTGCCCGGCTGGAAGCCGGTCGTCATCTGATCGATGTCGTTGAACCCGGCGGTGAGCCCCGTGCGATCGCCGCGCATGTGGAAGAGGCGATCGATATGCTCGAAGGCATCCTTCATCAGGCGATTGACCGGCACGAACGCACCGGAGATCTGCCGATCGCCGATCGAGTAAACGATCTGCTCCGATTGATCGAGCGCGCCGCTGACGTCCTCTTCGGCCTCGTAGCCGAGCTGCGTAATCTGCGTGCCCGCATGAATCAGCGAACGCAGCGTCGCCTTCTCGCGCACGATCTTGGCGTAGTACGCGGCCGACCCCGCCGTCTGCACGGTGTCCATCAACGCGTTGATGTACGGCAGGCCGCCGACGCGATCGAGCGCGTCGCGCGTGCGCAGCGCCTCGGCGACCGCGATCTTGTCGAGCGGCTGGCCCTTGTCGAAGAGCTCCATCAGCACCGCGAAGATCGTCTCGTGCACGTGCGCGTAGAAATCGCTCGGGCGCACGATCTCGCCGACGGTGCCCATGATCTCGCGATCGACCAGCACCGATCCGATCACCGCCATCTCGGCTTCGAGGTTGTGCGGCGGGATGCGGTCGATCGATCCGGTATGCAGCGGCGAGACGTTCATGGCTATCCGCGCCCCTTGCGACGCGCCGCCTGCGAACGACCTTGCGAGCGACGTGTGGATTTCTTGTGGATTCGCAGTTCGCGCAGGGCCTGCTCGACGGTGGCGATCGCCGTCACGTCGAGGCCCGCGAGCGAAGCGTCGATCTCGCGCATATTTTCCTTAGGCAGCAGCATCGCGCGCATGCCCGCTTGACGCGCGGCGTAGAGCTTTTCGACCACGCCGCCGACCGCTCGCACCTTGCCCTGGATCGAGAGTTCGCCCGTGATCGCGACGTCCTGCGGCAGCGGCGTCTTGGTGATCGCGGAGTAGAGCGCGAGGAAGATCGCGAGCCCCGCCGAGGGACCGTCGATGTTGCCGCCGCCGACGACGTTGATATGCAGGTCGTAATCGGCCACGTCGATCCCCGCCTGCGCGCGCAGCACGCTCGTCGCGTTGAAGACCGAGTCCTTCGCCATCGTACCCGCGGTATCGTTGAAGCGGATCGCGCCTTTACCCGGCTGCGACGCGGGGAACGCGACCGCCTCGATCTCGATGATGCTTCCGAGATAGTTGTGCACGCCCAGACCGAACGACTTGCCGATCTCGCGCGCGGCGCGCGCTTTGACGAGCGTGTGCTGCACGAGACGGCTCGTCTGCAGCACGGCGCGCACGTCGTCCTCGCCGATCGTCACGGTGCCGCCGCCCTTTTTGGGATCGACGCGGTAGAGCGCCTGACCGTACGCGTCGGCGACGATTTGCACGGCCTTGCGGCCCTCGATCGTGTACGACGCGATCAGCTTCGGCACGCCGCGCGCGGCCTTCACGCCCAGGCGCTTGACCGCGGCCTGCACGATCGAGACCACCTGCGCCTGCGTGAGCGGCGAGAAGTAGATCTCGGCGCAGCGCGAGCGCACCGCCGGATCGATCTCCGACGGATCCCGCGTCGTCGCGCCGATCAGAATGAAATCGGCGGGCGCGCCTTCGCGAAAGAGTCGCTTTACGTACGCGGGCACGTTGGTCGCGCTCTCGTCGTAATACGACGACTCGAACGTCACCTTGCGATCTTCGAGCACCTTGAGCAGCCGCGTCTGCAGCATCTGATCGAGTTCGCCGATCTCGTCGATAAAGAGCACGCCGCCGTGCGCGCGCGTGACGAGGCCGATCTTGGGCTCGGGAATGCCCGCCTCGGCGAACTCGCGGCGGCTGCCCTGATAGATCGGATCGTGCACGCTGCCGAGCAGCGGATTGGTGGTCTCGCGCGGATCCCAGCGCAACGTGGTGCCGCTGGTCTCGACGAACGGAGCATCCTTGGCAAAGGGCGTGTACGCGCGCGATTTCGCAAGCTCGAGCACGAGCCGCGCCGCGGTCGTCTTGCCCACGCCGGGCGGGCCGTAGAGCAGCACGTGCTGCGGATAGGGCGAACTGATCTTTGCGAGCAGTGCTTTGATCGCCGACTCCTGACCGACGATCTCGCTCAGGCGCTGCGGACGAAGCTGCTTGAGCGCCGACGCGGCGAGGCCGCGCGCCGAGAGCGCTTCGAGCTCTTCGAGCTTCGCTTGGGTCGCGGGCGTCTCGGGCCCGGCGTCGTCGCGCAGCGCCTCGAGCTTCAAATCCTTGAGGTACTCTTGGTGGCGCGCGTTCATCTTTTCGGAAACCTTGCGCTCGATCGCGTCTTCGACGCTCTTCTGCGCGAGGATATCCGCGAGCGCTTCTTCGATCTCGGCGATCGCTTTGCGTTGCTGCGCGCGCGTCGTCGCGCGCTCGAGCGTCGGATCTTCGAAGACCAAACGCGCGAGCGCGCAGAGACGGTCGGGGAGGGCTTGCGAACGCATCATCTTCAGTGCGCTCACCTTGCCCGCACGGAGCACGAGTTTATCCTGACCGATCGCGTTCGCGAGCATCGCGTAGAGCGCGGAGACGTATCGGTTGAGCTCGTCTTCGACACCGTACTTGCGCCGCAGACGCGACGCGTAGTTCGGTTCCGTGCCGGCAGCCATATCGGCGCTCCGTTTAGGCGGCGACGACGCTGATCGTCGCCTTGGCGACGACGTTCTTGTGGAGCTTGATCTCCACCGGGAACGATCCGAGGGCTTTGATCTGGCTCTTGATTTCGATCTTGTGCTTGTCGACCGCGACGTCGAGCGCGGCGTGAATCGCCTCGGCGACGTCGGCGTTGGTGATCGCGCCGAAGAGCTTACCGTTACCGCCCGCCTTCACTTTGACGGCGAGCGACGACTGTTCGATCTTGGACGCGAGTTCTCGGGCTTCGGCGAGGTGCAGGGCGTCTCGCTTCTCTTGCGCGCGCTTTTGATCGGCGATCGCTGCGAGTGCGCCTTTGTTCGCCTCGGCCGCGAGGTTACGGGGCAACAAATAGTTGCGACCGTAGCCCTCGGCGACCTCGACGACATCGCCCTTCTTGCCGAGCGCTTTGACGTCGCTCAGAAGAATGACTTTCATGTGGAACTCCGCTTGTTGGGGTTGGTGCTAGTCGGCGACGAAGGGCAGCAGCGCGATCACGCGAGCGCGCTTGACCGCGACGGTGAGCAGGCGCTGGTGCTTCGCACAGTTGCCGGAGATGCGGCGCGGAACGATCTTGCCGCGCTCGGAGACGTACTTTTTGAGACGGTTGACATCGCGATAGCTGATGTCGAGCGCCTTATCGCCGCAGAAATTGCACGATTTGCGCTTCGGGCGGCGCTCTTTCACCGCGCGTTTCGTCTTGGTGGCCATTGCAGTTGTCCTTTGTAAGCTAGGTGGTTGGCGGCCGATCAGAATGGCGAACCAGTGTCCGAACGACCCTAGCCAGGTGACGCGGCTAGCCCGCGCCACAAAAAATCCCGGCCGGAGCCGAGACGAGCCACGATGGTATCACGGCTCGCCTCGGGCGGCTAGTGCCTTCCGTCGGATGGGCGACGGACGGACTCCGATACGAACGTATGTTCGCTCGCGCGGCCGCACTCCCTGCCGAACGCTCCGAGTACCATGCGATTCGACCTGCTCGCCCACCACGCGGAGGAGACGTTCCGCGGCCTCCTCGAGTCCGCGCCCGACGCCATGGTCATCGTCGACGATGAAGGCAACATCCTCATGGTCAACGAGCAGACCGAACGGATCTTCGGCTACGCAAGCGGCGAGCTGCTCCACAAGGGCGTCGAGGTGCTGATCCCCGCCCGCCTGCGCGAGCTGCATGTCGGACATCGCAACGCCTACCATCGCGACCCGCGCGTGCGGCCGATGGGCATGGGCATGGAGTTGCACGGGACCCGCAAGGACGGCACCGAGTTTCCGATCGAGATCAGCCTGAGCCCGATCCGCACGCCCGACGGCATGATGATCGTCAGCGCCATCCGCGACGTGACGCCGCGCAAACGCATCGAGCAGCAATTGCGCGAACAGAACTTCCAACTCGAGAACGCCAATTTGGCGAAAGACCGTTTTCTCGCGGGCATGAGTCACGAGCTGCGCACGCCGCTCAACGCGATCATCGGCTTCACCGGTACGTTGCTGATGAAGCTTCCCGGGCCGCTCACGACCGAGCAGGAGCAGCAGCTACGCATCATCCAGACGAGCGCTCGGCATCTGCTCTCGCTCATCAACGATATTCTCGATCTCGCCAAGATCGAGTCCGGCAAGGTCGAACTCCACTTCGAGACGATTTTCGTGCGCGAGGTCATCGACGAGGTCGTCACCGCGCTCGGTCCGGTCGCGCGCGAAAAAGGACTCACCATCGAGACCAACGTTCCGCACGAGCGCATTCCGGTCAACGCCGACCGCCGCGCGCTGCATCAGATTCTGCTGAACTTGGTCTCGAACGCGGTGAAATATACGGAGACGGGAGGCATCACGATCGCACTGAACAGCGGCATCGTCGGCGGGCACGAGATGATCAGCGCCGCCGTTACCGATACGGGGATCGGCATCAAGCCCGAGGATCAAGCGCGCCTCTTCGCGGCCTTCGAGCAGCTCGATCCGTCGAATACGCGGCGCTTCGAAGGCGCCGGATTGGGACTCTACTTAAGCCGAAAACTCGCGACGCTGCTGGGCGGACAGATCGATTTCACCAGCACGCTCGGGGTGGGCAGCACCTTCACGTTCACGATGCCGCGCGGTCATGGCTAAGCTTCTCGTCATCGAAGACAACCGCACCAATCTCGAGCTGATGACCTATCTGCTGCGCGCGTTCGGGCACGAGGTCGTCGGCATCTCCGATGCATTCGAGGGGCTCGACGCCGCGCGCGCGGGGGCGTTCGACGTGGTCATCAGCGATGTGCTGATGCCGGGCCTGGACGGGTTCGAGATCGCGCGCCGCTTCAAAGCCGACGATCGGCTACGCACGACGCCGCTCGTCGCCGTGACCGCGCTCGCGATGGTCGGTGATCGCGAGCGCGTCCTCGAAGCCGGCTTCGACGGCTACATCGCAAAGCCGATCGAGCCCGAGAGCTTCGTGCCGCTCGTGCAATCCTTCATCGCGCCGCGCCCGGTCGAGCCGCGCACGCCGCTCGTCCTCGCCGTCGATGATATTCAGGTAAATCTCGACGTCATCGAAGGCACGCTTCGGCCCTCGGGATTTCGCGTTGCGCTCGCGCGCGGGAAGAGCGAGGCCCTAGCCGCGATCGGGCGCGAACGCCCCGACGTGATCCTCTCCGACTTGCACATGCCCGGCGGCGACGGGTTCGGTCTGATCGAAGCGGTCAAAGCGGATCCGCGGCTCGCGGATATTCCGTTTCTCTTTCTCTCGTCGACGGGTTGGCGAACGGCCGATCAGCGTCGCGGCATGGAGCTCGGCGCGCGAAAATTTCTCATTCGTCCGATCGAACCGAGTCGACTCGTCGAAGAGGTGCGCGCCGCCCTCGATCAGGTGCACGATGGCAAAAGTACTGATTCTTGACGACGAGCCCGCCAATCGCTATCTGGTGGCGAGCATCCTCGGCCACGCCGGGCACGCGGTGATCGAAGCCGCCGACGGCGACGAAGCGCTGCGCCTGATTCCGATCGAACAGCCCGATCTCGTAATCGTGGATCTCTTCATGCCGCGCATGAGCGGCACCGAGTTCGTGCGCGAACTGCGCCGTGACGAACGCACCGCGACGACGCGCGTCGCCCTCTACACCGGCAGCACACCGAACGATGCGATGCGCGATTTCATGGCGATGGCGAATATCGCGTACCTGATTCCGAAGCCGTCGGAGCCCGAGGCGCTGATCGCGATCGTCGCGAGCGCCTGCTCCGACGTCATCGCCTAATCGTCGCGCTTCTTCTCCTCATCCGCGGCACGCGCGTCGTCGCGGTGCCATTTCCGCAAGAGCTCGAAGCGCTGCCGGTCGTCGACCGAAAAGGCGCCCCCGTCGAGCCCCATCTCCTCGACCATCTCTTCGCCGGTATCCACGTCGTCGTTCATCCGCGCATCCTCCGTTCTCAACCTTACCCTACCACACGCGAGGTCGCCGCAAGGGAGCGCAAGAACGCAGTGCTATGCTCGGCTTTACCGCTGCCGTCCTCGCGGCACAGCTTTCGATCGATCGGATCGTCGCACATCACCCGATCACCGGGAACCCGCCGTCGGCCTTCACCTGGGCGCCCGACGGCTCGCGCTACACCTACACGCTGCCCGGCGCGCATGCGGGCGATCCGCCCGTGCTCTACGTGCACGATATGCGCACGAACCGCGACCGCGCGCTCTTCGCCGCGAAAGATCAGGCACGCGGCTCGCGCTCGCGCGAGATCGCGCAACTGGTGTGGTCGCACGATTCCGAACATCTCGCGCTCGTAAACGCGGGAAACCTGGAGATCGCCGCCGCCGACGGCAGCGGCGAGCGCGTGCTCGCGAAGGACGTGGATGATCCGCAGTGGTCACCGAACGACCGCGCGATCGGCTACGTCCACGACAACGACCTCTACACGGTCGACGTGCGCAGCGGAAAGTCGCGGCGTATCACGCGCGACGGCTCGGCGACGATCATCAACGGCGATCCCGATTGGCTCTACAGCGAAGAGATGGACGTGGCGCACGCCTTCGCCTGGTCCCCCGACGGGCGCAGCATCGCCTTCCTGCGCTTCGACGAGTCGCCGATCGCGCCGTTCCCGATCCAGCACTATCTCCCGATGCACAACGTCGTGGAGCGGCAGCGCTACCCGCTCGCCGGAACCGCGAATCCGCGCGTCTCGCTGCGCGTCGCCGACCTCGCGTCGGGACGCATTCGCACGCTCTACGACGGCGCGCCGCACGACGAGTACCTGATCTCGTTCACGTGGATGCCGAACAGCAGTGCGGTGGTCGACGAGATCATCGATCGCGCGCAGAAGCATCTGCGCCTGACGGCCTTTCCGCGCAGCGGCGCGGCCCCGCACACGATCGTGCGCGAATCCGATCCGCGCTTCGTGGACGATCAGGCGGCGCCGACGATCCTACGCGACGGTGATTCCATGCTGTGGATCTCCGAGCGCGACGGCGTGCAGGCGCTCTACCGCGTCGACCTGCGCACCGGCGCGTACACGCGGCTCACCGGCAACTATCCGGTCGGCGCGCTTCTGCGCGTCGACCAGCGCGCGCGCGTCGCCTACGTGGACGCCTTCTATCCGACGCGGCGCGATCGCGCGCTGCTGCGCGTCTCGCTCGACGGGGGGGCGATGACCGATCTCACGCCGGGTGCCGGCTCGCATACGTCGGTGCTGCCCGAGCACGGCGATGCCTACATCGAAACCTATTCGTCGTTCTCGCATCCGCCGGTGATCGAGCGCCGATCGCTGCGCGGCGGCCCGAGCGCCGTCATCTTCCGCACGCCGGACCTCGCGAGCTACGATCTCGGCACGACCAAGCGCCTGGAGATTCCCTCCACGTGGGGGCCGCTCGACGCGCAGCTCACCGTGCCCGCCGACTTCGATCCGCACAAGCGCTACCCGGTCGTCGTCTCGATCTACGGCGGTCCGCTGCCGGTCGAAGACGGCGTCCCGAGCAACGATCGCTGGCCGGGGCTCTTTCCCTATCTCCTCGCGCAGCACGGCTTCCTCGTCTTTACGATCGACGGCCCGGCATCGAATAACGATGCATCGCGGAACGCGCGGCTTTTCTATCTGCATATGGGCGAGATCGCGATGCAGGGTCCGCTCGCGGGCGCCGCGTGGCTGAAAGAGCAGCCCTACGTCGACGCATCGCGTATCGGACTCACCGGCTGGAGCTACGGCGGCTATCTCACCGCGTTCACGATGACGCACGCACCGGGGATCTTCCGCAGCGGCATCGCGGGCGGCCCGCCCGCCGACTGGCGCTTCTACGACACCGCCTATACCGAACGCTACATGGGCATGCCGCAGCGCGAGCGTGCCGCGTACGCGCGCACCGCGGTGCTGCCCGCGGCGTCGAAACTGCAAGGCGATCTGCTGCTGCTGCAAGGCACCGCCGACGATAACGTGCATTTGATGAATTCGATCTCGCTGCTGCAAGCGTTCATCGATGCCGGGAAGCACGTGGATTACTTCGTCTATCCCGACGCGCGCCACGGCGTGCGCGGGATTCCGGGCGAGCGCGATCTCTATACGCGCATGCTCGACTGGTGGGAGCGCACGCTCACGCCGTAAGACGCACACGTGAGGTCGGAACGCGCTCGCGCAGCATCTGCGCCAGTACCGCGAGCGCGTTCCGCCGCACGGCGAACGGCCGATGCACGAGCCGTACCGTGCGGCTCGCACCGCGCTCTTCGAGCGCGATCGTGCGCACGCCGAACGCGCGCGCCCCGTCGAGCGCGAGCGCCGGCACGATCGTCGTTCCGTGCCCCGCGGCGACCAGATTGAGCAGCGTCTCGATGCGCGTCCCGCGCACGTCCGATGCGAGCACGCGCGAGCGACCGGCATCCGAGCACATCGAGATCGTTTGATCGCGCAGGCAGTGGCCGTCGACGAGCAGGATCAGCGAATGTTCGTCGACTTCGCCGAGCGAGACGCATTCGCGCGTCGCAAGCACATCGCTCGGCGCCACCGCGAGAAAGAACGGCTCCTCGAAGAGCGGGATCTCGCTTAGGCCGTCGCCGCGATGATCGGTCGCGACGATCGCCGCATCGAGCCGTCCGTCGAGCAGCTGATCGATCAGGTGCGGCGTCACCTCTTCGCTCACCACCAGCGGTGCGTCGGGGAGCCGCTCGCGCGCGCCGGCGAGCAGCGCGGGCAGCAGATACGGCGCGAGGGTCGGGATCAACCCGACGCGCAGCGAGCCGACCAGCGGATCGGCGTGCGCGCGGGCGAGCTCCTCGATACGATCGGCCGCATCGAGCGCAAGCGCCGCCTGCGCCACGATCGCTTCGCCGACCGCCGTGGTGCGCAGCGTCCGTCCGTCGCGCTCGAAGAGCTGTACCCCGAGCTCGTCTTCGAGTTTGCGAATCTGGGCGCTCAGGGTCGGCTGCGAAACGGCGCACGCTTCAGCGGCGCGGCTGAAGCTTCGGTGACGATCGAGGGCACGCAGATAGCGGAGACTCTGGATATTCATAGCTTATGCCTATACTATTTATTACTTCCATTGGCTTGATCGATACCCTTTGATCTCCGATACTTGTCGTACACGTACGAAAGGAGCTCATCGATGTCGTCTAACGGATGCCCGTTCCATCAAGCCGCCGGAGCGGGACCGACCAATCAGGAGTGGTGGCCCACGCAGCTTCCGGTCCACCTGTTGCGCATGAACTCATCGAAATCCGATCCCATGGGGGCGGACTTCGACTACGCCGCCGAGTTCGCGAGCCTCGATCTCGCCGCCGTGAAGCGCGATCTGACGGCGGTGATGACCGATTCGCAGGAGTGGTGGCCCGCCGACTTCGGTCACTACGGCCCGCTCTTCATTCGCATGGCCTGGCACAGCGCGGGCACCTACCGCATCGGCGACGGGCGTGGCGGCGCGGGCGCGGGCCAGCAGCGTTTCGCCCCGCTCAACAGCTGGCCCGATAACGTGAACTTGGACAAAGCGCGCCGCCTGCTGTGGCCGATCAAGGAGAAATACGGGCGTAAGATCTCGTGGGCCGATCTGATGATCCTCGCGGGCAACGTGGCGCTCGAATCGATGGGCTTCAAGACCTTCGGTTTCGGCGGCGGGCGCGCCGACGTGTGGGAGCCCGATGCCTCGGTCTACTGGGGACCCGAGACGACGTGGCTGCAGGACAAGCGCTACACCGGCAAGCGCGATCTCGAAAATCCGCTCGCCGCGGTGCAGATGGGCCTCATCTACGTCAACCCCGAGGGCCCCAACGGCAACCCCGATCCGCTCGCATCGGCGGTCGACATCCGCGAGACGTTCCGCCGCATGGCGATGAACGACGAAGAGACGGTCGCGCTGATCGCGGGCGGTCACACCTTCGGCAAGACGCACGGCGCCGGTTCACCGACGCACGTGGGGCCCGAACCCGAGGCGGCGCCGCTCGAAGCGCAGGGGCTCGGCTGGATCAGCAATTTCCGCTCGGGGAAAGGCGCCGATACGATCGGCGGCGGCCCCGAGGTGACGTGGACGCAGACCCCCACCGCCTGGAGCAATAACTTCTTCAAAAACCTCTTCGCCTACGAGTGGGAGCTCACCGAGAGCCCGGCCGGCGCGAAGCAGTGGAAGGCGAAGAATGCGGGCGAGGTGATTCCCGATCCCGCCGATCCGAACAAGCATCACGTGCCGACGATGCTGACGAGCGACCTCGCGCTGCGCTTCGATCCCGCCTACGAAAAGATCTCGCGCCGGTTCATGGAGCACCCCGACGAGTTCGCCGACGCCTTCGCGCGCGCGTGGTTCAAACTCACGCACCGCGACATGGGACCGCGCGCGCGCTACCTCGGCCCCGAGGTGCCGCACGAGGAACTCATCTGGCAAGATCCCGTGCCGCCGGTCGATCATCCGCTGATCGACGCACGCGACATCGCCGCGCTCAAAGCCGAGATTCTCGCCTCCGGACTCTCCGTCTCGCAGTTGGTCTCGACCGCGTGGGCATCGGCCTCCACGTTCCGCGGATCCGACAAGCGCGGCGGCGCGAACGGCGCGCGCATTCGCCTCGCGCCGCAAAAAGATTGGGCGGTGAATCAGCCCGCTCAACTCGCGAGCGTGCTCGCCGAGCTCGAAGCGATCGCGAACCGCTTCAACGCATCGCAATCGGGCGGCAAACGCGTCTCGCTCGCGGATCTGATCGTGCTCGCCGGGTGCGCGGGTGTGGAACAGGCGGCCAAGAACGCGGGCGTCGCCGTCACGGTTCCGTTTACGCCCGGGCGCACCGACGCCACGCAGGCGCAGACCGACGTAGAATCGTTCGCCGCCCTAGAACCGCACGCGGACGGCTTCCGCAACTACCTCAAGGGCGCGAGCAGCACGCCCGCCGAGTTCTGGCTGATCGACAAAGCGCAACTGCTCACGCTGACCGCGCCCGAGATGACCGTGCTCGTCGGCGGCCTGCGCGTGCTCGGCGCGAATGTCGACGGATCGCGGCACGGCGTCTTCACCACGCGCACCGAATCGCTCACCAACGACTTCTTCGCGAACCTGCTCGACATGGGCACGGTGTGGACGCAGTCGTCGAGCGATCCGAACCTCTTCGAGGGGCACAACCGCAAAAACGGCGGACGCGTGTGGACCGGCACGCGCGTCGACCTTGTCTTCGGATCGAACTCCGAACTTCGGGCGCTCGCCGAGGTTTACGCGAGCTCGGATGCGCATGAGAAGTTCGTGCACGACTTCGTCGCCGCGTGGAACAAGGTGATGAACCTCGATCGCTTCGATCTCGCCCGCACGCGCGAGCCGTCGCTCTCGGCGTAAGTCGTCCGGGAAACACAAAGAGGGCGCGAGCTTCATGCTCGCGCCCTCTTGTCTTTTGCGTAGCGGTATTTAGAACAGGTTCCAGAGGAACTGGTTGTAGACTTCGTGATGGAACTGCACCTCGGGAGCCTTCACGAACGTGCCGAGCGAGCGCGGGCAGCGATCGGCGCTCGCCTGTTTGAGATCGGCGTAGCGCGTCATCACGTCCTCGCCGAGCATCGCTTTCGCCCACGCCGAGCCGCGGAAATCCGCGAGCGCATCGTAGATGTTGTCGGGCAGGTAGCGATCGGCGGTGCGCAGATCGGCGCGGTCGCTGATCGCACCGTCGATCCCGGTCTTAAAGACCGCGAGCATCACCAGGTACGGATTCGCGTCGGGTCCGACCGAACGAACTTCGACGCGCGCGCTGCGCTCGTTGCCGATCGGGATGCGCACCATCGAGCCGCGATCCACCGCCGAGGCCTTGATCTGGTTGGGCGCTTCGAAATGCGGATCGAGACGGCGATAGGCATTGACCGAGGCGTTGAGCAACAGACACACGTCGCGGCCCGCGGTGAGAATGCGATCGATGAACTGCCATGCGGGAGCGCTCATCTTCTCGTCGCCGTTCGCGTCCCAGAAGAGATTCTTGCCGTCTTTGCTGATCGAGACGTTGGTGTGCATGCCGCTGCCGTTCACGCCGACCACCGGCTTAGGCAAAAAGCTCGCGGTCATTCCCATGCGCGTCGCGACCTGACGGCAGATGAGCTTGTAGAGCTGAATCTGATCGGCCGCGGTCACCACGTCACCGTAGGTGTAATTGATCTCGAACTGCGACGGCGCGACCTCGGGATGATCTTTTTCGTTCTCGAAGCCCATCGCGCGCTGTACTTCGGCGACGGTGTCGATGAACGAACGCAGCGGATCGCCCGGCAGCGAATGGTAGTAGCCGCCCGTGTTCACGTACTCGAAGCGGCCCGTTTCGTGATAGCGCTGCTCCGCGTCGATGCCGTCGAAGAGGAAGCCCTCGATCTCGTTGGCGGCGTTGAGCGTGTAGCCGTGCTCGGCGAACTGCTCGTTCGAGAACTGCTTGAGCACGCCGCGGATGTCGGCCGAGAAGGGCGAGCCGTCGCGGTTGAGCACGTCGGCGAAGACCAGCACCTTGCCCGCGCCGAAGACGTCGGCGGGCGCCCAGTAGAAGGCGCTCCAATCGAGCGAGAGGCGCAGATCGCTCTCGCGCTGCGCGGTGAAGCCGCGGATCGACGATCCGTCGAAGGTGAGGTTATCGAACGACTTCAGCAAGAACTTCTTGTCGTAGTCGAGCATGTGAAGGCGCCCTTCGAGATCGCTGAAGAGCACGGTGACCGCCTTGATGCGGTGCTCCGAAGCCAGGTAGTTCAGGCGCTCTTCCCGGATCTGCTCGGCGGGCACGCGCTCCTTGCGCTGTAGCTTCGCCCGCAGATTCAGCTCTTCGAGTTCGGCGTACGGCAGCTCGAGAAACTCACGCATCTCCGGATAGTCCTTTCCAAAACGACGGTCGGCGAGGGGTTGGCTTACCGCTTACACAACCGCGCGGGGCCGCCTTTGTGCATTTGGTAAATCGCCTTCATCAGTTGTTCGCGAGCGGGTGCTAGCATCGTCGCAAGACCGGAGACGAATCCCATGGTCACGATGATCGCCCATCCGCTCCGCGGTACCTGGCACTGTCGGCAGCCGCGGGCGCCGCATTATCACCGTTTGGCGGGACGCAGGCAGTCGGTGCTCCCGCTCCACGTGTTGCTCCACGCCACCCTGGCCGCGCTCTACGCGCGCCATCGGCTGCTCGAGGCGCGGCACAGTTCCTGGTCGCGCCGTTAACGCTTCCTTCGCAAAGCCATAATTGACCCCGGTGCGGCCCGCCTCGATGATGCGAGCATGAGCCGCCTTGGATTCGTACGCACCGCCCTCGCGATCGGCATCGCGATCGTGCTGGTCGTCGAGGCGGCATTGACCGTGACCCTGACCTCGCTCGGCTCGACGTTGAGCGCGCAACTGCGCGAGCGAGCGGCGATCGCGACGCGCTACGGCGAGCTCGAGAGCACACTCTATCGCGAGCGCGTTGCGGAGCGCTCGTACGTGATCGCACCGGCACCCCATTTCGCCACCGCCATGAACGCCGCCGCACGCGACTTCACGCTACGAAGCGCGGCGTTGCGCGTGCGCGTCTCGCCCGCGCACGCGGCCGAACTGGATACGGTCGACGCGGCGCACGCTCGTTACGCGCGGGAGAGCACCGCGCTGCTTGCGGAGATCGAGCGCGGGGAGCGCGGTACCGCACTGCGGGCACGAGAGGCGCGCGTCGCACGCGCCTACGAACGCGCGTCCGCCGACCTGCTCGCCGCACGCGCATCGTTTGCCGCGCGCACGCGCTCACTCGACGCCGCCCAACTCGCGCGAGCCGCGCGCATGCGGAGCGCGGCGATCGCCGGTGCAATCGTCGGCGCGCTGCTCGCGACGCTCCTGCTCGCCCTTCTCGAACACTACAAGCGCCGCGGCGACGAAGCGATCGCGCTGCGCATCGCATCGCTCGAACTCTCGCTGCGCACCGATCCGCTCACCGGCCTCGGAAACGCGCGCGCGTTCGCCGACGCGCTCGCCCGCCCCGCTCCGACGACGCTGCTGCTCGTCGATATCGATGATTTCAAAGCGGCGAATGATGCGCGCGGCGGTGCGGCCGGGGATGCGCTGCTACGCGAACTCGCCGCTACGCTGCAGCACAGGTGCACGGGCGCATCGCTGTTCCGGCTGCACGCCGACCGCTTTGCCGTGCTGCGCACCGGCGACGATGCCCGCGCGTCGTCGCCGTACGATCCGACGATCGTTACGACGTGCGCGCAGGCGCTCGGCGGTCTCGGGGTGAGCGCCGGGTACGCCGAACGGCGTACGAGCGACGAGGAGGACGATCTCGCGGAACGCGCCGAGGCCGCGCTGCTCGCCGCCAAGCACGAGGGCGGCCGCCGCCTCGTGCGCTACGACGAGGTTCGCGAGCGCGCGAGCGTCTACTCGAAATCGCACGCGCGAGCGGTGCGTCGCCTCCTCGACGAGCGTGCCGTGACCATGCATTTCCAGCCGATCGTCGAGACGGCGACCGGCCGCATCATCGCCTACGAAGCGCTCGCGCGCCCGCCCGCGCGCTTCGGTCTGCGCAACACCCAGGAATTTTTCGACATCGCCGAGCGGCTCCACCGCTCCTTCGAAGCCGATCGCCTGTGCATCAGCACCGCGCTGCGCGAGGCCGCCCGCCGGAAACCGAACGCGCCGCTCTTCCTGAACGCCGCTCCCGCCTCGCTCGAGGCGGAACGCTTCGACGTCGAACGCTGCGTCGGCGACATTCGCGCCGTCGGTCTCGATCCGCGTGAGATCGTGATCGAGCTGACCGAACGTAAGATCGTGAACTCCTCGCTGCTCGCGAGCCGAATCGCGCAGATCCGCGAGTGGGGCATGCGCGTGGCGCTCGACGACACCGGCGCGGGGCATGCGGGTCTCGACGTGCTAAGCGCCATGAGCTTCGATTTCGTGAAGATCGATCGCTCGCTGATCGTGCGCGCGATGGGCGACGAGCGCGCACGCAACGTCCTGCTCGGATTGATCTCGATCGCGCGCAACGCGGGCAGCGTCGTGATCGCGGAAGGCATCGAAACACCGGACATGCACGCGTTCGCGCGATCGCTGCGCGCCTCGCTGCACGACGGAAGCGTTTCGGCCTGTCAAGGATTCGCGCTCGCCCACCCGCAGCCGGGCTTCGCGACACACGTTACGTTACCATAGAGCGTCGCCGGTTACGCGGGGCGTTCAGCCTCGCGGACGATGCGCGTCGCCATACGCGCGAAGACCCACTCGTGAAAGATCGCGACGGCGTACCAGTAGAGAAATCCGAAAAGTCCCTGCGGCTCGAAGAAGGCGCCTTGGCGCAGCACGCTGCCCGCGCCCCGCGGTTCGACCTCGAACTGCAGCCACGCGCGGCCGGGCAATTTCATCTCGGCGCGCAGGCGCAACAAGCGGCCCGGCTCGTAGGCTTCGACGCGCCAAAAATCGACCGCGTCGCCGATGCGCAGATCGGTCGGCGAGCGGCGCCCGCGCCGCAGGCCCACGCCGCCGACCCAGCGATCCATCCAGCCGCGCACGCGCCACAGCCAGTTGGCGGCAAGCCAGCCGCGCGCCCCGCCGAGCGAACCGAAGACGTTCGCGACACGCTCGGGCGTCGCCGAGCAGTCGCGGACGCGCATGTCGATCAGCATGCCCTCCTGTACGCCGGTGAAATCGCGCGGCAGCGTGCGCAGATCGAATGCATCGAACCACGTGCTCTGCACGTCGACCATGCGATAGCGATCGAGCGCGCGATGCACGGCTTCGTCGAAACCCATCGGCGCGATCTGCGGAAAATCGCGTGTCGCGGCCCGATCGCGCACGATGACTTCGTTACGCAGTCCGGCGATCAGCGGCTGCGCGAGCCGCGCGGGAACGGGCGTAACCAGATGCACCCAGTACGACGAGAGGCGAGCCGTGAAGAACGGCACGACCACGATCGCGCGGCGCAGCCCGCGCGCGCGGGCGAAACGCAGCATCATCTCGCGATAGGGCAGAATATCCGCGCCGCCGATCTCGTAGACGCGGCTGTCGACGCCCGCGAGGTCGAGCGCGGCGATGAGATAGGCGAGTACGTCGCGGATCGCGATCGGCTGGCAGCGCGTCATCACCCAGCGCGGCGCGATCATCACCGGCAATCGCTCGGTGAGATAGCGCATCATCTCGAAGCTGATCGAGCCGCTACCGATGATGATCGCGGCGCGAAACTCGATCACCGCAACGCCGCCCGCTCGCAGCATCGCGCCCACTTCGTGCCGGCTGCGCAGATGCGTGGAGAGCTCGTCGCGATCGTCGCCCAAGCCGCCGAGATAGATGATGCGCCGCACACCCGCGCGCGCGGCCGCCTCGCCGAAGGCGCGGGCCGCAACACGATCGGCATCGGCGAAGCCGCGCGTCGAGCCCATCGTGTGAATCAGATAGTACGCCGCTTCGCATCCGCGCAGGGCGTCTTCGAGCGCGGCCGCATCGGCGATATCGCCTTCGACGATCTCCACGCCCGCATCGAAACGCCCGCGCAATCGCCCGGCGGCACGCGCGTACGCGCGCACCTCGTGACCGGCTTCGCGCAATCGCGGGACGAGACGTCCGCCGATATAGCCGGTGGCACCGGTCACGAGAACGCGCACGCTACCAGCCGCCGGTTCCCGGCGCACCTTTCATCGGCCCGACGATCTCATGCGTGATCCAACCGCCGTAAAAATCACCCTCTTGCGGCCGCACGCGCTCGTCGTCGACGAAGCATGCGTCCATCCGACCCGGATAGAACGCGAGTGCGCCCGCCAGCGCCTCGTAGGGATGCATGGGTTCTTCGTACGTCCACGCGGCGCGCTTGGCGACGCGATCGCCGACGACCACGTCGTAATACGCTGCGATGCCCTTCCATTCGCAGAAGGATCCGCCGACCGCCGATCGCAACGCCTCCGCGCGTACGTCGGCGCGCGGAACGTAATAGACGGGCGGATGACTCGTTTCGAGCACGCGCCACGCACGATTCGTTCGCGCGATCTCCGCTCCGGCGAAGACGATGCGAATCACGCGAGCACTGCGTTCGAGGCGCGGCGGACGAGGATAGTCCCACACCCATTCCTCACCGGGTGCGAGCTGCGGGCGTTCCATACCGGTTGCAACACCCGCGGGGCCCGCCGGGTTCTAGCGAGCGATGAGCGTGTTACTGGTAACCGGAGCGACCGGCGGAATCGGATCGGAGATCGTGCGGCGTGCGCGCGCGCAAGGCCGGGTGGTCGCCGCGGTGGCGCGGGGCGCGGAGCGCCTGGATGACCTCGCGAGCGAGACGGGAGCGCACGCGCACGCGTGTGACGTGCTCGACGAAGCGGCCCTCAAAGCGACGGTGGAACGTATCTCGAGCGAGCACGGCCCGATCGACGGCTTGGCGCACGCGGTCGGCACGATCGTGTTGCGGCCGCTGCACGCGGTCGCGCTCGACGATTGGCGCAACGCCTTCGAGATCAACGCGACGAGCGCGTTTCTCACGACGAAGGCGGTCGTGCCGACGATGATGCGCGAAAAACGCGGTAGCATCGTGCTCTTCTCGAGCGTCGCGGTGCAGACGGGACTCCAAAATCACGAAACGGTTGCCGCGTCGAAGGGCGCGGTAGAGGCGCTCGTTCGCAGCGCCGCGATCTCGTATGCGCGCTACGGCGTGCGCGTGAACGCGATCGCGCCCGCGCTCACGAAAACGGCGCTCTCGCAGTCGTTCTGGAACAATGAGGCCATGCTGAATGCTTCGATCGCGCTGCATCCGCTCGGGCGGATCGGCGAGCCGGGTGATATCGCCGCGGCCGCGCTCTTTGCGCTCTCCGACGACGCATCGTGGATGACGGGGCAGATCATCGGCCTCGACGGCGGACTTTCGGCGGGCGTGCAACCGCCGCGCACCAAACTCTAGGCGTAGACGTCGATGTTGCGCCCGATGCCGATCGCGCGGAAATAGCGCGTCGTCTCAGGCGATTCGCGCGGACGCAGCACCTGCGCCGCGCCCTGCACGCGCGACGCGAGCGTCGCGACCGTCTGCCGATACTGCTCGATCGCCCAGGCGACCGAGACCGAGATGCCCTGCATGCTCACGCTCTATACCATCGGCCGCCGCACGCGAAACGCTGAGCCGCCGATCACCGTGCCGGGCGTCCGCGTACGAAGAACGAGCTCGGCATCTGCGCGATCTGCACCGAGGTTTCGTAGGCGTAGCCGAATCTCCGCACCACCCGCAGTGACGCGACATTGCGATCGTCGACGAAGCATGCGGTTCGTTCGAATCCGGGGCGCTCGTCGGCCCAGGCGAGTATCGCCGCGACCGCTTCGCTTGCGACCCCGCGACCGTGCGCCTCGGCGGCGAAGGCGAAGCCGAGTTCGGGCAGCGTATCGAACGCGGGCAGCAGGCCGCGTTCGAAGTTCGCCAATCCGGCTTCGCCGAGAAAGCGATCGCTCGCCCGGTCGGCAACCGCCCAATATCCGAAGCCGCAGAGCGTCCAGTGACCGGCGTACGCGAGGATGCGCGCCCACGCCTGAGCGCGCGTGGAAGCCGCACCGGCGCCGATGTAGCGCGTGACGCGCGGATCGGCCCACATCGCCGACTGCGCGGGCAGATCGTCGATGCGGTGCGGACGCAGGGTGAGACGTTCGGTGGTGAGGGCCGGCGCCGTTCGCTCCATACACCGATGTTTTCGCGTTCGAGGTGCTGCTCGCCGCTCGGCGACGAGGGACTGGGGCGCTTCCGGGTCTAACGATGGCCGAGTTAGGAGGTTACCCCCCGAGATGAAGTATCGTTTTCGGGTCGCGTGCGCCGCGGCCGCACTCGCGTGCGGGCTCGCGCTGACGAACGCCCCGGCCCGAGCCAACCTAGACACGGTGATCGCCCAGCGCGTCGTCGTGCCCACCGGAACGCCGGCGGAGTGCAGCGCGCGCGCCAAAGACGCGCTCACCACGGTGATGAACAGCGCCTTCGAGGCGGGCAAAGGCTCCGGCCAGTGGATCGGCGTGACGCGCGTCGGCGGATCCGCATCGGCAGCCGCCGTGTTGGAGTGCCATCCGCTCGATAGCGGCTACGTCGCGAGCTTCACCTGCTCCGTGCAGGTGCCGCCGAATCCGGACACCGCCTCGACCCTGTGCGGAAAGTTGACCGCCGCGTTCGGCGCCTCGACCGCGACCGCCGCGCCCGCGGCATCGGCATCGCCCGCGGCGGGAGGTTCGCGATGAAGCGGAATCCACGCGCGCTGCGGCTCTTCGCCGTGATGCTCTTCATCGGGCTGGTCGCGAGCATCGGGATCGCGCCCGCCGCGATCGACCTCTCCACCGGCATTCGCTACGCGATGCCGACCGGCACCATCGACGATTGCGGCACCAAAGCGCAGGCCGCGCTCGGCAAATACCTGCAGAACGTCAGCGAAGCCTCGCCGGGCAGTCATGAGTATATCGGCACCGGACCGCTCGGTGCGACGAGCGCGCAAGCGCTGACCTCGAGCGGCACGATCCACTGCTACCCGCCGGTGGGCGGCGGCAACGGCTACGAAGTCACCTTCACCTGTACCGCGGAGACGCCGAACAACCCGTACACGGCCAAAGAGCTCTGTCTCGATCTGCTTCACAACATCATCGGCCAGCCGGAGACGGCGCTTCCGACACCGACGCCCGAACCGACCGGCTGCACCACCGCGAACCTGATCGGCACGTGGCAGTCCGACAAGGACAATACCGTGCTGAAGATGACGCCGGACGGAAGCCTGACCGACGGCGACGGCGTCTCGGGGAACTGGATTCTCTACAACGGTACCGCGACGATCACGTACTACGGCAACCACACGATGAAGCTCTCGCCCGACGGCAAGCATCTCAGCGGCGACGGATACAGCTTCACCCGCAAGTGCTGATCGCGCTCACGCGCGACGGCGACCGACCCGAGACGAGCCCGGCGATCCATCGCCGGGCTCGTCTGCCGTTCGCGCCCATGCCCGAGTGCAAGGCCGCGCGACCGAGCCGCCGAATCGCCGCCGAGATGCACCACCGATGTCCTCTACGATCGGCGGACGCGTACGCACGTATCGCCGTCACAGCGATGCTCGCGTTCGCCCTTTGCGGCGCTCATGCACGCGCGGGCGAAGCGTACACGCCGACGCCGCTGACGGCTTCCGAGATTTTCGCGAAGGCGAAGGCGGCCACGGGTACGCTCGCGAGCGGCACCTTTCGGCGCGTTCAGCGCGCGATCGTAGGCGGCGCCGAACATACCTACACCACGATCATGCGCGGCGATGAGTATCGCGAGACGATCGCCGGCGGCGGTTTTACGAGCAGCGTCGGCTACGTCGACAAGCAGTCGTGGACGCAGAACGAGAACGGCATCGTGACGCTGCGGAACGATTTTCATGCAAAAGTCGATCCGAACGAGCTTGCCGTCGAGCATCCCGACGATCCTAAATATCACGTGCGGGTGCTCGGCATCACCGCGTCGCTTCCGCACCGGTACGCGGTCGAGCTCAACCCGCCGGGCGGCTACGACGAGTACCTCTACTACGATGCGAGCACGTTTCTGCTCGCAAAGATCGTGTCGTATCCGACCGACCGTTATCGTCACGTCGAAACGTACTCCGATTATCGCCGCACGTTCGGCAAGATGTTCGCCTACCGTACGCACAGCTATGACGGACGCCCCCAGAACGATGACGTGACGACGACCGTCTCGTTCGAACCCGACACGACGCCGCACGAGCTCGCGATGCCGGCGGGGAGAACGCTCTTCTCCTACACCGGTAAGCCGATCGTGATTCCCGCAACGTTCACGCGCGGCGGCGTGATTCTCCATACGAGCGTCAACGGGCGCGGGCTCGACTTCGTGCTTGATAGCGGTGCGTCGGGACTCTTCATCGATCCCGGCATCGCTCATCAGCTCGGCCTCACGCCGTTCGGTCGATCGAGCGAGACGATCGGCGGCGGCGATATCGACCTGGGCCTCGTGCGTCTGCCCGAGATGAAGATCGGGCCGCTCACGTTGCGGCACCCGGTTTTCACCACGTCGCCGTTTCAGGAACAAGACGGCAACGCGCGTGCGATCGGACTGATCGGCTTCGATTTTCTCGCGAGCGGCATTTTCGAATTCGACTTTAAGGCAGGCACATTGACGCTCTATCCGCGCGATACGTTCGATCCGAAGGCGCTCGGACTGCGCGCGCTTCCGTTACAGCTCGACGACGGTATTCCGCGCGCGGATGCATGGATCGAGGGTGTACACGGACACTTTGCGGTCGACACCGGTGCGTTCAACATGCTCGTCTACCGCAACTTCGTAAAAAAGCTGCCCTCTCACGACGCCGACGGAAGCACGCAGATGGGTACCGTCGGCGGCACGATGAAGGCGCGCCTGATTCAACTGACGGACCTCATCTTCGGGGGCATCCGCTTCCACCACGCGACGGCGCTCATGCCGGTCGGCTCGACGTTCGACCTCTCGGACTATGACGGACTGCTGGGGCGCGACGTGCTCGCGAACTATAAAGCCTACTTCGACTACGGCGACGGCCTGCTCTACGTGAAGCCGAATCTCTAGGAACCCGTGCTGCTCGGCCGCGCGTCGAGTGCCGTGCCTTCGAGCAGCAACGCATACCACGATGCATGGGTGAGCAGATCGTCGTGCGCCACGTCGCCCGAAAACGCGAAGGTGGCATCGCGTACGGCGAGACGTTCGCGCGTGAGATCGCTTGCGAGCCAGACGTTCGATGTGGGACGCGGCCCCTGAATCATGCCCATCAGCACCACGTTGCCCGCGATCGTATCGCGGGTAAAGATGCTCGCGAGACGCTTGCCGCGTGCGCGCGCCCAGCCCGCGAAGGCATCGTAGTACCCGTACGATGCGTCGAAGAGCAACACGTCGGTGATCGACTCGTTCATGCCGCCGCGGGTGAGCACCCCGCCTGCGCCGCCGTAGCCGCCGCTGTGCGCGCTCAGCACGATACGGCCGGGGCGCTCGGTCGGTGCGAGCCCGCCGTGCCGCAGCCACGCACAGAGATCGCCGACGAAACGCGCGAACCCGTTGGGATCGAGTTCGAGCTTCCCGTCGCCGGAGTCGGGCGCGTTCGTCGGCCCTTCCGGCACGACGAGGATCGCGTTTCTCCCGCTGCGCGCCAGTTGCTCGCGCAGCCGATAGATCGCGAACGCGGAAGCGACGGTATGATTCCATCCGTAAAAGTGGACGACGAGATCGATCGCGCCGTGCTCGGGACGCCAGCCGTCGGGAATGAAGATGCCGACACTTGCATCGGCGTAGTGCGTCGCGGCATCGTAGTGGTGACCTTGGTAGGTATAGCCCGCGGCACGACTCGGATGCGGATAGGGCGCCGACGCGAACGGCACGACGAAGGTACGCCCACCGGGAATCTGCGCGACGCCGCCGAGCGCTCCCGTCGCCATCGCCGCGCTCGTCGAGGCGAGAAACTCCGATCGATTCATATCGTCCCTCAGTTGCTCCGTCGATCCGGCGGCGCCTCCATCGCGCGGATTTTGCGCGGGGAGAGCCATCGATCGCTGCGAAATGGGGCGCGATGACGCCTGAACGTACGAACATCGACGACATTTCGAGGCCGACGGGGCTCGTCGTCCTGGCGTGCGTCGTGCTCATCGCAATGTCCGTCGCCGCGGCGCGTCTCTCGCTCCGGCGTCCCATCAACGGCGACGATGCATACAACCTGCAGATCGCAACGTCGATCGGCACGAACTTTTGCTACTGCACCCGATACCTTCCCGCGCGCGTGTTTCCGGTCGAAGAGAGCACGAACGGGCCGATGCAGTACGTGGCCGGCCTCTTCGTCGCGACGACGCACAATCCCGACCGCGTGGCGGCCGACACGATTGCGGTCAGCATGCTGCTGCTCGGTATCGCGTTGCTCGTGCTCGATCCGTGGCTCGTCTTCCTCGCGGGCCTGCTCTTTCTCGCGTGGTACGGCTTCGTCTACGTGGCGATCAACACCATCGGCGAGGTTTGGGCCATCGCGTTCTGCGTGCTCGGCATCGCGGCACTCCGTCGATGCGATCTAACCGCACCGCTACGCACGCTCGTCTCACGGCGGATGACGTTTTTCGCGGTCCTCGCCTTTGCGCTGGCCGCGGAATCGAAGCTGCTCGCGGTGATCGTCTGGGTTCCGCTCACCTGGGCGTTTGCCTACGAGCAGCTGATCGCGCAGCCGTTGAAGAGTCGGCTCATCCGAGCGAGTATCGTGACCGCCGCCGTGCTCGCGTACGGCGCATGCCTGCTCTTCCTCCTCATCGGATTCTCGGTGACCCACAGCCTGCGCGCCTTCGACCTGCCCGCGATGTGGCAAGCGTTCAGCGGCTTTCTACTCAATATGCTCGGCCAGGGCGAAGGACAGGCCATGCCGATCACGTTGAACGTCATCGCGACGACGATCGCGACCTTCAGCAGCCCCGTCGTCGCCGTGTTGTCCTTTCTCTCCGCCGCAGTGCTGCTCTACGCGAATCGCGGCTATGTGCTCTTCGTCCTCGCCACGTTCGGATGGTGGTTACATTACGGCGTCAACGAGCGGCATGTGGTCATCAGCATATTCGTGCTCGTGCTGCTGGGCGGTTACGAAGCCCATCGACTGCTCGCTCGCGCCGCGCGCGCGGGCGCGTTTACCGGTGCGGGGCGCACCCGCGCGGCGATCGCACTCGGCGTGCTGGTGATGGCGACCGCGGGCGCAGCGCTATCGGGCGGCTTGGAAGCTCCGGCGCGAGTCACGGTCGTACCCGGGCGCACCCACATCGTCGGCACCTCGGTCGGGCGCATCTCCTACGGTCGCGGCCTCATGAACGCATTACGCAGCCGCCGCTACGTGGTGACGAGCGGATGGTTTCAATTCGCCGATCTCACCCTTCGGGAGAATCTCGAGTTCTACGACCGAACGAACCCGCAGAACGCGAACCTGCCGCGCGATCAGGTCGCGCTGTTTTTCGACCGGGGCAACCGCGACTGGCCGCTCACCACCGTGCGCGGCAATTGCGGCCGCATCTTGTATGCGAAAGGCCCGCTCGTGGTATGCGTTCCGAAGCGCACGGTGCCGCTGGCGTTTCAGCCGTAGACACGGGCGTCAAGACAAGCAATACACGGATCAGGTTACGTTGATATACGGTACGCTTCCGGGTTCGACTTGCGTGATGATATTGATTGTGGCAGTCGGGGTCTGCGCCGCGGCGCGTTCGTAGACGGGAATCAGCCCGAGTTCGACGTGCTGCACACCACCGTTACATTGACATGCAACGTTGAACCCTTCCTGAATCAACTCGTCGAAATCCGTCGTCGGTGTTCCGTCGTATTCGCTCGTCCCGCCTGCCCTGGTGATGGCATCGAACGCATTCTGCAAACCTTGCAGATATCGCGCATCGAAGAGAAGTTGATATTCCGCCACGGCACTCACCCTTGCCGCGATGAGCCGTTAACCGGCTTGGGATTCACCTGCGCCGCGCCGGGCACATCCATCGCCGAGAATCCTCCGTCGAGCATATGGATTCCGGAGCGCAGGTCGTTCAAAATCCCGAACCACGTATTCGGCGGGACCCCGGGAACGGGCCAGGCGGTCACGTCGACCCCGCCCGCCTTAGTCCCGACGTAATGCGACGCGAATTCGAGTGTCACGGAACCATCGGGGTTCAACGATGCATACCCGTACCAAGCGGATCCGATGCTGACGAGCCCGGCAACTGCCGGCCCGATAACCGGAATCGCTGCAAGCACGGCGTCGAGTTTTCCCATCACGTCGGCGATGGTCGCGCCGGCCGTCGCCACCCACTCGGGCGAGCCTACGATGCAGGTGAACGGCTCGGTGTAGGTTTGTTGGCCGTTTAGATAGGTCATCGTATAGGTCGTCGGCGCACTGATCCAGCCCTGGACCCCCGGTATCGAGAGTGATTGAGATCGCTCCACGCGCGTACTCCTTCCGACCGTCGTATGGCAATGATCGTGCGGACATGTCCAGCGCCCGCACGAAGACCCTTCAGATGCGGTGGAACGCGCTCCTTGATCCGAAATGCCTGGTAGCGATGGCATTCGCCGCGACCGATCTGCGGACGCGCCGCGATCGGACTCATCGCCGGAGACGAGGGACGAGACTCTCCTCGGTGCTGCGTACCGCCCATGGGCAAAGCCGGTAACATCGTTCGACGCCCGCGCCGAACGGAACCGCATGGATCGAGATGGGCAAGCAGAACGGTGTCGCCACGATTACGGCGAGCGTCACGGGCGCGACCCGGTTTTGCGAACGTCAAAGGGCCGCATCTGACGAGCGGCCCGTATGAGCGCGACGGACCTAGTGGCGGCGCGCCTCGCCCGCGCGATACCGGTAGACGATCCGGCCTTTGGTCAGGTCGTACGGCGACAGCTCGACATCGACGCGGTCGCCCGGAAGAATCTTGATGCGGTGCCGGCGCAGGCGCCCGGCGATGTGGGCAAGGATCGTGTGCCCGTTGTCGAGTTCGACCGAGAACGTGGTGCTCGGAAAGACCTGGCTGACACTGCCGTGGACTTCCAGAGGGGCCTCTTTGACATCGACGTTGTGCGCCTTGGCGGTGGTGCGCGGCGTGCGGTTTCGCGTAGCGATAACGACTCTCTTTACTAAGCGCCGCCCGGGCCGAACGGCCGGCGAGGGCGGATGTATCTACAATCCCATAGGATACGCCTAAAGTTGCATCCCCTCGCCGACAAATATCGCTGTGGGTCGGGACCCCTAGCGGTTCCCGTTCGCGCCAGCCGGGTGCCCGCGCTTGCCCCCTGCGAGATCGAACGACGAGACTGTGCCCGCCCACGATGGCACTCAGGCGCGAAGCGGATACGTCCGACGAACTGCGCTACGTCGTCCGAACGCGCGCAAACGGTGCGGCACTCAACGCTTATAGGTCCGTGGTTGAGGGCACCCGAAGCGAATGCTCGTAGTGAAGGAGCGCTTAGGGGTTCTCGACGGCCTTCGCGGCATTGCGATTTTGCAGGTGCTCTTGTTTCATTTGTGGGTGCGGCGAGGAATCGCCGCGCCGTTTGCGTGGCTGCGGTTCATCCCGAAGACCGGAAGCTTCGGCGTCGAACTCTTCTTTTTTCTCAGCGGCTTCGTGATCGTGTACCCGTTCGTTCGCGCACAGGCCGCCGGCGAGCCGATGCCCACATGGCGACACTTTGCATATCGCCGCTTCATCAAGATCGTTCCGTCGTATGCGCTCTCGATCGCGGTAGCGTACGCCGTCGGGTTTGCGGCGACGGAGCGCTCCACCTCGACCGTGCTCCAGGAACTCGTCACGCATGCACTGTTCATTCACACGTGGTGGACGTCGACGGCGTCGTCGATCAACGGCGTGCTCTGGACCCTTGCGATCGAAGTGCAGTTCTACGCACTCTTTCCGCTCGTCTGGTGGCTTTTCAAGCGCTGGCCGTGGCCTACGGGACTCGGGCTGATCGCGGCGGCATTCGGATTGCGCCTGTGGGGCAGGCTGCATTTCGCGCCGGAGTTCTTGAACGTAATTTCCGGCAACCTACCGAATTTCATCGACTACTTCGCGTACGGGATGCTCTGCGCGTGGTGTGTCGTGCGCTTCGCGCGACACAAGATGCGCCCGCCGCACGCGTATGCGACGATCGTCGCCGCGATCGGAATCGTTACGCTCCTCGTGGCCCTTTCGCAGCTCGCGGACGCCCGGACTTTTGTTCCCCGGCTTTATGTAAAGGAATTGCTGGGCCCGGCATACGCGCTCATTGCTTTCGGAGCCATCTTCGCTCCGAGCTGGAGTTCCATACTCTCGAATCCGCTACTGCGCTTCTTCGCGATCATCTCGTACAATCTGTATCTGTACAACTGGATGATCATGAACCTCTACGGGCCTCGATCGAACGTTGCGTTCGTAATCGGGGCCGTAAGTCTCTCGATCGTCGTTGCTACGGCGATCACGTATCTCGTGGAGCGACCGCTCTTGCGCTTACCCGGTCCCCGCGGCGCCCGAGGTTAGCCGGTCTTGATACGTTTGGTCCGCAAGGTGGTGGAGTCGCCCGCCTGCAGACTCTGATTGTACCCGAGCTTCGGACGACGCGCGCGTATGACCGTGATCGTCGCTCCGTCGATCTCTTCGTCGC
The DNA here is from genome assembly GCA_027306785.1 of Vulcanimicrobiota bacterium. Taxonomy (GTDB): domain Bacteria; phylum Vulcanimicrobiota; class Vulcanimicrobiia; order Vulcanimicrobiales; family Vulcanimicrobiaceae; genus REEB354. The sequence continues at coordinate 70,303 of DAHUZB010000035.1, forward strand.
CGACGCTCTCGATCGGCAGATGCGCATCGCCGATGCGCACCCGTGCGGCCGTGGCAAAGCGCCTACCGGCGCGCTGCGCGAGCGCTTCGAGCTGTTCGACGAGCTCCGCGCGCGCGGACGCGTGGTCGCCGGGAAAGAGGCAGAGCTCCGTACCCTTGGCCGCCGGACGCGTGCGCACCGAGCCCGCCGGCTCGGAGAGCTTGCCATCGCTCATCGTGACGGTCTCGCCCTCGCCGCGCCTTAACGCGGCAAGGAGTGCGGTCCAAGTGAGGCTTTGCGGCGTGCGTTGATGCATGCCCGGCTCGTTACGCATCGGCATCCCGATGCCATGCAAGGGCCGCGCCTTCACAGGGCGGGCTCGCGGCAATTCACGTCGCCGTATCGCCGAGATCGATCAGCACTTTTCGTAGGAGATCGCCCAGCTGCCGTTGCTCCGTTGCCGTGAGTACCGCGAGGAGCCGCTCCTCGTTTGCGGCGTGCTCGGCGGCGGCCGCGTCGATCAACGCCTTGCCCTTAGCCGTCAAACGCACGAGCGTGCCACGGCGATCGCTGGGATCCGGCTTGCGGGCGACGAGACCGGCCTCTTCAAGTCGGTCGATACGATTGGTCATCGCGCCGGAGGTGAGCATCATTTCGCGGTAGAGCTGCGTCGGTGTGAGCTGATAGGGTGGCCCGCTGCGCCGCAACGAGGCCAGCACATCGAAGGACTCGCCCAGGAGACCGAATTCGGCATGCGTTCGATCGAGTAGTGGGCAAAGGGTGGCGCCCGTTCGCTGGATGCGCCGGGTAGCTCGCGCGCCCATTGCTGCGAGGATGGGGTCGATACGTAAGCGTCGAGCCGGATCGCGAGGGCCGGATACCGTTTCCGTCGGTTCGCCTGAGCCCCCGAACGATCGTCGACTTTTTCCCGCCGGACTACCATCGCACGCAACCGAGCGGAAGCAACGTGAACCATATCGCCCTTACGGGTGCGAACTCGGCGCACGAGATCGCAGCGTTGCTGCGCGAACGCGGCATCGACGGCGGATGGAGGGCTACTTGTGGCTCGCGCGAGCAATCGACAAGGGGCGCGCGCACGCCGCCGGTACGATCGGCGAGTACGTGTATCCATGCCCCATCGATCGAGGCGTGATGGAACGTTGGGGCATTACGCCCGAAGAATTCGATGCCGCTCTCCGCGACCACACGAACGACGCCTCGATGCTGAACAGGATACGCGCGCGCGTCCCGCAGGATCGCGCGGTCCGAGCAAATAGTTGGGTGTGCGTGGAGAAATTCGAAAACCTCGAGCGCCAAGATCGCGAAGAGGGCGCTTTCGGGAGCCTAGCATCATGACAACGCAGCACGAGAAGGCGGTCGCGTTCGCGCGATTGCACGAACAGCCTCATCCTTTCGTGATACCGAATCCGTGGGATGCCGGAAGTGCCAAGGAATTCGGCTCGCTCGGATTCTCCGCGCTCGCAACGACGAGTTACGGACTTGCGGCATCGCTCGGGCGGCGCGACGGCGCCCGTGCGGTCTCGCGCGATGAGGCTCTCGCACACGCGCGTGCCATCGTCGAAGCCGTCGATCTTCCCGTCTCGGCGGATCTGGAACATGGGTACGGCGACAACCCAACGGACGTTGCGCGGACGATCCGACTCGCCGCCGTGGCGGGGCTGGTGGGCGCGTCGATCGAGGACGCAACGGGGCTGGACGGCGAGCCGATCTATGCGTTCGATATCGCGGTAGAGCGAATCGCCGCCGCAGCCGAAGCCGCGCGCGCACTTCCATTTCCGTTCACGCTCACCGCGCGCGCGGAGAACTATCTGCACGACGTTAACGACTTGGACGACACGATCGCGCGGCTCGTGGCCTACGAGCGAGCCGGCGCCGACGTGCTCTACGCACCGATGCTTCCCGATGCCGATGCCATTCGCGCCGTCTGTGCGGCCCTGAGCAAGCCGGTAAACGTGCTCGCATGGGGGCCGGTGCTTGATCTCAGCCTCGACGAGCTTGCCGATCTCGGCGTCCGCCGCGTGAGCACGGGCTCGATGCTGTACAACCTCGCGCAGCGCACCGCCTCCAACGCCGCCCGCAGCATCGCCGCGACCGGACGATTCGACGCGCTCTCGTTGAAGCGTTAGCACGCGATTCGATCACGAGTTACCAGGACGCCGGGTCGATCTTGGTGAGAGCCGGCACCAGGCCGGCTTGGGTCGAATCGAGCACCGCCGTCGATGTCAGATAGAGATACCCGTCGTTTCCGACGACGAGCTGCATCGGATTGTCTACGATATTCGACCGCGTGGAGAAGGTCGGATATGCCGACACGCTACCGGAGGGCGTGATGCGCACGACGCCTTGCGTATTGACATCGGTGAAGTATACGTTTCCGGCGTGATCGACCACGAGACTGCCGACAAACGGGAGGTAGGACGCTCCGCTAAACGGGAAGTCCCAGACCGGATCGTACGAAATCGGCGTACTCGACACCACTGTTCCGCTCGTTGAAAATTTCATGAGGTTTTGGGATCCGTAAGCAAATGGGGCCCAAAAATTGCCGTCGGGTCCGACGACGAATCGCAAGGGCGTTTGGCTCGTCGATCCCGGCAGCGTGTAGGTGGTTAGGACACCCGACGGCGTCAATTTTGCGACGTTCGGCCCGAGCGAAAACCAAAAATTTCCGTCCGGTCCGACGACCAGATTGCTCGGCGCTATCGTCGTGCTGACGACTTGACGAATGTTTCCCGAAGTATCGATGCGACCGATACCGATACCGGGTGAATACAGGTCACTGGAGCTCAACCCGAACCACACCGCGCCGTCCGGACCCAGCACCATGCTATCGACCTCGCTACTGCTTGTTTGCAGCGTTCCGGTAAACGGGTAACTGATAAATACGCCGGTCGGCGTTACGCGATTGATACCGCTTACTTCGTAATAGTTGTCGCGATAGTCGGACCAGATATTGCCGTCGCTGCCTTCGACCAAATCGTAGCCGTCGCCCACGTGATGCGTATCCGGATCCGGGAAGGCGACGAATTGCGCTCCGGGTGTCAGTGAACCGATCCCGCTCCCGATGTTCGTCCAAAAATTTCCACCGGGCCCGACGATCAATCCTTGGATATAGTTGGGCGCATTGAGAATTTGCATCTCCTTCGGCAAGGTCGTAATGAGGGCTTCGGAATTCGAGATGGTGCCGAGCGATGCAGTCAACGTGAACTCGTCTCCTTTGCCGTCGTATGCCAGGGGCACGGTCGCCGGAACCGACGTCACGGAGGTTGCGCCGAGAGTCGTACGCCCCGATGTATCGCTGCTCGTGATCGAAATCGCCGCAGGCAACGTGCCGCTGATCGGCGCCCCCAACTCGTCGAGTGCATCGACTCTGACCGTCGGTTGACTCGGTGAACCGATCGTCATCGTCGCCGAAGGCGTAGCAAGTTCGAGCGAAGCGATGCCCGTACTGAAGACGGCAAAGTATGCCGAGGATCCCGCCGGAATCGATATCGGTCGATTCGTCGTGGAAGGTATGGTAACGGTCGTCCCCGTCTCCGAACCCGGGCCCGCGACCGGAGTCCAAGGCGGGAGGAGCGCATTCGATAGATACTGCGCAACGTACACGTTCCGTCCGCGGAGATCGTATCCCGGCGGGATCGTGAGCGTCACTCCGGGCGCGCCGTCGAAACTGATCGCTTGCGTCGGAGTCAGGGTAACATAAAGCAAGCCGCTGTCCACGGACGATGCGACGGCAGCGCGCGCTTTGGAAAGCACGTGGTTTTGAAGCGTCGTCACTCCGACAGGAGCGACGGTGGAGACCGTAACCGTCACGCTTCCAAGTCCGATGATCCCCGGAATTGCAAGCGATCCGCGGAATCCGGCTACTCCGGGTAGCGGCACCATGGTCGGATTGGCTTGAACGGTGAAGGTGTTCGACGCCGAAGATCCTTGCCCGGCGGGTGTTGATATTGCGGTTGGGGTCGGCGATACGTTCGGCAGGGGGTTCACGCCGGAGCTCTGCCCGCCGCCTCCACCGCCGCACCCCGCAAATGCGATCGCGAGCGCAAGTAATCCGCCGAGATACCAGAGTGTCTTCATGGCTAGAGGATAATCTTTCCGACAACATTGCCGCGCGTGTACCATAGGTTGCCGTCCGAGCCTTTTGCAAATGCGCCGACGTCCGCCGCTACCGTATTCGTTCCGCACGTCACGGGAAGCACGAAGTACCCATAGGAGCCGCTCGTCGTAACACGCTCGACCAACCTCGAGCAGCCGTTGCTGTTACCAGTCGAAATCCAAAGCGCCCCATCCGGACCGAATGCAAGCGCGTTCGGGTATGCTCCACCGCCGACCGACGGCGCAACGGCCATACCGATTTGAAAGGATGAAAATGCGCCCGACGTCGTCATGCGGCCGACATGATCGGATTCATAGAGGAAATAGAGCGCGCCATCCGGGCCGAGTGCGACGTTGCCGCTATTTGCGCAACAGGAAATTTGCGCAATTGAGAGCGGATAGTCGGTGATCACGCCGGAGGGCGAAATACTCAGCAAGCCGTTCATTTGGCTAGTGACCAAGTTCGTTTCGAACTCGAACCACAGATTTCCATCGCCGGCAAGAACGCCGCCGCCGAGCGCGACGTTTCCGCCCGTTAGCGGGAAGTCCGTTGCCACCCCTGCGGGCGTCACGCGCTCGATGCTCGCGATGCCGGCTCCCCCATCAGCCATCCAAAAATTCCCGTCCGCCCCGAGCGCGAGTTGGCCCGGCAGGCTGCCCGGAAGCGCGGGCGACTGAAAGCCCGCGCCGGCGCCGGTATATTGCGCGAGGGTGCCGAGATTCGTGATTCCCCAAATGTTGCCGGCGGCATCGGGAACGATATCTTCGAAGAATAGGGCCGTAGGCGACTCCGTCACCGCGCCCGACATCGAAACGGTACCGATCGATGTGGTGTTGGTGAGCGTTCGTTCCGCAAACGAAACCGAGCCATTCGGATTTTCGAACATCTTTCCGCTCAGATTCGATTCCCATGTCGAAGCACCCGAAGGGATCGGATATTCGACGGTGCGCAACGCCGGCATCATGGTATCGCCTGTGCCGAATGTCTGACTGAACGGAACTCCGGCCGACAACTGCGCATTGACGTAGCTCGTGCCGTTGTACGAGAGCGTTACGGCCTGACCCGGGGCCGTCACCGCATTCGTCGAGAGGCTCGTTGCACCGCTTGTATCGGTGTTGTAGAGCGGCACGGGCGAGGTGTACGGTTCGGGACCCACGATGATCGCGCCCGCGGCATCATATGCGGTGACCGTCACCGGAATCGTCGAAGGTGAGCCCATGACGGGATTTTCGTTCTGGAGGCGCACGAGCGCATTTTTCCATATCCCTTGAAGCGCAAGCGGAACCGTCGTCTTTCCCGCAATGGTTGCCGTGCCCGTCACGGTCGAGAGCACGTTACCATTCGCATCGAGCGTTTTTACGGTAAAGGTGATCGGGCCGTTCGGCGCCGGGATATCCGCATAGCAGTTGATGACGCCGCTAGCAAGCGTGCATTGCGAGGATGAGGGCGTCAGCGCGATTTCAACCGATTGGCCGTTGATCGTGACATGCAAATCTGCCGTTGCACTCGAAAAGCCCGCCGGTCTGACGGCGAAGGTCTGCGTCGAATATGGATCGGAGATCGTGAAATGCGCATCACCGGGAACCGGTGACGATGGCGACGGCGATGGCGAGACCATCGGGAGAGGTCCCGACGAACTACCCCCTCCTCCACCACCGCCACATGCTGCGGTGACGGCCAGGCAAAGTCCGGCAAGAGCGAAGCGCAACGATTTCAACGATTTGAACTCCGAAACGGCAAAAAAATTGCCGTAAAGGCAATCGGGTGACGCTTTTCTTGAACTCGGAGTCGCCTTCCCTGGGAGTTTCGGCCCATTCTCCGCGACGCGGACTCGGCCGCCGATTGATCTAAGACAAAAAAGATCAAGAACATTTGCGAACACGATCCCTTCAAGAATCTCGCCGACCAAAGACGAGTCATCTTGCCAGGCAAAGGCCGGCAAATACGAAGCGCAAGGATCTCAACGAACTCGGACTCCGAAAAAGCAAAAGGATTGCCCAAAAGGCAACTCGTCAGCCTAACTCTCGGGCTTGCACTCGGGCTCCCTGGGAGTTTTCGCCTAGTGGAACCTCACCGCGCCACCGCCGCCTCCCAGCCGTCGTAATCGCCGCCGAATTTCTGCGCGAGGTGCTCCATGAGTTCGCGCGATGCCAGGATGGTCGCGGGCGTCGGGACGGCTTCGAGATTACTTATCACACTCCAGCGATGTTCGCTCGCACCGCTTGGAAGCTCGCCGAGAGGCGTGCTGACTCGCGCACGATACCCGTGTTCCCAGAGTTCCGTGTAACAGCGTTCCGCATCGTCGCGCTCGGGTATGTAGAGGTAGAACACGATATCGGTCGATTTCGAGAGGTCGGAGCCGGCCGCGGCGAGCGCTTGGAGCACGCGTTCATCGTCATTGCCGTCGCTGCCTCCGGCGAGCGCGTGCGGTCCGACGATCATCGGGCGCGCAGGCGTGAACCAGGCCTTTAGGCGCTCGAACAGTCCAGGACGACTCGGCATGAACGACGAGTACTCCATCCACTTTGGATCGTGAGCAAACCATATCCGGGCAATGTCGGCACATTCGGCAGGGATCGGAACATCCGCTCGTTCGGCGCGGCGTCCAAGATAGAACAAGAACGTGTAGGATTTTCCCGCGCGTGTGATACCCGCCACGTGCACGCCGTCATGTGCGAGAAGAAACGCGGTCATTCCGTCGAGAAATGCATCACGCCGTTCAGTCGCCTGTATCATGTATGTCCCGGGGAAATTCACGGCCAGAAGTGTTTCGCGATTTTCACGCAACGACTTCGAGGCATACGCGGCATCAGCCAACACGACGAACTGCGAGCCGTCTTCCAGCGCGCCTCTCGCAACCATCCACTTCTCAGCCATGCTTCCTCTCTTTTACGAACGCCCGGGTAACCCATTTCAGCAACGGTTCCGGCGGAAGGCTCGCGGTAACGTGGGCTAGTCCGCCCATTGATTTAGAGTAGAAGATCAAAAACATTTGCGAACACGACCCATTCAAGAATCTCGGCGACCATAGACGAGTAATCTTCTTCAGGGCGCATATCGTAGTCGATCGCATAATGGCCAACGTGAGTCTTCCGATAGGTGAGAGCATAGATCGTTCCACTAGGCACGACGACGTGCAGTGTATTCGCCGTCCATCGCACTTGTGGTGGGTTTACCAAGTCAGAAGTCTCGTCCGTGTCGTCATCATTTGCCGTGTAGCGAAGCACGAGGATTTTGCGATGTGGACCGTGTGGTAGCGCGATGAAAACATACTTCACGACACCGTCAACACCGAAACCATAATCGCAGTCCTCCAAGCGAACGATGGCGCGAGCGCCGTCGGGTCCGGCTACGATTGTCGTGCGCGATGCGAGCGTCGAAGCATTGCCTTGCATCTCGCACGACGAGGCGCGGGCGATTCGAATCTGCTTGACGATCCCCACACCCATCACCGCTGCACCCAAGTACGTTAGAAACAAGGCCGCCTCAAAGACGTGCCTGGGAACTCGGAAGCCCACTTTTCGCAACGCAGCGGCAACAAGCCAGGTGCCTCCGATTGTTATTGGCCATGCGACGCCTAGCGCGAGAAGCCCTAACCAGAGGGCCGATCCAATGCCGACGACAAGCGAGCGCATCATGCTTAACTTTGTATCACAAAGTTAAGCGCCACACAACACTCGGATGTCCGGCCGCAGCCATTAGGGTCGTATGGTAGCGTACGTTAATCGGACCGCATCCGCGCCGATGCGGTCGCAGGCGACGAATCGGAGTGGCGGAGGGGATGTCGCAAAATAGGGCTTCCCGGAGCCGAGGACGATCGGGCGAACGTACATGCGATATTCGTCGATGAGCGCCGGCTCGGCCAGGCTCGTCGCCAACTCCGGCCCTGCGACGGCGATCTCACCGTCAATCTCGGATTTCAACGCGCGCACGAAAGCATCGACGCCCCGGTCAACGAGCACCGCATTTGCCCCGACGGACTTCAGCGTTCGCGAGACCACCCACTTGGGGTGCGCGCGCCACGCTTCAGCGAAGTCGCGCTCGAGCGCGCCTCATTCCGGTTGATCGTCCTCCCAATACCGCATCAACTCGTAGATGCGGCGACCGTACAAACTACCGGCGATGCTGCGCTCGTGTTCGATGAAGTGCGCGAAGAGCGCATCGTCGGGCGCCGGAAACGCAGGCTCAAGCGAGCCGTCTGCCGCTGCGACGTGTCCGTCGAGCGATTGCGTCATCGCAAATATCAACTTCGCCACGGATGTACCTTCGGCGCACGAAGATTCGGAGCCCCGCCGTTAGCAAGAGAGGCCCGCGTTTGGCCCCTCACGGTTGCTAGAACGCTAGAACGTCAGAACGGATCTCATGGGATCCGACTAATTTAGGGGCATCTCGGCCTTCGGCGTGGCTTTTATCGGTATCTGGGCCTCAATGGGATTTCTCGAAGATCGTCCAGCGCACGAACGACGCGCTCCGGCATGGAGCCGCCGCCATGCCCCGCATCGGCCAGCACCTCTAGGCGGCTCTTCGACCAACGCTTGTGGAGATGCCACGCCGACTCGGCGGGGCTGCTCACATCATAGGCCCCGTGGATGAGAACGCCGGGGATATCGTTCATAGCGGTCCGCGTTCTCCAAAAGCTGGCCGTCTTCGAAGAAAGCAGCGTTACGCCAATAGTGCGTAACGATCGGCGCAAAACGCAGACGAAGGTCGGGATCTAGGAATCGTTTGTTCGGCGCAGCGCCCGGGATGAGCGAAACGTGAGCGACCTTCCAGTCACACCACACCTCAGCCGCCATCGCGCAGACGGACGATTCTTCGTCAAATAAGAGCGTTGCGAGGCCTTGCGATGGAGGACGATGCCTTGACTGTAAAGCTCCGCTGCGCTCACCCTAGAAGTACGCTCATGCAAATAAATCCGGTTGCTTCAAGCGCTTGCGTAGCCATGTTCCGCCATAGCAGAGCGCCGCAAGCACGAATACCACATACGAAAGGTCGAGAAGTCCGACCGCAAAGAGCGTAAGGGCGAGAACGAACACAGCGTAGACGAACCGAAGGTCGATGCTGCGGCAGAATGCGCTACGCGTCGCGAAAAACAAATTCCCGGCGACCACGAAGTCCTGCAACACCGTCAAATGCGGCATCCTATGCGCTCACGAATTAACTTGACGCACGTGTCGTAGAACGAGATGCATGCCTAGGGACCGGCAGACGGTCGGGGCCCATCTCATGTACGCCTACCGTCATCTTTACGTGACGAATCGACGGAGTACTCCCAGCGTCCGATTTCGGCGTATTGGCGGATGTCATCGGCGGCTTGAGGATCTCCATAGTGGTTGGTGACGACGGTGACAATTTGCTCCACTTCTGAGTCGTCGAGTCGCCCGAGCATGCGTCCGAGGTCACCTTGATCCGTCGTGCGGGCAGAATCCAATTTCATCAAGACGAGGTACGGCAGCGGCAAGACACGGACGCCGTTTTGCGCACGAGAAACGGTTGCGTCGAAGGCCGCCTCCACCCAATGCTGCGGACTCGAAATCAAATCCAGTTCTTCGCTTGTTTCGGGATGGTGCCAAGCGCTACCAAAGAGTTCAAGGTTGGCGTTCGGGAAGACCAACGTTCGGGTTTGCTGCCATCCTTCCGTCTCGAGTTTTTTGACGGCATCGCGATAGCGATGGTTCGCGACGAGAAAGTCGATGTCGGCGGTATGACGAGGGGGCATGTAGGCGTTTGCCGCGTGAGCCCCGATGACCATGACTGGGATGTCTCCGAACAATTGACTAGCCATAAGACCGGCATTCGAGCGAGGCCCCGCCATGAGCCTATCCAGATCGCTGCCCGATCCTCGGGTGCGAAGCCTAAAGGCTCTCTCAAGGAAGAAGGCACGCCGCACGGCCGGCACCGAGTAATCGATGGGTTCGGATTGGTCGATACGGTCGCGCAGAGCCATGATATCCTCCCGATTCGCGATTTCTCGAAGTTTGCCCGGTCGGGCGGCAGGTCGGATTGGGTCTTGCGGCAAGACGTCGCGGCGAGGCTCATCGCATCCGATTTTCCGACAGGCCCGCCTTAAAGGAGACCGTTTCTTTCGCGGGCGTTGATATATCATCGTCCGCGATAGAATCGTCCGCGATAGAAAGGTGAAAACGCCCCGTGTTCACGGGGCGTTTTCGTTTGTTATTATTGATGCCGTTGCGGCATTTCGGATTTTGCCGGCATTTCGTCCTAACTCGCTTTTTTTCGTCAGTTAGGGCGAGACAGCACTAGAACGGCGCTGTCTCACGTTTTAGCCCCATTTCACCCTAACCGGCTGAAAGCCTGATGCATTTCGCCCTAACTCCGCGATCGAGACTAGGCAGCATTGCATCGCCCGGACGCGCCATTCAGTCTCAGCGGCTGTTCTCCCGAACGATTTGGTTGACGACGTCCTTCGGCAAGCCCTGCGGAAGCATCTCCATAAACGTTCCTCCGTGCTTCCACACTCGCAGCGGTAGCGTAAACTTCTCGAGGGACATCGTGCCGTTCTGCCCCTTACGCTGCACCTCGAAATGTGCCACCGCGGGTTGGTAGACGGCGCTCGATTCGTCAATAATTATCCGGTAATATTTGCCGTCGATCTTCGCCTGATAGTAGAGCGCGACGCTTGCAACCGGGCCTCGAGGTATGACATGGGCATATTCGAATGTCGCATCCTGCGGTAACGCCGTTGGGACGACGATAGGAAAGCCAACGTGCTGCTGAGCCTGCGCGACCGTAAGTCGATCGGCGGCATGGATCATGGGTGGTAGCGGCGTGGACGATCCCCTATTGAAGAACTTTGCGAAGCTCGCGCTCAATGCACCGGAGGCCTGCGCCGCGACGGCGCCGCTGATAAGGACGACGAGCGCCGATAATGCGTACGCATATCGCCGCGGTCGAGCGCGCCGCGGCGCGGGCAACGATCGGAGGGCAGCCCACGCAAGCGACGGGCACCCCGGAACTCGTGCGCGCCCAAAACGTCGTTCGAGCGCAGTGGTGATCTCGCGGTCATCATTCATCGTACGGTCTCCTCAAGTGGTGCCGGTGCGGTCGAATCCTGAAAAAGCGGGCGCAAGCGACGCCGCGCCGCCATCAACCTGAATCGAACCGTGACCGATGGAATGCCGAGCGCTACGCCAACCTCACGCGTCGTCAATCCGAAGAAATAGTGGAGTTCGAGCGTCAATCGTAGGTGTTCGGATAATCTGCCGATCGCTGCCTCAAGATCGAGTCTCGAGGTTACGTCTTCTCGGGTCGAGATCGCGACCGCGGCTTCGTATCCGGTTGATTCGCGGCTGCGTAAGCGCGCTCTCGCCCGAGCGTGATCCCGTGCGTGCGATACGATGATGCGGTGCGACCAGCCGGCAAAGGCACGCACGTCCGCAAGGTCGGGAAGCTTGGCGCAGATCGCGATGCAGGCTGTTTGGGCGACGTCTTCTGCCGCCGACGACTCGACAAGGATCGACCAAGCAGTACGATACGCATTGGGCCAGATCGAATGAACCAATGTCTCGTAAGCCCCCTCGTCACCAGCGAGGGCGGCCGAGGCCAGATCCGTTAAAGACACGGAAACCTTCATACAGACAAGACGCTCACCGACGCGCATCTGTTTGCGCTTACAAAAAACAAGAGCCCGGCGAACATCGCCGGGCTCTTGTTTTTCATGCGATCCTTCGACTGCGCGGTTTCGCGCGTTGCGCAAAAACCGCTCCGCTCAGGATGACTGGGCGTTAAAACGGCTAGAACGGCGTTCTCTCACGTTTCAGACCTACGTCACAATATCTATCCAAAACCGCGCACCTATCGAGCATGTAAGCCGAGCCTCTTGACAGTATTTCGATATTTAGCTAAATATGGAACCTGTGAGTACCGTCTTTCGGGCCCTGGCTGATCCCACCCGGCGAAAAATCCTTACTTTGCTTCGAAAGGGGCCGATGAGCGCGGGTGAGCTGGCCAGCCATTTCGATGTCACCAAGGCCACGATGTCGGCGCACTTTGCGGTGCTCCGCGAAGCCGACCTCGTGGAGTCAACCAAGAGCGGCACGACGGTCACCTATTATCTGAAGCTTTCGGTGCTGGAAGATGCGTTGCTCGAATTCGCACAGCTTTTCGGCATCCAGGCATCATCTGCACCAACCCAGGAGTCGGAATGAACGCGAAGTCCTATTCTGCGCTGACGCTCAGCGCGGCCGCCGTAACCCTTTGCTCGGTCGCCGTGAGCGGGTATCTCTTCTTTCAAAACGTTGGGAATCGGTGGGCGTATCTCGCCGCAACGCTCGTGCTCGTAGTCGGTTGGATGGCGCAACGCTTCGCCGACGATCGACGGGCGGTGCAAACATCGATCTTATTTGCCGGTCTACTGCTGTTGATCTCGACCTTAGAAAAACTCGCAAATCACGCCGGTTTGGCAATGGGTGCCGATATGGATCAAAGGCTGCTGGGCGTGATTCTCGGCGCTGTTGTCGTCGCGCTCTCGAACGCGATTCCAAAGAAAGCAACCTCGGCGCAATCATTTGCGACACAGCGAATGATCGGATGGGCACTGGTACTTGGTGGACTCGGCTTCGCAATCGCGTGGCTCGCACTGCCCATCGCCATTGCCGGAGACGTTGCAATTGTCGTTTTGCTCTTGGGATTACTCATCGGCGTCGTCGCGTATGCTCGATCGTGGTTCGTCGTGGTGATCACCGTCGCGCTATCGTGTATCACCGTTGTCCAAGCTCAAACACAGGACGTGAGCGGCGCATGGCACGGCACGTTACAAACCACAACCGGCCGCTACGGTTTGGAACTGCTTATCCAGCGACGTTCCGACGGAACGCTTTCAGCGACGCTTGAAAGTATCGATCAAGCGCCGGGTGAGAAAATTCCAGTCGACGTGACCGTGAGCGACGGCGACGTTAAACTGTCGATGAACGCGCTCGGTGCAAGCTATGAAGGCCATCTCGACAAGAGTTCCAGCGCGATCAATGGCGCCTGGCAACAGGGTACATCGCTCCCTCTGAGCTTCGCACGCGGCCCCATGCCAACGGTCCCGTCGATTTCAGGACTCGACGGCACGTGGCGCGCGATGTTGGTGCGAGGAGCAACCCAACTCCATCTCGTGTTGCACGTCGTTACTTCACAGCATGGGACGCGCGCAAACCTCGATTCTCCCGACATGGGCTTGATGAGCCTTGAGGTTACCGACCTCGCGCACCCGGGCGATCGCGTTCACTTCTCGGTTCCCATCGCGCAGGTAGCCTTCAACGGCAGCCTCAACTCGGCAGCAGAGATTCACGGAACATGGCAACGCGACGGCCAGCCTCCCGCGAGCGTTACCTTTGTTCGCGAGGAGCAAGCGACACCAGCCGCATCTCCGCACCGCGCTGACTATATAACCAAGGCTGTACGCTTCCCGAATCCGCGCGCGAACATCGTTCTTGCTGGTACGCTGACGATCCCAAACGATGCGCGTCAGGCGCCGGCAGTCCTATTGATTAGCGGGTCCGGACCCGAAGACCGTGACGAAACAATCTTCGGTCAGAAGCCTTTTGCAACGATTGCCGACTACCTCACGCGGCGAGGCATCATCGTGCTGCGCTACGATGATCGCGGCGTCGGCGAATCGACCGGCACGTTTGCAGATGCAACAATAGAGGACTTTGCGAGCGATGCTAACGCCGCCGTGGCCTTTCTGCAGGCGCGGCCCGAAGTCGATACTCATAAGATTGGATTGATCGGGCACAGTCAGGGCGGTGTCGTCGGCCCGCTTGTCGCCATGCATAACAAAGCGATTGCCTATTTGGTACTGCTTGCCGCTCCCGCAACGGATATGCGCGAGTTGTTCCTATCACAACGTCGGGCCGCTGCCGTTTTGCAAGGCGAGAAAGAATCGACGATAGCGCGAGCTGAGCCGCTGCTGGACCAGCTGTATGCGGCAACCGCAAACGCGCCCAACCAGGCGAGCGCTCAAGCGCGCATCTCATCGATGCTCACGCCAGAAGCGCTAGCGCAACTCGGCGTGTCTCCCACGCTAAAAGATGCAGTTGTTGGTCAATTGACGGGCGCCTGGATTCGCTCGCTCTTGCGTTATGATGCGCGCGCTACGTTGCAAGCGTTGACGATCCCCATCCTTGCACTCAATGGCGATCTCGATCGACAGGTGGTAGCAGGCGAAAACGTTGCAGCAATTCGTGCCGCGACCGCAAAGAACCCTAACGTTACCACTCGCATCCTCCCCGGACTCAATCACCTTTTCCAACCGGCGCACAGCGGCACCATGGGCGAGTACGCGGAGATTCACGAAGGCTTTTCCCCTATCGTGCTCAGCATGATCGGTGATTGGATAATGACGTCCGCGCTCATGGCAAACAAATAGCCCGACGGATCAGCCGGGCCATTTGTTGTTAGTACGCTAGACCGTCAGAACGTCAGAACGGTTATATGCAATGAAAGCCGTTAAGTTCTTCTGTCTATCGGCGAAGGGGGGCATGGCCGGGCCCCGGTCTGACCCTCTAGATCCTGCACTGCGTATCGGGGGCAAGACCAGTGAAAAAGGTGGCCTCACTCGGGTAGAACGCTCCGCGTGCCGCAAAGCTTCCAGCGGGCATTGGGCTCCAATAGATGCCCTTCATGTGAAGAATACAGTCGCTTGAGAATCGTCGTACCCGCACGTCTGAGTCTCGCTTGATGCCAATGTCCGATACGCGCGACGCGGTGTTACGGCCTTCAGCAGCGGTCTCGGTTCGAACCTGGAAGTATTTGCGCTCGCCGCTGTTGACGAACTGGCCTGCGCCCGTGCTGCATACCTCGTGCCCGTTCATGAGCAGATGAACCCGTCCACCACTGACGCCAATTCCCAAGGTCACGGACGTGCGATCGCGCACCATCAGCCCCGTATCTCGATATTGCACGATTTTGCCGTGTGGTACCGACCAGACAATTGCGATATGGCCTCGATACTTGAATCTGGGGTAGTGGCTCACTTCAATCTGAACGAACCCGTTGTTTTCGTTCAGCGGCCCCAATCGCAGCCCCGTATCGTACCATGCAGCCATCCCGTCAGTCGGCGCCACGACCCTCGCTTGCGCAGCGTAGTCTGAATGCATGTCTGCGTCCCCAAGATACAGATATGACACGGCCTCTCCCGACTCGGAATTGTCCGTTGTCTTAGCCCTAAATTCCGGCAGGAGGGCTATACTGCAATTCCACTGCACCTCGGAAGCGTGTTGAGCAGCGCGCGCATCTATGGGGCGAGCGATACATAGTAGTGCGAGAAGGACTACGAGCCTTGACCTCACGCTAGCACTTTTTGCCGTGATTCCCGGTTTCGAGGTTTACGAAAAAGCCGGCTGCATCGCTCGTTCTTCCTGAGAACAACAGAGAAGAACGACCAGCTGGCTCGATTCCGCGCGTTGTAAATGCGCACGTTGGATGTAGCGTGTGACCATTCGCAATAGTCCGGATAGGGATGAGCGTTGCGCTAAGCGAGTCACCCCCGCCATGAGCTTCCCCGTTCAGTTGGATACTGGGATGCTGGAGATATAGGTCCGACCGCGACCAACTACCGACTAACGCGCCGTCGACATACGCAGATATACGGGCGCGATCGCCACGTAGTTCGATAATACATCCATCGCTGCATTTTACCGCCTGATTCTGATAGACGTACTGTTGACCGGGAAAGATAACGTAGGTGAAGGGCTGCGGAGCGCGATGTTTTGGATCACTCGACAGACCGACGGATACACCAGGGCCGGGGATTTTGCTGCCGACGAGTAAGATGCTGAGCGTAGACCAAGACTTGTTCTGAGCGCCTGGATTAAGCCGCGCACGATATGCGATATCAAACGTCGATGTGAATTTTCCCGTAAGATAAACCGTCGCTTCGCCATCAGTTGAAGCGGATTGCACCGCGCCCCGCGCGATGGTTGCCGAGGACATTGCTACGAGGCAAAACACGCCTACCGTTGCGAACGCCGTTATCACGATTCGATGCACTAGCAGTTCCTTCTGACAATGATTAGTTGTGTTATGAGCGGGCGACGCGCAGATTCCTCCGACTTCTTACAGTCACACGCGCCGTCGGGTCCATCGGCCGGCGTAATTCGTTGGCGTCCCATCCCATTCGCTGGACGTTGTACTCGAAAAGTGCCCACAGTTCGTCGTAGGCGCGAATATTCTCGCGGAGAGCCTCCACCGTACCCTCGAGGGCGGAAATGCGTTCGTCGGGCGTTCTACGTTCCTTTCCGGTCGGTGTGGCGTTGGCACGTTGGGCATTAAGAACTCGCCGAACAGCCTTCTTGATGTCCGGCTTTGCCCAGAGCGCGGGCTTGGAGAAGCCGCTAAACGCTTCGAGCGCCTTCCAGGTGAGTTTCGCGTGGCGCTCGCCACGTGAGGCCTGCATGTCGAAAGCATATCGCAAACCGCCGGCGGGTCCCGTGCTCGAGGGCCAACAACCCCTGTTCGGTGCCGAGCAGGGCATCGATCCGAAAGCCGAAGCGGAACGGAAGCGCTTGTTTCGCCGGCAACTCGTCGGGTGGTATAGCGAGGCCAAACGCACGATGGAGGCCATCAAGGTCGTGTGGCGGCTGAACCAACGCGGCATTCAACAACCAGACATCGCGCAAGCGCTGGGCCTCCCTCCGGTCGTCGAACGCGCCTCAAAGCCCCTCAATCCCTGGCGCATCCGCCCGGGATCCAATATCGAGATCGTCGCCGACATGCTCGAGACTGCCGCAAGGCGCGGCGTAAGCGAAGACGAGATGGTCGAGCGGCTTCAATCGCTGGGGCGGCTCTCGAACGCGCGCGATCCCAAACGCGCCGTGCATTGGACCATCACTGAACTGCAGCGTCGCACCCGCTTCTGTTTTCGCGAGTCGTCGGCTATGGGCGCACGCTGGTACGCATACGGCACGTTCGCGGTGTGGCGTCAAGCACCCAAGACGAAAGAAAATCCCAATGAATCCGCGTGAAAATCGTGGACGAAATTTTTTGGATATGCTCGCTGGATCGCATTTCGATGATCGAGTAAGATCGTCGACCCGCCGACAGTCGGCGTGCTGCGGACCTCTTACGAACGGACGGTCCGCGAAAACAAAACGACCCGCGTTGGAGCGCGGGCCGCAGTTCGGACCATCCATCGTTGGCTGCAATTGTGAGACCGCACCAGCGATGGCGTAAATGACCGTGCGTCGATGTATATCACGCCGCTTCGACGGCGTCAACATCGATTCGCGGTCGGAGGAGAAAAACGTGATCGAACCCGACCATCATCAACGCCGAGCGGAGCGCGGCTTCGCCGCCGGCCCGCTCGACGAACTCGTACTCGAACAGTGCCGTTCCCGGAACGGCACTGTTCGAGGCCTTTGCAGAATTCGCTAAGGCCTGCGCTCCGACGATCTGCGTAAACGATCTGTGGGGACTTCCGGATCTGCGCACGTTTCGCATCGCGAACGACCTCGAGGCGGAAGCGATCCTTCATCTCTTCGAAATGCCGGCTCCGGTTCTCATCGGCATGGAGATTGGCTGGCTCAAGTTGCCGTTGAGCTTCGCGATCACCATTGCGCGCATCACCGGTCTGCCGCTCGCGCGGCTCTACAACGACGGTTCGGCTCCGCACTTCTTGTGCAGACTCGCTGACGACCTCGGGAGACCGGCGTAATGCCTGCGGCCGACGACGGTAAGGCCTTGGCGCGCCTACCGCTCTTTCTTTCGGCGCGCGAGTATCTTGCGCTGTCTGATGAGGTCCGCGCGCAATTCACGTGCATCGTGCACGGAAGCATCGTCAACATCAAGGAGGACAACGAAGAGTGAGTCGTCAGCAGCGCCGCGCGCAAGAACGAAAGGTCGTCAAATCGATCGAGAAGCCTGGAGGTAAGAAGCCTTCGGCTTCGCGCTCGCTCGGCGCTCCGCAGACGCAAAACTTTTCGTATGGCGAATTAAGCGAACGTCAACAGAACGGCTACGCGCTGTGGCAGCGGGCGCAGCAACAAAACGGTCTCGTGCTCTTCGGCGACGCAGACGGTGCCCTCACCGTTTGGTTCTCACAGAACGACCCGAACCGGGCGTATCACATCAATCGCGATCTTCGGAACCGTCGCGGCACGATGGTCGTGTCGTATGCCTGCGACTGCCCCGACTTCGTCAAGCATGGGCGAATCGATTGCAAGCACGTCTTTGCGGAGAAACTTCGCCGTGGCGAAGTCGTCGTCTCGTCGCCACCGCCGCGCAAGAACAAAACGACCAAGAAAGCTACGCGCCGACCGGCGCGCAAACGCTTCGCGCACGACGGCCGGCCGTTGAAATCGGCTCGGAAGACGGCAAGCCGAAAGATGCCGACGCGGATTCCCGAACTGGCGCTTTCGCTCGCCCAGGGTTTCGAGCGGCATGCCAGCGGCATTCTCATTCCGATCCGCCCTCAGAAATACAAAGGCGGCCGTAAGGGCTCGCCGCTTTCGGCGCGTGCGACCGCGCTGGTGCTCAAGGTCGCTGCAGGCCTGTCTGCGTCCGAAATGATGCCTCACTACGAGCGCTACATGGCGGACGGATTACTGCATATCAAAGGCGTTCCCGACGAGAACACGCTCTCGGACTGGATGAACGACGAGCGCGTCACGCCCATCCTCAATGAAATGCTGCGTCAGTCGGCGTTTCCGTTCCGCCGCCGCGAGATCGGTGCGATCATCGACTCGTCCAAAGTGTCGCAACTCATGACGGCACACGCGAAGGAGGTCGACTACGGCAACCACGACCGCCGTCCGAACGCGGACTGGATGAAGGCGCACGTCATCTGCGGTGTCGAGACGCTCGTCGTCATGGGCGTGCGGTTCAGCGGAGTTCTGGGCGAGGGAACGCACGATTCGAAGTTTCTCCGCCCGCTCGTGCAGGCAGCCGTCGGCGACTTCCCGCTCGAGTTCGTCCTCGCGGACAAGGCCTATCTTTCCGAGGACGTGCCGGAGTGGCTCGCCGATCGCGGTATCCGTGCGGTCATTCCAATCAAGAAAGGTTGGTTCCGCGACGAGAAAAAGCTGTACAACGAGGCGCTCCTGAATCTCGTGCAGTGGCACGACGCGAACAACAATCGCGATTTTCACGAGGTCTACCGCCTTCGCTCGAAGATCGAGTGCCTGTTCTCGGTGCTCAAACGCACCGCCGACGGCTACTGCTGGTCACGCGGGCGCAAGCGTACGGTCCGAAACGCCAACGAGCCGTGCGTGGCATGGATCAACGAGGTCATCTGCAAGTTCATCTACGTGAACTTGCGCATGACGGTGAACCTCGAGGAAGAGACCGGCGTGAAGATCGACTACCTCGTGCCGAGCCGGCACTTTCCGGAACCGAACGAACCGCTTCTGAAGAAGCGCGCGGCGTAAAAAGAGCCGCATCGATATCAAAACGAAGAGGCCGGACGAATGTCCAGGCCTCTTTCGATTTTCAGATGCGCCGATATTCGCGAGAACCAATCGAGATACGCCGAAACTCGGAAACGCCAGATAGACCGAAATGGAAGGGCCGGCGGGACCCGCTTGATTTTCCGCCGATCAGCTCAACGATGCAAAAAACGCCCCGTGTTTACGAAGCGTTTTTCATTGCTTTTGAGGTTTCGCACCGTCATTTCGGCGCAACTACCTCATTTCGGCCTATCTGCCCGATTTTGGTCAGTTAGGGTGAGACAGCATCAGAAGGGGATTTCGTCGTCGAGTTCGTCGCCGAAGGCGTCGTGGGAGGAGCCGTTAGCGGGGCTGGGAGCGCCGCTGCGGGCACCGGCGTAGTCGCCGCCGCTACCGCCCGACATGCCGCCTTCACCGCGGGCGCCGAGCATCTGCATGTTGTCGATCACCACTTCGGTCGCTTTGCGCTTGTTGCCGTCTTTGTCGTCGTAGCTGCGGATCACCAGGCGGCCCTCGACGAGCGCGCTCGACCCCTTCTTCAGATACGTGTTGCAGGTTTCGCCGAGGCGGTCCCACGCGACGATGTCCACGTAGGTCGTCTCTTCTTTGTTGCGCGGGTTGTTGACCGCGAGCGTGAACTTCGCAACGGCCTTGCCCGACTGCGTGTAGCGGATCTCCGGGTCGCGCGTGAGGTTGCCGACCAAGATCACGCGGTTGTAAGAACCTGCCATCGTTGTACTCTCTTTCGCTTATGTCGCTGTGCTATCGCTATGGCGGAATATAAAACGGGCCGATGCCACACGGGTGGCACGGCCCGTTCTTGGTACGCTCGGAGACTTTTAGGCCTGGCCGTAGCCCGCCTGCGCGGGCGGCGGCGCCGCCTGGGCGGCTTGCGCCATTGCGGCGAGGGCCTTCTTGTCGAGATGGATCACGAGGCCGCGGAGCACCTCTTCGTTGAGCTTGAGCTGGCGCTCGAGCTCCTTCGAAGCCACGCCGGTGCTGCGGAACTGCATCACCACGTAGTGGCCTTCACGCAGGTCGTTGATCTCATACGCCAGGCGCTTCTTGCCCAGCTTCTCGATGGCGACGACTTCGCCGCCCTGGTTCTTGATGACCTCGCCGATCGCGGTCGCGCGCGCATCGACGTCTGCTTCCTCGAGATTGGGACGCAGGATATAGATCACTTCGTAATCGTTCACGTTGTTCTTAGACTCCATCTGTGGACGCCCATTCGGGCGGCCCCCCTCGACAAGCTCAGGATGACACTTGGGAAGCTCAGGATGACGCGTGGGTCATCCGGGTGCTCTTGAGCCGGCGGAGCGGGGCAGGTGGCGGGACGAGGTCCCAAAGCTTCGTGAGTTTACACTAGTCGGGCGGCCTTGGCAAATCCCTTGGTCTCCTCAGCCGATTGTCAACGCGGCGGGTTACACCATATCGAGCATGCCTATCGCCCACTTTGCGGTCACGCGCCGGATCGCCGTTTCGATGATTGCCTTGGCAATCATCATCCTCGGCCTCTTCGCGCTGCCCCGCCTGCCGGTCGCCCTCCTGCCCAACTTCACCTACCCGGTGGTCAACGTCAGCGTTTCCTACCCGAACGTGGGGCCCGAGCAGATGGAGGCGCTGGTCACGCGCCCCATCGAGAACGCGGTGAGCCGCGTGAACGGCGTGCAACTGATCGACTCCACCTCCTCGGAAGGGCAGACCGAGGTCCGGGCGCAGTTCTACTACGGCACCAACATCGATACGGCGGCGGTGGACGTGCAGCAGCAGGTCGACCGCATTCGCAGCCAGCTACCGAACGATCCGAACCTGCAGCAGCCGCAGGTCTCGAAGTTCGATTCGAACGCGTTTCCGATCGTGCGCCTCTACATCACCGATCCGAACATGACGCTGCGCAAGCTCGGCGATCTCTTCACGAACACACTCTCCGACGAGTTCGCCTCGATCGACGGCGTGGCCGCGGTAAGCATCACGAACGATCAGCAGCGGGCGATCATGGTGGAGCCCAACGCGAATCTCCTCGCGGCGAACGGGCTCACCCTGGCGCAAGTGACCGCGCGCATCCAACAGGAGAACCTGAATCTTCCCGCCGGTATCGTGCGCGTCGGCGCCGATGAATACCAAGTGCGCAGCAACGCGCTGCTGCAATCGGCGGAACAGGTCTCGCGCCTGGTCCTCGCTACGCGCAACGGTTCGCCGATTCGAATCGGCGACGTCGCGAAGGTGAGCGACGCGATCACCGAACAGCGCAGCTTTCAGCGCCTCGACGGCAAGCCCGCGCTCGGCATGATCGTCAACGCGCAGCCCAATGCCAACATCGTCGGCACCACGATCGGCGTCTACCAAAAGATCGCGCAAATCAAAAAGCGCTATCCGGGCATGCAGATGTCGGTCGTCTTCGAGCAGATGTCGTCGATCAAAGAGTCGATCGCCGCGCTCGAACACACCGCGATCTACGGCGCGATCCTCGCGATCATCGTCATCTTCTTCTTTCTTCATTCGTGGCGCACCACGCTGATCGTCGCGATCTCGCTGCCGATCTCCGTGCTCGGCGCGCTCTTCATCGCGTACCTCTCGGGCTACACGCTCAACATCATGACGCTCGGGGGCTTGGCGCTCGCCGTCGGCTTGATCGTCGACGACGCGATCGTCGTCATCGAGAACATCTACCGGCACATGGGGCTCGGGCAGTCGCCGCCCGATGCCGCGGAGTCCGCGACCGCCGAGATCTTCACCGCGGTGCTCGCGTCGTCGATCACGGTCGTTACCGTCTTCGTGCCGCTCGTGCTGATCCCGGGGCTGCAGGGGCTCATCTTCTCGCCGTTCGCGGTGATGGTGATGGGCGCGGTCGCGATCTCGTTCGTGGTCGCGGTCACCACGGTGCCGATGCTCTCCACGCTACTCGTACGCAAACGCGCCGAGCACACCAACGGAAACGGCACGCACGCCGGGCCCTACGCACGCTTCAGCCGCGGCTTCGATCGCCGCTACGAACGCTTCGCCGCATGGTACACGCGCATGCTCACCGCCGCCGTCGACCGCACCGGGCTCGTGGTCGGGATCGCGGGCGGCCTGCTGCTGATCACGCTCGTCGCGCTACGCTTCGGCGTGGTACAGACCGAGATGTTCCCGCCGCAAAACACGACGATCGTGCGTTTCAACTTCAAGATGCCGACCGGAACCGCGCTCGCCACGACCAATGCCGTGGGGAACGATATCGAACAGCGCATGCTCGCCGATCCGCGCGTGGCGCACGTCGGCAGTCAGGTCGGCACCGCGGGCTTCATCGGCAACGGCTCGCAGGTAACGAATCAGGGCAATCTCTCCGTCGATCTCAAGCCGAATATCAGCGGCGACGAAGCGGCGGTCTTCGTGCGGCAATGGCAGCGCGCGCTCACGGTCGGCATCCCGCACTCGCGCTTCGGCAAACCGATTCCCGGCTTGCAGATGTTCGGGCGCACCTTCGACATCGTGCAGGGCACGATCGCGCGCGGGCAAGACGCGCTCACGATCCAAATCTACGGCCCCGATGTCTCCACGCTCTACAACACCGCGTGGGGTCAGGTGATCCCGCGCCTGCAGCGCATCCGCGGCATCCAGTCGCCGAACACCAATATCAACGACGCGCAGCCGGAGGTCGACGTCGATGTCGATCGCGCCAAAGCGGCACAGCTCGGTCTCTCCACCTCCACGATCTCGAACGTGATCGATACGGCGACCGCGGGCACGATCGCATCGTACATGCAGACCAACGGCACGCAGTATCCGATCGTCGTGCAACTCCCGCCCGACGAACGCCGCTCGCTCGATAGTCTCGATATGCTCAACGTGCCGCTCGGCGTCAATACGACGCCGCTCGCTTCGTCGATCGCTCAGAGCGGAGCAAACACCGCGTCGGGACCCGCGCAGACGCTCGGCGTGATGCCGCTCGCGGAGCTCGCGAACATCCACTTCGGCGCGGGCCCGTCGGAAATCACGCGCGAGAACAAGCAGCGCATGATCGAGATCGACGCCGGCCTCAACGGGCTTCCGCTCGGTCAGGCCGTCGCCGAAGCGACGCGCGTGATGAACGGCATCTCGCTGCCGTCGGGGTACTACTGGCAGTTCGGCCAATCGGTCTCGCAGCAGAGCGATACCTTCGGCAGCCTGGGTTTGATCGTGCTGCTAGCGATCGCACTCGTCTACATGCTGCTCGCGGCGCAGTTCGAATCGCTGCTGCACCCGCTCATCATCATGCTCTCGGTGCCGCTCTCGCTCGTCGGCATCGTGCTCGCGCTCGTGGTCACGCACCGCTCGTTCGGCCTCACCGCATTCATCGGCGTGCTGATGCTCGTCGGCATCGTCGTCAAGAACGCGATCCTGGTCGTCGAGTTCACCAATCAGTTGCGCGAACGCGGCTACTCCGCGCGCGACGCCGTGCTGCACGCGGCGCCGCTGCGCCTACGGCCGATCGTGATGACGACGCTGGCCTCGGTCGGCGGCATGATTCCGATCGCGCTCGGCATCGAGGCGGGCAGTCAGACGCAAGCGCCGCTCGGCACCGTCGTCATCGGCGGCCTGCTCTGCTCGACGATGCTCTCGCTCGTCGTCGTTCCCACGCTCTACCTCTGGGCGGCAAAGCATGTCGAGCCCCGGATGGGGGGCTTCCGCCGCGGCCACAACGGCAAGGCGAAGCTCGCCGCAACGGCGGTTCCGGCCGAGGTGTAAGACCGAAGGCCTGAACGCGAGGTGCGGGTAACTATCGCCCTATCCTCGCACAGCGGCCGAGCGCGGGTAGCCTTCGATGTCGGCCGAACGGAGCAACCGTAGTATGAAGCGGACGATCGTTCCATTTCTCGCCGTGCTCGTGCTTGCCGCGTGCAGCGGCGGCGGCTCGACCGGCGCCCTCACGCC
Source organism: Vulcanimicrobiota bacterium (assembly GCA_027306785.1). GTDB lineage: Bacteria > Vulcanimicrobiota > Vulcanimicrobiia > Vulcanimicrobiales > Vulcanimicrobiaceae > REEB354. Next base: position 94,684 of record DAHUZB010000035.1, read on the forward strand.
GAGCGCTCCGATCGGTCCCACACAAGCCGGAAAAGCGACGCTCGCGATCAAGATTCCCAGCAAGAGCCTGATGACGGCGCTGCGCCGACCGTTCTATCAGTCGCAAGCGACCGCGGGCATCGCGTTTACCTGGAACAGCAGCGATCCGACGCATCCCGACCTCGCGTTTCCGGTTTCGGCCACGTGCCCGTCGCCGTTGCCGCAAGGCATCACGTCGTGCAGCATCGATTCGACCGGCAGCACGATCTATCAATTCACGATCGATATCACGCCGGGCACCTACCCGAATTTCAAGGTGACCACCTTCGATACGGCGCCGACCGGAGCATCGCCGACGACGAGCACGTTTTCCACCGCCGCGCACGTGCTCTCGCAGGCTGCGCTGCCCACGCCGATCACGATCGTGAGCGGCAAGGATACGACGCTGCCGAACATGACGTTCTACGGCATCCCGCAGAGCGTGAGCCTGATTCCCTACCCGTCGCAGTCGCACGTGCAGCAGACGGGCCAGTACTCGTACCAGATCGTCGGGAACGCGCAGCAAGACTTCGGCGTTGCCGCGCTCGACGCGGGCGGATTTCTGATCGGCTCGACGGATAGCGGGGCGCCGACGATCACCGTCAGCGAAGGCTCGAGCGATTCGCCGCAGGAGTTCGCGATCGCGAAGCTCACCGGTGCGAACGAATACGGCATCGGCGCGATCGCCGCGGCGGCCTCGCCGCAAGGAACGATCACCGTGACCGCAACGGCGGGTGCGAGCGGATTCGCGCCGGTCTCGGCAACCTATACGATCGTCCCGATTCAGGAGATGTGGATCACGCAGAGCACCGCCGGCGCGACGACCGGGTATGGACTCGCCGGCTATCCGCTCGATCCGCCCGGGTACGCGCCCGTGACGCCGATGGATTTCACCTACGATGATCCGACACTCAATGCATGCGGCGTCGGCGTCTCCTGCTCGTGGCGAGCGGCGACGCAGCTTCCCGATACCTCGTTCGTCGCGGCCTCGGCAACCAACGGTCATCTCTATCGTTTCGTGCAGGGAACGGGTTCGGAACCCCCGGCCTTCCCGCAGCAGTTGCCGACCGGCTACACATCGACGACCATCGCGGCGCTCGCGGCGGACAACGCCGGACACATCTACATCGCCGACAACTCGGCGAACGGGCTCGTCATGCTCCCGAGCGCGACGAGTACCGCGGTCGTCGTGCCGTCGCTCTCGCCGATGTATCCGGATGCAATCGCGATCGCACCGTCGCTGGCGTCGATACCGAGTTCCTTACAACAGACCGCCTGGGTAGCGAACTATTCCGTCAGTCAGAGCCCGATTTTCGGCTATTACGTGAACGGAAGCGGCATGCCGACCGACTTCCCGGTGACCGTGATCGACGGGCAGCGACCCCTCGGGATCGTCACGGCGCTCGGTTTCGATGCCAACGGCTATCTCTGGGCCTTCGACGGCTCCTCCATCCACGTCTATTCCATCTCGGGAACCACATCCAACGCAACGGCAACCGAGCTCCTCACCACGCCGTACGCGCCGACGACCGTGCTCTCCGGCGCCTCGTTCGGTGCGACCGCGCAGGGAGCGATGTGGCTTGCATCATTCGGATCGGCGAGCACGATCACGCAGTTCACCCTGAGCGGCTGCCCCACATCGTGCACGGTGATGCCCGGCACGACGTCGTACCTGAACGCGGACGCCGATTCTGCGATCGTCGTCCCGTAAATACGCGATGCTCTTTGTTGATGCGTTTGCGATCGGAGGATCTATGAAACGACTGCTCGTCCCGCTGGGTCTCGCCTGCGCGCTCGCCGCGTGCGGCGGAGGCGGCGGTGGTTCCGCGGTTCCGGTCGCGAACGGCGCAAGCGGGCCGCACGCAAACGGACAAGCGCAGATTCGCGTCGTCATTCCGAACGCGCCCGGGGCGCAAGCGGCTGCGCGCACGAAACCGCAGCTGATCTCGGCCGCGACGGCGCAGCTAGCGTTCACCATCGTGAACGTGGACGGAGCCTCTCCCGCGCCCGCATCGACGCCGTTCATCGTGACGATCGCAACCTCGACGTACTGCTCGTCGACCGCAGTTGGAACTTCGTGTTCCGTCCCGGTGCCGGTACCGATTGCGAAAGCGGTGGTCATTCAGATTGCCACCCTCGACGCGAGCGGCGCGGTGCTCGATACCGGCGATGTCGGTCCCATCGATACGACGCAATCCGTGATTGCGCAGCAGAACGTCACCCTCGGCGGCGTTCCCGCAGCGCTCGTCATCTCGCCGAGCAGCGCCTCGGCTCCGCTCGACGGCGCGCCGCATACGCTGACCTTTACGATCTCCGCGCAAGATGCCGCCGGAAACACGATTATCTCGAGCACTCCGTACGCGACGCCGATTACCATCGCGCTGCAAGGCGCAACCGGGTCTGCGCTCTCGATCTCGCCGACCACGATCGCCGCTCCCGGTGCGAACGGCAAACAGACCGTCACCCTCACGTACAATGGTTCGCCGACGGGCGGTCTCACCAAAATCGTCGCGACGAGCGGCAGCATCGCGCAAACTGCGTCGTTCGCGCCGCTCGTGTATAGCCCGACGTCATTCGGACAGCTCGACGTCGGCACACCCGTCACGCTGACCGTCAGCGAGGCAGGCTACGCGGGTGCGTTTACCGCATCGCCGCCGCCGTTCGTCACGCGAAGCTGCGTGCCGTCGTCGTGCACGCCCGCAACCGCGGGAGGTGCGGTCGCGATCACCCTCACCGCAACCGGCGCCGGAAGCGGAAACATCGCGCTTGCCGACACGCTCGGGAGCACGGCCTCGCTCGCGCTGACGGCAACGACCGTCAGCGGCGGCGGCAGCGTCGTCGGACCGCCGTACCCCGTTTACGAATATCCGACCGCCGCGGGCGGAAAAAACTACGGCATCACCGTCGGCGGCAGCGGGCAATCGCTGTGGTACGTCGATGCCGCCCTCGATACGATCGGTGAGGTGCTCAAGCCGGGCGCCTGCAACGGCACGGTGACCAGTTGCCCGACGAGCGAACTCGCCGCGCTACCGACGATCCAAACGCCACCGCTCGCGCTGCGCACGATCTCGACCGGAAGCGACGGCAACCTCTACCTCGCGGATCCTGGCGTCGGCACCGATCTCGGATCGGTGACGCAAGCGACGTGCAGCGACACCTCCGCCTCCTGCAGCCTCGCGCAGCAGATGAACTTCGGGAGAACCATCGCCACGCCCGCGCCCTTCGACGCGAAGCTCGGTCCCGACGGCTTCGTCTACGCGACGTCCTCCTTCTCACAGATGCTGCCCGGACCGCCGCCGACGCCCGGCCCATCGTTCATCTACGCGAGCTATGCGTCGGGATTCGGCACCTCGTTCGTGGCTCCGATTGCCGTGGCGCCCTATCCGAGTTCTCCCGGCTACCTGACCCTCGACCAAAGCGGAACCGCCTTCTGGTTCACCGATAATGGCAACGGGAATATCGGGTACCTGCCGATTCCGTGCGGCGTGCTGCCGTGCACCGTCGTCGAGCAGCCGTCAAACATTGTCACCTTCCATCCGGGCGCCGGGCACGCACCGCGCGGTGGACCACAAATTCATCCGCATCCGCTCGGAGCGGGGACAGCGGGAACGCCGTTCTCTACGCCGCTCGGCGGCATCGTCGAAGGACCCGACGGCTATCTCTACGTCGCCGAGCCGAGCGCCCATCGCATCGACCGCCTACAGGCATCGACATGGCAGACATGCTCCGGCCTGAGCTGCACCTACACGCCGATCGCGCTGCCCGATGCATCGGCGGTGCCGATGATGCTCGCCGTCGGTCCCGACGGCAACATCTGGTTTACCGACGCGAACGCAACGAAGGGTGAGGTCGGGTTCATCGCCCTCAACACCTGTAGCGCGAGCGGCTGCAACGCCCACGAGTATCCCGTGCCGACCGCGAACGGGATTCCGTGGGGCATCGCGAGCGGACCCGACGGCAACATCTGGTTCACCGAGAGCGGTACGAACAAAATCGGTGAGGTGAAGTTACAGTAACTCGCCGAAGGCGTCCCATTCCGCCGGATGATCGAGATCGCAAAAGGCGGCGGGCAATTCGTACGGCACGACGCATCGCGTGAGCGATGCGTCGTCGCGTATCAGGCGAAGCGTATCGCCGTCGGCGAGACGCGCGGCGAGCGCGCGCGCACGCGGCGAGAAGAGCACCGGGTGGCCGGGCGTACCATCCGCACGCTGCGGATAGACGATGTCTGCACCCGACGACTCGGCGGCATGTTCGAGCGCGTCCAAGAGCGCGTCGTCGAGTAGCGGCATATCGGCGAGGATCACGCCGACCGCGCGATCCGGCGGAATCGCCTCGAGCGCGAGCCGCAGGGAGTGCGTCATCCCGCGATGCGGAGCGTCGTTGACGACGACTTGCATCTCCGGCGCCTGTGCGATCGCATCGTTGAGGTGCTGCTGCTGCACCACGCAAATCGCCGGACGCTCGCCGAGCACCGCACCGATGCGCGCGAGCGGCGAACGCTCGTCGAGCGCCGTGAAGACTTTCGGGAAGCCCATGCGCGCGGCGTCTCCGGCCGCGAGCACGACGTAGACGCGGTTCAGCGCAGCACCGGATCGCGATGAATCGATCCGTCGAGCGCGCGCAGCGGTGCGGCGCCGCGCCCGTTGACGACGGCGAGCATCTCCGCCAGGATCGAAAGCGCCGTCTGCGCGCTCGTGAGCGCGCCCAGATCGAGCCCCGCGGGTCCGCTGATGCGTTGCAGATCCCCGCTGCCGAATCCCTCGCGGGCGAGCATCTCGCGGCGCGCGCGCTGCGCACGTCTACTTCCCAACAGTCCGATGTACGGCGTCGCGGTTGCAAGCGCCGCGCGGATGGCGGGCAGATCGATCTTCACGTCGTGCGAGAGTACCACGAGCGGCGTACGTTCATCGAGCAGCGAGGGCAGAACCGCGTCGGGCCACGCGACGAGAATGCGCTCGGCATCGGGATGGCGCACGCGCTCCGTAAACGGCGGACGTGGATCGATCAGCGTCACGCTGAAATCCATCGCGCGCGCAAACCGCGTGAGTTCGGCCGCGAGGTCGGTCGCACCGACCACCGCGAGCGGACGCTTCGCCGCGACCGTGATTCGATGGCCCGCAACCGCGATCGTCGCGGTCGCGCTCCCGTCGGCAATCGCATCGAGCATCGGCAGATGCTCGGCGCGCGGCAGCCAGAGTGCCACGCGCAATCGCGCGCCGCAGACGGAGCCGTCGAGCAGATCGTCGTCGAGCACGAAGTCGAGCACGCGTTCGGGCGCGCCGTTCAGCACGGCGAGCGCCGCATCCACGATCTCCGCTTCATGACAGCCCGCGCCGATGTTGCCGCCGATGCCGCCGCGCGCATCGATCGACATCGTCGTCCCGAGCGGCGCCGGGAGCCCGTCGCGCGCCTCCACGAGCGTCGCAGCGGCGATGCGCGCTCCCGCGCGCACGGATGCGGCGAGGCCGGCGGCGATGCTACGCATTCGGCACGAAAGGCAGCGTTCGCACGCGCGAGCCGTTGAGCGCGAAGATCGCGTTTGCGACCGCGGGCGCGATCGGCGTCGTCGCCGGCTCGCCGATACCGCTCGGTTTCTCGGTGCTCGGAATCGCGTAGGCATCCACCTTCGGCGCATCGGCCATGCGCAGCACGGCGTAGTCGTAGAAGTTGTGCTGCTCGACCGCACCGTCTTTGATCGTGATGTTGCCGTACAGCGCCATCGAGAGACCGTAGTACGTCGCGCCGACCAACTGCTGCATGACGATCGTCGGATTCACGACGGTTCCGCAATCGGCCACGACCCACACGCGATGCACGCGCGGCTTGGTGCCTTCCATCGAAACCTCCGCGATCGTGGCGCAGTTGGTGCCGTTCCACGGTCCGAATGCGAGGCCGTGCGCGGTTCCGGGCGCGGGCGACCCGGCACGCTGCACGACCGTCTTGATGACGGCCACCGCGCGCGGATCGTGCGCGAGTAGCGCGAGACGAAACGCGACCGGGTCCTTGCCTGCCGCATGCGCAGCTTCGTCGATGAACGATTCGACCGCGAAGGCATTCCAGTTCGCACCGGGTGCGCGCAGGCTGCCCGCCGGAACGCCGCTTTTCGGATCGATGTAGTTCACGCGGACGTTCGGGATCGCGTAGGGCGAGTTGACCGCCGTATCGAGCGAGATGTCGTCGACGCCGTTCTTCGGGGGACCGAGCAGCGGCGCCATGATCGAATCCATCACGACCGTGTGATCGAGCGCGACGAGATCGCCGTTTGCATCGAGCGTGCCACGCAGATGACTTACCGCCATCGGCCGATACCAATCGTGCTGGATGTCTTCTTCACGCGGCCAGATCACCTGAACGGGCGCACCGATCGCCTTGCTCACCGCGACCGCCTCATCGGTGTAGTCGTGATAGAGACGGCGTCCGAAACCGCCGCCGAGATAGGTCGTGTGCACGGTCACCTTCTCGGGGGGCACACCCGCGATCTTCGCCGCGGACATCTGCGCGAAGGTCTGCACCTGCGTCGGCGCCCAGATTTCGACGCCGTCGGCGGTGACCGAGGCGGTCGCGTTCATCGGCTCCATCGTCGCGTGCGCGGCGGGCGGACCCTGATAGGTTGCATCCACAACGGTACCGTGGACGCCCTCGAGCGAGCCGCGCGAGAGCGCGACCTTCGCGCCGTCCTTGGATTGCGCGAGCGCGTGGAAACGCGCGTACAGATCGGCGCTGCCGATCTTGCGGAATGCGCCGGTATCGTAGGTGACCGCGAGCGCCTTGCGCCCTTCGAAGGCGGCCCACGTGTTGGTCGCGACGACCGCAATGCCCATGTCGTCGGGCAGGCGCACCACGTCGGTCACGCCGTGAATCGCCTTCGCCTTCGATGCATCGAACGAACGAATCGTCGCGCCGAAGACCGGCGGATGCAGCACGGTTGCAACCTTCATGTTCGGCACGCGTACGTCGATGCCGTACTGCGCGCGGCCGGTCACCTTATCGAGCGTATCGTAGCGCGCGTTCTGCTTGCCGATGAGCGTAAACTCGCTCGCCGACTTCAGCTTCGGCGTTTTCGGTACCGCGAGCTGCGACGCCGCGGCGACGAGGCTTCCGTACGAGGCGGTCTTGTTCGACGCGGGATCGATGACGCTGCCCTGTTTGGTTTGCAGCGTCGCGGCATCGACGCCCCATTGCTTGGCCGCCGCGGTCGCGAGCATCTCGCGCGCGGTCGCTCCCGCGATCCGCAGCGGCATCCACATCGCGGCGGTGCTGGTACTGCCGCCGGTGATCTGCGCTTTGAAGACCGGATCGACGTATTGCGGCGCCGCTGGTGCAAACGCGACGATCACGTCGTCGAACGGCAGATCGAGCTCGTCGGCGAGGACGGTCGGCAGACCGGTCGCCACGCCTTGCCCCATCTCCGACTTGTTGATGATGACCGTCGCTTTGCCGTCGGGATGCAGCACGAGCCACTGATTGGGCGTAAAGCCGCCCGCCTCGGGCGCGCTCGACGCAGCGGCACGGCCCGCGCTCTCGTTCGCGCAGCCGTCGATCCCGAACGCGAGCACCAAACTGCCCGCGAAAGTCGCGGAGAGTTTGACGAAATCGGCTCGATTCAAGGGAGCCATCATGCACCGGCCTTCCCGACGTTCGCGACCGCTTCGCGGATGCGGTCGTAGGTGCCGCAACGGCAGATGTTGCTGATTGCCTGCGCCAAGTCGTCCTCCGTCGGATGCGGGTTCTGCTTGAGCAAGCTCGAGATCGCCATCAGCTGCCCCGACTGGCAGTAGCCGCACTGCGGCACCTGCGCCTCCACCCATGCCGCCTGCAACGGGTGAAGTTGCTCCGGCGTGCCGAGGCCCTCGATCGTGGTGATCGCCTTGCCGGCGACCGTACCGACCGGCACGCTGCACGAGCGCACCGCATCCTCGCCGACATGGACGGTGCACGCGCCGCACTGCGCGACGCCGCAGCCGAACTTCGTTCCGGTCAACCCCACGATATCGCGGATGACCCAGAGGAGCGGCATCTCGGCGGGCACGTCGAGATCGTGCTGCTTGCCGTTGATCGTCAGAGAAATCATAGCCGTGAGACCCTTCCAACTCCGAGCGGAGTTGCCTTGCCGAAGCTAGCGAGCACGAACGAAAAAGACGACGGTCATCGTCACGCCGATCGCGATGACGATCGTGCGCGCGACCGGCTGCGGAACGCGCCGAAAGAATTTCGCGCCGAAGTACCCGCCGAGCAGCGCGGTGACCGCCATCGGCACGGCAAACTGCCAATCGACGATCCGCGCGATCAGGAACGGCACGAGCGCCATACCGTTGATCGCGACGGAGAGCACGTTCTTCATGCCGTTGGTCGCATTGAAGCTCGGTAGCCCGGAGAAGGTGAGGATGGCGAGCATCAAGATGCCCATCCCCGCGCCGAAATATCCGCCGTAGACCGCAACGAAGAACTGCACGACGAGCTGCCATCCCCGATGCTCGGGATCGCCGACGTGCGGCCGCACGAGCAGCGGGCTCGCCGCGAATACGCTCGTCGCGAAGAGCAAGAGCCAGGGAATCAAGCGGTCGAACGTGGCGGCGGGCGTGAGCAGCAGGAGCAGCGCGCCGATCAGGGCACCGAGCGCGCTCACCGCGAGCACCGAATAGAGCATGCGCTTGTGCGGTTTCACGTCGACCCAGTAGCCGCGCGCGCCGCCGATCGTGCCGACCCACATCGCGGCGTTATTCGTGGCGTTTGCGGGAATCGCGGGAACGCCCGCGAGCACGAGCGCGGGAAAGCTCAAACAGCTTCCGCCGCCCGCGACGGAGTTCATCGCGCCCGCTGCGAACGCCGCCGCGATCGGCAGCGCGTAACTACCCGCCTGCAGCGCTCTTCTCGCGTTTGGTGACGCGGTAGACGCGCCGAACGTTCTTCAAATTTTCGAGCTTCGTGAGCAGCTTGTGCAAGTGATCGAGATCGCGAATCTGCACCGTCAGACTCGTGACCGCGGTCCCTTCTTTGCGCACGCGCGCATTCACCGAGCTCACCGCGGTCTTCAGCTCCGCGAAGACCGCCATGATGTCTTGCAGCAGCTGCGGGCGGTCTTCGGCCTCCACCTCGACGTCGACCGCATGCATCATGTCGTTGCTGGTCCACTGCGCTTGGAGGATGCGCTCCGGGGTCGCGCTCATGTACGCCACGTTCGGGCAATCGGCGCGATGCACGCTCACGCCGCGACCGATCGTCACGTAGCCGATGATCGGATCGCCCGGCACGGGCGAGCAGCACTTCGAGAGGCGCACCAGCACGTCGTCCACGCCCGCGATGCGCACGCTGCTCGCCTTCTTGGCGGTGCGGCGCGCCGGCGGCTTGCGCACGCGGGTGAGATCGACGACGTTATCGCCTTTGATCTCGTCGCGAATACGATTGGCGACCGCTTGCGCGGAGGCATCGCCGAATCCGATCGCCGCGAAGAGATCGGTCGGCGAGCCGTAGTTCATACGATGTGCGATGCGTTCGATCAGTTCGCCGCGCGCGAGATCGGGGCGCAGGCGCTCGCGCGCGAGCTCCGCTTCGAGCGACTCCTGACCGGCAAGCACGTTCTCCTCGCGCTGCTCTTTGCGGAACCACTGCTTGATCTTGTGCTTCGCGCTCGACGTCTTGACGATCGAGAGCCAGTCGAGCGACGGACGGGCGCTCGATTTGTTGACCAAAATCTCGCAGATGTCGCCGTTCTGCAACGTGTAGTCGAGCGGCACGATACGGCCGTTGACCTTGCCGCCGACGCAGTGATTGCCGACGTCGGTATGCACCTGATAGGCGAAATCGAGCGGCGTGCCGCCCGCTGGAATCGAGAAGACGTCGCCGCGCGGCGAGAAAACGAAGACCTGACTATCGAAGAGATCGAGCTTCAGATTCTCCATGAACACGCGCGAGTCGCGCATGTCCTTCTGCCATTCGAGCAGCGCGCGCAGCCACGAGAGTTTGTTCTCGAACTGATCGGCCTTGCCGCCCTCTTTGTAGCGCCAGTGCGCCGCGATGCCGTACTCGCCGGTGCGGTGCATCTCCCAGGTGCGAATTTGGATCTCGAGCGGCTCGCCCTGCGGGCCCACGACCGTCGTATGCAGCGACTGGTACATGTTGGGCTTGGGCATCGCGATGTAGTCTTTGAATCGGCCGGGGAGCGGAGTCCACATCGCGTGCACCGCGCCGAGCGCGGCGTAACAGTCTTTGAGCGTATCGACGATGATGCGGATCGCCGTGAGATCGTAGATGGTCGAGAAGTCGCGCCCTTTGCGAATCTTCGAATAGATCGAGTAGAAGTGTTTCGGCCGCCCTTGGATCTCGGCGTTGATCTTCATCGCCGCGAACTCGCCGCGCAGGCGTTCGATCGCTTCGCGCACGTCGTTCTCGCGCTCGCGCCGCGTCTTTGCGACGCGTTCGACGATCTCGCGGTACGCCTCGGGCTCGAGCCATTTGAGGCACTCGTCCTCGATCTCCCACTTGATCTTCCAGATTCCGAGACGGTGTGCGATCGGCGCGTAGATGTCGAGCGTCTCGCGGGCGATCGACTGGCGTTTGGCGGGAGGCAGGCTCGCGAGCGTGCGCATATTGTGCAGACGGTCGGCGAGTTTGATGATGATGACGCGGATGTCGCGCGCCATCGCCATGAACATCTTGCGCAGATTCTCCACCTGCGCGTCTTCCTTGGATTGATAGGGGATGCGCGTGAGCTTGGTCACGCCGTCCACGAGCCCGGCGATCTCGTCGCCGAATTGCGCGGCGACCTCTTCGCTCGTGATCATCGTATCTTCGACCACGTCGTGCAGCAGCGCCGCCGCGATCGTGTTGCGGTCCATCTCGAGCTCGGCCAGAATACCCGCCACCGCGAGCGGATGCTCGATGTAGGATTCCCCCGAGGCGCGGCGCTGCCCGTCGTGAGCGCGATCGGCGACCTCGTAGACGCGCCGCAGCCACTCCCCGTCCAGGGAAGGATCGTAGCCGCGAACCGCTGCCGTGAGCTCCGAGATCGTCATAGCGAGTTATCCGTCTATACTCGCATAAACGTCGCGGTCCCGTCCAATGGTTCTGCCCGCGGGCGAATTATCGCTGAAGCTTATCGCGGAAGATGATGCCGTCGATCTTGCCGTCGGCGGCAATCGTCAGTTCTTCGTAAACCGCGGCGTAGGTGCAGTGCATCCGGTAGATATAGCCGGTCACGCCGGGCGGGCCGCCGTGAATGCCCAGATACCCGAGCCAGTCGACCTTCACGAGCGCCCCCAGGGCGGCGAGCGCCTTCGAGGTGGCGGCGATCTTGGCCGGGCTCAGCTTTGCGCGTGTCTGATCGGCGTAGTGACTCGCATCGACCGATCCCGCCTGCCACGCGACGAACTCGCGGCGCGCGAGCGTGGTGATCGCGGGGTTCTCGGGGGCGGTCGTCGGCGTCGGCGCGACGCTCGGCACCGGGGTCGGCGCGACGTGACCGCGAGCGAGCGCGGCCGCCGGAACGACCGCGAGCGCGAGCGCGAGCAGACTAGTAGCGAATGAACGAGACAACGTCGACTCCGCCGAGTACGTCTCGGCCCTTGAGCGCTTCGAGTTCGATGAGGAAGGCGAACGCCTCGATCTTCCCGCCCAGCCGTTCGAGCAGCCGGCGCGTCGCCGCAGCGGTGCCGCCGGTCGCGAGCAGATCGTCGACGACCACCACGCGATCCCCGTGATCGAGCGCGTCGGCGTGGATCTCGAGCGAGTTCGTGCCGTATTCGAGCGCGTAGGACTCGGAGAGCTTGCTGTACGGCAGCTTGCCCGGCTTACGCACCGGAATGAAGCCCGCGCCGATCGCGTAGGCGAGCGGTGCGCCGAGCATGTAGCCGCGCGCCTCGATGCCCACGACGTAGTCGATGCCCTGCCCCTTGAAGCGGTCCACGAAGAGATCCACCGCTTCTTTGAAGCCGTCTTTATCCTTGAGCATCGGGGTGATGTCGCGGAAGAGGATTCCCGGGATCGGAAAATCGGGAATGGCGCGAATTAAACGTTCGGTATCCACGGGGAACGGGCTTTCGAGGCGCGCCGCAGCGAGCCTTTCCGGCGCGCAGTCCGGCGAGGCGATCAGACGAAAACGGGTGTGATTCTCCCGCACGTCCTGGATTGCGCGCGCGAGCACGATGCCGCCGTAGCGCGCCGCCGCACCGGCGGGTCCGATCGCCGCCGTGCGGGGATCGCCCGCGGCCACCACCTCGCGCACGGCGCCCGCGGTATCGGCGTGCGGGCGCACCGCCACTCCGCGCAGCCGCGCGAGAAACGCGGCGCACTGCGCGAGCGCGGCCGGGTGCGAGCGAACGCATCGCACGTCGGCGAGGGCGGCGCCCGGTATGCCGATCAGCGCCTGCTCCACCCGGTAGTCGAGCGCGCGCAGTACGCGCAGCCGCGGATACCGCGCGAGCGCGGCCTGCGCCCCGTCGATACGCCCGGCAAGCGTGTTGCGCATCGGCAGCAGGCCGAAGGGAATCGCGCCCTCGGCGACCGCCGCACAGAGCGCCGCGAACGTGGGATAGCCGCGCGTCTCCCGCGCACCGAGCGCGCGCGCGGCTTCGTCGCTGAACGCCCCGGGCTCGCCCTGATAGCCGACGATCACGCGATCTCGCGCACCAGATCGGGCCGCAGCGCGCGAGCGCCGTCGAGGTAGACGTGTTCGATCGCCTGCTGCGAACGCGTCGTGTTCACGTGCGCGAGCACGCGAATCACGCGCGCGAGAGCACCCGGCACGTCGAGCTCGCAGAAGTGCAGCATCGGCACCTCGGTCCAACCCATCTCGCGCGCACCCTGCGCGGGAAAGGCCGCATGCAGATCGGGCGTGAGACTGAAGAGCAGCGAGACGACGTCGGATCGCCGCAGCCCGTTGCGCGCGACGAGCTCCGCGAGCAGGCGCTTCGTGGAATCGAGGATCGCGCGCGGATCGTCGCTCGGGACGGTGATCGCACCGCGTACGCCGCGCATGCGCAGCGACGGCGCATCCATGCGCTCCAAATCCTCCGCGATCGCCGCGAAATCGTCGAGGTCGAGGGCCTGCTCGGCATCGCTGCGCGCCTGTGCGGGATCGGGATGCACCTCGAGCAGCAGGCCGTCGGCGCCGACCGCCTTTGCCGCGCGCGCTAGCGGTCGAATCCAGCGGCGCACGCCGACGCCGTGACTCGGATCCACGATCACCGGCAGCGGCGATCGTTCGCGCAGCACCGGCACGGCGGAGAGATCGAGCGTGTTGCGCGTGGCGCGTTCGAAGGTGCGGATACCGCGCTCGCAGAGGATCACGTCGGCGTTGCCCTCGGCGAGCACGTACTCGGCGGCCGCGAGCAGCTCGTCGATCGTCGCCGCGAGGCCGCGCTTGAGCAGCACCGGCGTGCGCGTGCGGCCGACCGCGCGCAGCAGCGGAAAGTTTTGCATGTTGCGCGCGCCGATCTGCAGCACGTCCACGCTCGCGGCCATGCGCTCGACGTGGGCTTCCGACATCACCTCGCTCACCGTCGGCAGACCGGATTCCCGTCCCGCCTGCACGAGCAGCTCCACCCCGTCCCATCCGAGCCCTTGGAACGAGCGGGGACTCGTGCGCGGCTTGAAGGCGCCGCCGCGCAGCATCGTCGCACCGCGCTCGCGCACACCGTGCGCCGCCGCGAGCATCTGCTCGCGCGATTCCACCGCGCAGGGCCCCGCGATCACGGCAAAGCCGCCGCCGCCGATCGTCGCCGTTCCAATCCGTATCGCTCGTCGTTCCACCGCTCGTCTCCTCGGCTAGAAATGCAGACGAGCCCCCGCCGGTCGGCGGGGGCTCGTCTGCGAATGCGTTGTAGCTGCTCGATCTACCGCGCGCGCACACGACCTCCGGCCGACCCGGAAGGGCGGCTAAAGTAGGCATACGCAAACGTCGTCGAGCGCGTCGTCATGATGTGCCGCACATCAAACCATGCGCGCATGCGCGATGTCAAGGGGCGCGGCGTACGTCGGCCCTTGCATGATCCGGTGCAATCGGGGTAAGGTCACGGTAATGAGCTCGTTCGGGAACCACGGCGAACGGGCGGAACGTTAGGAGAGATATGAAACAGCGAATCGTGGCGGCCGCGCTCGCGGCGGCGCTCTCGCTCGGCATGGCCGCGCCAGCGCTCGCCAATGGCGCTGCGAGCACCCGCAACATCATCCTGCTCGGCACGGCTGCCGGCATCCTGATCACCAACTACAACCACAAGGTGCGCGAGAAGCGCGCACAGCAGCACGAGGTCACGCGGCGGCAAGAAGCCTATCGCGACTGGTTCTACCACAAGTACGGCTACTATCCGACCTACGATCAGTTCAAGCAGTGGTATCTGCAAACGTACGGCGTCAACCCTGAATAAACGCACCCGATCCCGGAACGCCGAGTCATCCGCCTCAGGATGGCTCGGCGTTCTCGTCGACAGCCCGTATCCGCGACGCATCGCGATCGCCGTCGCCTGCTCGATCGCCCTGCACGAGATTTTCGTCGCGTTCATTCCGTCGCTGCTGCCGCCTCCGCAGCCGCACCGCGAGCGCGTCGAACGCGTCACGCTCGCGCGCATCACGCCGACCCCGTCGCCGACGCCGAGCCCCACCCCGAAGCCCGTGCACGCAATCGCCGTCTCGCATGCCGACAGCGTGCCGACCACGGCGCCCGTGGTCGTGCCGCGCCCCGCGGGCAAAGCCGCACAGAAACAAGCGATCAAACACGCCGGTGCCGATCGGCCGAAGCCGCCGCGCACCGTGCACACCTCGCCGACGCCGGAGCCGATCGTTCCCACGCCGGGCGAAGGCGCGGGGGCGGGAGCGGGCGCCGGTGCGGGCAGCTTGGGTAACGGAACGAGCGGCACGGGGAGCGGCAACGCGGGCCGCGGCGCGGGCGGCGGCGGCGCTCCTTGCGGCGCGGTCGATTTCAGCGCGCGCGGGCCGGCCACGTTCAATGCGAAAACGGGGTTTTACGAACGTACCAACGTGATGGCGATCGTCCACTACGCGGACGGATCGTCGGAGACGGTGGCGCTCGATTGGACGTGGCGATTCCGCAGCGAAGACGTGGATCCGTTCAATCCGAATGCCGATGTGCCGATGTTCTTTCAGCCGCCGCCGCCCGCGCAGCGCGCGAACGAGCCGCCGGCCGTGCAGTACATCATCAAGAACTCGAACGCCCACGGCGGCACCAAGCTCAACGCGGACTGCCCCAACATCCCGCCTCCGCCCTCGCCTCACCCGTAAGCAAAAGGGGCGGACCGAAACGGCCCGCCCCTTCACTGCGCTAGACGAAAGCGCTCAGCCGCGGGATGCCGGCGCCGGCATCGGCGCGGCGACGACGGGTCGCGCGGAGAGCGCCTGATCGGCGATCGCCCCGAGCTCTTCGAGGTGTGCGCGGGTCAGTTCGTCGAGGTGTGCGTTCCGCAGCGCGAGCGCGGTCTCGTGACGCAGATCCTCGAGCTTCACGCGCGCGAGCCCTTGTGCATCGCTCGGCGTTCCCGGCGCGGGCGCCGTGAGCATATCGCCGAGGAACTTCGCGTAGAGTGCCTGCAGATTGCGCCGCACCACGCCGTCCGACGCCGCCTTGCCGTTCGCGATGCTGCCGAAGATGCTCGATTGCGACCAATCGAAGAGATCGGCGAGCGTGATCGTCCTCCCCGGCCCGAAGGTCAGCGCGGCATCATCGATGCGACGCAAACGCAGCGGCGAGAAGAGCTCGTGCAGCGTGGCGAGTTGCGCGTCGGCTACGTCCTGCGCGACCGGAACGCCGTGTGTCGGCGACGGTTGGTACGCCCAACTCGCGTCGACCGAGAGCGAACTCATCTCCGAGTACGTGAGCATGTCGAGCACGGCGGGCTTGAAACGCCACGGTGCATCGCTGAAGAGCCACGCGCTGAGGTCGTTCCAGGCCGCGCGCTGATCGGCAAGCGAGACCGGAGTGATCGGAGCGGCCGAACCCGGCTCGCCTTTGACGGCGCGAGAGAGATACTCGCCGCCGATCGTATGCGCGGGCATCGTCGCGCAGTGGAGATACCAGCGCAGCGGCAGCAAGAACGCCGCGCGTGCTTCGTCGTAGGCCTGTCCCTGTTCGGGGAAGCGCGCGTTGACGGCGTCGAGAACGCCGTGCAGCATCGTCATCTGCGTGCCGCACCACGCGAGCGGCTTGTTCGTGAGATCGTCGGTGACGACGCGCGGATCGACCGAATGACCGCTCGCGAAGCCGTCGGCATCTTCGTCGCTTGCGAAACGGTACTTCGGATCGTTCCAGCGGGATGCCCAGTGCGAGAGCGTCGCCTGCATCTGCGCGGGCGTCGCCGAGGCGGGAATGTAGCCGTAGCCGTAATTGACCGCGTAGTAGTCGTACGGTCCGAGCACGGTCTGCACGTACGCGCCCTGTTTCATCGGCGCAGGCCACAGGTTGATCGGAGCGTACTCCATGACCGAGCTCGCGACACCATAGGTATCCGTGAACTTCTTGCTCTCGAGATCGGCCTGCGTGTAGGCTTCGGAGCCGATGAAGTTGTGTTGAAGGCCGAGATCGTGACCGGACTCGTGCAGGATCACCGAGCGGATGAAATCCTTGGTGAACGCCGCTTCGGCGGCTTTTGAATCCGGAAGCCGGCGCGCGGGCGCGATCTCGTATTTGTAGGTGAGACGACCGCCGATGCCTTCGATCGCATCGAAGTTGACGCCCACGTTGAGCTCTTCGCCCGAACGCGGATCGTCGATGATGAGCGCTTCGGCACCGTACTGCGGACGGCTGGTATCGATCCAGCGGATCATGTTGTGCGTGATATCGTCGGGATCCCAGTTCGGATCGTTCGGCTGCTGCTTCACTTGGATCGCGTCGAGAATGCCGACCTTCGCGAGCGCGTTATTCCACGTCAGGAGCGCGTCCTTGACCGTTTGACGATACTCGACCGGGATGTCGTTGCTCAGATAGAAGACGATCGGATTCTGCGCGCGCACCGGAGCGGCCGACGTACGGGCTCCGAAATTCCAGCGGGTAATGTAGTGCACGTCGCGACGGAGTTCGTTATCGGTCGCGAAATCGATCAGCGGCTGCGAAAAGAACCCGACGCGCGGATCGTACGGACGCGGCTGATAGCCGTCCTCGGGGGCCGCGATGATGTTATAGGTCATCGTCACTTCGACGGCGCGCGCATCGGGCGCGTTGTCGATCGTCGCCGGATCGATCGACTGCCACGTCTGATCGACGCGAAGCACGTCGTTCTTCGGGAACGCCTTCGCCTGCGAGAAGTACGTGCGATGCGGATCGAGCGCATATCCGTGCAGCGGATTGGGGCTCAAGCTCCGGAAGCTCGCCGCGAGATCGGCGACATCGCCGAGAAACGGCGCCGCCGGAATCAACACGTCGTTCGCGTCCTGCGCGACCACCGGCACCACCGCGATCACCGAAGCCGGGAGCGATGACTTGACGCCCGCGGCCGCGGCGGCGTTACCGCTCGTGAGCGCAAATGCATTGGGATAGCGCAGCACGACCGTATCGTTCACGCGATCGAAATGCAGAATGCGCGCGGGCGCGACGTACGGCTCACCGGGAGCCGGACCGAAGCCGCCGAGCCCGCTTGCGGGAACCGCGGTTGCGATGAAATCTTTTCCGAGCTGCGACGTCGCGATCTCGAGATAGAACTTACCGTTCTTCTCGACGATCGGCAGCAGCCCGTTATGGACTTCGGCGCCTTTCTCGAAGGTCGCGAGGGGAGCGGGCGAGCCCGCCGCGTGCGGCGTCGCCTGCGCGAACGCTCCGATCGGAGCGAGCGCCAAGAGCAGCGCCGCACACGGCGCCGCTCCGAAGCGGTTTAGAAACATCAATCCTCCACAGCAAAGAACGCGACGCCTTGGGAGCCGAGGCTCGGGCGTCCACGCATACCGCTAGCAACCCGTGCGCGGTACGCGTGGTGGCGCAGTTACTCTCTTTGCGCGAGGAGGTCCCGCATGCCGGAAATCCGGCAGCGTAGCTATCCGATCTTTTGCAGGTGCAGCGCGTCGGCCGTATCGTTACGAACCTGGGCGCAGAGTGCGGCATCGTCGGCAATCGACTTGCCGTACGAGGGGATCATCTTCTCGAACGCGGCACGCCACGACGGCACGCGATCCTTGTAGAGCCGCCCGATGACGTCGAGCATCACCGCAACCGCGACCGATGCGCCCGGCGAGGCGCCGAGCACCGCCGCGATCGATCCGTCGGCCGAAGAAACGACCTCGGTTCCGAATTGCAGCTTGCCGCCCGCTTTGGCGTCGGGCATGATCACCTGCACGCGCTGACCCGCGACGATGAATTGCCACTTCGAGGGATCGGCGTCGGGAAAGTACTCTTTGAGCGAGGCGTACTTCGCTTCTTTCGATTCGAGCACTTGACCGATGAGGTACTTGGTCAGGTCGAAGTTGTCGCGACCCACCGCGAGCAGCGGCCCGAGGTTGTCGCCTTTGACCGAGGCGAAGAGATCGCCGTACGAGCCGTGCTTGAGAAACTTCGTCGAGAAACCCGCATACGGCCCGAAGAGCAGCGAACGCTTTCCGTCGACGAAGCGCGAATCGAGGTGCGGCACCGACATCGGCGGCGCGCCGACCGACGCTTTCCCGTAGACTTTGGCATGATGACGCTCGACTACCGCCTGATCGTCGCAGCGCAGAAAGATACCGCTCACCGGGAAGCCGCCGAAGCCCTTGCCTTCCGGAATGCCCGATTTCTGGAGCAGCGGAAGCGCGCCGCCGCCCGCGCCGAGGAAGACCGCATTCGCGTCGAGCGTACGGGTCGCGCCGCTCTTCTCGTCTTTGACCGTAACGCTCCAACCGCCGGTCGCGAGGCGACGCAGATCGAGCACGCGGTGCGAGTACGAGATCGTCACGCCGCTCTGCGCGCGCAGGTGCGCGAGCAGCTGACGCGTGACGGCGCCGTAATCGACGTCGGTGCCGATCGGCATGCGCGTCGCGGCGACCTTTTGGGCGGGATCGCGACCTTCCATGATGAGCGGCATCCACTCGCGCAGCACCGCGTGATCCTCGCTGTACTCCATGCCGCGGAAGCAGTGGTGCGCGGTCATCGCTTCGTAGCGCTTGCGCAGGAAGGCGACGTTCTCGTCGCCCCACACGAAGCTGATGTGCGGCACGTCGTGGATGAAGCTCTCGGGCGCGTCCATCTTGCCGCCGCGAACCATGTAGGACCAGAACTGGCGCGAGAGGTCGAACTGCGTGTTGACCTTCAGGGCGCGGTCGATGGTGACGGTGCCGTCTTTGCCCTCGGGCGTGTAGTTCAGTTCGCAAAGCGCGGCGTGCCCGGTGCCCGCGTTGTTCCACGCATTCGAGCTCTCTTCGGCCGCATTCGGCAGCATCTCGAAGATCTCGACGGTCATGTCGGGCTGGAGCTCTTTGAGCATCGCGGCGAGCGTCGCGCTCATGATGCCGCCGCCTACGAGGACGATATCGGTTCGCTTCTCGGCCATAACATCTCGGACGATACGGCCTCGCCCGCTTGCCGGGCAACGTCTAAACCCGCAGCCTGCCCGCGGCCGCCCGAGGCTTTGCCATGCTCGACCTGGCAACGCAATCCGACCGGGAGCTTCTCTTGGCTGCCCTACTTGCATTGCTCCCCGCGCTCACCGCATCGGGGCCTGCGGCGGTGCCCACCGAAACCCCCGTCTGCCTGCACATCGTTAGGGTCGCCGATCCCTCCTCGCTCCGGGGCGTGGGATGCTGCTCGCGGCGCGACATCGTGGCCGCCTACGCCGTCCCCCCGCCCAAGCGCGGCTCGGCATGACGCTGGTAAACATCGAGCGCATCTACGGCGTACGGCAGGCGATGCCGGTTCCAGAACTTTTACTTCCGAGCGAACCGCCTCTTCGAGAGCGCTGCCTGCGCTTTGGCGAACTTCCGCAAGCAGCGCGGAACGGATATCGCGGTGAAGACTCAGCTCTTTCCAGTTGGATCGAACTTTACGATCAAATTTCCGTGCGTCTTATCGACTTTCTGGAGACGGCACAGATGTGAGGTGACCGGAAACGGCGCGAGTCCGTTTAGCGGCCACGGCCACCACGTGATGGACACCGTGCATGACTCGGGCTTTGACGGTGCGGCATACCACTGCGCGGTAACGGTGCCCGCACGCGTACACCGAACCCGGCGGTCGCCGGTGTCGCGGTTACGACATCCATTCGCGGTGATGACGCTCAAGCCGCGATCGCCGTTCGGCGGGGCCACAATAGTCAGGTCGTAATCGGGTAGCGCGACCACGTTGACATCAATCGTGTTGTCGTTTGCCCATTTTGCCGCGCACATGCCGCGTTCGTTCTTTCCGAGGTCCATGTGCCAGGTGAGGGGGAGCGGCCTCGTTCCCGACGGCCACACGCTGAGCACACAGGTCGCATCGCGCGCCGCCCGCTCCTCTACCGCCCACGCAAGCGTAAGCGAACCTTTATCGGTACACTTGATCAAAATGCCGCCGTACGTTTGCCGCGTGCAATTATTCGCGGGATCGACGAAGAGCACTTTGCCGTACGTCGACCCGGACGGGTCGTGCACGTTGATCCACAGATCCGCTCGAGCAACGCCGACGGTCAAGAGCAGCGCTACGACGAGAAATCCGAGCGCTCGCATGCGCATAAGACCTCCTCCTTGTCGTGAAGCAGGGTATACACCGGGAACGTATCGCAGGGAGGAGCCGTTTCCTTGCTCGTCGCGAGCCGGCCGGCGGCGATCGAGAGGTAGGGCCGGGCGGGTTTCCATCGGGGCGCGAGCGCGCAGTAGTGCGGTAGAGCCCCCATTCACCTCAAGGAAAGGAAATCCGTGCAGATTCTCTCTCAGCAACACGCGCGCGCGCTCGAATTCGGTATCTATCGCGACGGCGACAACAATCTCGATGCCTCGCAAGCCGCCACGCTCGGACAAGCGCTGCAGACCAGCGCGCACGACCGCAGCGTGCAGTTCACCGTGGAAGACACCACCGGCTTACGCGTCGCCGACGGCGCGCTCTTTCGCGGCAAACCGCGGACCGACGGCTTCACGATCGCCGACGGGCGCATCGCCGATCCGCAAATCGACCGGGCGCATAACATGGCGAGCGAGGCGAATCTCGCGCGCTTCGTCGCGCGCACGCTCGACAACGCCGAAGCATCGGGCGCGAAGCAGACCTGGATCGATCTCGTCGATCACGGCGGCGGCGACGGCGGCGGATTGGAGACGCATACCGGCGCCGTGATGAAGATGCCGAACATGGCCAAGGCGATCGCCGACGGCGTCGCGCTGCACGCGCGCGAGCATCCCGAAGATGCCGGTCGCGGCGTCGACGGCGTCGTGGCCAATCAGTGCCTGATGGACACGATGGGCTTCGCCGATGCGCTCTCACGCGTCGGCGTGAAGTACCTCGCGGCGAGCCCGGAGACGATGCTCTCGCCCGGCGTCCCGAGCAGCGTCGCGCACGATATCGCCGCCAACCTCGACGATCCGACGGCGATGGCGCAGGCCGTCACGAACAACGTGATGCACACGCGCTACGGCGGCCCGCACGGTTTCGGGCCGGCCGCGGCGTTCGACGTGCTGGATCTTTCGCCGGACAAGATCGCGAAGGCGGAAGGCGCGATCAAACGCCTGAACGACGACGCGAGCTCCGCCGCGCAAGATCCCGCCATGCGCGCGGCGCTTCGCCGCGACGTGGGTTCGGTGCGCGGCATGGTGCGCTTTCACGGCGCGCCGCCCGATATGCCCTGGCACGCGGATCGACCGGCGATCGCGATGTATCGCGGCATCGCGCGCGATACGCACGTCACGCCGAGCCTACGCGGCGATGCGTCGGCGGCGGCGAAAGCCGTCGGCGATCTGATCCTCGCGCATCGTGAAAGCGCGCGCTTCGGGCCCTTCGACGGGTCGAGCTATCGCGACGCGGTGGGGCCGACGGTGCACGCGCCGCTCTCGCGCGGCGAGCGCGACCCGTGGGCGCCGAAAGTCAGCGAGACGCACAATGCGTTCTACACCTCGACCGATCAAGCACGCTTCGCCGACGCCCTCGCGTGACGCGCGTTTTGCCTACGATGCCGGTCGGCGCACGATATCCGCTTGTCCGCGCAGTACGCGCACGAGCGAGGCGATGGGCTCGTGCACCAGATCGCGGCCGACGACATAATAGCCGAGTTTCGATCCGACTTCGAAGTCGCCGACGCGCACGTACTGCCCGTCCTCGACGAGGCGATCGTGCATGCCCTTCCAAAAGAGCGGGATGCCGTCGCCGCGTGAGGCCGAATGCAGCATCATCACGTGGCTCGGAAAACGCAGCATCTGCTTCGGTTCGGGATGCAGGCCGAAATGACGGAGGAAACGGTGCCAGTTCAAGCCCGGATCCTCGGGAATGTCGAGTTCGAGCAGCGGAAACTGCAGCAGTTCGCTTGCCTGTTTGACCGCACGAGCCGCGGGGAAACGGGCGAGGAACGCGGGCGATGCGGCCGGGTAGACGCACTCGTCGATCAGCAGCGCGCTCTCCATGTTCGGCCATCGTCCGTCACCGAAGCGGATCGAGAGATCGATCTCGGGCGAATCGAAATTCGCATACGACGTGGCGGTATTGATGCGCACTTCCACATCGCCCATGGCTATGCGGATATCGGCGTAGCGAGGCATCAGCCAATTCATGCCGACATCGACGGTACAGGCGATCGTAACGTAGCGCCCGTTCTTCTCGCGCTGCAGGCGTTCGATCGTGCGCGCGATGTCGTCGAAGCCCGCACGCACCGATTCGGCGATCGCCGTACCGGCCGGGGTAACGACGACGTGGCGGCCGCGCCGCTCGAAGAGCTCGAGCCCGCTCCAGTCCTCCACCTGCGCAATGTGACGGCTGATCGCCGATGCGGCGACATCCAGCTCGCGCGCCGCCTGAGAGAAATTGCCGTTCCGCACGGCGGCCTCGACGGCGGCAAGAGCGTTGAGCGAGGGGAGGTCGCGACGTAATGGCACGAGCGGAGCGTAACACAAAAGAAAACAAAGGTCACCAATAGTTTTTTAAGCTATTGCCCTGACCGCTTTCGTCACGAGGCGCGGGCGGAAAGAACGCACGCGCTACGGCACGAACTGACCGCAAACAAAGATACGGTCAACGAGGCGCGCAGCATGGAGAATGCCCCCATCATCGATCGCTTGCATGCGTTCATTCGCACGCAGGTAATGCCGAACGAGCAACGATACGCGGACGAACTCGCCGCCGCGCCGTCGCGCTGGACCCAGCCGCCGATCATGGAGGAGCTCAAAGCGCGCGCACGCGAGGCGGGGCTCTGGAATCTCTTTCTTCCCGAACCCGAGTACGGCGCGGGACTCGACAACCGCGCCTACGCGCCGCTCTGCGAACTGATGGGCGGCTCGCCGATCGCTCCCGAGGTCTTCAACTGCAATGCGCCGGACACGGGCAATATGGAGGTCCTCGCGCGGTACGGTTCGGCCGAGCAGCGCGAACGCTGGCTCGGGCCGCTCCTGCGCGGCGAGATTCGCAGCGGGTTCGCGATGACCGAGCCGGGCGTCGCGTCGTCGGATGCGACGAACATCGGCGCCTCGATCCGCCGCGACGGCGCGCACTACGTGCTAAACGGCACCAAGTGGTGGACGACCGGCGCGATGCATCCGCTCACCCGCGTGTTGATCTTCATGGGTAAATCCGACCCGAGCGCACCGACGCATCGGCAGCAGTCGATGGTGCTCGTGCCGATCGACACACCCGGAGTGCGCATCGTGCGCCATCTGCCCGTCTTCGGCTACGATGACGCGCCGTTCGGCCATTGCGAGATCGCGTTCGAAGACGTCGTCGTGCCGCTCGAAAACATGATCCTCGGTGAAGGACGCGGTTTCGAGATCGCGCAGGGACGCCTCGGCCCGGGACGCCTGCATCACTGCCTGCGTCTGATCGGGCTCGCGGAGCGCACGCTCGAACGCATGTGCCGACGCGTGCGCGGTCGCGTCGCTTTCGGACGACCGCTCGCCGATCAGGGCGTGGTGCGCGAATGGATCGCGCAGTCGCGGATCGAGATCGATCAAACCCGTCTGCTCGTCTACCGAGCCGCCGAAGCGCTCGATCTGCACGGCAATAAATCGGCCGCCGCCGCGATCGCGATGGCGAAGGTCGCCGCGCCGCGCGCAGCGCAGGCGATCATCGACCGCGCGATCCAGGCCTTCGGCGCCGAGGGACTGCTCGACGATACCGGACTCTCGCACGCGTGGATCAACGCCCGTTCGCTGCGCATCGCCGACGGCCCCGACGAAGTGCACCTGCGCTCGATCGCCAAAGCGGAGCTCGCGAAGTACGATGCGTGACTTTCGCGTGCAGAGCGGCGCGTGCGAGCTGCTGCTGATCCGTCACGCCGAGGCCGAGCATCCCGAACACGGCGCAAGCCTCGAACCGCGCGAGGTCGATATGCCGCTCTCCGCGCGCGGACACGAGCAGGCCGAACGACTCGCGCTGCGTCTCGGGAAGCGCCGCTTGAACGCGCTCTACGCAAGCCCGCTGCGGCGGACGCGCGAGACGGCCGATGCCGTCGCCGCTCGCACCGCGCTCACCGTCGTGGAGGACGCGCGCCTGCGGGAGGTGGAGATCGCGGGGATCGGTCCGGTGGCGCTCCACGATCTCGCCGAGATCGCGCTCGCGCGCGGCGGCTGGTCGCATCTGCCCGGAACCGAAAGTTCGACGGCGATTCGCGCCCGCATGCGCGAAGCGATCGATGCGATCGCGCAGCGCCATCCCGGCGAACGCGTCGCGATCCTCTCGCATGCGGGCGCGATCAACGCCTACATTTCGATGCTGCTCGGGCTCTCGGGCGACTTCTTCTTTCCCGCCGGTAACACGTCGATCACCGTAGTGCGCGCGCGCGACGATCGTCGGCTGGTCGTCACGCTGAACGACACCGCGCATCTGGAGTTCGCGCGATGAACGGCAACGATCCCGAAGTGATCGACGTTCGGCCCGAAGAGCGGCTCGATGTCGCGCGCCTCGAGCCCTATCTGCGCGACCATCTCCCCGAAACCACGGGCGACTTTTCGCTGCGCCAATTCGGCGGCGGGCACGCGAATCTCACCTATCTCGTCGCGTTCGGCGCGCGCGAGTACGTGCTGCGCCGGCCGCCGCTCGGCCCCGTTCCCAAACACGCGCACGACATGCGCCGCGAGCACGCGGTACTCTCGAAACTCTACGCCGCGTTTCCGCTCGCGCCGCGCAGCTACCATCTCTGCACCGATCACGCGATCGTCGGCAGCGATTTCGTGGTCGAAGAACGCAAGACGGGCATCGCGATTCGTCGCGACCTTCCCGACCGCTATCGCGAGGATCCGGCCTTCGCACGACGGCTCGGCGACGCGTTGATCGACACCCTCGCGCGCTTGCATCGCGTCGATCCGACCGCGGCGGGCCTTGCAGAGCTCGGACGCCCGGAGGGATACGTCGCACGCCAACTCGAGGGCTGGACCGCGCGCTACGAGGACGCGCGCACCGAGGGCAGCGCCGACGCAAGCGCGCTCGTCGCATGGATGCGCGAGCGCATGCCGCCGTCGCCCGCCGCGACGATCGTGCACAACGACTACAAGCTCGACAATCTGCTGCTCGATCCGCTCGATCCCGCGCGCATCACCGCGGTCCTCGATTGGGATATGTGCACGCTCGGCGATCCGCTGATGGATCTCGGCTACATGCTCGCGCTGTGGCCCGAAGCGGGCGATCCCGCGGCGTTTCGCGTGGGTGCGATGCCGACGTGGCGCGCCGGTTTTCCCACGCGCACCGAGGCGATCGCGCGCTACGCCGAGCGCACCGGCTTCGACGTGACGCACGCGCGCTGGTATCACGTCTTCAACGTGTTTCGTTTCGCGGGGATCCTGCAGCAGATCTACAAGCGCTACGTGCTCGGTCAAACCCACGACGAACGCTTTCGCGACTTCGGCGACGCGGTCAACGGTCTGATCGCGGTTGCGGGACGGCTCACGCGATGAACGCGGTCGTCGGCAAGGAGCGCGCGATCCTCGACGCCGCCATGCGCCTCTTCTCGCAGCGCGGCTATCGCAAGACCTCGATCGAGGAGATCGCCGCCGCTGCGGGGATCGGCAAAGGCACCGTCTACCTGTACTTCGAGAGCAAAGAACGACTCTTTCGCGCGCTCTGCGAGCTCGTCACGAATCACGTGCTCGCCGAGGTCGAAGCCGCGGTCGGCGACGACGGACCGATCTTCGCGCGGCTCGCCGCCGCGCTGCGCGTGAAGTTCGGGCGCCTCTTCCGCATCGTCGCCTCCGCACCGTACGGACGCGAACTGGTGGAATCGCGAGACGAACTCGCGAGCGACGTCTTCCGCGCGTTCGATCGCCGGTTCGAGGCGCTCGTGATCGAACTCGTCGAGCGCGGCATGCTCCGGCGCGAGATCCGCGCCACCTCGCAGCGTCTCACGGCGAAGGCGATCGCGCAGACGCTGCTCGCGGCATCGCGCGGCGTCAGTCTCGCCGCGCGCGATGCCGCCGACTTTGATCGCCGTTTCGAAGAGCTGCTCGCCGTGATCGCCGAGGGTCTAACGCCGTAGCCGCGACTCGATGCGCTCGCGCATCGCGTCGGCCGGGTCGCTCCATGCGTCCACGAACGTGCGCAGGATGCGCCCGGTGAGGCCCCAGATGCGCCGCTCGCCGTAATCGAGGATCGTCGAATCGATCTCCAACCCGCCGATGCTCACCACGCCCTCACGCACCTCGGCGAGCAGCAGCTCGAGCGGCACGGTGAAGACGCCGACCGTCTCGGTCGCATCGATCCGCAAGTCCCCGGGCGCGATCGTCGCGACGAACGGCGTGACCGCGTACCGATTCACGCGCGCCCGAATCTCCGGGAGCGTCGCGACGATCCGCACGCGCTCGGCGATCACACCGACTTCTTCTTCCATTTCGCGCAGCGCCGTCGCGCGCAGATCGCCCCCGTCGGCCGCATCCATCCCGCCGCCCGGTAGTCCGATCTGCCCGCCGTGGCTACGGAGATGCGCGGCGCGTTCCACGAAAATGACCCCATGCGGCGCCTCTTCGAGGATGCCGAGGATCACCGCGGCCGGTCGTCGTGCCTCCTCTTGCATGGGGCCTCCCTTCGACGGGCGAAACGCCCGGATCATGCAGTGGTTCGAACGTGTGCTGGAACGCGCGCTGTGGAGCAGCCGCCTGATGATCCTGGTCGCGGTCATCGCGAGCCTCCTGATCTCCGCGATGCTCTTCTACGTGGCGAGCGCCGACGTGGTGCGCCTCGCTCACGACGTCATCGCCTACACCGGGCGGACGGTCTCGCATTCGTCGATCGTGGCGCACGTCGCCGAGATCGTCGACGGCTATCTGTTCGCGGCGATTCTCGTGATCTTCGCGCTCGGACTCTACGAGCTGTTCATCAGCCGCATCGATGCCGCCGAGAACTCGACCGTCGCGCGCCGCCTGCTGCTCATCACGAGCATCGACGATCTCAAAGAACGGCTCGCGAAGGTCGTCTTTTTGATCCTGGTCGTACGCTACTTCCAATTTGCGCTCGAGCACGATCCGAAGACGCCGCTCGATCTGCTCGAACTCGCGATCGGCATCGCGCTGATCGCCTTCGCGCTCTTCCTCACCGGGCGGCACGCTAACGGAGCAGAGGCGTCCGCTCCGGGTAGATCGGACGATTGATGATCCGCTCGAGCGCTTCGGCCTTCGCACCGAGCACCATCTCGGAGAAGCGTTTGAAGCTCTCGCGCTCGGCTTCACCTTCGGCGAAGCGTTCGTTTCGTTCCAAATCCACTTTGCCGTCGACCGGGCGAAAGCGAACGTAACGCCCGTCGTCGTCCTCGGCGATCTCGACCAGCCCCTCGTCTTCGAAGATGCGTAGCGCGATGCCGACCGTACGATCGCTCACCTTCTCGAGCTCGAGCGTGCGCGCGATCTCCGTGTAGGGCAGGCGCACGACGCCTTCACGCGCGAGACCGCGTACGCCGCGATAGATCGCCCGTAGCGCGGCAAGCGTGGGCGCCTCGCGATCGATGATGAATTCGTTGATCATGCGATCGTTCGCGCCGAAGAGCAGATGGATCTCGGCGTGCGCGCCGTCGCGTCCGGCGCGTCCCGACTGCTGGTTGAACTCCGTGTAATCGAAGTTCAAATGGTAGAGCACCACGTGACGGACGTCGGGGAGATCGATTCCCTCACCGAAGGCCGAGGTCGCGACGACCACCTGCAGCGCGCCTTCGCGAAAGAAACGCTCAACCTCGTGCCGTTCGGGCGTCGGCATCCCGGCATGGTAGAACATCACCGCGTTGCCGATGCGCTTGCGCAGCGCGTCGGCGACCGCCGTCGCCTCTTTGCGCGACATGCAGTACACGATGCCCTTGTCGCCGCCGCGAAAGATCTCGTAGAGGTACTCGTGCTTGTCCTTCGTCTCGCGGGCATCGGTGACGTGCAGATTCTCGCGCACGGTCGGATCGATCACCCACGCATCGATACGCAGTTCCCGCACGATATGCGCGAACGCGTCGTCGCCCGCGGTCGCCGTGAGCGCGAGTACCTGCGGATCGCCGAGCGCGGCGATCGTCGTGCCGATGCGGCCGTACGCCGCGCGGTGCGTCGATTCGTAGAGATGGTGTGCCTCGTCGATCACGACGAACGACGGGGCGCTCTTGCCTGCGAACTCGGCGCGATGAAATTCGAGAAACTCCGGCGTCGCGAGGACGATATCCCACGCTCCGCTCTTCAACGCCTCGAAGAGCTCCTCGCGCTCGTCGTGCGAGATCGATCCGTTGGCGCGATAGATGCGCAGCCCCAGCGGATCGAACTTGCGGATCAGCGCCTCGTACTGATCGTTGGCGAGCGCACGTAGCGGATAGATGACAAGCGTCTTGCCGCCGCCGCGTAGCGCGCGCAGCGCCGCCGGATACTGAAAGCAGAACGATTTCCCGCGACCGGTACCGAGCACGGCGAGCGTGTTGCGCCCGGCGTCGACGCGCTCGAGCACGTCGAGTTGCGCCGCGTGCGGCCGTCCTTCGCCGATGAGCGCCGCGCGCACGCGGTCGGCATCCCCGTCCCACGCGGCACGAGCCGCATCGCGCTCGTGCGAGCGCGCCGCGACGCTCTGCGCGGCGTCGCGCCACACGTAGATGTTTACGCCGCGATGGCGCTGCTCGCCGTTCTCGCCCGCCGCGCCGCCGGTAAGCGACTCCGCCCGGGCGCGATAGCGTGCGCCCGCGTCGATCAGCGGTGCGAGATGCTTGGCGATGCCGCGATTGATATACCCGAGCTGCAGGTTGCCGTATGCGACCGCGATCGCGTTCGGGTCGTGAGCGTTCTCCGGCTCGCGCAGCAGCTGCAATTCGCTCCCGAGCGCGAGCCCCGCGATCGTGCTCTGGCGACGCTCGAACGACACGCCCGCGATCTTGGTGTGGAACTGCGTCGCGCCGCCGATGGAGGCATAGCGATCGTCGGCGTACTCGGCGCTGCGCGCGAATTGCTCGGCGACGAACGCATCGAGCGATCGCGGCTCGGGATTCGTCGGGCCCGGAAACGATTCGAGCGCGCGAAACGCGCGCTCGAATGCTTGTTCCGAGGCAGTCGGCGGCGGAAGCCCTCGACTACTCGTGCCGCTGCTCGTCGGCCGGTGCGTGCTCATGCTGCGTCTCGAACTCCTCGAGATTCAGATTGATCGTCTCGTGGCCTTGCTCGAGCGCCTCGTCGTGCAGCCCCGAGGTCTGCGCGTCGAGCGGATCGATCTCGTGCATCTCGTGCATCTCGGTCTCGACCGACTCTTCGACCATCGTGCCGCCGTCGCGCTTGCGCTTGTACCGCGCGGGGCCGGTCTGCGCCGGACGCGACGCGCCTTTGTCCTTCTGACGGCGCGCTCGGCGAGCCGCCACGATGTCGTCGCGATTGCGCGCGCCGGCGCTCGCCGCCGGGGTCGAGCCGGATTCGGCGCGAGCCGCCCCGACCGCGAGCCCTTCGCGGCGCTTGCGGGCGGCCGCTTCGAGCTGACGCTTCCGGAAGACGAGCACGAGCGGCGCCGAGTAGAAGATCGAGTGGTAGCCGCCCGAGCAGATGCCGACGAGCAGCGCGAACGCAAAGTTCTTCAGGCTCACGCCGCCGAGCGCGAGCAGCGCCACGAGCGTGATGACGACGGTCGCGAGCGTGTTGAACGAACGCGTCATCGTCTGCTTGATCGATTCGTTGACGATCGTGTCGTACGCCACCCCGCCCATGAGCTTGGTGTTCTCGCGGATTCGATCGAGAATGACGATCGTGTCCATGACCGAGTAGCCGATGACGGTGAGGACCGCGGCGAGGAACGCGTCGTCGGCCGACTTTCCGGCGAGCGCATAGATGCCGATCATCATCGCCGCGTCACGCACGAGCGCGATGACGGTGACCAAACCGAAGATGTAGTTCCAGCCGAATCGGAAGGCGATGTAGAGGAACTGAATGCCGAGCGCGATCACGAGCGCGAGCAGGGCGTTACGCAGATACTCGCCGCCGAGCGTCGGCCCGATCGCGGTGATCGAGAAGGCGTTGCTATCGACCGGTGCGATCGCGTTGAGTGCGTTCTTGAGCGGGATCGAATTATTCGCGAACGAGGTCTGCGTCGCGACCGAGAATTGCGTGCCGTCGGTGCCCGCGGTATTCACGCGCTCGTCGCTCAGGTTGAGCGAGGCGAGCCCCGCGCGAACTTGATCGATGGAGACCGGCTTGGTGAAGCGCACGTCGATCTCGGTGCCGCCCGTGAACGAGAGGCCCAGACGCAGCATATGCGAGGGCTGGAAGCCCTGCCCGCCCTGGAACCCGTGGTAGACCATCGCGCCGAGACCGAGCGCGATCACGATGTACGAGATCGCCGAGACGGTACGGAACCAGCCGACGATATTCCAATTCAGCTTGCGAAAGAACATGGCGTTGCCTTATGCTCCCGTCTTCGCGAAAACGCCGACGTCGTCGCTCTTGACGCCGTAGAGTTCGGGAGCGGTCATGAGATTGTTGTCGACGAGCACGTCGACGAAGAAGCGCGTGATGAAGACCGCGGTGACGAGCGAGATCACGGTACCCCAGAAGAGCGTGAAGGCGAAGCCCTTCACCGTGCCGGTGCCGAGCATGAAGAGCACGCCCGCGCCGACGATCGTGGTGAAGTGGCTGTCGAAGACGGCCGAGAACGCGCGGGTAAAGCCCGTGCGAACCGCGGAACGCAGCGGCTTGCCGATCCAGAGTTCTTCTTTGATACGCTCGAAGATCAGCACGTTCGCGTCGACCGCCATACCGATCGAGAGCACGAAGCCCGCGATTCCCGGCAGCGTAAGCGTGGCGTGCGAGAGCGCGAGAATGCCCATCATCACGATCACGTAGATCACGAGCGCGACGTCGGCGAGGAAGCCCGGCAGGCGGTACATGACGATCATGAAGATCAGCACGAGCGCGAGACCGAGGATCGACGCCTTGAGCGACTGCACGAGATCGATCTTGCCGAGCGTCGGCCCGATCGTCTCCTTCTCGATGATCGTGATCTTGGCGGGAAGCGCGCCCGCGTTGAGTTCGTTTGCGAGCGTGACGGTCTGCGCTTGCGTGAACTGGCCCGTGATCTCGCCCGAATCGAAAATCGGGCTCTGAATCGTCGCGGCCGACACGTAGCGATGATCGAGGAAGATCGCGAGCAGCTTGCCGACGTTCGCGGTGGTCATGCGACCGAATTTGCCCGGATTCTTGGTCTGGAACGTGATGTTCGGATTACCGGCCTGATCGTAGCTCGCTTGCGCGGCTTTCAGTTCCTTACCCGTGTAGACGACCGCGCCGCTCGCGGCGTAGGCGCCTTCGTTCACGTACTTCTCGGCGGCCGCGCGCTGCTTGGCGGTGATGCCCGCCGCCTTGGGCGGCGCGTTCACGATCGCGAGCGCCGCTTCGGCCTTCTGCTCCACCTCGGGCGGCATGATCTTGTACTCGAGCACCGCGACCTGCTTGAGCAGTTGCTCCGCTTGATCGGGGTTCTTGAGCGACGGCAGCTCGACCAGGATGCGGTCGGTGCCGACGTTGCTGATCTGCGGCTCGGTGACGCCGAGTGCGTTGATACGCTGATCGATCACCTGACGCGTCTGCGCCTGCACTTCCGACGTGATCGTCTTCACGTCGGCGGTCGGCGAAAGCTGCAGCAGCAGGCGTGAGCCGCCCTGCAGATCGAGGCCGAGATGGATCTTCTGATCCAGGGGCAGCATCGCGTACACGGAGTAGGCGACGACGGCGATGATCACCAACGCCTTGACGAACGGTTTAAATCTGTTCCAGCTCATTCGGCTTCCGGATTGTACAAAGAAAGAGCCCTGGCTGGGCGCCTGGGCCGGGGAAGTCTTTAACCTTATGAGGGTAGCAGCCTTCTCCGCGGGCGTAAACCGCCGCCGAGCGCCTACTTAAAGTTGCTTTATCCGAGGACGGCAGCCGGGGCGAGCACCAGCTCGGGCGGCAGCTCCGCATAGGCGAAGACCTCGATGCGAACGCCGGAACGCAGCAAGAAATCGGCGAGCGCCGGGCGCAGCGCACCCATGCAGACGACCGCGGCGCGGTCGCGCGGCGTGCGCGCCGCGTAGGCCGCCACCTCGTCGCGCAGCTCGAGCGCGCGCGCCGGATCGGGCGCGAACTCGGCACCGGGACCCGTCCAGGCGAGCGTGAGCTCGCGCTCGTGCTCGGGCGCCAGGAGCAGCGGTTCGAGCCGCTCGCTCCCCCGGCGACGAATCAGATCGGGGACGATCGCCCGGCGCGCCGCCTCGGCGAGCTCGCGCGGATCGCGGCTCGGGCACTCAAGCATCGCCTGCAGCACCGCGACCGGATCCCGCGGCCATGCCCCCTCGCGCAGCAGATGTCCGAAGGCTTTGTGCAGCACGCCGAGCGGAAACGCGTCGCTGCCGATCTCGCGAACGAGCGCGGGCATGCCTGCCCGCAGGTGTTCAAGCAGCGTCTGCAGTTCCTGACGGCCGAGCAGCTCGGCGGCGTGACGCCGCACGCTCTCGGCCACGTGCGACCCGATGATCGAGATCGGGTCGAAGACGAGCGCGCCCGCATCGGCCAAGCGCTCGCGCGCGCTCGGCTCGATCCAGGCGCCCGGCAGACCGTAGACCGGTTCGCGCTCGACCTGCAGTCCATGACGCTCCAAGATCTCCGCATCGGCCACGGCCAGCACGCGGTCGAGATCGAGACATCCCTCGCCGACCACGCGATCGCGCACGCGGATCGCGTAACTCCGCGGATCGCGCGCGAGATCGTCGCGCAGACGCACGCCCGGCAGCACGATGCCGATCTCACCGACGAGCGCGCGCCGCACCTCGCCGATGCGATCGAGCAGCGCGTCGGCGAGCGGCGGCGCGAGCAATTGCGCGATCTCGCCGCCGATGTCGATCGACATCGCGTCCACGCCGACGAGGCCGAGCGCGAGTTCGGGACGACGTAACGCTTGGCGCTTCGCGCGCTCGTTGGCCTGCTCGATCTGCGCGGCACGCAGCGCCGTGCGCCGCGCCGCGAGTTGCGCGAGCGCGAACGCGGCGAGCCCGAGCACGAGGAAGACCGGACGCGGCAGGGCGGGCACGAACGAGAGCACGAGCAAGAGCGCACCCGCGCTGCGCAGCACGTCGGGCCGCGCGAAGAGCTGTGCCGCGAGATCGGCGCCGAGCGCACCGTCGGACGCGACGCGCGTGACCATCATGCCCATCGCGGTGGAGATCAGAAACGCGGGTAAGGTGGTGACGAGTGCGTTGCCGATCGAGAGCAGTGCGAAGGTATCGAGCGCATCGAGCGGCGAGAGCCCGTCGTACGCGACGCCGACGACGATGCCGCCGAGCAGATTGAGCGCCACGATCACGAGCGCGGCGATCGCATCGCCCTTCACGAACTTGCCCGCACCGTCCATCGCGCCGTAGAAATCGGCCTCGCGCTGCACGGCGGCACGCTTGCGGCGCGCGCCCTCGGCGTCGAGCACGCCCGCGTGCACGTCGGCATCGATCGCCATCTGCTTGCCCGGCATCGCATCGAGCGTAAAGCGCGCCGCAACCTCGGCGACGCGCTGCGATCCGCTCGCGATCACGACGAATTGGATCGTGATCAGGATCGCGAAGATGATGATGCCGACCACCAGATTCCCGTGCACCACGAACGCGCCGAACGCCGGAATGATGGCGCCGACCGCCCCCGGCACCGCGCCTTGGGTGAGGATCAAACGCGTCGCCGAGACATCGAGCGAGAGACGGAAGAGCGTGGCCACCAGCAACGCGGGCGCGAAGGCGGAGAATTCGAGCGGATCCTCGATCGTAACCGCCAGCAGCAGCACGAGCGCGGCGGCGAACACGTTGAGCGCGAGCAGCACGTCGAGCAGCCACGGCGGCAACGGCACGATCAAAATGCCGACGATCGCGAGCAGCAACCCCGCGAAGACGTAGACCGGAAGCCGCGTCATCCCCGCGCCTCGAGCGCGCCGCTGCGCGCCAGCGCCGCCACGATCTCCGCGACCGCGACGTAGTGATCGAACGGAATCGGCCGATCGATCTCCGCATCACGAAAGAGCGCGCGCGCGAGCGCGACGTTCTCGACGATGGGAACGCCATGCTCGCTCGCGAGCGCGCGCACGCGTAGCGCCGTTTCATCGGCCGCACGCACGAGCACCGTCGGCACCGGGACCGCGGGCGGCCGATAGTCGAGCGCTACCGCCACGTGCGTCGGATTGACGACCACGAAGGCCGCATCTTTCACCCGTTCGAGCGACCCGCGCAGCAGACTCCGGTAGAGCGCCTTGCGCCGACCGCGCACGTGCGGATCGCCGTCACGCTCTTTGACCTCGCGTTTGAACTCCTCGAAACTCATCCGCAGCTTGCGAAGCCACGCGCGCCGCGCGGCGCCGTACTCGGCGACGGCGAAGATGAGTCCGATCGCGGCGGCGCCGAGCGTCACGCGCACGGCGCCGTTCCACGCGACCGCGGCCAGCGCGCGTGTTCCGACCGCGCCGAACGCGCCGCCGAGCACCTCGCGTAGCGCGCTCGCCGCGAACGGCACCGCGGCCGCGAATGCGAGCAGTGCGCGCAGCGCATGCATCGCACTCTCGCGCGAACACATGCGCTTGGCTCCCTCGCTCGGGGAAAGACGCGCGAACTTCGGCACCGGCGCCACGAAGCGCAACCCGCCGCTCTGCACGATACCGACGCCGGCTGCCGCGGCGGCGCCGCCCGCAAGCGGCACGAGCGCCCAGGCGACGATCCACGCGCACCCGCCGATCGGCATGGCGCCGCGAGCAGCCTGCGCGATGGCGGCACGCGCCGCCGCACCGAGCGGAGCCGACGCCGCGAGTGCGCCCGCAATCGCTCCGAGAAAGGCCGCATTCGCTCCGAACTCCTGCGCGCGCGCCACGTCGCCCTCGCGCTTGGCGCGAGCGATGCGATGCGGCGTCGCTTCGAACGGCTTCTCGCCCGCGTCGCTCATCGCGCCCCGGGTAAGACGAGCGGCGGCTGCGCGGCGCGATAGACCGCGACCGGAATCATCACCGCGGTCGCCGTCAGCACCATGGCAAAGACGATCGGAAAGGAGAGCTGGAAGCTCGCGAAGCGCGGGATCGTCCGCGCGAGCGCGGCGAGCGCGACTTGCACGACGAACGCAAGCGCGATCGCGGGCGCCGCGACCGCGAGCGCCACCGACACGATCGTCTCGACGAGAGCGATCGCGTACGTGCTCCACGCATGCGGATCGAGCGGCATCCCGACCGGCAGCCGCGTGAAGCTCGCGGCGAAGCCGAGCAGCGTGAAGCGATACGCGCCGAGCAAAAAGAACGCGCCGGTAAACGCGATCGAGCAGACGCGCCCGAAACCGCTCGGGGCGACCAGATCGAGATTCGGTGCGATCGCCTTGACCCCGACGTAGTCGTCGAGCATACGGCCGCCCGCGAACGCGCCGTCGTAGAGCACCGAGGCGCCGAGCCCGATCGCCGCGCCGACGGCGAGCTCGGTTGCGCACGCGATGACGAAGATGACGCCGCTGCAGGTGGGAGCGTGTACCGACGGCGCGATCGCCGCCGCGAGCAAGAGCGCGAGCCCCGCGCGCACCGCGTGCGGCACGCTCGGGTGCGAAAATCCGGGCGCGCGCGACGCGAAGCCCGCGCACCGTGCGAAGACGAGCAGCGCCGCCGCGTTCATCCGCCGGCCACGAGCGACGGTATCGCCGCGATCACGTCGTGGAAGAGCCGCACGCACGCCTGCATGCCGAACGCGCCGAAGAGCACGACGAACGCGCCCACCGCGACGACCTTCGGCAGCATCGTGAGCGTCTGTTCCTGCACCTGCGTCGCCGCCTGCACGACCGCCACGGCCGTGCCCGCGAGCGCCGCGACGCAGAGCACCGGCAGACTTAAGAGCGCCGCGATGACGAGCGCCTCGCGCAAGAGCGCATCGAACCCAGGCATGGGTCGAAGCCTAGCGCGTGGAGATTGCCGGTTCGTTGCTCGCGCGTGACGAGGAGGTCACGCACGCGTGTTTACGCGCGAACGCGAGCGATCAGAAAGCCGTCGTACCCCTTGCGACCGACCGTTTGGATCGCGGTCGCCTCGAGTTGCGGATGCGCGGCGACGGCGTCGAAAAGCGCTCGGGTGCCGAGAACGTTCGGGTCCTCGGCGCTCGCATCCGCGACTGCGCCCGCGCGCACGACGTTATCGACCACGATCAGGCTACCGACATGCACGAGGCGCAGCGCGCGCTCGAGATACCGCGCGTTGTTGACCTTGTCCGCATCGATGAAGACCAGATCGAAACGCGGCCCATCTTCGGCGATCATGCACTCAAGAATATCGAGGGCGGACCCGCAGCGAATCTCCACGCGCTCCGCGCAGCCGAGCCGCGCGAGATTTGCTCGCGCAACCTCGGCGTGACGTGGATTCAGTTCGATGCTGACCACCATGCCGTCAACGGGGAGCGCGCGCGCGAACCACGCCGTGCTGTAGCCGCCGAGCGTGCCGATCTCAAGGACTCGGCGAGCGCCGCTCGTGCGCGCGAGCAGCGAGAGCAACTTTCCGAACGCAGGCGAAACGTCGATCGCCGGGAGGCCGGCAACGTGATTTGCATCGAGTACGGCGCTCAGATCGGCATCTTCAGGCAGGAGCCGATCCTCGATGTAGGCGTCGACCCGGGTCCGAATATCGTCGCTCATGAGCGCTCCGAGAATGTAGGGCGCCAGGCGCTTCCGGCGATGAGCGCCGAGACGATCGCGCGTGTCGCGGGCGAACGATTGAGCGTGTAAAAGTGCACGCCGGGAACGCCGCGCTGCAGCAATTCCGTGGCCTGCAGCGCAGCGTAAGCGACGCCGAGATCTTCCACCGCCTTCGCGTCATCGCGCCGAGCCTCGAGTTCACGCAACAGCTTCGGCGGAATCGACGCACCGATCGCCGAGGTAAAGCGTGCCACCTGCTGATAGTTCGTGATCGGCATGAGTCCGGGCAGGATCGGCACGGTGATGCCCGCCGCGCGGGCGCGCGCCGTGAACTCACCGTAGCGGTCGTTATCGAAAAAGAGCTGGGAGATCAGGAAATCGGCGCCCGCGTCGACCTTGGCGCGCAGAGCGTCCACGTCGTGCTGCGCGGAGGCGGCTTCGACGTGCGTTTCGGGGTAGCACGCGGCGCCGATGCAAAAGTCATAGTTCTTCTTCAGCATCGCGATCATCTCACTCGCGTGCGAGAAGCCGCCGGGCACCGCTTCGAAGCGCTCGCTGCCCTTCGGCGGATCGCCGCGAAGCGCGAGGACGTTGCGGATCCCCGCGCGCGAGAGATCGTCGAAGAGCGCGCGCAGCTCGGCACGCGGGGAACCGACACAGGTGACGTGCGCCATCACGGTAAGGCCCGTTTCGGCCTGGATGCGCTTGGCGAGCGCGACCGTGCGCTCGCGCGTGGAGCCGCCCGCGCCGTACGTGATCGAGACGAACGCGGGCCGCAGCGGCAGCAGCGTCTGAATCACGGCGAAGAGGTGGGCCGACCCGTCTTCGTCCTTAGGCGGGAAGAATTCGAACGAAAAGAACGGCCGCGCGGTCGCGAGCGCATCGGTGATTCGCATAGTCGTCTCGGAGAAGTTACCGAGAACGTCATGCTGCGCCTGCGTTCGGACCGGGCGGCCTCGGCTCTCGCGGCTAGGGCGTGATCGCGAGCGCGGTCGGGCCGTTTATGCTCGCATCGTTGAGCGTTGCCGCCGGAACGCTGCTGTTCGAGAACGGCGGCGAGTACATCACGACGTTGCCGGTACCGCTGAGACCCGAACACGTCGGGCAGTTGCTGACGTAGAGGTTCCCCGCGCCGTCGATCGCCATCGCGTACGGGTCGCTCAATCCGCTGCTGAATGAGGCGAGTAACGTGCCGCTCGCGGAATACTCTTTGATCGAGTCGCCGCTGCTGCCGCCGCATGCTCCGCACACCGCGACGAAGACGTTACCGTTCGCATCGGCTGCGACCGACATCGCGATCGGCCCCGGGCTCGTCGTCGTGTAGAGCGTCGGGCTCGCATAGTAGGCGTAAAGCGGCGGCTCCAGCTTCAAGACTTTTCCGTTCGTATCGATCGCGTAGATATTGTTGGCTTGATCGATCGCGAGCGGGGTCCCGTAGTTTCCGAGGCTCTGCTGCGCGGTGGCGTTATTGGCGGTTGCGAACGGAGGGCCGAACGTATAGAGCGTGTTTTCCGTCTCGATGAACAGGTTACCGTTGGAATCGAAGGTGAGCCCGCCGGCACCGAATGTGAAGGCGCTACCGCTCGTCCCCTTGGAAAGCGTGATCGGCGTGGACGTCGTGTAGGGCGGCGGATATTCGGTCACGTTCTTCCCGCCGAGATTCGCAACGAAGAGGTCGCCCGTTCGATCGACGGCCAAGCCCCATGGCTGGTTCACCCCCGACGTGCTCGGAATCGAGGTCACGTACGCTCCGCTCGATGTATATTCGTAGACGGCGTTCGTGCCGGTGCGGGCCGCCACGGTCGGGTCGGCGACGAACACATCGTTTGAGGAATTCAGAACAAGCGCAAAGCCGTTGGAGAAGTGCCCGCCGTTGAACGCAGCGATGCTCGGCGATGCGCCCGTCGTCGCGGGAAGCGTGTATCCGGTCACCGCGGGAGTGCCGAAGTTCAGTACGTAGAGACGCTGCACGTCGTTTTTGATGCCGACCGTCGTCGAACAGACCGCGCCGCTCAGCGAGCACGTTGCGTCGGGGTAGGCGGCGGTGACCGCAAGGCTTGCGAACGAACCGTTCGAGCCGGGGGGCGTGACGGTGAGCGTATTCGGCGTCGAGGCGGCCGGTGCGGTTGTCGACCAACCCGTTCCGGATTGCACGGTAGCGGTAAAGGTCGGGGCGCCGGGGCCGATGATGATGTTGCCGTCGCCGTCGAGGGCGTTGACGATGAGGTGCTGCGCGGCCGCACCGTACAACGTCATCCCGGCGTTCTGCGTTCCGGTAACCGCATATGTGCCGGGCGACACGACGATGCTATGCGGAATGCCGCTGAGCGAGACGTTGATCGCATTCGCCGTACCGGCCGTCACCGTGAACGCGACGTTCTGCACGGCGGATAGCGCGGTCGAGGACGCGTCCAAGAGTGTCAGGCTTGCGACGTAGTTCCCGGGGGCGAGACTGAGCGTTAACTGGCAAAGCGTCGAGGCGAGGGTGCTTGAGCATCCGGCCGATGTCGGCGTCAATGCGACCGTCGTGGGATATCCGGTGATCGAGACGCCGCCTTGCTGGATATCGAGCGTCATCTGCGTCGTCGCGGGCGAGACGTACGCGGGCTTCGTGCCACCAGCCGTTTGCGTCGCCTTCGGGATGCGGATACTCAGCGTCGCTGCGCTCTTCGCGAGACCGGCCGACTGCACGGGGGCGCTCGGGAGCGCCGACGCGTGTCGACCTCCCGAGCAGGCACCGAGCGCCAATGAGAACACCGCAGCGACGGCGATGCGAATACGGGTGCTCATCACTGCTACTGCACTCCGATGCTCGACGTCGTGTACGTGAGCGTCACGGCTTTGCTCTGACCAACGCCGTCACCGAGCGTGACGGTGCAGCTTCCGGCCGCCGGCGATGCCACGGCGCTTGCGGTAAAGTTCGTTCCGGACGCCGGCGACACGCTTGCGATCGAGGCGCATCCGCCCGGTAGCGAGACCGTGAGCGGCTTATTGTACGGCGCGTTCGTCCAACCGACTTCCGCCGCGCTGAACGAGCCGCTCGAGCCGGTTCCGCTCGTCGCGAAGAGATCGATCTCGGGATTGCCGGTCACGAGCGGACCGCTATAGACGATCGGCTGCAACGTGGGCGCGAAGGTGGTGCTGCCGGTCGCACCCGTGGCCGACGCGGTGATGGTCGCGGGCGTGATGGCGAGCCCGGTGTAGGCGATGGAAACGGTATCGGCGGAACCGAGCAATTCTCCGGCAGGCGGCGAGTCGCTGCCCGCGGTCGCAATCGTCGTTGCTCCGCTTGCATCGCTATTCGCGATGGTGACCGGATTCTGGTAGGTTCCGAGGATGGTGTTCCCGTCGGCATCTTTCACCGTGACGGTGAAGGCCTGCGCGGCGAACGCCGTTCCGGCCGTCGCCGTCGGGAGTCCGCTGAAGGAGAACGATTTCGGCACGCCGTTGAGCGTGATCGTGTTGCTGTTGGCCGCGCCGACCGCGATCGTGTAGGTTGCCGTCGCGACCGAGACCACGTTCCCGCTACCGCCCGCGGCGTCGTAGGCGGTGACCGTGAACGTGTCGCTTCCCGGCGGTACCGACGGCCCGGCAACGGTGCAGGGGCAGGCAGTGAGCGTGATGTTGCTCGTGACGGTCGTCGTCAAGCCGCTCGGCGGCGCGGAGCCGTTGACCGAATCGAGCGCGATCGCGACCGATGCGATATTCGCCGTGATGTACGCCGGACGGCGGCTCGCCGTTTGCGCAGGGCGTGCAAACACGAAGCTGGTGGGCGCGAGCGTCTGCTGCGGCGGGAGGCTCGAGCCTCCGCCTCCGGCGCCCGAGGGTGAGGTTGCGACGCCGGAGCAGGCTGAGAGCAACAGCGCGCACACGACGCTCCACACGCGGAGAGCTTTCATGGAGATATGACCTTTCCGATGGAATGCGTTGAACGTGCTCAGGCTAGCAGGCTGCTCTCAAACGATCATCAAACCCGAAGAGCGTGGTCTGCGTTCTTGAAACGCTTGGGACTTTTCGCCTACGCGTCGACGGCCGAGATGCTACAGCGCCGCCGACGCAGAAGGCGCGGGCGCTTTTCGCATACCTTGCGATGCAACGCGGACTCGCTCTGCCTCGTGAACAGATCATCGAGACGTTCTGGCCTGAATGCGAGCCGGAACGCGGTCGTTCCAATCTCAATACGGCCCTGTGGTCGATCCGACGCGCGCTCCGTGACGCGGGGGGTGACCCGGACGCGGCCATCGACGCGAATAAGCTTCGCATCACGTGGGTGGCCGACGCTGACATCGATGTCAGCCGGTTTCACGCGATCGCCGCGAGCAACGATCCGTCGCGCGAACGCGATGCAATCGCGCTCTATCGCGGCGAGTTCCTAAGCGGCGACTTCAGCGACTGGAGCGTCGCGGAACGCGAGCGCGTCGAATTCGCCTACGATCGCCTTCTCGGCGATGCGGTGGAACGATTCGGCGATCTCGACTGCGCACGTCGTCTGATCGAACGCGGCTCGTATCGGGAAGCACCGTATCTGATCGTAGCGGAGTCGGAGCTTGCCGCCGGACGCGCCTCGTCCGCGGCGAGCGTTCTCGCTCGCGCGCGCGAGCTTCTTGCGGAGATCGGCGCGGAGCCGTCCGATGCACTCGAGAAGCGGCTAGCGCACGTGCGTTCGTCGGCGGCGAGACCGGCACTCCACCCGGAGCTTCCCTTCTGCGGGCGAGCAGCGGAATACGCGCGTCTCGTCTCGCTCTTCGAGGGCGTCGCCGAGGGGCGCGGGGGCTGTATCGTGGTGCAGGGTGCGCCGGGCAGCGGCAAGAGCACCCTCTTCACCCACGCGCTCGACGCGATCTACGATGTCGGTGTGCGCGTGCTGCGGCTCACGTGCCTCCCCGACGACGCGCGCACGTTCGGTCCCTGGGTGGAACTCTACGAGCGAACCGGCGGTTCGTTCACGGAGCTCGTCACGCACGGCGCCGACGCCGCGCTCCTCGCGGATCGCTTGCGCGAACGCCTCGCGAGCAGCGTCCTCTTCGTCGACGACGCGCAGTATCTCTCGGGGGACGGAGCCGAGGTCCTCCGCGCGCTCGCCTACGGAATCGCTCGTGCCGACGATCAGCTTTTACTCGCGATCGCGACGCGACCGGAAGGCGCGCGTGAACTCCTGCGCGGGCTGCCGCGGCATCAGAGTATTCACCTGCACGACCTCCTCGAATCGGATATCCGAGAAGCGCTTGCGCAGATCGCCCCGCGCGGCGTCGACGATGTGGCGCAGCAGCTTCGCGCACGCTCCGGCGGGCACGCGTTCTTCACCGCGCGACTCCTCGAAGCATACATCGCCGACGGCACGGTTAAGATCGAGAACGGCGCGTGGACCGTCGCGGAAGCCTCGCAAGCGACGCCTCCGTCGATTACCGGCTTCGTTGCGGAACGGCTCTTCGCGCGCGGCGAAGCGCCCGCAATCGTCGCTTGTGCGCTCGCGCTCGAGCACGACGCGGGCGCCGACGATCTCGTCGAGGTCTGCGGACTCGGCGAGGAGCGCACGCTCGATGCGATTGACGATCTCATGGCGCTCGATCTCATCGAGGAACCGACGAGCGGGCCGGAGTTCCGCTTTCGACACGACCTCATTCGCGAGGTAGCGGGGCGAGCCCTGAACAGCGGCCGCCGTGTGCGCCTGCATCGCGCTTTCGCCGCCCGCTACCGGAACGATCAACGCCTCGAAGCGCAGGTACGCTGCGCGCGGCATCTGCGTGCGAGCGGCCAGGTGCACGCGGCTGCCGCGGCGTTCGAGCAAGCGGCGCGATCCGTCCTTGCCGTGAACGCGTGGCGCGACGCGCTGCAGTATGCGCGCGACGGGCTCCGGCTCGCGAAGGAACTGCGACCCTCGAAAGCACTGCACGCGCTTCTCGACGACCTCAACGCCGTTGCGGCGCGAGCGCTCGAAGAGGGCGGCCGACTCGATGAAGGTCTGGACCACTCGTCCGAGTCGATCGTGCACGCGCGCGCAACCGAGGATCGCGGCCTCGTCGCGCTCGCGCTCACAAGGCGTGCGATCGCACGCATCGACAGTGCGCACATCCGAGAGGCGCTGCTCGATTGCAACGAAGCGCTCACGGTCGCACGGTCCGCCGGCAGCTCGCGCGCCGAAAGCAGAGCGCTTCGCGCGCTGTCGACGTGCCGGCTGCTTCTGGGCGACGAAGCTTGTATCGAGGACGCGCGACGATCGTACGATATCGCCCTCGCAAACGAGCTCGGCTCCGCCGATATCAGCAACGCGTCGGGGCAGGTCGTCATCGCGTCGGCCACGCGGCATCGCTTCACCGAAGCACTGCAATTCGCGTCGCACATGCTGGAACACGCGCGCCGTGCGGACGGGCGCATCGAGATCAACGCGCGCATTACCGGAGCCCAGCTGTGGTATTTGATGGATCGGCGCGATGATGCTCGCCGCGAACTCGAACTAGCCGCCGACATTCTCGACCAGTCGGCGACTCTGCCGGCGAGTGCGTCCGTCTACTTCGCGCCGCTGCCGTTCAT
Source organism: Vulcanimicrobiota bacterium (assembly GCA_027306785.1). Taxonomy (GTDB): domain Bacteria; phylum Vulcanimicrobiota; class Vulcanimicrobiia; order Vulcanimicrobiales; family Vulcanimicrobiaceae; genus REEB354. The sequence goes on from DAHUZB010000035.1 coordinate 138,376, forward strand.
GCACTTTCGCCATCGAATCACGGCGGCCAACCTCGCGCTTGCGGACGGCCGTTGGGACGATGCGCTCGCTTTCGCGCACGAAATCCTGGCGGGGGCCTTCGGCCGGATCGCCCAACGAGCGCATAAGGCGAACTTAGTGATTGCCGATGCCTGTTTGCGTCGCAACGCACCCGGTGATCACGAGCGCGCGCGTGCCGCGCTCGATGCGACCTCGCCGTCCGATCTCTACGGGTTGATCGGCATGAGTCTGTTTGACGCCGCACTCCGCGCGTGGACCGCCGTGCGCGAGCGGCAAGGGAGCGCAGAGGAGCTTCTGCATGCCGCAGCGACCGAAGCGGAATCCGTTGCCCGCAGAGCGCCGCTCGACTTCGATCGAACCTTCGACGCGCTCGCAAAGGCCGCCGGGGAGATCGGACTCGCCGAGTTCAGCGACGCCTTACGAGAACGGTCCCGCGATCTGGAGGAGGCACGACGCGCCCAGGCACGATGCGCCATTGAGCGACGTTCCAGAACTGCGAATTGATGGGTTCGGGGACATATCCCGCGATGCGGCGATTGACGACGTCGATCTCGCTCGACCACGCGATCGGAACGAACGGCACATCGCGGCTGACACGTCGCTGAATCAACGCGTACAGGCGCGCTCGCTCCGACGTATCGTTCGTTCGCAGCGCCTCTTTCGCCCAACGATCGACGACCGGATCGGTGAGTCGAGCGTAGTTCCGCCCTTTCGGCGGCGCCTCCGACGAGACGATGAAGGAGCTGCGATCGGGATCGGCGTCAAAGCCCTGCTCGAGCACGGCAACCTCGAACGTGCCCCTCATGAGCGGTCCGCGCGCCGCATAGAGTAGGTTCGGCGCCATGGCGCGGATATCGGTACGAATCCCGAGTCGGCGCCACGCCCGCGCAAGCATCAACGCGATCACGCGCGAACGCTCATCCCCGCTTTCCAGGACATCGAGCGCCCGAGGCACACGGCCGGCGATGAGGCGTGCGGCTCGAAGCGGGTGATAGCGGGCCGCGCCGCTCGGATCGAACGCGAACGCGAACGGTGGAATCAGCGTGATAGCTGCGCGTGCCGTTCCGTTCGAACTCAATCGTGCGAGGCGCGCCCGATCGATCGCTTCGGCGAGCGAGCGGCGAACGCGGCGATCGCGCAGACTCGGCGCAGCGAGGTTGAACGCGACGTACGTTGCTCCGTACGACGGCGTGACGAGAATCCGAAGATGACGGTCGCCGCGAAGCAGCGGAAGCATCGCCGGTTCGACCTCGCCGATATCGACCGCTTGCGTTTGCAACTCGTTCGCCATCGTGGCGTCGCTCGGGAGTTCGACGATTTCCAGGCGGCGGATATGCGGAACGCCGGCGAAATAGTCGCGATTGGCGCGCAGAACGATGCGCGTGCCGTGCTCCCAGGACACGAACTCGTACGGGCCCGTTCCGACCGGATGCCGTCCGAAGCGATCGGTGTTGACGTCGCGTGACGCCGCGAGCAAATGCCGCGGCACGATCGCGCCGTCGTTCCCCACGCAGAAGAGATCGCGCACCGCGACGGCCGACGGCGCGCGCAAGCGCACGATCACCGTATGCGCGTCGGGCGTGCTCAGCGAGACGACATTGCGGTATGGGAGCCGGTTCGCGCCGTTGATGCGCGGGTTTCGCAGCAAAGAGTACGTGAATGCGACGTCGGACGAGGTGAATCGAGCGCCGTCCTGCCAGCGAACGCCGCGACGGAGATGGTAGATGATCGTCCGTCCGTCCGGCGAGATGCCCCCGTTTGCAAGTGTTGGCACCTTCACCGCGAGATCGGGCACCGGCGCTCCCTGAGCGTCGATCTTGACGAGCCCGTCGAACATCGCTTCGCTCAGCGCATTCGCCTGATAGGTAAACGCCAATACCGGGTTCAGACTCGGAACGTCGCCCTCGATCGCGACGCGCACCGTATCGCCGGGGATGACCGACGGAGCGCACGATGCAAGGGCAAAGCAGGCGAAAAGCACGCGTACCAAGCGCCGGAATACCCGCGCCCGCGGCTTTTGAGCCTCCGTTGAGAGCCGCGTCATAGCTTTAGCGCATGGAGCATCGCGACTCGACCTTCGTGCTGAGATTCTTTCGCTCATCTTCGGGTGCGCTGACGTGTCGAGCAACCGACGTACAGACGCTGCGGACGAGGACCCTTCAGGATGCGGAGCGCATGCGGCTTCTGCTCCGTGAAGAGCCCGCGGAGCCCTCGACGAACGAGCCCGGCATCGCCATCACCGTCGACGATCGCGACTCCGTGTAGACAATTTCGAGACCGTCAGCAAAGAGTTGTCGACCGCACATCACTACAAATCAGTTAGGAACGGAGTCGTATGCGTAGTTTTCCATCGTTCGAAGCCACGCATTCCATTGTGTTCGCTATTCGTGGCATAGTCGGCGATATAATCGCTCAAGCTGCGAGGCTAGCACATCGAGAGCCGCCCAAGGACCTGTGGCATGCGCTGATCTTCTATACAACGGGCAGGTTAACGGAGAGAGCTGCAGCGCGTAACGGGCATGCTTATACCATGTTCGCCCTTATGAACGGCATCTTCACCGGCGAATGGGCGCGATATTAGTCGGCATTCGTGAACCACTGGGAACCGTACATGAGCGGCCTGGGTCGCTTCGAGGCGCGCTACAGGGTTGCGTAGACGCCGTGTATGCCGGGACCTAGCTTACCGCGTCTCACCGCTTCAAGGCGTCGGCCAGTGCTTTTGGCTTACGAGAGATTGCTAGCAGCAACGTCATGGTTCCCGGGGCGGGGCGTTTTCGGCCCTGCTCCCACTCTTGCAAACTGCGCAGAGGCAAGCGGTAGCGTTTTGCAAACTCTTCCTGGGTGAGACCGAGCCGCTCGCGAAGCGCCCGGACGTTGACGTTGCGAACGAGCCGAAAGTCGGTGAACTCGAAATCCTCGTCTCCATCTTCCCGTTTCCATCGCTCAATTTGCGCTTCGGTCGGTTTGGGAAACGCGTAATTTCGATCACCAGCCCCGAGTTCAGAAACTCTCTTTCGTATAATAGGCATGATATATTCGCCGCTCCTTTCGCGACGCATACCGTGCAGAAATAATGCGGCGGACGAGACCTCTCGGCGTCCAAACGACGGTTAGCAGTAGTTCGTCAACCGGTCCGGTCGTCACAAATCGACGCTCGTTCGAATCGCCGTTCCGACTTTCACGTTCAATGCACGGAACGTGAAAGACGCGAGCAGCGTAGGAAAATCCGAATCCCCTAAGTGCGAGATTTCGCTCGCTCTTTTTTCGTCCCATTCTACACCGTTACATTCGTCGTCCACGCATCATACTCCGCTAGTAGCGTAGTCGTCAAGGCGCTTGGCATCGTCTACCTAAAGCTCGTAGCGACGCCTCCACACACGAGCGCCCAACCGTCGACCATCACGAACAGCAGCAATTTCACCGGCAAACTGACCACCGGCGGCGAGAGCATCATCATCCCAAGGCCCATCAGCATCGCGGCGACCGCGAGATCGATCGCGACGAAGGGCAGATAGAGCGCGAAACCGATTGCGAACGCGGCGCGCAACTCGCCGACGACGTATGCAGGCACGATTACCGTGAACGGCGCGCGCGCGACCGGCTCGGGTGCGCGGTGCGCGACGCGTTCGAAAAGAGCGATGTCGGCACTGCGGGTCTGCCGCAGCATAAACGCGCGTAGCGGCCCGCTCGCACGCTCGATCGCTTGCGACTGCGAGATGCGACCGTGCGCGTACGGCTGCACGGCCTCGTCGCCGATGCGTTGGAAGGTCGGCGCCATCACCACGAGCGTGAGCACGAGCGCGAGGCCGGAGAGCACCGCGTTCGGCGGCAGCGACGACGTGCCGATCGCCGAACGCACGAGCGAGAGCACCACCACGATGCGCACGAACGAGGTGCACATCATCAGCAGAAACGGCACGATCGAGAGCAGCGTGAGCCCGGCGAGCACGTCGAGCGGCAGGTGCCCGCCGCGGGAGAGCGTGAGGAGTCCATCCATGCACATGAGGGTGACGCTTGCGCATCACCCTCGTGTGGACGGACTATTGCCGGGAGGCTAAATCGGGCGCGAGATCAGCTCCGTGACGCGCACGCCGAAGTTCTCGTCGACCGCAACGACCTCGCCGCGCGCGATCAGCTTGTTGTTCACGAGCAGATCCACGGGGCCGCCCGCCAGCCGGTCGAGTTCGATGATCGAGCCGCTGCCCAGGCGCAGCACCTCCGAGACCGACATCTTGCAGGTACCGAGCTCGGCCGTGACCGTCAGCGGAACGTGCATCAGCACGTCGAGGTTGGCGCGCTCTTTCAGTTTTTCCGCATCGATCGTCATGATGCCGTGCCGGTGCTCCCTTCGCGTGACGGGCCGATCGCAAGCGCGAACCGAGTCCCTCGGACTCCGCATTCGCCGCCGGCAATCGCCCTCCCGGCGAGGAGCAGCGTCCCCGTCAGGCTCGTTGATTCAGTCATCGGCACGATCGTGCCGGGTTCGAGGGCAAGGAGCTCACCTGCCCGCATCGACGGTGCCTCGATGCGCACGCAGAGGTCGAGTTCGAGGTCGAGCAGATCCTCGATGCGCAGGCCCGGTACGATCGGCTGCTCGGGGTCCCGAGCGAGCGCGATCCCGACGCGCGCCCGCACCGGCCGCTCGAGCTGCAGCTCGAAGAACGTGATGAACGACGCCGGCGCCTCGCCCCCGGCGAGACTTCTCGTCGGTGATCCTCCGCAGATCGGCGCGACCGCGGCCGAAAGGGCATCCGCGATACGATCCAACACCCGGCGCTCGATCGCCGAGAGCGCGCGCTCGTCGCCCGGCTCTTCGCCGAAGGCCGCCACGGCGAGCGCGAGCGCGTCGGGCGCGCGCAGCACGATCGCCGCGTCGCCGCGCGCGCCGTGCAAACGATAGATCGTCGCATCCGAGGAGATCGCGCGCCAGGCCTGCGCGGACGGCACGACCGGACGAAAGAGCGTCAGCTCGACGGCCGTGCCGAAGAGCGATGCGAGCGTCTCGCGCACGCCCGTCGCGACCAGACACGCGGCACTGACCGGCAGTTCCGAGCGCTGTATGAAACGCGCGTCGCGCACGCGCCGGCCCTCGCTCGCTCGGCCGGCCGCTTCGAATTCGAGCACCATCATTTCAGCAAATCCATCGTGGTCTTGGCTACGTGAAAGTGTGTCTGCTGCGCGACCTGCAGCGCGTCGAGGGCAAGGTAGGCTTCGCGCAGGCGATCGAGGCTCCGATCGATCGAGATGCCGCTGGTCTCCCGCGCCATCGGCCGCAGCGGCGAAAACGTTCCGTCGCCCGCGCGGCCGAGATGCGGCACGACGCCCGGCGGCGGTGAGACGTGGCTTGCGTCGGTCGCCGTGAATGCGGTTGCCGCGGGAAAACGCGCGAGCGCAAGCTGACCGGCCGTAACCCGCTCGCGGATCGTACCGCCCGTCCGCGGATCGATCGACGTACGTTCGTAACAGACGCGGCCCTCGGGATCGATGCGCAGATCGTGCACGCGCCCGAGCGCGAGATCGACGGGATCGATCCGAATCGGAACGAGCGCACCGCCCTTCGCGGCGATGCCGAGCAGCGGTCGTCCGTTTGAACCGTCGAGCACGCCGTCGCGCAGCGTGCAGCCGCCGTCGCGCGTGTAGACGCTGCGTCCGCGCTCATCGGTCGTCACGAAGTACGCATCCGCAGGCGGAGCGACATCGAGCGGATCGAGCGACGGGCGCGCTTCGGCGGCGCCGCCGTCGTCGCCGCGATTCGGAACGGCGCCGGGCGTAAAGGCGCGCTGCACGTCGGCCCCGCGCTGCGCGATGCGTTCGAGCGCGCGATCGATCGTCGGATCGACGAACATCCTACGCCTCCTTCACGTCAAGCGCGCAGACGATGCCGCGCGCGGCAAGGGAAAACCGTGCCTCTTCGAGCGCGCGCGCCACGCGTGCACGCGCCGCCGGCGGGCAGATCGCGACGAGGCGAAGCGTTCCGCCGATGCGCCGCAGCGTCACGTGCACGCGCGCCGCGCTGCCGTCGAGCGTGAAGCTCGCGCGCTCGCACGGCTTGCTCGGATGCAGAAAGACGCGTTCGATCCGCCGCGCGAGCGGCGAGCGGGGCACGCGTCGATCGAGGTGCGGACCGAAGGGTGCGGGTTGCGTGCGCGCCGTCGGCCGCGGTCGCCGTGCGATCGCTTCGCCGCGCTGCGAGATCGGCCGCCCGCCGGCCGCCCGCGACGGCGCGTCAGCTTCGCACCCGGTTCCGATCTCTCGCCGCGTCACGCCCGCATCGGCGGGCGCGCCGTCATGCGCGCGAAAAAGCGCGGAGTACCACGCTTGCGAGAGCGCGCGCCGATCGATGGCGGCGAGCGGCGCGCTGAGTACGCTGAATCGGAGTTGCTGCGTCATCATGCCGCGATCGTGCACGCTGCGTGTGGTCGCGGCATCGCCGCGGTGTTGCCGCGGTGTGTCTCGATCTACAGATTGCCGTCGTAGACGCTGCGGAAGCGCCCGTCGTCGAAGCCCTGCGCTTTTTGCAGATAGATCGCCTTGTTCGCGAGATCGAACGTCACCACGAAGTTCTTGAGCGTCCCGAGACCGACGTTGCCACCGTCGTTGCGATCGGCGAACGCTCCGCTGCTCGCGAGGATCACGTTGGTGTAGCGGTTGTAGAGGTGCACGCTGCCGAGCGCGAGATCGGAGACGATGACGCCTACCGAGTTGGTCGAGCCGCCGATCCCGCGATTGAGCACTGCACGATTGCCGGCGTAGGTGATGATCCCCTGATGGGTATCGAGAAAATGCTTGAAGAGCAAGAGTTCCTGCGTGTCACCCGTGTCGACGACGACGCGCGCATCTTGGCCGTTCACGCTCGCGTGAATCTCGGGCAGTTCGCGATCGGTATCGACCGCGATGCGTTCGCCGTCGACCGGAAGCGCGCCGGGCTCGGCGATCGTCATCGTCGAGCGCGTCGGATCGATACGCAGTTCGGCCGCGGCGAAAAACGGATACCCGAGCACGCCGTCGAGCGGTGCCGCTCCGCCGAGCACGTTGCCAAGACCGAGCACCGTCGCTACGTGCGCGGGAAACGCGACGCCGCCGACGCTAAGATCGGGCAGCGCGACGACGCCCTCGCTCGCGGTGCGCGCGGCACCGGTCACCTCGACCGCTCCTTGCGGCTTGAGCCCGAGCGCGAGCGCGACGCGCGGATCGATCACATCGGCCTGCGAGCCCGAATCGATGAGAAAGTTGAAGTGTTTCCCCGCGATCGTGACATCGGCGAAGAAAAGCCGGTCGGCTTCTTCGATCGCGGTCGTCACCGGTTTCGCCGTCTCGACCGTGACCGGCCGCAGCGCGGCGAAGATACGCGGATCGATCGGCTTGTCGACGATGACGTGCTGCACGTGCGCGGTGACGTCGTAGGCATGATCTCCGTTCGAATCGACCTCGGTAAACGGCACGAGATAGCCGTCGACGACGTGGTAGTCGCCGTAGATCAGCGAGAACGGCGAATCATGATCGATGAACGTCTCTTCGTCGACGAGCCATGTCGTGGTATCGATCCCGACGACGTAGGACTCGCCCTTCGGCGGCGTCACGCGCAGACGGTAGACGCTGCGCCCGTCGGGGAGCACGGCGCGCCCGAGGACGTGCACGTCTTCGGGGTGATGCGCGAAGTCGCCGGAATCGATGAAATCCTGCGTTACCTGACGCCGCGCGAGCAGCCCGGTCAGTTCCCGCGTCTCGCCGCTCGAGTTCTGCACCCAGAGGTGATCGCCGACGCGTAGCGTGCGATGCGTGCGCATGCCGAGCCGCTCGTCGCGTCGCTGTTCGTCGCCGGATTGCCACTCGTGAAACTCGCCGACTTGTCCCGCGCCGACGAGCGTGCCGATCGTCTCGTGCGACGAAGGCTCGCGCAGATGCAGCGCGGCGAGCGCGCGTTGATGCGAGCGAAGGATGAATGCGAGCGACGGCGTCGCGGGGGTGGATTGCGGTGCGGGCGTCTGCGCGCAGAGAAGGAGTAGCGCCGCGGCCGGGATGCTACCGGTTGCGGTACTTCTGATAACTCGCCAGAACGTTTTGAACGTAATTTTGAGTCTCGGCATACGGCGGTACGCCGCCATACTTCTCGACGGCATTCGGTCCTGCATTGTACGCCGCAACCGCGAGCCGAACATCACCATTGAAACGGTCGAGCAGCCCCTTGATGTACTTGGTTCCACCCCATACGTTCTGCGCGGGATCGTAGGCATTTGTGACACCGAGTCCCGCCGCCGTACCGGGCATGAGCTGCATGAGGCCCTGCGCGCCGACCTTCGAGGTGGCGTTCGCGTTGAAGCCGGACTCGTTGGCGATGATCGCCTTTACGAGCGCCGGATCGACGCTCCAGTGCATCGCGTTCGACTGCACCAGCTGGTCGATCTGCGCGGGCGGCACCATCGCGGGCGCGTTCGGCGCGGGGTTCGCGTCGCCGAGCGTCTCCGTTGTGCCGTTCTGCGCGGCAAGCTCCGCCTGCACCATCGCGGCGAACGAGGCGCTCTGCGGATCCTGGCCCTGCGGCAGTCCGGGCAGCGTCACCTGCGACCCGGTGATCTCCGAGATGCGGGCGGCGACGCTGGCGAGGTCAGTCGAGATATCCATCGGCTTCTCCCAAGATATCGGCTATTTCGGCGATCGTCGCTAGGGTACGGTCCGGTGCCGCGGCGCGCTCGCCGTGGCTCAGCAGGGCGAGGAGGGCGGGTTCGACCTCGAGGGCGCGCAGGGTCGCGTCGTCCCGCGCGCCGAGGCCGAGCGCCCGCGCATCGGCGGTACGCGCCAAGAGCGAGAGCGCGCGGCGCACGCGCAGGGCCGCCGCGAGGTGCGCCGGGGCGGCGACGGCGCCCATCGTTCGGCTGGTGCTCGCGAGCACATCGATCGCCGGAAACTGCCCCGCCTCGGCGAGCTCCGCCGAGAGGACGATATGCCCGTCGAGCAGCGAGCGCGCGGCCTCGCTGACCGGGTCGCGCGCATCACCCTCGCTCAGCACGGTGGCGACGAGCGTGACCGAGCCGCGCGTACATGCCCCGGCGCGCTCGACCAAGGCCGCGAGCTCCGCGAAGACGCTCGGGGGATAGCCTCCCCGGCCGACCGGCTCACCGGCCGCAAGCGCTAGCTCGCGCGCGGCGGCGGCGAAGCGCGCCAGGCTATCGAGCACGAGGAGCACGTGCAGACCGCGTGCGGCGAGCGCCCGTGCCTGCGCAAAGGCGATGTGGGCAGCCCGCACCCGCTCGCTCGGCGCGCGGTCGCTCGTCGCCGCGACGATGGTCGTGCGCCGGTCGATGCAATCGATCCAGCCCCGTGCTTCGCGACCGCGCTCCCCGATCAGCCCCACCACGATCGCGTCCGCGCGCGCGTACCGCACGATGCTCTCGACGAGCGTGCTCTCGCCCGCACCGGGCGGCCCGAAGAGGCCCACCCGCGCGCCGCGGCCCACGGTGAGCAGCGCGTCGATCGCGGCGACGCCGGTCCAGAGCGGAGCGGCGATCGGCCCACGCTCGGCCATGGCAAGCGCGCCGCCACGAACCGCGCGGAGCGGCCCCCGCACGCGAGGTCCGTCATCGAGGGCGACGCCCGCGGAATCGATCGCGCGGCCGAGTGCCGCCATCCCGAGGGGCAAGCGATCCGCGCCCGGATCCTCCGCGACGAGATTCCCCGCGGCAACGCCCGCGGAACTCCCGTGCAGCGCGACCGACGCGCCGCCCTCGGTGAGCGCGACGATCGTTCCGCCGACGCCGCCGTGCGCGCACGTGATGCGCACCGCGCTTCCGAGGCGCAGCGCAGGCACCGCGATCTCCACGAGGCCCCCGCGAACGCCGAGCACGCGACCGCGCGCAATCATGACGGGCTCCGCGCCGCGAGCAGGCGTTCCAGTCGAGCGGCGAGCGTCGCGTCGATCGTTCCGCTGCGCACCTCGATCAGCGCGTCGCCGCGCTGCACGCGCGGATCGGCGACGAACGCTCCGAGGTCATTTGCGGATACGCACGCGGCATCGTCGGGATGCACGCGGATGACGAGCGGCTCGTGCAGCGCGTAGCACGCTCTCGCCTCCGCGACGATCGCGCCGAGATCGGCCGGAGCGAGCAGCAGTTCGCGCCCCACCACCTCGCGTGCGATCCGTTCCACGAGCGCGTCGAGCGCCGCATCGAGCGCATCGTCCAGCGCGGCGCGAAAGCGCCGCACCGCGGCGAGCGCATCGTCGAGTTCGTCGCGCTCCTGCGGCGCGAGCGGCTCTTCGCATGCGTCGGGCTCGGGTGCGGCCGGAGTCTCGGCGGCGGGCTCGACGTTCGGGCGCAGCCGACGCGCGAGCGGAACGAAGGCATCCTCGCCGTTCATCCGATCACCTCCGAGATATCGGGCACGATCGCGCCGTGCGCGCGCTGCATGCGACGGACGATCGCTTCGCGTTCGTGTGCCGGGTAGAGTTCGAGGACCGCAGCGGCCGTCGCGGCGGGCAAGGCGCTGATGATGGCCGCCGCCGCATGCGGCGGTTCGTGTGCGAGCGCTCCGCGCACCTGTGCGGGCGCGTACCCCGCGATCGTCCGCGTCGTACCGGCGATCGCGGCACGATCCGTAGCGGCCCGCACGAGCGCGACGATGCCGGGAGCGGCCATCTTTGCCAGGAGCAGCACGCCGATGACGATCGCGAGCGTCGGCAACAACGGCACGAGCGCGCCGTAGACCAACATCCATGCATCGCGCCGCGGCTGCAGCGCGCGATGAAAATCGACGGCCGCGACGGTGAGTGTGTCACCGCGACGCGCGTCGTAGCCGACCGTCGCCGCCGCGAGCTCGCGCACGCGCGCGAGATCCGCGGCCCGCGACGCATCGATGAAGACCGCGGTGGAGATCCGCATCAACGCGCCCGCGGGCGCCTTGGTAACGAGGTGCCGCGTCTCGCTGCCGCGATCGTCGCGCTCGCTACTCTTTCGATAGCGCTTCGCACCGTCGTCGTAGGATTCCGCATCGAGCGCGTGCACGATCGCCGCTCCGCCCGCGGGTACGCGCACGTCGTCACGGCGTTCGGTCGCGCTCTGCGTGCGCTCTTCGGTGACGCGCACGAGCGCCGTCCCCGCGCCGAAGGCGGCATCGAGCGCCGACTGCAGCGACTGCTCGAGCGTTCGTGCGTCGTCGGCGTGCGCGCTCTCGCCGCCGAGCGCCACCCCGAGATCATCGACGATCGTGACGTGCGCCGGATCCAATTGCGGCACGCTTGCCGCCACGAAGGCACGAATCCCGGCAACCTGCATCGACGAGAGACGAACGCCGGGCCGCACGTGCAGACGCACGCTCGCGGTCGCTTGATGCGATTGCTGATCGGCGAACTCGGCGCTGCTCGCGGGCGCGACGATCACGCGCGCATCCTCCACGCCGTCGAGACTGCGCAGCCCGAGTTCGATCTCACCGGCAAGACCGCTACGCGCTTGCGCATCGATCACGCTCTGCGGCGTAAGCACGCCGACGCCGGCGAGCGCCTCGGCGGTGGTCGCCACGTGCGCGTGCGGAATTCCCGCGAGCGAGAGGCGCAGCAGCACGTCGCCGCGCCGCGACGCGTCGAGCACGATATTGCCGTCAACGGGCGTGAACGGCACGTTCCATGCCGCGAGCGTGGTTTCGACCTCGGTCATTTGGTCGGCGTGGAGGCGCGACGCAATGAGCGGCGCGCGCGCCGGATGGGCGAACAGCGCCGCGGCGAGGGCCGCGGCGACCAGGAGCGCGAGCGCCGCGGCGAGCGCCGTTCGCGTGCGCGGCGGCAGCGTCCCGAGACCGGCGAGGAAGGGCGCAAGCGCTCGCATCAGATCTGCATGTTCAGCAGCGACTGCAGCGCTTGCGCGCCGCGCTGCGCGGCGGCCGTGGCCACCGCGAGCGCCACGTCGGCGCGGGCGCGTTCGTAGACGGCATCCTGCAGCGAGCCGCGCCCGGCGGCAAAGCGATCCTCGGCGCTCGACGCGCCGTCCAGGAGCGCCCCGAGCGCGTCCACCGCGCGCCCGAATGCACCCGGGTTCGAGCGCGGCGCCAAAGCGGCGGCGGGCGCGAGATCGGGCTGCAGTGCTTCGATCTTCACGAGAGCCGCCCCATCTCGATCGTCTTCTCCGCGAGCGTTTTGCCCACGTCGAAGATCGAGGCATCGGATTCATAGGCGCGCGAGGCGTTCATCACGGCGATCATCTCGGTGAGGATGTCGACGTTGGTACCGCGTTCGGTGTGCGCGCCGGTATAGACCACGCGCGCGGCGCCGTCGTCGTTGCGCACCGCGAAAGTGGGAATGAGACGCGCATAGCTGCCGTTCGGACCGGCCGCTTCGGCCGCGGCGTCGTTGCGGCCTTCGATATCGAGTGCGGCGCGCTGCGCGTCCATCCCCGACGCGGCGGTGCGCAAGAGTGCGAGACTGTCCATGACCTCAGGGTAGGCCCGCCTCGTGAGCGCGATGTTGAGCGCAGGTTGCCGTCGTGTGTGCGCCGATCCGTCAGTGCGTGACGTTCTTGAGCTCGTTCAAACGCGCGTGCAGCGCGTTCATGAGCGCCTCGTCGAAGATCGCCGCGCGCGCGGCGTCGGCCATGGCGGCGTCGGCGGAACGGCCGCCCGCACCAGCGGCGGCGTGCGCAAGCACGCGCTGCGCGTCGTCGAGCATCTCACCCGCGCGTGCGAGCGCGGGGCGTAGAGAATCAGCCGGATCGAACATGCGGTGATACTAGCGCCGCCTCGTGACGGCGATGCATCCGCACGGTGAACGCAGCGTTGCCGCGCCGTGCGGCGAGACGCTACGGCTGCGCGGCGATCGGCAGACCGCTGCGATCGAGTTCGATGCCGAGGTAGAGGCGCGTGACCTCGTTGTAGTTTTCGATGCCGCTCGCGATGCGATTGCTCTTGAGATACACGTTATAGGTGCGCCACGAGAGGTTCGCGAGCCGCGCGTTGATGCGCTCGGCATTGCGTTTGCGGAGCGCGGCGAAATCGTGCCAAACGAGCGGAACGAAGGTGGCGCGCGCGTAGTGCGGCAGCGGCGGAAGGTAGAGAAAGAGCTCGAGCCAGCCGGAGTATTGCAGCACGGGATCGCGCGCCCGCGTGCAGGCCAGAATCGCCAGGTAGTTCGCCTCGTCTTCACGCGCGTACCCGGCGTCGTGGCTCCATTCGTGGGCGAGCGAGAACGGACGCTCGAACCAGAGCAGATCGCTCGCGAGGTGCACGTTGAGGGTGAAAGGATTGATGTAGCCGCTCGTGCCGGTCGCCGCCATAAACGGATCGGCGAGCGTAGGCTTGGGGGCGTTCGGACGCGGATTCCAGGTATCGCCGCCCGCGCGTACCACCGGAAGCCACGCGCGCGCGAGCGTCGCGTCGTCGAACGTGCGGCGGGCGTGCGCGGGCGCCGCGAGGCGATTCATCTCGGCGATCGCCCGCACGCGCAGCGCGTCGATCGTCGCGTTATCGACGCGGGCGCCGTCGTAGCGAACGCGCGCCTCGATCGGCGCTCGATCGTAATTCCAGCCCCAGCTCACCTGGAACCACACCGCGTAGCAGGCGAGAATCGCGAGCGCGCCCAGCCAATCGCGTCGCAGCAGGCGCCATATCACGAACGCGACGCCGAGCAGCACCGCGAGGTCGCCGAGCGACCATGGCACCGCCGAGTCGATCGCGACCGCAACGTGCTCCCACGCCGCATAGGCACCGTTGGTGTAGAAGCGTTCGATCCACGCCGCGCTCGGATGCCCGAGCAGAAAAAAACAACCGGCCGCGATCGCACTGAGGCGAATCACGACCGGTCGAAACCGCATCAACGGTGTACGAATTATCGCTTCGAGAACTGGAAGCGTTTGCGGGCGCGCTTGCGACCGTACTTCTTCGATTCCTTTTCGCGCGGGTCGCGGGTGAGGAAACCGTGTTTGCGCAGCGTCTCCTTCAGCGAGCCGTCCATCTCGACCAGCGCGCGCGCGATGCCGTGACGCACCGCACCGGCCTGACCGGTGACGCCGCCGCCTTCGGCTTTGACGATGATGTCGAAACGGCCGCCGCTCTGCGTGGCTTCGAGCGGCTGACGCACGATCTGCTGGAGCTGCGGACGCGGAAAGTACTCTTCGATCGGCTTCTTGTTGACCGTGATGACGCCTTGCCCGAGCACGAGCTTCACGCGCGCGATCGCGCGCTTACGACGTCCGGTGGCTTGAATCTGGTTTTCCACAGCTTCTCCTAGAACAGCGGTTGCGGCTTCTGCGCGTCGTGCGGGTGTTCGGCTCCGGCGTACACCTTGAGGCGTCCGAGCTGAACGTCGCGCATGCGGTTGGTCGGGAGCATGCCGCGCACGGCCTTCTCGATCAGGCGCTCCGGGTGCTTCGCATGGATCTCACGCGCGGTCTGCGTCTTGAGCCCGCCGGGGAATCCGCTGTGGCGGTGATAGACTTTGTCGTCCCACTTGTTGCCGCCGAGTTCGATCTTCTCCGCGTTGATCACGACGACGAAATCACCGTCGTCGATGTGCGGCGTCCAGCTCGGCTTGTGCTTGCCCGAGAGCGCGCGCGCAATGCGCACCGCGAGCGTGCCGAGACGTTGTCCGGCCGCATCGACGATGAACCAGCTATGCGCCGTGTCTGCGGTCTTTTGCAGGGTCGTTCGCATCTATCGATATCCTGAAACTAAATCGAGTAATCTCTCCGCCCCGAGACGAGGCGAACTTTGGCATCTTATACGCGTGGGAGCTCCCCCGTCAAGCGATTTCCGCACCTTTAAAATGATTGACAAGTATTTGAATAATCACATATAGTGCCTCCATGCCGACCGATGCCATCGAGACCCTGCTCGCCCTCGCCCATGCCCACGCCGTCGCGGCTCGCGCCCTGGAGGTCCAGGGGCTCAGCTTCGGCGAGCTCCGCCTGCTGCTCGCACTGCGTGCCTCGCACCCGGGCGGCCGCCGGCCGACCGAACTCGCCCGCGACCTCGAGCTCACGCCCTCGGGGGTGACGCGCGCCCTGCTTCCGCTCGAAAAGCGCGGCATCGTGGAGCGCGAACGTGATCCCGGCGATGCCCGCGCCTCCCACGCCAAGCTGACCGCGGCGGGGGCAACGCTGCTCGACGACGCCGTGGGCCCGGCGGCCGAGCGGGCGGCGCGATTGCTGCGGCGCCTGAGCGTCGGTCAGACCAAGCAGCTGCAGCGGCTGCTCGAGGAGGTCGGGCGCTGAACCCTCACCACGGAAAGACGGTCGGCTCCGCGTAGGAGTCGTAGCCGTCGTCGTACTTCACGCCCGCGAGGTAGAGGCCGTGCGGAGGCGCCGTGAGGCCCGCGGCGGCACGGGCGCGCGCCTCGAGCATGCGCCCGACCTCGCTCGGCTCGCGGCGGCCGCTGCCGCACTCGACGAGCGTGCCGACGATCGTCCGCACCATGCGATGCAGAAAGCCGTCGGCGGAGATGCGCACGCGCACGAACGCGCCGCGCCGTTCGAGTTCGAGCGAGCGGATGGTGCGTACCGTGATGCCGTTATCGGGAACGGTCGCGCAGAACGAGCGAAAATCGTGCTCGCCGATCAGCCATGCCGCGGCTTCGCGCATGCGCGCGAGGTCGAGCGGACGATAGACGTGATACGCGCGCTCCGCGAGCAGCGCGGAGCGATCGGGGCGATTGAGGATCGCATAGACGTACGCGCGCTCGCGCGCCGAGAAGCGCGCGGAGAAGCCGTCCCGCACGATCGCCACGTCGCGCACGCTCACGTCGGAGGGCAGCGAGCTGTTGAGGGCGATCGCGAGGCGCTCGAACGGAAACGAGCGGGCGGTGGTAAACGAGACCACCTGCCCGCTCGCGTGAACGCCGGTGTCGGTGCGCCCGGCACCGGTGAGCGTCACCGGTTCATCGAGCATCCGCGACAGTTCGGCTTCGAGCGTGCCCGCGACGGTGCGCACCGTCGGCTGCCACTGAAAGCCGAAGAAGCGCGAGCCGTCGTATTCGACGGCCGCGCGGACGGTTGAGATTAGGCGTTCGCCGTCTCGCGGATCGGAACGGTCCGCTTCTCGTCGAGGTCCAGCAGGTCGGCCCACGCCGTCACGTCCGTGCGGTCCGGGGCGAGCTGGTTGCGCAGATTCAGGAAATATTCGAGGGATTCTCCCTGGGGCTTGTGCGTGACCCATTCATGATTCCAGCCCTCGATCTCCTCGGGCGACTTCTTGTCGATGAAGGTCTTGACGTACGCATAGATCTCATCGTCGCTCTTCGCCTTCTTGATCACGTCGAGGAGCGCTTCGTGATCGATGCCGAGGAACGAGAAGACGGCGACATCCATCGGGCAGTTGTAGTGGTATTCGCCGACGTTACCATGGGCAAGGGCCTTGCCCTTGTCGATCGTGCGGCCGATCTGCACGAGACCGTGCACGCGGTCGTGGACGCTGCGCGGGAACTCTTTGGTCAAATCCATGCGGTGTAGACTCCTTCGAAGGGTTATGAGGTACACCGTGCAGGACCGCACCTACCAAAGATCGGTTGCAGCCATAAAGTAGCCTTAAGCTCAGTCTCCGCCCAAACATTCGGCGTGACGGCAGCCGCAGCGCTCGTGGGGCGCCGCATCACCGTCGGCCGCATCGCGCTCGCGGCAGCGCTCGCTGCAATAGCGTTGACCCAAGTCAACGTAGCAGGTGCACGGCGGATGCTCGCACTTCTGACCTTCCATGCTACCCGTGTTGACGTTGGAGCGGGAAGAGCAGCACGTCGCGGATCGAGGTGTTGTTCGTGAGGAGCATCACCAGGCGATCGATGCCGATGCCGATGCCGGCGGTCGGCGGCATGCCGTACTCGAGCGCGCGCACGAAATCCCAATCCGGTTCGGGCACCTCGTCATCGCCCTTGGCGCGCTCTTCGATCTGCGCTTCGAAGCGTGAACGCTGATCGTCGGGATCGTTCAACTCGGTGAAGGCGTTCGAAATCTCCATCGTATTACAGAAGAGTTCGTAGCGATCGACGAGTTCGGGATCGCCCGCTTTGCGTTTGGCGAGCGGGGAAATGACGACCGGATAGTCGGTCACGAAGGTCGGCTGGATAAGGTGCGGCTCGAGCACGCGTTCGAAGATCTTGTCGAGCGCGTGTCCGTGCGTCGGCGAGTCGGGCAGCCCGAGCTCGCGTAGAATCGCCGACGCGCCCTCGGGATCGAGCAGACGCTCGCGCGTGAAGCGGCCGTCGGAATATTTCGCGATGCCTTCCAAATAGCCGATCCGCGCGAACGGACGCGCGAACGAGATCGTACGCTCGCCGATCTGCAGGTCGGTGCCGCCGCCCGAAACGACGCCCGCGAGATGCGCGATCAACGCCTCGTTGAAATCGAGCATATCGAGCATGTTCCAATACGCCGCGTAGAGCTCGAGCATCGTGAACTCGGGATTGTGCGTGGTATCGATGCCTTCGTTGCGGAAGATGCGTCCGATTTCGTAGACGCGCTCCATGCCGCCGACGATCAATCGCTTGAGGTTCAACTCGGTCGCGATGCGCAGTTGCATCTGTTCGCCCGAGAGCGCGTTGACGTGGGTAAGAAACGGGCGCGCCGACGCGCCGCCCGCCACGTGCAGCAGCGTGGGCGTCTCGACTTCGTAGAAGCCGCGCGCATCGATGAAACGGCGCGTCTCCGCGATGATGCGCGAACGCATGATCATCGCGTCGCGAACCTCGGGATTGACGATCAGATCCACGTAGCGCTGGCGATAGCGCTTCTCCACGTCCTGCAGCCCGTGCCACTTGTCGGGAAGCGGCATCAGCGCTTTACCGAGCACGGCGAACTTCAGCACGTGCAGCGTCAGGTCGCCCTTCTTCGAGCGGAACATGAAGCCGTGCACGCCGACGAGATCGCCGCGATCGAGATCTTCCCAATCGGCGAACGCCTCGTCGCCGATCTCGTCTTTGCGAATGTAGCACTGCAGGCGTCCGGTACGGTCGTGCAGATCGGCGAAGATCGTCTTGCCCATCGTGCGCTTGGACATCAAGCGTCCGGCGACGTACCAGTTCTCCGACTCCGCGTGCTGCCCGACCTCGAGAAAGCCGTAGCGCGCGAGCAGCTCGTTCGCGCTCGCGTCGACGGGATAGCGGGTCTGCGCAAACGGATCGTTGCCGCGCGAACGCAAAGCGGCCAGATTGTCGCGTCTGGCCGCTACGAGGGCAGCTTCGGATTTCCCGAGCTCATCCATGGATATTCAGCCTCTGAGCGAGGATTAGGATGCTTTTTTCGTCGTCTTCTTGGCCGGTGCGGCGGCGCCGCTCGAGCTCTTGATCGACTCGATCGTGTACTTCATCACGCCGCGCGGCGTGGTGACGTCGACGGTCTCGCCCTTTTTGTGCCCGATCAGCGCTCGGCCGAGCGGCGACTCGTTCGAGATGCGCTGCAGCTTGGGGTCGGCCTCGGCCGAGCCCACGATATGAAATTCGTAGGACTCGTTGTTCTTGAGGTCTTTGACCTTGACGGTCGCCCCGAGATGCGCTTCGTCGGCGGCATATTCCGACTCGTCGATGATGCGCGCGCCGCGAATCATCGCTTCGAGCTTCAGGATGCGCCCTTCGATGAAGGCCTGCTCTTGCTTGGCATCCTCATACTCGGCGTTTTCGCTCAGATCGCCGTACTCTTTGGCTTGGCGAATCCGGTCGTTGACCTCTTTGCGGTGCACGGTCTTCAGCTCGTCGAGCTCGTTTTGGAGCTTTTCCAGCCCCTCCGCCGTGAGGATGATCTCTTTCTCGTTCAAATCGAGCGACCCCGGATAACAGAGAACGCGCCCATGGAGGACGCTTGGCGCCGTTTGTTTGGGGGACTTCAAGCGTTCCCCTTCAATCGCGGCGGAGCTTGCGACCCCGCCAGAACGCAAAGGGTATACCCAGCACGACCCCGCCCCAAGCGTAGAGCTGCAGGGTGCGGTCCTCGAAGGCGATGGTGCCGACGAGCACCCCGAGCAGCGCCGCCGCCCCGACGAGCGGCACCGCGACGCCGCCCAGGCGCGCCGCGCGCTCGCCCCAGAAGCGGCGCACCGCCGCCGCGGCCGAGAGCACGAAGAGCAGCCCGAGAAAGACCGAGCTTGCGTTGAGCACGATCTCCAGCTGGTCGGCCGCGGACTTCGAGAAGCCGGTGACGAGCTCGCAGACGGTCACGAGGACCGCGACGACGCCGAGCGACCAGAGCGGCTCGTCGCGACGGTCCAGCTCGCCCAGGACGCGCGGGAGCACCCCGTCGCGCCCCATCGCGAAGACCGAGCGCGAGAGGTAGAGGATCGTGGTCCAGAGCGTGGAGAGGGTGGAGAGCAGCACGGTGACCACGATGATCGTGCGCCACCAGCCGCCGCCGAGCAACTCGCCCACGTAGGCGAGCGTGTCGGCCTGATGATCGGTGAAGCCCCGGATCGTCCCCAGGTGCAGATAGGCGACCATGCAGAGCACGAGCACCACGGTCGAGACGATCAGCCCGGCGATGCCGCCGCGTCCGGCCGCCGTCGCGGAATCGTCGATCTCTTCACTCGTTGAGGCGCTCACCTCCCAGCCGTCGCTCATCCAGACCGCGAGCGTCATCGCGGTGACGAAGCCCGCGACGCCCACACCGGGCAGCGGCGTGCCGTGCGCGGCGTGCGGATGGGCCGCGACGTGGGGGTGGAAGGCCGCCGCAATCGCGGTCGCGACCAGCACCACGAGCTCGAAGCCGAGCGCGAGAAAGGTGACGAGCGCGGTCGGACGCACGCCGACGTAGAGCAGCAGCGAGCTTGCGAGAATCCACACCGCGCCGACCGCCGCTGCCCAGACCGGATCGTTCTCGAACTTCGGCGCGACGAGCGCGAGCGTGTAGATACCGGCGGGCACCGCGATCGCCATCGTGGCGAAAAAGTTGGAGAGCAGCAGCAGCCACGCGCCGTAGGCGCCGGTTCGATCGCCGAACGCCATACGAATCCACGAGTACGACGAGCCCGCGTTCGGAGCGACACGCGAGAGATACGAGAACGAGACCGCGATGCAGAGCATCACCGCCGAGAGCGCGACGAGCGCGATCGGCGAGCCGAACCCCGCCGCCGCGACCATCGGTCCCATCGTCGACGCGAGCGAATACGCAGGCCCCATCGATGCCGATGCCAGCACCGAGATGTCGAAATAATGCAGGACGCGCGGTAGGTGCCGGGTCGCCACTAGCCGTTCAAGGGAACGACACGCGGTTTCAAATGGAGTTCGCGCAGCACGCGTTCGTAATCCGCGGCCGTCACGTCTTCCCACTTCTTGCCGAGCAGCGCCAGAAGCGCGGCTTCGATCACGTTGGTGCCGAATGAACGCCCGTCGAAATCGGGCGTCGTGGTAACGAGCAGCTTCACGCCGCGCGCGCGCAGTTCGTCGACGTTCGCTTCGGTGACCGTGTTCGTGAGCACGATCTTTCCGTCGAGCCGATCCGGCATGAACTGCCGCATGAAGTGGAAATCGCCCGCGATGATATCGGCTTCGTCGTAATACTGCGGGTACTTCGGCTGCGGCGGCTTCTCTTGTTTCTTCCCGGTGGGGTAGAAGAATTGGAACGGCAGTTTGCACGCGTCGGGCAGATACTTTTCGGCCATCTCTTCGAACGCGTGCAGATCGCGCACCGCGATATCCTTATCGAGCGCGAAGATAAAATCCCCGAAGAGCACGTCGGCCCCGGCGTCGACCAGCGCCTGCGCCATGCCGAAGCGATCGAGCGCGCTCACCATCAGCACCTTTTTGCCGTGCAGATCGATCTTCAACTCGTCCTGCATGAATCTCACAGCGGCGCGTTCGAGCGTATTCTTCAGCCCGCTGCCGTCGACCACGGGCGTGATCTTCGCCGCCTGCAGCAAGCGCAGTCCGTCGCGCAGCGCATAACGCTTCGATCCGGCGTAGAGGTAGACGTCGATGCCGCCGAGCCCGATCGCATCGACCTTCCCGTCCAGCTCCGCGATCTTCGCGAGCGCGACATCGAGCTTGCCGTCGACGCCTTCACGCGAGATATCGAACGCTTCACCGAGCAGGTTCACGACGGCGCGATGATCGCGCGTCGAAGACCCGAGCGAAACCGAGACGATGCGTTTCATGTTCAAAGGCGCTCCGCGGGCTCCGCGCCCCCCACTTCGTGGGGCCCCCATGCCATGGCGCGCGACACGGCTCGCCGTGCGTATGATTCCCCTGGGGCACGCCAAACGAACTCCGATACGCGAGCGATCATACAGCGAGACTCCGTCGAGCGGTAGCAGCGGCACGCGTCGACGCGATTTTCTCGGGCGTGATGGCGGTGTCGAATGCGCGCATGTCGGCGAGGGTGAAGCCGCAGCGCGTCGCCATCGCTTCGATCTCGAGCACTTTGGCGAGTTCGATGCCGCGGCCGAGCGTGTAGTTTTCGATGCGATTTTCGAGCGCGAGCACCATCGTCTCGCTCATGCAGGCGAGCGCCGTGCGCGGCGGGAGGTTGAGATCGAACTCGCTTCCGGGCTGACGCACGCGCTCGAAGCGCGGCGTGCCGGGCACGAGCATGTTGCCGCCCTCGGTGACGAGCACGTCGGGGCGTTCGAGCGCGACGCGGCGGCTCACGTCGTGCGGCAGCGAGAGCTCGCACACCACGGCGCCCGTCTGCAAATCTTCGGGCTGAATCACGTCTTGCGTAGACGATGTCGCGGTGAGGATCAACTGCGCGCGGCGCACCGCATCGCCGATATCGGTCGTGTACGACGACTCGCACGGCAATTCGCGTTTGATCTCGTCGTGAAATTTCGAAAGGCGCGTGTTGTTGCGCGCGACGAGGATCACGTGCTTCACCCGCTGCGCGATCAGCCGCGCGCAGGCACTGCCGATCGATCCGGTCGCGCCGACCACCACGGCCGTACTCTCGGCGGGATCGATGCCCATCTCGTCGGCGCAGCGGAAGAGGCTCTGAATGCCCGCAGCGATCGTCAGCGAGTTGCCGGTCGTGACCGCGATCGGCGAGCGTTCCGCAACCGTCACGCCGCCGTCGCCGACGACGCCGGTGAACGCGCCGAGTCCCGCGATCTCCGCGCCGAGTTCGGTGCCGATCTCGATCGCGCGCAGGATGCGCTTGTAGACCTCTTCGCGCGGAAACTCCATCATCTGCTCGGGCAACAGCGGCGCGGCGACGAACCAGCCCTCGGTCTCGCGCCCGTCGGGCGTGCGCACGCCGGTCACGTGCACCGCGGCCCACGGCGGCATCCACTCCATGATCTTGCGCACGATCGGCGCACCCTTCCCGGCCGCGCCGGGCTCGTAGCGCGCGACGTCGTCGAGCGAGAGCGGGTGGATGACGAAGCAGAACTTCGGCGTGCGGGTCACGCGCGCTCCGCTTCGGCCTTCAACGCGGCGAGCATCATCTCGCTGTTCTCCTGCACCTTCTTGTGCAATGTCGGTCCGATCAGTTCGGCGAGCGTCGGCACGCCGAAATCGTATTCGACGCCGAGCGTCACGTGCGTTTCGCCGTCGCGCTCTTCGAACGTCCACGCGCCCTCGAAGGTGTCGAGATCGCCCTCGAGCAGCTTGTAGTCGATACGCAGTGCCCCGTCGTCGAAGCGATCTTCTTCGGTCCACTCGATCGGAGCCTCTTCGACCAAGGTCTTCCAGCGCGTGATCAGGTGGTCGGGGTGGCGTTCGAGCACCACGACCGTCTCAACGTCCGGCATGAACTCGGGAAAGCGTTCCTGCTCTTTGGCAAGCTCGTAGACGCGGCGGGCGGGAGCCGCAACCGCGATGCGGGTTTCGACGTAGGGCATGATAATTTTACAAGCGGCCTAGCTTCTCAGCCGCAGTAGCGACCCCTGCCCGCAGGGCGCCGAGCGCCCTCTCCACCTCGGCCGCGGTGACCACGAGCGGCGGCTCGAGGCGGATTACGCGCTGCTGGTTGAGGGTCCAGGCGGCGGTGACGCCCGCCTTGAGCATCTCGGGAATGATCCAGCCCCCGTAGCCCTCACTCGTGAGCTCCACGCCCACCAGCAGCCCGAGCCCGCGCGCCTGGGCGATCACCGACGGATACTCGGCCGCGATGGCGCGCACGCCGTCGAGCAGCTGCGCCCCGCGCTCGCGCGCGTTGTCGACCAGGCCGTCTTCCACGAGCACCTCCATCGCGGCGAGCGCCGCGGCGCAGGCGATCTCGCTGCCGCCGAAGGTGGAGGTGTGTACCAGCGGCTGCTTGGCATAGGCGCGATTCCACGCGTCGGGACGGGCGATGAAGGCGCCGACCGGGATGATGCCGCCGGAGAGGCCCTTCGCGAGCGTCATCACGTCGGGCACGACCTCGTCGCGGTCGCAGCCGAACAGATAGCCGCAGCGTCCGAGTCCGGTCTGCACCTCGTCGGCGATGAAGAGCGCCCCCGCGCGATCGCACGCTTCGCGCACCGCGCGAAGGTAGCCCGCGGGCGGTACGTTCACGCCGCCTTCGCCCTGCACCGGCTCCACGATGAACGCCGCCGCATCGCGCAGCGCTTCGTCGAGCACCGAGGCATCGCCGAAGGGCACGTGCGCGACATCCGCGAGCAGCGGGAGAAACGGCGCCTGAAACGTCTCGCGGCCGCTCACGGAGAGCGCACCGTACGTCTTGCCGTGGTACGCGTCGTACGTGGCGACGATCTTCGCGCGCCCGGTCGCGGCGCGCGCGAGCTTGATCGCGCCTTCGACCGCTTCGGTACCGCTGTTGCACCAGAACGAGAGCTGCAAATCGCCGGGCGCGAGTTCGGCCAGACGCTTCGCCGCGCGCCCGAGCACGACGTTGAACATCGTCTTGCCCGAGAGCGAGATCGACTCCATCTGCTCGCGCACCGCCGCGATCACGCGCGGATGCGAGTGGCCGAGCGTGAAGACGCCGTAACCGCCCGCGAAATCGAGATACGCCTTACCGTTCTGATCCCAAATCGTCGTACCGGACGCGCGCACTTCTACGGGCGAGCCCGAGAGCTTCATCACGCGCGCGAGCGGCGGATTCAGATAGCGTTTGTAATTCTCGAAGACGTCGCTTGCGAGTTCGTTCGTCGTGATATCCCTTGTCATTCGCAACCCTTCGGGTGATTGTCGGCTACGCGCTCGTAGCTCAACGGATAGAGCACCGCCCTGACTAAGCGGTAGGTGTGGGTTCGATTCCCACCGAGCGCAACCCACCGGCTACAGCACCTTGACGCGGATTTGTCGCCCGCGCTACAGTCGAGGTGCTTAGTCAGGGCGGGCTTACACCCGTAAGCTACGAGAGAGGGGCGCTGCAGTTCTGCTGCAGCGCCCCTCTCGCTATGCCGCCACTACGGCGGCATCTTCGATTCGTGCGATCGCGTCGTCGATCACACGGATCGCCTCGTCGGCGCGATCGATGCGCATGATCTGCTCGCGGATCACCGCCGCGCCGGGAATGCCTTTCAGATACAACGCGACGTGGCGGCGCATCTGCGGCACCGCGCGCTTCTCGCCAAGTTCGTCGACCATGCGCCGATAGTGCACGATGCAGAAGCGCAGGCGCTCCGCGGGCGGCGGCGTGGGCCGCGCTTCGCGGCCCTCCATGAGATCGGCGATCTGCGAGATCAGCCAGGGATTGCCGAGCGTCGCGCGGCCGAGCATGATCGCATCGACCCCGCTCTCGCGCATGCGGGTCATTGCGAGATGCGCGTCGTCGAGATCGCCGTTGCCGATCACCGGAATGTCGAGGTTCTGCTTGAGGCGCTTGATGTGCTCCCAGTTCGCGCTGCCCTTGTAGAACTGGCGCGCGGTACGCGCGTGGAGCGTCACGGCGCGAATGCCGACCTTCTGCGCGCGCTGCGCGACATCGACGTAGACCATCTGATCCTCGGTCCAGCCGAGGCGCATCTTCATCGTGACGGGGCAATCCACGGCCTCGACCACGGCGCGCATGATCTCCTCGCAGCGATCCACGTCGCGCAGGCATGCGGATCCGCCGTGCGTCTTGGTGACCTTGGGGGCCGGGCAGCCGAAATTGATATCGACGATGTCGGCGCCGCACTCGCGCACCACCTTGGCGGCGGCGGCCATCGTCACGGGATCGTCGCCCCAGAGCTGCGTGGCGACCGGCTTCTCAAGACCGTGCTGATCGATCATCTCCATCGTGCGCTTGCTGCCGTACTTGAGCGCGTTCGACGAGACGAACTCGGTGACGGTCAAGCCGAGGCCGAAGGGCTTGTAGAGGGCGCGCATGGTCTTATTCGTCACACCGGACATCGGCGCGAGAACGAGCGGGGGCCAGATCTGATGATCGCCGATCTTCAACGGCGCAACGGTGGGAGGCATCGCGCCCCAACTATACGGCCCCTGCCCCCAACCACGCAACGCCGCCAGCCGCGCCCTGCACGCGGGATTCACCGGTTGGGAGCCCATCGAGGGCTCCCAACCGGTGGTAGCTTTACCGGGCAAAGCTTCAGCTTTGCCCGGTAAAGCTTACCAATACTTCTGGCAGTTGTTGCCCGAGGTATCGCAGACGTAGACCCAGCCCACATTCGGCCACGAGCCGGTGTCGTCTTCGGTCCAATCGATGCCCTGGGTGCCGTTGCTGTCGTAGTAGTAGCGGCCCTGAACGTAGACGTACTGACCGACCGAAACCCACGGCCAGTTCGCGGGCGGCTGGTTGGTCGGCGCCTGTGCCATCGCGTCGAGGTTCGAAACGATCTCGATGTTGTACCCCGAGGGCATCTGCACGTAGAAATAGCCGTGCAGCCCGCTGCGCGTGGTTTTGGAAGGCAACACCTGGGTCACTTGACCGCAGACGTCTTCCAACTGATCGCCCGAGAGCGAGCCCGACGCGAGCGCGCTTTGATCGTTGAGGAACTGCTGGTCGTTACAGGGAGCCGCCGCCGCGGGCGTCGGCGTCGAAACCGGCGTCGCGCTGGGCGCGGGGGTCGGCGTCGATCCCGACGATCCGGTGAGCGAGACGTCGTCGACGTAGACGAAGTTGTAGTCGCTCGACGAGCCGCTGCCGTAGATACCGAAGAACAACGTCACGCTCTGACCGGCGTACGACGAAAGATCGAACGCCTTCTGCACGTAGCCGTTGGTGTTGCCGTTCTCCGAATACAGGGTCGTGATCACGTTGCCGTTCGCATCGAGGAGGTCGGCCTCTTGATCGGCGGTGCTCGTCGATGTTTCCGACGTGCCCTCGTTCACCCAGACCGAGAGCTGACCGCTCGTCGGAACCGTGACCGTTTGGCAGACGCCGTCCAAGCCCGATTCCTCGGGCGTCGTGGTGTCGATATTTCCGACGAGCGCATCGTAGGTGCCGCTGTGCGGCGTCGTGCTGTCGATTACGGCATTGCCGTTACCGCACTGCGACCACGTGCCGAACGCTCCCGATTCGAATCCGGGATCGGCCACGATGTTCGTGCCCACGGCCATCGCGCGCACCGCGCGATGCACGGCGAGCTTCGAGATATTCACGTGCATACCGCGATGATTGTGCAGAACGGTCATCGCATGGCCGCCGACTGCCGGCGTCATCGATGCTCCGGAGCCGCCGCCGCACGCGGCAAGACTCACGCTCGCGCCGAGCGCAAGCAGGAGAGACGAGATACGTTTCATGACGGAGTTTTTTCTCTTTCTTATCGAGATGTCGCAACGAGAAGGCGCGCGAATCGCGCGCACAACGAGCACGAGTGTACGCGATCGCGAATTAACGACAAATAAAGAACGATCGGTGCATTTCGCATATACGAACGATGCCGTCCGGCGCTCGAGCCGGATGGCATCGTGGAGAAATCGCGGGCTAGGCGACTACCAATACTTCTGACAGTTGTTTCCGGACGTATCGCAGACGTAGACCCAGCCGACGTACGGCCACGAGCCGGTGTCGTCTTCGGTCCAATCGATACCTTGGCTCGACGAGTTGTCGTAGTAATAACGGCCCTGCACGTAGACGTACTGACCGACCGAGACCCACGGCCACGTCGAGGGCGGCTGATCCGTCGATGCTTGCGCCATCGCATCGAGGTTGGAAACGATCTCGATGTTGTACCCCGAGGGCATCTGCACGTAGAAGTAGCCGTGACGGCCGCTCGCCGTCGTCTTGGCGGGCAGCACCTGCGTCACTTTGCCGCACACGTCTTCCAGTTGATCTCCCGAGAGCGAACCGGAAGCGAACGCGCTCTGATCGTTGAGGAATTGCTGGTCGTTGCACGGAGCCGCGCTCGGAGCGACGGTCGGCGTGGACGTCGGCGCGATCGTCGGCGTTGCGGTCGGCACCGGTGTCGCGCTCGGCGTTGCGGTCGGCACCGGCGTCGCGGTCGGCTTGGGCGTCGAGCTCGGGGTCGCGCTCGGCTTCGGCGTCGGCGACGCGCTCGAGGTCGGCACCGGCGTCGGCGTCGCGCCGTTCGCGCCGAGGAAGACGTCATCGACGTATTGGTAGATATACCCGTTACTCCAGCCGTTGCCGTAGACGCCGAAGAACAGCCATACGGTCTGCCCCGCATATTGACTCAGATCGAAGCTCTTCTGCACCCAACCGTTGGTCGAGGCGGCTTCGCTGTAGAGCTGCGCGATCGTGTTGCCGTTGGAATCGAGCAGATCGGCTTCCTGATCGGCGTAGGCAATCGTGTCGTTCGTGCCTTCGTAGACCCAGAACGAGAGCGTCCCGTTGGTCGGAATCGTCACTTGCTGGCAGACACCCGCGTAGCCGTTGACTTCGGGCTTCGCCGTGGAACCGTTGCGATCGCTGTAGCTACCGCTGTGAGCCCGGGCGGTCGTAATGGCGGCGTTCACGTTGCCGCACTGCTGCCACGTTCCGATCGCGCCGCTCTCGAACCCGGGGTCGGCGACGATGTTCGGTCCCGTCGACATCGCTCGCGCACGCGCCGCCGCATGCGTCGCGGCGGGAACGGCGATGTGGGCCGACGCGGGCTTCTTCGCGCCGCCGTTCGTCATCGGATGAGGAATCGCGGTCGATGTACCGCTGCCGCCGCTACAGGCGGCGATTGCAAGCGCGAGCAGAACACCCGCTGCGCCAAGACGCTTGTGCACTCGTATCCTCCAAAGAAAAAAGAGAGACTCGGGGAGATAGCACCGAGTCTATCGTGAGGATATTAAGTTGCCGTAAAGATTTCTAGATGAAATTCGCACTTAGGTGCGAGCGTCGAGACTCCGATGAAAGAGCTGCAGCCCGACGAGGCTCAAATACGGATCGACATCATCGATCGCACGACTGTGTCGCGCCACGACGTCGGCGAGTCCGCCGGTGGCGACGACGCGCGCGCGCACGCCCATCTCCGCTTGCATACGCGCGACGACGGCTTCGGTTTGTCCGACGAATCCGTAGGTGAATCCCGACTGCAGCGCTTCGATCGTGTTGCGGCCGATCGTATGCTCGGGCGCATCCAGCGCGATCTGCGGCAGCTTGGCCGTCCTACCGACAAGCGCATCGATCGAGATGTTGATGCCCGGCGCAATCGCGACCCCGAGGTACTCACGCGCGGCGGAGATCGCGATGAAGACGGTCGCGGTGCCGTAGCTCACGACGATCAGCGGCGTGCCGTAGCGTTCGGCGCCGCCGATCGCCGCGGCTACGAGATCGGCGCCGACCTCGGCGGGACGATCAGTGAGGATCGGCATCAGCGTTTGATTTTGCGGCTCGAGAAAGCGCGGCGTGACCGAGAAGAACTTTTCGCAAACCGCCTGCAACGTACGATCGAGTCGCGGCACCACGCTTGCGATCACCACCGCGTCGATCTCCTGCGCACGCACGTCCGCGGTCGAAAAGAGCTGGGTGAAGAATACCCCGTACTCGTCGGCGGTTCGCCGCGATTCGGTCGTGACGCGCCAATAATGCGCGAGCCGATCGGCGCCGTCGGTAAAGCAGCCGAGTTTCGTCTCGGTATTCCCGACGTCGATGGCCAAGAGCATCAGCGATTCCTCCGCAGGTCTTCGATGGCGTCGAGCAGGCGCGCGGCCAAGATCGACTTCTCGGCGGTGCCGAGCGAGCGACGTCCCTCTCCCGGCCACAAGAGCGCGAGCGTGTTCTCCCCCGTGCCGAAGCCGCGTTCCTCGCGCACGTCGTTGACGACGATCGCATCGAGTCGTTTGCGCGCGAGCTTCTCGCGCGCGTGGGCTTCGTGATCGTCGGTCTCGGCGGCGAAGCCGACGAGAAACGTTTCGCCCTTGCGCTCGCCGATCGCGGCGAGCACGTCGGGATTGCGTACCATGCGCACGGTCAGATCGTCATCGCTCTTTTTCAGCTTCGACGCGGCACGCTCGCTCGGGCGCCAGTCGGCGACGGCGGCGGTCGCGATCACGATATCGGCGCCCACGGCATGTTCCATCGCGAGCGCGTGCAGTTGCTCGGCGGTCGTGAAGCGCAGCGTACGAACGCCGGCGGGCACTTCGAGTTGCGTGGGTCCGAGGAGGAGCGTCACCTCCGCGCCGCGCAGCGCCGCTTCGCGTGCGAGCGCGATGCCGGTCGCACCGGTCGATGCGTTACTGACGAAACGGATCGGATCGAACGCTTCGCGCGTAGCTCCCGCGGTGATCGCCACGCGCGTCCCTTCGAGCGACGCACGACGGGCGAGCGCGAGCGCGAGCGCGTCGTAGAGCCGCGCCTCGGCGGCGAGCCGCCCGACACCGCTCTCGCGTTCGGCGAGAAACCCGCGCTCCGGCTCGACGATCTCGTACCCGCGCGCGCGCAGCGTCGCGAGATTCGCGACGGTCGCCGGATGCTCGTACATGGCCGAATTCATCGCGGGCGCGACGATCACCGGAATGCGCGCCGCCAGGAGCGCCGTCGTGAGCAGGTCGTCGGCGATTCCGTTCGCGAGCTTCGCGATCGTGTTCGCGGTCGCGGGCGCGACCAGAATCGCCTGCGCTTCACGGACGAGGCGAATGTGCGGAATGCGTTCCGGTGCGTCCCAGAGCGAGGTGTAGACCGGACGCGCGGTGAGCGACGAGAACGTGAGGGCGCCGACGAACCGTTCCGCTTCGGGCGTCATGATCACGTCCACGATCGCACCGTGCTGCACGAGCGTGCTCGTGAGCGCGGCCATTTTGTATGCGGCGATGCCGCCGCATACGCCGAGGAGCACGCGCGCTCCGTCTACCCGTCGATCCATAAGTTATCCAAAAGACGCGTGCCGCCGAAGCGCGCCGCGCCGATGACGAACGCGGGCGGACGCAGCGTCTCGATCGGCTCGAACGAGTCGGCGTCGACGACATCGAGGTACTCCAGCTGCGCGAGCGGGCTCACGCGCGCTCGCGCGGCGGCGATCGCATCGACTTTGGGACGACCGCTCGCCATCGCGAGACGGATCGCTTGCAGCGCGTAGTGCAAGGACGGCGCGGCCGCGCGTTCTTCCGGCGAGAGATAGACGTTGCGGCTCGAGCGCGCGAGTCCGTCGCTCTCGCGCTCGGTCGGCACGATCGTCACGCCGATCGGCGCATCGAGATCGCGAATCATGCGCCGAATGACCGCCGTTTGCTGCGCGTCCTTCTGCCCGAGATAGAGCGTGTCGGGCCGCACGATGTTCAGCAGCTTCGTCACCACGGTCGCGACGCCGCGAAAGTGCGTCGGGCGCACCGCGCCTTCGAACGTCGTACCCATGGCGCCGACATCGACGAAGGTGCTGAACCCCTCGGGATACATCGTCTGCGGAGTCGGTGCGAAGATCACGTCGACGCCCGCGCGCGCGAGCTTCGCGCAATCGCCTTCGAGATCGCGCGGATAGCGATCGAGATCTTCGTTCGCGGCGAATTGCGTGGGATTGACGAAGATCGACGCGCCGACCGCGCCGCACTCCGCCCGCGCACGCGTGACGAGCGCGAGGTGACCGTCGTGCAGCGCGCCCATCGTCGGAACGAAGCCGAGCGGACGCGGCAACACGTCGAAGAGCGCGCGCGCCTGCGGAATCGACGTTACGATGTGCACTGCGGAGTGCTTCTTACGCGCGCGTCACGCGCAGCACCGTTCGGCCGACCATGAACGGCGTACCGAGCGCCAGGCCGGCTTCGCCGGCGACGGTCTCGCCGTTCACTTTCGTGCCGTTGCGGCTGGCGAGGTCGGTCAGGTGCAATGTTTCACCCGCGACGCGTACATGCGCGTGTTTTCGGGAAACATACCGATCGAGGGCGATACACGCTTGCGCGACGGTGTCGTCGCGGCCGATCGTGATCTCGCTCTCGAACGTCCAGGTTTTTCCATCTAACGGTCCGCTCAGGACCTCGAGCAGGTACATGGCGGCGTGCCCTTCTCTGATGCGGTTGCCCGGCTCCTGGTCCGGACACCCCCAAGTCGGGCCATCGGCTAACAAAAGTGCCTGTGCGGACGATACCTCATAGGGTGACGATGAACGACCGGATCGACGAGCTCCTGGAGCTCATAGAGGTGGAACCGGACGCACTGCGCGAGGCCGAATTTGTGCAAGCGCAGGCGATTCTGGAGACATTGGTCGGCAAAACGGTCGCCGCGGCCGAGATCGAGGACACGCGAATCGTCATCACCACGACCGAGGGCAACCGGTACTTTTTCTACGGTTTTCTGGGAGAATCGAGCGAACCGCGCGCTTAGGCGCGCTCGGCGGAGGCCATAAATCGCGCGAGCTCGTCGTAATCCGCCGACGTGTACTGGGTGAAGGCGATGCCGTGCGCGTACGCCTTAGCGGTCGCGTCGTAGAACGAGAGCGCGATCTTCGCGCGAACGAGAAGTTCGCGTTCACCGTCGGGCAGCGTGAAGCGCAGCATGATCGGCTGGCCCATCGGCAGATCCACGGCGGTGGCGACGCGCATGCCGCCGCGGCTGAGATCGAGCGCTTTGCCGCTCAATATCAGTTCGTGACCCGGCACGATGATGGTGACCGGAAATTCGACACGCGCTCGAAAGAACCGGCGCTCGTGCGAGCGATCTTCTTGCGTTCCCACCGGAGCAGGTCTTCTCTGTGCCGTCCGCGCCGCCTTCAATCGATCGTCGCTTGCGCGGCGAAGAGTGCGCCGACGACCGCGTGCTCGCTCACGATGCCGCCTTGGAGATAGACTTCGTACGGCGCGCGCAGCGGTGCATCGCAGGAGAGCTCGATCGTCGCTCCGCCGACGAACGATCCGCTCGACATGATCACCGGATCCGCGTATCCGGGCACGGGCCCCGGCTCCGGGCGAAAGCGCGCGTTCAGCGGCATCGCGCGCTGAAGCCCGGCGGCGAAGCGCTGCAGTCGATCGATCGTGCCCAGCCGGATCGCCTGCACGATATCGGTACGCGTCGCGCCCGGCAGCGGATCGACCGCGAAGCCTAATTCCGCAAAGAGCGCGGCGGCGAAATCGAGACCGCGCAACGTCTGCTCGACGACGAGCGGCGCGAGAAAGAGCCCCTGCACGAACGCGCGGCCGAACCCGAGCGACGGACCGAGCGCGGCGCCGAGCCCGGGGGCGTAGAGTCGCGATGCGACGCGCTCGACCAGATCGGCTCGTCCGGCCACGTAGCCGCCCGCCGGCGCAAGGGAACCGCCGAGATTCTTGATGAGCGAACCCATTACGAGGTCGGCGCCGACGTGGGTGGGCTCTTCGGCTTCGACCAGTTCGCCGTAGCAATTGTCGACCAGGATGGCGACGTGCGGCGCCGCCGCTTTGACCGCGGCGAAGAGCCGCGCGCAGGCCCCGATATCGAGCGAGGGTCGCGGCGCGTAGCCGCGCGAGCGCTGGACGAAGATCGCGCGCGCATCGCGCGCGCGGACCGCCGCGCAAATCGCATCGAGATCGAGCGTACCGTCGTCGCGTAGCGCGATCTCTTCGTACACGACGCCCTGCGCGACGAGACTGCGCGGCGCGTCGCAGATCGCGTTGCGCAGCGTATCGTACGGTCGTCCGGCGACCGCGATCAAGCGCTCACCGGGCGCAACGCAGGCGGCGAGCGCCGTAACGATCGCGTGCGTGCCGCTCACGATCGAGAGACGCGCGAGCGCACGCTCCGCGCCGAAGAGGCGCGCGATCAGCGCCTCGTAGCCCGCACGCGCCGCGTCGTCGTAGCCGTAGCCGCTCGATCCCGCGAGATCGCTCTCGTTCAAACCTTCGTCGTAGAATGCGCGCAGCACGTTGGCTTTCACGCGTGCCTGCGCCGGATAGTCGACGGAGCGCAGGCGCTCCCGCGCGCGCAGGGCGGCAGCGCGCACGGGCGCGCCGATTTCGAATCGGTCGCAGAGCAGCTCGATCATGACGCGGATGATTCGCTCGCGCGATCCAAATGCCGCTCGTAGGCGCGCACGAACGGCAGATAGCAGACCGCCGCGATCGCGATGTTGACGAGCACGAGTACCACCGCGCGCCAATCGAGCGTTGCGGCGAACGTCGCAATCACGCTCGGCAGCGAGCTCGGCACATAGTAGATCGGCCGCGCCACCCACCCGAGCGCGACCGCGACGTAGGTCGTGGTCGCGAGCAACAGCGGTACCGCGACGAACGGCGGAATCAGATACGGATTGAAGACGACCGGCGCGCCGAAAAGCAGCGGTTCGTTCGTGTTGAAGAGCGCGGGAACGAGCGCGACGCGCCCGATCGCGCGCAGACGATTCACGCGCGAAACGGCGAGCAGCGCCGCGAGCGGCAGCGTTGCGCCCGCGCCGCCCGGAAAGACGAAGAGAAAGAGCGAGACGACCACGATATGCGGGAGCGGCGCATGCTGTGCGTAGGCATGCATGTTCTGCATTTGGAGCGTGAGATAGACCGGCGTGACGACGGCGGCCAGGAGCGCGGGGCCGTGCAGCCCGCACGACCACAGCAACGTCTCCACGAGCACGATGACGATGAGAGCGGTGTAGCTGTCACCGAGCCGCCCGAGCGGCACGAGCGCCGCGTCGATGCCCGCCGCGACCGAGACGTGCGCGAAGCGCAGCGCGAGCGCCACCGCCACGACCAGCAGCGCCGCGAGCAGGTCGCGCTTCACGAGCCGCAGCGCAAGCGCGAGAGCGCACCCGATCATCAGGGCGAGAAAGAGTCCGCTCGCGCCGACCAGGCGCAGGTACGCGAGCACATCCGGGGATTGCGGAGACGGAAGCGCCGCCAGATAGGCGAGCGCGGCGGCCGATGCGAGCACCCATCCGGAGCGCTCGGTGCGCCGCGCGAAGCGCCACGCGAGTGCGGGCGCGAGCATCGCGCCCATCACGCCGAACGCGGGCAGCATCGCCGCCGAGACACGCAGGCCGAGCCCGCTTCCGAAGAACGGGCCGGGCTCACGGACGAACGGCAGGATCAGCACGAACGCCGCGAGGAGCCCGACGAAGCTCCAGGGGAGCGCCTCGCGGGTCGCGGCGACCAGCGGCTCTTCGGAGAGGTGCTTTATGCTAGAGGCGGCGGACGACAGCCTCGACGCGACCGACGATCTCGACATCGCTCGCGTAGATTGGCTCCATCGCCTGATTCTCCGGCTGCAGCCGCACGCGGCCGCTTTCGCGATAGAAGCGCTTCACCGTCGCCTCGCCTTCGAGCATGGCCACCACGATCTCGCCGTTGCTCGCGGTCTTCTGCGGCCGCACCACGATCAGATCGCCGTTCAGGATGGCGGCGTCGATCATCGAGTCGCCCTGTACCTTGAGCATGAAGGCGTCGGAACTACGTACGAAATCGCTCGGGAGCACGAACTCGCCTTCGAGATTCTCCTGAGCCGTGATCGGCGCACCCGCCGCGACCTTGCCGACGATCGGCATCACCACGCTCTCGGGGCCGTTCGGCACCACGCGCGCGGAGGGGCCGATCTCGGAGCGCATGGCGCGCGGCTTGGTTGGATCGCGTGAGATCAGGCCGCGCCGCTCGAGCGCCTTGAGGTGTGCGTGGATCGTGGAGGACGACGAGAGGCCAACCCGTTCGCCGATCTCGCGTACCGAAGGCGGGTAGCCCCGTTCGGCCGTGAAGGCGTGGATCACGTCGAGGATGCGCTGCTGGCGTTCAGTCGCCGGTTTATCGATCACCTGACCCCCGGATTTTTTCGGAATGGCTTCGCGAGAGAGCCATGCGTATGGCACGGCTTTGCCTTACAACCCTACCATAGAAAGTACGTTCGTGGCAAACATACGTTCGCAGCGAGCTTGACAAGGGTCGCATCGGCCGTGCTAAAATCTAGGGGACGAACAGTTGTTTGGCCCAAGATATAGACCGATTGGTAGTCGAACGCTCGTTTGCCACAAGATATGGCGGGATCGCCAAAGGAGTTTCTTCAAGTGGTACGGCGCAAACGGTTCAGCCTAATGCCGGCGATCTCGCTGGTAGCGCTCAGCTTGATGGTCGCGCTTCCGACCCTCTCGAACATTCATCTCTATGCTGCGACCGCGCGACGTTTCACCGTCGTCACGGTTCAGCCGGGAGATACGCTGTGGTCGATCGCGGCGAAGCACACCGGCTCCGGCGACGTGCAAGACACCATCGATCGCATCAGCGAGGCGAATCATCTGTCGGTCGCGACGCTCCAGCCCGGCGAGCATCTGCGCATTCCGCAGTAAACGACTCGGTAACAACAGAGTAACGAGAGGCGACCGCACGTGCGGTCGCCTCTCGTCTATTTCACATCGTGCTCC